>NZ_FNOK01000029.1 GCF_900106995.1 Saccharopolyspora shandongensis
CCTCCAGCTTCAAGTCCTCCGCCCACCTCGCCGCCTACGCCGGAATCGCCCCAGTCACCCGCAGTTCGGGCTCCTCCATCAAGGGCGAACACCCGGCCAGAACCGGCAACCGCAAACTCAAACGAGCGTTCTTCCTGGCTGCGTTCGCGGCCTTGTCCGATCCCACCAGCAGGACCTACTACCAGCGGAAACGCGATGAAGGGAAGAAACACAACGCCGCGCTGATCTGCCTGGCCCGGCGCCGCTGCGACGTCCTGTTCGCCATGCTCCGCAACAAGACCTACTACCGGCACCCCCATCCAGACGCCGCGCCCGCTGCGGCTTGACAACCACATAGGGACACCCCCCCGCACAGCGTCTCCGCTGGTCAACACCCGTGCGTGGTTTTCGTCGCCATAGCAGCAAAAAGTGCGCACGGCACCTGAGCAGCGGAACCGGGGCTCCGGTGATCCTCCAGCGCGGCCCATCCGTCGTGGCCGTGCTGCGCCCTCATGCCCTCCGGAGAGTGCAGATGACTGTATCCACCGAACGCGCGCCCACCGGCGCGCCGACCGATCGAGATCCGATCCCCGTCACGACCGTGCAAACCCGCACCGCGCGGCGCGAAAACCGCGTTCCCCGCTGGATTTTCAAGCTGATCAGCCCCATCGCGCTGGTGGTGCTCTGGCAGGCCCTCAGCAGCACCGGCGTGCTCAGCGACGACACCCTCGCGTCGCCCGCCACGGTCGCCGGGACCGCCGTGGAGATGTGGGACGAAGGGCGGCTGCAGGAGGCGATCGCCGCCTCGCTGCAACGCGTCGGCGCCGGCCTGGTGATCGGCGTCGGCGTCGCGATCGTGCTGGCGACGCTGTCCGGCCTGTTCCGCCGCGGCGAGGACCTCATCGACGCGCCGATGCAGATGCTGCGCACGGTGCCGGTGATCGGCCTCATCCCGCTGCTGATCATCTGGTTCGGCATCGGCGAGCAGCCCAAGATCGTGCTGATCGCGCTGGCCGTGATCTTCCCGCTGTACATGAACATCTACGGCGGCATCCGCAACGTCGACGCGGGCCTGGTGGAGGCGGCCAAGACGCTCGGGCTCGGCTGGTTCGCCCAGGTGCGGCACATCATCCTGCCCGCCGCGATGCCCAACGCCCTGGTGGGGCTGCGGTACTCGCTGGGCTCGGCGTGGCTGGCGCTGGTCTTCGGCGAGACGATCAACGCCACCGCGGGCATCGGCTACGAGATGAACATGGCCCGCGAGTTCTTCCAGACCGACGTGATCGTGGTCTGCCTGGTGCTGTACGCACTCCTCGGCCTCGTCGCCGACTTCATCGTCCGACTGCTGGAAAGGACCTTGCTGGCATGGCGACCGGCGTTCAGCGGAGCGTAGTGAAACCCGCCTCGGTGCGCGGCCTGAGCCGGCGTTTCGGCGACCGCACCGTGCTCGACGACCTCGACCTGGAGATCGAGCCCGGCCAGTTCGTGGCGCTGCTCGGCCCGAGCGGCTGCGGCAAGAGCACGCTGCTGCGGATCCTGGCCGACCTCGACCGCGAGGTGACCGGCGAGGTCGAGGTGGCCGTGCGGCGCGCGGTGGCGTTCCAGGCGCCGCGGCTGATGCCGTGGAAACGCGTGTGGCGCAACGTGATCCTCGGCCTGTCCGGTCGCCCGGACAAGAAGCGGGCGGTGGCCGCGCTGGAGGAGGTCGGCCTCGGCCACCGGGTGGACGTCTGGCCGAAGGTGCTCTCCGGCGGCGAGGCGCAGCGGGCGTCGCTGGCGCGTGCGCTGGTGCGCGAACCGGACCTGTTGCTGCTGGACGAGCCGTTCTCGGCGCTGGACGCGCTGACCCGCATCAAGGCGCAGCAGCTGGTCGGCGAGCTGTGGCAGCGCCACGGCTGCGCGATCTTGCTCGTCACGCACGACGTGGAGGAGGCGCTGCTGCTGGCCGACCGGGTGCTGGTGATGCGCGACGGCCGCATCGGCTACGACCAGGTGCTGGACCTGGACCGCCCGCGCGATGTCACCGACCCGGCCTTCCTGGCGCTGCGCGCGGAGTTGCTGTCCTGGCTGGGCGTCGGGACCGGAGAGAGGAGTTCCTCATGACCGTCGAGTTCATCGGGATGATCGGGGCGCAGCACGTCTCGGAGATCCACGCCGCGGACGGACCGGCGGTCAACCCGGCGTTCCTGCGGAAGTTCGCCCAGGCCCACGAGGCGGCCGGGTTCGACCGGGTGCTGATCGGCTACGGGTCGAGCAGCCCGGAGAACACCCAGCTCGCCGCCTACGCCGCCGCGCACACCGAGCGGCTGGGATTCCTGATCGCGCACCGCCCGGGCTTCGTGGCCCCGACGCTGGCGGCCCGCACCTTCGCCACCGCCGACCACCTCACCGGCGGCCGGATCGCGGTGCACATCATCACCGGCGGCAACGACGCGGACCAGCGCCGCGACGGCGACTACCTGGGCAAGGAGGAGCGCTACGCGCGGACCGACGAGTACCTGGACGTCCTCCGCAGGGTGTGGGCCGCCGAGGAACCGGTGAGCCATTCCGGCGAGCACTACCGCTTCGAGGACTACAACGCGGCCGTCCGCCCGGTGCGGCAGCCGGGGATTCCGCTGTACTTCGGTGGTTCCTCGGCGGCCGCCCTGCGGGTCGGCGGCAAGCACGCCGACGTCTTCGCGATGTGGGGCGAGCCGCTGGCGCAGACCGCCGAGCAGATCGCCGCGGTCCGGCAGGCCGCCGCGGCGGCGGGACGGGCGGAACCGCCGCGGATCAGCGTGTCGTTCCGGCCGATCCTGGGCGCGACCGAGGAGCAGGCGTGGGAGCGGGCGCACCGCATCCTCGACCGGATCAACGCGGCGCGCGGCGGGCTGGCGTCCTTCACCGGGCCGAAGACGCTGAACCCGGGCCGGCAGGTCGCCAACGTCGGTTCGCAGCGACTCCTCGCCGCCGCAGCGGCGGGCGAGCTGCACGACCGTGCACTGTGGACGCCCACGGCGGCGGCCACCAACGCGGCGGGCAACTCCACGGCGCTGGTGGGCACCCCGGAGACGGTGGCGGCGGCGCTGCTGGACTACGTCGACATCGGCGTGACGACGCTGCTGATCCGCGGCTACGACCCGTTCGACGACGCGGTCGACTACGGCCGCGAGCTGATCCCGCTGGTACGCCAGGAAATCGCCCGCCGCGTCGCCGCCTGACCCGCGGTGCGGCGATTTCGCGCGAAATCGCCGCCTGCCAGGCGTGCCGAACGGCGATTCGCGCGAAATCTCCATCGATCGGCGCCGAGACACCAACAACCTTATGGAGAACACATGACCACCGTCGCATCCGGGCGATCCGAGTTCGCTCGGTCGCTTTCCCCGCGGCAGAACAGCTTCCCCGCCCGCCCGGTCTTCGAGGATGTCGAGGACGAGCGCCGGTTCCGCAAGCAGCGGCTGGCCGCGGCGCTGCGGATCTTCGGCAAGCTCGGCTACAGCGAGGGCGCCGCCGGGCACATCACGGTCCGCGACCCGGAGCTGCCGGACCACTTCTGGGTAAACCCGCTGGGCCGGGCCTTCAGCCGGATCAAGGCGTCCGAGCTGCTGCTGGTCAACCACGACGGCGAGATCGTGCACGGGGACCTCCCGGTCAACCAGGCCGCGTTCGCCATCCACTCGCAGATCCACCAGGCCCGCCCGGACGTCGACGCGGCCGCGCACAGCCACTCCATCTGGGGCAAGGCGCTCGCCGCGCTGGGCACCGAACTGCTGCCCATCTCGCAGGACAGCGCCCAGTTCTACGAGGACAACGTGATCGTGCCGGACTTCTCCGGGGTCGTGCTCGACCTGGAGGAGGGCCGCCGGATCGCCGCCACGCTCGGGCAGCGCAGGCTGGCGATCCTGGCCAACCACGGGCTGCTCACCGTCGGCCGCAGCCTGGAGGAGGCGGTGTCGCTGTACGTGGCCGCCGAGCGGAATTCGAAGGTGCAGGTCGTCGCCCAGGCGGCCGGGCAGCTGCAGCCGATCCCGCACGAGATCGCGCGGCACACCAGGCAGCAGTACCAGCAGCACCGCGACCCGGGCTGGGTGACCTTCGCCCCGCTCTTCGAAGAGATCGTGCACGAGCAGCCGGATCTGCTCGACTGAGACTGGAGACAACGAAGTGCGTACGACCAGAATCCTGGTGTCGGTGCTGGCCGCGGTGCTGCTCACCGTGGCCGGCTGCGCCGGGGGCAGCTCGCCCAAGTCGCTGTCCGACGTGACCCTGGTGCTCGGCGACCAGGCGGGCGGGCTGCGAGCCAGGGTGGAAGCATCCGGGGCGTTCGAGGACGCCCCGTACAAGATCCGCTGGGCCAACTTCCAAGGCGCGGCACCGCTTTTCGAGGCCATGCGCTCCGGCGACGTGGACACCGCGACCGCGGCGGACGCGCCCACGGTGCAGGCCATCGCCGGTGGCGTGCCGGCGCGACCGGCCGTGGCGACCGCGGCGTCCCCGGCGGCGACGGCGATCATCGTGCCGCCGGGATCGCCGATCCGCACCGTCGCCGACCTGCGCGGCAAGCACCTCGTGGTCTCCACCGCGCCAGGCAGCGTCTCGCACTACACCGCGCTCGGCGCGCTGGAGGAGGCCGGGCTGACGCAGCAGGACGTGCAGATCACCTTCAGCCTGCCGACCGACGCGCAGGCGGGCTTCAGCGCCGGGCACATCGACGCCTGGGCGACCTTCGACCCGTACCTGGCGATCGCGGAGAGCGCCGGGGCGCGGGTGATCCGCGACGGCGAAGGCATCAACGGCCGCAACGGCATCCTGTCGGTGTCGACCGCGTCCGCGGCGGATCCGCTCAAGCGCGAGGCGCTGGCCGACGCGATGCGGCGGTTCGAGGCGGCGTGGCGGTGGAGCGACGAGCATCCCGCGGAGTACCAGCGCGTCTACGAGAAGCTGACGTCGCTGGAACCGCCGGTGGCGCAGAAGATCCTGACCCGGACCAAGCAGGAGGTCCGGCCGTTGACCGATGATGTGGTCGCCGACCTGCAGGCCGTGGCGGATCGCTACCTCCAGGCGGGCGTGCTGCGCGAGAAGGTGGACGTGGCGAAGGCCTGCGAGCGGGATCTGTACCCCGGCGAGTGAGAGGAGCCTGAGATGACCCGGAACTGGGAGCCGGACGGGCCTTGCCGCGGCACCGTGGTGGTGCTGCCGGGCAGGGGCGAGAACCCCGCCGTCTACCAGCGCTTCGGCCGGCGGCTGTCCGCGGACGGCTACGCCGTGGTGGTGCCGGACCCGGACACCGATCCCGGGACGTGGTTCCGGCCCGGGGCGGCGCGATTCCTGGCCGGCACCGATGTCGGGGCGCTGCGCGCCTGGGCGCTCGCGCTGGAGGTCGAGGTGGACGGCCTGATCCTGGCGGGCACCCCGCTCGCGCCGGGGCAGCAGCCCGCCGACCGGGACGAGGAGATCGGGGTGCGCACATCGTGCCCGGTGCACCGCGAGCTGCTGCAGAACGACCCGGAGTTCCAGTGGGGCCGGCTGGGCGACGACGTCCCAGAGCCGCCGAAGCGGCTGCCGGACGTGCCGACCCTGCTGCTGCACGGCGATGCGGACACGCTCGCACCGGTCGCCCCGGTGACGTCGCTGGCGGCCAAGCACCCGCAGAGCTCGGTCGCGGTGTTCAAGGACGGCGTGCACGACATCCTCAACGACAAGTTCCACCGCAGCGTGGCCGCGCGCATCGTGCTGTTCTGCGAGGAGGTCGCCAAAGGCGCGGTGCTGCTGCCCGAGACGCCGGCCGCACCGCGGGCTCGCCGGTCGGCTCCGGTGCACATCTCGGCGCGCACCGACTACTCGGTGCGGGCGCTGCGGGACCTGGCGGGCGGCGGCCCCGAGCCGGTCAAGTGCGAGGTGATCGCCCGGCGGCAGGGCATCCCGCTGAACTCGCTGGTCAACCTGATGATCGAGCTGCGGCGGGCCGGGCTGGTCACCAGCCAGCGCGGCTGCGACGGGGGCTACTCGCTGGCGCGACCGGCAGGCGAAATCACGATCGGCGAGGTTGTGCGCGCGGTGGAGGGTGAGGTTACCTCGGTGCACAACGATTCACCCGGCGCCGAGGTGTGGCGCGAACTCGGCCGGCAGGTCGGCGAGTTCCTCGACGGGGCGCCGCTGGTCGGCGATCGGTGAACAAGGGAGAAGGATTCTGATGACCCAGCACGACGCGTTCCACCCCGATCTGCCGACCCGGGTGTCCGAGGAGCAGCGCCGCTCGCTGCGCACCCGGCTGCACCACGTCCGGGCCGCCGATCTGGACAACAAGACGGCGCAGACGGAGGGCATGCGGCGGCTCGCGGCGATCAGCGGCGACCTGGTCGGCTCGGAGCGGATCTGGATGGGCGAGACGCACGTCGGCCCGTCGACGGCCTCGGACAACCACCACCACGGCGAGTCGGAGACGGCGATCTACGTGGTCAGCGGCCACCCCGAGTTCGTCTTCCACGACGGCACCGAGGAGGTGCGGATCAAGACGGAACCGGGCGACTACATCTTCGTGCCGCCGTTCGTCCCGCACCGCGAGGAGAACCCGGACCCGAACGACCCGGCGGAGGTGGTGATCGCCCGCAGCACGCAGGAGGCGATCGTGGTCAACCTCCCCGAGCTCTACCACCTGGAGCAGGACCACTGATCAGGTGAGCGGCGAAGGGGCTCTTTGAGCGCGCTCGGGGAACCTGGTCCGCGGGAACGGGTTCCCGGCGGCAGCCGGACCCGTTTCGGTCGGCCGGTCGTCGATCTGGAAGGTGGCGCTCATCGCTTCTCCGACCACTTGTCGACCGCCCCGCGCGGACGCCATCGGGGGCGGTGCGCGGCCCCGCTCGCTGATCCGGTTACGTCCTGGGGCACGCCACGAGGGACGTGTCCTCCTGCATCGGAGGGCACGTCCCGCATCGTCCGGGGCGATCGCGTGACCGAGGCGGCCTCACTCGGCCAGTTCGGCGCTGCTGAACATCCGGTCGAAGGCGGCTGAGTACGCCGCGACCATGGCGGGCTGGTGCAACGTGAGGGTGGCCTCGTCGTTGCGGCGCAGCGACGTATGCGTCCAGTTCTGGCTGCCGGTGCTCACCCAGCCGGCGGCAGCACCGCTGCGACCGTGGTCGACCACGACGTACTTGGAGTGGACGGTGCCGGGCAGGGTCTCGTTCTTCAGCTTGCGGACCTCGATGGCGGGCGTGGCGTCGATCAGCGCCTGCCCCTTGGGTTCAAGGCTGCCGTGGACCATGCGGACCTGGCAACCGGCGTTGGACAGGCGGACCAGCTGTTCCACCGCGGCCAGGCGGGTGTCGTCGATCTCGGACATCCCCACGCTGATCCGGGTGGCCGGCGTGCAGCGGACACGTGCGAGTTGCTCGGTGACGGGGTCCCCCTGGGGTACTGGCGAGAAGTACACGTCGACCGGGCCCTCGGGCATGCCGGTGTGGAAGGTCCCCATGGTGGCGGACGTGCGCTTCTCCGCAGCGAGTTCGGTGAAGTACCGGTCGTACACGCGGTAGAGCTGCGGGTTGTCCCGCAGAACGACGGCGTTGTTCCAGTAGGTCCGCGAGTTGACGTCGGTGAGGTTGGACGACGACTGCATCACCACGTTCCGCTGTCCTCCCGTCTCGGAGAAGAGCGCGAACTTGTTGTGGTTTCCCTTGGTGCCCAGGCAGGAGGAGGTGTTGCCCTCCGGCGAGATGTTGCTGCACACGTGGAGCCAGGAGAGCTGCTCCTGATCGGTGCCGAGTTCCGCCAGGATGGCCTGCGCCGGGGGTTTGTCGTCCTGCCAGCCGTCGAGCACCATTTGGATCTGGACGCCGCGACGGTGGGCGTCGCTGAGCACCTCGGCGAAGTCGGCCCCCGCCTTGCCGCTCACCACGAAGTGGGCGATCCGGATCCGGGATCCGGCCGGTGCCTGCTTGATGAGTGAGCACAGCCGGCTCATGATCGTCGCCGGTTCGCCGGCCGCAGGGTCGTTGAACACGGCCGTGGTTCGCACGGGTGCCTCTTCGGCGTTCGTGCAGGCCTTCATCGGGTCGTTCTCCACAGTGGCCGCAGGTGCGGTGAGCTGGGCCGGATCCGGGTTCGCTGCTGCGGTGGAGAAGCCCCCGATTCCAGTGGCGGCCGTGACGGCCAAACCGGTGGACAGGCAGAGCATTTTGATGCGTGACACGGGTTCTCCCTTGCGTGCGCAGGATAATGCGAGCAAAACATAAGGGCCACCGATGAATCCGAGTGGGCGTCAAGGTAGCCGATGGGCACTTTTCGTCAAGCTGGTTGGTGAAAAGTGCCCATCACGCACCAGTAGTGAGTTCTCAGGCTTCGGCGTAGGAAGGATTTCCCTTGAACCGCAAGTGTTCCGGCTCCACGACCAGCAGAGCGCCGAGTGTGGAAAGCAGGCACAGCGCCGAACACAGAACGACGATGCTCCAGTAACCGGCGGTCCACTCGCTCAGCTGCGCCGCGACGAACGGCAGGCAGCCGCCGACCACCGCGCCGACGAGTTCACGGCTGAAGGTGACTCCGGTGTAGCGGTACCGCACGTCGAAGAGTTCCGACAGCATCGTCGCCTGGGAGGCGAGGGTCAGGTCGTTGCAGAGCGTGAACACGAGGACGAAGGCGGCCCACACCAGTACCGGGGTGCCGGTGTCGAGCATGACGAAGAAGGGGTAGAACATCGCCGCGCCGGCGGCCGAGCCGGTGATCATCACCGGCCGCCGGCCGAACCGGTCGCACAGCCATCCCGCGGTGGGTACGGTCACCAGCTTGACCAGGTTGGCGATGACGATGCCGGTGAGCCCGATCCACGCCGGTGCGCCGACGTTCTTGGCCAGGTAGGTCAGCGCGTAGACCGACGGCACGTAGCTGATGACGTTCGGGGCGACGCTGATGAGCATGCCTGCGAAGACCTGACGGCGGGAGGTCGTCAGCAGGTCGCGCAGGGGCGTCCGGGAGACGCCGTTGTCCTCCTTGGCTTCGTGGAATTCGGGGCTGTCGGAGATCTTCAGGCGGATGAGCAGGCCGGCGACCCCGATGAAGCAGCTGATCAGGAAGGGAATCCGCCAGCCGAAGGAGAGGAACTGCTCTTCGGACATGACCGCGGCGGTCAGCCCGAAGGCGCCCGTGGCGATCAGCGCCCCGACCGCGTTGCCGAGCGTCGGAGCGCTGGCGTTCAGACCTCGTGAGCGGCGGTCGGCGTGCTCGGCCGACATCAGCATCGCGCCGGCGTATTCGCCGCCCGCGCCGATGCCTTGCAGGACGCGGAGGGCGATGAGCAGGATGGGCGCGGCGACGCCGATGCTCGCATAGCTGGGCAGGCAGCCGATCAGCGTTGAGGAAATCGCCATCAGCACCAGCGTCAGGAACAGCATGGTCCGGCGGCCGATGCGGTCGCCCATGATGCCGATGAGCACGCCGCCGACGGGACGTGCGAGGAAGCCGACCGCGAAGGTCGCCAGCGAGGACAACGTGGCGGCGAAGCCGTCGCCCGCTGGGAAGAACACGGCCGGGAACACGAGTGCGGCGGCCGTGCCGTAGAGGGAGAAGTCGTACCACTCCAGAGCTGTGCCGATCGTGGAAGCGACCGTCGCTCGGCTGATTCTTCGTGCCATCGAGTACCTCACGTAGCGGAGCAGAAGAGCCCTAAACGTTCATGTTGATCGATGAGAGTACGGCTGGACATCCGGCAGAACAAGGGGTTAGCCTCTCGTTCATCGACATGAACGTTAATGTTGATGGCCTCGAACACGACACGAGATGGAGATCAGATGACCACCGCCTCAGTTCGGCGGGAGGGTGCCCAGCGCTCCTTTCCTCCTGGGCACGACGTGGAGCTGTCCAAGTTCAACCCGCTGCCGCGCGTCCTCTGCTACGACAAGTTCGACTCGAGCACGCACGGGTGGACGGAGTTGCTCGGCAACTACGACGGGACCGGTGATCTCGACACGGTCGACGACCACATGTGGGACTTCCGTCCGCCGCAGTTGTCCACGTGTTCGTTCTTCGACGTGGGTACGCACGGCACTCTCAGCGGAGACTACGCACTCAAGCTCGCCACCCGCCCGCACAAGGGGCACACGGCTGTCGCCATCCGCCGGCTGACGATGGCCGGGCGGGGACTGGTGCAGATCGAGACCCACTTCGCGTTCAAGGCGGAGGCGAACGTCGGCGCGCCGCGGCAGTCGGCCCGGGCGGTGAGCTGGGACGGCAACCACCACCCCTCGGAGGCGGAGTTCGGCGCGTTCACCGTGGCGACCGACATCTGCGCCGACAACGGGGTGCGCTACCACAACGTCGCTCGTTACCAGAACACCAACATGGACAACGAGATGACCCAGCGGTGGATGTACCCCACCGTGCCCGAGCCGACCCCGAGGGACCACTTCGAGGGCAAGTTCGCGCTGCCCTACGCCAGCGACTTCACCGCGCCGGACCCGAACGACTGGCGCACCTTCGGCGAGCCCCTCGACCTGTGCGTCAACGAGGTCCCGACCAAGATCAACTGGCACTACCTGCGCTGGCAGATCGACACCGAGTCCAGGACGAACGTCGAACTGCAGATCAACGACAAGATCATGGACATGCGGGACGTCCCGGTCCCGGTGTACCCGGATCGGTACCGGACGCTGGACAACCTGCTGAACTTCTACTTCTCCGTACGCACCCACGCCGATGTCCGGAACTTCCTGTTCCTCGACTCGGTCCTCATCTCGGTGGACTGGTGACATGCTCTCGATGCGATCAACGACGACGGCGGTTCTGGAGCGCAAGGCCAAGGTGCGCACGTCGTTCACCACTGAGCCCTACGAACTGCCGTGGGCCGGCGAGGCCCGCTTCTTCGTCCACGCGCTGGAGTTCGACGGGGACGATACGAGTCTGGAGTTCATCACGCAGATCTCGCCGGACGGCTTGCACTGGTGCGATCTCGACGACGTGCGGCACCGGGTGGACTCGGTCGGTGTCACGAGCTGGCTGGTCACCGGGTTCGGGCAGTGGCTGCGGCTAAGCTGTCGAGTGACCGGTCCGGAGCCGGCCGCGACGGTGCGGATCTACCTGGTCGGCAAGAGCTGAGCAGCTGGCTGGGTTTGGTGTAGGGGAGTTCATGGTTCGTTCGCGGCGCGTGACGCTTCAGGATGTTGCCGACAAGGTCGGTCTGTCGGTCAACACGGTCTCGCGCGCGCTCGCCGGCAAGAGCCAGGTGAGTGAGCAGACCCGCAACGCCATCCGGGCCGAAGCCAGCCGGCTCGGCTACGTCCCCAACAGCCAGGCCCGCTCGCTCGTGTCCGGCCGGACGATGGTCATCGGCCTGGTCATCACCAATCCCTCCAACCCGTTCTACGCCGCGTTGATCTCGGCCGTAGAGCAGCGCTGCCGCAGGTCCGGCTATTCGGTGCTGTTGTTGGTCACCGAGGAGTCGGAGGGGAACGAGGAGGAGGCGGTCCAGCAGCTGCTGACCTACGGCGTCGATGGACTCATCGGGATTCCAGTGCAGGACAAGGGCGACAGCTGGTCCCGGCTGGCGGCCGCGAAGGTCCCCGTGGTCTTCGTCAGCCGGGACATCCCCGAGTTCGGCTTCGACTTCGTGGGCATCGACGCCGGAACCGGGATCGCCGATGCCGTCGAGCGCGTTTCCGGCGGGATCGCCCGGGCTTGGCTGTTCGAAGAGGATCTGCGGATCAGCACGACGGAGGCGCGGATCGCCGGGTTCCGGCGTGCGCTGGAATCCGCTGAGATCGATCAGCAGCGCTCGCTGGTGATCAAGGTGCAGACCCGGCGCACGGCGGGCGCGAGCCTGCCGTGGCGGCCGGACGACGCGTACCAGATGGCGGCGAACCTGATCACCGCGCAGAACTTCCCCGATCTCATCGTCGCGGGCAACGACTACTTCGCGCTCGGCATTCTCAAGGCGCTGCGGGAATGCGGCCTGACCGTGCCGGACGACGTGATGGTCGTGGGGTACGGCGACCACCCGTTCGCGGCGTACCTGGAGCCCGCTTTGACAACGCTCCGGCTGCCCGCCGAGGAAGTGGGTGCCACCGCCGTGGACTACCTGCTCGAACGCATCGCCGATCCGGCCGGACCGCGCAAGACCCGGTTGCTCAGCCCCGAGCTGGTGGAGCGAGGTTCAACCCGGCGTCCGCGGTCTGCTTAGCTCCCGAGCCCTACCGCCTGGAGTCGGGGGAGAGCTGACGCGTGCGGGTGGTCGTGGCCGGCCCCGACCACCCGCTCCTGGCCGACCACGCGGTGTGGTCGGCCGATGTGGAACGAGGTCGCGTTCGGCGCGAGTCGTCACGTGCGGTGGCCGACCGTTCCTTTTCTGGTGCAAACACGGGGTTTTCCCGGTCAATCGGGCATTTCGGGTGTGCTGGTCCGGGTTTACGATGGTCTCGACCCCAGGTGCGGACGGCCGTAGTCGTCGCGGGGTGGCGCTGTGGTCAGCATCCCGCTCTGGGAGTCGTGTAAGCGTCTCAGGGGGATCGTCATGAGCGCGCAGAAGACCAACGAACTTTCGGAACTGCTGGAGCGGCTCGACAAGCAGTCTTCCGACCTGTGGAAGCGAGTCGTGCTGGAAGGGCGGCCGGTGAGCCGCGATGACGGCAACATCCACCTCGCGATCGAATCGGGTGTCGTCGCCATCCCGGTAAAGGAGATCGAGGAGCTCCACCCGATCTTCGGCAGGGCGGAGGCGGTGACGGTCGTGGTCCGCAACGCCGACCACATCGAATACCTGCGTCGAACGGAGGATTTCGCGCAGGACGCCGCCGTCGCCGCGAGCGACTCCGACGGCGTGGTGCTGCGGGCGATGCGCTGCGGCGACACCGCGACCTGCACGTCCGCGCAGGGGTATGACGCCACCGACGACTACTGCTGCAGGCCGATGTGAACTCGCGGTCTCCGCTCCGGCGGTGGCTCGAACGCGTGCCGCGCGCGGACCGGCGAACGTCGTGCCGGCTGGACGGAATCCTGCTCGGCGCACCGTCCGGGATGCTGCGGATCGTGGTCGGAGACCTGTGCCTGGACCTGGATCCGGACGATCTGGTTGCCATCGCGGAAGTTCCGGCTCCCGGCGAGCCCTCGCCGCGCTTCGGCATCCGCGTGCGGCTCGAACTCCGCCGCGGTGCCGGGCTGTGGGGGGTGTCGCCGGGCGCGGCCTACCTCAACTGGTTGTTCCCGCCGCGCCGGCCGTTCGCCATCGCCTGCCGGACCTCGGTCGACGAGGTGCCGGCAGACCGATTCCGTGCCCAGGAAAAGGAATTCCTCCGGCGGCACGGGCTGGATCCGCCCCGGTGATCCTCGTCGTTTCCAGTCCGCACGACGTGCACGCGCGCGTGGTCGCGGATCGCCTCCGGCGGCGCGGGAAGCCGGTGGCGATCCTCGACATGAGCACTCTCGCGGCGGACGAATTCCTCTCGTATCCGATAGGCCGCGCGGGGATCGCCCCGCGCATCACCGCCGCCGATGGGCGCGTGGTCGATTTCGGGGCCGTCGAGGCGATTTGGTACCGGCGGTTCCACGAGGTCGCCATTCCGCCGGACGTCGGCGACGCGGACGACCGGGCGTTCGTGCGGCACGAGTGGCAGGACGCCCTCAACGGCATCTTCCTCGGCCTGAAGTGCCGCAGCATCAACCCACTACTGGGGCAGCTCGCCGCGACGAAACCCCGTCAGCTGGAACTGGCGCGGCGAACGGGTCTCCGCGTTCCCGAAACGCTGATCACCAACGATCCGGATCGTCTCGAAGGCTTCCTCGAACGCCACCGCGGGCGGGTCGTGCACAAGGCCATGAGCGCCCCCGCGAACCACTTCGTCGACACCCGGCGCTGGGCTGACGCGGACCGAACGGCGCTGCCCGATCTCCCGCTCGCGCCGACGATCTTCCAGGAGGAGATCACCGGCCCCAGCGACGTGCGCGTCACCGTGGTCGGCGGCCAGGTCTTCGCCGCGCGCATCGACACGGCCGAGGGACGATCGGACCTGGACTCCCGGCTCGACCTGGACGCTCCGTGCCACCCGCACGCGTTGCCGCCGGAAGTGCGCGAACGGCTGCTCGGCCTGATGCGCGCGCTCGGCCTCCGCTTCGGCACCGTCGACCTGAAGATCACCGAGCAGGGCGAGCACGTCTTCTTCGAGGTGAACCCGCAGGGCCAGTTCCTCTACATCGAGATCCTGACGGGGCTGGGGATCAGCGCCGCGATGGCCGGGCTCCTCGCCGGCGACCAGCGCCGCTCCTGATCCGCCGGGAAGTCCCGGTGTTGACACCCGCCTGGTTCTTCACGAGGCTGGACGCCAGGAACCGACTGGTCGGTATGCATCGGTGCGGTCCGGCAGGCGCAGTGCGGCGCGGAGGAGGCGTGGATGGGCATCGGGGAGCCGTTCGGGACGTTGCTGGTCGCGAACCGGGGCGAGATCGCGTTGCGGGTCTTCCGCGCCGCCGCGGTGCTGGGCGTCGGCACGGTCGGCGTGCACGCGGCGGATGACGCCGACTCGCTGCACGTGGCCCGCTGCGACGAGGCCGTGCCGCTGCCCCAGAACGGCGCCGCCGCGTACCTCGACGTCGCCGCGATCATCGAAGCGGCCCGCAAGACCGGCGCCCAGGCCATCCACCCCGGATACGGGTTCCTCTCGGAGAACCCCGCCCTGGCCAGGGCCTGCGCCGACGCGGGCATCGCCTTCGTCGGCCCGGACCCGAGCGCGCTGGAACTCTTCGGCGACAAGGCGAAAGCCCGCGCGCTCGCCACCGAACTGGAGATCCCGACGCTGCCCGGCACGGCGGTGGCGACGCTCGCCGGCATGGAACGCTTCCTGGACACCCTCGAACCGGACCTCTCGCGCGGGCGCGGCGCGGCGGTGATCAAGGCCGTCGCCGGTGGCGGCGGCCGGGGCATGCGCGTGGTGCGCGGCCGGGACGAGCTCGCCGAGGCGTTCCGGGCCTGCGAGGCCGAGGCGCTCGCCGCGTTCGGCTCCGGTGACCTCTACATCGAACGGCTGCTCACCGACGCCCGGCACATCGAGGTCCAGGTGATCGGCGACGGCCAGGCAGTCGCGCACCTCTGGGACCGCGACTGCAGCGTGCAGCGGCGGCACCAGAAGCTGATCGAGGTCGCGCCCGCCCAGGGGCTCGACCAGCGGCTGCGGCAGGACGTGCTGCAGGCCGCGACCCGGCTGGTCGGCGCTGCCGCCTACCGGGGCGTGGCGACCGTGGAATTCCTGGTCAGCGGCCAGGAGTTCTTCTTCATGGAGGTCAACCCGCGGCTCCAGGTGGAGCACACCGTCACCGAGGAGGTGCTCGGCCTGGACCTGGTGCGCAGCCAGCTGGAGATCGCCGCCGGCGCGAGCCTCGCCGACCTCGGTCTCGACCAGGATCGGGTGCCGTGCCCGCGCGGCAGCGCGATCCAGATCCGGATCAACGCCGAGACGATGACCGCCGACGGGCAGGTCCTGCCGCAGTCGGGCGTGCTCGATCGGTTCGCGATGCCCGCGGGGCGCGGCATCCGCGTCGACACGGCCGGCTATCCGGGATACCGCACCAACCCGGGTTTCGACTCCCTGCTAGCCAAGATCGTGGTGCACGACGCGGCGGGATTCACGGCGGCCCGCAGGCTGGCGGTCCAGGCGCTCGACGAGCTGCAGATCACCGGGGTCGCCACGAACCTCCCGCTGCAGCAGGCGATCCTGCGCACCGACGAGTTCGCCGCCGGGCGCTGCGCGACGTCCTATGTGGATAACCACCGCGCCGAGCTCTTGGAAGCCGCGCCGAACGCCGTGCCGGACGCGCCCCTCGGCGCCACCGTCGCGCCGATGAGCGGCTCGGTCGTCGCGGTGGAGGTGTCGCTCGGCGACGTGGTCGCGCGCGGGCAGGTCGTGATGGTGCTGGAAGCGATGAAGATGCAGCACGTCATCCGCGCGGACAGCGGTGGTGAGGTGACGCAGATCCGCTTCCGGGAAGGCGACGTGGTCGACGCCGGGGAACCGGTGGTGATCGTCTCCGGCAACGACGGGCCAGGCCTCGCCGATCTCGCGGACGAGCGCATCGACCCCGACCACATCCGGCCGGACCTGGCCCGCGTGCTGGAGCGCAAGAGCCTGTGGGCCGACGAGAACCGGCCCGAAGCGGTGCAAAAACGCCACTCGCGGGGCATGCGCACCGCGCGCGAGAACGTGACCGACCTGGTCGACGAAGGCACGTTCACCGAGTACGGCGGCTTCGCCATCGCCGCGCAGCGCAAGCGCCGCGAGCTCGACGACCTGCTGCGCAACACACCCGCCGACGGCATGATAACCGGCGTCGGCCAGGTCAACGGCGCGCAGTTCGGGCCGGAGCGCAGCACCTGCGCGGTGCTCGCCTACGACTACACCGTGCTGGCGGGCACGCAGGGCTACTTCAACCACCGCAAGACCGACCGGATCCTGGAGGTCGCGCGGCAGCAGCAGTACCCGGTGGTGCTGTTCGCCGAGGGCGGCGGCGGCCGGCCGGGCGACGTCGACATCCCCAAGGGCGGCGGGCTGATCACCCCGTCGTTCCTGGCGCTGGGCGAGCTCAGCGGCCGGGTTCCGACGATCGGCATCGCGGCGGGCCGCTGCTACGCGGGCAACGCCGCGCTGCTGGGCACCTGCGACGTGGTGATCGCGACCCGCGACGCCAACATCGGCATGGGCGGCCCGGCGATGATCGAGGGCGGCGGGCTCGGCGTGTTCGCCCCCGAGGAGATCGGCCCGATCGACGTGCAGACGGCCAACGGCGTGGTCGACGTGGCGGTCGAGGACGAGGCCGAAGCGGTCGCGGTGGCCAAGCGCTACCTGTCCTACTTCCAGGGCGATGTCACCGACTACTCCGAGCCGGACCAGCGCGGACTGCGCCACGTGGTGCCGGAGAACCGCAAGCGCGCCTACGACGTGCACACCGCGATCGACGTCCTCTGCGACGAGGGCTCGGTGCTGGAGCTGCGGCCGGAGTTCGGTCGCTGCACGATCACCGCGCTGGTGCGCATCGCGGGCCGGCCGATGGGGCTCATCGCGAACAACCCGATGGTGCTCGGCGGCGCGATCGACGCCGACGGCGCCGACAAGCTGGCGCGGATGCTGCAACTGTGCGAGGTGTTCGGGCTGCCGGTGGTTTCGCTCTGCGACACACCGGGATTCATGGTCGGCCCGGAGTCGGAGAAGACGGCGACGGTGCGGCACTTCGGCCGGATGTTCGTGCACGGCGCGCGCCTGACCGTGCCGATGGCGACGGTGGTGCTGCGCAAGAGCTACGGTCTCGGCGCGATGGCCATGGCCGGCGGCACGATGGTGAAACCGGCGTTGACGGTCGCGTGGCCGAGCGGCGAGGTCGGCGGCATGGGCCTGGAAGGCGCGGTGCGCCTGGGCTTCCGCCGCGAGCTGGAGGCGATCGCCGACCCGTCGCAGCGCCGGCGGCGCTACGACGAGCTGGTGGCCCAGATGTACGAAACGGGCAGCGCGATCAACACGGCGATGCACCTGGAGATCGACGACGTCGTCGACCCGGCCGACACCCGGGATCTCCTGCTGCGAGCCCTCCCGCCGGTAGCGCGAACGGGCTGGACCAACCCCCGAGCGCGAGCCGTCATCGACGCCTGGTAGCGGCTGCTCAGGGCCCGTGCGTACTTTGTGCTGTTATAGCAACAGAAAGTACGCACGGGGCCTGGCCTGGCCGAACAGGTCCAAGACCGTAGCCTTCGGCTACTGCTCCTCTTGAGCCCTGAGTTCACGGAGCTCCCGAAGGGCGTCGGTCGCCCTGGCGACGAGCTTTGCGAGTCCTGCCTCGGTGGTGAAGAGATCGAAGCCGGACTGACCGCCGATCTCGAACTCGACCTCGTCCTGGCAGACCGTATAGCTGATCGAGCACTCGTCCATGCTGACCCAGGTGCCGACCTTGGTTCCGCCCATGCTCGCTCCTTCGCTTCCGTGGGTCGCTGACACAGCCGCGACCTGGCCTTGTATCGTCGAGCCCTGCTTTGACCGGCGGCCTCGACCTTGCCTTTGAAATCAAACAGTTCGGGATCAATACAGGCAACGCGACGCGGCGTCCCGTTCGGGTGATCTGTCAGCGCAAGGCTGCTGATGCTCGCTGCCGTGTCCAGGAGGAGCAAAGTGATCACATCATCCCCGGCGGTCGTCCGGTACTACCTCGCGCTGCGGCTGTCCCAACTGCGTGCGGAATCGGGATTGACCAAGCAGCAGGCGGGAAAGCGGATCGGCCGTACCGGGCAGACCATCGCCAACCTGGAGAAGGGCCTCCACGCACCGACGCAATCCGATCTTGAGAAACTCCTGGAGCATTACGGCGCGGCGGAACAGATCCCGGAGCTGCGAGACCTGCTCCCGGTTGCGCGCAAGCGCACGCCGAAGCGCGCGGCACCGATCCCGGAGGACTACGACCTCCGGTTGAACCTCGAAATCGACATGGCCCGACTCGACATCGTGGAAACCTCGCTGGTGCCAGGACTTCTGCAGACGCCGAAATATGCAGCGGCGGTGTTTCGGGCGGACCCGAATCACTCAGATGCCGAGATTCAACAGCTCGTTGATGCTCGGATGGAGCGCAAGCAGGTCTTCATGCGGGCAGAACGTCCGGCCGAACTGCACGTGGTCCTCGACGAAAGTGTGCTGTACCGGGTGCGCGGAGGAAATGGTGTGATGCGCGAACAGCTCGACTACCTCCAGGAGGTTGCTCGGACTTCCACCGTCGATCTGCAAGTCTTGCCGCTCGATGCAGGGGCCTTCCGCGGGCAGGGCAAGTCGTGGACGCTGATGACTTTCCCGGAATCGTTGCAGGAACATCCCGGCATGGTGTGTCTGGACCTGTTGGAGGAGTCCAGGTACGTGGATGATGTGACTCTGGTCGACCTGTACCGCCGGACCTGGCGGCACGTTCTCGGCGCAGCGGCGTCGATTGACCGTTCGTTGCAACTGATTCGCAAGGCAAGGAAAGAATGCGGTGGGGACTGTGAAGAACTTGGCCGGATGGAGGAAATCCAGTCGTAGCGACGAAAAGCGTGACTGCGTCGAGGTCGGGTTCGCACCTGGGATCGTCGGGGTCCGAGACACCAAGGATCGCGAAGGCGGAACATTAGCCTTCAACCGGTCCGCCTGGCGCGCCTTCACCGGCGGGCTTCACTCCGGTGCGTTCGACGTGCGTTGACGTGAGGTGAAGGGCGTCTTGTGTCGAATTACTCGACCAAAGATGCCCTTCACCTGCAGCTCACTTGTCGGAGACGACGGCGATGAGGTCGCCTTCGTTGACCGCGTCGCCTTCGGCGACCGCCAGGCGGGTCACCACGCCGTCGGTTTCGCTGAGCACCGGGATCTCCATCTTCATCGACTCCAGGACCGCCAGCTCCTGGTCGGCCTTGACCGCCGTGCCCTCGGTCACCAGCACCTTCCAGACGTTGGCGACCATTTCCGCCTTGATCTCCATGTTGTTCCCTTCCCGTCAGCGGGCGGCGATGATCCGGTCGACCACGCCGGTGTCGTAGTTCCCGGCGGCGAACTCCGGGGCGTCCAGCACTTCGGCCAGGAACGGCAGGTTGCACTTCGGGCCCTGCACGACGAACTCCGCGACCGCCCGCCGCGCCCGGGCCAGGGCGTCCGCGCGGTCGGCGCCGTGCACCACGATCTTCGCCAGCAGCGGGTCGAAGTGCGGGCTCACCTCGGTGCCGGCCGCGTAGCCCGACTCGACCCGCACCCCGGCCGGCTCGGCCCACCCGGTGATCCGCCCGGGCCGGGGCAGGAAGCGGACCGGGTCCTCCGCGTAGACCCGCAGCTCGACGGCATGCCCGCGCGGCGCGGGGAAGTCCGCCGGGACGTCCGCTCCCGCGGCGATCCGCAGCTGCAGCTCCACCAGGTCGATGCCGTGCACCTCCTCGGTGATCGGGTGCTCCACCTGCAGCCTGGTGTTCACCTCCAGGAAGAAGAACTCCCCGGTGCCGGGATCGAGCAGGAACTCCACGGTGCCCACGTTGCGGTACCCGACGCTCTCGGCCGCCCGAACCGCAGCCGCGCACAGCCGGGAGCGCAGCGCGGCATCCACGGCCGGGGAAGGGCATTCCTCCACGACCTTCTGGTGCCGCCGCTGCACCGAGCAGTCCCGCTCGCCGAACGTGCGCACCGAGCCGTCGGGCATGCCGACGACCTGCACCTCCACGTGCCGGGCGCGCGGCACGTACCGCTCCAGCAGGATCCGGGCGTCGCCGAACGCGCTGCCGCCCCGCGACAGCGCGGTCCGCACCGCGCGTTCCAGGGACTCGGCATCGCGAGCGATGCCCATCCCGATGCCGCCGCCACCGGAAACCGCCTTGACCATCAGCGGAAAACCCAGCTCCGAGGCCGCGGCGTCGGCCTCGGCGGCCGACGCGATCCCGGAGCTGCCCGGCAGCACCGGAACCCCGGCCGACGCCATGTGCGCCCGCGCCGCAGCCTTGTCGGCCAGCAGCTCCATCGCCTTCGGCGACGGACCGACCCAGACCAGGCCCGCTGCCGCGCAGCGGCGGGCGAAATCCGGATTCTCCGACAAGAACCCGTAGCCCGGATGCACCGCCGTCGCCCCGGTCTTCCGCGCCACCGCGAGGATCGCCTCCGCCGAGAGGAAGTCGCGCGGCGAGTCCAGCGGGACCGCCTCGTCGGCTTCGGCGACGTAGGGCAGCCCGGTGTCCACTTCGGAATGGATCGCGATGGTCCGCACCCCGAGCCGGCGGGCGGTCCGGATGATCCGCCGCGCGATCTCGCCCCTGTTGGCCACCAGCAGGCCGTCGATCACGAGGCCCTCCCGGTGACGTTGTCCCGGTGCAACGCGCTGATCCGCTCCGCCGAGTAACCGAGCTGCGCCAGCACCTCGTCGGTGTGCTCGCCCAGCCCCGGCGGGCGTCCGGGGGAGCGGGCCGGGGTGTCTGCCAGCCGCAGCGCCGGGCCGGGCACCGTCGCGTGCACGCCGTCGCGCAACGGCACCTCCACCGCGATGCCCCGGGCCCGCACCTGCGGATCCGACACCAGGTCGGCCACCGATTGCACCGGGCCGCACACCACTCCGTCGGCCTGCAGCGCCGCCACGACCTCGGCCTTCGTGCGGCCCCGGGTCCACTCGACGACCTGCGCGTCGATCCGCTCGCGCTCCCGCACCCGCCAGCCGCGCTCGGCGGCCTCCTGCTCCGCCCACTCCGGGTGGCCGAGCAGGGCGCTGAAGGACTCCCACATCTTCGGCGTGATCGGCGCGATGTACACCCAGCCGTCGCCCGCCGGGTACAGCCCCGAGTAGTTCGTCGGCAGCGCCGAGCCCCACCGCGTCGGCTCGCCGATGCCCGCCGCCGCGACCGACAGGTGGTGCGCCAGCAGCGGGAACATCGAATCCAGCATGCCCACGTCGATCAGCTGGCCCCGGCCGGTTCGCTCCCGCGCCAGCAGGCCGAGCATGGCCGCCATCGCTGCCTGCATGCCGGTGACGTTGTCGGCGACGAACGGCCCCGCGATGGTCGGCGCGCCGTCGGGCTCGCCGGTCATGTCGGCCAGCCCGCTCATCGCCTGGATGATGCCGTCGTAGGCCACCCACGACGAATACGGCCCGGTGCGGCCGAATCCGGTGATGTGCACCATCACGGCCCGCGGGTTGATCCGGTGTACCTCGTCGAAGCCGAAACCGAGCCGGTCCGGCACGCCGTTGGCGTAGTTGGTCACCAGCACGTCGGCCCGGCCGATCAGCTCGTGCAGGACCTCCTTGCCCTGCTCGCTGCGCAGGTCGAGGGTGATGGCGCGCTTGGTGCGGTTGTTCGCGGCGAAGTAGAGGCTGTCGCCGTCGTGGACCGGCTGGGCGCGGCGACCCATCTCGCCGTCCGGCGGCTCGACCTTGATCACCTCGGCGCCGTGGTCGGCGAGGATCTGGCAGCACTGCGGTCCGGCGATGTAGTGCGCGATCTCCAGCACGCGCACCCCGCTCATGGCGCTGATCATCGCGTCACCCCCGGAAGTGCCAGGTCGAACGGCCCGCGGCGCGCAGCGGTGCGGCCAGTTCGGCGAACTCGCACAGCAGCGGCCTGGTGTCGCGGGGATCGATGATCTCCTCGATGTTGAACGCCTCCGCCGTGCGGAACGGGGAGCGGATCGCGTTCATCTTCTCGGTGATCTCGTCCAGCAGTGCCTGCCGGTCCTCGGCGGCGTCCAGGTCGGCCCGGTACGCGGCCTCGACGCCGCCCTCGATGGGCAGGGAACCCCAGTCCGCCGATGGCCACGCGTATCGGTAGTGCACCCGCGCGGCGTTGGTGTGCGCGGCACCCGCGACGCCGAAGACCTTGCGCAGGATCACCGACGCCCACGGCACCTTCGCCTGGTAAACGGCGTTGAGCGCCCGCACACCGTAGCGCATGGTGCCCGCCTTCTCGGCCTCCACGCCGATGACGAAGCCGGGCTGGTCCACCAGGTGCACCACCGGCAGGTGGAACGTCTCGGCGAGGTCCACCAGCCACTCGATCTTGCGGCTGGAGTCGGCGGTCATGCCGCCGCCGTAGACCATCGGGTCGCTGGCCAGCACCGCCACCGGCCAACCGTTCAGCCGCGCCAGGCCGCCGACCGCCGACCGGCCGAAACCCCTGCCCAGCTCCAGGAACGAGCCCTGGTCTACCAGAGCGTTGATGATCGGGCGGATGCGGTAGGGGCGGCGCCGGTCGCGCGGGATGGCCTCGATCAGCCAGTCCTCGCGGCGCTCGGTGTCGTCGCCGCACTCCGCGCGCGGCGGCAGCTGGTGCACCGACGGCGGCAGGTAGGACAGGAAGCGGCGGGTGCGGTCGAAGGCCTCCTTCTCGGAGTCGACCACGTCGAACACCACGCCGTTGCGGCCGTGGATGTCGCTGCCGCCCAGCTCCTCCTTGGTGACGGCCTGCCCGAGCCGCGCCACCAGCGGCGGCCCGGCGGCGAAGACCTGCGAGATGCCGCGCACCATCACCGAGTAGTGGCTGGCGGCCACCCGCGCGGCGCCGAGCCCGGCGACCGAACCGAGCGCCAGCGCCACTACTGGCACGGTGCCCAGGTTCGCCGCGACCCACTCCCAGCCCGGGTTGGCTGGGACGTAGGTGCGGCCGATGGTCTCCAGCGAGCGGATCGAACCGCCGCCACCGGTGCCGTCGACCAGCCGCACCAGCGGGATCTGCAGCTCGTTGGCCAGCTGCTCGGCCATGATCTGCTTCTCCCGGATCGAGGCGTCCGACGCGCCGCCGCGCACCGTGAAGTCGTCGCCGCCGACCACGACCGGCCGGGCGTCCAGCCGCCCGCGGCCGAACACGAAGTTCGCGGGCTGGAACGCGCCGTCCGGCTGGAACTTCCCGGCGATGGCGCCGATCTCGCGGAAGCTGCCGGGATCCAGCAGCTCGTCGATGCGTTCCCGGACGGTCAGCTTGCCGTGGTCGTGCTGCCGCTTGACCTTCTCCGGCCCGCCCATGCGCTGCGCGAGCTCCTCGCGCCGCCGCAGTTCGTCGATTTCCGGTTGCCAGGACAATGTCCCTCCAAAGTGGTCACGGGGGTCGGTCGGTGTAGGCGCGTCAGCGCGCACCCGGTGCGGCACGCGGGCCGGGGGAGACGCCGTTTTCGCGCGAAACGGCGTTCGGCACGCGTGGCGCGCGCCGTTTTCGCGCGAAAACGGCAACTCGCGAGCGGGCATGTGGACGGGCGGACGGCGTGGTGTCGGGAGCCTTGCGCGACGCATTCGGGTTAGCTCCTAGCGGTTCCGGCGCGGGTCGAGGGCCTGTTGCGCGACGTCGCCGAGGACGTTGAACGCCAGCGCGGTCGCGGCGATCGCGATGCCGGGCACCAGCATCTGCAGCGGTGCCTGGTAGAGGAACGTGTAGGCGCGGGCCAGCATCGAGCCCCAGCTCGGGTCGGGTGGCTGCACGCCGAGGCCGAGGAAGCTCAGGCTGGCCTCGGCGATCAGCGCGTGCGCCAGCAGCAGGCTGGACTGCACGAGCACCGGCTGGATCGCGTTCGGCACCAGGTGCCGCAGCACGAGGTGCCGGCCCCGGCTGCCGAAGCTGCGCGCCGCCTCGACGTAGGTCTCCTCCTTCACCGCGAGGACCTGCGCGCGCATCAAGCGGGCCACCGAAGGCGCGAACACGATGCCGACCGAGATCATCGAGTTGACCAGGCTCGGCTGCAGGGCCGCCGTGATCGCGATCGCGAGGATGATCGCCGGGAACGACAGCAGCGTGTCCACCACGCGCATCACCGCGCTGTCGACGATGCCGCCGAGGTAGCCCGCGGCCAGCCCGAGCGGGATGCCGATCAGCAACGCCACGCCGACCGCCAGGAAGCTGGCCAGCAGCGACGCCTGCGCGCCGTGGATCAGCCTGCTGAGCACGTCCCGGCCGAGGTCGTCGCTGCCCAGCAGGTAGCCGGGCGTACCCGCCGGGGCGAGGATGGCGTCGAAGTTCTGCGCGTTGGGTTCGTGCGCGGTCACCACCGGTGCCAGCAGCGCCAGCGCCACCAGCACCACGAGGTACCCGGCGGACGCCAGGCCGCGCCAGTCCCGCACGACCAGCCACAGCCGGTTCTCCCGGCGCGGTGGGGAAAGCGTGGTCATGGCATCACTCCGAGATACGCGGGTCGATGAACCGGTAGGCGAGGTCGACCACCAGGTTCGTGAGCAGCACCAGCAGCGCGGTGATCAGCACGACGCCCTGGATCACCGGGTAGTCGCGCTGGGTGGTCGCCTCCACGACGAGCGTGCCGAGGCCGGGAATCGCGAACAGCGTCTCCACCACGACGCTCGCGCCGAGCACCCGGCTGACCAGCAGCCCGATGATCGTCGCCAGCGGCAGCCCGGCGTTCTTCAAGGCGTGCCGCCAGACCATCGTCCGGTGCGACAGGCCTTTCGCCCGGTGGGTGCGCATGAAGTCCGACCGCAGCACCTCGATCAGCGCGCTGCGCAGCTGGCGGCACACCTCGGCGGCGCCGACCATGCCGAGCGCGATCGCGGGCAGGACCACGTATTGCACCGTCTGCAGGGGATTCTCGGTGAGGCCGACGAATCCCGTCGCGGGCAACCACTGCAGCTGGACGGCGAAGACCAGCACCAGCACCATGCCGATCCAGAAGTTCGGCACCGCGATGCCCAGCGTCGCCGCGCCGGTGATGGCGGTGTCGGCCGGTCGCCCCTGCCGCAGCGCGGCTGCCACCCCGAGCGGCACGCCCAGGCCAACGGCCACCAGCAGCGCCGCCGCGCCGAGCGTCAGCGTGGTGGGAAGCCGTTGCCAGATCAGCGATCCCACGCTCTCGCCGGTGCTCAGCGAGGAGCCGAGATCGCCGGTGATCGCGTGCCGCAGCCAGTCGAGGTACTGGACCGCGAACGGCTGGTCCAGCCCGAGCTGGGCGCGGATCTCGGCCAGCCGCTCCGGGGTGGCGTGCTCCCCGGCGATGGCCTGCGCCGGGTCGCCGGGGATCAGGTGCAGCAGGCCGAACACCACGAACGTCGCCAGCACCAGGGTCGGGACGGCGACCAGGACCCGCCGGCCGATCATGCGCAGCAGCGCGGTGTCCCGGCCCGGTCGCAAAGCCAGCGCGGTCATCGTTGGATCCTCACGGTGGTGAACTTGGGTTTGCCCAGCAAGTTCGGTTCGAAGCCCTGCACGTGCTCGCGGTAGGCGGCGACCGCGTCCGGGAAGATCAGCGGCACGAAGAGCGACTGGTCGGCCACGATCCGGGCCACCGCGCCCAGCTTCTCCGACCGCTGGGCCAGATCCGCGGTGCCGTTCGCGGCGTTGAGCGCCTCGTCGATGCCGGGCGTGGCGACGTGCCCGGCGTTGTAGTAGCCGCGCTCGGTGAACATCAGCTTGTAGGTCAGGCCCGGATCCGGCCGCCCGGTCCAGGCCGACAGCAGCGCCGGGTACTTGCGCTCGTTGAAGAACTCGCTGCTGGCCTGCGTCAGCTCGGTCGGGATCAGGTCGATCTGCACGCCGACCTTGCCGAGCTGGTACTTCAGCACTTCGGCCAGCCGCACGTTGACCGGATCCGGGTAGGTGAGCAGCGGGAACCGCAGGCCGTCGGCGTGACCGGCTTCGGCGAGCAGCCGCCTGGCCCGGTCGGGGTCGTGCGGGTAGGTGGGCACCGCGGACTTCGGGAACGCCCAGTGGTCCGACGGCAGCGGCGTCCAGCCCGGTTCGCCCTGCCCGAACTGCGTGACCTTGAGGATCTGCTCGCGGTCCAGCGCCAGGTTCAGCGCCTCGCGGACCCGCCGGTCGCGGAACACCGGCGCGCTCAGGTCCAGGTAGATGATCAGCTGGTACAGCTGCGGTCCCGCGGCGACCTTCGTGCCCTTCGCCGCGCTGAGCAGCCCGACGTCCTGCGGTGGCGGGTTGAACACCATGTCCTGCTGGCCGGAGCGCAGCGCGTTCACCGCGGTCGAGCCGTCCTTCATGATCGTGAAGTCGATGCTGTCCAGGTGCGGCAGCCCGCGCTGCCAGTAGCCGAGGAAGCGCTCCACCCGCACCAGCTGGCCGTAGCGCCATTCGACGAACTTCCAGGGCCCGGCGCCGACGGGATTGCGTTCGAAGGCGTCGCCCTCGCGCTCGGCGGCGGTGGGGGAGACCAGCATCCCGGCGCGGTCGGCGAGCGTGAGCAGCAGCGAGCTGTCCGGCCGGGTCAGGTTCAGCCGCACCGTCCGCACGTCGAGCACGTCGACGCCGGTCACGGCGGCCACATCGGACTTGATGTTGGACTTGGGGCCCTTGGCGCGCTCGATGTTGTACTTGACGGCCTGCGCGTCGACCGGCGTGCCGTCGTGGAACCGCACGTCCGGGCGCAGGTGCAGCACCAGCGCGGTCGGGTCGTCCTGGTTCCAGGACTCGGCCAGTCCCGGCGCGGGCTCCAGGGTCTTCGGGTCGAACGACACCAGGGTGTCGTACATGGTGTAGAGGATCGCGTGGTCCGAACCGGAGTTGCCGCGCTGCGGGTCCAATGAGGACGGATTGGACCGCCACGCCACCCGCAGGTGCTGCCCGCCCTCGGCGGCTCCGCTGCCGCACGCGGTCAGCGCCAGCAGCAACACCCAGACCACTGCGGCGATGCGCTTCACGCCTGGCCTCCTTCGACGCCGCGCAGCGGCAGGGATTCGGGGAAGTGGCACGCGGACCAGCGGCCCGGCTCGACCTCCGCCCACTTCGGGACCTCCTCGGCGCACCGCTGCTGCGCGTAGCGGCACCGGGTGCGGAACCGGCAGCCCGAGGGCGGGTCCACCGGGCTCGGGATGTCGCCTTCGAGGACGATCCGGTCGCGCTGCTGCGAGCCGATCCGCGGCTGCGCCGAGACCAGTGCCTCGGTGTAGGGGTGCAGCGGCCGCTCCACCACCTCGTCCACCGGGCCGAGCTCCATCAGCCGGCCCAGGTACATCACGGCGACCCGGTCGGCGATGTTCGAGACCACCGCCAGGTCGTGGGTGATGAACAGGTAGGACAGCCCGAGGCCGGCCTGCAGCCGGCGCAGCAGGTCGAGGATCTCCGCCTGCAGAGCCACGTCCAGCGCGGACACCGGTTCGTCGCAGACCACCAGCGCCGGATCCAGGACGAGCGCGCGGGCGATGTTGACCCGCTGCTTCTGGCCGCCGGAGAGCTCGTGCGGGTAGCGCTCGCCGTGTTCGGCCGACAGGCCGACCGACTCCAGTGCCGCCAGCGCGCGGGTCCTGCGCTCGGCGTGATTCCCCTTGCCCTGCACCAGGAGCGGCTCCTCGACGCTGGACGCGATGCGCATCCGCGGGTCCAGCGACGCGTTCGGGTCCTGGAACACCATCTGCAAGCGGGTCAGCGCCTCGCGCCGGGCCCTGCCGCGCAGCGTCGCCAGGTCCGCGCCCGCGAGGCGCACCTCGCCGCCGCTGGGACGCACCAGTTGCAGCAGCGCTCGGCTGAGCGTGGACTTGCCGGAGCCCGATTCGCCGATCAGACCGAGCGTTTCTCCTTCACGCAGTGCGAAGGAGACCCCGTCGACGGCGCGCACTCGCTCGCCCTTGCGTTTGGTCGCGAACGACACCGCGAGGTCATCGACCTGAAGCAACTCGCTCACCGGGCGACCCCCGGCAGCGTCAGGTCGGCGGTGCGGACGCAGCGCACCGTGCGCGCGCCGGCGACTGGGAGCAGCTCGGGCCGGTGGTCCCGGCAATCGTCGGTGGTGAAGTCGCAGCGCGGGTGGAAGACGCATCCCGGCGGCGGGGCGTCCGGCGGCGGCACCCGGCCGGGGATCGCCTTGAGCTCGGCGTGGCGGGCCTCGATCCGAGGGATCGCCTGCAGCAGCCGCGAGGTGTAGGGGTGCCGGGGCGCGCCGAGCACGTCGGAAACGGGCCCGCTCTCGACGGTTTCGCCCGCGTAGAGGGTGACCATCCGGTCGCAGAGCTCGGCGACGACGCCGAGGTCGTGGGTGATGAACAGGACCGCCGTGCCGTGCTGCCGCGTCAGGTCCCGCAGCAGTTCGAGGATCTGCGCCTGGATCGTCACGTCGACGGCGGTGGTGGGTTCGTCGGCGATCAGCAGCCGGGGGCGGCAGATCAGCGCGATCGCGATCACCACGCGCTGCCGCATCCCGCCGGAGAGCTGGTGCGGGTACTCGCCGAAGCGCTGCTCCGGCAACGGGATCCCGACGGCTTCGAGCATCTCGACCGCGGCCTTGCGGGCGGCCCGCTTGCCCATGCCGCGATGCGCGAGCAGGCATTCGGTGAGCTGGTGGCCGACGGTGAACACCGGGTCCAGCGCGCTCATCGGTTCCTGGAAGACCATGCCGAGTTCGCTGCCGCGCAGCCGCTGCCGCTCCGGCTGCGAGAGGCGGAGCAGGTCGGTGCCCGCGAAGCGGATCCGGCCGTCGATCACCGCGGGCGGCGTGGGCAGCAGGCCCATCACGGCGAGCGCGGTCAGGGACTTGCCGCTGCCGCTTTCGCCCGCCATGCCGACGATCTCGCCGGCACCGACGTCGAAGGACACGTCGCGCACGGCGGTGGTGCGGGATTTCCGGCCGAGGAAGGAGATGTTCAGGTGCTCGACTTCCAGCACCCGGTCCGGGGAATTGCGGGGGAGTGTCAACGCTGGCCTCCCGAGGGTGTGTGACGCCGGGCACTCTAAGCTGTGTGTAAAACTGACGTCAATATCAATTTTTCGGGATGCGCTAGGTTGGCGCATCTCTGTACCGAGTCACCAGGAGGAAGCGGTGGCCGTTGAGCGGCTGCAACCGGTAGCCAGCCCGAAGACGCCGAAGGGGCGCGGTTCCAAGGAATCGCTGCTGCGCGCGGCGCGCACGGTGTTCGGCCGGTCGGGCTTCGCGGCGTCCCGTGTCGCCGACATCGCGGCCGAGGCGGGCATGTCCAACGGCGCGTTCTACCGGTACTACACGGACAAGCGCGAAGCGCTGGTCGAGCTGATGACGGAGCTGCTGGACGGCCTCTTCGGCCAGTCGCGCGCCCGGTGGAACCCGGGAGACGCGATCGAGTCCGTGGTGATCAGCACGGAGCGCTACTTCCGCTACTACGAGGACAACGCCGACCTGTTCCGGGTCCTGCACGAGACGGCGCAGACGGACCCGGAGATCGAAGCGATGCAGGCCGAGATGCGGCGCACGTTCCACGACCGCATCACGCGGATGGCCCGCAAGGGCATCGAACGGGGCCTGATCCGCCCGAGCCTCGACCCGGAGCTCGGTGCGGCGTTCCTGGGCGGCATGACGGAGCACTACGCCTACACGCGCTTCGTCCTCCACCGCTACCCGGAACGCGAGATCCACGAGGTGAGCCGGGAACTGGCGAACCTCTGGGCCCACGGAGCCCTCGCCTGACAACCCGAACCGCGGGCCGTTCGCTGACGGAAGGTGTCAGTGGGCCGAACCTAGGGTCCGGGCCATGGAAAGAGCCGACGAACACGGCACCGGCGGCAACGCCGAAGGCGCTTGCAACGCCTTGGTTGCCGGGCGGTAGCGCCCGTCAGCCGCGCGACGTCCAGGAGTGCTCGCGAGACGGGGCGGTGGCCGCGAGGATCTCGTAGGACGTGCGCTCGGTGTCGAGGACTTCTCGGGTGCGGGTGTTGCGGTGCCAGAGTTCGCCTTCGGCGACCGCGTGGGCGTTCCGGAGCGCGAACAGGGACCGCATCAGGCGGGCGCGTGCATCGTCCACAGTGGTCTTCTGCGCGGAGACCGCTTCGCGGAGCGCTTCTTGCGCGTCGAGGCAGTCGGCGAGAGCCAGGTCGAGGCGGCGGGTGGTGTGGCGGTCGATCAGGAGGAGGCTCATCGCCGCCGCGATCAGCGCGCCGAGCACCGTGGTGCCGATCCGCTCGGCGACCAGGGCGTTGTGCGCCGCCGGGTTGCCGAGCGAGCTGAGGCCGAGGGCCAGGGGAGTCACGAACATCAGGCCCAGCGCGTAGTTGGCCTGCACCACCAGTTCGGCGGCCAGTTGGCAGATCACCACCAGGACGAGGATCGCCATCGGACCCGGGTGGAAGCCGAACATCACCAGCGCCGGCAGGGCCCCGGCGATGGTCCCGGTCGTGCGCTGGACCGTCCGGTGCCAGGTGCTCGTCGCGTTCGCCGACTGCAGCACCGCGCTGGCCGACACGATCGCCCAGTACTCGTGCCCGAGCCCGAGCGCGCCGGTGATCAGCCCGGCGAGCAGGCACGCGACGACCATCCGCCCGGCGCCGGGCAGCAACGGCCCGACCCGCCGCAGCCGCTGGGTGGTCCGCGGTTTCAATTGAAACCGCGAACCGCCGGTCCTCGTCTGCGGTTTCAATTGAAACTGCGGTTCCGGGGGTCGGTGTGGTGCGGCCGGGACTCGGCAGCGGTGGATCTTCCGGGAGAGGGCCCGGAGTTCGACGGCGGCGTCGGCGGGGTGGTGGAGCAGGGTTTCCGCGTGGGCCACGTGGGCGCGGATGCGGTCGAACGTGCCGCGGTGGGGCTTGCCGCGCAGCGTCGCCGACGCCCGGTGCACCGCGAGGTGCGCGCGGTGGCGGGTGGCGTGGCTCGGGGTTTCGAGGTGGTCCGCGACGGCCGCCAGGGCGCGGGCGGCGGCCACCCGGTGGGGCCCGGTCGGGTGCAGCAGGTAGCCGAGCAGGCTCAGCGCCACCGACAGCGCCGCCGATGCGGCGGTGACCGCGATGTGCAGGCCGACGGTGGACCAGCCGTGCGAGGCGTACGCGGCCGCGCCGGCCGCGAAGACGAACATCAGGCCGCCGGGCGGGCCGAAGTCGAGCACGTCCGACGCCAGCTTCCCCAGCGCCGCGATCGCGGTGAGCACGACGACCCCGGCCAGCGGATGGTCCGTGGCGGCGGCGATCATCGTTGCCGCCGCCACGCTCGCGACCAAGCCCAGCGCGATCAGCGACAGCAGGCGCGCCCGGCGGGACCACGTGTCCACCCGGCAGTACAGCGACGTGAAGGCGCCGAACGCGGCGAAGGGGACGAGATCGATGCGGTTCAGGGCCACCAGCGCGACCATCGGCGTGGCGAACGACACGCCCACGCGCGCCGCGGGCACCACCACGCCGCCGACCGTCCAGTTCAACCGCAGCGCTTCGCGGGTGCGCAGGGTCCGGCGGAGGCGGGAGAAGGCGGTGCGGGAAAAGACGTTCACTAGTAAAATATTACCAGATGGTTTACTTGTGAAGGAGTTGCGTTGGGCGACGTGGTCGGACGGATCAGCGCGCAATGGCGCGAGCAGCGCCCGGACCTGGACGTGTCCCCGATCGACGTGATCGGCAGGGTGCGGCGGCTGGGTGCGCTGACCAACCAGCTCGACGAGTCCGCGTTCGCCGACTCCGGGCTGTCGCGGATGGAGTTCGAGGTGCTCAGCGCGCTGCGGCGGGCCGGCGGCGGGCTGCGGCCGAGCCAGCTCACCAGGGAGACGCTGTCCTCCGGCGCGGCCACCACCAAGCGGCTGGCCCGGCTGGAGACCGAGGGGCTGATCACCCGCACCTCGTCCCGGCGCGACCGGCGGGAGATCGACGTGCGGCTCACCGAGCGCGGGCTGGAGCTGATCGACCGGCTGTTCCCGGCGCAGCTGGAACGCGAACGCGACCTGCTCGCGCCGTTGGCGCCCGACGAACGGGAGAAACTGGGCGAGCTGCTCGCCAAGGTGCTGGAATCACTCGACGGAACCGCGCGATGACCCGCTGTCCTGCGGCGAGGCGAGTGCGGGCAGCTGATCTCGTTGGGTTAGAGTTCTTCGGTTCATCACGGGTGTTTCCCGCGACCTGGCGAACTCGGAGTGATCGCTCGATCACGAAGCGGTGGTCGACGTCGGTCGCCTGATCGAGAGGACCCAGTTGGCCACGGTGCAGTTCGAGTCCGGCCGTGCTGTCCTGAACCTCGGCGGCCTGCCGGACCGGCTTCGCGGAATCGTCGTGAACCACTCCCGCGCCGTCATCGCGGTCTCGGTGCCGCTGCTGATCGCGTCCTTCGCGCTGCTGGTGCTGATGCGCCGGGCCGGGCTGGACCAGGGCTCCGGCATCGACTACCAGGTGTACCGCTGGGCGGTGCACACCTGGCTGGCCGGCGGCGACATCATGAACACCGCCCCGACCGTCAGCATCGGCCGGGTGCTGCCCTGGGTGTACCCGCCGTTCGCGCTCCTGCCGCTGCTGCCGTTCGCGCTGCTGCCGTTCGTCGCCGGGTTGGTCGCGCTCTACGCCGTGGACCTGCTCGCCATCGGCGCGGCGCTGTACCTGGTCACCCGCCACCTGTGGCCGGTGGTCGGCAAGCGCGGCGCGCTCGCGGTGGCGATGGCGCTGCTGCCCTGGACGTTGTTCCTGGAGCCGGTGTACGCCTCGTTCGGGCTGGGCCAGATCAACATCGCGCTGATGGGGCTGGTCATCGTCGACTGCCTGGCGCCCAACCCGCGCTGGCCGCGCGGCATGCTGATCGGCATCGCCGCGGCGATCAAGCTCACGCCCGCCGCATTCCTGCTGTTCTTCCTGTTCCGCAAGGACTTCCGCGCCGTCGGCGTCGCGGTGGCGACGGCCGTGCTCGGCACGCTGGCGGGCTTCGCGCTGAACTACCGGGCCGCCGTGGAGTACTGGTTCGGCAAGGGCCCGGCGCACGGCGTCAGCGGCTCGGCCTTCCACACCAACCAGTCGATCATGGGTGGGCTGGCCCGGCTGGAACTGGCCCCGGTGGCGCAGAACGGGATGTGGCTGGTGCTCGCGCTGGCCTGCGCGGCCGTCGTGGCCTACGCGATCCGCCGGACCGAGCCGGCGCTCGCCGTGGTCGCCAACGGCCTGCTCGCGCTGCTGGTGTCGCCCACGTCGTGGTCGGATCACTGGGTCTGGTGCGCGCCGGGACTCCTGGTGCTCCTCGGCTACGCCGTTCGGCTGCGCAGCCCGGGCTGGCTGCTCGCCGCCGGGGTGACGCTGGTGACCGTGCTCGTCGCCTCGTTCCGGATGCTGCCCACGGGCCCGCCATGGGCGCCGTTGCAGCACCTTTTCGGCAATCCCTATCTATTGCTCGGATTTGCACTGCTTGCGCTTCTCGGTCGTTTTGCCCGGAATTTCCCGAGCCCGATTGCGCCGGAAGGACCACTCGCTGCGGCCGCGTTGCGGAGCTGAGCCGGGCCTCCGGCTCGACAGTGGACGGTCCGCGGCCGCGAACTCGTTGGCAATCGGGTGGGTTCGCCGTGCTGTACCCGGGGTGTCCGGTCGAACACGGAAAACACTTGTTCTGAACCGAATCCGAACTCGTAGTTCGAAGATTCGGTGGTGCGCAAGAAGATCGTGAACAATGCCACTTGGGGCTTGGAACAGTCGCGTATGGACACTGTCGTGGTGCAGAATTCCCGAGCCCGCCGGGTTTGCGACAACGGTGTCCCAATGGCTGGGAGCTCCGTAATCTTCGTTTAACTTCGCGTTACTCAGCGGTAGCTTTCCGGCCGCTCGCTATGTAGAGTGCCTCAAACTGACCAAGAGTGCAACGGCGCATCCTTTTGTCAGTGCCCCCAAAGGCTCTTGCGGGATCGCAGTGGGTGAGTCATGCCCTGCTGCGACCTGCGGCCTGACGACGGGAGGTCTGATGCCCCGATCCCACCATGCAAGAAAATTGGCGCAGCGAAGCGCCGCTTCCCAGGGTCTTTACGACCCGGCCAATGAACACGACGCTTGCGGTGTCGCGTTCGTCGCCGACCTGCGCGGTCGGCGCAGCCACGACCTGGTGGCCAAAGCGCTGACGGCGCTGCGCAACCTGGAGCACCGCGGTGCCAAGGGTGCCGACCCGGACACCGGGGACGGCGTCGGGCTGCTGACCCAGATCCCGGACGAGTTCTTCCGCGCCGTCGTGCCGTTCGACCTGCCCGAACGCGGCGGCTACGCGGTAGGCACCGCGTTCCTGCCCGCAGACCCCGACGAAGCGGCGCGGGCCGCGGCGGCCATCGAGCGCATCGTGGCCGAGGAAGGCCTGCGGCTGCTCGGCTGGCGCGAACTCCCGGTGGAGTCCAGCTGCGCCGGCAGCTCGGCGCGCGAGACCATGCCGGGCTTCCGCCAGCTCTTCGTCGGCCACGGCACCGATGCCGCGCACTGCGAGACGGCGCTGGAGTTCGAGCGGCGCGCGTTCTGCGTCCGCAAGCGGGCCGAGCACGAAGCCGACGTGTACTTCCCGAGCCTGTCGGCGCGCACCATCGTCTACAAGGGGATGCTGACCGAAGCGCAGCTCGGCGCGTTCTACCCCGACCTGCACGACGAGCGGTTCGCCAGCGCGATCGGCCTGGTGCACAGCCGCTTCTCCACCAACACGTTCCCGTCCTGGCCGCTGGCGCACCCGTACCGGTTCATCGCGCACAACGGCGAGATCAACACGGTCAAGGGCAACCGCAACTGGATGCGGACCCGCGAGAGCATGCTGGCCACCGACCTGATCCCCGGTGACCTGCAGCGGCTGTACCCGATCGCGACGCCCGGCGCCAGCGACTCGGCGACCTTCGACGAGGTGCTGGAACTGCTGCACCTGGGCGGCCGGTCGCTGCCGCACGCGGTGCTGATGATGATCCCCGAGGCGTGGGAGAACCACGCCGAGATGGACCCGGCCCGCCGCGCGTTCTACGAGTTCCACAACTACCTGATGGAGCCCTGGGACGGCCCCGCGCTGGTGGCGTTCACCGACGGCACCCAGATCGGCGCGGTCCTCGACCGCAACGGGCTGCGGCCCGGGCGCTACTGGGTCACCGAGGACGGGCTCGTGGTGCTGGCCAGCGAGGTCGGCGTGCTGGAGGTCGACGCGGACAAGGTCGTCCGCAAGGGCCGCCTGCAGCCGGGCCGGATGTTCCTCGTCGACACCGGCGAGGGCCGCATCATCGACGACGACGAGATCAAGGGCGAGCTCGCCGCCGAATTCCCGTACCAGGACTGGCTCGACGAGGGCGTGGTGCACCTCGCCGACCTGCCGGACCGCGAGCGCGAGCTGCCCTCGCACGACTCGCTGGTGCACCGGCAGCAGGTCTTCGGCTACGCGCAGGAAGAGCTGGGCGTCCTGCTCAAGCCGATGGCAAGCACCGGGGCCGAGCCGATCGGCTCGATGGGCAACGACGTGCCCTTCGCCGCGTTCTCCGAGCGGCCGCGGCAGCTTTTCGACTACTTCACCCAGCTGTTCGCACAGGTCACCAACCCGCCGCTGGACGCGATCCGGGAAGAGCTGGTCACCTCGCTGAGCACGCACGTCGGGCCCGAGCACAACCTGCTCGACCACGATCCGCGGGCCTGCCACAACCTGGCGCTGCCGTTCCCGGTGCTGGACAACGACGAGCTCGCCAAGATCGTGCACGTCGACGACGACGGCGACCACCCGGGCCTCAAGCCCGCGGTGATCGACGCGACGTTCCGCGTCGCCGGCGGCGGCGAGGCGCTTCGCGCGCGCCTCGACGAGATCTGCGACGAGGTGTCGGCCGCGGTGGCGAGCGGGGCGCACGTGCTGGTGCTCTCGGACCGCTCGGCCGACGTCGAGCGCGCGCCGATCCCGTCGCTGCTGACGACCGGTGCCGTGCACCACCACCTGGTGCGCGAGAAGAAGCGCACCCAGGTGGGCCTGATCGTCGAAGCCGGCGACGTCCGGGAAGTGCACCATGTCGCTCTTCTCATCGGTTACGGCGCCGCTGCCGTTAACCCGTATGTGGCGATGGCCACCGTCGAAGATCTGGTGCGCGGTGGCGTGATCCAGGGCATCGACGCCAAGCAGGCCACCGCGAACCTCATCAAGGCGCTGGGCAAGGGCGTCCGCAAGACCATGTCCAAGATGGGCGTGTCCACTGTGGCCTCCTACACGGGCGCGCAGATCTTCGAGGCCATCGGCCTCGGCGACGAGGTCGTGCGGCAGTGCTTCACCGGCACCACTTCGCGGCTCGGCGGCGTCGGATTCGACGTGCTGGCCGAGGAGGTCGCCGACCGGCACCGGCGGGCGTACCCCGCCGACGGCGTCGCGGCACCGCACCGGTCGCTGCAGATCGGCGGCGAGTACCAGTGGCGGCGCGAAGGCGAGCCGCACCTGTTCAACCCGCAGACGGTGTTCAAGCTCCAGCACTCCACCCGCAGCGGCCGCTACGAGGTGTTCAAGGAGTACACCAACGCCGTCGACGACCAGTCGCGGGAGCTGATGACCCTGCGCGGGCTGTTCAAGTTCCGCGAGGGCGCGCGCAAGCCGGTGCCGATCGACGAGGTCGAGCCGGTGTCGTCGATCGTCAAGCGGTTCGCCACCGGCGCCATCTCCTACGGGTCGATCTCGCAGGAGATGCACGAGGTGCTGGCCATCGCGATGAACCGGTTGGGCGGCAAGTCCAACACCGGCGAGGGCGGCGAGGACGCCGACCGGTTCACCCCGGACGCAGGCGGCGATTCGCGGCGCTCGGCGATCAAGCAGGTCGCCAGCGGCCGGTTCGGCGTGACCAGCGAGTACCTGGTCAACTCCGACGACATCCAGATCAAGATGGCGCAGGGCGCGAAGCCCGGCGAGGGCGGGCAGCTGCCCGGCCACAAGGTGTACCCGTGGGTGGCCAAGACCCGGCACTCCACGCCGGGCGTGGGCCTCATCTCGCCGCCGCCGCACCACGACATCTACTCGATCGAGGACCTGGCGCAGCTGATCCACGACCTGAAGAACGCCAACCCCAGGGCGCGGATCCACGTCAAGCTGGTGTCCGAGGTCGGCGTCGGCACGGTCGCCGCGGGCGTGTCGAAGGCGCACGCCGACGTGGTGCTGATCTCCGGCCACGACGGCGGCACCGGTGCCTCGCCGCTGTCGTCGATCAAGCACGCCGGCGGCCCGTGGGAGCTCGGGCTGGCGGAGACGCAGCAGACGCTGCTGGCCAACGACCTGCGCGACCGGATCGTGGTGCAGACCGACGGCCAGCTCAAGACCGGGCGCGACGTGGTGATCGCGGCCCTGCTCGGGGCCGAGGAGTTCGGGTTCGCCACGGCGCCGCTGGTGGTCTCCGGCTGCATCATGATGCGGGTCTGCCACCTCGACACCTGCCCGGTGGGCGTGGCGACGCAGAACCCGCAGCTGCGCGAGAAGTTCACCGGCAAGGCCGAGTACGTGGTGAACTTCTTCGAGTTCATCGCGCAGGAGGTGCGGGAATACCTGGCGGAGCTGGGATTCCGGTCGCTGGCCGAGGCCATCGGGCACGCCGACCTGATCGACACCTCCGATGCGGTGCGGCACTGGAAGACCCAGGGCCTCGACCTCACGCCGATCACGCACGTGCCGGAGCTGCCGCGCGGCGCGGCGCGGCACCAGACCACCGAGCAGGACCACGGTCTGGAGAAGGCGCTGGACAACACGCTGATCCAGCTGTGCGAGGGTGCGCTGAAGGAAGGCAACCCGGTGCGGCTGGACATGCCGGTGCGCAACGTCAACCGCACGGTCGGCACCATGCTCGGCTCGGAGCTGACGCGGCGGTGGGGCGGCGAAGGTCTGCCGGACGACACCATCGACGTGACGTTCACCGGCTCGGCCGGGCAGTCCTTCGGCGCGTTCGTGCCGCGCGGCATCACCCTGCGGCTGCTGGGCGACGCCAACGACTACGTCGGGAAGGGCTTGTCCGGCGGGCGGATCGTGGTTCGCCCGGACGCGTCCGCGCCGTTCGCGGCCGAGCAGAACATCATCGCGGGCAACGTGCTGCTCTACGGCGCGACCAGCGGTGAGCTGTTCGTCCGCGGCGTCGTCGGCGAGCGGTTCTGCGTGCGCAACTCCGGCGCCGTGGCCGTCGTCGAAGGCGTCGGCGACCACGGTTGCGAGTACATGACCGGCGGTCGCGTGGTGATCCTCGGCGAGACGGGGCGCAACTTCGCGGCCGGTATGTCCGGTGGCGTCGCGTACCTGCTGGACCTGGACACCAGGCGGATCAACCCCGAGATGGTCGACCTGGACCCGCTAGACGACGCCGACCGCGAGTTCCTGCACGACCGGGTGCGGCGGCACTTCGAGCAGACCGAGTCTGCGGTGGCGCGCCGGCTGCTGGCCGATTGGGACGCCGCCGTCGAGCGCTTCGGCAAGGTCATGCCGAGGGACTTCAAGCGGGTGCTCGCGGCCCGGACCGCCGCCGAGCGCGACGGGCGCGACGTCAACGAGGCGATCATGGAGGCCGCACATGGCTGATCCCAAGGGATTCATGACGACGCCGCGGGAAACGCCGCTGCGTCGCCCGGTGGACGTGCGCATCAAGGACTGGCGCGAGGTCTACCTGGAGTTCGAACAGCCCAAGCTGCAGAAGCAGGCCGGCCGCTGCATGGACTGCGGGATCCCGTTCTGCCACCAGGGTTGTCCGCTGGGCAACCTGATCCCGGAGTGGAACGACCTGGTGTGGCGGGACGACTGGCAGGAGGCCGCGGAGCGGCTGCACGCCACGAACAACTTCCCGGAGTTCACCGGGACGTTGTGCCCCGCGCCGTGCGAGGCGGCCTGCGTGGTCGGCATCAACTCCGACCCGGTCAGCATCAAGCAGGTCGAGATCACCATCATCGACAAGGCCTGGGAAGCCGGTCACGTCCGCCCGCAGCTGCCCCGCGCGGGCACGGGCAAGACGGTCGCCGTGGTCGGCTCCGGGCCCGCCGGGCTCGCCGCGGCGCAGCAGCTGACCCGCGTGGGCCACAACGTCGTGGTCTACGAGCGGGCGGACCGCATCGGCGGGCTGCTGCGCTACGGCATCCCGGAGTTCAAGATGGAGAAGCACCGGCTGGACCGGCGGCTGGGCCAGATGCGGGCCGAGGGAACCGAATTCCGCACCGGCGTGAACGTCGGCGTGGACGTGACGGTGGAGCAGCTGCGCGAGGACTACGACGCGGTGGTCCTCGCCGGCGGTGCGACGCAGGCACGGGACCTGCCGGTGACAGGGCGCGAGCTGGACGGCGTCCACCAGGCGATGGAGTACCTGCCGCTGGCGAACAGGGTGCAGGAGGGCGACCTCGCGCGCTCGCCGATCCACGCCGAGGGCAAGCACGTGGTCGTCATCGGCGGCGGTGACACGGGCGCGGACTGCGTCGGCACGGCGCACCGGCAGGGTGCGGCTTCGGTGACGCAGCTGGAGATCATGCCGATGCCGCCGGAGTCGCGCTCCGAGGCGCACCCGTGGCCGACCTACCCGATGATCTACCGGGTGTCCTCGGCGCACGAGGAGGGCGGCGAGCGCCTGTACTCGGTCAACACCCAGGAGTTCCTGGGCGATGACCAGGGCCGCGTGCGGGCGCTGCGGCTGGTGGAGGTGCGGCGCACCGACACCGGCTTCGAGCCGGTCGAGGGCACGGAGCGGGAGCTGCCCGCGCAGCTGGTGCTGCTCGCGATGGGCTTCGTCGGCCCGGAACGAGCGGGTCTGCTGGAGGATCTCGGCGTGTCCCTGGACGCCCGCGGCAACGTCGCCCGGGACGAGAACTTCATGTCCAGTGTGGACGGGATCTTCTCGGCGGGGGACATGGGCCGCGGCCAGTCCCTGATCGTCTGGGCGATCGCCGAGGGCCGGTCCGCGGCGGCGGGAGTCGACCGCTACCTGGCGGGCCGCAAGATCCTGCCGACTCCGATCGCACCCACCGATCGTCCGCTGGTGTGATCGAAGCCCGCTGAGGCGAGGAACATCGGAGGCCGTGGGTCCGCTGCACAGCGGACCCACGGCCTCCGATGTTCCGTCATCAGGCGAAGGCGTCGACGCCGGTCAGCTCGGCGGAGAGCGCCCACAGCCGGGCCGCCTGGTCCGGGTCGGTCGCGTGGTCGCGCACGCCGGTCCAGCCTTCGGTGCTGTCGGTGGGTTCGGCGATGTCGCAGTCCTCGCAGTAGGCGCCGCCCATCCCCGCCAGGCGCGGCGATGCCGCCGCCCAGACCTGCGTCGCCGCGCCCTGCTCGGGCGTCTTGAAGTCGCTGTTCACCAGGTTGCCCGCCGCGTCGATCCAGCCCGCCGCGACCATCTCCTCCTTGGGCAGGTGGCGCACCAGCGGCGTGAGGATGGCGCCCGGGTGCAGCGAGAACGCCCGCACCCCGCGATCCCGGCCGAGCGCGTCGAGGTGGGTGGCGAACAGGGCGTTCGCGGTCTTCGACTGCCCGTAGGCCAGGAACCTGTCGTAGCCGCGCCCGAAGTGCGGGTCGTCCCACCGGATCCCGGAGAACTGGTGGCCCGCCGAGGAAACCGAGACGACGCGCGCGCCCGGCGCGATCGCCGGCCACAGCAGGTTGATCAGCGCGAAGTGGCCGAGGTGGTTCACCGCGAACTGCATCTCCCAGCCCGGGCCGACCCGCGTCTCCGGGCAGGCCATGGTCCCGGCGCTGTTGATGACCAGGTCGATGCGGCGGCCGGTGGCGAGGAACCGTTCGGCGAAGCTGCGGACGCTGTCCAGGTCGGCGAGGTCCATCCCGGCCACCTCGACATCACCGAGGGCTTCCCGCGCCTCGGCCACCCGGCGCGCGGGGACTACGACGTGCGCGCCGGCGTCGGTGAGCGCGCGGGTGGTCGCCAGGCCGATGCCGGAGTAGCCGCCGGTGACGATCGCGAGCTTGCCGGTGAGATCGATCCCGCGCAGGACTTCGGCGGCGGTGCTGCGGGCGCCGAACCCGGACCCGATCTTGCCCTGGGGTGTTGCGGTCGGTGTTGCTGTCATGCGGCGGACGCTATGAGCTAGAGCCCGCTCTAGGTCAACTCAGTAGGCTCGCGGCATGTCCCCAAGCGCCTCGGAACTCAGCATCGGGCAGGTCGTGGAACGCACCGGGCTGAGCGTCCACGCCCTGCGCTTCTACGAACGCGAAGGCCTGCTGATCGGCCCGGTGCGGCGCAATTCCGGCGGCCGTCGCGTCTACCGCCAGATCGACGTGGAATGGCTGCTCAACTGCACGAAGTTCCGCGCCTCCGGGATGCCGCTGGCCACCATCCGGCGCTTCGCCGAGCTGGTCCGCAGCGGCCCCGGCAACGAGGACGAGCGGCTCGCGCTGCTGCGCGAGCACCAGCGGCAGGTCGTCGAGCGGATCAACGAGCTCACCGACTGCCTCGCCCTGATCGACCACAAGGTCGAGGTCTACGAGGAGCACCTGTCCAACGGCACCGCGAACGGCCTCTGGAACCTGCCGGAATCCGCCGATCAGGCGGGCTGACGCGGAGTTCCCGGTGCTCCCTTGTCGGCGGAGCCGGGCCGTGGCACTCTTTGTTGTCGTTGACAACAAAATGCCGGTACGTCCCGCCCGCCGAGGAGCCGACCATGATCTCCGCGCACCGAAAACCACTGGGAAGACTGGTAATCCTGCGCCGCGCCGCGTCGCTCGCGGTCGTCGGCGCCGCCCTGCCCGCGCAGGCCGCCGGTGAGATCGTGGACATCTGGCTCACCACCACGTCCGATCCCGGCGGCCGCGTCGTCACCCGAGGCCTGGAGCAGCAGGCGCCGGTCGAGTTCGGGCCCGGCGGCGGAACCGGCCAGGTCACCATCGGCGTCGACGAATCCCGTGCCTACCAGGAGTTCGAGGGTGCCGGCGCGTCGTTCACCGACACCGCGGCGTGGCTGATGAACTCCAGCGGCGCGTTGTCCGAAGCCACCCGCGAGGACACCATGCGCCGCCTGTTCGACCCGAACGCCGGAATCGGGTTGTCGTTCCTGCGCAACCCGATGGGCTCGTCCGACCTCGCGAGGTTCGACTACTCCTTCGACGACACCTGCTGCGACGTCGGAGACTTCTCCATCGAGCACGACCTGGCCGACGTGCTGCCGCTGACCAAGCGCGCGAAGGAGCTCAACCCGGCGATGAAGATCATGGCCTCGCCGTGGAGCGCGCCCGCGTGGATGAAGGACAACGGCAGCATGCACCAGGGCTGGCTGCAGGCGCAGTACTACGGCGAATACGGCCGGTACTTCGCCAAGTACGTGCAGGAGTACCAGGCGCGCGGCGTGCCGATCGACTACGTGTCGCCGCAGAACGAACCCGGTTGCTGCCCCGGTTATCCGTCGATGCAGTGAGGTTTTTCCAACCTCGTTCTGCGTGGCGGTGCGGGTGGCGGAACCTCAGCGCCCGCCTGGCTGTGGGTGCCCTGACTTGTGTATGCCCAATACACGGCGTCAGGGCCGTCCTCGCCAGGCGAACGCTGAGAACCCGCGGCGGTGCCAGTTGCGAAGGGGCCCGAAAGCGCCTGACGGCGCTTGGCGACGGCACGCACGCAGGCGCAGGTCAGACACCGCAGCTGCGGTACCCGACCAGGATGAAAAACCCTCAGTGGAACACCGAAGGCCTGATGTACTTCGCCAAGAGCGCGCTGTGGCCCGCGTTCCGTGAAGCCGGGATCGGCACCAAGACGCTGATCATGGACTGGAACTGGGACGGCTACGACACCTGGGCCCGCCCGCAGCTGCAGGACCCGCAGATCGTCGGCGATCCGCTGTTCGGCGGCATCGCCTGGCACGGCTACGGCGGCGACGTGTCCGCGCAGACCCGAGCGCACGACGAGTTCCCCGACGTGAAGTCCTACGACACCGAGCATTCCGGCGGCACCTGGATCGGCGACCAGCAGGCCGAGGACATGCTCAACATCATCGACTACACGCGGAACTGGGGCCGCAGCGTGGTGAAGTGGAACCTTCGCGGTGGACCAGAACCGCGGCCCGCACAACGGCGGCTGCGACGTCTGCACCGGGCTGATCACCGTCCACAACGGAGACGACCGGCACGGCGAGGTGGACTACGCGATCGAGTACTACTCGACGGGCCACCTGACCAAGTTCGTCAAGCCCGGCGCGGTGCGCATCGAGTCCGACGACGACACCTCGGTGCGCAACGTCGCCTGGCGCAACCCGGACGGTTCCAAGGCGCTGATCGCCTTCAACACCACCGATGCCACGCAGAACGTGGTGGTGAACTGGGCGGGGCAGTCCTTCGCCTACGACCTGCCGGCCAACACCACGGCGACGTTCACCTGGGGCGGCGCGGCCGCCCACCCCGTGAGCGCGGGCGGGGCGAGGCTGCTGCGCTGCCGGCCGGCGCGACCCGGCGGGACGGTCGCCGTCGGGCGGCCTGAGCAGGACTGCGAGCGGGTGCCGGGCGGGGAGAGTCCGGCACCCGTCCTGGCGGTCCACATTGGAACTCGCGCGGCACGTTCACCGATCCGGACCAAGCTTTTGAGCCGAAGGTGTTGCAGATGATCAGCGGGCCTCGGCGGCCCGGCCGCGCTGCCAGAATCGAGGCATGTCGCAGTCCCGCGGAAACAGGACGCCGTTCGATGAGATCTACGACCAGCCCGACCCCCGCGCCTACTTCAGCACCCTCGGCCGGTACGGCTACCGGACGCCGCACCACGCCCAACCGGTGTTCCGCCGCCTCCTGGCGGAACGTGCGAAGTCCGGGCGGGTGACGGTGCTGGACCTGTGCTGCTCGTACGGCATCAACGCTGCGCTGCTCAACCACGACCTGACCTTCGACGACCTCCACGCCCACTACGCCTCGCCGGGCGTAGCCGAGCTGGGCACCGCCGAACTGATCGAGCGCGACAAGGACTTCTACGCGGCCCGCCGACGCGCGGACGCGGTCCCGGTGGTGGGCCTGGACATCGCCGCTCCCGCGATCGACTACGCGGTGTCCGTCGGCCTGCTCGACGCCGGTTTCACCGAGAACCTGGAGGCGGCGTCCGCGTCTCCGGCGTTCTTGCGGGCCGCCGCTTCGACGAACCTGATCACTGTGACCGGCGGCATCAGCTTCCTCTCCGCCCGGACCTTCCACCAACTGCTGCAGGCCGCCGCCGAACCGGTGTGGGTGGCCGCCTTCGTCCTGCGCACCGGGACCTACCGGCCGATCGCCGACGCCCTAGCCGAACACGGACTCGTCACGGAGGTCGCCGTGGACCGCACCTTCGAGCAACGCCGGTTCACCGACCCGGAAGAGCAGCGCTACGCCATCGCCGCCGTCGAGGCCGCCGGAGCGGATCCCGCCGGGAAGGAGACCGAGGGCGGCTACCACACCGCACTGCACCTGTCCCGCCCGCCGCAACACCTGGCCACGCCGCACGGCAGCTTCGTCTGGCCGGGAAGCTGAACCGCCGCCGCAGGGTTGTGCGGCGGCGGTCGCGGTGCGCTCAGGCGATCTTCAACGCCCCGGTGTCGTGGGCGATCCGCCCGCCGACGACCGTCGCGCCCACCGTGAGCTCGCCGATGCGTTCCGGCGCCACGCGCAGCAGGTCGTCGCTGAGGACCGTGAAGTCGGCGAGCATGCCCCGGGCGAGGGTGCCCTTGACGTGCTCCTCGTGGACGGCGTGGGCCGAGCCGATCGTGTAGGCGCGCAGCGCCTCGTGGGTCGTCACCGCCTCGTCCAGGCCGATCGGCGCGCCCGAGGCGGTTCGCCGGTTCACCATGTCGTGGATGCTCAGCAGCGGGTCGGGCGCGACCACCGGCGCATCCGTGGAGCCCGGCAGCACCACGCCCGCGTCCAGGAACGAGCGCATCCGGTAGGCGAGCCGGCTTCGCTCCGGGCCGAGGGCCGCCAGCATCCCGTCGCCGATCTCCGACAGGAACCGGCCCTGCGGCACCGGGATCAGGCCGAGCTCGGCGATCCGGGCTACCTGCTCGGCGCTCGTCACCGCCGCGTGCTCGATCCGGTGCCGCACGTCGGTGCGCGGGTGCAGCCGCTGCGCCTCCTCGTAGGAGTCGAGGACGACGTCCAGGGCGGCATCGCCGATGGCGTGCGTGGCGACCTGCCAGCCGCAGCGGTGCGCCTCGACGATGTAGCGGCGGATCTGCTCCCGTTCGTACTGCAGCAGGCCGCTGTTGCCGGGGGAGTCGTGGTAGTCGCAGCACATCGCCGCGGACCGGCCGATCAGCGAGCCGTCGGAGAGGATCTTGGTCGGCCCGATGCGCAGCCACTCGTCGCCGAACCCGGTGCGCAGGCCGAGGTCGAGGCCGTACCAGGTGTTGCCCGGCTCCAGCGCGCCGCAGTCGTGCAGCGCGGTGATGTAGGGCATGACCGTCATCCGGACGCCGAGCAGCCCCCGTTCCCGCGCGCGCATGTAGGCGTCCAGGTCGGCGGGGCCGTTGCCGATGCCGTCGACGACGCCGATGCCCGGCTCCGTCGCGCTGGTCAGCCCGATCGCGAGCGCGGCTTCCGAGGCGGCGGCGATGTTGGCGACCCACTCCTCGGACGGCTCCGGCCGGAGCACGTGCTCGACCAGCTGCATCGCGGTCTCCTGGAGCAGCCCCGCCGCGCGCCCGTCCGCGTCGCGCACGACGTGGCCGCCCGGCATGTCCGGCACGTTCGCGAGGTCGCCGAACCCGGCCCGCGCGAACGCCTCCGTGTTGGCCACGGCCATGTGGTGCGAGGTGTGCATCAGCCACACCGGGCGGCCCTGCGCGGCCCGGTCGAGCGCTTCGGCGGTCGGGTGGGCGCCGATCTTGTTCTGGTCGTAGCCCGAGCCCGTCACCCACGCGTCGGCCGGCAGCGTCGCCGCCCGCTCGGCCACCGCCTGGTAGAGCGCGTCGAGGCTCGGCGCGGCCTCGTAGGAGACGTCCAGTTCGCGCAGCCCCTTGCCGACCAGGCTGAGGTGGTGATGCGCGTCGTTGAAGCCCGGCACGGCGTGCGCGCCGCCGAGATCGACCACCACGTCGGAGGCACAGGCCGCCGCCTCGTCGTCGAGCGCGGCGATCCGGCCGCCCAGCACGCCGATGGTGTGGGCCGCGGGGCGGTCCGGGTCGAGGGTGGTGAACCGTCCATTGTGGAAGATCGCGTCGAGGCGCACGGTTTTGGTCAACTCCTTCTCTGGATGGGTCAGGCGATGGCTTGCGCGGGCTGTTCCTGGGCCGCTCGCCGCGCGCCGAAGCGGGCGAGACCGGCCACGCTCGCGGTCGTGATCAGCAGCAGGGTCACGTAGAACCCGGCCACCGGCCAGAAGGAACCGCCGCTGGAGGTCAGCAGGGCTTGGGCCGCGAACGGCGTCGTGCCGCCGATGAGCGTCGAGCAGAGCTGGTAGGCCAGCGAGATCCCGGTGTAGCGGATCCGGGAGGGGAAGGCTCGGGCGAGGAAGCCGGCCAGCACGGCGTAGTACCCGGAGCCGCTGACGATGGCGAGCGCGATGCCGGCGAAGACCAGCAGCGGCTGCGCGGTGTTGATCAGCAGGAACATCGGGACGGCAACGACGGCGTTGACCAGCAGCGAGCACACCATGAACCGGGCCTCGCCGACGCGCTCGGAGATCAGCGCGGCGATCGGTTGCCACGCGAACTGCACCACCGAGATCGCGAGCAGGACGTACAGCATCGTCTGCCGGTTCATGTGCAGCTCGTTGGTGGTCCAGGAGAGCACGAACGTGTTGGTGAAGTAGGCGGTCGAGATGCCCATGATCGAGGCGCCGATGCCGAGCAGCACGGTCCGCCAGGCGGTGCGCAGCACCTCGGCGACCGGCAGCCGCACCACGTCGCCGCTGGACTTGACCCGTTCGAACTCGCCGGACTCCTCGACCTTCATGCGGATCAGCAGGCCGACCACGACGAGGACCCCGGACAGCAGGAACGGCACGCGCCAGCCCCACGCGAGGAAGGCGGCGTCGTCCAGGGTGCCCGCGGCCAGGAAGACCAGCGTGGCCAGGATCGCCCCGGCCGGGGAGCCCTGCTGCACCAGCATCGCGAAGAAGGAGGCCCGGCCCTTCGGCGCGCTCTCGGAGGCCATCAGGACCGCGCCGCCCCACTCGCCGCCGACGGCGATGCCCTGGACGGCGCGCAGCAGCGCCAGCAGGAACGGGGCGGCGACGCCGATCTGCGCGTGGGTGGGCAGCACGCCGATCATGAAGGTGGCGACGCCCATCAGCAGCAGCGTGGTGACCAGCGTGCCCTTGCGGCCCATGCGGTCGCCGAAGTGGCCGAAGATGATGCCGCCCAGCGGCCGGGCGAGGAAGCCGACCCAGAAGGTGGCGAAGGAGGCGAGCACGCCCGCGGCGGGCGAGACCTCGGGGAAGAACAGCTTCCCGAAGACCAGCGCGGACGCCGTTCCGTAGATGTAGAAGTCGTACCACTCGATGGTGGTGCCGACGAACGAGGCGAGACCGGCGCGGCGGGCTTGGCCAGAGGCGCGGGCAACCCCGGCGGGGCGTGGGACGTTCATGGGGTCTCCGGCGGTAGCGGAGCCTTCGGTGCGGGTTCTCACCGGAGGAGCCGGGTGGGTGTTGGACAGCCCATAGTTTGAGTTCGGCCACCGATGTCGTCTAATACTTGATTGCTAGCAATCTGATGCCTCAGAGGCATCGCCGAAGGGAGGGCGACGTGGAGCTGCGGGTGCTGCGCTACTTCCTCGCCGTCGCGGAGTCCGAGTCGGTCACGGCCGCGGCCCGCATGGTGCACGTCGCGCAGCCGTCCCTGTCCCGCCAGCTGAGCGCCTTGGAGCGAGACCTGGGGGTATCGCTGTTCACGCGCCGCCCCGGGTCGCTGACGCTCAACGCCGCCGGCCGCCGCTTCCGCCCGGTCGCCCAGGACTTGGTGCGCCGTGCGGAGCAGGCCGCCGAGACGATGGCCGCCATGGGCGAGGGGGAGGAGGCGGCGCTCACCGTGGTCGCCGCGCCCGCCACGGTCGCGTCCCTGCTGGCCCCGTTCATGGCCGGCGGCGGCGCGGCGGGGCCCACGCTCCGCGATGCCATCCAGGAGGAGCCGAGCCGGGTCTTCGACACCCTGATGCGCAGCGACGCCGACCTCGGCATCTCGACGTTCCCGGCCCCGGCCTCGCTGGAGTCGGCGTTCCTGGGGCGCACCCCGGTGCTGGCCCAGGTCCCCGCCGATCACCCCCTGGGCGGGCGCACCACGATCGACCTCGCCGAGCTGGTCGCCGAGCCGCTGATCGTGATGACCCGGTCGAACGTGGCCCGGCTGGTCGTCGACGAGGCCATCAGCCGGGAGGGCCTGACGCCGGCCGGCGTCGTCGAGACCGGCTCCTCGGCCTTCGCCCAGGCCCTCGCCGCGGCTGGCCGGGGGATCTGCCTGGTCACCGACGAGGCCCGGTTCGGCCTGCGGGACCTGATCGTGCGTACCGGCGAAGGCCCGCTGACGGTGCCGCTCCACGCGGGCTGGGACGCCGCGCACTACGCGCTGCCTTCCATCCACGCCCTGGTCGACGGCTTGCGCGTCTACTGCGTGGAGCGCACGCGGCGGTTCCCGGGACTGCAGCCCTGAACCATCAGAGTCCCTTGTGGACGTTCATCGCGGGGCCGTCGGGAATCGGGATCCGCCCACCACGAACAGGGCGAGGACGGCGAGCGCCGCGCCGAACCACAGCACGCTCGCGGTGCCGATGCCGTCGACGGCCAGGCCGCCGACGAGCGAGCCGAGCGCGATGGACAGGTTGAACGTGGAGACGTACAGCGAGGATGCGGCCTCGGTGGTCTCCGGCGCGGCCTTGAGGATCCAGGTCTGGAAGGTGACCGGCAGCGCGCCGTAGCCCGCGCCCCACAGCACCAGGACGCCGGCCGCGGTGACGGCGGTGTTGTCGACGACGGCGAGGACGACCATGGCCAGGGCGAGGATCGCGGCGATGCCCGCGGCGGTCTGCCGCATCCGCCTGGCGATGAGCGCGCCGGCGACGAAGTTGCCGCAAAGCCCGGCGAGGCCGAACGCCAGCAGCAGCACGCCGATCAGCGCGCCGTCGACGCCGTCGGCCTGGAGGATCGGACGGACGAACGTGTAGGCCAGGAAGTGGCCGGTGACGCCGAGGAACGTGATGGCGATGCCGGCCCGCACGCCCGCGTTGCCGAAGAAGACCCGCGGCAGGTCGGCGAATCCGATGGTCTGCCGGGCCGGCACCTTCGGCATCAACAGGGCGATGCAGACCAGCGAAACGAGCCCGAGGACGCCCACGGCCGCGAACGCGTTGCGCCAGCCGGTGAGGTCGCCGAGGAACGTGCCGATGGGAACGCCGAACACGGACGCGGTTTCGACGCCGCCGAAGATGACCGCGGTCGCCCGGGCCACGTGGCGCTCCGGCACCAGTCGCAGCGCGATTCCGCCGGAGATGGACCAGAATCCGCCGACGCTGATGCCGATCAGGAAGCGGGCGATCAGCACGGTGGTGAAGCCGGTCGCGAAGGCGGAGGCGAGGTTGGCGGCACCGACCAGGCCGATCAGTGTAGCCAGCACGACGCGGCGGTCGAGCCGGCCGGTCGCGACCGTGACCAGCGGTGCCGAGGCGGTGGCGACGAGGCCGGGAACGGTCAGCATCAGGCCCGCGGTGCCTTCCGACACGTCCAGCTCGGAGCCGACCGGCGTGAGCAGTCCCACCGGCAGCAGTTCGGAGGTCATCAGGGAGAAGATGCCCAGTGCCACGGCCAGCACGGCGAGCCAACCCCTGGCGGTCGACCGGCCGGTCTGGGGCACCGAATCCTCGCAGGTCGTCACGACTCTGAAAACCTTTCTCGGGGAGAGCGATCCGCGGCGCGCCGCCGGCGGTCAGGCGGTGACGAGGACGGCGGAGGAGTCCATGCGCTGTGGCACCGGGAAAGCTGTCACGCCACGACCCTAAGCGCTGGAACGACCGCGGATCTGGTGCATTCCCGTGCGGGGAACACGGGCCAATTCGCCGCCGGACAGCCCGGCTGGAACTCGCGCACGCTCGGAACCCCGGTTTCGGCCGGTGCCGCACCCGGTCGGGCCTGGCGCCAGCAGGTGCCGCCGACGTCCGCGACCGCTGGGTCGTTGCCGATGCAAGGGAATTCGGCTCCGGATCTTGTGGTGCGGCCGTTCGGCGGGGCAGACTCCTGCGTCATGGTGAAGTCGACGCGCATAGCGCTGCTTTCCGTTGTCGTAGCGGTCCTTTCGATCCTGGGGTTCGTCGCGCCTTCGCAGGCCGCGCCGCCCGGCCGGGTCGACCCGCGGCCTAGCACGGAGAAGCTCGCCCGGGAGCTGCAGGAGCTCCAGTGGCGCAGCCGTGGTGCGATCCAGGTGAACGCGATCGGCGAGTCCAACCAGGGCAGGCCGGTGTGGAGCGCGCGGGTCGGCGACGGGCCGTTGCGCATCCTCTACGTCACCCAGCAGCACGGTGACGAGCCGCTCGGCACGCCCGCCGCGCTGGAGTTCCTGCGCGACGTCGGCGTCGGCCAGAGCAACTACCAGCGCTGGTTGCGGTCGCAGGTGACCGTCGACATCGTGGTGCGGGCGAATCCCGATGGTCACGAGCAGAACTGGCGCTACAACTACGCGCCCGACGCCACCCCCGAGTACGGCGAGGCGGGCAAGGGCTACGACATCAACCGCTACCACGACCCGGCGGTTGCGCCCGAGGACAACCCGGCCACCGAGGCGGGCCTGATCCAGCGGCACTACGCGCAGTTCCAGCCGCAGATCGTGGTCGACTACCACATGCAGGGCCGCTACGTCGACGGCTCGGGGCGCGAGATCACCGCGTCGCTGCTGTGGCCGACGAACCAGGGCGTTGCGGCGGACGACATCGCGCTGGCCAAGCAGATCTCGGTGGTGGCGCAGCGGTCGATGACCGAGGGCGGCGCGAACGTGTCGCAGTACCCGGGCGGCGACTACCAGGGCATCGCCCGCAACGCCTACGGGCTGCGCGGCAGCGGTAGCGTGCTCATCGAGCTGAGCGACATGGGCGCGGAGCACGAGCAGGCGCAGATCGAATCGGCGCTGCGGTCGATGCTGGCCATCGCGCACAGCGCGGCCGATGGCTCGCTGACGAAGGTCGATCCGGCCGGGGCCGACGCGATCCCGCCGCGCGGGACGCCGCTGCCGCAGGCCGCGGCGAGCAGCGTGCACTCCGACTGAGTCGGCAACGGAGCACACGGCCTGCGGTTGCGCAGGCCGTGTGCTTCTCCGTTTCCGGGCTCAGGTGCGCTAGCGATTCGCCGGCACGCCGAAGGATTCCAGCACTGTGTCCACATAGGATTCGGCGTACTCGGGTGCGGCGTCAGCGCTGTTCAGCGCGACCGTGCCGAGGTAGACCGCGTACGCGGCGGCGGCGAGATGCCGGGCCTGGTCGGCGGGCGGGCCAGGTTCGGCAAGTGCGGGTTTTGCGGGGCAGGTGCGTTAGGCATAGCGCCGGAATCCGGTTACCGCGGTGATAGCTCCGAGACCGGCGAGGATACCGATAGCGGCGAATGCGGTGTGGAAGCCGCCGAGGCCGGTTCCGGCCACGAGGACAGTTGACACGGCCGCGACGCCTGCCGCGCCGCCGATCTCACGCATCGTCTCGATCAAGCCCGAAGCGAGTCCTGATTCCGATTCCGTGACGCCGGACAGCGCGCCGATCTGCAGCGAGGGCGCGCAGAGCCCGAAGCCGAGTCCAGCGAGCAAGAACGCCGGAAGCAGGTCGGAGACGTAGTCGACGTCGGCGGGGACCCGCGTAAGCCACACCATTCCGACGGTCACGAGCATCAGGCCGATCACCAGCAGGCGCCGGACGCTCACGGCGGCTGCGAGGCGGCCCGCGGCGGACGATGCCACGAAGACGGTCGTTGTCGTGGCAAGCCACGCCAGACCAGTATGCGTCGGCGAGTAGCCGAGTTCCTGTTGCATCAGCAGCGATCCGAGGAAGATGAACGAGAAGAACGCACCGAACACGAGCAAAGCGGTGAGGTTCGCCGCGACGAGCGTGCGATTCCTCAGTGCCCTGGCCGGCACGAGCGGGGCTGGTGAACGCTTCTCGAGCCAGACGAACGCGGCTGTCAGCCCGCCCGCCGCGATGAACCACGCCAGTGTGATGGCGGAGGTCCATCCGTGGGTGGAGGCATGGTGGAGTGCGTAGACGAATGTCAGCAATCCGCCGGTCACCGTGCTCGCCGCTGCGACGTCGAGCCGCCCGGAACGGCCACGGGGCTCATCGGCCGCAAGGCAGATGGTGGCGAGTGCGATGAGCACGAGTCCTGCGGGAACGTTGATGAAGAACGCCCACCGCCAGCCCGGACCAGCGGCAATGAGACCACTCGCGACAACGCCGACCGTTCCGCCTACGCTGGCGACGGCTCCGAGGATGCCGAAAGCCCGATTGCGTTCCCGCCCTTCGCGGAAGGTGACGGCCAGCAGCGACAAGGCTGCCGGTGCGATGAGTGCGCCGCCCAACCCTTGGAGCCCACGGGCTGCGATCAGCATGCCGACGTGCTGCGCCACGCCCGCCAACAGCGATGCGGCGGTGAACAAGCCAAGGCCGGCGAGCATGATGCGGCGTCGTCCCAGCAGGTCGGTTATCCGACCACCGACGAGGAGGAATCCGCCGAGCAGGAGGCCGTAGGCGACGACAATCCACTGCAGACTGGCTTGGCTGACGTCGAGGTCTCGCTGGATCGAGGGCAGGGCCACGTTCACGATGGCGATGTCAACGCCCACCATCGCCTGGGCGGCGCCCGCCAGTACCAGCACGAGGCCTTGGCGAGGGCGTGCCTTCTTCTCGCGAGTGGTTTCCACGGTGCTTTCCATGGCAGACATAGGTTCGGTGTCCTTCAACTCGCGGCGGTTCACCGGCGGTAGCTCGCCATGGGCTGGCCGGCACCGGTGGTGATCAGCTGCGACAGGCTCTTGGTGATGAAGAAGGTCCAGGCGCGCGAGCACGCTTCGAAGCAGGCGGATTCCGCCGCGGTGAGGCCTTCGTGCGTGAAATGCAGCGTCGTGCCCTGCGCGTCGGTGGTGATGTCGAAGATGACGTTGGTGTCGGTCCACTCGTCGCGGTCGTCGCTGAAGGTGCGGTCGGAGGGCAGCGAACGCACGCAGTCCACGACGTGCCAGACCACCCGTCGGCCGGGCACGACCTCGGTGATCTGGAACCGGGCGAAACGGATGCCCCCCTTGGCTCGGGCGGTCTCACCGGCGTATTCGGTGTCGTCGGTGAAGACGAACTCGTCGTGCAGGGCGGCAGAGTGGCCGATGAGGTTCTCGCTCCACCAGCCGCGGGCGTTGGTAATGGCCTCGAAGACCTGCTCCGGCGTCCGGTCGACGGTCATGGTGGCGGTCAGGTACTCGGTGTCCGACATCGTCCTTGCCTCTCTCTCGGGTGGTTTCGCCCCACCGACGAAGGAGGCCGCCCGGGATCGACATCGACCGGGAAGAAACTTCGAAAAATTCGGCCGCGATGACCTTTGTGCTGGTCAGAGCTCGGAAAGACGACCCGACAGATAGCGACGTTCGGCGTCGGTCGGCGCCAGTTTCAGCGCCTCCTCGTAGGACGTCGCGGCCTCGGCGAGGCGGCCGTCCCGGCGGAGGAGATCGGCCCGTGTCGCGGGCAGCAGGTAGTAGCCATCGAGCTCGCCGGACTCGGTGAGATCGTCGACGAGGGCGAGTCCGGCGGGGATGCCGTCGGCCATCGCGATCGCCACGGCGCGGTTGAGGTCCACCACGGGAGATGGCGCCAACCGCATGAGCTCCGCATAGAGGGCGGCGATCTGCGGCCAGTCGGTAGCCGCGGCGGCGGGCGCTGTGGCGTGACAGGCGGCAATCGCGGCCTGCACCTGATACGGCCCGGAGCGCCGCACGGCCAAAGCTTGGTCAAGCGTCGTAAGGCCTTCGGCGATCAGCGCGCGATCCCACTGGGATCGGTCCTGGTTCTCCAACGTGACCAGCACGCCGTCATCGGTGCGATGCGCGCGGCGGGCCTCGAGCAGCAGCATCAACGCCAACAGGCCGCGCGCCTCAGGCTCGGTCGGCATCAGCCGGACCAGCGTCCGGGCGAGGTGGATCCCCTCAGCGGCCAGTGCCCTGCGCCCGTCTTCTTCGTCGTAGCCCTCGTTGAAGATCAGGTACAGCACCGCGAGGACAGCTGTCAGCCGGCGCGGCAGGAGCTCCGCCGGTGGAACTCGGTACGGTATCCCGGCCTCGACGATCTTGCGCTTGGCGCGCACCAGGCGTTGCGCCATCGTCGGTTCGGCGGTCAGGAACGCCTTGGCGATCTCACCCGTGCTCAGCCCCGCCAGCGTGCGTAGCGTCAGGGCCACCCGGGCAGGGAACGGCAGCGCGGGATGACAGCACGTGAAGATCAGTCGCAATCGCTCGTCAGGAATCTCCTCCGCCGACGGCTCGATCGGATCCCGCTCCAGCACAGCAAGCTGCCGCACCTTCGCCGCCCCCACCGTGTCACGCCGCAGCCGATCGGTCGCCCGGTGACGTGCCGTCGTCGTCAGCCACGCACCCGGACGAGCTGGAATTCCATCGCGCGCCCACGTCGCCAACGCGGCGGCGAACGCGTCCTGCGCGCAGTCCTCCGCCAGGTCCCAGTTCCCGGTCAGCCCGATCAGCGTGGCGACCACTTGGCCCCACTCGTCCCGATACGCCGCATCGACCGCGGCACGAACCGCCTCCGGCGCGGTCATTCCCAGACGGGGCGGACCTCGACACAACCCCGGCTCGCGTAGGGGTGCCGTGCCGCGATCGCGATCGCCTCGTCCAGATCGACGCACTCGATGATGTCAATACCGCCGATGAAGTCCTTCGTCTCCGCGAACGGGCCATCGGACACCAGCGTCTCCCCATCACGGACACGGACCGTCGTCGCATCCGCCACCGGACGCAGCCGCGCACCACCGAGAATGGCTCCCCGCCGATCCACCTCCACCCCATACGCCTGATACGCCGGGTCCGCCGCAATCTCCTCCATGGTCGGCGACACCTTCTCGTCGTCACAGATCAGCAACACGTACTTCATGATCCCACTATGCCCGACCTGCCCGATCCGCTCGAACGCCACACCTCTGCCGAACGATCGGCTGCCGCCCTACCCGGCGTTCGGACGTTCACCGCTGCCTGCACGCCATTGAGCGTTTTTCATCCTGGTGAGCCCGCAGTCGCGGGTCGCAAAGCTGCACGTCGATGGGGTGTCGCATGCGCCGCAGGCGCATAACCCACCTACGACGCTTGCACCGCCGCGGGTTCACGGTGCCCACCCCTTCGGGGTTCCCTCGGCGAGGACGGCCCCGACGCCGTGTATCGGACATACATAAGGAAGGGCACCCACAGACCAGGAAGCCTCTGAGGTTCCGCCACCCGCACCGCCACGCAAACTGAGGTTGGAAAAACCTCATTGGAAAGGGCTGATTTCGAGGGCGAGAAGTGGGATCTGGCCCGCATTCCTCGTGATCGACACGGCTCCGCGAATTGTGGGCCAGATCCCAGAACGAGGGCGCGTTCGTGGCCCCTCAGTCGAGACAGAACTCGTTGCCCTCGATGTCCTGCATCACGATGCACGACTCGTTGTCTTCATCGGCAAGCAGTAGCCGCACGCGTACCGCGCCGAGCGCGACCAGTCGTTCGCACTCGGCCTCGAGTGTGGCGAGACGCTCTTCGCCCACGAGCCCGGTGCCGACCCGCACGCAAAGGTGCAGCCGATTCTTGACGACCTTGCCTTCGGGAACGCGCTGGAAGTACAGCCGCGGGCCCACACCTGAGGGATCACTGCAGGCGAACGCTGAACCCTGACGCTCGGGCGGCAGCGAGCGATCGAAATCGTCCCAAGTAGCAAATCCTTCCGGTAGCGGCGGTACGACGTACCCCAAGATCTCGCACCAGAAACGAGCGACGCGCTCAGGTTCTGCGCAGTCGAAGGTGACTTGGAACTGCTTGACCGACGTCATCGGTCCACCATAGTGGCGCGTGTTGTTCACCGAGCCCCCGGATGTCATCGCCGCACTTGCGTTCCGGGCGTCACGGCACGTGCCCGCGTCTTTTTCGGGAACGGCTCCTGAATTCGTGGGCCGCGGACACTGTGCTTGGTCGACCGCGGTGGGCGTGGATCAGCGTGTTCGCCCCGCCGTCAGCGCGGTGGCCAGGTCGTCCAGGTCGTCGAACCGCCCGTCGAAGGTGTCGGTGCTCGTCGGCGGATCTCCTCCCGGCCGGTGGACGTAGGCGGTCCGCATGCCGGTCGCCTGGGCGCCGCGGAGGTCCCAGGCGTGGGCGGCCACCATGAGCACGCGTTCTGGCGGGCAGCCCGCGGTGTCGATCGCGAGCCGGTAGACCTCCTGCGCAGGCTTGTAGACCAGGACGGCTTCGCCGGACGACGTCTGGTGCCAGCGCAATCCCGCATGTGCGCTGAGCCGCAGCAGTGCGGTGCGGCTGGCGTTGGAGAGCCCGAGCACGGCGAAGTGGTCCGCGAGCCGTTCGAGGCCGGCGACGGTGTCGCCCCAGGGCGGCAATCTTTGACCCGCCGTGGCCAGCCGGGCGATGGCCGCCGGATCGGCGAGCCCGGCGCGTTCGGCCACCAGCCGGGCGGCCTCCCGGTCGATGATCTCGGAATTGGCGTATGGGCGGTGTCCTTGCGCGATGCGTTGCTGTTCGAGCTCGACGTGCTCCAGCCACGAGGTGAGCAGCTCGTCGACCGTCGCATCGTCGGACGTGGGCGCCGCGTCGCGAATCGCCGCTCGCAGCCCGCCAGGTTCGTCGACCAATGTTCCGAGGACGTCGAAGACGACGATCTCGACGTCGCGGATGTCTGCCACGCGATCTCCTCCTGGAACTGGCGTCACCGGTTTGACAGGTGACGAGTTTGCTCCCAGGTTCGTCACCGGTCAAGATGGTGACGTGGATTTCGCCTTCGTGAGCGGCAACCCGGCCCTCGACCTGGCCGGCACCGTGGGGTCTCGCCGGGACGAGCCCATCGACGCCCTGGTCGCGCCCGCGGACCTGGAGCGGTGGGTGGCCGAATGCGCCGAGCTGCCGGACCAGGTCACCGCCGACTTCGCAACCTTCGAGTTCACGCTGGCACTGCGAGAGGCGCTCTACCGGCTCGCGCTCGATCGCGTGCTCGATCGGCCCTTCGACCCGGGCAGCCTCGAAATCGTCAACGGCGCGGCCGCCGCGCCGCTGCCCGCGATCAAGCTCAGCGACGCGGGTCTGCGCACTTCGGGAGATCTCCGCGCCGTGCTGGCACAAATAGCCAGGAGTGGTATCGCCGTGCTCGGCGATCCCCACGCCTGCCTCAAGGAATGCGGTCGCAACGACTGCACCCGCATCTACCTCGACCGCTCGCGCGGCGCCCGGCGCACCTGGTGCGGGATGGACGAGTGCGGCAACCGCGTCAAGGCCGCGGCCTACCGAGCGCGCCGACGGGCCAAGGCCTGAGCAGAACGAACGATCGCGCCGCAGGCGAGCCGCGGCGCGATCACCGGCGTCAGTCCTCCACGACGATGGCCAGCGCCGGGCACAACACCGCGGCCTGCCGGACGTCCTCCGCGAGTCCGGCGGGCGGATTCGCGTTGAGCAGCACCACGACGCCGTCCTCGTCGCGCTGGTCGAAGACCTCTTCCGCGGCCAGCACGCACTGACCCGACGAGACGCACTTGTCCTGGTCGATGGTCACCTTCATCGGAACTCCTCGGGTTCGGGCGGTCACCAGGTGACCGGTAGGCGGTAGACGCCGTAGACGGCACCGTCGTGCTTGAACGGGATCTGCGCGAGGTCCTCGGCCAGCCGCAGGGTGGGGACGCGCCGGTAGAGCGTGCTGTAGACCACCTGCAGCTCCATCCGCGCGAGCGGCTGCCCGAGGCACTGGTGCACGCCGAACCCGAAGGCCACGTGGTGGCGGGCGTCGCGGGTGAGGTCCAGCCGGTCGGGATCGGGGAAGGCCTCGGGATCGCGGTTGCCGATGTCGTTGGCCATGATCAGGCCCTCGCCGGCGCGGATGACCTGGCCGCCGATCTCGATGTCCTCCAGCGCCACCCGGCGTCGCCCGTTGTGCGTGATGTGCAGGTAGCGCAGCAGTTCCTCGACCGCGCCGGCGACCAGCTTCGGATCGTCTGTCTCGCGCAGCAGCGCCAGCTGTGCTGGGTGCTCCAGCAGGGCGAGCGTGCCGAGGGCGATCATGTTCGCGGTGGTCTCGTGCCCGGCGATCAGCAGCAGCACGCCGATCCGCGCCGCTTCGGCCCGGGCCAGTTCCCCGGCAGCGACCCGCTCGGTCAGCCGGGACAGCAGGTCGTCGCCGGGGTTCGCGAGTTTCGCACCGACGAGTTCGTCCAGGTAACCGGCCAGCCGGCCCATCGCGGCGGTGCGGTCTTCGGGACTCGCGTCCCGCTTGATGATGGTCTTGCTGTTCTCCTGGAAGAAGTCGTGATCGGAGTACGGGACGCCGAGCAGTTCGCAGATCACCAGCGAGGGCACCGGCAGCGCGAACGCCTCGACCAGGTCCACCGGGTTCGGGCCGGCGAGCATCTCGTCGATCAGGTCGTCCACGATCTTCTGCACCGCCGGCCGCATCGCGGCCACCCGCTTGACGGTGAACGGCGCGGTCACCATCCGCCGCAGCCTGGCGTGCTCGGGATCGTCCATCAGGATGAAGCTGACGCCGGAACCGTCCGGCCTGATCGGTGCCGAGCTGGGGTAGCCGGGCCGCATGATGTCGGCGCTGACCCGCGGATCGGCCAGCAGCGTCCGCTGCTCCGCGTAGCGGGTCACCAGCCACGGGGTGCTGCCGTCCCACAGCCGGACCTTCGCGAGCGGCCCCGCTTCCTGCCGGGACCGCAGGCCGGGCGGCGGGTCGAACGGGCAGCCCGCCGCCCGGGCCATCGGGAACTCCGGGACATCCGCCGATTCCTCGCGAACTGGGATCATCGCTTGCCTTCCTGCGTCGTCGTCACGTGGCCGGTGCGGAAAGCGCCTCGACGACCTCGCCGCGGCGCAGCCGGGTCTGCTTGGGCATGTTCCAGCCGAGCACGCCGACGGCCGCGCCACCGCGGCGGTACATCGCGACGAATCGCCCGTCCGCCGGGTCTCCGTCCACGATGGTCGCTTCGGCGGCGGCCGTGGGCAGGCCGTGGACCTGGATCTTGGTGTCGTACTGGTCGGTCCAGAAATGCGGCACGGGGGAGTAGGCCTGGTCTTCGCCGAGGATGTTGGCCGCGACGGCGTTGGCCTGCATGGTGGCGTTGGTCCGGTTCTCCAGCCGCAGCGAGACGCCGAGCGCGTCGTGCTGCCAGCGGGCCACGTCCCCGGCGCTGTAGATCCCTTCCGCCGCACGGCAGCGGGAGTCGCAGACGAGCCCGTTGTCCAGCCGCAGCCCGCTTTCCGCGAGCCATTCCGTCGCCGGCGCGGCGCCGAGCGCCACCACGACGACGTCGGCGGGCAGTTCGTCGCCGGTGTCCAGGCGCACGCCGGTGACCCTGCCGTCCCGCCCGGTCAGCCCTTCGACGGCCGTGCCCAGCCGCAGCCGGACGCCGCGCTCGGCGTGCAGTTCGCCGAGCAGCCCGCCGACCAGGGTGCCGAACTGGCTCGCCATCGGCACCGGCTGCGGGCCGACCAGCGTCACATCCGCACCCATTCCCCTTGCCGTGGCGGCGATTTCGGTGCCGAGGACGCCGTCCCCGACCACGACGACCTGCGTCGCGCTCAGCAGGGCGGACCGCAGCGCCAGGGAGTCGTCGACGGTGCGCAGCACGTGGACGCCGGTCAGGCCGTCCTGCCCCGGCAGCGTGCGGGGCCGCAGGCCCGTCGCCACGACGATGGTTCCGGCGGTCAAGACGCGGCCGGAGGCGGTGCGGACGGTGCGGGTCGCCGGGTCCAGGCCGACCGCCGGGTCGCCGAGGATGATGTCGGCGTCCAGTTCGGCCAGCTTCTCCGGCGACCGGAGCCGCACCCGCTCGGCCTCCCAGGTGCCGGAGAGGACCTGCTTGGACAGCGGCGGCCGGTCGTAGGGCAGGTGGCTCTCGGCGCCCAGGAGGGTCAGGGAATCGCGATATCCCTTGCGGCGCAACGCGTCTGCGGTGGCGATACCGGCGGCGGACGCGCCGACCACCAGCACGCCTGCGGGGGCGCTCACGCGCTCTCGCCCAGCTCGATCGCCGCCGCCGGGCACACGCCGGCGGCCTCGCGGACCGCGGCGTGCAGCGGCTCGGCCGGTGCCGCGTCGAGCAGGATCACGACACCGTCGTCCTCCCGCTGGTCGAACACCTCGGGGACGAGCAGCGCGCATTGCCCTGCGCCGCAACACCTGTCCTCGTCGACGGTCACCTTCACGAGCATCCTCCTCGGGCGGATTTCGGCTGGTCCAAACGGAAATCACCGCGTGACCGGTGCCAGCCACATCCCGACGATAGCGTCGATCAAGCCGTTCGCGGCGTCCCGCCAGTTGTTCCGCGGTGTCGCGGTGCCTTCGGCGAGGGCGCGCTCGCGCTCGGCGCACATGTGCACCATGAGCTGGCGGGCCATGTCGCCGCGCTCCAGCCGGACGTCGACCGGCAGGTCGGGCAGGCACCTGTTGAGGCCGTCGAGGACCGTTAGCAGCGACGGTGCCGTGAGGGACTCGTCGATCATGATCTCGCGCAGCGCGGGATCGGTCATGACCTGCGCCCCGAACCGGGCGAACCAGGTGGGGCTGCCGAGGGCGGCCAGGTGCTCGGTGACCGGGCAGACCAGGCAGGCCACCCAGTCCCGCACATCGGTGGAGCCGTCGGCCCCGGCGACCATGGTCAGGCGCAGCCGCTCGATCTGCGCGGAGTGCCGGCGCGCGATCGCCCGCACCAGATCGGCCTTGGTGCCGAAGTGGTAGCCGACCGCGGTGTTGTTGCCCTGCCCCGCGGCCTCGCTGACCTGGCGGTTGGACACGGCGAACACCCCGTGCTCGGCGAACAGCCGTTCCGCCGCCGCCAGGATCTGCTCCCGCGTCGCGTTGACCCGCTCCGCCCGGACGGTCTTCCCGCTCATCGTCACCACCGCACCGGAAGTTCGCGGAGGCCGCCGACGGCGAGGCCCTCGACCCGGTTGAGGTCGTCCGGCGCCACGGCGAGCTCCAGCGTGGGCAGTCGGCGGAGCAGCACGTCGAGCACGGCCTGCAGTTCGGTGCGGGCCAACGCCTGACCCAGGCAGGAGTGCGCCCCGGCGCCGAAGGCCAGGTGCGGGTTCGGGCTGCGCCCGAGGTCCATCTCGTCGGCGCCGTCGAACGCCGTGGCGTCGCGGTTGGCCGCGGCCATGCTGCACACCACGGTCGTGCCCGCGGAAAGCTGGATGTCGGCGACCTCGGCGTCTTCGCCGATGTAGCGCGGCATGCCGAAGCCGGGGTTGGCGTCGAACCGCAGCGCCTCTTCCACCGCGGTGCGGACCAGCGACCGGTCCGCGAGCAGCCGTTCCCACCGCGTGCGGTCGGCCAGCAGCATCGCCACCATCTTGCCGATCATGTTCGCGGTGGTCTCGTGCCCGGCGACCAGCAGGCCCATGCCGGTGCCCACCAGTTCCGCGTCGCTGAGCCGGCGGCCCTCGGCGTCGGTGCCCGCGATCAGCTCGCTGAGCAGGTCGTCGCCCGGCGCCGCGCGCTTGGCGGCGATGTGGGCAGCCATGTACTCGACGAACTCGGCCTGCGCCGCGTCGATCTCCGCCTGCTCGTAGCGGGTGAGGTTGAGCAGCGTGTCGGACCAGTGCGCGAACCGGTCCCGGTCGCTGTCCGGCACGCCGAGCATCGTGCAGATGACCCACACCGGCAGCGGGAACCCGAGGCTCGCCTTCAGGTCCGCCTGGTCGCCACGCGCCACCATGTCGTCGATGAGCCGATCGGCCATCGCCTCGATCTCGGGCCGCAGCGCGGTCATCCGCCGAGCGGTGAACCACTTGCCGACCATCCGCCGCCACCGCTGGTGCGCGTCGCCGGCTTGGGGGAGCGCGGTCGCCAGCGAGCTGTTGAACACGCCGCCGGACTCGTTGGCCGAGATCCGGGCCGCGCCCTCGGCGCTGAGCTGCCGGGTGAACCGCGGGTCGGACAACACCCGCTTGACGTCGTCGTAGCGGGTGAGCAGCGACGCCTCGTCGCCGCTGGGCAGCGACACCCGCGCCACCGGGCACCCCTGCCGCAGCCGCGCCCACTCCGCGGGCGGTTCCAGCGCCGCCGCGCTGGGAATCGGGTAGTCCAGCACCTGTTCGCCCTCGCCGGTCATGCGCGCTCCTCCCGGTCGGTCTGCGACCAGTTAACCGATCCCGCTACTTTAAGTCAATCAACTGATTTAAAGTTGCGGACCGGCAATGCCGATCACCCCGACGGAGGCCCCGCCATGCCCCACGCCCCAGCCCGAGCCGCCGACACCGTGGTCTCGGGCCCGCCGCGCGCGAACACCGTCGTGGCGGTGCTGGCCTTCGGCGGGATCGTGGTCTCGCTGATGCAGACCCTGGTCATCCCGCTGATCCCGGTGCTCCCCGCGCTGCTGGGCGCGTCCGCGTCCGACGCCGCCTGGGCGATCACCGCGACGCTGCTCGCCGGGGCCGTCGCGACCCCGGTCGTGGGCCGGCTGGGGGACATGTACGGCAAGCGGCGCATGCTGCTGATCAGCCTGGTGCTGCTGGTGGCCGGTTCGGCGGTCTGCGGCCTCAGCGACTCGTTGACGCCCATGGTCGTCGGGCGGGCCCTGCAGGGGCTGGCGGCGGGCGTCATCCCGCTGGGGATCAGCATCATGCGCGACGAGCTCCCGGCCGACCGGCTCGGCTCGGCCACCGCGACGATGAGCGCCTCGCTGGGCGTCGGCGGCGCGCTCGGCCTGCCCGCGGCCGCCTTCCTGGCCGAACGCACCGACTGGCACGTGCTCTTCTGGGCGTCCGCGGGCCTGGGCGCCGTCGCGACCGCGCTGGTGCTGGCATTCGTGCCCGAATCCGGCGTGCGCAGCGGCGGGCGCTTCGACCTCGTGGGCGCGATCGGGCTGTCGGCCGCGCTGATCTGCCTGCTGCTGGCGATCTCCAAGGGCGCGGAGTGGGGCTGGGCCGCCACCCGCGCCGGCGGACTGCTCGGCGCGTCGGCGGTGCTGTTCCTGCTGTGGGGCTGGTGGGAGCTGCGCGTCGCCCGGCCGCTGGTGGACCTGCGCACCACCGCGCGCCGCCAGGTGCTGCTCACCAACATCGCGTCCGCGGTGTTCGGGTTCGCCATGTTCGCGATGTCCCTGGTGTTGCCGCAGCTCCTGCAGCTGCCCGCGGCCACCGGCTACGGCCTGGCGCAGACGATGTTCGTCGTGGGGCTGGCGATGGGCCCGTCGGGTCTGGTGATGATGGCCATGGCGCCGCTGTCCGCGCGCGTTTCGAAGGCCCGGGGCCCGAAGACGACGCTGATGCTGGGCGCCGTCGTGGTGGCCGCCGGCTACTGCCTGGGCATCGTGCTGATGTCCGCGGTCTGGCAGCTCGTGCTCGTCTCCTGCGTGATCGGCGCCGGCATCGGGCTCTCCTACGGGGCGATGCCCGCGCTCATCATGGCGGCGGTGCCCGTCGCGGAGACCGCGGCCGCCAACAGCCTCAACACCCTGATGCGCGCCATCGGCACCTCGGTCTCCAGCGCGGTGGCAGGCGCCGTGCTCGCGCAGCTGACCGCGACGTTCGGCGCGCTGACCGTGCCGTCCGAGGCCGGTTTCCGGGTGATCATGGCGATGGCCGCCGCCGCGGCCCTCCTCGCGCTCGCGATCGCCGCCTTCCTGCCCCGGCACGCCGCTCAGCGCGGCTGGTAGAGGGCGCTGCCCTTGACGTACTCGTCGTAGGGGATCGTCCAGTCGGGGATGTCGCCGTCGGCCGTGGTCAGCGGCCGGTCGGAGCCGACGATCTCCACCGGGTCGCCGATCTGCACGAAGTCGAAGTACCACTTGCCGTTGGCCGGCGACAGGTTGATGCACCCGTGCGAGACGTTGGCGACTCCCTGCTGCCCGACCGTCGCGGCGTTGACGTGCACGAACTCGCCGTTGTTGGAGATGCGCACGGCGTTCGGGAGGACCTCGTCGTAGTAGCCGGGCTGGCCCTTCTGCGGCCCGCCCCAGGTGTCCGAGCGCATCCGCGTCGAGGTGTGCTTCTCGAAGGCCACGTGGACGCCGGACTGGGTCGGGTAGACGCTCCTGCCGTAGGACGCCGGGAGCTCCCGGATCGGCTGGCCGTCCTGGAAGACGGTGAACGTGTGGGTGTTCACGTCGCCGATCGCGCGCTGGTCGCGCCCGACGAGGAAGCTGGTCTCGCTGTCGTCGGTGCCCATCACGCCGCCGCCGGTGTCCACGCCGTACAGCTGCGCGCGCACCCGGACGATGGTGCCGGACTTCCAGAACTCCTTGGGGCGCCAGTTGACCTGGTCGTCGCCCATCCAGTGGAACGAGCCCTCGGTCGGCACCGACGGCTCGACCGACAGGCGGCGCTCGACGGCGGCCCGGTCGGTCACCGGCCGGCTGAAGTAGATCGACACCGGCATGGCGACGCCGACCGTGTCGCCGTCGGTGGGCCTGGTCCGCTCGACGGTGACGGTGTCCACGGGCTTGATCGTGCTGAAGGTCGAGTTCAGCGGCGCCGACAGCTTGCGCTCGGCGTCCTCGGCCTGAGCGTGCACCCGGTAGGTGGTGCCGAACTCCAGCGGCGTCGTCGTGCTCCACCAGCGGCCGCCGTCGCGCAGCGAACCGGGGATCGTCCTTCCCCCGTCCGTGGTAACGGTGACCGAGGTGAGCGTGCCCGCGTGCGCGGTGACGACCAGCGGCTCGCTGGGCGCGATCTGCGCGGCGCGGTCCGGCACCGAGGCCGTCACCGACGCGGCCGAAGGCTTCGGCGGAGCCGTGCACGAGGCCATTGCGCAGGCGAGCACGCCTCCGACGACGACCTGCCACGCTGTTGCTACCCGCATCCCCGGCCCCCGTCCCGTAACCGATGTGCCCGACATCGAAACCACTGTCCGGGGCGGGGGCGAACATCTCAACACGATCATGCGGCCGCGCCGCACGGGCTACCTGCCGGGAAGCCGCCAGCCGATCGGGTTCTCGTCGTAGTCGCCGCCGTCGTACTTCGCCGCGACGACCTGGTTGATCAACTCTGGCGGGCCGATCAACGACGGGCTGACCGACCAGTGCACCGACGACGGCAAGCCCACCTGCACCTACAACCAGGGCGTGATCCTCGGCGCGCTGGCGGAGCTGCACCGCGCCACCGGCGACGAGGGCCTGCTGACCGCCGCGCGCGAGCCGGCCGATGCCTCCACCACGTCGGCCGAGCCATCCTGCGCGATCCGCACGAGGGCGGGGGTTGCGATAGCGACGGCGCTTCCTTCAAGGGCGCGCACGTCCGGGGGCTGGGCGCGCTCGACGAGCAACCGGCCGACCATCCGTATAAATCCTATTTGGACAGACAGGCGGATTCGGCCTGCGGGAAGGATCGCAACGCGCTCGACATGTACGGCCCGCACTGGAACGGCTGGACCGATTTCGGCGGCGGGCACGGCTGCCAGCACAGCGCGCTCGACCTGCTCAACGCCGCCTCGCCGCGATGATCACCGGCCCCGGGGCCCTGGCGCGCGACGCCAGGGCTCCGGGTGGTCATCAGGCGATGACCCTGTCGATCCAGCCGCGGAAGTGGCCGACGCTGGTGTAAACGTCGGGCGACTCGCCGCAGACGTGACCGACGCCGCGGCTGTCCACGCCGACGACCCGCCAGCGGTTGCCCTCCCTGACCAGCAGCGGCGAACCGGAGTCGCCGCCGCAGGGACCGCGAACGCCTTCGGGGTTGTCCGCGCAGACGTCGCCGTCGTGGATGCCCCAGGAGGTGTCGCCGTCCGGGCCCGCTACGCACTTCGGCGTGTCGGACGGGATGATCGACGTGTCGAGCTGCTGGAGCTGCGTCGGCAGCTTGGTCGGGTCACCGGCGTCGGCGTTGGAGACGTAGCCCCAGCCGATCTCGCGGACCGCGGTGCCCGGCTCGGTGAGCTCGTCGGCCATCTTCGCCGGCGCGTCGGCGATCGGCCCGTCGAGGTGCAGGAGCGCGATGTCCTTGCCCAGCTCGCGGTCCTCGTACGAGTGGTACTCGGGGTGCACCACGATGTCCTGGAGCTTGGCGATGGTTCCGCCGGTGGTCCGGTCGTTGGAACCGACGCGCACGTGCAGCAGCGCCGGGTCCATCACCACGTAGGCGCCGCCGTTCGGGTCGGGCGAGGTGACGCAGTGCGCCGCCGTCACGACCCACTCCGGGCTGATCAGGGCGCCGCCGCAGCGGTGCGAGTCCGGGTTCCCGTTGCGTTCGTACTCTAATGACGTCATGAACGAGTAGGTCTGGTCCGCGGGTGTGCCGCCGATGATCGAGGGCGTCACATCGCCGGTCGGCTCGTCGGCCTGCGCAGTCCCGAAGCTCGTGAACGCGCCCGCGGCGGTGACCGCGGCGGCCAGCGCCGCGGTGCGCTTCAGCGACCCCGGCAGGTTCTTGGTCATCTGCTGTTGTCCTCCGATTTCCCCGCACGAAGATCACGTGCGATGTTGATCAAGGTAGCCCAGCCCAGACGCGCGGGGGAGCAGATTCTGCAAGATCGAATTCTGGATCGAATTCCGGTGGCGGCGCTCAGGGTCGGCGGCCTATCAGGCGCAGCATCCGCTGCTGGCAGGTCTCGTCGGCGGGAGCCGCCGCGGCCGCCGCGAAGTAGCGGTGCGTGCTGCCCGCGTCGAGCGGCCCCTCGGCGACGCCGGTGTAGAGCCACTCGAAGTTGTCGTCGACCCAGCCGACCAGTGACGGGTCCAGATCCTCCGGGCCGCCGGTGGCGCGGGCGAGGTCCCAGCTGTGCACGACGGTGTCGGCGATCAGCAGGCCGAGCAGTTTGCGGCCGTCGGCCGGGCCGAACGGGTAGTCCACGAGCCGGTCCAGCGCGCCGCGCTCGCCGAAGGCGGCGAGGCAGTTCACCGCGGCGGCGTCGAATGATCCGGCGGGATCGTCGCCCAGTGCCTCCTGCTCGCGGATCACCAGGAACTGGGCGCTGTCGCCACCCGTGCAGGAGCAGCCGGTAGATCGCGTTCGCCTGCAGGGTGGCTCACCAGCGCGCGCACGTCCCATTCGGCGCAGGGGGTCGGATCGGCCCACCGACCGGGCTCGATCGACCGCACCCGGCGGGCGAAGTCCGCGTTGGTGCGGCGGAGGTGGGCGAACAGCACGTGGTCGGAAGCACGCGTGAGTCGGTCATGGTGTCGCCGCCGGTTCGCGTCCGGCGGGAATCGGTCGCGGTACTTCCGCGCGGTGACCGAGTCCTGTGTGGACGAAACGGGGTCTCTCGACGCAGTGAGTAGCTCCCGCCTCAGTGCAGACGGGAGCTACCGGAAATGCTGGACTGGTCTATCGGGTTGGATGTGGTTGCTGGTTGGGAAGAGGTTCTCAGGACGTCAATGCCGGCTCAGCGCCAGCCGCCCCAACGACCCCAGCCGCCCCAACCGCCCCAGCCACCCCAGCGGCCCCAGCCGCCGCCCCAGCCCCAACCCCATCCCCAGCCCCAGCCGTGGCCCCAGCCCCAGCCGTGACGGTTACTGAAGATTGTGCTGATCTGCATGGTGACCCTCGTTAATCCCGTGACGGGTGAAGTGCCGCACCGGACCTTTCCGGGGAGCGCGAAAAGCCCACCGGGACTCCCGGTGCTTTCCTGTCGACCCCGGCGACGTGAACACGTCGTCGGATTCACCGGCTTTTGCCGGTACTTGTCACGATATTGCCGGAAAATCGCCGGTAAAGGGGTCTTTCGCCCCGAGTTCGATCTGTAGCCGATCAGTCACGCTACGCATTCGATCGGTGCCGAAAGCGGTCGCCGGTCAACCGGAGCGCACAGTGGACGGGTCGTCAGGAGTTGGCCGGGGAGCCGGCGGCAGGTTCGGCGGCGGGCACCGAGGGGCGCGCGGTGACCACGACCGGGCCGCCGCAGTTCCAGCACTCCGGCTCGTTCTCGGGCGCGGAACGTCCGGCGACGTCGCAGCCCGGGCACAGCCAGGCGGTCAGGATGATGTGACTGCGGGGATCGTGTCGGGGACGCATGGGCAGCCACCACTCTGATCGTGTCGGGTGCCGCCTGCATTTTGTGACCGCTCCGACGGGTGCTCACTCTGTTGGGTGGAAATTATTGGGTAGGTGGGCACGCGCAGTCAACAGTGCCGCGCGCCACGCCGAAGGCACCCACTGGCCGCATCGCCGCAGATCATGCCGCCCTTGACAGGGCGCAGCACCGGGAGTCTCCTCGGTTCTGGGTCGCCGGTTCGCGAATTTCCGGCCGGCGACCGCAGACGGGATCGCATCGGTCTCAGGTCTTCGGGGGAAGGGCCGGCCATGGCGACTTACGAGTACGACTGCCCTCGGTGCGGTCGCTTCGAGACGCACCAGCCGATGGGGACGGCCCCGGCTTCGCACGAGTGCCGCCACTGCGGGCGACCGGCCCGCAGGATCTTCTCCGCACCGCATCTCACCGCCGTGCCCGCGCGGCTCGCCGCCGCGCTCGACCGGGCGGAGCGCAGCGGCGCGGAACCGGAGGTGGTCACCGAGGTGCCCCGCCGGAAGCCGCCCGAGCCGCATCCGTCGCTGTCCCGGCTCCCGCGCCCCTGACCGGGCCAGCCAGCGGAGGTGTCATCGGTGGCATACGTGGGATTGCTGTACGTCGGCGCCGTGCTGTTCCTCAACGGTGTCATGCTGCTGGGCAAGGCCGACCCGAAGGCGATCGGCGTGTTCAACCTCTTCGTCGGGGCGCTCCAGGTGATCACCCCGACGATCCTGATCGCGGTGAACCCCGCGGACCCGGTCACGGTTCTCAGCGCGTCGGGCATCTACCTGTTCGGCTTCACCTACCTGTACGTGGGGATCGGGCTGCTCGGCGACTTCGACACCAGCGGCGTCGGCTGGTTCTCGCTGTTCGTCGCCATCATGGCGCTGGGCTACTCGTTCGCGAACTTCCGGCTGCTCGGGGACAGCCCGTTCGGCGTGATCTGGCTGTACTGGTCGTTCCTGTGGCTGCTGTTCTTCCTGTTGCTGGGCCTCAAGATGGAGCGGCTCACCCGCTACACCGGCTGGGTCGCCGCGATCGAGGGCTGGGTCACCGCCGCGATCCCGTCGTTCCTGATCATGACCGGTTACTGGCGGAACCCGAACGCCATCGCGACGGCGCTGGTGGTCTTCGGCGTCGTCGTCTTCGTCGCGCTGTGGTTGTTCACCACCGGCGTGTGGTCGGTCCGGGGCTTCCGGGCGCTGTCCGCGCCCCACCGGCCGGCGCATCAGTGAGGAGAGGATTTCCCATGCCAGAAGTGGTTTTCAGCGTCGACCAGTCGAAGTCGATGCGGGAGCAGGCGGTGCCGGGGCACAACCGCTGGCACCCGGACGTCCCGCTGGCCGCGATGGTCCGGCCCGGTCAGGAGTTCCGCGTCGAATGCCGGGAGTGGACCGACGCGCAGCTCGGCAACAACGACTCCGCCAACGACGTGCGGGACGTCGACCTGAACCTCACGCACATGCTCAGCGGCCCCATCGGCGTCGAGGGCGCCGAACCCGGCGACCTGCTGATCGTCGACCTCCTGGACCTCGGGCCGGTGCCGCAGGAGACCGGCGAGGTCCCGGGGCAGGGCTGGGGCTACACGGGCGTGTTCGCCAAGGCCAACGGCGGCGGCTTCCTGACCGACTACTTCCCGGACGCCTACAAGGCGATCTGGGACTTCCACGGGCAGCAGTGCACCTCGCGGCACCTGCCGGGGATCCGCTACACCGGCATCACCCACCCCGGCCTGATGGGCACCGCGCCGTCGGCCGATCTGCTGGCCAAGTGGAACCGGCGGGAGCAGGCGCTCATCGACACCGACCCGAACCGCGTGCCGCCGCTGGGTCTGCCGCCGACCGAGTCCGGGGCGCTGGCCGGTCAGGCGGACGGCAGCGAGGCGCAGCGGATCGCCCGGGAAGGCGCCCGGACGGTTCCCGCCCGGGAGAACGGGGGCAACCAGGACATCAAGAACTTCACCCGGGGATCGCGGGTGTTCTTCCCGGTCTTCGTGAAGGACGCCAAGCTCTCCATGGGCGATCTGCACTTCAGCCAGGGTGACGGCGAGATCACCTTCTGCGGCGCGATCGAGATGGGCGGCTTCATCGACCTGCACGTCGACCTGATCAAGGGCGGCATGGACAAGTTCGGCATCACCACCAACCCGGTGTTCATGCCGGGCAACGTCGAGCCGCGGTACTCGGAGTTCCTGTCGTTCTCGGGGATCTCGGTGGACCACGACACGGACACCAACCACTACATGGACGCCACCGTCGCCTACCGCCGCGCCTGCCTCAACGGCGTCGAGTACCTCAAGAAGTGGGGCTACACCGGCGAGCAGGCGTACCTGCTGCTCGGCTCGGCGCCCATCGAGGGGCGGATCAGCGGCATCGTCGACATCCCCAACGCCTGCTGCACGCTCTACGTCCCGGCGGCGATCTTCGACTTCGACGTGCGGCCCACCGCGGCCGGGCCCGCGCGCGAGGATCGCGGCCAGTGCGCCGTCACCTCCTGATCACCGGCAGCGGCCCCGCGGGGCCGCTGCCGCGCACCGACTTCGGGAGGGCTCCCGGCCGGCCGTGGAATGCTGCGGGTGCGTTCGAGGAAGCGGAGGCGGGCATGCGCGAGAACCTGCAGGTGGCCGGGGGCGTCCGCTCGCGGTCGGGCACGGCAGCCTGGCGTTCGGGGTGCCCGGGTCGGCACCGGGCACGATCTTCGCGTTGTCGGTCACCGGGGACATCACGGTCCGGCCGCGGGAGGGGCGGACGATCGTGTTCGGCCGCAACCGGCCGGAGGTGCACGTCTGCGTCGGGGAGAACGACCGGCGGATCAGCCACCACCACGGGTTGCTGACCCACCACCAGGACCACTGGTGGGTGCACAACACGGGGCGCCTCCCGGCCCGGTTCCCCGGCTCCCGGCTGCTGTTCGCCGACGACGAGCCGGTGCCGCTCACCGCCGGGTACACGCCGTTGTTCCTGCGCGGTTCGAGCGGTCGCGAGCACCTGCTGGAGCTGTACGTGGCGGGGACGGACGGGCAGCCGCCCGCGTCGCAGCACAGCGACCCGACGCAGCCGCCGAGGACGTGGAAGCTCTCGCCGACCGAGAAGCTCCTCCTGGTCGTCTTGGGCCAGCGCTACCTGATGCACGAGGCCTACCCGCAGCCGCCGTCCTGGCGGCAGGCCGCCGAGCACCTCGCCGAGCTGCAACCGGATGCCGGGTGGACGGCGAAGCGCGTGGAGCACGACGTCGTCGACGTCCGCACCAGGCTGTCGAAGGGCGGCGTGCCCGGGCTGACCCGCGACGAGGTCGGCGAACCGGTCGGGAACACCTTGAACCACAACCTCATCCGCGAACTGATGGAGAGCACCACGCTGGTGCCGCCGGACCTCTGGATCCTCGGCGACTGACCCGGGGCCGCGCAGCGGCGGCTCAGGTGGGGAGAGCGGCGGCCGCCGGTTCGGCGAGGGCGGTGGCCAGCCGGCAGAGCTCGTCGCCGGGTTGCGGGCCCATCGCGACGACGAGCAGCCGCTCGACCATCTCGCCGTCCTCGCCGCGGTACTCGCGGTGGACGATGCCGACCCGCCGTTGGCCACCTCGGGGGCGACGAAACCCGGTGTGCCGGAGAGCAGGCCGGTCTCGGTGAGGGTCACGTCGGCGTGCACGGCGCGCGAGATGCCGAAGTCGCCGAGCTTGGCGATGTCGTCGGCGGTGACGAGCACGTTCCCGGGCTTGATGTCGCGGTGCAGGACGCCCGTGGCGTGCACCGCGGCCAGGCCGGCGGCCAGCTGCGCCCCGATCCTGGCCACCCGCGCGGGCGGCAGCACGCGGTGGTGGGCCAGGTCCGGCGCGGGGAGGTATTCCATGACCAGCAGCCATTCGCCGCCTTCGGCCACCACGTCGTACAACGTGACGACGTTCGGGTGGTTCACCTTCGCCAGGATCTTGCCCTCGGCGCGCAGCCGCCTGATCCGCTCGGCGCCGTGCTCGCTGTCCCGCGAGACGGCGTGCTTGATCGCGACGTCCCGGCCCAGCTCCTCGTCGACGGCGCGCCAGACCGTCCCGCCGCCACCGGAACCGATCTGCTCCGCCAACCGGTACCGGCCGCTGATCAACTGACCGATCCGCACCGCCACTCCGATCCACGAGTCGCGCCAGCCTCGGACGAGGTGGCGCAACCCTATGGCACGGCGAACCGCCGCCGGGACCGGTCCGGGAAAGTCGCGAACGCGTCACCAGCCGCGCAGGTCGACCGGCCAGGTCTCGACGACCTCGTCGCCGTCGACGACGTGGATGCGCTCGTGCAGCGCGATGGTCGGATCGACGTGCGCGGGCAGCACCCGGACCCGGTCGCCCACCCGGGCCGGGGTTTCCGGGGTGAAGGTCAGGTGCTCGTCGGAGCAGAAGTGCACGTGTGCGCCCGAAATCGCGGGATTGCCGTGGTCCATGCCGAGGGCCTTGAGCCCGACGTCGGCGACGACCCACTTCGCGGAGGCCGAGATGACGGTGCCGAGGACGGTCAGGGCTTGCCGGAACGGCAGGCCGAGCTCGGCGTAGGCGGTGTCCATCAGGGCGTAGGAACCGGCCTGGATCTCGGTGGCCCAGGTGTTCACCGCGTACGTCCCGGTGCCGCCCGCGCTGACGAGATCGCCGCCGACGTCCTCGTGCGCGGCCAGCAGCAGCGCCATGCTCTCGGCCGTGCGCTCGGCGCGCTCCGCCGGGTCCTTGCGCAGCATGAGATGGCCTTCGTACCCCATCACGCCGCGAACGGAAAGTCCTTTGCTGCGAGCGAGATCGGCGAGCTCGCCCGCGGCCGCGGGATCGATGCCGCAGCGTGGCAGGCCGACGTTGACGTCGACGACGACCTCGCGGACGCCGCCGGATGCGGCGGCTTCGACGGTTTCCGGCGAATCCACGGCCAGCGTCACCCGGGCACCGCCGCGCACGACCGCTCCGAGGCGCCGGGTGTCGAGAACTTCGTTGGCCAGCAACAGGTCTTCGCCGAGACCGGCGGCGGCCATGCCCTCGACCTCGCGGACGGTGGCGCAGGTGAACCCGCGATGCCCGGCGTCCGCCTGGCGCTTGGCAAGCGCGGTCGTCTTGTGCGCCTTGACGTGCGGGCGCAGCCGGGCGCCGGGCAGCGCGTCGGCCATCGTCCGCAGGTTGGCGTCGAGCAGCGCGGCGTCGACGACGAGCGCAGGGGTCTGCAGATCCAAGAGGTGCAACGTCGTCTCCCTCGCCGGTACCGGTCTTCCCGCCGGGATCATACGGTTCCGCAGCCGGTGTTCCCGGTAATCAGGACGAGGTGCGCAGTGGTTCTCCGTCGAGGTCGATCGTGGCCGACAGCTCGAAGAACTTGGCCACCGGCGGGAGTTTCGCGCGGTCGGGCCGGCCCCGGGCCTGGCGCCGGGCCGGATAGCGGCGGCGGTCGGGATGTCGGGGCGGCACCTGGGAAGGCTGTTCGCCGCGGAAGGCGATTCCCCGGCGCGCTACCTGCAGCGCCGGCGGCTCGAAAGGGCGCGCCGCGAACTGGCGGACCAGGCGGCCCGCCACCGGACGATCGCGGACATCGCGCACCGCTGGGTTTCGCCGGCCACGCGCACTTCACCAGGGTGTTCCAGACCGAATTCGGCCGCGCGCCAAGCGAAATCCGCCCCACCTGACGCCGGGCTCAGGTGTGGAGGCGGGCCGGGTGGCCCGTCATCCGCTCGACTTCGTCTTCCGCCGTTCTCAACAGACGGCGGGCCAGGTCGAACAGCGCTCGCGCCGCCGCTAGTTCGTCGCCGATCTCCGGCACGCTGCGGTCTTGCGGGTTTCGCCGTGCCGCGCCCTTGCCGTGGAGTTCCCCGGCCACCGGGGCTCGCAGGCGCGCATCGGCGTGCGTGTGGTCGATGTCCTCGTCGAAGTAGACGTCGACCGTCCAGTGCTTCGTCGCGGCCATTGCTGTTCGCCTCCAACACGACAGCATCGCGGAGCCTTCGCACGGGACGCCAGAGCCCATTGGCATCGCTTCGCGGGCCGTGCATCGCCGCCGTCGTCGCGGAACGCCGCGCCGGTTTTTCCCGGCCCGGTGGGCGGGTGCGGCGTGTTGGGTTCATGCCGTTGCCGGGGTAACCCGGTGGCTTGTGGAATCCGAGCGGAGGAGGCTGCGATGAACGAGCGGGCATGGGAGCGCGCGGGAGCGGCGAGCGGATTGGCGGCGGCGGTGTTGCTGCTGGCCAGCTTGTTCCTCAACCCGGCCGCACCGATCGGTGACGATCCGGTGCTGACCTTCTTCTACGTCGCCGGGAACCGGGGCATGGTGCTGCTGGCCGCGCTGCTGGCGACGCTGGCGGCGGTGGTGTTCTTGTGGTTCGTCGGGCACCTGAGGCACCTGTTGCAGCGTGCCGAAGGCGGTGCGGAGGCGTTCTCGCCGGTGGTGTTCGCCGCCGGGGTGGTGCTGTCGGCGATGACGATGCTGAGCATGCTCCCGGTGACCGCGCTGGCGTCGATGACCCGGGACATCTCGACCGCGAGCGGGTCGGCGGTGTTCGTGCTCTCCGAGCTGCACCGGCTCGCGCTCGGGCCGCTCGGGCTGCTGGTCGCGCTGTTCGCCGGGACCACCGGCGCCGCGATGGTGCGCCGCGAGGTGCTCGGGCCGTGGGTCGGCTGGTTCGGGTTCGCGGTGGCCGTGATCGGGCTGATCGCCGGGGTCACCGCCTTCTTCGTGTCCGGCCTGTTCGTCACGATCGCGGCCATGGTCACCGGCATCGTGTTCGCGGTGTGGATCGGGGACGCCGCGGTGCTGATGCTGTACCGGCCGGAGGTCGACCGCGCCGAGGTGCCGGGCACGGCGTTCGCGCACTGACCGCCGAACCGGTCAACCGCCCGCCGGAGACCGGGGCGGCGGCTCGGTCCTGGCCTGGCATTGCGGGCAGTTCGTGGTCGTCTCCGCGACCGCGCGCATGTCGTGCTTGCGCCGGTACATGTCCCGGTCGGCTTCGTGCAGCAGCGCCTTCGGCCGGGTCGCCGGGTCGGTCGTGGTGGCCAGCCCGACGCTGGCCCGGATCCGCAGGCGGCCGTGGGGCGTGTCGCATTCGGCCCGCAGGCGCCGGGCGACGTGGTCCCGGAACTCGGCGGCGGCCCGGACATCGGGAACCCGGCTGACGACGGCGAATTCGTCGCCGCCGATCCGGCACACGATGTCGGCCGGGCCCGCCGCGTTGAGCAGTTCGTCGGCGGCGGTCATCAGGAGCCGGTCGCCCGCGGAGTGCCCGTAGGTGTCGTTGACGGGCTTCAGCTCGTCGAGGTCGGCGACGAGCACCGCGACCACGCCACCGTCCGGGTCGAGGTCCGCGAGGACGTGCGCCAGCCGATCGTCGAGCAGGGCGCGGTTGGCCAGCCCGGTGAGCGGGTCGTGCAGCGCCAGGTGGGCGAGGTGGATGTCGGAGGAGCCGCGCTCGCCGAGCTCCTCGCACTGGCTGATCAGGTACGCCGGGCGGCCGTCGGCGCCGGGGACCACGCTCGTCCGGATCAGCACCCAGATCGGATGGCCGTTCTTGTGCCGGTAGCGCTTCTTCAGGCTGACCGTGTTCAGCCGGCCCGTCGCCAGGTCCGCCAGCGCAGCTGCGGAGGTCTCGTGGTCCTGCGGGTAGGTGACGTCGAAGCAGTGCATTTCGAGCATCTCGCGCCTGCTGTACCCGAGCAGTTCGCACCACGCCTCGTTGACGTCGGTCCAGCGGCCGTCGTGATCCAGCAGCGCCATGCCGGTGGGGACGTTGGCGAACACGCGGCTCCACAGGGTGCCGGTCTCCGGGCGGTCCTCGACCTCGTGGAACTGCGAGAGGAACAGCCCCGGCTCGCCGTCGCTGCCGTGGAGCGACGACGTGCATTGGAGCAGCCGCACGGTGCCGCCGTCGGAACGCCTGAATCGCCGTTCGGCCGTTCCTGATCCGGTGGCGCTTCGCGGATCGGCCTCATCCGCGGTGAGGGCGTCGAGCGGGTGGCCGACGAGGCAGGCCCGGTCGTATCCGAGCGCGCGGCAGAACGCGTCGTTGGCGTGCACGCAGAGGCCGCTCGCGTCGAGCAGCGCCATCGGGGTCATGGCGCTGTCGAGCAGCGGCAGCCATTGCTCGGTCGGTTCGTGATCGGGGGTGGTTCGCATCAGGCTTCCGGGGAGGGGTTCTGCCGGTGTGCGGCTTCTGGACGGCAGCTGCGCGCATACCCGGCGAACTCGCGGCCACCGCCGCTCCCCGGGCCGCCGAGGGGGCGTCCGATGCCTGGCGGCCTGGGGAACGGGGTGATTCGGTTGGCCTGTCGGGGACGAGCGGAACGGGGCATACCGGCCTCGAACGTCGGGGGGACGGGGACGATGCCGTCCACCTTGCGCGAGAACCGCGTACCCGGCGCCGTTGGAATTACCGATTTCCATACCTAAATTCATGCCCGAGCCGATGCGCGCGCGCAGTCGCGGATTTTTCAGCTGCAAGACAGGCACCATCGGCCCCGCGGGGAACTTCCGCCACCCAAGCGGACTGCCTGCGGATTTACGCTTGATGGGCTCGCACCGTCGAAACAGCCGGGCCGGTAATGGTTTTCCGAAAATGCTAGTGCATCTTCCGGCCCGGTGCCCAATTTCTCGTGGGGGCGGCAATGCTGATCGAAGTGGGCGGAAAAAGGGTCATCGGCAGGAAATCCGGACGAACGAGGCGGGTGCTGCTGAGCGTGCTGCTCGGCGTGCTCGCACTGGTGGCGACCGTCTGCACCGGTGCGTCGGCCGCCGCAGCGCCGCAGGCACCGGCCGGACCGGTGGGCGGCGGATCGGCACTGGTGATCGTCAAGATGGTCGACTACCAGCTGTTGCAGCCGGCCTTCCTGCCGCCGGGGCGCTACACGTTCCGGGCCATCAACGATGGGCGCGCGCCGCACGCCCTGCAGATCAACGGACCCGGCGTCGCGAACGCGCGCACGCCGGTGGTGCAGTCGGGCCAGGCCACCGACCTCACCGTGGATCTGCGCCGCGGGCTCTACGACTTCTGGTGCCCGGTCGGCAACCACCGGCAGATGGGGATGCAGCTGAACGTCTTCGTCGGATGAACCGGCACGGCCCGGGTCCCGCAGCGGACCCGGGCCGGCGCCGCTAGGTGCGTGAATCCGCCGGCGCGGTGCTGGAGAGGACCCGGCGGAGATCTCGGCGCGACCCGATGTCGAGCTTGGTGAACACCTTCCGCAGGTGCCACTCCACGGTGCGCGGGCTGAGGAACAGCTGGGCGCCGATCTCCGGGTTGGTGTGACCGTCGCGGGCCAGCCGCGCGATCTGCGCCTCCTGGGCGGTGAGCACGAACAACGTCTGCGGCGTCGCTCGGTGCACGGTTTCGCCGGTGGCGAGGAGTTCCCGGCGGGCGCGTTCGGCGAACGCCTCGGTGCCGATGCGGCCGAACATCTCGTGCGCGGTGCGCAGCTGTTCGCGCGCCTCCAAGCGCCGGTTCTCCCGGCGCAGCCATTCGCCGTGCAGCAGATGGGTCCTGGCGAGGTGTACGGCGGCACGGCTGCGGGACAGCAGCTCGACGGCCTCCCGGTAGAGCTTCTCCGCCTTCTCGCCCGTGCTCAGCAGCGCCAGCGAACGCGCCTCGATCCCGGAAGCCCAGTTCGTGCCGCAAGCCCTCGTCCGCTCGTAGAGCCGCCGGAAGGCGTCCTCGGCGACCTCGTGGCGGCCGCTTCGCACGCCGGCCTCGACCAGTTCGCCCAGCGCCCACCAGTAGACGCTCAGCTGGTCGTTCCGGCAGGCCCGCTCGGCGGTGGTGACCGCCGTCTCGTACTCGCCGAGGCCGTTGCACAGCACTGCGGTCGCGTAGTCCGCCATCGTGATCGTCCGCCCCTCGCCCCGGGCGTCCGCGTCCCGTGTGCTGGTCTCGATCAGCTCCAGCGCCTGGGCTTCGCGGCCGCGGGTCGCGGCGAGCGTCATCGCGGCGTACCGGTGCGGCGCGTTACCGGACGTCTGGGCGATCGCATCGGCCTCGTCGAGCATCTGCGACGCCACGTCGAGCTCGCCGGCGTGCACGTGCTCCCCGGCGCGATAGCTGAGCGCGGTGGCGAGCGTGGTGAGCGCGCCGGTGTCGCGCGCTCGGTGGAGGCCGCGGGCGGCGAGCTCGCGCCACGCCTCGTCGTCGCCCAGGTCGGTCGCGACGCGGCAGGCCAGCCCGATCCAGCGCGCGTCGTCGGGCTCGGTCGTGCCACTGCGGCGAAACGCCTGCACGGCGCGCTGGAGCGTCGGGACGCCGGAGGCGAAGCCGTCGGTGAACCGCGCAGCCAGCCCGTCCAGCAGGAGGTCTATCGGCAGCTGAGGCGCGCGCCGGGCGGCTTCGGTCGCCCGCAGGGCCTCGTTGCAGTTGCCGACGCGACCCGTGAAGATCGCCGCTTCGAGCGCTTCGAGGTACGTCTCGCGAGACAGCGCGACATCGAGGGGTTCGAGGCGTTCGGCGGCTCGCAGCAGCAGCGGCGGGGCGTCGCGGCCCCGGTTCACGGCGAGCGCGATCTCGGCGCGCAACAGGTCGGCCCTGGCGTGCTGGAGCTCGTCGAGCGGTGCTGCTTCCGCGATGGCCAGCAGTCCCAGCGAAGCATCGGGCGCCCCGGCATCCAGCTTCTGCTGGGCCGCCGCCAGGGCGCGCGAACCCCGGCGCGCCGGATCGGGCGTCAGCTCGGTCGCCTTCGCCAGGAAGGCGGCAGCCGCCGCGATCCCGCCTCGGCACTGCGCCCGGTCGGCCGACCGTTCCAGCTCGCCGGCCACCAACTCGTCCGGTCCGCGGGCCGCGCGGGCGCGGTGCCACGCGCGCCGGTCGGGATCCACCTCCGGGTCGGTGGCCTCGCCCAATGCGCGGTGCACCCGCTGGCGCTCGTCCGGCGAAGCCGTCTGGTAGACCACGGAGCGCACCAGCGGATGCCGGAACCGCACCCGGCCGCCGATCTCGATCAACCCGGCGGCCTCGGCCGGGCCGGCCGCATCGGCCGACAGCCCGAGCCCGGCGACGGCCCGCCACAGCAGGCCCGCGTCGCCCGACGGGTCCGCCGCGGCGGTCAGCAGCAACCGCTGGGTGTCGTCGGGCACCGCCCGGATCCGGCGGGTGAAGCACTGTACGAGGCAGCCGGAAACGGGCCCGGGGTTCGGTAGCCCGAACCCGCCGGCGAGCTCGGCCGGGGTGAACACGCGCGGCAACTCCAGCAGCGCAAGTGGGTTTCCGCGGGTTTCCGCGATGATCCGGTCCCGCACCTGCTCGTCGAGCCGCCCGTGCATGACCGATGCCAGCAGCTCGGCGGCGTCGGCGGAGCCGAGGCCGTCGACGGAGAGCTCCGGGAGGTCGGCCAGGTCGTGGTCGTCGTTGGGCACGCGCACGGCGAACACCACCGCGACCGGCTCGGCCAGCAGGCGGCGCGCCGCGAACGACATGGCCTGCACCGAGGCCCGGTCGAGCCACTGCGCGTCGTCGACGAGGCAGACTAGCGGCCGCTCCGCGGCGGCTTCCGAGAGCAGCGTCAGGACGGCCAGGCCCACCATGAAGCGATCCGGGGCGCCGCCCTCGTGCAAGCCGAACGCGACGCGCAGCGCGTCCCGCTGCGGCTCCGGGAGCCGCTCCAGGCGGTCGAGCATCGGCGCGCACAACTGGTGCAGACCGGCGAAGGCGAGCTCCATTTCGGACTCCACGCCCACGACGTGGGCGAGGCGACAACCCGACGCACGGTCTCGGACGTAGTCCAGCAACGCCGTCTTGCCGGCACCGGGCTCGCCGCGGAGAACCAGTGCGGAACTCTGTCCCGTCCGGACTCTCGCCAACAGGCGATCCAACAACTCGCACTCGCGGTTTCGGCCACGAAGCCCGGCCCCAGCACGGCCGGAAATAGCCATATTCCGATGGTAGGGGCGGCGCCCCCTCGATTGGCAACTCCGCCGGGCGGTCGCGGAAAGAGGGCGCGGCCAGGGAACGGGCCCGGGTGTTCCACTGGCGCATTCGGCGCGCGGGCGGAGAAAACTCGTTGGTGTCCGGGGGTTTCGAAGCCGCGACCACGGCTGAGAAGTACGGACAAGGGACTAAAGTAACGGAACCAGGGGAAATCTCCATGCGCACAGCGGTTGGGGCGTTGGCCGGTCTCGCTTTGGTCGCGCCTTTGGCACTGGGAGTTGCCGATGTCGGAACGGCTGCCGCGAGCGGGGCGTCGAGCGTCGTGGCCGCGGAGCGACCGGCGTCGACAGCGGGGCACTTCCACGCCGAGAAGGACAACAGCAAGGACAAGAAGAGCAAGGGCGACAACAGCAACGGCGAGACCGAGAGCAGCGAAGGGAGCACCAGCAGCCAGAGCAGCACGAGCAGCCGGGGCAACAGCGGGAGCAGCAGCAGCTCGGGCGTCGCCGGGCAGAACGCATTGCCGGTGACGACCATCAGGTGAGCAATGCGCCTGTCGCTCGTCGATCGCCGTGACCGCGTTTCGGCGCACCAGCAGCGCTGAACGCCGGGCCGCCCGGCCGAGCCGCGACTTCGGCCGGGCGTGCCGCGGGCGCGACGTCACCCGGATCCGAGCAGCTGTTCCGTGATGGCCGCGAGGCGAGCCGCCGCGGCGGGGTCGTCCCGGATGGCGATCCTGGCGTGCGTGCCGAACGCGCTGACCGGTTCGGCGGGCGGCGCGTCGAGGAGCCCGAGGATCGGTGGCACCACTTCGGTGGCCGGTTTCGCCGTGGCCTTCTGGTGCTCGACGAACCGCGCCGTCGGCGCGTCGTACTCGCCGGCGAAGCTCGTCGCCGTCGGTCCCGGCTGGAACAGCACGTACCGCACGGGCCCGTCACCGTGGCGCCGCGCGAAGTCGACGCCGAGCAGGTCGTTGTAGCGCCCCGTCGCGAACATCGCCCGCACGCCGTCGTAGTTCTCGTTCTGCAGGTCGGCCCAGTCGATCGGGGTGTCCTGGCCGGGCCCGGCGACGTTGACGACGACCGGGCGGTCGCCCTTCGCCAGCGCGCCGATCATGCCGTGGCTCAACAGGAACCGGCTCAGGTAGAAGAGCGCGAAGTTGTGCTCGAACCCTTCCGGCGTCACCGTCCGGCGCGTCTGGAAGTAGCGCGCGCACAACACGAGCCCGTCGATTTCCGGGTGCTTTTCGGTCAGTTCTCGGATGATCCGCCGATTCTCGGCCACCGAGCCGAGATCCGCCTGCCTGAACGAGGCGGTTCCGGGCGAATCGGCCGCCTCGCGGAGCAGCCGGGCGCCTTTGCGCGGATCAGTGCCGATCACTACGGCGCGGTCGCCGCGGGAGAACAGCGCGCGGGCCACGGCGGCGCCGATTCCGTCCGTGCCGCCGGTGATCACGAATGTCCTGGTCAAGGTCGTCTCCAGTGGATGCCGGTCACGCGTGTTCGGCGACGGCTGCGGTTTCGGTGGTCGGGGCGGCAGGCGCGGGGCGTCCGGGCAGGATCCTGGCCGCGGTGGACATGGCCACGCCGGCGCCCACCAGCCACCAGAAGGTCGTGCGGAACGCCGCCTCCGGTGGCGCGGAGGCGGTCGCGCTCTGCAGCACCAGGGTCAGCAGCGTGATCCCGAGAGCGCCGCCGATCTGGTGCACGATGAACAGCGCTCCCGTCGCGCGGGAGGCCGAGGCGGGCGGCACGGTCCGGTAGACCGAACCCATGGTGGTGGACGCGACGACGCCGAGCCCGAACCCGACGACGACCAGCCCGAACGTGGCGACGACGCCGTTGAATCCGAGCGCGTAGGGCAGGAATCCGGGGATGAGGAGCAGGCCGCCGACCGTCGCAGGCAGGCGGGCACCGGTCCGGTCGGAGAGCCTCCCGGCCGTCGGTTGCGCGACGACGGCGCCGAGCCCGAACGGGGCGAGCAGCAGGCCCGCCGCCATCACGCCGTGCCCGCCGATCTGCTGGAAGTGCAGCGGGAGCAGGAAGGTCGTCCCGAACATGATCGCGCCGATGAGGAACAGCACGGACACGCTGGCGGCGAAGCCGCTGCTGCGGAACAGCCGCAGGTCGATCAGCGGTTCGTGCCGGGTGGTCAGCGCGTGGGCGGCGTAGCCCGCGAAGAGCAGGGCCCCGAGGGCACCGGCGATCAGCACCGGGGCCGTGACGCCCTCGACGGCGTTCGCCAGCGCGTACATCAGCGCGGCGAAACCGGGCGGCAGCAGCATCACGCCGAGGACGTCCAGGCGTTTGGCCGCTTCGCCGGTGGTCGCGTCGTCGGCCGGCATCAGTCGAACGGCGAGCACGATCGCCAACGCTCCGACCGGGACCTTGACCAGGAAGATCCACTGCCAGGGCAGCGATTGCAGGAGCAGGCCGCCGAGGACCGGGCCGATCACCGGTCCCATCGTCATCGGGGCCGCGGCGAGGCCAAGCACCCGGCCGACGCGTTGCTGGCCGGCCGCGCGGGCGAGCGTGGCGAGCATGACCGGTTCGAGCAAGCCGCCGCCGAGGCCGGTCAGCAGCCGCGTCGCGATCAGGCTCGGCGCGTCCCAGGCCAGGCAGGAGGCGACCGATCCGAGCACGAAGACCGACAGCCCGGCGAGCCACGTGCGGCGGGCACCGAACCGGTCGATCGCCCAGCCGGACAGCGGCGCGGTGACCGAGACGGCGAGCAGGTACGCGGTGGTCACCCACTGGATCGCGGCCAGCGTCGAGCCGAATTCGCGGACCAGCGTGTCGATTCCGACGCCGGTCATGGTCGTGTCCAGCAGGGCCAGGAACGCGCCGAGGGTCATGGTGACCAGCAACTTGCGGAGTGCGGAATCCAGTGGTTCTGAGCGAGCAGCCATGTTCGTTCCCGGGTGGTATCTAACATTGAACTAATGAGTTCAATTTAGCGATCACATGAGTACATGCGCAACGGGGGTGGCTGCGATCCGGGCGCGGCGGTGCAGGGAAGCGGCGGGCGGCTCAGCTCGCTTCCAGTTGACTTTGCCGCCCGGCCGACGAGACTGGTGACGTGGTCAAGACGCTGCACCCGCAGAACTACGGCGACGCCTACGACGTCGGTGATTACTTCCGCAAGGGCGTGCCGGTGGTGATGGACCTGACGAGCCTGCCCAAGGCGGAAGCGGTGCGGCTCGTCGACTTCGCCGCGGGCATGGTCGTCGGGCGCGGCGGCTCCATGGACCGGGTCGCGCCGCGGGTCTTCCTGCTGACGCCGCCGGGGGTGTCGGCCGAGGACACCCGGCCGGAACCGGCGAAAGCCCCGTCCTGACCGGGAATCGGCCCGCGCCTCATTCGCCGCGGCGCGGCGCCGGTTCGGCGGGCCAGCGGGCGCCGTTCTCCCAGTAGGCGCGGATGCTCTCCAGCGATCGGCCCTTGGTCTCGGGCGCGAAGCGGAACACGAACGCCCAGGCGATCGCCGCGAGCAGCACGAAGATGGCGAACGTGGTGGCGCCGCCGAGGCCGTCCATCAGCGGCAGGAAGAACTGGGCGACGATCAGGTTCGCCACCAGGTCCGCGGTCAGCATCAGCGACGCGCCGAGGGCGCGCAGCCGCGCGGGGAAGCTCTCCGAGGCGAACACCCAGACCAGCGAACCGAAGCCGAAGTTGAACCCGGCGGTGAACACCAGGATCGCCGCGAAACCCCACCAGGATCCGCCGCCGCCCAGCGATCCGGTGGCGAACACCAGGATCATCGCGACCCCGGCGGCCATCATCGCCGCGATGCCGCCGAGCAGGATCGGGCGCCGCCCGGCGCGGTCCACGACGAACAGCGAGCCGATGGTCGCCAGCAGCGCCGCCGCTTGCACGATCGCGGGCAGCCCGAGGACGGTCGCGTTGCCCTGGAAACCCATCTGCTTGAAGATCATCGGGCTGTAGTAGGTGACCGCGTTGATCCCGGTGATCTGCACGAGGAAACCCAGGACCAGCACGAACATCGTCGCGCCGGAGTAGGGGCGGCGGAACATCTCGCCGAACCGGCCACCGTGCTGAGCCGAGATGTCGGAGCGGATCTCGGCGAGCTCCCGCTCGACGTCGGCGCCCGGGTCGACCATCCGCAGGGTCCGGCGGGCCTCGTCGTGCCGGCCCTTGAGCACGTACCAGCGCGCGGTGTCGGGCAGCCGCACGAGCAGGAAGATCACCAGTACGGACGGCACCGCGGACAGCGCGAGCATCAGTCGCCAGTTCCCCGACTCGGCCAGGCTCCAGTCGACCAGGTAGGCGGCGAGGATCCCGGCCACGGTGGCGACCTGGTAGCCGACGACCAGCGCGCCGCGGATCGCCGCCGGTGCGGACTCGGCGAGGAAGATCGGCGCCACCACCAGCGACAACCCGATGCTGACGCCGAGGAAGAACCGCGCGACGTCGAGCCAGAGGATGTCGGAGACCAACCCGGACCAGGCCGCGAACACGGCGTAGCCGAGTACCACGACGATCATCGTCGGCTTCCGGCCGATCGCGGTGGCCAGCTTCCCGGCGAGCAGTGCGCCGACGATGTTGCCCGCCACCAGCACCGTGGTCACGCTGCCCTGCAGCGCGGGGGACAGGCGCATCTCCTCGGTGATGAACAGCAGCGCCCCGGAGACGTTGCCGATGTCGTAGCCGTAGATGACGCCGATGGTCGCGGCGGCGATCGCGATCCGCCGGGCCGTTGCCGAGGTGGCGCCCAGCGAGGGGGAGGCTCCGGACATGGCACTCTCCTTGGTGCGGTCAGGTTTCTAGGACGTCCAGCAGGTGTTCGATCTCCGGGCCGGCCCGAAGTGCACTCGGGGTGGCCGTACCTCCGCCGTCAGCGGTCGAGCACGACGGAGCGGCTGAGGTGCCGCGGCGCGTCCGGGTCGAGGCCGCGAAGCCGCGCGAGCCGGACGGCGAGCAGCTGGGCGCGGACCAGGTCCGCCATCGGGTCGATGGCGTGCCGGACGAACGTCGCGCCGGTGCGCCGCACGTCGGCTTCCAGGTCCGTCAGCGCCGCGCCGAGCAGCCACGTCACGCGCCCCGGCTCGGCGATGCTGATCGGGCCGTGCCGGTACTCCAGCGCCGGGTAGGACTCGGCCCAGATCCTCGTCGCCTCGCGGAACTTCAGCGCCGCCTCGTGCGCGAGGCCGACGGTCCAGCCCGTGCCGAGGAACGTGAACTGGTCGGCCTCCAACAGGTTCGGCAGCGGCTCGCGGAGCACGGCCTCGGCTTGGTCGGCGGCACTGGCCAGGGATTGCCCGAGATGCGACCGCAGCAGTGCGAGAGCGCTGGTGGCGAACCGGGTTTGCACCACCGAGCGCTCGTCGCAGAACGACAGGTCCACGACCTCGTCGGCGACGTCGCGCACCGCGCCGGGCGTCGCTGTGAGCACCGTGGTGGGCACTTTTCCGCGCAGCGAAGCCAAGAGCTGCCGGACCTCCGTCGTCGTGCCGGAGCGCGTGATGGCCAGCACCCGGTCGTAGCGGCGGCCGGCCGGCATCTCCGACGCGGGGAACGCATCGGTCACGCCCAGTCCGGACGCCTCCCGGAGCGCTGCGAAGGACTGCGCGACGAACCACGAAGTCCCGCAGCCGATCGCCGCGACCAGCTCTCCCGCCCGCGGCAACGCGTCCTGCACCGAGTTGGCCAGGGCGGCCGCTCGGCGCCAGCACTCGGGCTGGCTGGTGATCTCGGCCTGCACGAACGACTGCGCCATTGCGCGCTCCTCCGAAGGGCGTCGGCGAATGAAACAGCCATCAGGCTAAGTGCGTGAAAATGATTGATCAATGCTCTATTCGAGCATTATTGATCAGTCAGGCGACCAGGACCCTGGTCCCGGCCGCGTCGAACGCCTGCCGGACCTCGTCGTCGACGCCGGAGTTGGTGATCAGCGTGTCGATCGCGTCGCCCGTGCAGATCTGTGCGAACGCGCGGCGCCCCAGCTTCGAGCTGTCGGCGACCACGACGACGCGCGCCGCGCGCGAAGCCATCAGCCGGTTGATGCTCGCCTCGCCCTCGTGGTGCGCGTAGGCGCCGAGCTCGCTGTCGATCGCGTCGACGCCCAGGAACAGCAGGTCGAGGGTGATCTCCTGCAGGATGTGCGTGGCCAGCGGCCCGGTGAGCTCGAAGGACTGCTGTCGGGCCACGCCGCCGGTCACCACGATCTTGATGTGCGGCCGGACCACCAGCTCGTTGGCGATGTTCAGCGCGTTGGTGACCACGGTCAGTCCCGGATCGCCGCGCTCGCTGAGATCCGGCCGGGTGGCCAGGCTGCGCGCGACCTCGGTCGTGGTGGTGCCGCCGTTGAGCCCGATCACCATGCCGGGCTGGACCAGCCGCGCCGCCGCCGCGCTGATCCGCTGCTTCTCCGGCGCGTGCCGGGCGGCCTTGTGCCGCAGCGGTAGGTCGTAGGCGACGTTGGTGGCCACCGCGCCGCCGCGGGTGCGGGCGAGCAGCTGCTGATCCGCGAGGTGGTCGAGGTCTCGGCGGATGGTCGCGGCGGAAACGTCCAGCTCGGCGGCCAGTTCCTCGACGTCGGCGCGTTCGCGCCGGCCGACGATGTCCAGGAGTTTGCTCAGCCGTTCGTGCCGGTTCACAGCCATTCCTTTCGCGCGGCCCCGACGAAAAGTACTACACCGCGCGTCGCGCGTCGGGCGCTTCGGGGCAGCCGAACGGATCATCGCCGAATCGCCCATGCGTCGGTACTGCTTCGAGGTCGAATGTGTAATTCTGCTCGAAACTTCGTTCTATCGCGCATATTCACGCAGGAGGAGACCGATGGCCGATCACACTCCCCTTTCCCGGCGGACCCTGCTGCGAACCGGTGCGGTGGCCGGAGCCGGGCTCGGGCTCGCCGGCCTGGCGGCCGGATCCGCCGCAGCGCAGGCCTGGCCCGCGGCCAAGGGAGATCCCATGATGGGCGTGCCCTTCGAGCCGCTCGACACCGTCCGCGTCGGGATCATCGGCCTGGGCAACCGCGGCGCGAGCATGCTGCCGCTGTTCCTGGCGCTCGAAGGCGTCGAGATCACCGCGCTCTGCGACGCGAACTCCGATGCCGTGAACCGCGCGGCCAAGGCAGTGGTCGATGCGGGACGCCAGGAACCGGCCAAGCACGGCGGCGGGGACCACGACTTCGAGGCCCTGTGCGCCCGCGACGACGTCGACTTCGTCTACATCGCCACCCCGTGGGAATGGCACACGCCGATGGCGGTCACGGCGATGCGCGGCGGCAAGCACGTCGGCGTGGAATGCCCCGCCGGCGTGACCACCGCCGAGCTGTGGGAACTCGTGGACACCTCCGAGAAGACCCGGCGGCACTGCATCCAGCTGGAGAACTGCTGCTACGGGCAGAACGAGCTGCGCGTGCTGCGGATGGCGCACGACGGCATGTTCGGCGACCTGCTCTACGGCGCCGGCGCCTACCTGCACGACCTGCGGGAGCTGATGTTCTCCAAGACCTACTACGCGAAGCAGTGGCGCCGCGAGTGGCACACCAAGCTCAACGGCGACCTGTACCCGACGCACGGGCTCGGCCCGGTCGCGGCGTACCTCGACATCAACCGCGGCGACCGGCTGACGCGGATCACCTCCATGAGCACGCCGGCGCTCGGGCTGGCCGCCTACCGGCAGGAGCACCTGCCCGCGGACGACCCGGCGTGGCAGGAGCGCTACGTCAAGGGCGACGCGACCATGAGCCTGATCCAGACCGAGGCGGGCCGCGTCATCCACCTCGTGCACGACGTCTCCAACGGGCGGCCCTACAGCCGGCTCAACCAGCTGCAGGGCACCAAGGGCGTGTTCGAGGACTACCCGGAGCGGATCTACCTGGAGCCGACCGGGAATCCGCACGAGTGGGGCAACTGGGACGACTACGCGGGCCACGACCACTGGCTGTGGAAGGACGTCGGCCCGGGCCCGGGCGGGCACGGTGGCATGGACTACCTGATGCTCTACCGGCTCGCGCAGACCATGCGCCTCGGGCTGCCGCCGGACATCGACGTCTACGACTCGGCGACCTGGAGCGCGCCGTTCGCGCTCAGCGCGAAGTCGATCGCGAACGGCAGCGCCGCGGTCGACTTCCCGGACTTCACCCGCGGCCGGTGGGACACCCCGCACCCCGGGACCGATTCCGCCAAACCCTGACGTTCGGGGCATCTGCGAGGATCGGTGCGTGGCACCGGAACTCGCGCCGTGGGACCCGGCCGGACCGACCGAGGTGCAACGCCTCTTCGCGCGGCAGCCCGCGCCCTGGTGGGTGGCGGGCGGGTACGCGGTGGAACTTGCGGCGGGGCGCAGGCTGCGCGAGCACGGGGACATCGACGTGCTGCTGCTGCGCCGAGACCAGCTCGCCGTCCAGCAGGCCCTGGCGGGCTGGGAGTGGTGGGCGGCCGATCCGCCCGGAACGCTGCGGCCCTGGAGACGTGGCGAGCGGCTGCCCACCGGCGTGCACGACATCTGGTGCCGGCGGAACGCGGATTCGCCCTGGCGGATCCAGGTGATGCTGGACGAATCGGCGGGCGACGACTGGGTGTCGAGACGAGCGCGGCACCTCCGCCGGCCCATCGCCGAGATCGGCGGCCGGACCGCGGACGGTATCCCGTTCCTGATGGCGGAGATCCAGCTGTTCTACAAGGCGGCGAACCCGCGCCCGAAGGACGAGTTCGACTTCGCCGCGGTGCTCCCGAGCCTCGACGCGGCGCAGCGCCGCTGGCTCGCCGAGGCGATCTCGACCACCTGCGGAGCCCATCCGTGGCTGTCCGCGCTCGTTCCCGCAGACGCTCCGCGCGATCCCGCCTGACGCCCGGATCCGCGACGCGATCTTCAAGGGCGACGAGGCGGTGGGGGAGCTGGCGCACCGGCCCTGTACTCCGCCAACGACGCCGTCCCCGGCGAGCTGAGCCTCGACCTGCGGTGATCGACGCGCGGCGGCTCGGCGCTGCCGGGCCCGGAACGCCGCCGGGTAGCATCGGGCTCCGGCCGCCCCGGGGTGGCCGGAGCGCGAAATCTCCAGTCGGCCAGCGGAATCCCGGCCGGCGTTCGCGCTGCGAGCACAGTGGACGGAAGTTCGGGGGCGCGGGTGGCGCAAGGGCAGCGCGCGCAGGTGGAGCGGGCGGCGGAACAGGGCGTTCGGTTCGAGCACCTGCTGGACGAGCACGCGCAGGTGCTGCACCTGCTCGACGACACGGCCGCGCTGCGCGGGCTCGCGCAGCGGGTGCGCGAGGAGTGCGGCGCGCACATCGGCCTGGCCGGGCCGGTCGAGGCCGACCGCCTGCTGGTGCTGCGGCAGTGGAACGGCACCTGCGCCACCGGCCTGCACGACCTGCGCGTTCCGATGGGCCTCGGCCTCGGCGGGCTGGCCTTCGCCGAGCTGCAACCGGTGTGGGTCGACGACTACTGCGCGTCGGAGCTGATCACCCACGACTTCGACGGGCCGATCTCCGCCGACGGCATCAAGACCATGCTTGCGGTGCCGATGGTCCGGGCGGGCAAGGTGCACGGCGTGGTCTACGCGGCGATGCGCGAGGTCACCGACTTCGGCGGCAGGCAGCTCGACGCCGCGGTGCACGTCGCCAACAGCGGGGGACTGGCGCTGCAGACGGCGTCGGCGGCGCGGCGCCAGCGCGAGACGGCGGCCGCGGCCGAACGCCGCCGGATCGCCTCGGAGCTGCACGATTCGGTGGGAGCGCGGCTGTTCCGGATGGGCGCGGAGCTGCGCGATCTGCGGACGCACGCCGAAGGTGGCAGCAGCGAACTGCTGGACCGGTTGGTGTCGCTGGAGAACCAGCTTGCGGAGACCGCGTCCGCCTTCCGCGACTCGGTGCACGCCCTGGACCACGGCGAACCGGGCGGCGGCCTCGCGGAGGCCTTGTCCCGGGACTGTGCGGCGTTCCAGCGCCGCACCGGCACGACGGCGCAGTCGGTCGAGGTCGGCGCGGTGCCGGACTGCGGGCCGCACCGCACCCGGGTGCTGCTCGCGGCCGCGCGCGAAGCGCTGCTCAACGTGGAGAAGCACGCCAACGCCCGCTCGGTGCTCATCAGCACGATCGCGCTGGACGACGAGATCACCGTCTCGGTCACCGACGACGGCAGCGGCTGGCCCGGCCGGGGTCAGGAGGGCAACGGCATCGGGCTGCGGGCCACCGCCGACCGGGTCGGCGAGGTCGGCGGCACGCTTTCGGTGGTGGCCAACGAGGACGGCGGGCTGACCGTGCGCATCCGGGTTCCGCTGACGTGAGCGACGACATCCGTCTCGTCGTCGTCGACGACCATCCCGTGGTGCTCGACGGCGTTCGCCTGCTGTTGCGCGACGATCCGGCGATCCGCGTGGTCGGCGGCGCACCGGACGCCGCCTCGGCGGTGCGGCTGGTCGCGCGGGCCCGGCCGCACGTCGTCCTGCTGGACCTGCGGTTGCCGGACGCGGTGGCGAGCGAACTCGTCGCACCGCTGCGCCAGGCCGCGCCCGACGCGCGGATCGTGGTGTTCACGGCCTACCGCGATCACGCCGCGCTCCAGGCGACGCTCGACGCCGGCGTCGACGGCTGCCTGCTCAAGGACGCCGGCGCGACGGACCTGGTGGCGGCGGTGCGCCAAGCCGTGAGCGGGGTCGCGATCTTCGATCCGCGCGTCGACGCCCGGGCGGCGCCCCGGATGCGCGCCCGGCTGCACGACACCGGGCTCACGCAACGCGAGTACGACGTGGTCCGGCACGCCGCCGCGGGACGGACCAACCCGGAGATCGCCGAGCAGCTCGGCCTCACCCGGCACACCGTCACCGGCTACCTGCGGAACGCGATGCGCAAGCTCAACGCCCGGAACCGGATCGAGCTGATCACCAAAGCCGCCCAGTCGGGCCTGCTGTAGTCCCTGTTCGAGCACTAGCCCGACACGCCGGTGCATGTCGCGTCCCGGCGCAATGGCGGCGTTTTCGCGCGAAAACGTCACCCGCACGCCTGGCGAACGCCGTTTTCGCGCGAAAACGTCACCTCAACCCGATCGGGCGTCGCCGGTAGCCCCCGATTCCGGGCCGAAACCCCACAGGTGTGGGGGTCGGCTGTGCGGTCTGCGTCTCACCCGCCGGTTCGATCGCGCGCCGGAAACGGCGTAGCCGCAGGTCAGGGGATCGCCGGTGTGGGCGGTCGGCGTCGGTCATCCGGCGCCGGCCTGGAAGGTGATCGCCATGGACAAGAAGTCGAACCTGCTGATCATCGTCGTCGCCGGGGTCATCGCCATCGGCCTGCTGTTCGTGGCCGTGTCGGTGGGCTGAAAAACGCCTGCACCCCCGGGCACAGCCGGGAGTGCAGGCGTTCATCGGTGCGGCTCAGGCGTTGGGCGGCGGCGCGCCGTACTGGGCCGTGCCGTACTGGGGCGCTTCGGCCGAATCCGGGTCCGGCCACGTCGCTTCGTACGGGTTCTTGCGGGTCGTCTCTGCCTCGGACGAGTTCGCCGGGCGCGCCATCGGGCTGCCCGCCGCCAGGTAGGGCGAGCCGCTCTGGGACGCCGCCCCGGCCGCGGCCGAGTAGGCCGAGCCGGGCGAACCCGGGTTGGACCCCACCGGGTTGGCGGTGGCGTAACCGGCCGCGGCCAGGCGCGGCGCCGAGGTCGCGCCGGCCGAGGTCGTGCCGTGGGCCGACCCCGAGTACGACGACGCCGGGATCGACGACTGGTCCGACGGCAGGCCGGGAACGCCGCCTCCCGACTGCGCGCTCTGGGCCGTCGTGCCCCTCGGCGAGCCGGTGCTTTGCTGGGCCAGCTCGCTGATCTGCACGATCTTGCCGGTCAGCGAGGCCACGGCCTTGGCCGTCGAATCGACGTGCTTCATCAGGTTCTGCGCGCTGGAGAGCAGGGTCTGCAGGTGCCCCATGATCCGGCCGCCGTACTCCACGGCCACCTGCACGGCCTGCGGGATCGCCGCCGCGATGCTCGCGCCGAAGGTCGCCTGGGCCGCGGCGATCGCCTGGTTCATGATCATGATGATCTTGCCGACGGCCTCGTTGACGAGGGTCGTGACCTCCTGGAGGGTCTTCGCGACCGCTTCGCCCGCGCCGGCCGCGGCTTCCGCCAGCGCGACCCCCGCCTGGCCGAGCCCGTTGATCCCGTCCACCAGCTCCGCGCCGGTCTTCAGGTAGCCGGCCGCGGCCTCGCCCGACCAGCCGCTGGTCTGCGGCCCGGTCGACTGCCCGTACTCCGAGGCGATCGTCGAGACCGCCCGTCCGGCGTTCTGGAAGCCCTCCGCGCCCGAGGAGATCGAGCTCGGGTCGCCGGCCAGCTGCTGCAGCGGTTCCGACAGGAACGACACCGATTCGGCCAGGAAGCCGAAACCGGCGCCCGCCAGGGCCGACAGCGGGTCGGACACCGAGCCGAGCGCCTGCAACCCGGCGCCAGCCCCGCCGAAGTCGCCGGTCTGCCAATCCTTGTTCTGCACGGACTGGATGGTCGACTTCAGGTCGTCGACGACCTGCGAGGTGCTCGACGGGTCCGGGCTCGCCGAGAAGTTGATCTCCACGGTCATCGCGCGTCCCTCCCGAACAGCACGCCGGCGTTGCGGTCGTCGGAGCGCTCGTAGCCCTCGGCGGTCTGCACCAGCGCCGAGCTCATCCCGTCCATGGCGGACGCGGCGCTCCCGATGGCCTCCCCGGCCTGGATCATGGCGCCGCTGAGCCCGGCCGTGATGAACTGCACGAACGAGCCGAGCGCGTTCTCGGCCAGCGCGCCGGGCAGGCCCCCGGCGGCGGAGGACAGCCCGTCGGCGATGCCGGCGACCGTCTTGGCGTGCTCCCGGATCTGCTCGGGATCGACCTGGAATTCGCCTGGCGCGCTCATCGGACGATCACCTGCGGATTCGCGAAGAAGTAGTCGTCGTCGTCCGGCGGGGGCGGGCCCGACGAGGCGTCGACACCGGCGGCCGGCGGCATGTTCTGCTTCACGAAGTCCAGCGCGGGACCGTCGCCGACGTAGTCCGTCATGATCTCGACGACCTGGGCGCCGACCGAGCGCTGCGCCTGCTGCGCGGTGGTCAGGATGAGCCGTGCGAGCTGCTCGGCCTCCAGCGCGCGAGCCGCCGGCGTCAGCCGGATGTCCTCCATCGCGCCGCTGGGCCCGACCTGCACGGTGACCTCGCCGCGCGGCGAGGACGCCGTGCCGCTCATCCGGCTCAGGCTTTCGCTGGCCGCGCGGGCGTTCGCCGCCGCCCGCGCGAGCTTCTTGTCGTAGTCAGCCAGCCACTGCGCTGGTGAATCCACGGTGTTTCCTCCGACTTCGTCCTGGAAGTTGCCTGCGCTCACCGCGGCCGGCGGGCGATTCCGGCCAGTTCGTCAAGCGCGAAGCGCAGGTCCTCGCTGCGCAACGGGTTGATGCTCACCCAGCCGTTGCGGGCCGGGTTGACCCGCAGCCGACCGCGCGGACCGTCCAACCAGGACAGTTCGGCGCCGGCCCGGACGTTCTCGGCGCCGTCGCGCCGCGTCGCGCCGAGCTGGCCCCGGCCGGTGAGGGTCGGCAGCAGCCCGGTGAGCTGGTCGAGCACGTCGGGGTCGCCACCGCAGTCGCGGACGAGCTCCCGCAGGAGTCGCTCCTTCGCCTCGTCGTCCGCCACGTCGCGGATCAGCTCCGCCGCGCTGCCGATCGCGCGCTCGGGCAGCGAGATCGGCAGCGCCCGGGCCGGGCCCAGGTCGGGCACCATCGCCCGCAGCGCGTCGCCCAGCGCGTTCGCAAGGACTCGCCGGATCCGCACCGGGCTCGCCGGGTCGCCGTCCAGCGGCTGCTCGCAGATCAGCGCCCACGACCGGTAGACCATCGCCACGACGGCGGTCGCGCCGTCGCCGTCGAACAGCACGAGATCGACCGTGCCCCGGTATTCGCGCAGCGCAGTGACCAGCTCGGCCGCGGCCCCGGCGGGCCCGTCCTCGTCGGCGAGCCCGCGCGCCTGGAGGGTCTGGCCCGCGGTGGCCAGCAGCACCTCCCGCTCGCCGTCGATCCGCCCGAACGACGGCACGCGCAGCGGGAAGGGGAAGCGCACGCCGACGTGCGAGGCGAGCAGATCGAGCTCGATCTGTCCGAAGTGGATGGTTCCGTCGGTGGCCCCGCGCCGGGCGGTGCGCGTGGTCGCGGTCGTCATTCCGCGGCACCGCCCGTCCTGCGCAGCACCTGCGCGGTGTTGTCGTCGGAACTCACGTAGCGGGTGACAGTCTGGTGCAGCGCGTTGTGGAAGCCGTTCAGCTCGGTGTCGGCCGCGCTGATCTCGCCGGTGAGCCCGGACTGGCCGGCCGCCTCGCGCAGCCGCATCGCCAGGTGCATCGCCGGCGGCGCGGTGCCGAGCATCGGCATCCGCTCCGCGAGCTGGCGCGCGGACGTCACCAGGCCGTTGGTCTGCTCACCGAGGTTGGTGAGCGTTCTGACCTGGGCCGCGAGGTCCTGCGGCGAGACCTGGTAGCCGGGCCCGGAGTTCGCTTCGGAGGTCAAGGGATCCACTCCTGTTCGTGTCAGCCGATGACCGGGGCGCTGGCCGGCCGGTCGTCGGCGAAGAGCTTCTGGTCGACGGTGGGCATGCGGTTCTGGTGGAGCTGTTCTTCCTCTTCCTCGCCGCGTCGCGCACCACCAGGAGCCATGCCGCCACCGGAGCCGCCGCGCCCGGCGAGACCGGCCATCGAGCCGGATCCGGCGAGCAGCGCGCCTCCCGCGGCTCCGCCGCGCAGCCCCGCCTCCAGCGGTCCGGCGCCGACCAGCTTCCCCCAGGGCGTGCCGCCGCCGGCCCCGCCGGCCGCGCCGCCGAATCCGGCCGCGGAGGTCGACGCCGGCGCCCCGAAGGCGAGGGCCTCCGTCGAACCGGCCGGGGCGATCGTCTTGCTGCTGTTGAGCAGGTTCGCCTCGTACTGCTGCATCACGTGCACCGCCTGGGCCTTCTTCTCGGCGGCCGCGACGCTGGCGAGGAACAGGCTGCCGCCACCGGCCGCCACGGCGCCGATCGCGGCACCCATCAAGGCTCCCGGGCCCGCGCCGACGCCGCCCGCGCCTGCGCCGATCAGGCCGCCGATGACCGCGCCTGCCCCGGCACCGGCCGCGGCACTGGCCACGGCGCTTCCGGTCGGGTCGCCGGGCGGCGGCGGCATCGTGTTGCGCGCGACGGAAAGCGCGTCGCCGGCGTCCTGGGTGGCCTGCTGGGTCGTGGCCGCGCGGGTGCTGATGTCGTCGGTCCGCTCGCCGATCGAGCCGAGCCGCTCCGTCGCCAGGTCGGCCGACGAACTGGTCCAGTTCGTCTGCATGGCGGTCCGCTGCTGGCGCATCGATTCCGCGTGATCGGTCAGCTCGCTGCTGTGCCGCCCCCACTCCGCGGCGACCGCGCTGACGTCACCGACGTCGGCGTTGTCCCACAGCATCTGGTAGAGCTGCTCGTGGGAGTAGGAGTTCCAGTTCGTGCCTTCGGGCGGGATCGGCGAACCGAAGTACCCCTCCCACACGTTGCGCAGGGCGCTCACCACGGGTTGCGCCAGCGCGCCGGCCGGGCCGGCGTCGTCCAGCACGGAAGTGGCGGCGTTCGCCAGGTCTTGCACGCCGGCGGACGCCATCTCAACGACGTTCGCCGTCTCCGAGTCGTTGATCATGTCCGGTGTTCTGCCTTCCAATCGGTCCGCCGACCCGCCGGCGGACCACCGATCACGGTGATATTGCTGAGGTCACAAGTGCTGGAGACGGCTGCCGCCGTCGTCGCGCAGCGGTGGTGCGCTCACGGCGGGCGTGGCGGGGCCGCCGATCGGCGCCGGTCTGCGCACGAGATCCATGCGGGATGTCCACCTTCGTGCCGGGCCCGCTTCCCCTCTGCGGGCACCGAACAAAGATCACCAGAACGGCGCGGCGGAATCATCCGCAACATTGCTGATGTTCCGGGAGACGAGTAGGTAACGGGCGTCATTCGCGCTCCCCGAATCCGAGCGCGATCTCGATCCGCGACGAGTAGCCGAGTTTCGACAGCACCCGCGACACGTGCGAATCGACCGTTCGCACCGACACGATCAGCCGTTCGGCGGTCTCGCGGTTGGTCAGGCCCTGCGCCACGAGTTCCGCGACTCGGTACTCGGCGGCGGTGAGGCTCTCCCAGCCGTGCTTCGGCCTGCGCCGGGAGCCGGTCGCGCCGCGCCGCAGGCCGAACGCGCGCAGCGCGGCGTCCGCCCGGTTGATGTCGCCGGTGGCGGTCAGCGCGGTGTACTGGTCGATCGCGGTCTGGTACGCGGCCCGGGCGTCCGCGGATCTCCCGGAAGCGGCGAGGACCTTCGCCGCGTCCTCCGCCGCACGCGCGGCGAGGATCGGCGATCCGGTGTCGGTGAACTCCTGGGCCGCGGCCAGCAGGACGTCGACGTCGCTGTCCACCAGCCCCTGGCAGTACATCAACGCGCCGCGCTCGCCTGCCGATTCGCCGGTGCTCAGGTCCCGCATCTGCGCGACGAGCCGGTTGGCCAGGTCGCGGTCGCCGCCGGTGACCGCGATGCGCACGAGCCGGGCGCCGACCGTGGCGACCGTGTGCGCGTGGTGCACGCCGACGTCGCCGGCGGCGAGGGTGTGCACGATCTCCAGCGCCCGTTGCGAGTTGCCCTCGGCGTCGGCGACGTGCGCGCTGGCCAGGACGGCGATCTGCTCGTAGAACACGGCGACGCCGCGGCCGGGGGACCGCTCGGCGAGCTCGGCGTGGACGCGGGCGGCCGGCAGGTCGCCGCGGTGCAGCATGATCATGGAAGCCACCCCGTGCAGCGGGCCGGCCAGCCCGTACTGGTCGGGCAGTGCCATGGCGGCGCCGATCTCGTCGAGCGCCCGGTCCCAGAGCCCGTTGTTGAACGAGGCCAACGCGGCGATGGTGTGCAGCCAGGTCAGCAGGCCCGCGCCGATCTCGCGGGCGATCGGGCGCGCCTGCTCGACGGTCTCCAGCGCGGCCTTGTCGTGCCGCAGGTCCTGGACCACCGCGCGCAGGAGGCGCGACATCAGCCACAGCCCGCGGTCGTCGACGGCGATCTCCAGCAGCGCGTCCGCGCGGTCCAGCCGCTGCAGCGCCCCGTCGAGGTCGCGGAAGACGAACAGGCCTGTCGCCTCGACGTTGAGCAGGAACACCTCGACGAGTGGGTCGTGCGCGGCGGCCGGGGTCGCGAGCTCGACGGCGCGCTCCGTGCCGGTCAGGTCGCCGGCGGCCAGGCACGCGGCGGCGTCGATCGCGGCGAGCCGGCCGGACAGCTTGCCGTCGACGCGTTCCGGGTCCAGCGCCGCGATGGCGGCGGCGGGATCCATCTCCCGGAAGCAGATCAGGGCGAGCACGGCCCGCAGCCGGTGCCGGATCGTCGTTTCCGGATGCGCGGCCAGGCTGGCGGTGGCGATGCGCTGCGACTCGTCGGTCCGACCCGACCACATCAGCGCCTCGGCCAGCGCGGCGCGCAACGGGTGCAGGCGCGGATCGCCGGGCGGCAGCCCGGAAACGGCCCGGTGGAACAGGTCAACCACCGCGGGCGTGGGCCGGGCGGCGAGCCGATCGGAGTGTTCGTCGAGCCAGTCGACGGTCCACGCGTCCACGGGCGTGTGCGCGAGCTGCTCGGCGACAGCGCGAGGCACGGCGTTGCGGGCAGCGAGCGCGCGGGCCGCGGATCCGCGCAAGCCCGCCGAGGTCGCCGCAAGATCCTGGCGCACCACCGGATGCCGGAACCGGACGAGGCCGCCTTCTTCCACCAGCAACCCGATCCCGGCCAGCCGGACGATCCGGGCAAGCGCGTCCACCGGTGTCATTCCGGCGACGGCGGCCAGCTCGTCCACCGGTGCGGGTTCGGCCAGGATCGCGGCGTAGCGCAGCAGGGCGGCATCGTCTCCCGCCAGCCCGGTCGCCCAAGTCGTCACCGCCGTGGCGCGGTCGTCCGCGGTGAGGCGAGCCAGCAGCCACGGGTTGCCGCCTGCGCCGTCGGCCAGCCGCAGCAGTGATTCCGGCGGTTCACCACCGGAGAACTCGGTGAGGACGGCGCGGACCGCGCAGTCGTCGAGCGGTTCGAGGTCGTGCGCGGTCGCGAGCCGGTCGAGTGCCGCGAACCGGGCGGGCTCGACGCCGCGATGCCGTCCGGCGACGACCAGCAGCGGCCGGTCGCGCAGCCCATCGGCGAGCTCGTGCAGCGCGAGCAGCGTCGCGTCGTCCGCTCGGTGCAGGTCGTCGATGGCGATCGTGGTGGGCTCGGTCAAATCCGGTGCACCGGCCGACAACGTGGTGGTTCCGCTTTGCGGCAGCACCGGAATCCGATGTGTGCGCATGCCGAGTTCCCGCGCCGCCGAGAGGTGCGCGTCCAGCAAGGTGGTCACGCCGAGACCGGGATCGGCACGCAGCACGACGAGCCCGCCGCGCCCGGCGCGTGCTGCAGCTGTGGCGTCAGCGAGCAGGCGCTGCGCCTCGTTTCGTCCGAATAAATTCACCATCGCAATCAGCGGGAATCCTACAAGCGGGTGATCACGAGCAGAGGGCGTTTCCGCCCAGAAAACCCCAGGTGGCCGGTTCCTGTCAGAGGCTTGCGGGAGAATGCTCCACATGGGTGTCCCGAGCGGTCAGTTCCTGCGGATGGTCGACGAGCTCGCCGAGGTCGAGCAGACCGACTCGCGCAACTACACGTCGTTCAGCGTGCGCGGCAAGGGGTTCGGCTACTACTGGCCGCGCACGGAGACGGCCGGGCTGAAGCAGACGCTGTCCGAGCAGGTCGCGCTGGTGTCCGAGCGGCCGGATGTGTTCGAGGTGCAGTTCACGGCGGGCGGCTACGGCTGGGTCGTAGTGCACCTGGCCAAGATCGACGCCGACGAGCTCGCCGAGCTGGTGTACGAGGCGTGGCGGCTCTCCGCCCCGGAGACCCTCGTCGAGGAGAACCCGCTCCCGTAGCCAGGACGCGATGCCTTGCCCTGAGCGACCGTGGCACGCGCGGGCGGCGGGGGAATCAGTCTCCAGCCGCCCGCCTGCCGTCCAGTGTGGACTACCTCGCCCCGGCTACGCCCATCGTCCGCATTTCGCCGAACTAGCCGCCCAACCCCTCCTGGAGGGCGTTTGCGGCAGCCGGATCCGGCTCTGCCCGCCGAAGCCACCCGACTGGGACTGGCCGAACTGCTGCTGGCCGTAGGGCTGCTGCTGACCGAGCAGGTGGGCCAACTGAACCCGATCAATTCGCGAATGAGTCTCGTCCGAGCCCAGTCACGACAAGCAGCCCGGGCCATGCCGCGACGTGCACGGCCGCGTGCGCCTGCGCGCAGTTCGACAACCGGGCCGCCGCACGGCGCCGCCTGCGGTCAGCCGCGCGGTTCGGCCACCGAGTCGCGGTGCTTCGGCTCCGGGGCGATGAGCTTGCGCCGGCTCCGCCGGTTCTTGTCGACCGCCTTGAGCACGCGCTCGACGACCGCATCGACGACGGTTCGCACGTCCCAGCGGTAGGTGGACAGCGCGGGCGTCAGCAGGCGCGACACCGGGTGGTCGTCGTAGCCGAGGACCGAGAGGTCAGCGGGAATGGCCAGGCCGAGGTCGCGCGCGGCTTCGTAGACGCCGTAGGCCATCGAGTCGGTGAGGCAGAACGCGGCCGTGGGCCGGGGCTCCTCGGCGAGCGCGGCCCGCGCGACCTCGGCGGCGCCGGTCAGGTCGTTCGGGCAGGCCACGACGCGCAGGCTCATCCGCAGCTCCTGCGCGACCTCGCGGACGACCTTCTCCGCGGGCCGCTGGCGCAGCAGTCGCGGCCCCGGCGTCAGCACCAGGATCTCGTCGTGCCCGGCGGCGCTGAGCGTTTTCAGCGCGTCGGTGACGCCCAGCCCGTTGTCGAACACCACCTCGGCGGCGGTCGCCGCGCCGGGTAGCGGGTCGCCGATCGCGACGAGCATGGTCCGCTCGGCGGCCTCCGGCCAGTGCCGCGAGTTCGGATCGACGGGGATCGTGACGAGCGCGTCGACCCGCTGGTCGAGGAGGTTCTTGGCGAGCAGGGCCTCGCGCGCGGGATCGGCGGCGGAGTCCATGAACAGCGTGTTGCGGTCGGCGGCGAGGAAGCGCCTGCCGAGCGTGGTGGCGAAGTTCTGCTGCCACAGGTCGTCCAGCGAACTGCACAGCACGCCCACCATGCCGGTGCGGCCGCTGGCCAGCGCGCGGGCGACCGGGTCGGCCTCGTAGCCGAGGCGGTCGGCGACTTCCCGCACGCGCTGCTGGGTTTCCGGTGGAACTTGCAGGCCGCGGAGCGCGTAGGACACCGCGGCCGGGGAGAGTCCCGTCTCCACCGCGATGTCCTTGATCGTGGGGCGCTTGCGGCGTTGCACCTGGAAAGCCTAGCGCGCGGCGGATGCGCACGTTCGGCCCTTGACCGCGAGAGCACTGAGGCGGTTCACTGAAACCGTTCACTGAAGCGCTTCACAAAGGTGTCTCCGTGTCCTATCCGGTGATCGACATCCATCAGCACCTGTGGCCCGCGGAGTTCATCGACGCGTTGCGCGCACGCGCCGATCCACCGCTGCTGCGCGGCTGGACGCTGCACCTGGCGGGCGAGCCGCCGTTCGAGGTGGATCCGGCCGATCACGAGCCGTCCGAGCGCGCCGCTCGCGAAGCGGGCACGGCGGTCGCGCTCGTGTCGCTGTCCAGCCCGCTCGGCATCGAGTGGCTGCCGCCGGACGAGTCCGAACCGCTGCTGGACGCTTGGCATCGCGGCGCCGCGGCGCTGCCCGATCCGTTCCGGGCGTGGGCGGCGGCCAACGTGCTGGAACCCGACGAGCAACAGGTGCGCGAGGCGCTCGGCAGCGGATGCGCCGGCCTGCAGATCCCGGCCGACGCCATGCGACGACCGGCCGATGTAGAACGCATCGCCACGCTGCTCGCGGTGTGCGAGCAGGCGGACCGGCCGGTGTTCGTGCACCCGGGCCCGGCGACCAGCCCGGCCGCCGACGTGCCCGGCTGGTGGCCGCCGGTCGTCGACTACGTGGCGCAGCTGCAGGCGGCGTGGTGGTCCTGGCACGTCGCGGGCCGCGCACTGCTCCCGCGGCTGCGGATCTGCTTCGCCGCCGGGGCAGGGCTGGCGCCGGTGCACCACGAGCGGCTGGCGGCCAGGGGAGGGCAGTTCGACCGCGTCGATCCGGGCGTCTTTGTCGAGACCTCGTCGTACGGGCCGCGCGGGGTGGACGCGCTGGTCCGGGTGCTCGGGATCGACCCGGTCGTGCTCGGCAGCGACCGCCCCTACGCCGAACCGGTCGATCCGGGGCTGGGAGAGGCCGCCGCCCGGGCCATCCGCTGCTCGAACCCGCGTCGTCTGCTCGAAGGAGGAACACCGTGATCGGCGAACCCACCGCGCCCGGTCTGCCCGCCAGGAGAGCGCGCCGGATCGGCGACGTGCCGGGCGGATTCACCATCGAGGCGCTGCCCGGGCGCTACCTCGACCAAGGCGAACTGCTCGGTCTGGTCGCGGGTCTCGCGCGCCGGCCGGAGACGTGGCGGCACCACGTCGCGTTCAGCGACGAGAAGCGGCATTACGCATCGCTGCACCGGGACGCGCACGTCGACGTCTGGGTGCTGTGCTGGACGCCGGAGAACGACACGGGCTGGCACGACCACGACATCTCCGCGTTCGCGGTCGCGGTGGCCCGCGGCGCGCTCGTCGAGCACAACCTGGCCGTCGCCGGGCCGAGCGCGGCCACCGAGGTCGCCGCCGGCTTCGCGTACGGCGGCGGGCCGGACCACATCCACCGGCTCACCGGACAGGAGCCGCGCAGCGTCTCGATCCACGCCTACTCGCCGCCGCTGTGGCGGATGGGCCAGTACTCCGTGACCGACGGCGTGATCCGGCGCGTTTCCGTGTCCTACGCGGAGGAACTGCGTCCCATCGACGACACCGCGCCGGTCTGACCCGGCACGGGTTCCGCGGGGAGGGAAAGGACCATGACTGCGGTGCGCGCCGGAGCACCGGTGCTCCTCGACGGCGCTGATATGTCCATTGTGGATGTCGTGCGGATCGCCGACGACCGGGTGGCGGTCTGCGTCGCGCCCGCTGCGCTGGCCCGGCTCGGCGCGGCAGCGGTGCTCACCGGGCCGGTTTACGGGCGCACCACGGGCGTGGGCGCCAACCGCTCCGAGGCGGTGCCCGGCGGTGCCGCGCACGGGATGCGGCTGCTGCGCAGCCATGCCAGCGGGATCGGGAACCTGCTGCCGGAGCGGGACGTGCGGGCGATGATGGCCGTCCGCCTGAACCAGGTGCTGCGCGGCGGCACCGGCGTGCGGCCCGGGCTCGCCGAGGCGATGGCCACGGCGCTCAACGCCGGGGCGTACCCGGAGGTGCACGAGCACGGTTCGGTCGGGACCGGCGATCTCGGGCCGCTGGCGGAACTCGGGCTCGCCCTCGCGGGCGAGGCGCGCTGGATCGGTCGCGGACCGGCCCCGGTCGTCCTGGCCGAGGGCGAGGCGCTCGCGTTGATCAGCAGCAACGCCCTGACCATCGGCCAGGCGGCGCTGGCGGTGGCTGCGGTGCGCGGCCTGGTGTCGGCGACCGCCGCGATCGCGGCGCTGACCGCGCTCGCCGTGGGCGGCTCGACCGAGCCGTTCGCGCCCGAGGTGCACGCGTGCCGTCCGCACGCTGGCGCCTCCCGGGTCGCGGCCGAGGTGCTGGCGCTGCTCGGGGGCGAGGTCGTCCCGGGCAGCCGGATCCAGGATCCGTTCGGGCTGCGGTGCTTCCCGCAGGTGCACGGCCCCGTGGTGGAGGCCGCGGCCGACGCCGACGCGGTCGTGGTGGTGGAGCTCAACGCGGCCGCGGAGAACCCGTTGCTCACGACCGGCGAACCGGCGGCCGCCCGCCACCACGGCGGATTCCACGCCGCCCAGCTGACTCTCGCGCTGGACCGGTTGCGGCTGGCGATGCTCTCCACTGCCCAGTTGTCGGCCGCGCGGCTGGCGATGCTCACCGAACCCGGGATGACCGGGCTGCGCCCGTTCCTGGCGGCGGGACCGCCGGGCAGCTCGGGGATCATGGGGCTCGAATACGGCGCGGGCTCCGCGCTCGCCGAACTGCGCGCCGCGGCGTTCCCGGCGACGCTCGGCCACATCGCGCTGTCCAGGGGCGCCGAAGAACACGCGAGCTTCGCCCCGCAGGCAGTCCGGCAGACGTGTCGCGCCGCGGATGCGTACCGGCTCGTCCTGGCCTGCGAACTCGTGGCCGCGGTCCGCGCCAACCGGCTGCGCGGCGTCAGCCCGGGACGACCGATCCGCGCGGTCTACCAGCGGGCGTGCGATGCGCTGGATCCGGATACCCGGGAGCGCCCGCTGTCCGGCGACGTCGCTGCTGCCGCCACCGTCGTCGACGAGATCCCGCGGCTCGTGCGGTCGGCTATTCGTTGCGGCCGAACGCCCTGATCTCGTCGGCTTCCTCGCGGGTCAGCTGGCGCGGAACCTCGCCGTGGGCGAGCTTCTCGCGCTGGATGCGGTGCCGGATCTCCTCGACCACCTCGGGATTGGCCAATGTGGACACGTCGCCGACGTCGGCGAAGTTGGAGATGCCGGCGATGACCCGGCGCATGATCTTCCCGGAGCGCGTCTTGGGCATGTCGCCGACGATCCAGACGTTCTTCGGCCGGGCGATTTTGCCGATCTCCCGCTCGATCGCGCGGGCCACCGAGTCCTCGATCTCTTCGCCGGCGTCCCGTCCTGGCTTGAGCGCGACGTACATTTCGACGGCCCGGCCGCGCAGCTCGTCGACGACCGGCACGGCGGCGGCCTCGGCGACCTCCTCGACGGTCAGCGCCGCCGACTCCAGCTCCTTGGTGCCCAGTCGGTGCCCGGCCACGTTGATCACGTCGTCGACCCGGCCGAGGATGCGGAAGTAGCCGTCGGCCGCCTGCACGGCGCCGTCGCCGGCGAAATACGGCCAGTCCCGCCAGTCGGTGCTCGCCGGATCCCGGCAGTACTTCTGGTAGTAGATCTGCAGGAAGCGCTCGGGCTGGCCCCAGATGGTCTGGAAGATCCCGGGCCACGGGTTGCGGATGCAGATGTTGCCCGCCTTGCCGCTGCCGGCCTCGACGGTGTTCCCGTCCTCGTCGTAGATCACCGGGAACACTCCGAGCACCCCGGGGCCGCAGCTGCCCGGCTTCATCGGTTGCAGCGCGGGCAGAGTGCTGCCGAGGAACCCGCCGTTCTCGGTCTGCCACCAGGTGTCGACGACGACCGCCTCGCCCTTGCCCGCCACGTCGTGGTACCAGCGCCACACCTCCGGTTCTATGGGTTCGCCGACGGTCGTCATGTGCCTGAAGTGGTAGTCGTACTTGCCGGGCTCGTCCGGGCCGAGCTTGCGCAGCATGCGGATCGTGGTCGGCGCGGTGTGGAAGATGCCGACGCCGAGCCGCTCGGCGATCCGCCAGACGCGGCCGGTATCCGGATAGGTGGGCGCGCCTTCGTAGATCACGCTGGTGGTGCCCAGCGCCAGCGGCCCGTAGACGATGTAGGAGTGGCCGGTGATCCACCCGATGTCGGCGCAGCACCAGTAGGTGTCTTCGGGATGGATGTCCTGGTAGTACTTCGACGTGCCGGCGACGTAGGTGAGGTATCCGCCGGTGGAGTGCTGGCAGCCCTTGGGACGCGCCGTGGTGCCGCTGGTGTACATGAGGAACAGCGGCGCCTCCGAGGGCATCGAGACCGGCTCGACCACCGCCCCGCGGTGCTCGGCGAGGACCTCGTCGACGAAGCAGTCCCGGTCGTCGACCATCGCGGTCTGCGAGGTGTAGCGACCCGGGTGTCGCCGCCACACCAGCACCCGGTCGACCTGCTGGCCGAGCTCGTTCGCGGCCCGCACCGCCTCGTCGGCCTTGGCCTTGTGGTCGACCAGCCGGCCGTTGCGGTAGTAGCCGTCCATCGTCACCAGGACGCGGCTGCCGGAGTCGGCGATCCGCTCGCCGCACGCGACGCCGCTGAACCCGCCGAAGACCTCGGAGTGGATCACGCCCAGCCGGGCGCAGGCCAGCATCGCCACGGGCAACTCGGGAACCATCGGCAGGTGGAAGGTGACCCGGTCACCGGTGCGCAGCCCGCAGAAGTCGCGCAGCACCGCGGCGAACTCGTTGACCTGCCGGTAGAGCTCTTGGTAGGTGATCGTGCGGGTGTCCTCGGCTTCCGGCTCCGGCACCCAGATCAGCGCTGCCTTGTTGCGGTCGGCGGCCAGGTGCCGGTCGACGCAGTTGTAGCAGGCGTTGAGCCAGCCGCCGACGAACCACTTCCAGAACGGCGCGTTGCCGGTGTCCAACGTGGTGTGCCAGTAGGCGTCCCAGCTCAGTAGTTCCGCGTATTCCTTGAAGCAGTCCGGGAAGTGGGCTTCGTCGAAGCGGCGGAAGATGTCCGGGTCGGCGGCGTTGGCCTGGGCGATGAACCTCGCCGGCGGCTGGTAGTAGTCCTCCTCCCGCCAGTGCACGGAGATCTGTGCCTCGGAATCCGGTGACCCTGATGCTGCGGTCATCTCCTGACCTCCCGATCGAGCAGGCCGGCGCAGGCTGCGAACTCGTGCAACTCCGCCGCCCACGCGGCGTGGCCGTCGAACGCGCTGACGTCTCCCCGGTGCACCGAGTCCCAGCAGAGCTCGTCGGCCAGCCGGATCGCCCTGGCGACAGCTGGGCCCAGCGCGCTCGGCGGCGTCGCCTCCACCTCCCGGCGCAGGCGCGCGACCCGGCCCACGGCCGTCGGATCGGCCGCCGCCTCCAGTTGCGCCAACCGCAACGATAGTTCGCCGACCAGGTACTGCTGCGTCATCGCCACCGCCACCCATCCCGATGTTCGAAACGGGTGTACCCGGGGAGAATTCCATCGTAATCCCGGGAAACCGCGCCGCTACCGAGTCGGATTACCCGTCCCCGCTCACCCGCCCGGTTTCCGCCGGTGCCGTGCGGGCCGCGACGACCTGGCCGATGAACAGGTCATAGACGACGGCGCCGATGACGCCGCCGACGAGCGGCCCGACGATGGGGATCCAGAAGTAGGCGCTGAACCACTGGTAGGTTCCGGGCAGGGCGATGTCGCCCCAGCCGGCGATGAACGTCCACAGGCGGGGGCCGAAGTCGCGCGCCGGGTTGATCGCGTAGCCGGCGTTGGGCCCGAAGGTCAGGCCGATCGCGGTGACGGCCAGGCCGATCAGGAACGGCCCGAGGTTGGCCGACGGCGCGGTGTTGCGGGTGTCGGTGAGCGCGAAGATGAGCAGCACCAGGATCGCGGTGCCGACGATCTGGTCCAGAAGCGGTCCCCACCACGACCCGTCGAAGTACTTGGCCGGGAAGGTGGCGAAGATCGCGAAGGTGTCCAGGGACTGGGGGCGGGCGAGACCGGCCTTGGCGTTGAACGCGTCGATCGCCCAGCCGTACGTCGCGTACACCAGCGCCGCGGCGAGGAACGCGCCCACGACCTGGGCGACGATGTAGGGCACGACCTTCACCCACGGGAAGGCCCGCCGCACCGCGAAGGCCAGCGTCACCGCCGGGTTGATGTGCGCGCCGCTGACGCCGCCCGCGACGTAGACGCCGAACACCACGCCGAGGCCCCAGCCCCACGCGATGATCAGCCAGTTCGCGGGCCCGAAGGCGTCGGACTGCCGCCCCGAGCCGGGCAGTCCGGCGACGGCCACCGCGACCGACGCGCACCCCAGCAGGATCAGGACGAAGGTCCCCAGGAATTCGGCCAGCAGCTCGCCGCCGAGTCCTGCTCGGTAGCCGCGGCGACGTTCGTTCTCCTCGGCCATCGGTGGCTCCACACGCGAGTCGATCTGCCCCCATCACGCGATTCGGCCGGTCCGGCGCGGCGGAATCGGTAATCGGAGTGTAGGACTGCCGCTCCGGACGCGCCGGGCGCGAGCGGCCGGGTGGGGGCTTGCGAAGAGAATTTTTCGTCATACCGTAACCTCGTGGACGGGAAGACGAATCGTGGTTCGCGCGGGCCCGCCGGGGCGCCACGCGCATACCGGCAGGAGGCCGTCATCGGCGAGCAGGCAGCGGCACGAGTGGACCGATGGGCGTGACCGAGACCGAGGCGGGACGCGATGCCCGGGAGGACCTGGGGCAGGTGCTCGGCCGGGGGCGGATGCGCGGCGCGCTCGCGATGCTGGGGCCCGCCTTCATCGCGGCCATCGCCTACGTCGACCCGGGCAACTTCTCGACCAACATCGGCGCCGGCGCGGAGTTCGGCTACGCGCTGGTGTGGGTCGTGGTGCTGGCGAACCTGATGGCGATGCCGGTGCAGTTCCTGTCCGCGAAGATCGGCGTGGTCACCGGCAAGACGCTGCCCGAGGTGTGCCGGGAGCGGCACTCCCGGCCGGTGCGGTGGGGCCTGTGGCTGCAGGCGGAGATCGTCGCCATGTCGACCGACCTCGCCGAGTTCGTCGGCGCCGCCCTCGGCCTGTACCTGCTGTTCGGCATCCCGATGGTGCCGGCGGCGCTGATCACTGCGGTCGTCGCGTTCGCGCTGCTGGGCCTGCAGGCGCGCGGCTTCCGGCCCTTCGAGCGGGCGATCGCCGGGTTGCTGCTGCTGATCATCGCCGGCTTCGCCTACCAGCTGCTGCGCATCGGCGTGGAGCCCGCCCAGGCCATCGCCGGGCTGGTGCCGTCGCTGCCGGCCGGCAGCGCCTACCTCGCGGTGGGGATCGTCGGCGCCACCGTGATGCCGCACGTGGTCTACCTCCACTCGGCGCTCACCAGCCGCCGGGTGGCCGTCTCGACCGACGACGACCGCCGGAAGGTGCTGCGCTTCGAGCGCTGGGACGTGGTCATCGCGCTCGGCCTCGCCGGGTTGATCAACCTGTCGATGCTGGTCATGGCCGCGAAGCTGTTCCACAGCAGCGGCAACACCGGGATCAGCAGCATCGAGGACGCGCACGCGGGCCTCGCCACGTTCGCCGGCGGCACCGCCGCCCTGGTGTTCGCGGTCGCCCTGCTGGCGTCCGGGATCTCGTCCTCCAGCGTCGGCACCTTCGCCGGTCAGGTCGTGATGGCCGGGTTCATCAACTTCCGGATTCCGCTGCTGCTGCGCCGGTTGATCACGATGACGCCCGCGCTCGTGGTGATCGTGCTCGGCATGAACCCCACCGACGTCCTCAACTTCAGCCAGGTCGTGCTGAGCTTCGGCATCCCGTTCGCGCTGATCCCGCTGCTGCTGGTGACGAGGGACCGCTCGGTCATGGGCGACTTCGCGAACCCGCGCTGGCTGACGGCGGTGATGACGGCGATCACGACGCTGATCATCGGCCTGAACGCCTACCTCCTCTACGACCAGTTCCTGGGCTGAGGCGGTGGAAACCGAGGAGCATCCCGGCTCGGTGCGGTTCTTCGCCGCGCTGGCCGATCTCGTGCGGCACGGCGAGATCGTCGTCGACCGGCCGAGGGGACGGCCGCACCCGCGCATCCCGGACGTCGTCTACCCGCTGGACTACGGCTACCTCGCGGGCACCATCGGAGGCGACGGCGGAGGAATCGACGTCTTCGTCGGCTCGGCCGCGGGCGCTGGCGTGGTGGGCGTCCTGCTCACCGCGGACCTGGCCAAGCGGGACGCCGAGATCAAGGTGCTTGTCGACTGCTCACCCGAGGAGGTCGAGATCGCCAGGGAGTTCGTCACCGGAGTCCTCGGCATCGGCGGTCATCTCGTGCGGCCGGGCGAGCCCTAGCCCGCATCAGGATTCGGCCGGCGCGGCGCGGAGTTCCCGTACTTCGGCCCGGAGTTCGCGGATCTCGGTGAGCAGCTCGCGGGCCGTTTCGCCGTCGTCCTCGCGTTCGCGGCCCATCTGGGATTCCATCGCGGACACCGCGACGGCGATGAAGAGGTTGAGGACGGTGAACGTGGTGACCGCGATGTAGCCGATGAAGAAGATCCAGGCCAGCGGTTCCTCGTCCATCACCGCGCGGGCGACCTCGGACCAGGCTTCCCCGGTCATCACCTGGAACAGGGTGAACAGCGAGTCGCCGAGGTCGCCGAAGTAGTCCGGGGCGACCGCGCTGAACAGCTTGGTGGCGATCACCGCGCCCACGTAGAGGATCAGCACCAGCAGGGCGGCGATGGAGGCCATCCCCGGGACGGCGGTGAGCAGCGCGCTGACCACGCGGCGCATGCTGGGGATCACCGAGATCAGCCGCAGGGCGCGGAGGATGCGGAGCGCGCGCAGGACGCCGAAGGCCCCGGTGGTGGGTAGCAGCGCGATGCCGACGATGACGGTGTCGAAGCAGTTCCACGGGTCGCGGAAGAACCGCCAGCCGTGGCCGTACAGGCGGGCGGCCAGCTCGACCGCGAACACCGCCAGCGCGGCCCGGTCCACCGCGTGCAGCAGCCAGCCGTGGCTGGCGACCAGGTCGGGGGAGGTCTCGCAGCCGAGGGTCACGGCGTTGACGAGGATGACCGCGATGACCACCCGCTGGGTGAGTGGCGCGTCGACCAGCTCGCGGACGCGTTCGCGCGTGCTCACCAAGTACTCCCGATCACGGCGGAGACAACGATGTTGATCAATCTATCGGGTTGCCCCGCCGGGAGTTGAGCCGACCGGCGCGCGGTGGGCGCCGGGAACGGATTCCCGGCGCCCACCGGAGGATCAGAACTCCTCTTCGTCGCCCTCGAAGACCTCTTCCATCATCTCGCCCACGACCATGCCGCCGAGGATCCCGGCGCCGGCGCCGAGCGCGGCACCCGCGACCATGCCGCCCATCCCGGATCCGCGCCGGTGGTGCTCGTCGTGGTAGCCGTGGTGCTCGTAGCCGTGGTGGTCGTACCCGGCCATCGGGTGGCCCGCGCCGCGGCGGTCGGCGACCTGTTCCAGCCAGCCGTGGATCCGCCCGGCCCAGTCGGTGCTGAGAGCTTCCTCGTGGGAGGCGTGGAAGCGGCCGAAGGCGTCCTGGCTCGGGGTGAAGAACCCGCCGCGCTTGTCGGCCTCCAGCACCACGTCCAGCCCGTGCGGGCCGGCGACGAAGGTCAGCTCGACCTCGTTGATCCGCCCGGCGAACTGGTGGGGCGGGTAGAACTCGATCTCCTGGAAGAACGGCAGTTCCTGGTGGACGCCGTGCAACCGGCCGTGCTCCAGGTCGGCGCTCTTGAAGTGGAAACCGAGCTGGGAGAACGCCTCCAGCACCTTCTCCTGCGCGGGCAGCGGTTCCACCGACACCGGGTCGAGGTCGCCCTTGTCGGCGACCTTGGCGATGGCCAGCTCGGTGCGCACGCCGAGCGTCATGCCGTGCAGGTGCTGTCCGTAGACGCTGGTGATCGGCGTTTCCCACGGCACGGGGAGCTGGAACGGGATGGTCTTGTCCTCGCCCTCGCGCAGCTCGAACCGGCCGGCCACCACGGCGCGGTGGAACTCCACCCCGGCGTGCCCGTCGTGGCCGCCGCGTTCGGTCTCGATGCGCGTGACGAAGCCGAGCACGACGTTCTCGACGGTGACGTCCTGGTTCCCGCCGGTGATGCGGACTTCCCCGGCCAGGTTCTCGCCCGGGCGGACGTGCTGGTGGTGCAGCACGGTGTCCACCGACGGGCCGCCGACGCCGAGTGCGCCCAGGAGCTTCTTGAAGACCATTCTGCTGGTCCTTCCTCTTCTCTTCGCTGTCGATCAGTTGCGGTGTGTGTTGTCGAGCGGGTTGCGGGTGGTGCGGCTCCTCCAGCCGGATCGGTGATGTCAGCGCGGTCCGGTGCGGCCGCGAGCCGTCGCGCACGCTCCGCGGAATACCGCGGTGTCGTGCGGAGATGGGAGGAGAGCGCGGCTGGTTGGCCAGGGGAGGAGCGCCGGGGAATTCTCGGCTGCACGGCGCGGAAATGCGCCTGGTTCTGGTGCAGGGCGACCGGAACGGATGCCGGGCGGAGTCGTGGGCGGCGCCTGGCCGTGACGGGACTGCGCGCGGGAGGTGTGGCCCGCCGGCGCGCGGCAGGCGGTTCGGTTCGGGCCGCCGACGTGCGGCGTCAGCGGCCCGGCGAGGTCCGCGCCCCTCGGCTCGCGAGGGGCGCGGCAGGTACTTCCAGGATCATCGCCCATGTCCGTAGCAACGGAGCAACAGGTGATCCGGTTCCGGACAAACGCCCCAAAGATAGTGATCAACACAACATCGCCGACCGCGAAACCTGTGCTGTGCCTACGTCTCGGAGTGCGTGGTCGGGCGCTGGAGGGAGCACGTGCTGAGCGCGCTGCGCCTGATCCGCCGGCCGGTCGTCGTTACTCCTGGGGCGGTTGCTCGATCGGGAACAGGATCGGGCTGAGCAGGTACTGGCTGCGGTGCGGTGCGGGTTCGTTGGCCAGCTGCGGCGCGATGGCGCCGCGCATCCCGTCGATCATCTCGGCGAGTTCGTCGGGGCTGAGCCAGATCGCGTGCTGGCGGTAGCCGACGGAATCGGCGGCGGGGTCGGCCTGCTCGCGATCGAGGTAGGCGTTGAACTCGGCGATCAGCGTGGTCATGGCGGCGGCGAAGCCGCGGCGGTGCTCCTCCGGCTGCACTGCCATCGCCGTTTCCCGGTCGATCACCGCCCGTTCCCGGCGCAGGCGGTACCGGCGCTCCACGGCGCCGCGCACTCGTTCTTCGCCTTCGACTTCCAGGATGCCCGCGTCCGCGAGCAGGCCGACGTGCCGGTACACGGTCGCCTTCGAGACGTCGGGCACGCGGTCGCACAACTGCGAGGTCGTGAGGTGCCGGCCACCGGAGAGGGCGTGCACGATGCGCAGCCGCACCGGATGCACCAGCAGTTCCAACGTGTCCACGGCCGTATCTTCTCATGTCGTGATACCTTTCTCAAAGTTTGCGAATGATCGTCGACGTGGAGGAACTACAGTGCAGCACCGATCAGCTGAAAACCGCCCCGAGGTGATCGAGGCGCCGCCATTGGGACGTCATTACGAGGTGGGAGGCCGGCGGCTGATGCTCCAGCGCTCGGGAAGCGGAGACCCCGCCGTGGTGTTCCTCCCCGGAGCAGGCCTGGTCGGCCTGGACTTCTTGAACCTCCAGCAGCGGGCGGCTGAACTGGCCACGAGCGTGCTCTACGACCGAGCGGGCACGGGCTGGAGCGAGCGAACCGACCTGCCCCGCAGCGCCGTCGAGGTCGCAGGCGAGCTTCGGGACCTGCTGCGCGCGGCGGGAGTTCCGGCTCCCTACCTGCTGGTCGGGCATTCGCTGGGCGCGTTCTACGCGCGCCGGTTCGCGCAGCTCTTCCCCGACGAGGTGGCCGGTCTGCTCCTGCTGGATCCCGGTCACGAGGACATCCACGACCACATGCCGGCGGAAGCCGCCGGGTTGGACGAGCAGATGAAGCTCGATCCGGAGCAGCTGCCGGAGCTGACGGACGAGCAAGTCGAAGCCTCCCGCGGCGCGCTCGCGCAGATCTACGCCGAGTGGCCCGGCTCGGTCCGCGAGCCGCTCGTCGAACATCACCTCTCGGAGTGGCGGACGGGCATCCAGGAGACGGCCAACTTCGAGAGCGAGCTGTACGACGAACTCCGGCAGGGCGGAGAACTCCCCGACGTCCCGTTGATCGTGGTCACCGCGATGGGGCGCAACCCGTACTGGGCGAAGTTCGCATCAGCGGACCTCGCACGCCGAATGCACGACGGCTTGCGGGACCTGCACGCGGCGATCGCCGCATCGGTTCCCCGCGGCGAGCAGCGGGTGCTCGACGATGCCCAGCACCAGTACCTCCACATCGAGCATCCCGACGCCGTGCTGCACGCGATCCGCGACCTGCTCGACGAAGCCGGCGAGTAGTCGAACGACGGCTTTTCGGCCTGCCTCAGCGGCGCAGCGACTCGCCGCGCTTGCGCGCCCGAGCCCAGCGCATGCCGTTGCCGAACAGCCGTCGAGTCTTGCGTGCCACTAGGTGTTGTGTCATCAGGTGCTGCTGGTAGCGCCACGGCGGCTGCAAGCTGTTCCGGCCGCACATCGCGTAGCAGAAGTCCACGGCGTTGCGGTCGGTGTAGCGGTCGGTGTTCTCGAACCACGCCATGCTGGTGCGCGCCGAGGCCTGCGCCGTGCGCATCAATTCGTGGCCCTCCTCGTCGAACTCCTTAAGGGCCATGGCCGTTTGCTCGCGATCCAGCAATTTCTGCGCGAGCATCACCGCGTCGGTCATGGCCAGCCTCGTCCCGGAACCGAGCGTGAAGTGCGTGGTGTGCGCGGCATCGCCGATCAGCACCGCGTTCTCGTAGCGCCAGGTCTGGTTGTAGACCTGGGTGAAGTGCTGCCAGGAGGCCGGTCTTCCCCGGGAGGCGCTGATCAGCGAGTGCCCCGCCAGCGGCTGGTCGAAGATGTCCTCCAGCAGCCGCATGCTCTCGTCGTCGCCGAGCCGGTCGAACCCCAGTCCTCGCCAGGTGGTGTCCTGGCATTCGACGATGAAGGTGCTGATCCCGGCGCTGGAGGGGTAGGCGTGGAACCAGATCCAGCCCTCGGGTGTTTCTTCGAAGTCGAAGGTGAACATGTCGAACACCCGGTCCGTGCCCAGCCAGATGTAGGGGTTGCGGCCGTGGCCGACCTGGGTGCCGAATTCCTCGGCGTAGCGTTGCCGGATGCGGCTGTTCGCGCCGTCGGCGACGACGATCAGGTCGGCGTCGGCGAACTCCGACAGGTCTTCCGCGGCGTGCTCGTACCGGACGTCCACGTTGAGGTCGGTGGCGCGCTGGGCGAGTATCTCCAGCAGCGGCGCGCGGTTCACGCTGTA
>NZ_FNOK01000052.1 GCF_900106995.1 Saccharopolyspora shandongensis
GAAGAGGTCGCCGCCTCCGAAGCGGCCCACGCGGACCGCAACCTGGCCCTGACCCATTTCATGGCGTCCTACGGCAACATGCGCAACCCGGTGGCGACCGTGCTCGACCAGTACGTCCGGCAGTGTGCGATCGAGATGAGCTGCCGGGACCTGGCCCTGGCGGGGCGGTTCCTCGCCGCGCGCGGTGTCCGCCGCGACGGTTCGGAGCTGGTCACCTGCCGGCAGGTCAAGCGGATCAACGCGATCATGCTCACCTGCGGGACCTACGACGCCGCCGGGGATTTCGCCTACCGGGTCGGCATCCCGGGCAAGAGCGGGGTCGGTGGCGGGATCCTCGCGATCGTGCCGGGCCGGTGCGCGATCGCGGTGTGGAGCCCGGGGCTGGACAAGCGCGGCAACTCCGTGGCCGGGGTGGCCGCGCTCGATCACTTCACCACGCTGACCGGATGGTCTGTCTTCTGACCGGGCGATCCGCCGGCGCGGAATCGCCGCGCACGTTGCGAAGCGCACGTGGCACTAGGGTCTGTTTCGAAAATCATGAGAGCCATTCGTTGATCGCTGCGATGGTGACGGCTGCTTCGTAGCGGACGGCGAGCTTGTCGTACCTGGTGGCCACGGCTCGGTTCCGTTTGAGGCGGTTGATCCCGCACTCGACAGTGTGTCGCTGCTCGTGGACGTCCTTGTCGAGTGCGGGTCGTCAGTCCTCCGCGGGAGCACCTCAGCCCGTGATCGGCTGGTTCGATCTCGACCCCGCCCGGCGGCTCCTTCTGAAGATCCCCTTTTGCTGTGCACCGGCCGCGTGCTGGTGTGCACGTGCCACTGTCGAGTCGACTGCTTTGGCGGACGCCCGGACCTCTTTCCCTTGGGCAGCAACGGTTCCAGCTTCGCCCACTGCTCATTGGTCAGATCACCACGCTCCGCAAGACGAGATCATCTCAAAAACCTTGATCAACTTATGAATTTGACCTGACAACTACCGTCGCGGCCGTGTTTGAGAGAAGTTCACTGATCGTTACCGGGTTATATCTACGCTCCTGGCTGCCATGAATGGACGCGAAAGCACAGTGGAAGCACCGCCGTTTGCCTTTTCGGTGGTCTTGGCCGCGAGGTCGGCCGGTGTGCTGTCGCCCTCATAAGGAAGCACCAGAATGCGCATATCGCGCTCAAGCATTCGAGGCCTGATGGCCTCGGCCCTGCTAGCAAGCATCGCCCTCCCGGGGGCCATCGCCGCGGCCGCGGAGGCTCCGGACGCACCTTCGAGCACCGAGTCTTCTGTTGTCGTGGGATCCACCGCAGTTCCCCGGCCGGACCACGTGGTCATGGTGATGATGGAGAACAAGGGCTACGACGACATCCTCAACAACCCGTCCACCAAGCCTCAGGACCAGGTGCCGTACATCAAGTCCCTGGAGACCCAGGGCGCGTCGTTCACCAGTTCGTATGGCGTTACGCACCCGAGTCTGCCGAATTACTACTCGCTGTTGTCCGGCTCGGACATCGTGAAGACCAGCGCCTGGCCCGCTCCGGAGTCCGTCGACACCGACAATCTCCCCAACCAGCTGGTGACCCACGGGTACAGCTTCGCCGACTATGCCGACCAGGGGCGCCCCACGCAGTGGCTCCGCTACAAGAACATTCCGGGCACTGCGGACAACCTGAACCCGATGGACAAGAGGCTGGCGGACTTCCCGACCACACCGGCCGGTTTCGAAGCGCTTCCCACCGTCTCCTTTGTCGTCGGCAATGGCGACCAGAGCATGCACGACGGCACCCTCGCCCAAGGTGACGCCTGGGTCAAAGCCAAGTTCGACTCCTACATCCAGTGGGCCAAGACGCACAACAGCCTCTTCATCCTGACCTGGGACGAGGACGACTTCACCCCGGCCAACCACATCCCGACGATCATGGTCGGGCCGATGGCCAGGGCCAGCGAGTACGACCAGAAGATCAACCACTACAACGTGCTGCGCACGCTGCTGGACATGTACGGCCTGGACCACATCAACCACACTGCCGACGCGGACGTCTCCACGATCACAGACCCGTGGGATCTGTCGAAGACCGAGCCCCTGCGCGGCATGGCCGGGCGCTGCCTGGAAAACCACCAGACCAACCCGGCCGAGCCGGGCGCGCTCGGTATGTGGCACTGCGAAGCCGCCGCCAACCAGCAGTGGATCAGGCACGCGGACGGCACGATCCGCCAGTCCGGCAAGTGCCTTGCCGCCACCCCGGACGGGAACACGACCGGACTCGCCGACTGCGACGGCACCCCCGCGCAGACCTGGCAGCCCAAGGCCGACGGTTCCCTGCTCAACCAGGCGTCTGGCCGCTGCCTGACCGTCCCCGGCCCGGACATCGCCAACGGAACCCCGGCAGAACTCCGGGACTGCGATGGCAAGCTCCAGCAAAGGTGGGAGGTGCCCGGCTTCGTGGGGGTGCATCACTCGCTCACAGTCGACACGCCCTCGGTCTTCAAGCCCGGCTCCGCCGTCACTGTGACGACCACCTACACCAACGACAGCAGCCCGGTGGCGCTTTCGGACGCCTCCGTCAGCCTCACCGTGCCCAGCGGCTGGACGGCCGAGCCAACCTCGCCCACCACGTTCAATCAGGTCCAGCCCGACCAGTCGGTGAAGACCACCTGGGCGGTCACCGCCCCCGCGGACGCAAAGCCCGATGCCTACACACTGTCCGCACAGGCCACCTACAAGAACGCCAAGAACACCGACAAGGGCACCGGCACCACCTTCCACCCGGCGATAGTCCCCCAAGGACAGATGCGGGTGGCCGAGGTCGACAGCGAGGAGACCGTCGGGGAGGACGGCCGCGCAGCGAACGTCCTGGACGGTAACCCGGCCACCATCTGGCACACCCGCTGGTACGGAGAAAAGGACCCGCTGCCGCACCACATCGTGCTCGACCTCGGTGAAGAGCTCGAGGTCACCGGCCTGCGTTACCTGCCCCGCCAGACGGGCGTCAACGGCCGGATAGCCGGATACGAGGTCTGGGCGAGCACGGACCGCACCGCGTGGACCAACCTCGCGACCGGGACCTTCGCGAACACCACGGCCGAGCAGACCGTCACTCTGAACGGCACGCCGGCCCGCTACCTCAAGCTCGTCGCCACGTCCTCGCACGCCGGACCGTACACATCGGCCGCCGAGCTGAACGTCACCCGAGCAGTGCACTGACCACGTGGAGGGGCCGGTTCGCGGCGTGCGGCGGGGCGGCCCCTCCGACGATCATGCCGTCATCGCATGGACGGCTGCGCCGGGTCCCGCACGGACGAGGGTGAGCAATTTCCTGTCCGCCGGGTTTTGTCCGGTGTGGCGCGGATCAAGTCGTCGTTGCCGGGTTGCCAGTGGAGTGGGAGCTTGTCGTCGCGGGTTGCGATCGCCCGGATTTGCTTGCAGCGGTGGAATCCTCGCTCGGCTGCGCTGATATCGCTGGAGCATCGAACGATGGGGGCCGCCCACCGGCTGATCCCTTGCGCACCCGATTCAAGGGCACTCCGGGAAACGGGGTGCCCCACTGCTTCGTGCCACCACGTTGCGCGTCTCAGCCCCCGGCGCGGGGACCGAGCACCACCGGCAACGTGCGCGGGGCGTGCACGTGGACGCTGCGGCGGTAGGTCAGGTCGGCCGGGTCGGCCACGACGCGCAGTCGCGGGAAGCGATTGAACAGGGCGGCCAGCCCGACCTCGCCCTCCAGCCGGACCAGCGCGGCACCCAGGCATCGGTGGATGCCGTAGCCGAAGGCGAGGTGGCCGGCGGTGTTGCGGTCCGGGTCCAGCACCTCCGGATCACCGAACCGCGCCGGGTCGCGGTTGGCCGCACCCGTGGACAGGGTGACCGATGCACCCCTGGGGATCGTGACCCCGCCGATCTCCAGATCCTCGGTGGCGAACCGCAACGAGGCGTTGAGGGCCGGCGAGAGCCAGCGCAGCAACTCCTCGATCAGCGACGGCACCGACTCGGGCCTGGCGAGTCGCTCGCGCGCGGAGTCGTCGGCCACCAGGGCGCGGACGCTGTTGGTGATGAACACCGCAGTGGTCTCGTGGCCAGCCATCAGCAGCAGCATCGCCATCGCCACGATCTCCAGGTCGGAGAGCCGGTCACCCTCGTCGGACGCCGAGATCAGCGCGGAGAGCAATGCATCGTCGGGCGCGGCGCGCTTGGCCGCGACCAGCCCCTCCAGGTAAGTGGCCATCTGCGTGGAGGCACGTTCCAGCTCGGGCTCGGGGCATTCGTCGATGAGGACGGTGGACAGCCGCGCGAACTCGTCACGATCGATCTCGGGGACGCCGAGCAGTTCGCTGATCACCACCATCGGCAGCACGATCGCGTAACGCGCCACGAGATCGATCGGTTCGTCCTCGGGCAGATCCGCCAGCAGTTCTTCGGCGACGGACTCGACGCGCGGGCGCAGCGTGGCGATCCGGCGAGCGGTGAACGCCTGGGTGACCAGGCTGCGCAGCCGGGTGTGCTCAGGCGGGTCGAGCGAGGTCAGCATGTGCGACATCGGGGCAGGCAGCCCAGGCGGTGCGGACGCGCGTTCCTCGGCGGGCAGGCTGGACCGCCAGTCCTTCGCCAGCCGCTCGTCGGCGAGCCCCGCCCGCACGTCGTCGTAGCGGGTGACCAGCCAGGTCCGCCCGCCCTCGAAGTCGACCTCGCGGACGGGACAGGTCTCGCGCGTCCCGGCGAGCGCCGCGTGCGGGTCTCGCCAGTAGTGCTCGGTGAAGGAATCCTCTTGCGTCGCACCTGTCATGGGGTTCTCCGTTCCTTGGGGTGTGCCGTGCGGCGATGCCGGAATACCTGTGGGATCAGCGCACCGCATCCCGGTAGCGGCCGAGCGCGCGAAGGGCCATGCCCTGCGTGAACGCGGGGTTGCTGTATCGGCTCACGTAGCGCACGTACTCGTGGACGCTCTCCGCCGGCCACCCACCGCCAGGCGTCCGCCTCGCCAGCAACCAGTCCACCCCGGGACGCACGGAAGCCGGACCGGCGCCCGAGGCCAGCAGGCCCGAGATCGCCCAGCCGGTCTCTTCGACGGTGGCGGGCGCACCATGCCCGTCGCCCCACGAACCGTCGGACAGCCGGGCACTTTCCAGCCATGCCCTCGCGCGGCGGGCCGTTCCGTCGTCCGCCAAACCGGCTTTGGAGAAGGTTTCGAGCACCGCGGCGGTAGCCATCGTGTGGTGCCGGTACCACACCGACTCGAAGGCGCCGTCCGGCAACTGGGCCTTGGCGAGCCAGCGCAGCGCGCGGCGAACCCGCCGGTCATCCGCCGGGACACCCGCGTCGAGCAGCGCATCGACGGCCTGCACGGTGGTCATCGGGCACGGCCCGCTGTTGGCGACCTTGGTGTTGCGCACGCAGAGACCCCAGGAGCCGCGAGTGTCCTGCAACCGGGTCAGCCAGTCGACACCGCGCTCGACCGCCCCGGCCTGCCCCTCGCCGGGCAGCCGGCACAGCACGGAAAGGATCTCGCTCGTCTCCAAGGTCGAGGGCCAGCCCTCGGTGCCCGCCCAGCCCCAGTAGCCCGGCGGGCACCCGAACGCGAGGAACGGGCGATGCTGCTGGAGGCGCACGAACAGCCCGGCCGACGCGGCCAGCCTCGGGTCGTCGGCGTAGCCGGCCTCGGCAAGACCGCGCGCGGCGTACATCGTCCACGCCGCGTCGAGCGGTCCGGTCTGCCACCAGCCGTCGGGGTCCATCGTCCGGCGAAACCACTTGACCGCGGCTTCGACCATGTCCGGCGCCAGTTCCGCGCGGGCCAGACCGGTGCAGACCAGGCCGGTGACCCAGGCGTTTTCGCACCACGCCCCGGTCGAGCCCTCGTGCTCGTAGACCTGCCGGATCGCCTTCAGCGCGTTCGGTTCCCCCAGCCGGGCCAGCACCTGCTGGAAGCGGGTGAGGGGCTTGTGCCGGGCCTGGGCGAGGCCGAGCGCGAACGCCATCGGCACACGCAGGTCGAACAGCCTGCGGTACAGGCCCGGCAACAGCGCCACCTCCAGAGGGAAGCGGCGCATTTCCTCGGGAGCAAGCCAGCCGACGAAGCCGTAGTACTGCCGGCACCACGAGACGACCTCGGGGTGCGGGATCGCGTCCAGGCCGCCGAAATCCGTCATCCAGCGCTGCCCGGCCGCCACCGACGCGGAGCTGCCCACCGGGTCGACCAGGTGGAGCACGGCCGAACTGACGGCCGTCGGCCCGGCCTCGCTGGACAGGCCGGGAACCATCGCCCAACCGCCATCGGCGTTCTGCGTTCGCCTGAGCCACCCGGCGCCCGCCGCGATCAGGTCCGCACTGCCTTCCGGGTCGGCGTAATGCAGCGCGGACAGCGCACCGACCGTCCCCAGCGTCGAGGTCAGGTTGTCCTCGCTGTAGTCGAACACGCCGTCGGCACGCTGAGCGAGGAACAGCGCCTCCGCGCCCTCACGGATCGCTTCGTCGAGCACGTCCGTGAACGGATCAGGGTCGGCCTGCACCGTCGTCATGCGGATTCCTCCAGCCCGGTCGTGGTATTCGGCAACTCGTGGCGGGGTGCGGCGGCCCGGAAGGGATTTCTTCGAACCGGTGAGCACCCGCACCTGTGCGCGTACCCACCACAACCGCCGACCAGGTGACGACCTGTTGATCGGGCAGGTCGTCACCTGGTCGGCGTCGTGGTCGCGGATATCGGTCGCGGATATCGGGCGAAATGCGTTGTCCACTACCCGATTTTGCGCGTGCTTCACCATACTCGACCACTCCTGGCTCGACCAGGTTTTCGCGCGAAGTGTCTACAATGAGCCAGATCGAGACCGAGGAGTCCGGGACCGGAGCACGCCGACCTCACTTTTCATTGGTATACCGGCGATTTCGTGCATATCGGTATACTGCCGGTTCGCCGCCGTCGCCCTGCCCGCGATACACCGCAGGTGGGGCATCTTCAAGTTGATGGACATTCAGGGCTTTCGGGCAACACCATTGCCCATTCGCGCCTTTCTTGGTGTGAACCTGTTGACACGATGACGTCCGGTCTGCGGTAATCAAGATCAATATCACAAGTCCTCGACGAAGAGACGGATGCACCCTGGTCCGCGCCGGACCAGGGAGTCGGCAGCCTGTTCCCCGCATCGCCCCGACAGGAAAGGTGTCCGGGACGAGCGGGGCTTCCTGGTGAAGGTTTTCCCTTGCCGAAGGAGTGAACTTGGAGATCGCAGGCCACGGGTCCCCCGCCCGCGATGCACGCTTACCGAACGATTCTCCTCCGGACGCGGTGTCGCTCGACGGCACGCGCCACGAGCCCGCGGGCTCATCGCGCACCCGTTTCGCGGCCGGCCGACCCGGAATCCTCTGATCCACCCGGCCTGAATCCCGGTCTTCCTCGTTTCGGTCAAGCCTGTTCGCCTTTCGCGGCCCCAGCTGCCGCGACCGGACTCCGCTTGCGCGGTGAGAGCGTGCGCACGTTATGAACGGAGATCAGCCTGTGACTACCATCCGGCACCAGTTGTCCCTGAACGAGAACTTCGCGGCACCACTGCCCGGAGTGCGCGAGGCCATTGTGGACGGAGCCGGTCGGGTCAACCTGACGCTCGACGCCATGTCCACCGGGTTGACGCAGGCGATCGCCGGACATCTCGGGGTGGATTCCGCGCGGGTGTTCGTCGGCCCCGGTTCGGGGGCGCTCCTGCAGCAGTTCCTCACCGCCTTCGCGGGCGGCGGCGAGGTCGTGCACGCGTGGCCGTCGTTCGAGATGTATCCGCTGCTGGTGCGCAATGCGGGCGCCACGGCGGTGCCGGTGGCGCTCCGGGAGGACACTCACGACCTGGTGGCGATGGCCGACGCCGTCACCGAGCGGACCAAGGTCGTGCTGCTGTGCAATCCGAACAACCCGACCGGAACCGTGTTCGGCGAGGCCGAGATGCGGACGTTCCTGGACCGCCTGCCCGCCGGCGTCCTCGTGCTGATCGACGAGGCGTACGCCGATTTCGCCGATCAATCCGCGATCGCCAACGGCATCCGGCTCGCCGGCGAAGATCCGCGCGTTTGCGTGGTGCGCACCTTCTCCAAGTCCCACGGGCTGCTCGGGCTCCGGGTCGGTTACCTGATCGCCGACGAGGCAGTGGTCGCCGGACTCCGGCCCGGCTCGTACTTCTTCCGGGTCAGCACCGTGGCACAGGATGCCGCGATCACCGCGCTGCGCGCCGAGGAGGTGATGCGAAGGCAGTGCGCCGAAGTCGCCGCAGAACGCGACCGGGTGCACGCGCGGTTGCTCGCGCTCGGCCTGGAGGTGCCCCGCAGCCACGGCAACTTCCACTGGCTGACGCTCGGCGAGGCGAACGAGTCCTTCGTGCGTTTCTGCGCGGCCGGTGGCATCGAGGTGCGGACGCTCGCCGGCGGCACCGGGGTCCGGGTGACGGTCGGCACTCCCGAGGCCAACGACGCATTGCTCGAACTCACCCGGAGTTTCCTGCACGGCGACGAACCGCCGGGCGGCGACTCCCAGGTGCGGCAGCCGGTTTCCGTCGATCGCGCGTGACATGACCAACACCGAAACCTACGCGGTGCCCGCCGGATTCGGCTCCCCGGAACTGATCGGGCTGCTCAACCGCGAGATGCGGAAAAGGTGGTCGGCGGTCGCGGATCGGATCGAGCAGATGGCCGGCTACGCACTGCTGGCGCCCGGCAAGATGCTGCGACCGATGCTGCTGCTCACCTCGGCTGAGGCCACCGGCGGCGACAGCGCACAGCTGTTACCGGCCGCCTTGGCCGTGGAATACCTGCACGTGGCCACACTGGTGCACGACGACATCATCGACGATGACGAGCTGCGCCGGGGCCGGCCCACCGTGCACGCCCATTACGGCGTGCCCGACGCGCTGGTCGCGGGCGACTTCCTGATCCTGAACATGACCAGCGCGCTCCTCGAATGCACGGCCGTGCAGCCGGCCGCCGTGCTGGAGGCGGCCCGGGTCCTGTCCACCGCGGGATCCGATGTGTGCCGGGGGCAGGTCCGGGAAGCCGGCATGGCAGGCGATCTGAACTGCGCCGTCGGCGACTACCAGGAGATGGTGGCGCTCAAGACCGGCGCGCTGTTCCGGGGCGCCTGCCGGGCCGGGGCGATTCTCGGCGGCGCCACCGCCGAACACGCCGACGCCGTCACCCGGTACGCCGAGCATCTCGGCGTGGGTTTCCAGATCTTCGACGATCTGCTGCCCTACCTGGCCGATTCCCCGACGACGGGCAAGCCGGGCACCAGCGACGTGGCCAACATGCGCCCCACATTCCCGGTGCTCGTCGGCTACCAAGCCGCCGGGGACGGCGACCGGCGCCGGTTCGCCGAGGCGTTGTCCGGCCGGCTGCCGGTCGCGGATTCGCACCGGCTCATGCGGGAGCTCCTGATCACGACCGGAGCGCTGGACCTCAGCCGGGCGCGCGCCGCCGAAGAGATCGCCCGGGCCCGCGAGAGCATCGCGGACCTGCCGGGGACGGCGGCGGTCGAACAGATGCTGGCCATCGCCGATCTGTCCATCGCCCGGAACCGGTAGGCCATGCGCGACCGATGGGCGGGAGCGCGCCGAAGCCTGTGGGCGCACGTGCAGACCTGCCGGCCGTACACGCTCTGCTATCCGGTGCTCGTGGGCGTCGCGGGCGCCGGTGTCGGCGGCGCGGCCGGGCTCGTCGAGTTCGTCATCGCCGGCTGCGGGACCGCGTTCGGCTGGCTGTCCGGGCACTACCTCGGTGACTACTTCGACCGGGAGCTGGACCGGGTCGCGAAACCGCAGCGGCCCATCCCGTCCGGAAGGCTGACGGCCGGGACCGCGCTCGCCTGCGGCACCGGGTTCGCGGTCGGCGCGGCGGCGTTGCTGGCCTGGGCGAACTGGCGGACGCTGCTGCTGGTGGTCGCGGCGCTGGGCGGAATCGTGGCCTACAGCAGGTTCTGCAAGGCCCGTGGTCTCTCCGGGAACCTGGTGCGCGGCCTGATCACCGCGCTGGCCTTCCTGATCGGCGCCATGGTCGTGGATCCGCTGCCCGGTTGGCCGGCAGTCGCGTTCGCCGTGGTCTTCCTGCTGCACGACACGGCGTCCAATCTGGTCGGCACGCTCCGCGACGTCGACGGCGATCGCGCCGCCGGTTACCGGTCGGTGCCCGTGCGAAACGGGATGCGCTACGCCACCCGGCTGATCACAGTCCTATACGTCTCGGCGATCGTCACCGCCGCATTCGGCATCTTGCTGCCGCACCGGCCCGGCTACCCGGTGCTGCTCGCCGTAGCGGCCTGCGTCGGCCTGGTCGCGGTGCTACCGCTGCTGTGGCTGGCGCCGACGCTGAGCCAGGCCCGTGCGTTGCGGGCACATGAGCTCCTGGTAGCCGAACGCCTCGTTCTCGCCGGCGCGGTACTCGCTCGCACCGTCCCCGCGTTCGCGGTCGGCTCGCTGCTCGTCCTGGCGCTGGTTTTCAGCCTGTGGACCCAGGCCGCGATGCGGTCGAAACACGAAATCGCCGACGACGACAGGGAGACCCAGCCGACATGAACTCTCCGGCTTCCGAGAAAGTCGGCACCGAGCGTGCGGACGTCGTGGTCTGCGGGGCGGGTGTGGGCGGCCTGGCCGCCGCACATGCGCTCGGCGCACTGGGGCTGCGGGTTGTGGTCGTCGAGAAGCAACCAAAGGTGCCCCAGATACCGAAGGGCGAGGTGCTGCAGCCCGGGGCGTTGAAGATCCTGGATGCGTGGGGGGTCACCAAACGCCTGGAACATCTAGGCGCGGTAAGGCTTTCCGCGCTGGTCGCCTGCGAGGGCCGGGGCGACGCCCGGATGTCGCTGGACTACACGCAGTTGCCGGACGCGACCAACTGGCTGCTGTCGGCCGACCACGAGTCGATCCTGGGCGCCCTCGCCGAAAGCCTGCCGGAGACCGTCGGGCTTCGCCGCGGTGTGACGGTCCGCGAGGCGGTTCGCGACGACAATGGACGAATCACCGGAGTGACCGTGCGGGAAGGCGGAGATGCGTACGAAATCCGCGCACCGCTGGTGATCGCGGCCGACGGCGTTTCATCGCGGCTTCGGCGTGCGGCGGGTATCGAGGCGAACCGGAAGGACTACCCGCACCGGCTGGTCGCCCTCGACATCCCCGACGTGCCCGGCGCGGCGGCGGAGGTGACCGCCTACGTCACCGACCGTGGTCTGCGAATGCGCTATCCGCTGCCCGGGAACCGGATCCGGCTCTACGTCCAGGTAGAACCGAACGAGCTCCGGGGCATGGCACACGACGCGCTGCGGAGCTGGGGTGACGCGCTGATCGCGGAACTGCCCGATCTGGCGACGTTCGAGGACCAATTGCGGGGCAGTCTGCACGACCGGCAAACGTTTCCGGTGGCCCGGTTCGTCGCCGACGGCCTGTCCGTGCCCGGCATGGCGCTGGTCGGCGAATCGGCACATTCGGTGCATCCGATGGCGGCGCAAGGCATGAACAGCGCCATCTACGACGCCCACGCCCTGAGCGCATGCATCGCCGACCGGTCCCAGTCCCTCGAAGAGTCCGATGTGGACATCGCGTTGCGCGAGTACCAGCTTCGACGCCTGCCCGAACTGCTCCAGATCGGCAAGATCAGCCACAACGCCGCGCGCATGCTGACCGACCTGTCGTGGGTGGGCCGCACGATCGGCCGGCGGGCACTGCGGAACACCGGCGCGAACCAGCGGCTCAGCTTCACCGTCATGCACAACCTTGCCGGTCTCGGCCTGCACCGGCTTTCGCCGTTCGACCGGCTCTGCCAGCTCGGGTTGCTGCCAGATCCGCTGGCACGGCGCCGGCCCGGATGGGCATGAGGACCGGCGCCGAGCCGGGGGCGTCACTGCGGCCTGCACTCCACGACGACGAGGCCGCCGGGCCAGGTGCGGGTCTCGATCAGGCTCAGCCCCGCCTTGTCCACCAGCGCCTCGAAGTCCGCGACGCTGCGTTCCTGGCCGCCCAGCAGGACCAGGGACTGCAGGTCGAAGGACGTGTTCTGCTTGGCGTGGTCATCGCCGGCGAGAACTTCCACGACCAGTACCCGGCTGTTGTCGCCGGCGGCTTCGGCGCAGCGCCGAAGAATCCGCACCGCGTCCTCGTCGTTCCAGTCCGTGATCACGCGGGAGACCAGGTAGACGTCCCGGCCGGGCGGCAGCGGGTCGAAGAAACTGCCCGGCACGAACGAGATCTGCCCTGCCACGCCCGCCTCGGTCAAGAACTGTTCGGCCTCCGGGGCGACCGCCGGCAGATCGAGCACCTCACCGCCGAGGTGCGGATTGGCCCGGACGATCTCGGCGAGCAGGGCACCGTGCCCGCCGCCGACGTCGATGGCGGTCCGCGCTCCCGTCCAGTCGAACTCCGTGGCGAGCACCGGCCCGGTCTGCCAGGCGTAGGCGACCATGACGCCGCCGAAGAAGCGCCGAAGGTCGTCGTTTCGCTGGTAGTCGTCCCAGAACGGGGTGCCGTGCACCGTCCCGTAGGCCGACGTGCCGGTGCGGATGGAGTGCAGCATGCCGCTGAACGCCAGGTCCATCCGGGTGCCCGGGCCTTCCAGGTCGAGCCAGTCCCGCAACCATTTGCCGTCCTCGGAGAGCAGCTGCCGGGACAATGCCGTCAGTCCGTAGTTGCCCGGCTCGGTCTCGGCGAACAGTCCGATGTGGACGAGGTGGCGCAGAAGTCGGGCCAGGGATTCCCGGTGTGCTCCCGTGGCGGTCGCGAGCGGACCGAGTTCGGTCGTGCCCCCGGACACCAGCTCCGGCAACCGCAGCGTCACCGCGACGCGAATGGCGAAAGGTGTTGCCAGATCGATGAGTCTGGTCAGTTCGAGACTCGTCTCGGTGACAGCATCTTGAGATTCCGCGGAATCCATGGACACCTGTTTCCCTTCGGATTGAGGACTCGACCGCCTCCGTCTTTCCATCCTTACCGGCCGCCGGTCGCCGCGTCAACGATCGTGATCACAAAGGGAGCCGCATCGGATACTCCGGTGCGGGCTCGCGCAAGCATGCCAGGAATATGCGAGTACACAAGGAAGATGAGGTGACCGTCCAATGGCGAGCAACGACATCGACGTACGTCCCGTTTCCGGCGCGCTGGGCGCCGAGGTGCGTGGCCTGGACCTGGAGAAGCTGACCGAGGAATCCTTCGCGCGGCTGCACGATCTGCTCATGGAGAACCTCGTGCTGTTCTTCCCGGAGGCCGATCCGCTCTCCGCCGAGGCGCACAAGAACTTCGGCCGTTTCCTGGGAGAACTGGAGGTTCATCCGTTCCTGCCCAAAATGGACGGACATCAGGAGATCGTGGTGCTCGACTCCGATCAGGGCGCGAAGGCCGACGTCTGGCACACCGACGTGACCTTCCAGGCGAATCCGCCGATCGCGTCCATCCTGCAGATCGTGCAGTGTCCACCGCGCGGTGGCGACACGATGTGGAGCAACCAGTACCTGGCCTACGAGGCCCTCTCCGCGCCGCTCAGGGACTTCCTGGACGGGCTGACGGCCGTGCATGCCTTCACGCACCCGAACGGCACCTCCTTCGAGGCCGAGCACCCGGTGGTGCGCGTGCATCCGGTGACCGGCAGGCGATCGCTGTACGTGAACCGGATGTTCACCATGCACTTCCCCCAGCTGCGCCGGGCGGAAAGCGATGCGCTGCTCGAACATCTCTTCGCCGTGGCGGAGCGTCCGGAGAACATCTGCCGGTTCGGCTGGAAGCCGGGCGGGATCGCCATGTGGGACAACAGGGTCACCCAGCACTACGCCGTCAACGACTACACCGAACGCCGTGTCGGGCACCGGGTGACGATCCTGGGTGACGAACCGAAGGGCGACGAGCCACGCTGGCCGCACCTCTCGGACACCGGACGCACCGCCGCCGACTTCCGTCAGCAAGCCAAGGCATGACGGCAGCGGCCTGCCGAGGCCGCCCCGATGTGCGTCGTCCTGTCCCCGGCCTGGACACCAAGGGCGAAACCCCACCGGTGAAACCACCGGTGGGGTTCTGATCTGGGCAGATGGTGTGCACGAGTCGTGCGGTCCCTTCGGCCGACGACCGGGCTACCGGTCCGCGGAACGTGCGGAGCCCGGCAGGAAGGCGGCGATCAGCAGGGCGACGAGCGCGGCGACCGCGCCGATGGTCAGCACGACGCGGAACCCGTTGAGCGAGGGGACTGCCGCGCTGCCCAGGTCGATCGTCAGATGCGCAAGCACGACCCCCGCGACCGAACTGGACAGCGAGGTGCCGATGGAGCGCATCAGCGTGTTGAGGCTGTTGGCCGCCGCGGTCTCGGACACCGGCACGGCGGCCATGATGAGCCCGGGCATCGCGGCGTAGGCGAGTCCGACGCCGACACCGACGATGCTGGAGACGACCACGAGCTGCCAGATGCTTGACATCATCACCTGGCTCAAGCCGTACCCGATGGCGACCACGAGCGCGCCGGCCATCAGCGTGACCTTCGGCCCCCTGGTCCGCGAGATCCGCGCCGACACCGGCGCCATCGCCATCATGATCAGCCCGTTCGGCGCCATCACCAGGCCCGCCACGAGGAGCGACTGCCCGAGCCCGTATCCGGTGGCCACGGGCAGTTGCAGCAGTTGCGGGACGACCAGGGACATCGCGAACATCGCGAACCCGAACACCACGGAAGCGATGTTGGTGAGCAGCACCTGGCGGCGCACGGTGGTGCGCAGGTCGACCAGCGGCTGCGGCGCGCGCAGTTCCCACCAGCCCCACACCGCCAGCACCGCCAGTCCGGCGACGAGCAGTCCGGGAGTCAAACCGCCGGTCCAACCCCAGTCCGCGCCCTTGGAGATCACCAGCAGCAGGCACAGCAACGCGACCGACAGGCCCACCGCGCCCGGCAGGTCGAACCGCCCGCCGGTGCGGACCCGCGACTCTGGCACGAGCGCGATCACGAGCACTGCGCCGACGGCGCCGAGAGCCGCGGCCACCCAGAACAGGGTGCGCCAGTCGGCGTTCTCGGCGATGAACGCCGCCACGGGCAGCCCCAGCGCCGCGCCGACGCCGAGGGAGGCGGTCATCACCGCGGTCGCGCCGCTGAGCCGTTCCGGCGGCAGCTCGTCGCGCATGATGCTGACGCCCAGCGGGATGACGCCGGCGGACAATCCCTGCAACACCCGCCCGACCAGCATCGGGGCGAGCCCGCTCGACAGCGCGCACACGACCGAGCCCAGCACCAGCATCCCGAGGCTGAACAGCAGCATCCGCCGCTTCCCGTACATGTCGCCGAGCCGGCCGACGGTGGGCGTGGCGATGGCCGCGGCGAACAGCGCGGCGGTGATCGCCCACGCGGCATCCGCCGCGCTCGCGTTCAGCATCCCGGGCAGCTTGGGCACCAGCGGGATCATCAGGGCCAGCGTGAGCGAGACGACGATGCCGCTGAACGCCAGCACCGGGACGACGGTGCCAGACCGCACCTGCGGGGCTGCGACGGGAGGCGTGCTGGAGGCACTGGTCATGATCGGATGAGCTCCCATCGTCTGCGCGGTCGGGCGACTCCGAGTCCGGCGGGTTCCACGAAGCCTTCAACCATCGAAGCATCGCGATCATGCCGGTAGCGACTGTCTTTCCCGGACAGGAGTAGCATTTTCAGGGTTTTCCTCCACCTGTGGCGGCCGGATCACTTTCCCAGTGCCGCAAAAGCACTAGGACGCGTCCGCCGGAAGGTCGAGCGGTGGTGATCGATTGTGGTTGTGGCGCGTGGCGATTCGACGGATGCGGAGTGGGCGATCCTGGAGGCGTGGTTGATCGCCGTCGCGAGCACGAGGGTGCACAGCCACGGGTGAGCTCCCACCGGGACGCGACGCGGTGAGCGGAGCCGGCCCGTTCGCTGTTCACGAGTTCCGGGGGAGTTTCCCGAGTTCTCCCTTGAGCTCTTCCTGGGCCGTCCGGAGGTGCCTCACCAGCACGTCCCACCCGACAGCCTGTTCCGGGGCGTGCTTGCGCGTCTCGACGAAATCGACGATCGTGCGCAGCCGCTTCGCCGCCTCCGCTCGCGCCGAGTCGTCTTCGACGAACTGCATGGCCCGCTCGCACTGGAACTTCAGGATCACGATGTCACCGGCCAGCTCGACGGCCTGGTCGGCGTGCCCGCGGGCGTTGTCGCCGGCGTTCCTCGCCCAGACGCGGACCCGTTCCTCGATGTCGAACTCGGTGGGGTCCGACCGGGGCGGGGCCGGCGCGAGCTTGCGCCACGTCGCGATCAGGAACACCACGACGGCGATCGCCGGACCGACGACCGCCGCCAGCCACGGCCACGGCCACCACAGCGCGAAGATCCCGCTGAGCAACCCGAAGACGATCGCCTCGGCGACCGCCACCCGATCGCGGAACCGCTCTGGAAACGACATGTGCTCACCCGAAATCCCGGAAGACGCGTTCAAACGTCTGGTCGATGTCCAGGGGATTGGTCGTGTCGTTGTACGTGGCCTTGGTGATCCTGGAGATCTCCTGCGGCGTTTTGATGTTCTCGTCCCCCGACTGTCCATAGGGGATGGCGAAGACGGGGATCGGCGTCTCCCGGGCCTGCGGGTCGAGCTTCGCCAGCTAGGTCCGTGCTCGACGAGCGCGAGCGCCATCCGCAGCGCGACGAGGTGGTGCTGGGCGCCGTCGTGCAGGTCGCGTTCCAGCCCGCGTCGTTCCTGCTCCATCTCCACTGTCGCGCGCCACCCGTCGTCGGCCAGCTCGCGCGCCGCGGCATCGCCGTCGCGGCGCAGCCGGTCGGTCTCGGTGGCCAGGCGGACCGCCGCCAGCGGCGCGCCGAGCACCGCTGCGAGCGCGGTCACCGGCCCGGCGGATTCCGGTGCGAGGGCGCGGATCCCCTGCAGCTCACCGCCGTACTCGACGGGGTGCTCTAGCCGCGGCCCGGCTCCGTGCCCCCACCGGTAGCAGTCTCCCGCAACGCTGAACGCGCATCCGGTGGCACCGAGCGCGGTGCCGACCACGTGGGCCAGATCGCGCGGGTCGGGGCGCGCCTCAGCTGCGCGAGGTACTCCGACACCGCCTCGATCGCTCGTCTTTCCTGCCCACGCACCCTGCGAAGGTATCGCGTGGTGAGAAGTGTGGGACGCCCTACCGGGCGAATGCCCGCGAAAACCGCGGAAATGGCGTGCTCAGGGCTTGTTTCCGGGGGCGCGTGTTCTGGATCACGGCCGCGAATGGGGCCCGGCGGGCTCGCGGGCCGAGGAATCAAGGGAGGAGGAGAAATCCCCGGTGCGAGGCGAGCGGGTTTGCCGATGTTCACGCTTTCGGCGCATTGCCGCTCGGATCGTCCCGAGACGAGGAGTGGGGGCGTCCGGTGTTCTCCGGACGCCCCCACTCCGGGTGCTCGGTCAGGGGTGAGTCGTCACCGCATGCGCCACAGCTCGTAAACGCCGTTGTTCGGCCGGCACTCGTGCGGCAGGTCCGCGCCCGGCCCGCCCGGTCCGCCGACCTGGTCCTGGTAGCCCTGCTCGCACGCGGCCTCGCTGTTGTACCAGTACCCGGTGTAGTACCACTCGGCCGGTGCGGCGGTCGCGGACGTCGCGGTGGCCACAAGCATGCCGAATCCCACGAAGGCGCCGGCCATGAGCTTCTTCACAGTTGATCCTCCTACGCCCGGAAAATGCGGAACTCGCATTACCGCCATGGATTGCCGCCGGCGCGCCGGTATTCCGGACTCGCGGTTGTCCGGGGTTCGGCGCGGCCGGCGGCCGCCTTTCGGGTGAACCTGCGATCGTTGCCGGGGATCGGCTGAACGCCGTCCCCGAACTCGATCGCTGCGGCCGAAGTTATCAGCGAGATGTCCGGGGCCACCGGAATTGTCCGCGGGTGGGGAAGAATGGGCAGTGGGTTTGCCCCGAGGTCCAGGAAGGGAGTGCGGAGTGAACCGCGCGCGGTGCACCGGGCCGTGCCGGATCCGCGTTCGTGCGGATTTCAGCCGCAGCAGAACATGTTGTCGCAGGGGTCGCCGACCTCGCTGCCGTAGGCCACGAAGTCCCGGACGGGGGCGAGGGCTTCCGCCGCGGTGGTGGCGTCCAGTGGTGGGGCCGTTTTGTCCAACGGCTTTCCCCAGGTGGGTGGCGTGTCGTCGATGTCGAAACGCCGATCGCCGTCGACGAACAGAGTCCACAGTGGATGATCTGGGAAGCGGTTGAGCCGCAAGACCCACGACCGGCCGTCGACGGTGGCGGCTATCGGGAAGCGCGTGTCGCCGGTTCGCCGCCATCGCGGCGTCGCGAGCAGTTCCTGCGGTGGCATGTCCTCAGTCTCGCCGAGTGATCGGGAGCGTGGAAGTCCCGGCCTGCGTCTGGATGATCCTTTTCGCGCAGTGCTGTTCCCTTGATCACTTGAGCCTTGTGCCCGTTTTGATTAGGTTAGGCTAACCCAAGTGGTCTGCTGGGTTTCGTGCTCCCGGCGCCGACCGCTCGGGAATCACGACGGAGGAGGAGCTCGCCGGCATGGCTGGACCCGCGGTACCCCTCGAACTGCCCGCCATCGCGGACGAACCGCTCGCCCTGGCATGGCCGGACGACTCGGCACGGGTCCTCGGGCCGCTGCCCACCCCGGCCGAGCTGGCCGAGCGCTTCCCGCGCGGCGAGCGGCTGCGCGCCCAGGTGACCGGGCACCGCCGCGCTGTGCGGGAGATCGTCGATGGTGCGGACGACCGGCTGCTGGTCATCGTCGGGCCGTGCTCGGTGCACGACCCGGACGCCGCGCTGCAGTACGCCCACGAGCTGGCGGCCGCCGCCGCGGCGCACGACCGCGACCTGCTGGTGGTGCTGCGCGCGTACCTGGAGAAGCCGCGAACCTCGGTCGGCTGGAAGGGCCTGCTGCACGACCCGCACCTCGCCGGCCGGGAGGACCTGGCCGAGGGGCTGGCGATCGGGCGCGAATTCCTCGTGCGCGCAGCGAATTCCGGCCTCCCGCTGGCGTACGAGTTCGTGGATCCGTTCCTCGCCCCGTACGTGCTCGACCTGGTGTCGTGGGGCGCGCTCGGCGCGCGCACGGTGGCTTCCCAGCCGCACCGGCAGCTCGCTTCGGCGTTGCCGATGCCCATCGGCATGAAGAACGGCGTGACCGGGGACGTCGAGGTCGCGATCGCCGCGGTGCGAGCCGCGCGGGCACCGCACACCTTCCCGGCGCTGGCCGCCGGCGGAGTCCCGTCCGCGGTCGTCGGCGCGGGCAATTCCGCTTGCCACGTCGTGCTTCGCGGTGGCGCGCGGCCCAACTACGACGCGGCGTCCGTCGGCGCGGCGCTCGACGAGCTGCGCGCCGCGGGCGTCGGGGCGGGCGTCGTGGTCGATGCCTCGCACGGCAACAGCGGGAAGGACCACTGGCGGCAGCCGGGCGTCGTCGAGGACGTGGCGGCGCAGGTCGCGGCGGGAAACCGCGGCCTGCTCGGAGTCATGATCGAGTCCTTCCTGGAGGAGGGCAACCAGGACGTCGCCGCGCGGCCACTGCGCCACGGCGTCAGCGTCACCGACGGCTGCCTGGACTGGCCCACCACCGCGCGCTGCCTGGACGTCCTCGCGGAGGCCGCGCGCCGCAGGCGGATCGCGTCGGTGCGGCCCCGGACGCGGCCGGTCGGGCTGTGAGCGGTCTGCGGGCCCGGTCGGCGTCAAGCACTATTCGAGAGAGGTGAGCAAGTCCTGATGAACCCGTTCGACGACCCGGAAGGCACCTTCCTGGTGCTGGTCAACGACGAGGAACAGCACTCGCTCTGGCCGGAGTTCGCCGAGATCCCGGCGGGCTGGCGGCAGGTGTTCGGCCCGGATGCCCGCGAGGCGTGCCTGGACCACATCCGGGCGAACTGGACGGACCTGCGGCCGAAGAGCCTGCGGATCGCGATGGGGGAGGGGACCGCATGACGCGCGCGGAGGCGGAGCGGATCGGGCATCTGGACCGGATCGCGCGGGTCCGGGAGGGCCGGCACGCGGAGAAGGTGGGCTACCCGATCCGGATCCGCGAGACGGAGGTCGTGCGCACCGAGATGATCGGGGCCGGGCTCCTGCGCGTCACCCTCGGCGGCCCGGGCACGGAGGGCTTCGAGGCGCACTCGCCGTGCGAGCACGTCAAGCTCATGTTCCCGGACGCGGACGGCAGGTTGCGCCTGCCCGAGCAGAACGGGCTGCTGCTGCGCTGGCCCAAGCCGTCCCCGACGTCGCGCGAGTACACGGTGCGCCGGTACGACCCCGACGCGGGCGAGATCGACATCGACATCGTGCTGCACCCCGGCGGCCTCGCCTCGGAGTGGGCACGCGCGGTCGCGCCCGGCGACGTGATGCACGTGGCGGGCCCGCCCGGCGGGCTGATCGTGCCGCACACCTACGACCGCTACCTGCTGGCCGGCGACATCACCGCGCTGCCCGCGATCGCGCGCCGGCTGGAGGAGCTGCCGCGCACCGCGAAGGGCTGGGCGTTCATCGAGGTCGCCGACCCCGACGAGGAGATCGAGCTGTCCGCGCCCGAGGACGTCGAGGTGCGGTGGCTGCACCGGGGCCCGAACCCGCCGGGCACGTGCGACGCGCTGGAGAGCGCCGTCCGGGCGGTGCCCGTGCTGGAGGGCGAGCGGCTGTACGTGTGGCTGGCGGGCGAGGCCGGCGTGCTCAAGCCGCTGCGCCGCTGGGTCAAGGGCGAGTTGGGGCTGGACAAGCGCGACTACGACGTCACGGGCTACTGGAAGCGCGGTATCGCGGACTTCGACGACGACCACGATCACCACCATCACCACCACGAGGCGTGACCGGGCGAGCGGTGGCGGCAAGTCGTTCTTGTGGACGCCGCGAACCACCGATTAAGGTTAGCCAACCCTAAATAAACCTCTAATCAAGGACACACGAATGCGTTTAGCTCGGTCTCTCGGGGGCGCCGCCGCCCTCGTCGTCGCCGCGGCCGGCCTCGCCGGCTGCGGGGCGGGCGGCTCCGCCACGACCGCGGATGCCCAGACCCGGGTCTTCGCCGCGGACAACGGCCAGATCACCATCCCGGCCAAGCCCCAGCGCGTGATCGCGACCGGGTACGCGGTGCCCGCGCTGATCGAGGCCGACGCCCCGCTGGTCGGCATCTCGGCCTGGGCGCGCGGCGTCCCGATGTTCACCCCGGAAGATCTCGCGACCTACGAGAAGCTGGACAAGGTCGCGGGCGAGTCGGCGGCGGAGACCAACTACGAGGCGATCGCCAAGGCGCGGCCCGACCTGATCGTGATCGGCGTGCCCACCCCGGTGCTCGGCGACGTCGACGTGGAGCGGCTCAAGGCGGTCGCGCCGGTCGTCGCGATCGGCCCGAAGAACCCGGCCGAGTGGCGCGAGCTCACCCGCAAGTACGCCGACGCCGCGGGCGCGCTGGAGAACTACGACGCCGCCAAGGCGGCGTACGAGGCGAAGGCCGCCGAGCTGAAGCAGAGGTACCAGCCGGTGTTGCCGGGGCTGAAGCTCGGGCACGTCGGCTCCTACGGCCAGGTGGCCAAGGGAAACTTCCAGCGCGAGTTCGACAAGTCCTGGGGCACCAGCGTCATCAACGACATCGGCGGCAAGTACTACGGCGACGTCAAGGTCAAGGGCGGCGGCTCGCGCGACGTCAGCGAGTACCCGTCCATCGAGGAGCTGCCCGCCGCGTTCGCGGAGGCCGACGCGATCACCTACTCGGTCAAGCCGGACGGCACGGTCGCCCCGGCGGTGCAGTACGTGCTCGACTCGGAGCTGTGGAAGAACCTGCCCGCGGTGAAGGCGGGCAAGGTCTTCCCGATCCGCTACACGGAGGCGGCGACCTACCCGGCGGCGATGCGCGCGCTCGACACGATCGACCAGGCGTTCGCCCCGCTGCTGGCGAAGTGATCTCCGGCAGTCGCGTGAGTTCGACGAGAGCACGCTCGGCGCCTGGGGCGACCGGGCGCCGTGCCGTGATGCTGCTGGCGGCGGCCGTCGCCCTCGTGGCGGCGGCCGTGCTCGGCATCGCCATCGGCGCGCAGTCGCTGCGGCCCGCCGAGGTGCTGCAAGCGCTGATGGCCTTCGACGGCTCGTCCGAGCACCTGATCATCTGGGACGTCCGCGTGCCGCGCGTGCTGCTCGGCATCAGCGTCGGCGCGGCGCTGGCCGTCGCGGGCGGGCTGATCCAGACGCTGTCCCGCAACCCGCTCGCGGAGCCCGGCATCCTGGGCGTGACCGTGGGTGCCGGCTTCGCCGTCGCGGTCGGCTCCGCGCTCGGGGTGGCGGTTTCCCAGCTCGGCGAGCTGTTCGCGGCGATCGTGGGCGCGGTGCTGGCCGCGCTGCTGGTCTACGCGGTCGGGCGCCGGTCGCCGCTGCGGCTGGTGCTCACGGGCGTGGCGCTGAGCGCGGTGCTGTCCGGGTTGTCGCTCGGGTTGCGCCTGCTGAACCCCGACGTCTTCGACCAGTACCGCTTCTGGGCGGTCGGCTCGCTGGCCGGTCGCGAGCAGGTGCCGCTGGCGGTGCCGCTGGTCGCGACCGGATTGGCGCTGGTCGCGGCGATGCTGCTAGCCCGGTCCTTGAACGCGATCGAGCTCGGTGAGACCGTCGCGCGCACCCTCGGCACGCGCGTGGCGTGGGTGCGGGTGGCGACGCTGGTCGTGATCACGGTCCTGACCGGGGCGGCGACGGCGCTCGCCGGGCCGATCCTGTTCGTCGGGCTGATCGTGCCGCACCTCGCCCGCCGGATGGCCCCGGGCTCCGTTTCCTGGCAGCTGGCCTACACCGCCGTGCTGGGCGCGGTGCTGATGTTGCTGTCCGACGTCGGCGCCCGCGTGCTGCTGCCGACGGGGGAGGTGCCGGTGGCGATCGTGACCGGCTTCCTCGGCGGCCCGGTGCTGATCTGGGCGGTCCGGCGATACGGGTCGGTGGCGCTATGAACGCGATCGTGGTTCGTGCGCGCGGCCGGGCACTGCGCCTGCCGCGCCGGACGGTCCTGCTCGCCGCCGCGCTAATCGTGCTGATCCTCGGCCTGTCGCTGCTCGGGCTGTGCTTCGGCGCTTCCTGGCTGACTCCGGGCGAGGTGCTGGCCGCGCTCGCGGGCACCGGCGACTGGACGGTGGTCGTCGCGCAGTGGCGGCTGCCGCGAGTGCTCGCCGGGGTCGTGTTCGGCGCGGCGCTCGGAGTTGCCGGGGCGATCTTCCAGAACGTCACCCGCAACCCGATGGGCAGCCCGGACGTCATCGGCCTCGACGCGGGCGCCTACACCGGCGCGCTGTTCGCGATCACCGTGCTGTCCGGGACCTCCGCGCAGCTGGCCGGGAGCTCGGTGCTCGGCGGCGTGCTGGCCGCCGCGGTGATCTACCTGCTCTCGGCGAAGGGCGGATTGTCCGGGCTGCGCCTGGTGATCGTCGGCATCGCGATGAACGCCATCCTCACCTCGGTGAACGCCTGGATCGTGCTGCGCGCCGAGCTGGAGGTGGCGATCGCCGCGGTCGGCTGGAGCGCGGGCTCGCTCAACGGCATCGACTGGGCCGACGTGTACCTGCCGTTCGCGATCATCCTGGGCCTGCTGGCGCTGCTGGCCACCCAGGCGCACGCGATGCACCAGACCGCGCTGGGCGACTCCGTCGCCGTGGCCACCGGTGTTTCGCTGCACCGGCACCGGTTGCTGCTGGTGCTGGTAGGCGTCGGATGCACGGCGACCGTGACCGCGGTGGCCGGGCCGATCGTGTTCATCGCGCTGGCCGCACCCCAGATCGGGCGGCGGCTGGCCAAGGCCGTCGGCGTGCCGCTGCTGCCCGCCGCGCTCACCGGCGCGGTGCTGCTGCTCGCCGCGGACCTGATCGCGCAGATGCTGCTGGCGCCGGTGTCGCTCCCGGTCGGCGTGGTGAGCGCCGCGATCGGCGGCTGCTACCTGATCTGGCTGCTCACCAAGGAAGTGGAGCGCGCATGACCTCGCGACTGAGCGCGCAGGAACTCAGCCTGGGCTACGGCGACAGGGTGGTTTGCACCCGGCTCGGCCTCGACATCCCGGATGGCGCGTTCACCGCCATCGTGGGCCCGAACGCGTGCGGGAAGTCGACCCTCCTGCGCGCGTTCGTGCGGCTGCTGAAGCCCGTTTCAGGCGCGGCGAACTTCGACGGCCGGCCGGTCGGGTCGTACCCGACCAAGGAGCTCGCCCGCTCGCTGGGCTTCCTGCCGCAGGACCCGGCGGTGCCGGAGAACATCCGGGTGGAGCAGCTGGTCGGCCGGGGCCGGTTCCCGCACCAGTCCTTCCTCGCCACGACCTCGGAGGAGGACGAGCGGGCGGTCGCCGAGGCGATGGCCGCCGCAGGCGTCGCGGAACTGGCCGAGCGGCCGGTCGCCGAGCTCTCCGGCGGGCAGCGGCAGCGGGTGTGGGTGGCGATGGTGCTGGCCCAGCAGACGCCCTACCTGCTGCTGGACGAGCCGACGTCGTTCCTGGACATCGCGCACCAGTACCAGCTGCTGACGCTGCTGGCGAAGCTGCGCGACGAGGGCCGCACGATCATCGCGGTGCTGCACGACATCAACCAGGCCTGCCGCTACGCCGATCACCTGGTGGCGATGAAGGACGGCCAGGTCGTGGCCGAAGGTGCCGCCGCCGACATCGTCGACGAGACGCTGTTGGAGGACGTCTTCGACCTCCCCAGCATCGTCGTCCCGGACCCGCTGACGGGCACGCCGATGGTCGTCCCGAAGCCCTGACCCCCCAGGTGTGCCGCAATTTCAACGAGGTTTTTCCAACCTCGATTTGCGTGGCGGTGCGGGTGGCGGAACCTCAGAGGCTCCCTGGTCTGTGGGTGCCCTGACTTATGTATGTCCAATACACGGCGTCAGGGCCGTCCTCGCCGAGGGAACCCCGAGGGGGTGGGCGCCGTGAACCCGCGGCGGTGCAGGTGTCGTAGGTGGGCTATGCGCCTGCGGCGCATGCGGCACCCCATCGACGTGCAGCTTTGCGACCCGCGGCTGCGGGCTCACCAGGATGAAAAACGCTCATTGAAATTGCGGGAGTTGTCCACAGTCCTTCGGCGTGTCGTGGCCCGACACGCCGAAGGACTGCAGTTTCCATTGAAACCGCGGGACCGGGTTCGCGCTGCCGAGCTCGGTGAGATCGGCGTGACGTTCGCTTGAGATTGTCTTAGCTTAGCCTAAGCTAATGATGACCTTGGTGTTCGTCACTCCCGGGAGCCCGCGTTGAGCACTGCCAGCATCGAGTCCGACACCCCTGCCGCGGCGCCGAGCGACCGGGTGATGGAGCTGACCCGCGCGCAACTCGGTGTCTGGAACGCGCAGCGGCTGGAGCCGGACTCGCCGTACTACGTCGTCGGCGACGTCGTCGAGCTCTCCGGGCCGGACCCGATCGACGTGGACGCGCTGGCCGATGCCGTGCGGGCCACCACCGACGAGGCGGAGAGCCTGCGCCTGCGGGTGTTCGAGACCCCGGACGGGCCGCGCCAGCACATCGACGAAGGCCCGACCGGACTACCCGAGATCGTCGATCTGCGGGCCGAGGCCGCCCCGGCGGCCGCCGCGGAGGCGTTCATCGCGGCCGAGCGCGCGCGGCTGGCCGCGGAGTGCCGGGAGATGGTGGGCCGCAGGCTCTACACCCGGACCGTGCTGCGGCTCTCCGACCGCGAGGTCTGGTACACGCAGCTCGGCCACCACCTGGTGTTCGACGGCTACAGCGCGGCGATGCTGGCTCGCCGCACCGCCGAGCACTACACCGCACGGGTGCAGGGCGTCGAGGTGTCGCCGTCGCCGTTCGGCCGGTTCGCCGAGCTCGTCGAGGCGGACCGGGAGTACCTCGCCAGCGAGCGGTTCGCGGCGGACCGCGACTACTGGCGCGACGTGCTCACCCCGCTGCCGGAGCCGGCGACCGCGGTGGACGAGCCCGCCGGGCCCGCGGACGAGACGCTGATCGCGCGCGCGGTCCTGCCTGCCGACGAGGTGGCCCGGCTGCACGCGGTCGCCGAAGCGGCGCGCACCAGCTGGGGCGAAGTGCTCATCGCTTGCTACGCCGCGTTCGTGCACCGGGTGTCGGGGGAGTCGGACGTGGTGTTCGCGCTGCCGCTGATGTGCCGGTTCGGCTCCGGCCTGCGCACCCCCGGGATGGCGGTGAACGTGCTGCCCCTGCGGGTGCCCGTGCGCGGCGGCGACCGGCTTCCCGAACTCAGCCGCTGGGTGGCCAAGGCGATGCGCGACATGCGCAAGCACCAGCGCTACCGGGGCGAGAACCTGCCGCAGGACCTCGCCGCGCCGGGTGCCGGCGCGCTGCTGCACGGCCGGGGCATCAACCTCAAGGCGTTCGACCTGACCATCGACTTCGGCGGCGCGACCGGCGTGCTGCGCAACATCGCGGGCGGGCCGCCGGAGGACCTGGGACTGAGCGTGCTGCCGACCGCCGACGGCGGCCTGCTGCTCGGCTTCGAGGTGGACGCGCGTACCAACACCCAGTCCGATGTGGACGGAAGGCTCGCCGCGCTGCGCCGGCTGCTGGCGCAGCTCACGGCGGATGAAGCCCCGGCAGTGGGGCAGGTGGAGCTGGTGGAGCCCGCGCTGCGGGAAGAGCTGCTCGCCGAGTGGTCGGTGCCCGCGCTGCCGGGCGAGCCGGTCGACGTCCCGACCGCCCTGAACGAGCTCGCGGCCGCGGATCCGGAGCGGATCGCGCTGGTGCACGGCTCCGAGAGGTTGTCCGCCGCGGAACTCGCCGCGCGGGTGCACCGGCTCGCCCGCGCGCTGCGGGCGCGGGACATCGGCCCGGACGACGTGGTGGCGCTCGCGCTGCCCCGCTCGGTCGACCTGGTCGTAGCGCTGCTCGCGGTGCAGGACGCGGGCGCCGCGTACCTGGCGCTGGACCTCGCGCACCCGGCGGGACGGCTGCGCGAGCTGCTCGCGGACGCTCGCCCCGCACTGCTGCTCACCACCGGGGAAACCGGGCTCGACGTCGATGTGCCGGAAGTCGAATTGCACGCCCCGGAGTTCGCCGCCGAACTCGCGGGCTACGCCGATACCCCGCTGGCGGACGACGAGCTGGCCGCGCCGCGGCACCCCGAGCACCTCGCGTACGTGCTCTACACGTCGGGCTCGACCGGGCGGCCGAAGGGCGTGCTGGGCAAGGTCGGCGCGCTCGCCGGTCTCCTGCACCACAACCGCAGCACCGTCGTGGCCGAGACGCACCGGCAGGCGGGGCGGCGGTTGCGCACGGCGCACACCTACTCCTTCGCCTTCGACGCCTCCCTCGACCAGCTGCTCTGGCTGCTGTGCGGCCACGAAATGCACCTCTACGACGTAGAGCTCGCCAAGGACGCCGACGCGCTGCTCGCCGCCTACCGCGAGGACCGGATCGACGTCGTGGACACCACGCCATCGATGGCGGCGCCGCTGGTGGACGCGGGATTGCTGGACGACGAAGCCCACCGGCCGTCGCTGCTCGTGCTCGGCGGCGAGGCCACACCGGGCGCCCTGTGGCAGCGCGTCGCCGGCTCGCCGGTGCCGGGCCGCAACCTGTACGGCCCGACGGAGGCGACCGTGGACGCCACCGCCGCGATGATCGACGGCGCCGAACCGACCATCGGCCGGCCGCTCGCGGGCACCCGCATCTACCTGCTGGACGCCGCGCTGCGGCCCGTCGCGCCGGGCGCGGCCGGCGAGCTCTACCTGGCCGGGCCGCACCTCGCCCGCGGCTACCTGAACCTGCCCGCGACCACCGCCGAGCGGTTCGTCGCCGACCCGTTCGGCGCGCCCGGCGACCGCGCCTACCGCACCGGCGACCTCGCCCGCTGGGTGCCCGGCCGCGGCCTGGAGTACCTGGGGCGCGGCGACGGGCAGGTGAAGATCCGCGGCTACCGGGTCGAGATCGGCGAGGTCGAGGCCGCGCTCGCCGCGGTCGCCGGGGTGAGCGCGGCGGCGGCCGTGCTGAACACCGACGGCGAGCGGCCGAGGCTGATCGGCTACGCCGTGCCGTCGGACGGGGCCTCGCTCACCCCGGAGGCGGTGCGCACCGCCGTCGCCGAGCGGCTGCCGGACGCGCTGGTCCCGTCGGCCGTGGTGCTGCTCGACGAACTGCCGGTGACGATCAACGGCAAGCTGGACCGGGCGGCGCTGCCCGCGCCGCGGATCGAGTCCGGCCGGGCGCCGAGCACCGAGCGGGAGCGCCTGCTCTGCGCGGTCGTCTCGGAGGTGTTCGGCGCCGACGAGGTCGGGGTGGACGAGGACTTCTTCGGCCTCGGCGGCGACAGCATCTCGGCGATCACCGTCAGCGCCCGGCTCCGGGCGCACGGCCTGCACCTCCGGCCCCGCGACCTGCTGGCGCGCCGCACCCTCGCCGCGCTCGCGGCCTCGGCGGAGGAGATCGCGGACGAGCCCGCGCAGGTTCCGGACGACCCGACCGGGCCCGTGCCCGCGCCGCCGATCGTCCGGGGACTGCTCGACCCGCACCCGGACGTCGACGTCGTGGCGGGCTACGCGCAGTGGACCGCGCTGCATGTGCCCGAGGGCCTCGCGATGGGAGACCTCGTCGTCGGTGTCCAGGCCGTGCTCGACCGGCACGACGCGCTGCGGCTGCGCGCGGAGGGCGCCGACGCGTTGACTGTGCGTACGCTCGGTGCGGTGCCCGCGCAACGCGTCGTCCGCGAGGTGCCGGCTCCGGCGGATATCGCTGGTATCGCTGAAGAATTGGCGGCCGAGCTGGACCCGCGCGCGGGCCAGGTGCTCCGAGTGGCCTTGGTGCGCACCGAGGCGGGCGTGCCCGGCCGGCTGCTCGTGCTGGCCCACCACCTGATCGTCGACGGCGTGTCCTGGCGGGTGCTGCTGCCGGACCTGCACGCGGCGTGCCGAGCCGCGGCGGACGGCACGAAGGCCGAGCTCTCCCCGGCAGGCACGTCCTGGCGGCGGCACGCGACGCTCCTGGCGGAGCAGGGCGAGCAGGGGACTCGGCGCGGCGAGTTCGAGGATTGGCGCCGGGCGGCGGAAGCCGCGGTCCGGCTTGGCAATCGCGGGCTGGACCAGCGGCTGGACACGGTCAAGACGCGATTCCGGAGCACGACCACGGCCACGCCGGAGGCCACCGCGGCCGTGCTGACCGCGCTGCCGGAGGCATACCGCGCCGGGGTCGACGAGGTGCTGCTGGCCGCGCTGGTGCTCGCGCTGCGCTCCGTGCGGCGCGATCGCGGCCTGCCCGGCACGGACGCCGCGACCGTCACGATGGAGGGGCACGGCCGCGAACCGCTCGTGGACGGCGCGGACCTCTCCAGCACGGTCGGCTGGTTCACCGGCGAGTACCCGGTCCGCGTCCCCGCGGACGCGGTGGCCGCCGATGCGGACCTCGCCGAAGCGCTGGCCGGTGGCCCGGCGGCCGGGCGGCTGCTGCGCGCGGCGAAGGAGGCCAAGCGCTCGATCCCGGACGGCGGCATCGGCTACGGCGTGCTGCGCCACCTCGACCCCGAGACCCGGACCGAGCTCGGCGCGACGCCGCCGCCGGACGTGCTGCTCAACTACCTCGGCCGGTTCGCCCCGCTGCCGGGCGAGGGCTGGCGGCTGCCCGACGGAGACGCGTTCGCCGTGCTGGAACCGCCGGACAAGGCGCTGGAGCAGGTACTGGCGCTGAACTGCTTCGTGCACGAGGCCGACGCGCCCCGCCTCGCCGTCGAGTGGACCGCCGCCGGGCTCGTGCTGACCCCCGAAGACGTGGCCGAACTGCAGAGCGCGTTCGCGACCGCGCTGGACGCGCTGGCCGCGCACGCAGAGGGTCTCGGCGCCGGTGAAGGCGGGCTCACGCCCTCCGACCTGCCGCTGGTGGAGCTCGACCAGGCCGGCATCGACGCGCTGCAGGCCGCCCGGCCGATCGCGGACGTGCTGCCGGCAACCCCGCTGCAGGTCGGGCTGTCCTTCCACAGCATGGTGCGCGCCGATACCGATGCCGACGTCTACGTCGTGCAGGCGATGACGCACCTGGCCGGCATGTTGGAGCCGGAGCGGTTGGCGGGCGCGGCGGCGGAACTGCTGCGCCGCAACCCAGCGCTGCGGGTCTACCTGGACACGACCGCTGCGGGTGAGGTCGTGCAGGTCGTGCCTGCGGACGTGGACTTGCACTGGCGCGAGGCCGACCTGTCGGCTTGTTCTCCGGAAGAGCGGGAGTGCGCGCTCGCCGAGCACGCCCGCGCGGAGCTCGACCGCCCCTTCGATCCGGCGCGGCCGCCGCTGATCCGGTTCCTGCTGTGCAAGCTCGGCGAGACCGAGCACCGGCTGCTCATCACCAACCACCACGCGCTGCTGGACGGCTGGTCGATGCCGCTGGTCGGGCGGACCCTCCTCGCGATCTACGCCGAGCTCGGCGGCGGCGATCCGGTGCCGACCGCGCCACCGCTCGTCGAGTACTTCCGCTGGCTGGCCCGCAGGGACGGCGAGGCCGCGCTGCGGGCCTGGCAGGATGCGCTGGCCGGGGTCGACGAGGGCACCCGGCTGGCGCCGGCGAACCCGACGTCCCGGGTGGACCGGCCGGGCCGGGTCGCGATCGGGCTCGGCGCCGGGTTCAGCGCCGAACTGCGCGCCTTCGCGCAGGCCAGGGGCATCACCCTGACCACCGTGCTGCAGACGGCGTGGGGCGTGCTGCTCGGCAGGCTCACCGGCCGCCGTGACGTGGTCTTCGGCTGCCCCGTGTCGGGCCGGCCCGCCGAGGTGGACGGCGTGGCCGCGATGATCGGGCAGCTGGGCAACACCATCCCGGTCCGGGTGCGGCACGCCGCGGGCGACACCGCCGCGCGGCTGCTCGCCGACGTGCACGAACGCAGCGTCGTCCTCGCCGATCACCACCACGTGGGCCTGCCGGAAATCCAGCGCGCCGTCGGCGCGGGCGAGCTGTTCGACACGATGCTCGTGATGGAGAACTTCCCGCTCTCCAGCAGGCAGCGCACGCCGCTCGCGCCGGGGCTGGAACTGGCGGGCGTGGACATCACCGACGCCACGCACTACCCGCTGACAGTGGTCGTCATCCCCGAGGACGAGATCGTCATCGGGCTCGGCTACCAGTCGCGCGCGTTCGACGAGGCGACCGTCCGCGACTACGGTCGCTGGCTGCTCGCGCTGCTGCGGGAACTCGTCGCCGACCCGGATCGCCCCGTCAACCGGCTGCCGATGCTGGAACCCGCCGAGCGGCGCGACCTGCTCGCGGCGGGCACCGGGGCCGCGCCCGCACACGCCTACGGCGGCGTCCTGGCGCGGTTCGCGAAGTGGGCGGGCGGCAAGCCGGACGCCGAGGCCGTGGTGTGCCGCGACCGGGTGCTCAGCTACGCCGAGCTGGACCGGCGCGCGAACCGGCTGGCCCACGCGCTGCTGGCCGCCGGCGTCCGGCCGCAGGACCCGGTCGCGGTGCTGCTCGGCCGGGACGTGGAACAGGTCGTGGCGCTGTTCGGCGTGCTCAAGGCGGGGGCGGTGTACGTCCCGGTCGATCCGGGCTACCCGGCCGACCGGCGGGCCTACCTGCTCGGCGACGTCGTCCCGGCAGCGGCCGTGACCACCTCGGACGTGCTGGCGGGCCTCGACGGCGGCCTGCCCGCGGATCTCCGGGTGATGTCGCTGGACGACACCGCGCCGGACGGCCCGGCCGAGTGGGACACCGACCCGGTGGACGCGCGCAGCGGCCTCACCGAGGACGCGCTGGCCTACATCATCTACACCTCCGGCACGACGGGGCGGCCGAAGGGCGTCGCGGTGCCCCACCGCGGCATCCCGGATCTGGTCGCGCTGCAGGAGGAGACGTTCGGGATCACCGAGCGCGACCGCTACCTGCACTTCGCCTCGACCAGCTTCGACGTGGCGTTCTTCCAGACGATGATGCCGCTGCTCTCCGGCGGCACGCTGGTGATCGCGCCGGAGGAGGTGCGGATCCCCGGCGACGAGATCCTCGACTACGTCGCCGAGCACCGGGTGACCGCGCTGAACCTGCTGCCGTCGTTCCTGGCCGCGATGCCCGACGACGCCGAGGTCGACCCCGGCGTGATGTTCATGGTCGGCGCGGAGCGGCTCGATCCCGCGCTGGCGCGGCGCTGGGGCGACCGGCGCGCGCTGTTCAACTGCTACGGGCCCACCGAGGTCACGATCAACGCGGTGACCTGGCACTACGACCCCGACGACGCGGGACCGCTGCCGATCGGCCGCCCCGATCCCAACGTGCGCGCGTACGTGCTGGACGAGGGTCTGCAGCCGGTCGGGGTCGGCGTCACGGGCGAGCTGTACCTCGGCGGCCCGGGCGTGGCCCGCGGCTACGTCGGCAGGCCGGACCTCACGGCCGCGGCGTTCGTCGCCGACCCGTTCGGCCCGCCGGGCTCGCGGGCCTACCGCACCGGCGACCTGGTGCGGTGGCGGCCGGACGGGCAGCTGGTGTTCATCGGCCGCGTCGACCACCAGGTCAAGATCCGCGGGTTCCGGATCGAGCTCGGGGAGATCGAGAGCACGCTCACCCGGCACCCGGACGTGCGCGCGTGCGTGGTGATCGTCCGCGAGGACGAGCCGGGGCAGCGGCGGCTGGTCGGCTACGTGATCCCCACCGACGGCGCCGACTTCGACGCCGCGCGGCTCCGCGAGCACCTCGCCGCCCAGCTGCCCGACTACATGGTGCCGACCGCGCTGCTCCCGCTGACCGCGCTGCCGCTGAACACCAGCGGCAAGCTCGACCGGGCGGCATTGCCCGCGCCCGGCCCGGCGGCGGCCGCGCGGGAGCCTGCGACACCCGCAGAAGCGTTGCTGCTGGACGTCTTCCGCGAGGTGCTCGGCACCGGCGCGATCAACCTCGACGACGGGTTCTTCGAAGTCGGCGGCGACAGCATCGTGGCGCTGCAGGTGGTCTCGCGCGCCCGGCGTCGAGGGCTGGGCGTGAGCCCGCGCGACGTGTTCGAGGGCGGCACCGTGGCGGGCATCGCGGTCCTCGCCGAAGTCGACGGCGAAGACCGCGATGCGGCCCCGGCTTTCGGGGACGTCCCGCTCACGCCGGTCATGCGCGACCTGCTGCGCCACGGCCCGGCCGCGTCCGGGTTCTGCCAGTGGATGGAGGTGTGCGTGCCGGCCGGGGGCGACGAGGCGACCTGGCAGACGGTGCTGGACGCCGTGCTCGCCCGGCACGACGCGCTGCGCGGTCACCTCGTCGAGCCGGTCGACGGGGCGGAGCCGGTGCTGCGCATCCCCGAGCCCGGCGCGGTTACCGGCGCCGACGTGCTCACCCGCGTCACCGCGTCGGTCGACGACCCGCGCCTGTTGCTCGACGCGCACATCGCCGAGGCGCAGGCCCGGATGGACCCGTGGACCGGGCCGCTGGTGCGCGCGTTCTGGCTGGACCGGGGGCCGGACGAGCTGGGCAGGCTGGTGTTGCTCGCGCACCACCTCGTGGTCGACGGCGTGTCCTGGCGGATCCTGCTCGACGACCTCGCCCAGGCGCACGAGGCGGCCGCCGCGGGCACTACGCCGGAACTGCCCCGGTACGGAGAATCGCTCCTCGGCTGGGCGCGCTCGCTGCGCGCGGCGGTCGAGGCTCGGCAGCCGGAGCTGCCGCATTGGCAGGCGATCGCTGATGCACCGGCGGCACCGCTCGGCGCGAAGTCGCTGAACCCGGCGCGAGACACCGCCGCAACCTTGGTGCACCACGAGATCCGGCTCGACCCAAAGTCCACCCGCGCCCTGCTCACCACGCTGCCCGCCGCGTACCGGTGCACGCCGGACCCGGTGCTGCTCACCGCGTTGGCCAGGGCGGTGCGGGCCTGGCGCGGGGAAGCGGCGGACCTAGTGGTCTCGCTGGAGAGCCACGGCAGGCCGCCGCACACCCTGGACCGGTCCGGCCAGGTGGACCTGTCCCAGACGGTCGGCTGGTTCACCGCGATCCACCCCGCACGCGTGGCGCTGCCCGGCGGCGCCACGGCGGCGGCGCTGAAGTCGGTCAAGGAACAGCTGCACGCGAGCGGCGACGGCCTCGGGTACGGCATCCTCGCCGGCTCGATCCCGGTGATCCGGCCGCAGATCAGCTGGAACTACCTCGGCACCTATCCGACCGGCGGCGGCGAGGACGCGGCCTGGCGGCGCCCGGCCGACGCGGACCCGTTCGGCTCCGGCGGCGGGGAAGACCTCCCGCTGGACCACCAGCTCATGATCAACGCGCTGGCGCGCGACGACGGCGACGGCGTCGCGCTCGGCGTCCGGCTCAGCTGCCCCCGCGAGGTGTTCGCGGACGGGGAGATCGCCGGACTCGCCGAGCACCTGCGCGCGGAACTGCTGGCCGTCGCCGCCGATCCCGGCGCGGCGGAGGGAGCCGGGCTCACGCCGTCCGACCTTCCGCTGGTCGACCTCGACCAAGCCGCGATCGACAAGTTGGAGACCGAGCGCCGCGTGGCGGACGTGCTCCCGCTCGGGCCGCTGCAGAAGTTGATGCTGAGGCACTCGCGGGGCCGGGCCGACGGCGCCGCTGACCCGTACACGGTGCAATCGACGTTCTCCATCACCGGCGCGCTGGACGTCGATGCGCTGCAGGCCGCATGCGGCGACCTGGTGCGCAGGCACCCGAACCTGGCCGCGGTGTTCCCGCCCGACCGGGCGGTGCAGGTGATCCCCGCCGATCCGCGCCCGGACTGCAGGCTGGTCGAACTGGATCCCGGTGCGGTGGAAGAAGAACTGGCTGCGGACCTCGCGGAACCATTCGACCTCGCGGCCGGGCCGCCACTGCGGCTCACCGTGCTCCGGACCTCGCCCGAGCAGGCCGAGGTGGTGCTGACCAGCCACCACGTGCTCTCCGACGGCTGGTCCGCGCCGCGCATGCTCTTGGAGCTGTTCACGCACTACGCGTCGCAGGTGCAGGGGAGTGCGCCGAGCGCTCTGCCCGCGCCGGTGCCGTTCGCCTCATACCTGCGGTGGCGTGCAGAGCGGGATCACGACGCCGACGCCCGCGCGTGGGCGGCCGAGCTGGATGGGTTGCCCGAGGGCGACCACCTGGCGGCCGCCGGCGGAGCGCTCACGGCCGGGGAGTTCCCACAGCCGGTGCTGTTCGAGGTGCCCGCGGAACTGGTCACGGCGCTGACCTCGGCCGGGGCGGCGCACGGGCTCACCGCCAACACCCTGCTGCAGGGCGCTTGGGCCGCGGTGCTGGCGGCGCGCTCCGGGCGTGCGGACGTCTGCTTCGGCGCGATGGTCTCCGGCCGCGCGGCCGGGGTCGACGGTGTCGAGGAGATCGTGGGACTACTGGCCAACGCGGTGCCGGTGCGCGCGCGCTTCGCGGGCACGGTGGGCCAGGCGTTGGCCGATCTGCAGGCGCGACAGCAGGGCATGGCCGATCACCAGCACGTCGCGCTGCCCGATCTGGAGCGGCTGCTCGGCCACCGCGGGCTGTTCGACAGCCTCGTGGTGTTCGAGAACTACCCGGCCGACCCCGAACGCCTGCGCCACCCCGCGCCGGGGCTGACGGTCACCGGCACCCGGTTCCGCGAGGCGACCCACCACCCGGTGACGCTGACCGTCGTGCCGGACGGCGGCGGCTGGGCCGGCGTCCTCGGCCACCGGCCCGAAGCGATCACCGCGGCGGACGCCCGGGCGCTGAGCCGGGAACTGCTGGGCGCGCTGGCCGGGCTCGCGGGCGGGCTGGACTCCGATGCGGCCGGGTTCGTCGGGCAGCTGCGGAACAACGATGGCTGAGGCGGCCACCCGCGAGCGCATCGACCCGGCGCTGTGGCGCGCCGCGTTCGTGCTGGTGCTGGGCACGTTCATGGCGACGCTGGACGCGACGATCGTCAGCGTCGGCATCCGGGAGCTGATCGCCGACTTCGACGCCTCGGTCACCGAGATCCAGTGGGTGACCACGGCGTACCTGCTGGCGGTGGTCACGGCCGTCCCGGCGTCGGGCTGGCTGGCGGGCCGGTTCGGCGGCAGGCGCACCTGGCTCGCCGCGGTGGCGCTGTTCCTGCTGGGTTCGGCGCTGTGCGCGCTGGCCTGGTCGGCGACGAGCCTGATCGCGTTCCGGGTGTTGCAGGGCCTCGGCGGCGGGCTGCTCCCGCCGACCGGTCAGGCGCTGCTGGCCCGTGCCGCCGGTCCCGCCCGGATCGGGCGGGTGATCAGCGTGGTCGGGGTGGTGCCGCTGCTGTCCCCGGTGCTGGGGCCGCTGATCGGCGGCTCGATCCTCGGCGTCGCGGACTGGCCGTGGCTGTTCTACGTCAACCTGCCGATCGGGATCGTCGCGCTCGCGCTGGCGCCGCGGTGCGTGCCCGCGGACCTGCCGCCCACCCGCCGGGAGCCGTTCGACTTCGTCGGCGCGGCGCTGCTCTCGCCGGGAATCGCGGTGCTGGTGTTCGGGCTCGGCGAGGTCGGCGCGCGCACCATGCCGATCGGGGTGGCGCTGGGCGCGGCGGTGCTGGGTGTGGGCATGCTCGCCGGATTCGGGTGGCACGGGCTGCGGACCGACCGGACTCCGCTGCTGGATCCCCGCCTGTTCGCCCGGCCGCCGCTGGGCGCGGCCGCGCTCGCGCTGGTGGTGCTCGGCGCTTCGGTCTTCGGCACGATGTTCCTCCTCCCGCTGTACCTGCAGGAGGGGCGGGGTCTGTCGGCGTGGGAGGCGGGCCTGCTGCTCGCGCCGCAGGGCATCGGCGCCGCCGCGGGATCGCTGGTGGTCAACCGCCTCATCGACCGGCTGGCGACGCGGACGCTCGTGCTGACCGGGATCGCGCTCATCGCGATCGGCACGGCCCCGCTCACCAACCTCGCGGTGCTCCGAACGGACGCGCTGCTCGGCTCGGCGCTGCTGGTGCGCGGCGTCGGCATCGCGATGATCAGCGCGCCGGTGATGAGCGCCGTCTACCGGCGGATGCGCCCGCCGGAGCTGCCCGGCGCGTCGTGCGCGCTGAACATGATCAACACCGTCGGCGGCTCCGTGGGCACCGCGCTGCTCGCCGTGGTGCTCCAATCCAGGCTGGCAGAGCGGGAAGTCCTCGGCGCGATGGGCGTGCCGGTGGCGTTCGCCGACGCCTTCTGGTGGGTCCTCGGCTGCTGCGTCGTCGCGGTGCTCGGCGCCGCGCTGCTTCCGGGGGCCGCCAAGCCGGATTCGGCCGCGACGCCGGCCCCGCGCGCCCGTTAGCCGGTCTGCAGGAGCTTGGCGATCTCGGCGGCGATCACGTCCGGCTCGGTGAGCGGGACGTAGTGGTTGGAGCGTTCCGCGATGACGTGGCGGCCCTGCGGGGACTGCGCGGCGCGGTGGGCGTGCGAGGCGTTGGCCTCGGCGCGGATCGCGGGGCCCATGCCGCTGCCGGTGCGCCCGCCGGAGATGACGGTGACCGGGATGGAACCGAGGTCGGGTGCGGCGTCTCGCCAGGTGGCGAGTTCGTCCAGGAACGTCCGGGCCTGCTGTCGCTGGGTGCGCAGGACTTCCGCGGTGAACCCCTCGCGTTCGAAGTCGCGGCGCACGTCGTCGGGCAGTTCGGCGAGCATCCGGCGGAAGGGCACACCGAGCAGGCCCAGCCGGGCGAGGACCGAGCCCGCGGCCAGCGCGTAGCGCTCGCCGCGGCGGAACCGGTTGCCGAACAGCACTTCCGCGGCCTCGTCGGTGGGATCGATGAGCACCAGCCCGGCGATCCGGCCGGGCCGGCCGGCGGCGGCGAGGCGGACGATCGGGCCGCCGGCGCTGTGCCCGACCAGGACGAACGGGCCGGGTTCGAAGTGGTCGAGCACCTCGTTGAGGTCGTCGGCCATGCGCCGGAGGGTCCGGTTGGAGCGGTCGGGCGCGCTGCGGCCCAGGCCGGACCGGTCGTAGACGATCGCGCGGGCGTGGCGGGCGACTTCCGGCTGGACGGCGGCCCAGGAGGACCGGCTGGCACCGGAGCCGGCCTCGAAGACGACGGTCGGCGTGGCCGCGTCGGGCGGGCCGGGTAGGACCATCGCGTGCAGCCGTCGCCCGTCCTGGGTGGGGACCCAGTCCGATTCGCCTTGGGTGTGCCGAGCGGTGTCAACCATGGTGGATTCGCCTCAGGTCGCTGGTGTTCCGGGCATTCGGCGGGCCCGCGCCGAACGTGGTTCGCAGGGGAGCGGGGGCCGTCCTAACAGGACGTTGTGCGCCCGGGCCCGGGAATCCGCGCTGGGCATTGTGCTTTCCCGGCCGCCCGACCCCCATTGCGATTAAGGGTAGCCTAACTTGATCTGATCGGCCCGGGTTTCCGCCCGGCGGCATGGGAAACCCTTGTTTCCCGTAGAGCTCGTGATGTTTCATGGTGGGCGTCTTCGCGGTTCGGCAGGGAAGGGGAACTCGTCGCGTGATGCGCACCGGAGGATCGCTCGTCGTCGAGTCGCTGGCGGCGTTGGGCGCGGACACCGTGTTCGGCGAGCCCGGCCAGCACGCGCTCGGGATCTTCCAAGCCCTGGCCGGGTCCGGGCTGCGGTACGCGGGTTTCCGGACCGAGCTCAACGCCGGGTTCGCGGCGGCGGGTTTCGCCTGCGCGACCGGTCGTCCGGCGCCGCTGCTGGTGTCGACCGGCCCAGGCGCGCTGATCAGCCTCGCCGCGCTGCAGGAGGCGGCGTCCGCCTCGATCCCGGTGGTCGTCATCGGCAGCCAGGTCCCGTCCGCCGGTTTGGGTGGCGCACGCCGGGGTTTCCTGCACGAACTGCCCGATCAGCGCGCGTGCGTGGCGCAGGTGGTGAAATCCGCCGGAACGGCCCGGCATCCGTCGCAGATCCCGAGCGCGATCGCCCGCGCCTGGGAGGTCGCGCTCACCCCGCCGCACGGCCCGGTCTACGTCGAGATCCCCCAGGACGTCCTGCTGGCCGAGGTCGATGTCCCGCCCGTGACCGGGCTGACCGCGACGCCGCAACTACCGGCGCCGAGACCGGAACTGATCCGCGCCGCGGCGGCCGACCTGGATCGAGCGCAGCGCCCGGTGATCCTCGCGGGCGGCGGAGTGGTGCGCGCCGGGGCCGAGGATGCCCTGCTGGAACTCGCCGAGAAGCTGCGCGCCCCGGTTGCGACGACCTTCGGCGCCAAGGGCGCATTCCCCTGGCTGCATCCGCTGTCGGCGCGGTCCTGGCTGGAGGATCAGCACACCACGGATTTCCTGACCGACGCGGATGTTCTGCTCGTGGTCGGCAGCGGGCTCGGCGAGTTGTCCAGCAATTACCACACGTTCCGGCCGCGCGGGCGGGTCATCCAGATCGAAGCGGACCCGGGCAAGCTGGAGGCGAACCTCCCGGCACTGGGCGTGCACGCCGATGCGCGGCTCGCCCTGGCGGAGCTGGCTTCGGCGGTCTCCGCCAGGGAACCCGACGGAGCGGCGGAAGCGCGTGTCGACGAGCTGCTGACGAAGATCCGGCACCGGCTCGACGGCCAGGACCTGGGCACCGAACGCGCACTCGTCGAGGCGATTCGAGCCGCGCTGCCCGACGCCGCGCCGAGCTTCTGGGACATGACGATCCTCGCCTACTGGGCCTGGTCGGCTTTCGACGCACGGGTCTCGGGCGCGATGCAGTCGGCGCAGGGCGCCGGCGGGCTCGGCTACGGGTTCCCCGCCGCGTTGGGCGCCGCCGTCGCGCTGGGCGATCAGCGGCCGGTGCTGGCCGTTTCCGGTGATGGCGGCGCGATGTACGGCATCAGCGAGCTGGCCACGGCGCGGCAGCTGGGGTTGAACGCGACCTGGTTGATCGTGGACGACGGCGGCTACGGAATCCTGCGCGAGTACATGACCGACGCCTTCGGAGCCACCTTCGGGACGGAGCTCGCCCGGCCCGATTTCGTCGCGCTCGCGGAGTCCTTCGGAGTCCCGGCGCGCAGGTCGACGCCGGAAGACCTGGAGCGAGACCTCGCGGCCGCGCTCGCGGAGCCGGGCCCGAACGTCGTGGTGCTGCAAGCGAATCCGCGCATGTTCGCGCCAACGCACCTGCCCGGCTGAGCTCTCGACGGGCCTCCAGAATGGCTCCGCCCGGCTGATCTCCAAGCACCCAGTGCCAGTGCCGGTTTCGCGCGAAACCGCCACCTTGCCTCACGTGGGATGGCGCTTTCGCGCGAAACCGCCATCCCGTCCCCACGCGAAGTGGCGCTTTCGCGCGAAACCGCCGTCCTGCCTCCAGGGGAGCGGCGGTTTCGCGCGAAAGCGGCGTTTCGTGTTCTGGGTGGCCACGTTCCATTCGTGCCCGGGCATCATTCTGAAAGGACCGGTCAGGCCAGGTGGTCCAGAAGTAGTCGGGCATCCGGTAGCTCGTCGAGGCGTATCACTGTGTCGACCAGGCTCTCTGCGGTCGGCTCCGGGACGAGACTGCGGAACTTGGTGATCAGCGCTTCATCGCCGATCGGGTTGGTGGGCGAGCCCACCGGATCGGTGACCCGGCACCGGTGGCTGCCGCCTTCGGTGACCAGGTCGATGACCGGTTCTTCGGATGCCGACATCGACGAATCCACCTCTAGCACAACGGAATCCATGATCCCGCGCACTCGCTCGTCGTGACGGTGCTCCGGGCCGTACGCCGCGAGGTCCGCGGCGCCGTACGCGATCTGAGCGGCGACCGCGTACGGCAGGCTGAGCTGCGCCGTGCCGAGGGTTCGCGTGTCGCGGCCACCGCACATGTCGGCCAGGAAGGGGCTGAGCCTGACGCGCACCTCGCGGATCTCGTCGGCGTGCAGGCCGTGGTCGCGCATGAGTTGTGCGACGGCGTCGACGGCCGAATGCGTGCCGCGGCACGACGCGTGGGGTTTGATGGCGCACCGCTGGATTCGCCACTGCTCGCCGAGCCCGTCGGTGAACGCGGCGTGCTCCGCGGTTTCCGGCGCGAAGGTGCTGAGGAATCCGCCCCAGACGTCGTCGAGGGCGTGGACCGGGCCGGGGATTCCGCTTCCGGCGAGCGCGGCCGCGGCGACACCGGCTTCCGCCGCCCGGCCCGCGTGCAGCCGCTTGCTCAAGGCACCATTGTGGACGAACGCCCAGAGGCCGCCGCTCATCGAGGCGGCGAAACCCACGGCCGCGGAGCATTGTTCCGGGTCCAGCGCCAGGATGCGGGCTGTCGCGGCCGCCGAACCGAAGGGCCCGCAGGTGCCGGTGGAGTGCCAGCCCGCCTGGTTGTGCTCCTGGTAACCGCCGCAGCCCTCCAATGCGCGTCGGGCGAGGTCGTAGCCGAGAACGATCGCGACCAGCAGTTCCGGGCCGGAAACGGCTCGGTCCGTCAGCGAAAGGGCGGCCAGGGCGGCGGGCACGACGACCGCGCCGGAGTGGTCGCAGCCGCCGGTGTCGTCTAGTTCCAGCGCGTGCGCCGCCACGCCGTTGGCCAGCGCGGCGTCGCGAGCCGTCGCGCGCAGGCCGGTTCCCCATATCGCGGCTCCTGCGGCGGTCGGGGTGGTGAGGGCTGCGGTGATCCCTGCCGTTTCCGGTGTCCTGGCACCGGCCAGGGCCGCGCCGAGGGTGTCGAGCAGGTGCCGCTTGGCCTTCTCCGCGACGCTGCCGGGGAGGTCCGCGAAGGCGGTTCCGGCGATGAACTCGCCGAGGCGGCTCGCGGTGGGCTCAGGCATCGGAACCGCCTCCGGTCAGTCGGGCGAAGACGTCGGCCGGGTGCCCGGGCTCGTTGACGGTGTGGTTCGCGCGCCACCAGTCCGCGATCTCGCTGCCGGTCGCGAACCACACCCCGCCGGTGGCGCGGATGCGCTGGAGGAGCTCGCGGACGAGGCCGATGCGCCCGGGCGTTCCGGACACCTCCGGGTGCAGGCGGAGGACGTAGCAGAGCCCGAACCGCTGGTACGCCTGGAATTCCCGCCACCAGTTGTCCAGCACGTCGGCGTAGCCGGCGATCCGGCACTGGCCGGCGGGCATCGGCGGGTCGAGGTTGAACACGAAGTACGGGGCGTCTTCGAGCTCGTGGTGCAGCGGGATCTCCACCGGCCCGGCGGGGTGGACGTACGGCAGATCGTCGCCGCGCCACGACGAGGACCAATCGATCCCCACGGCCGCCAGCGCCTCCAGGAGCCCGCGGGCGAAATCGCCCTGCGGCACGCGGAATCCCCGGGGTCGCGCACCGGCGACCCCAGCCAGCGCCTCCTGACCGGCTTCGATCGCGGAAAGCTGGCCGGCGAGGTCGAGCCGGTCGAAGTCCTCGTGCGCGAAGCCGTGATTGCCGATCTCGTGACCGGCGGCGTGGACGCGCTCCACCAGCTCCCGGTGCTCGCGGGCGTTCGCGCCCGGGACGAACCAGGTCGTCGGCACGTCGAGATCGGCGAACAACGCCAGCAGCCGGTCGACGCCGCGCGTCGCGCCGTAGCGGAACTGCGAGAGCGTCTTCTCCCGCGATTCCAGCGAGGGATCTGCTGAAAGCAGGGCTAGGTCGCCGTCGAAATCCACCGTGACCGCCACGGCGCACTGCCGCCCGCGAGGCCAGGTCCGCTTCGCCATGTCACCTCTCCTCCGGAACGTCCCGCACCTCGCGGTGCCACTCGGCGATGTCGCGGCAGGTCGCGAACCACACGTCACCTGGACCGCGCATGTGCGTCAGGAACTGCTCCAGCAGCTGCAGCCGCCCGGGCTTGCCGACCACCTTGGGGTGGAAGAGGGTCGTCATGCACAGGCCTTCCGCCCGGTGCCCGTCGAACTCGCGCCGCCAGTTGTCCAGGGTCGTCGCATAACCGGCGATGCGATCCTGCCCGGCCGGGAAGTCCGGCCGGCGGTGGTACGCGAGGTACGCGTAGTCGTCGAGCTCCCAGCGCGCCGGTATCTCCACCAGCGGCGACGGCCGCCCGTCGATGCGGTGCTGGTAGGGCCGGTCGTCGCCGCGCATCGAGCTGGAGTAGCGGAATCCGTGCTCGACCAGCAGCCGGGGCGTGTCGACGGCCCAGTCCCCGGACGGCGTCCGGTAGCCGACCGCGGGCGCGCCCAGCACGTCCGCGAAGATCTCCTGGCTGCGCCGGAGAATTCGCCGTTGCTGGTCGGTGTCGAGATCGCGGAACGACTCGTGCCGGTAGCCGTGGTGGGCGACCTCGTGGCCGCGCGCCACGACGTCCCGGCAGCGCTCCGGCCACGTCTCCACGACCCACGCCGGGATGAAGAACGTGGCCGGGACGCCGGCGGCGTCGAGGAGGTCGAGGATCCGCGGCAGCGCCCGCCACGGGCCGTACGAGCCGAGGGTGAAGTACTCCGGTTTCCGCCAGATGCTGCCGTCGAGCATGGCGGTCCCGGTCGGCCCGTCGAGGTCGAAGGCGAGGGCGACGGCCACCCGGGCGCCGCCCCGCCAGACCAACCGGCCACCGCTCACGGCTTGACGCCGTTGACCACCGGCCGGGTCGCCCCGTAGCCCAGGCCCCACTTGTCCAGGATCGCCTGGTAGGAGCCGTTGTCGACGACCGCGGTCAGGGCCTTCTGCACCGCGGCGGCCATCTGCTGGTCGCCCTTCTTGACCACCACGCCGAAGGGCTTGCCGGACAGCGGTTCCAGGACGGTCTCGAACTTCGCCGGGTCCTTCTTCTCGAAGAACGCCAGGTTCTCGCCGCTCTGCACCGCGACGTCCGCGCGGCGCTGCTCCAGCTGCAGGCGGGCCGCCGACCCGGAGTCGGTCGGCAGCAGCTCGATCGCCGGGCGCCCCTTGCCGCCGCACGTCTCCGCGTCGTACTTCTGCACCATCAGGTAGTAGTCGGTCTTCTTGCTCACCGCGAGCTTCTTGCCGCACAACGATTCCGGCGAGGTGAACTCCGCGGCGCGATCCTGCAGCGAGTAGAACTGGGCGCGGGAGAGGAAGTAGTCGACGAAGTCGACCGTCTTCTGCCGCTCGGTGGTGTCCGACAGCCCGGACATGACGATGTCGACGCGGCCGGTGGCCACGGAGTTGAGCAGCTGGTCGAAGGGCTGCTCCACGAACTCGGCCTTGACGCCGAGCTGCTGCGCCATGGCGTTGGCGATCTCGACGTCGACGCCGACCACCTGGCCGGTCGCCTCGTCGCGGAACTCCATCGGCGGCAGGTCCGGGGACATCCCGATCCGGATCGTCCCGGACTGCGCCACGACGTCCGGCAACCCGCTGGCGTTCGGCGCTCCGGTGTTCGTGCTGCCGCCCGCGCAGCCCGCCGTGCCGAGCAGCCCGGCGAGCAGCGCGGCGGTGAGGATCCGGGGAGCCTTGGTGCCTTTTCGAAGCATGACTACCTCTTTCGACGAATCGGGGGTTGGAGGTTCCTTAAGAATGCGGCGTCAGCCGCATGCGGTGAGGGACTCGGCTTGCACCGCCGCGGGTTCTCAGGCTGTGCCCGCCTTTCGGGGCTACTGGGCGAGGCCAGTCCCCGATGCCGCGTATTGGTCATACGTAAGTCGGGGCTCCCGCAGTCCAGGCGGCGGCCGTAACTCCCGCAGGGGGCCGCTACCCGGACCGCCACGCAAACCGAATCTGCAACCACCCGTCAGAGAACCCGCTGCAGGAATGCCCGGGTGCGGGGGTGTTCGGGGTGGTCGAGCACCGCCCCGGGCGCGCCGATCTCGACGATCGCGCCGGCGTCCATGAACGCGACCCGGTCGGCCACCTCGCGGGCGAAGCCGATCTCGTGGGTCACCACGATCATCGTCAGGCCCGACTTCGCCAGGTCCTTCATCACTTCGAGGACCTCGCCGACCAGTTCGGGGTCCAGCGCCGAAGTGGGCTCGTCGAACAGCAGCAGGGACGGCTCCATCGCCAACGCCCGCGCGATCGCCACCCGCTGCTGCTGGCCGCCCGAGAGCTGCCGCGGATACGCGTCGCGCTTGTCGGCCAGCCCGACCCGGGCCAGGAGCCCCTCGGCCCGGGCGACGGCCGTGGCCTTCGTTTCCCGCTTGACCTGGACCGGGCCCTCGATCACGTTCTCCAGCGCGGTCAGGTGCGGGAAGAGGTTGAAGCGCTGGAAGACCATGCCGACGGACTGCCGCTGCCGGGCGACCGACCGCTCGTCCAGCTCGTGGAGCTTCCCGCCGCGCGGCTCGTAACCGATGACCTGGTCGCCGACCCAGATCCGGCCGCGGCTGATCTGCTCCAGGTGGTTGATGCAGCGCAGGAAGGTGCTCTTGCCCGACCCGGAGGGCCCGAGCAGGCACAGCACCTCGCCGTCGGCGACATCCAGATCGATGCCCTTGAGGACCTGCAGGTCGCCGAAGCTCTTGTGCACGCCCTCGGCCCGCACCAATGCGGTCATCACGCACCTGCTTTCTGCCGCAGCACGGCTGCCCGCAACTTCTGCAGCGGGGTGGGCGGCAGCGCACGGCTCGTGGCACCGCGCGCGTAGTGGCGTTCGAGGTAGAACTGCAGCGCGGACAGCACCGACACGGCGGCCAGGTACCAGATGGCGCAGACGATGAGCAGTTCCATGATCCGGTTGTTGACGAAGTAGATGTGCTGCGCCTCCAGCACGATCTCGGTGACGCCCACGGCCGACGCGAGCGACGTCGTCTTCAGCATGCTGATCGTCTCGTTGCCCACCGGCGGGATGATCACCCGCATCGCCTGCGGCAGCACGATCCGCCGCAACGCCTTCAGCCGCGTCATCCCGATCGCCCGCGCCGCCTCCAGCTGCCCCTCGTCGACGGACAGGATCCCGGCGCGCACCACCTCGCTGGTGTAGGCACCCTGGTTGATGCCCAGGCCGAGCGCGGCGGCGACGAACGGCGTCACCAGCTCGACCGTGCGGCCGGTGTAGATGCCCGGGATCGAGACCACCGGGAAGATCAACGCCAGGTTGAACCACATCAGCAGCTGCAGGTACACCGGGGTGCCGCGGAAGATCCACACGTAGACCCAGGCGACGCCGCTGGTGATCGGGTTCTTCGACAGCCGCATCACCGCGACGACGACGCCGAGGACGATCCCCAGCACCATCGCCACGACCGTGAGGACCAGCGTGAGCACCAGGCCCTTGAGCAGCACGGGTGCCGCGAGGTATTCGCGAACCACCGACCACTCGATCTGCGCGTTGGCGAAGGACTGCGCGAACCAGGCGACCACCAGCACCACGACGACCGCGGCGACCCAGCGGCCGACGTGCTTGCGCGGCACCGTTTCCCAGTCCGCGCCTGCCATCGCGGCGGGCTCGGCCTGGTGCAGCGGGCTCATGACCTCGGCCCCTCGTACTCGGCGGACCACGCGCGCTGCGCGGCCGTGACGGCCGCCAGCCGGTCGATCTGCTCGGCGACCCGGTCCGGCGCGGTCCCGCCGTAGCCGATGCGGGCCGCCACGGCCGCCTCCGGCGTCAGCCGGTCCCGCACCGCCGGCGTGAGCCGTTCGTCCACGGCCCGCAGGTCGGCGTCCGTCACCTCCTCCAGCTCGATGCCCCTGTCCTCGCACAGCTGCACCAGGGCGCCGGTGACCTCGTGCGCCTCGCTGAACGGAACTCCTTGCTCCGCAAGCCAATCCGCCACCTCGGTCGCGAGGGTGAACCCGTCGGTGGCCTGCTCGCGCAGCACGTCCACGTCGACCCGCATCGTGCGCACCATGCCCGCCATCGCGGGCAGCACCAGCGCCAGCGTGTCCACGCTGTCCAGCGCGGCCCGCTTGTCCTCGGCGAGGTCGCGGTTGTAGGCCAGCGGCAGGGACTTCAGCACCGCCATCAACCCGGCCAGGTCGCCGAGCAGGCGCCCCGCCTTGCCGCGGGCGAGTTCGGCGATGTCGGGGTTCTTCTTCTGCGGCATGATCGAACTGCCGGTGGAGAACCCGTCGTCGAGCACGACCCAGCCGAACTGCCGCGAGGTCCACAGGCAGACCTCCTCGCCCAACCGCGACACGTTGACCGCGAGCATCGAGGCGGCGAACAGGAACTCGGCGACGTGGTCGCGGCTGGCGACGGCGTCGATGGAGTTCTCGCACGGCGCCGAGTACCCGAGCTCGGCCGCCGAGAGCTCCGGCCGCACCGCGACGGAGGAACCGGCCAACGCCGCCGCGCCCAGCGGCGAGCGGGCGCTGCGCCGGTCCCAGTCCTGCAAGCGCTCGACGTCCCGGGAGAAGGACTGGGCGTGGGCGAGGAGCTGGTGGGCGAACACCACCGGCTGCGCCGGCTGCAGGTGCGTGAACCCCGGAGCGATCGACCGGACGTGCTGCCGTGCCTGGGCGATCAGGGCGTCCTGCAGGTCGGCCACCTCGGCGACGATCGTTCGCACCCGGTCCCGGAGGAACAGGCGCAGGTCGTTGGCGGCCTGGTCGTTGCGCGACCGACCGGCCCGGACCTTGCCGCCGAGCGGGCCGAGTCGCTGGAGCAGGACCCGCTCGATGAAGGTGTGCACGTCCTCGTCGTCCGGCGTCGGCGAGATCCGGCCGGCGCGGACGTCCGCGTCCAGCTCGTCGATCGCGGTCAGCACGGCCGTGCACTCGGACTCGTCGAGGATGCCGCCGCGCCGCAGCTCGCGGACGTGGGCCCGGGAGCCGGCGAGGTCGTAGGGGGCCATCCGGAAGTACGACGGGTCGGATCGGGAGAGATCGGTCAGCGCGGGGTCTGACGGCGTGCGAAAGCGCCCGCCCCACAAGCGAATCGTGTCGGCCAATGTCCCATCGCCCTTCCCCTGTGCGGCAAGTAACGGGGAGCGTGGCGCCGCGAACACCCGAAAGTCAACACTTGTTTTTCATAGGAAACACAGGTTTCATGGGTGCGCGGATGGCAACCTGGAACTCCAGCCCGAGAGCAAGGAGTCCCGACCCGTGGCAGGTACCCACAAGGCACCCACCGGCGAGCAGCGCGGCGAAGGCATCGGCGCGCAGCTGAAGGCCATCCGGATGTCCAGGCGCAAGACGCTCGCCGAGCTGGCCGAGCGCAGCGGCCTGACCAAGGGCTATCTATCCAAAGTGGAGCGCGATCAGGTCAACCCCTCGGTGGCGTCGCTGATGCGGCTCTGCGAGGCACTGGAGGTCTCCGTGTCGACCTTCTTCGCGGCCGCCGCGGGCGAGGTGGTCCGGCACGGCGCCTACCCGTCCATCCGCTTCGGCGGCGACGGCATGCACGAGTACCTCCTGACGCCCGAAGGTGAGCGCCGCGTGCAGGCGATCCTGAGCGTGATCGGCCCCGGCGGCGGCAGCGGCGACGAACCGTACGTCCTGCCCACCGGGGTCGAGTTCGTCTTCGTGCTGGAAGGCCGCCTCCGCATCGTCCTCGCCGGGGAGGAGATCACCCTGGAAACCGGCGACGCCCTCACCTTCGCCGGAGACACGGCGCACACGTTCACCAGCGTCACCGACGACGGCAGTCCCACCCGGGTCCTCTGGATCCTCGCCCCGGCGCTCGCGACGCCGAAGACCGGCTGAGCGACGGCCGGGGCTCCGCGCCTATCATCTGCCCGGACGGGCGAAGCCCCGTGCCTTGCGAATTCGACCGGGCCGAGGATGGGCGGGAGCAGGCATGGCCGTGACCGACCGGAAACCGCGCGGCGCGCTGCGCATCCTGCTGCGCGCGCCGATCTGGCTCTACCGGGCGAGGCTCGGGTGGCTGGTCGGGCACCGGCTGCTCTACCTGGCCCACCGAGGCCGGCGAACCGGCGCCCGGCGGGAAGTGGTCGTGGAGGTCGTGAGCTACGACCCGGCGGTCCCGGAGGTCGTGGTGGTGGCGGCGTGGGGCAAGAACCCCGACTGGTACCGGAACATCCAAGCGGCCCCGGCCATCGAGGTGCGCCTCGGCGGAAGCCGATGGCCCGAGCCGGACCACCGCTTCCTCGAAAGCGGAGAGGTCCAAGAGGTGCTAGTGGCCTACCAGAAGGCCCACCCGAGTGCCTGGAAGCGCCTGGCTCCACTCCTCGGCTTCCCGGAAACCCCAACAGACCCCCGCTGGCCCGAGGTAGCCGAGAAGACCCGCGCTATGGCATTCAAACCAACCCGCTGAACACAGCCGGGATTTCCATTGGGGGCCACATGCGCGTGGAACGGGCGATGAAGGGCGACCTGATGATGTGGCGTCGGGGGATTTGCTCTCTCTCATCAGGCGGTCCCCGCGCGGGGTCCGGAACGGGATGAGTTCCTGCTCCTGCGGTGGTTGGCGATGGCGACCGCGATGGCTGTCGCGACGATGAGGGCGGCAAGTACCGGATTCATGTCCTTGGACAGGCTTGGTGCTGGGTCCGGTCCGATCGGCCAGAGGGCTAGGGGTATGGCGTAGACCGCCGCGAGCGCGGCGGCCCACCAGCGGAGTGCTCGGAGACGGGTATCGCTCAGGGTGCCGATCAGCACGAGCGCGACCGGGAGCGCCGCCACCATGGCGAACTGGCCGATGATCAGGACCGGTGTGGCCCACGCCGAGATGGTGACGAGCCTTGCGGCCGGGAAGCGGTTGCCGTGCGTTGTCGCGGTGACTATTCGTCTCCTCCTTGTGTTGCTGCGTAGCGCGTGAACTCCGTTGTGGCGCAACAGAGCGAGTGTTTCCCCGGCGCGAGTTCGCCGGCGTTCCCGGGGCGCCGCCGGGTCGCGTCAGGTGTTGTCCGTCGGGCGGTACTGGCCGGACTCGGCGGTGGTCTTGAGCGCCGTCAGCCATGCCTCCAGGCCTTGGCCGAGGTGATCGGTCGCGAGGGGCACGTTCGCGTCGACCTGCGGGCCGGTGTGGGTTTCCTCGGTGCGCACCAGGACGCCGCCGTCGACCTCGGTGAAGTTCCAGACGTGGACGCCGTCGATCTGCAGTCCTTCGCCGATCGCGGACCCGGTCCAGCGGATGCACTTGTCGCGCTGGAGCTGCTGGACGGTGGAGGTGATGACCAGCGTCGTGGCGGGGTTGGCCGGGGTGGGCGGGACCGGCGTGGTCCACCGGAACTGCGAGTGCTTCCGGAACGAGTCCGCGTCCAGGCGCTCCGCGCTGCTGACGGGCTGCTGCCAGGACGGCCAGCTCGCCACGTCGGTCTGCAGCTTCCAGACGGTGCTCAACGGCGCCCTGATGAAGGTCTCGGTCCGGTACCGGACCTTGGCGGTGGGATCGACACCTTCGCCCTGGCAGGTCAGCGAATCCGGGCCGGCGGTGTGACCGCCCGTCCCCGCCAGGGTGGGGATGACGATGGCGCCGAGGATGCCGGCGGCCAGCGGAATCGCGAGCAGTGCGGCGCGTGCACCGCGTCTGCGGCGGGGCCGGGCCTGCTGGTTCGGCGAGGTGCTCGGGTCGATGCCGGACATGGTTCTCCTCCTCGTGGGACGCGAGGCAGTTAGTTGTATTCGCTGAAGTTAGAAGCTATAACTGCAGTGTCGTGAGTGTCAATAGAGAAAGTGATAACGTCTAACTGGAGTTGTTGGCGCCACGGCCAAAGGAGGCTGACTGCGATGGGTGCGAGCGCGCGGGAGCGCTACCGAGCCCAGGTGCATGCCGAGATCAAGCAGCACGCGTGGGAGCAGGTGGCCACGACGGGCGTCTCTGCGTTGTCCCTCAACGCGATCGCCAAGCGCATGGGGATGAGCGGCCCCGCGCTGTACCGGTACTTCGCCGGCCGCGACGAGTTGCTCACCGAACTCATCCGCGACGCCTACCGAAGCCTCGCCGACGCCGTCCTGGCGGCGGCCGACTCGGGCGCCGACGTGGCCGCGCTGGCCCACGTCGTGCGGGACTGGGCCCTCGCGGACCCGCAGCGGTACTTCCTCCTCTACGGCACGCCCGTTCCCGGCTACCACGCGCCGGAGGACACCGCGAAGATCACCTCCGAGATGATGGCCGTGCTGATCGAGGCCCACAAGACGGCGATGTCGGCGGACGTGCCGGCGACGCCGTTCGACGCCCATCTCGAAGAACACCGCCATTGGGCCGCGGATGGCTCGGCGCCGACCGCGGCGCTCCGCAAGTCGCTGTCCTTCTGGACTCGCGTGCACGGCGTCGTCTCGCTCGAACTCGCCGGGCACTTCAACGGAATGGGATTCGACCCCGCCCTGCTCTTCGCGCAAGAACTGGACGAACTGCTGGAGCCCTGAAATACGGCCGCGTCGCTGGAACGGTCCGTACGCGTGCCGCCCAGTCGCGCCACTGCCCCTCCGAGACCACCTCGCCGATGTGGCGCTCCGGCCGATGTGAAGATCGCAGGCAGCGCCCGCCATCGCGGTTGTGCGGCGAACGCGGCGAGGCGGTGCGGTCATCCGGAGCCAGGCGATGACCGCATCGATGGCGACGGCGGGGACCAGCCACGACCACGCCGCCGATCGGGTCGCCCAGGTGGTCCGCGCTGCGATCCAGGCCGTCCAACCCCGCTGAACTGCGCAGGATTTCGGCTTCTCCGAGCCGGTGCCCGTGGTCGAAATCGGTCCTGGGTGCGCGACGGCCCGGAGGGCTGCATCGCCGGAGCGGGCACTGCGACCGGTTCGCGGCGGGAATTCTCGTCCCAATTTTGCCTAAAACCGGAATCCTCGGGGATCTCAATTTGGGCCAAAAATCGGAAAATCCCAGCTCTTGGATGGCCGAGGTGCTCACGGAGACGGCAGAAGCGCCTCCTTTGAGGACACCAAGGCGAAGCCCGATGCCGATCGCGCCCGCCGCGACCTCAAACACGCGCTGGACATGGTCGTCCTGCGCGCAGCCCGTCGCGCGGTCGAGCGGGCGACGTTCAGGCTGAATCGTCCCGCGATTTCTCCCGGTAGCCGTAAAGCCGGACGGGTGACCGACTGTTTCGAAGCGTGCGAGCCGCTTCGGGACGGCGAGGAGTGGCTGAGCGGGCCGTGGGCGGTCGCGGGCTACCTGGGTGCGCTCGCCGAGACGCTGGCGGCACTGCGGATCGGCGAGGAATCCGGAGGTCGGGAGGTGTGGCCTGCCGACGCGTTCGACCGCCTGCTGTTCAACAGGTTCTCGGCCGATGTCCGGATGCCGTCGGGTGTCGCCTCGACCTCGCCGAACCGGCTTTCAGCACCGAGTACTTCGCCCCGGTTCTCGGGGCGGCGGAGCTACCTGGTGGTGGACCGGAATTCCTCGCCGCGGCGATCGAGAAGCCCGACCAACGGCTGCGCGGAGCTCGGCGCGAACATCATCGTGGCCCCGCGAACCGCCAAGGGTACGCCTGGGCGAACATCTCTCTCGTGACTCGATCATCCCTTGAGGACATTCGGCCGCGGCAGGCGTCAGTTGTAGCCCAGGATCAGGTGGCTGTCTTCGTGGTCGTAGAACGTCGCTTCGGGGTTCTCCTGGCGCGGCCACTGCGTCGGCTCCGGCTCGGTGTCGGCTGCACCGTTCGCCGCGGCCGGGTTCGTCGTCGTGTCTACATGGGACTGCTGGGTCATCGTGCTGACCTTCCTCGCTTCAGTTTCCGGGGATGGTGACGTTCTCGATGGGACGGGACGCCCATTGTGCGAGGTTTACCACATGGTCGCCGTCGAACAATGCGCAGGTGTGGTCGGTCAGGGTGAAGACGCTCAGCGGTTTCAGGCCGAGCAGCCTCGCCGCGACGAACGGGCCTGCGATGCGGGTGACGTCGCAGACCGCGCCGATGCGGAACAGCGATTTGGATTCGGCCGTGACGTCGTCCCCTCCGGCGCGCAGCACGATTCGCAGCTGAGGCGCGACGGCTCGGGCCGTGACCGCGACGGCGATGTTCTCCAGGCCGTCGGACGAAACCGCCGCCAGTGCTCTGGCTTTCGGCACGGCGAGGCGTTGCAGCAAGAATCGGTCGCCGCCTCGGCCCAGGACCACGGGGATGCCGAGCTCGCGGGCCAGCGGCAGGCACGGTGCGTGGCGGTCTCGTTCGACGGCGACCACGGGGATTCCCATCGCTTGCAGTTCGCAGCACAGCCGTAGTGCGACCTGCCCGAGGCCCACGACTACGACGTGGTTGCGGCGTGGAACAGCGCGGGAGCCGACGATGCCGGTGAGCCGTCGCGACATGAGCCGGTCCACGAAGCCCGCGGTGAACATCGCGGCGAGTGCGAGCACGGCGAGCATGGATAGCGCGGAGAGCAGCTTGTACCAGTCGGGGGCGTGTTCGATGGCGGGGGAGGAGCCGACCGTGGTCAGGGTGCGGGTGGCGTGCCAGATCGCGTCGGCCCAGTGCTCGTGCAGGACGGCCCAGGCCAGGGTGCTGTCGAGGGCGAGCACGAGGAGCAGGCCGGCGAATCCGGTGAGCATCGCTCGTGATGAGGTCTCCACGGGCCGGAACTGGCTGCGGAGCAGGTGGAATCGGCTTCGCCACGGCGCGGGCCGATGCGGCGTCCGCCTGACCCGGGTCCCGTCGGCGGTGTGCTCGACGGCCACGAGCTGGTCGCCCGAGCGTTGGAGGCTGGCGAGGTTCGCGGTGACGCAGGTGCCCAGCAGCGCCGGCACGATCGCGTCCGTCATGCCGAGCACGGTGCAGTTCGGGACGGTGCGGGTGAGTTCGTCCGCGACCGTGCGATCGAAGATCGTGATGACCAGTCGTACCCCGGGTGCGAGATGCTCCACGAGCAGGGCGTAGCGCAACGCCACGATGTCGTTGCGGGACACCACCGCCACGCCGTCGACGGAGTCCGGTAGTCGGCGTCGCAGCTCGTCGTCGTCCGGTCGGTGCAGGCGGTCGACGTGGTTCCCCCAGCGTTGGGCGTGGTCGGCCACCGATCGGCCCAGGTCCTCGTCGTCGCCGATGACGAGGAGGGTGCGGCCGGTCGGCGGCGCTACCTCGTGCTCGGGCGGCGGGCCTGCGTGGTTGACCATCGATCCGTTCACCGTTCCGTCGGCGCGAGCTTGGGAAGATGTTCCGGAAGATTAGAGTTTCGCCGGCCACGAGAAGCTTGTTCGATCGGCTACTGTTGCCCGCACCCGGCTGTCCGGTCGAACAAGCCCCCGCGGCGCGACGACCCGCCGTCAGGTCCCGTCGGACAGGTGGGCGCTGATCGCCTCGAACATCCGCAGCGACGCGAGGTGCTTCCACCGTTCTAGCGGCGCAGGCCAGCTGGAGAGCTTCACGCCCACCACGTCGTTCGCGCGGTCGAGGTAGACGAGTTGGCCGTGGATGCCCAGGCACAACGCCACATCGCCACCAGAACTTGCTGCGGTACGCCCCGCCGGGCAGCCCGTGCCCGTCGACGGTCGCGGCGAAGGCGGTCGCCGAGCACGGGCTGCGCGATCCAGCTCGTCGCGCCGCATCACCGCGACGACCGGCTCCTCGCAACCGCCGCCACCGTCGAACGCACCATCGGGCACCTGCGGCCGGACTCGGCAGCGGGGACCACCTGACCGAGCGAGGCACCGCCGCCTGGCTCACCGCCTCGGGGAACCTCGTCGGGTCCGTTCGGGCATCTGGCATGGGACCGCTTGTGCCCTCGCGGTCATTCCTGCCGCGGGGCTGCGGTGGCAGGCTTGGTGGGATCGAGGTGCGAGGAGGGCGGCATGCGCGCGCAAGACCAGCTTCCTGACAAGGCCGGTTCGCCGCGGCCTCCCGCCACTCGGGTGGAACGCGCACCCCGTCCTGGGATTTCGCCTACTGGCCCGTTGTCTCCGCAAGCCTTGCTGGATTTGCAGCGCTCCGTCGGCAACGCCGCCGTCAGCCGGATGGTGGCCGTGCAACGGCATTCCTGCGGCGAGGACTGCGGGCACTCGGAGGTGCCTGATGTGCTGCGCTCACCAGGACGCCCGCTCGACGCCGGGCTGCGAGACGAGATGGAATCGCGCATGGGCGCGGACTTCGGCGACGTCCGCCTGCACGACGACAGCACCGCCCGGCGCTCCGCCGCCGAGGTCGGGGCGGTCGCCTACACCTCCGGCCGCCACATCGTCTCGGGCACCGGCGGCATCGACAAGCACACCCTGGCCCACGAGCTCACCCACGTCCTCCAGCAACGCCAAGGGCCTGTCGCCGGGACCGACCGCGGCGACGGCATGCGCATCTCCGACCCGTCCGACCGGTTCGAACGAGCCGCCGAGGCCAACGCCCGGCGGGTGATGGCGGGTGAGAGCGCCGTGCCGGACGCGCACGGCGGTCGCGCCGCCGCCAACGTCGAACGATCGCCTGCCCTGCAACGGATCCGCGCCGAGGACCGCACCCGCGACCAGACGCCGGACCCCCGACAGACTCCTAGCGGCAGGGAGTACGGCCTCACCGCCCACCACCTGATCCCCTTCAACCGCCTCAAAGACTTCGAGCGGCTCGTCGAGGGGGAGCGCGGCCAGAAGGGAACGTCCGTCCTGTTCGGCAAGACGATGCCGAACTGGGGCAACGTCACGTCGACGAACTGATCAGGATCAATCTCCTGCCCGACGCCTTCAGGTGGAACTCGCACCGGACCGAGGGCACGCCGCAGGCGCTCCACGGCGAACCGGCGAGGGTGCCTGAGGTCCTCCGCGGCATGAAGGCCGTAGAGGTGCAATCCACCCACTGGGTAGGGGAGCCCGGTTCGGACGCCGACGCCATCGCCCACCTCGGCAGCTGGTTCGTCGGGGAAATCGAGAAGGTCGAGTCGAAGTGGTACCGGGGCAAGTCCGGGAAAGGGTCCGGGGCCGAGCTCGAGCACGGCACTCACGACTTCAGCGCCTCGTACTACTACTGGGCGGATTTCAACCTCTTCTACGGTCCCAGGACGGAGATCCGCGGCGACGACCCGGACGAGGAGTTCGACACCGGCGGCGACGGGATCGTTGCGCACTACGAGGAAATGAAGAAGCTGAACGACGAGATCGCGAGAATGATCAGGAACGAGGTCCGGGGCGGGAAGGAGATCCAGGCCGTCATCGGCAGGTTCCAGATGCTCGCGCAGCAGCGCAAGACGAGAACCCCAGATGACCCGAGCAAGTGGGCGATGAGCGGCGGCAGGTGGGTCCGCCGATCGGTGAAGGGCCGCTGGACCTCGTAGCCGATCAGCCGGACGCGTCCCGGGCGGTCTTCAGGTCCGCAACCCCCGGTCCGGCGAGGTCTGCCGGGACCGCTCGTCGACCGGAGATCGCCAGGAGCAGGGAAAGCGCTGTTCCGGTTGCTTCCGGGCCGTTTCCGATCGACACGTCGGCGTCCGTCGCCGTCAGGCGGATGCGGGACGTCAGCTCCTTGGCCCCGCCGAAGGACGCCGGGGTGCGGGCCTGCAGGCGCAGCGACCGGACCACGGCCTCCGGCCGGTAGTGGCGGGTGAGGCCCAAGGGACGGCGGATGTCCTCGCCGTGGACGACCTCCTCCACGAGCCGGCTGTCCAGCGGCGCCGGCGGGGTCGACGTCCGCGACGCCACCTGGCGAAGCCGCTCCAGCGTCTCCTGCGGCGTCGCGCCGCGCTCGCGCTCCACGCCGCGCGCGTTCTGGCGGTCGAAGTCGAACCGCGCCCGGACGAGGCCGGCCACGAACCCGAGGCGCGTCGTCCGCGCCGAGTCGACCAGGTGGGCCACCACGTCGTGCACCGTCCACCCCTCGCAGAGCGACGGCGCCGACCACTGCCGCTCGTCGAGGTGCGCGAGGTCATCGATCAGCGCCGCACGCTCCGCGTGCACCATCGCCCAGACGTCGTCCTGCACGGCTTCTCCTTCGCTCGACCGACTTGTCCGCCAGGTGTGACTCCCGGTTCGGCGCGGAATCGTCGCTCGGTGAGCGGGGGCACCGCGACATCTCACGCGGTGGAGGGCGTGGCGAACCTCCTGCTCCTGGTCGGTAGCGTGTGGTGGCCCGCGATTCATCTACCTGTGAGGACGCCGCAGTGCCAGACCACGACAGCTCGATGGTGCGCCTGCGCGGGGTGCGGGTGCACAACCTGCGCGGGGTCGACGTCGACTTCCCGCGCGACGCGCTGGTCGCCGTCACCGGCGTCTCGGGGTCGGGCAAGTCCTCGCTGGCGTTCGGCACCGTCTACGCCGAGGCGCAGGCGCGGTACCTGGAGTCGGTCGCACCGTACGCGCGGCGGCTCATCGACCAGGCCGGGACGCCCGATGCCCGCGAGATCACGGGATTGCCGCCTGCCGTCGCGTTCCAGCAGGCCCGCGGCGTGGCCCAGGCCCGCTCCACGGTGGGCACCGTGACCGTGCTGTCGAACTCCCTGCGGCTGCTGTTCTCCCGCGCCGGCACCTATCCCGACGGCGCCGAGCGGCTGGACTCCGATGCCTTCTCGCCGAACACGCCGGCCGGCGCGTGCCCGCGGTGCCACGGCCTCGGCCGGATCCACGAGGTCAGCGAGGCCTCGCTGGTGCCGGATCCGGGGCTGTCCATCCGGGAGAAGGCGATCGCCGCGTGGCCGGGCGCCTGGCAGGGCAAGAACTACCGCGACATCCTGGCCGTGCTCGGCTACGACGTCGACCGGCCGTGGCGCGAGCTGCCCCAGGCCGAGCGGGAGTGGATCCTGTTCACCGACGAGCAGCCGGTCGTCACGGTGCACCCCGAGCGCACGGCGGAACGCATCCAGCGCCCCTACCAGGGCACTTATCAGAGCGCCCGCCGATACGTCCTGCACACGCTGGCGACGACCCAGAGCACGACGCTGCGCAACCGGGCCCTGCAGTACGTGGAGGTGCTGCCGTGCCCGGCCTGCGACGGCTCGGGACTGCGGCCCGAAGCACTCGCGGTGACGTTCGCCGGCGCCACCATCGCCGACCTCGCGGCGCTCCCGCTCACCGTGCTGGCGGAGAAGCTTCGCGCCGAGCAGGACGACAGCGTCGCGCGGGTCGTGGTCGAAGATCTGCTGGCCCGCATCGAGGCGCTCGTCGAACTCGGCCTGGGCTACCTCGCCATGGACCGCGCCACGCCGACGCTCTCGGCCGGTGAGCTGCAGCGGCTGCGGCTGGCGGCGACGCTGCGCTCCACGCTCTTCGGCGTCGTCTACGTGCTCGACGAGCCATCGGCCGGGTTGCACCCCGACGACACCCAGGCGCTGCTCCGCGTGCTCGACCGGATCCGGGCGGCGGGCAACTCGCTGCTCGTCGTCGAGCACGAACCCGAGATCATCCGCCACTCCGACTGGCTCGTCGACGTCGGTCCCGGGGCCGGCGAGCACGGCGGGCTCGTGCTCTACAGCGGCCCGCTGGACGGCCTGAGGACGTCCGCGGACTCGGTCACGCGCGCCCACCTCTTCGACCCGCCGGCCCCGGTCGGCAAGCACCGCACTCCGGCCGGGAAGGTCGAGCTGCGCGGGGTGAGCAGGCACAACCTCGTCGAGACCGACGTCGACTTCCCGCTCGGCGTCTTCACCGCCGTCACCGGCGTGTCCGGGTCGGGCAAGACGACGCTGGTCACCGGCATCCTGGCCGCCGCCGTCCGGGACCACCTCGGCGCAGCCCGCAGCCACGCGGGCGACGACGAGGAGCCGGTGGCCGACACGTCCCGGCACGTTCGCAGCATCACCGGCCTGGACGCGATCAACCGGCTGGTCGAGGTCGACCAGCGCCCGATCGGCCGCACGCCGCGGTCGAACCTCGCGACCTACACCGGCCTGTTCGACGGGGTGCGGAAGCTGTTCGCCGCCACCGACGAAGCCCGCCGGCGGAAGTACTCGGCAGGCCGGTTCTCGTTCAACGTGGACGGTGGGCGCTGCGAAACCTGCCAGGGCGAAGGGGCGGTGGCCGTCGAGCTGCTGTTCCTGCCCAGCAGCTACTCGCCGTGCCCCGCCTGCCACGGCGCCCGCTACAACCCGGAGACCCTCGAGATCCGCTACCGGGACAAGTCGATCGCCGACGTGCTCGCGCTGACCGTCGACGACGCCCGCGACTTCTTCGCCGACGTTCCGGCGGTCGCGCGCAGCCTGGAGACCCTCCACGACGTCGGGCTGTCGTACCTGACGCTCGGCCAGCCCGCCACCGAGCTCTCCGGCGGCGAGGCGCAGCGGATCAAGCTGGCCACCGAGCTGCAGCGAACGCGCCGCGGTCACACGCTGTTCGTCCTCGACGAGCCCACCACGGGCCTGCACCCGGCCGACGTCGAGGTGCTGATGCGCCTGCTGCACACGCTGGTCGACGCGGGCAACACGGTCGTGGTGATCGAGCACGACATGACCGTCGCCGCGGGCGCTGACCACGTGATCGACCTCGGGCCCGGGGGCGGCGACGAAGGCGGTTCGGTGGTGGCCGTCGGCGCTCCGGCGGAAGTGGCCCGCGCCGGTGCCAGCCGCACCGCGCCTTACCTGCGAGAGGTGCTCGAAACCGCGGGCTGAATCCGTTGCTGCGTCAGCCTTCCTGGGCCTTCGGTTCCGCTTCCTGTTGCGGCTTCGGCAGATTCCGCTTGCTGATCAGCACGAGCGCGACGCACATGGTGAAGACGGCGAGGGCCGCCGAAGCGAACAGCACGGCCGATGCGCTCGCGGCGAAGGCCTCCTCGAAGACCCGCTGAAGGCCTTCGCGGGCTTCCGGCGGTGCGAGTTCCAGCGCGCGCTGCGCGTCGCCTTCGGCCGCTGCCGCGGAGATGGCGTCGTGCTGGCCTGCGGGCAGGTCCGCGGTCGCGACGACACCGGCGAGCTCGGCCTTGTAGAGCACGCCGAGGCCGGCGGTGCCGATCCCGGCGCCGATCGAAGCCAGGCTGGTCATCGTGCCCGCGACCATCCCGGACCGCTGCTCGTCGGTCACGTCATCGCGACGGCGAAGATCGGGGCGCCCGCGATGCCGCCGCCGGTGCCCCACAGCAGCAGCGGGAACACCAGCGACCAGGCCTGCGTGGTGGGGCCGAAGGTCAGCGCCATCCAGGCGGCGCCGACGGCCTTGCAGGCGTAGCCGATGGCGATCACGTGGCCGGACGGCAGCCAGGCCTGCATCTTGCCGCCGAGCATGCCGGCCGCCATCTGCGCGATGAACACCGGCGCGAGCAGGACGCCGCTGGCGGTGGGGGACAGGTGCAGCGAGTTCTGGAAGTACTGCACGAAGTACACCGTGCCGCCGATGGTCAGCACCCGGGACATGAAGATGGTGAAGGCCGCGCCGGTGAACGCGAGCTTGGTGAACAGCTGCAGGTCCAGCGTCGGGTTGCGGACCCTGCGCTGCACGACCACGAACGCCGCGAGCAGCGCCACGGCCACGGCGAGCTGGATCAGCGTCGACGAGGCGGTCCAGCCCTGCTGTTCGCCGCGCAGCAGCGCGAAGTTGAGCACCGCCAGCCCTGCGATCAGCAGTGCGGTGCCGCCCCAGTCCAGCGAGCCGATCTTGCCGCCGCTACCGGCGTCGCGGGGCAGGGTGCGCAGCCCGATGGCGAAGGCGGCGATCCCGAACGGCAGGTTGATCAGAAAGATCGCGCGCCAGTCCAGGACGTCGATGAGGGTGCCGCCGAGTAGCGGCGCGATCAGGCCGGCCGCGGTGGACATCGTGGTCCAGGTCGCGATGGCCATGTTGCGCCGCTGGCCGTCGTAGGCGTGCGAGAGCAGCGGGAGGGCGTTGGACATCAGGATCGCGCCACCGATTCCCTGCACCGCCCGGGCGAAGTCGAGCACCAGCGCGTTCGGCGTCGATCCGCAGGCCAGCGACGCGAGGGTGAACAGTGCGATGCCGGTGAGGTAGACGCCGCGGCGGCCCAGCCGGTCCGACAGCGTCCCGGTCACCTGGGTGACCGCGCCCATCGTGATCATGTAGGCCACGACGACCCACTGGATGTCGGCCAGGGTGCCGCCGAGATCGGCCTGGATGTCGGCCAGCCCGATGGTCACGATGGTCATGTCGATGACCACCAGGGCCGTGGCGATCACGACCAGTGCGAGCAAGGCGCGTGACCGGGCGGCCGACGGGCCGGCATCGGTTTCCGTCGTCGGAGCCACGATTCCCTCCAGTGGTAAGACGATCGCGGACGGTGTCGATCTTGCGTGGCCGAGGTTAGCCTTACTTCACTGATTCATGCAAATATGCGCGTAAACGCATTGATTGGGCCGATGCCATGAGCTGCGTGCTCGTCGATGCGACCGCGCGGGTCAGCCGGTGGCGCGGCGCACGTAACCGGCGATGAGGCCGTACATGCGCTCGGTGAGCGCGCGCGTGCCGAAGCTCATGATGTTGTAGCCGTGGTCCGTGCCGGCCACGTCGTGGTGCTCCACCAGCGCGCCCACGGCGTCGAGCGCCTCGGCGTACCTGATTCCCTCGTCGCGGAGCCGGTCGTACTCGCAGGTGATGACCACGGCGGGGGCGATCCCGGCGATGCCCGCCGCGTTGGTGCCCCAGGCGGGGGAGATGAGGCGGTTTCGCCGGACCTCGGGGTCGGGCGCGTACGCCGGGTCGAACACGTCCGACATCCAGGGGCGGATCACCGACTTGCCCGTGGGGCTCCGCTTGTGCGCGGCGTGGGTGACCAGGTCCAGCGGCGCGTAGTGCAGCACCTGGAGCGCGATCGCGGGCCCGCCGCCTTCGAGGGCGAGGCGGGCCGCGGCCGCGGCGAGGGAACCTCCCGCGCTCTGGCCGCCGACGCTCAGCCGCCGCCCGTCCCAGTCGCGGTCCTGCCGCGACGCCCAGGTGACCACGTCGAAGATCTGCTCCACCGGAATGGGGAACGGGTGCCGGGGCGCGACGGAGTAGTCCACGTTGAGCACGACGACGCCGGCCTCGGCCGCCAGGTAGCGGCACCACGGATCGTCCTGTTCGGGGTGCGCGATGACGAACCCGCCGCCGTGGACGTTGACGTGGACGGCCGGTTTCCCCGCTGAGAGGGGGAAGTACGCGGTGCACGTGACTTCGCCGTGGCGCGTCGGCACTTCGATGGTGCGCTTGCGTCCCGGAATCTCGTCGAAGCGCAGTTCCGGCTTCAGCCGGGGCGTCATGAGCCGGTTGAGCACCCGGGTCGCGATGTCGACGACGAACGGCTTCGACAGCAAGGACATTCCGGCTCCAGACCTCCACGAGCAGCGGCGTTTCCGGACCCTATCCAACCGCCCGCAACGCCGGGAGCGCCCGAGGTGCGGGGAACAGCAATGGACCAGCTGAGCGGAACGGTTGATCCCCAGAAGCCGTGCGGATCGGTGCCCCGAGGTTGGCAACCCGAGGCACCCACCGCGCGTCTCCCGGATGTAGGAGTTCACCGGCTGAGAGGCAGCGATGTCGAGGAGAACCGGAACGACCGTGGCCACGGCGCTGGTCGTGGTCGTGGGCACGGCGGGCACGGCGTTGGCGCAGGGAACCTGGACGAGTGAGGAGTTCCCGGCCAGGCCCGAGACGGCGTCCTACGTGTCCACCATGTCCAGTGGTGGCGGCGCGACCTGGGCGTTCGGCAGCTACAGCCCGCCCGGCTCGCCGACGTCCATCACCGCGCAGGCGTTCCGCCGCGAGGAGACCGGTCGCTGGGTGGAGGTGCCGGTGCCGAACGTCGGCCAGATCGTGGCCTCCGCGGTCACCGGCCCGGACGACGCCTGGGCGGTCAGCCAGTTCACCAAGGTCAGCCGGGGCGCCACGATCCACTGGGACGGGCAGGCGTGGACCGAGGTGCCGCTGGAGGTGCCGGACGCTCCCCGGATCTCGCCCCACGACGTCGCGGCCGTCGGGCCCGATGTCTGGGCCGTGGGCAACGCCTACCGCGACGGCGAATCCCCGCTCTCGCGGAGCTTCGCGGCGCGTTGGGTCGACGGCGGATGGCAGGGGGTTCCGCTGCCGCCCGCCACCGACGAGCAGAACTTCTCCAGCGTCGGCGGCGCCGCGCCGGACGACCTCTGGATGGCCGGCACGACCGTGGCGCGGCCGCAGCAGATCGTTTCGATGCACTGGGACGGCGCGCAGTGGAGCCACGTGCAGGTTCCGCCGGTGGACACGACCGACTCGGACTACCTCACCGTGCACGACGTCGCGGCCTTCGCACCGGATGACGTCTGGATCTCGGCGACCCAGAAGCCCTACGACACTCCCGGCGACGGCCAGCCGATCCTGATGCACTGGGACGGCAACCAGTGGAGCCGCGAGCAGGCCCCCGTGCCGCCCGGCGGCACCGGGAAGCTCGTGCACGCCGACGGCGCGCTGTGGAGCCTCGGTGCCGGTGCACTGCTGCGCTACGACGGCACCTCGTGGCAGCAGGTCGACGGGCCGCAGGAAGGTTCTCTCGGCAACGGTGCCGAACTCCCGGACGGCCGCCTGGTCGGCACCGGAAGCGCCGGAGATCCGATGACCCCGCAGCCGTTCGCCGCCGTCCAGAATCGCTGACGCATGGCCTTGTCCTGCGGTTTCACGATCCTGCCGGGTACTGGTCCTCTGTGGACGTTACCGGGGATCGAGAAGCCGCAGGGATCGTTAGCCGCGCGGCGCCCGAGCATCGCTGAGGAACGACTCGACGGCGTTCACGAGCTCACCGGGCGCTTCTTCCGGGACGTAGTGGCCGCCGGGAACGGCATGCCCGCTCACGGCGGCCGGATCGGCGTGGTGCTCCTGCCAGACGCGCACGACGTCGCGGCGGGCGAGGCCGCCTTCGGCGCCCCACAGGACGAGCAGCGGTGCTTGCAGCCGCAGCCCGCGGTCATGATCCGCCTCGTCGAGTTCGAGGTCCGTCGTGAAGCCTGTCCGGTAGTCCTCGAAGGACGCCCGCAGGTGCCCCGGATCGCTGAACGCGGCGACGTAGTGCTCGAACGTTTCCCGGTCGACGGCACCGGAATCGAGGACGCGGGCGAAGAAGTGGCCGAGGTACGCCTCGACGTTCCCCGTGATCAGCTTCTCCGCCAGCTCGGGCTGCCGGTGGAAGAACCAGTGCCACATCGCGCTCGCCGAGTCGATGTCGAACGAGCGCATGACGACCCTGGTCGGCAGGATGTCCAGCAGCACCAGCGAATCCACCTCCGCGGGCCGGTCGAGCGCCCACCGGTGCGCGACGCGGGCGCCCCGGTCGTGGCCGATCACCACCGCCGATTCGTGCCCGAGGTGGCGGATCAGCCCGCCCAAGTCGGCCGCGGTGGAACGCTTGTCGTAACCCGAATCGGCCAGCCCCGAGGCGCCGTACCCGCGCAGGTCCGGGGCGACGACGGTGCGGCCGCGGCTGAGCGGTTCCACGACGTGGCGCCAGCAGGCGCCGGTCTGGGGCCAGCCGTGGAGCAGCACGACGAGCTCCGGCCCGTCGCCGACGACCCGGTAGGCCAGCTCGACGTCGTCCAGGCGCACCGACTCGACGTTGTCCCGAAGCATGTTTCTCCCTTGTTGCACAAGCATTTTCCGAACAGTTCCAACAGTGGACATCAACCCGCGGCCGATGGGTGCCGGGCGAGCAGGTCGTCGAGCCGCGAACCGACGTCCGCGCAGTTCTGGCGCACGACCGACAGGAACGACGCGAGCACCGGCGACCGGTCGGTCACCCGGAAGGACATCTGCAGGTCCGGCAGCCGGAATCGCGGCGTGACATCGCAGAACCAGATGTCGTTGCGGGCGATCAGCCGCATGCGGTCGGGGCCGAGCCCGACCCCGGCGCAGCAGGCGGCGAGGCCGGCGATCGTGTGGACGTCCCGCGCCATCGTGGCGCCGTCGAGGGCGGCCGGATCCGGCCCGAACGCCGGCCGCAGGTAGGAGCTCACCGCGTCCGGGCTGGCGATGAGGTGCTCCTGGGTCAGCTGCTCCAGGTCGACGGACGGGAGCCCGGCGTACGGATGCGCCACGGACACGACGGCCACCAGGTGATCGGTCCCGATCGGCACGGTGACCAGGTCCTCCGCCCCGGCGCCGCGCGGGCTGCCCCGGCCCACCGCAACGTCCAGCTCGCCCGCGAGGAGCGCCGCCGCCGCGGTCGGGCTGTCCAGTTCCTGGAGCGCCAGCCGAACGGCAGGATGGGTGCGGCGGAACCTGCCGAGCACCCCCGGCAGGGGGTCGAGCAGCGCGGATCCGGTGAACCCGATCCGCAGCCGCCCGGTCTCCCCGCGCGCCGCGCGGCCCGCATCGATGCCGGCGAGCCTCATCTCGGCGAGCGCGGTGCGAGCCCGGGCGAGGAACGCTTCGCCGGCCGCGGTCGGGAGGACGCCACGAGAGGTGCGGTCGAACAGCCGCTCGCCGACCTCCCGTTCCAGGGCGGCGATCTGGGTCGACAGGGGAGGCTGGGCGATGCCCAACGACGCCGCTGCGCGACCGAAGTGCTGGTGCTCAGCGAGCGCGAGCGCGTAGCGGAGGTGGCGGGCTTCCATGCGCCCACGATACTTCCCGTGTATCACGGAGGGACTTGTGAGATATCGCGGTGGATGAGACCGGAGGGTGTGGTGTGACCTGAACGGGTCGAAGATCACCGCTCCAGAAGGGCCTCACCATGACCCGCCCGTCCTCTTCCGAGACCGTCGTCGTCCTCGTGCACGGCGCCTGGCACGCCGCGCTGCACTGGGCCGCGACGCAGCGAGCCCTCGCGCGCCACGGTCTCGCCAGCGTCGCTGTCGACCTCCCCGGCAGCGGGCTCGACGCGCCCGTCCCGACCGGCTTCCTCGCGCCCGGTCAGCCCGGGCTCACCAGCGAGAAGTCGGCGCTGAGCGACGTCACGATGCAGGACAGCACCGATGTCGTGCTCGACGCCCTCGTCGACGTCCGCACGCGGTACCGCAACGTCGTCCTGGTCGCCCACAGCGCGGGCGGCGGCCCCGCCTCGGCTGCCGCGGAGCAGGTTCCCGAACTCGTCGACCACGTCGTGTACCTGTCGTCGTTCGTCCCCGCCGGTCGCCCCCGGGTCGCCGACTACCTCGACGCCGCGGAGAACGCGACCGCCGTCCAGCTCCCGCCGGTCGGCGATCCGGTGGAGTTGGGAGCCTTCCGGATCAATCCGCTGTCCGCCGATCCGGCCGACGTCGCCGTCATCCGCCGGGCCTTCCTGAACGATCTGCCCGCAACGGCGCCGGATTCCTGGCGGCAGTTCCTGCACCCGGACCTGCCGCTGACCACCTTCACCACGCCGGTACCGGTCTCGCCCGAGCGCTGGGGGCGTATCCCGCGCACCTTCATCCGGCTGACCGACGACCTCGCGCTGCCGCCGGCCACCCAGGACCTGATGATCGCGGAAGCCGACCAGGTGGTGCCGGACCGGCCGATGGCGGTGCGCTCGCTGCCGGGCGGGCACTCGCCGTTCGTGACGCGGCCCGGAGAGCTGGCGACGCTGCTCGCCACCGTCGCCTTGCAGCCGACCACCCGATGACGGACCGGCGTTCCCCGGCAGGACGATTCGTCCTGCCGGTGGTCCTGTCCGGGGTCTTCGTCCAGCTCGTCAGCGTGACCGTCATGCAGGTGGCCGTGCTCGACGTGCAGCGGGATCTCGGTGCCGGCCCGGGCGAGAGCCAGCTCGTCCTGGCCGGCTACACCCTCACCTACGCCTGCTCGTTGATCCTCTCGGCGCGGCTGGGTGACCGGTACGGGTACCGGCGGATGTTCGTCACCGGGATGGCGGTGTTCACCGGTGCGGCGATCGGGTCGGCCGCGGCGCCCGAAGTCTGGCTGCTGGTCGCGGGCCGTCTGGTGCAGGGCGTCGGCAGCGGGATCATGGCCCCGCAGATCCTGTCGATCATCCAGTCGGTGCTGCCCGCGAGCCGCCGGCCCGCCGCGCTGAGCGCCTACGGCGCGACGATGGCGGCGGCGTCGCTGGCGGGCCCGTTGCTGGGCGGCGTCCTGATCGAGCTCGATCCCTTGGGACTGGGCTGGCGGGCCGCGATGCTCCTGACCGTTCCGGTCGGGCTCGCCGCGCTCCTGCTCTCGCCGTCGCTGCCGTCCGTCCTAACAGGACGGACCGGCGGGCGCATCGATTCGGTCGGAGCGGCCCTGAGCCTGATGGGGACGGCACTGCTGGTGCTGCCCCTGACGGTGGGGCGAGACGCGGGCTGGCCGATGTGGACGTGGGCGAGCCTGGCCTCGGCGGTGGCGGTGCTGGCCGGATTCGCGGTTTCCCAGCGAAGGGCGGCGGATCCGCTCGTCCACCCCGCCGCACTGGCCGACCCGTCGACCAGGTGGGGACTGGGCATCGTGCTCGTCTTCAACGCCGGGGTGCCCTCCTTCACCCTGCTGCTGTCGATGCACCTGCAAGGCGCGCAGGGCTGGAGTCCGATGCAGACGGCGCTGACCATCACCCCGTACGCCGTCGGGGCGCTCGGCGGCAGCGGTGTCGCGAACGTCCTCGGGAGGCGCTTCGGGGCCTGGACCCTGGCCGCTTCGGCGGTCGCGATGGGGATCGTGTCCATCGCGGTCGCGGCGACCATCCACGACCCGGCCACCCGGTGGGTGCTGTGGCTCGTCCTGGGCTGGGCGGAGTCGCCTTCGGGATGTTCACCGCCTCGGCGTTCACCCAGATCATCGCCAGGCTCCGAGCAGAAGCCGCCGTCTCGGTCTCGGGCCTGCTGCCGACGGCGCAGCAGCTCGGCGGCACGCTGGGCGTCACGCTCGCGGGCGTGGCCTACGCGGCGCCCGCCACGAGCAGCGGCGATGCGCTGTGGAATGCGATGACGTACGAGGCGGTGGTGTTCACCCTGGCCGCCGCCTTCGCACTCCGCCTGGTCGCCCGCCGAGAGACCGCCGGTCATCGGCAACCCACCGCCAACGCGGCGTAGCTCGGCGGCGCGCCGGAAACCGGCTGGCGCTGGTCAGAGGCTCGCGGTGTGGTCGGTGGTGTCCAGGGTGCGGGTGAGGGCGTGGGCTTCGTGGAGGAGGAGCGCTCCGAGGTCGGGTTGCCGCTCCGGGCGGAAGCGGGTCTCGATGCCGGTCAGCGTCAGGGCCCACGCCGGTCGTCCGGCGCGGTCGAACACCGCCGCCGCCATGCCCCAGCTCCCCTCGACCACCAGGCCGGGGTTGACGGCGTAGCCGTCGCGCCGGGTGCGGGCGATGCGGGCACGCACCGCCTCGGGGGAGTGCGTCTCGCCCCACCGGTCGGTCAGGTCGGTCCGCTCCAGGTAGGCGTCGATCTCCGCGTCGTCGAAGAAGGAGAGGATGACCAGGCCCGCGGAGACGACGCCGAGCGGGAACCGGGCACCCTCGTAGAGCACGAAGGACCGGATCGGGAAGTCGCCGTCCTCGCGGAGCAGGCACACCGTCTCATCGCCCCGCAAGGCCGAGAAGAACGCGCTCTCGCCGGTCTTCGCCGCCAGCCGGTGCACGCTCGCGCGGGCGTGATGCGTGACGTCGTAGCGGGTGCCCGCCGTCTGCCCCAGCAGGTACAGCTCGGGGCCGAGGAACCACCGGCCGGTGCGCCGGTCCCGGTCGACGAAGCCCTCGTCCGCCAGGGAGCTGAGCAGGCGGTGCACGGTCGGCCGGGGGAGGTCGGTGGCCCGGGCGAGGTCGCTGGTGGCCGCCCCCGCCTCGTTGACGGCCGACAGCGCCCGGAGCACAGAGCCGACCCGGCCGATCAGATGGGCGTTCGCGCTGGCGCTCATGCTCGCATTCTAGCGTCCACTGAGTGAACGCCTGGACCGGACGATGGTCATCCGATGAACAGATCGGCCGTCGTTCGGCCTTGTTTCTTGCGGTGAACAGCAGGTTGCTTCTTTACTGCTGCTGTTCGTCCAGCGGACCGATGAAGAGGTGATGAGTTGTCAAAGCTGCGCCCGAGTGCGGCGGAGGCACTGTCCGACGTGCTCGAAGACGGGATGACGATCGCCGTCGGGGGCTTCGGCCTGTGCGGCATCCCGAGCGACCTCATCGAGGTCGTCCGCGACAGCGGGGTCACCGGATTGACGTTGGTCTCCAACAACATGGGCGTCGACGGCAAGGGGCTCGGGCTGCTGCTCGAGAACCGCCAGGTCGCCAAGGTGATCGCGTCCTACGTCGGCGAGAACAAGCTGTTCGCCCAGCAGTACCTGGACAAGGAGCTGGAGGTGGAGTTCTCGCCGCAGGGGACGCTGTCCGAGCGGATGCGGGCCGGCGGTGCCGGCATCGCCGCGTTCTACACCCGCGCTGGCGTCGGGACCCCGGTGGCCGACGGCAAGCCGCTGGCGGAGTTCGACGGGCAGACCTACGTCCAGGAGCGGGGGATCATCGCCGACGTGGCGCTCGTGCACGCGCACACCGCGGACCCCGCGGGCAACCTCGTCTACCGGGCGAGCGCGCGGAACTTCAACCCGGTCGTCGCGACCTGCGCGAAGGTCACGGCGGTCGAGGTCGAGCACCTGAGCGAGGAGTACCTCGACCCGGAGCGGATCGTGACACCGGGCATCTACGTCGACCGGCTGGTCCTCGCCCGGCCCCGCATCAAGGACATCGAGAAGCGCACGGTGCGCCCCCACGCCACCACCCCGGCCGACTAGGAGCAACCCATGACCTGGACCCGCGACGAGATGGCGGCGCTGGCCGCCGCAGAGCTCCGCGACGGCGACTACGTCAACCTCGGGATCGGCATCCCGACGCTGGTCGCCAACCACATCCCGGACGGCGTGGAGGTGACCCTGCAGAGCGAGAACGGCATCCTGGGCCTGGGGCCGTTCCCGTTCGAGGGCGAGGAGGACGCCGACCTCATCAACGCCGGGAAGCAGACCGTCACGATCAACCCCGGGGCGAGCTACTTCGACTCCGCGGTCTCCTTCGGGATGATGCGCGGCGGGCACATCGACATCGCCATCCTCGGCGCGCTCCAGGTGAGCGAGGGCGGTGACCTGGCGAACTGGACCATCCCCGGTGCCCTGGTGAAGGGCATGGGCGGCGCCATGGACCTGGTCGTCGGCGCCCGCCGGATCGTCGTGCTCACCGACCACGTGGCCAAGGACGGCAGCCCGAAGATCGTCGAGCAGTGCACGCTGCCGCTGACCGGTGCGGCCGTGGTCGACCGGATCATCACGGACCTGGCGGTGATCGACGTGACCGCGGAGGGCCTCAGCCTGGTCGCGGTGGCCCCGGGCGTGACCGAGGACGAGGTCCGGGAGAAGACCGGGGCCGCGATCCGGCAGCCGGTCGCGACGGTGTGACGATCGGCCTGCTCGTCATTCCCGGGCAGGCGCAGCAATTCTTTGGCCGCAGCGGACAGGATTTGGGAGTAGAGCAGTGGGAAGTGCGCGAAGTGGTTCTGTGATCGTGGCGGGGGCTCGTACTCCGATGGGGCGGTTGCTGGGCTCGCTGAAGGGGTTTTCGGGTGCGGAGTTGGGTGGGTTCGCGATT
>NZ_FNOK01000031.1 GCF_900106995.1 Saccharopolyspora shandongensis
GATGGCCGACGCAGGTGTCGGCGTCGGCGACTTTTTCGAGATCGTGGCTGGCGGCTCGGAAGACGCCGGGCTCGGCGTCGAGCACCTCGGCCAGCTCGTCGCCGGCGTGCTGCCGGAAGTCGGCGGCGTGCTGGTCGGTCTCACCGGGGTGTGGGCCGAGCACGGCGATGAGGTCGCCGACGTCGTTACCCGGATCATCGGCGTCATAGGCGACATGTCCGGCGGTGCGCTGCCGGTGATGTCCTCGGCCGTGGGTGTCGCGCTCGACGTGCTCTCGGGCGTGCTCAACGTCATCGAGCCGCTGTCGGGCGCGCTGGGGCCGCTGATCGGCATGTGGCTGTCGCTGGCGACCGCGATGCGCGGGATCCGCGCCGTGCGGGAAGTCGTCGCGGGGGCCGCCACGTCGATGATTCAGTTCAGCGACAACACACGTCGCGCCGCCGGCAGTGGCAGTCTGATGCAGACCGCCGGCCGCGGCATGCTCGGCGTGCTGGGCGGCCCGTTCGGCGTCGCGCTGGCCGCCGCAACGATCGGGCTCGCCCTGTTCGGGTCGGCCAGCCAGAGCGCGGAGGGCGACCAGCGGTCGTTGTCGTCGGCGCTGCGGGATTCCGCCGGGGCGTTCGACTCCAATGCCCGCTCGGCCATCATGCAGTCCGAGCAGTACCAGTCCATTGCCGGATCGGTCGAGGCGGCCGGGCTGTCCCACCAGGAGTACATCGACGCTCTGATCAGCGGCGGCCCCGCGCTCGATGGTGTGCGTGCCAAGCTGCAAGGGCAGGTGCAAGCGGCCTACGAGGCACAGGGCAGTTTCACCGGGGTGTCCGGGTCCTTGCGGGAGCAGTCCGACGCGTCAACGGATTTGCTGCTGGCCACCGACGGACTGCGCGGCACCATCGTGGGCGCGATCGACGATCAGCGGCAGTACACCGATGCGGTGTACGGCGCGGACTCGGCGATGAGCCGAGCGGTTCCCGGCGCGGACTCGCTACGCGAGGCGATCAACACGCTGAAGAACTCGACTGCGGACACCGCCGACCGCGTCGACGCGCTCAACGCCGCCTGGCAACAACTGTTCGGCGTGCAAATCTCGATGGACGAGGCCACCGCCCGGTTCGAAGAGGGCCTTGACAACCTGCGGGAATCCCTCGACAGCGTCCGCGGTGGCACAGCCGGCTGGCAGGCGGCACTGTTCGCCGCCGACGGACAGATCAATCTGACCACCGAGGAAGGTCGGGAGCTGCACGACAACCTTGTGCAGCAGGGCGACCAGTACCGGACGTTGGCGCAGACCGCCTACGACACGGCATTGCGCCAGGGGCAGTCGCAGCAGCAGGCCGCCGCAGCGGCGGTGTCCGCCTCGGAGCAGCGCCGCGGGCAGTTCATCGCCGAGGCGATGCAGATGGGGTTCACCGCCGATCAGGCGCGTGCGCTCGCAGACCGGTATTTCGGCATCCCTCGCGGCAGTTTCACCTCGACAACCGCTCTGGAGGAATGCCTCTAACATCGGCACTGTCAGGGGCGACTGTAACCAATTGGCCCTATGTAAGCCCTGCCGAGGTCGACGTCGCGGAGGTCGGCGTCGCTGAGGTCGGCGCGGCCGAGGTTGACGCCTCGGAGTCTGATGTTGGTAAGGCGGGCGCCGCCGAGGTTGACGTCGCGGAGGTCGGTGTCCATGAGGGAGGCGTCGCGGAGGTTGGCGCGGCGGAGGTCGGCGCCGCGGAGGTCAGCGACGAATGCCACAAGCTCGGTGAGCACAGCCTGCTGAAGGCAGGCATCAGTGAAATCGATACGACTTCCCGGGTCGTCCCAGGCAGAATTGCGCCGGATCAGAACGGTCAGTGCCGTCTGCGCATCAGCAGACACTGCTTGATTTGGGCAGCTACCTTGTGGATCTCGGAGAGCTTTGGTGTTTTCCCGGACAAAGGTGGTCAACACGTTGACCGCGGTGGGGTGATCGGGTTCTGAGTCGCGGGCGATGCGTTCCAAGGAGTAGATGCCGCCGATGCGGACTTCGAGGTTGTCGGGGGTGCCCAGTTGCTCGACGGCTTTGCTGAACCGCTCGGTGATCTGCTGTTGCTGGAGGTTGACGCTTTGGCTGCGAGTCGATTCCAATGCGCTTTGAGAAGCGATGTACTGCGGTATGGCCAACGCCAGCGTGGCCAGCACCGCGCCCAGCGTCAGGATCTGGGTCAGGTCGAGTCGGCGCCGTGGCTGGGCTTTACCAGCCGGGGATGAACGTGGCCTACGGCGGGTTTTGGTGCCCGCAGGATGGCGTAGCCCCAACTTGACCACACGCTGACGCGACGCACCCCGAGGACGACGATCGATCAGGACATCCACCGTGCCAGCACCACTTCGGCCAGTGCAGCCGTTTCGCGATGATTCCCGCATTGTTCTGAAAGCAGACGCAGCACCGGTCCACGCTGCTGCGCTGCGTTGAGCCGCAGCTGCCTGCCCCAATTGCGCGGGTGCTGCCCGGCTCGGCCCGCCCGCCGACCTACACCCACTCCAGACCTCGCCGCCGGGGCACCATCCCCGACACGACTCGATGCGCAAAACATCTCCGGAATCGAGCCGGGCGTCTCTCTGCCGGAATCGCCGGAAGCCCCGCGGAGTGCTCGCATGCGCAGCGGCCGAAGGTTCAGACCTGTCGGACAAAAAGCGCGAAGGACTCGAATCGGTAACACCCGGCAACGTTTCCCTTCTCACCGGCGATCACCAGGTGACCTGACTGAAAGGGTTACGAGTGAACGTCAAACGTCTCGTTGCGGCAGTGGCCGCCACGACAGCCGTACTCGGCTTGGCCGCGACCGCCCCGGCGATCGCACAGCCCGAGGAACCGACCACCGCAGCCACCACGACCGCGCCGGAAGCACCGGCCACCAGCGAAGAGGCGCCCTCCGACGCCTCGGGAGCGGCCGAAAGGGCCACCACCGCGGAGGAAACGGCGACATCGGAACCCGCCACCACCCCGGCGGAGCCCACCCCCGGCACCACTGCCGCGGAACCGGCCACGTCTTCGGCGGAACCGACCACCGCAGCGGCAGCACCCGGTGACGGCGAGATCCAGCGGCGCTACGACTCGCTCACCCCGGCCATGCGCACCGAGGTTGGCAACCCGGTGGGCGCCGAGGTCGTAGCGGGCGATGCCCTTCGCTGGCAGGACTTCACCAACGCCCGCTTCTACTGGACGCCCGACACCGGGGTGACCATCGTCCAGGGCCAGATCTTCCAGCGGTACCTGGACTTCGGCGCGCACGAAGGCCTCGGCGTGCCGGTCACCGACGAGCTGAGCTCCGCCGGCGGCACCAGCCGCTATAGCGACTTCGTCTTCCGGGACGCGACCGGCGAATACCCCTCCACGATCTACTGGTCCACCCGGACCGGGGCGCACCTGGTCGTGGAGGCCCTGCGCGATCACTACCGCGCGCTCGGCGAGGACCGCTTCGGATACGTCGCCACGGACAGCTACCCGACACCGGACGAGCGCGCCGCCTACAACCACTTCGTCACGCCGCAGGGCCACGGCGCCTCGATCTACTGGAGCGAATTCGGGATCGCCTCGGTCAAGGGCGCGATCCGGGACAAGTGGGCCGCAACCGGCTGGGAGCGCGGCCCGTTGGGCTACCCGATCAGCGACGAACTGGACGCCGGGGACGGCGTCGGCAAGTACAACGAGTTCTCGGGTGACGGGCAGCTGCTCGCCGGGATCGTGTGGAGCCCGCAGAACGGGGCGCACTCGCTGCAGGGCGTGATCGCGCAGCGCTACGTCGAACTGGGCGGCCCCACCGGCATCCTCGGCTACCCGACCACGGACGAGCTGGGCACGCCGGACGGGCGAGGCCGGTACAACCACTTCACCGGCACCGGTGGGGCGTCGATCTACTGGACGTCGCAGACCGGGGCACACGAGGTGTACGGCGGAATCCGGGTTCGCTGGTCGCAGCTGGGCTGGGAGCGTTCCTACCTGGGCTACCCGATGACCGGCGAGCACGACATCCCGCAGGGTCGGGCGAGCGAGTTCGAGCACGGCTTCGTCGAATGGCACCGCGACACCGGCGCGGTGGTGGACTTCCCGAAGAACTGAGCACGCGGGGGCGTCCGGTGGGCGCGGGCCCACCGGACTTCCGCCGGACACGGCGAACGAACCCGAGGGGCGGCACCGCGCCGCCTGAACCAACGCGCCCCGCTCGACGAACTGTCCGAGCTGCGTATCAGCAAAGCCGCGTGGCGGGCGCAGCTCCGCGCCGGCCACCGCGCACGGCAGCAACAGAGCTTCGACAACGAACACGCCGCGACCCGCATCCGCAACGTCGAATTCGGCGTCGTGCCTGGCCTGCTCCAGGCTGCGGACTACGCACGCGCCGTGTTCCGCATCCAAGCCGAACTCCTCCAGGCGCCGGACTCGGACATCGAGGCGTCGGTGCGAGTCCGTCTACAGCGGCAACAAGTGCTCTACCAGGGCAAAGAAATCGAGCTCATCGTGTCCCAGCACGCTCTACAACACCCGGTAGCGCCGCCCGATGCCATGCTTGGGCAGCTCGACCGGCTCGTGTCCGCCGTCGACATCCCCGGCCTGCGGTTCGGTGTGCTACCCGCGTTCCGGCGACTGCCCAACATCACAATGAACGGCTTCACCATGTTCGACGACCTGGTCCAGGTCGAGCACGTCTCCGCCGAACTCACCATCGACGACCCCGAACAGGTCGCCATCTACCACCGGCTCATGGACCGCCTATGGCTGGTGGCGTGCGAGGGCGACGAAGCCCGCGCCATCCTGCACCAGCTCGCCGCCGAGTACCGACACCAGACCGAAGGATGACCGCCGTGACCATCGACGGGTGGCGCAAGTCCAGCCACAGCGGAACCCACAACTGCATCGAGGTCGGTCGCCTTGGCCACAACGCCGCGGTGCGCGACACCAAGGACCGTGACGGCGGTCTGCTCAGCTTCGCCAGTGAGCGCTGGTCAGACTTCCTCGCCGCGGTGAAGGTGGACAAGTTCAACGCCTGAACCACGACACCGCGAACAGCCCCGGCATTCCTGCTGCCGGGGGCTGTCCCATTCCGAACACTGCTCGGTCAGCGTGCGAGCTCTGGCCGATCGGCTCAGGTAGACGTCGCCCGGACGGTCCGCTCTTGCGGCAACCGGACTTCGAGATAACGACGGACCCCGAACCCGTTCCGCATCGGGTAGTCGCGGTCTCCGCCGACCACGTCCAGCACGGTCGCCAACGCGGCCTGGATCGCCACGGCCTCTTCCGGGCTGCCGACCATGATCCTTACTCGCGCGTCATCGGATCACCTCGCCTGACTCAAGGTGGTAGGACTGGAAGCAAGCGCCTGGAGGCCTGCTCAGGTGCTCGTGAAGCATGCTTGCCCCATATCTGCCCCATAGGAGAGGGCAAACGGGCAGGTTAAGAGCATCTTGACTGTGACAGTGCTGGTGTCACACTCTAGGTGGAGCACCTGCCGCAACGAGGAGGCACGCCACACATGTCCGAGGCGTTCGTCTACGACGCGATCCGCACACCACGCGGTCGCGGCAAGAAAACCGGGTCGCTACACGGGGTGAAGCCGATCAGCCTGGTGGTGGGCCTGATCCAGGAGCTGCAGCGCCGCCACCCGGACCTGGATCCCGCGCTGATCGACGACGTCGTGCTCGGCGTGGTCTCGCCCGTCGCCGACCAGGGCGGCGACATCGCCAAGACCGCCGCGCTGGCCGCGGGCCTGCCCGACACCGTCAGCGGTGTGCAGCTCAACCGCTTCTGCGCGTCCGGCCTGGAGGCCGTCAACATCGCCGCCCAGAAGGTGCGGTCCGGCTGGGAGGACGCCGTGCTCGCCGGCGGCGTCGAATCCATGTCCCGGGTATCGATGGGCTCCGACGGCGGAGCCTGGGCGATGGACCCCGAAACGAACTTCGCCACCTCCTTCGTGCCGCAGGGCATCGGCGCCGACCTGATCGCCACCATCGAAGGCTTCGACAGGTCCACTGTGGACGCCTATGCCGCCGAGTCGCAGACCCGCGCAGCCAAGGCCTGGGCCGACGGCCGCTTCGCCCGCTCCGTGGTTCCGGTGACCGACCGCAACGGCGTCACCGTCCTCGACCGTGACGAACACATCCGCGCCAACACCACGGTCGACGGCCTCGGCGGCCTGAAGTCGTCCTTCGCCGACATCGGCGAACTCGGCGGCTTCGACGCCGTCGCGCTGCAGAAGTACCACTGGGTGGAGCGCATCGACCACGTCCACACAGCCGGCAACTCCTCCGGCATCGTCGACGGCGCCGCGCTGGCGCTGATCGGCAGCGAATCCCTCGGCGAGCGCACCGGGCTGCGCCCCCGCGCCCGCATCGTCGCCGCGGCGCTCAGCGGCGCCGACCCGACGATCATGCTGACCGGCCCCGGCCCGGCGGTCCGCAAGGCGCTGGCCAAGGCCGACCTGAGCATCGACCAGATCGACCTGATCGAGATCAACGAGGCCTTCGCCGCGGTCCCGCTGAAGTTCATGAAGGAATTCGGCGTCGCCCACGACAAGGTCAACGTCAACGGCGGGGCCATCGCGATGGGCCACCCGCTGGGCGCCACCGGGGCGATGATCCTGGGCACCCTCATCGATGAGCTGGAACGCCGCAACCAGCGCTACGGCCTGGCCACGCTGTGCATCGGCGGCGGCATGGGGATCGCGACTGTCGTCGAACGGATCGGCTGAAGGACACATCACACATGAGCGAGCAGAACACCATCCGCTGGGAGTCCGACGCCGACGGCATCGTCGTGCTGACCCTGGACGACCCGCAGCAGCAGGCCAACACCATGAACGAGCGCTACCAGCGCTCCATGGACGAAACCCTGCAGCGTCTGGAAGCCGAACGCGACAACATCACCGGTGTCGTCATCACCTCCGCGAAGAGCACCTTCTTCGCCGGCGGTGACCTGCGCGAGCTGGTCCAGGCCCGCCCCGGCGACGCCGAACGGGTCGCCGAAACCACCACCGGCGTCAAGCGTCAGCTCCGCCGCCTCGAAACCCTCGGCGTGCCGGTGGTCGCCGCGCTCAACGGCACCGCCCTCGGCGGCGGCCTGGAGATCGCGCTGGCCTGCCACCACCGCATCGCGCTGAAGGACCCCAAGGCCCGCTTCGGTTTCCCCGAGGTCACCCTCGGCCTGCTGCCCGGCGCCGGCGGCGTGGTCCGCACGGTCCGCCTGCTGGGCATCGCCGACGCCCTGCTGAACGTGCTGCTGCAGGGCCAGCGGCTGCGCCCGGAGAAGGCCGCGGAGATCGGCATCGTCGACGAGCTCGTCGACACGCCGGAGCAGCTGATCGCGGCCGCCAAGGACTGGATCAAGGCCAACCCCGAGGCGGCCCAGCCCTGGGACCGGCCGGGGCACAAGATTCCCGGTGGCACGCCGTCGAACCCGAAGTTCGCCGCCAACCTCCCGGCGTTCCCCGCCAACCTCCGCAAGCAGCTCAAGGGCGCGCCGCTGCCCGCCCCGCGCAACATCCTCGCCGCCGCGGTGGAAGGCGCGCAGGTCGACTTCGACACCGCGCTCGCCGTCGAGGGCCGCTACTTCGTGGAGCTGGTCTGCGGCCAGACCGCCAAGAACATGAGCAAGGCGTTCTTCTTCGACCTCCAGCACATCAACTCCGGCGGCAGCCGCCCGGCCGGTGAACCCGAATGGCACGCGAAGAAGGTCGCGGTGCTCGGCGGCGGCATGATGGGCGCGGGCATCGCCTACGTGTGCGCCAAGGCGGGCATGCAGGTCGTGCTCAAGGACATCTCGCTCGCGGCGGCCGAGAAGGGCAAGGACTACTCGGCGAAGCTGCTGGAGAAGGCCATCGCCAAGGGCCGCTCGACGCAGGCCAAGGCGGACGAGCTGCTGGCCCGGATCACGCCCACCGACCAGGTCGACCCGCTGACCGGCTGCGACCTGGTCATCGAGGCCGTCTTCGAGGACCCGAAGATCAAGCACCAGGTGTACTCGGAGGTGCAGGACGTCATCGACGGCGACGCCCTGATCGCCTCCAACACCTCCACGCTGCCGATCACCGACCTCGCCGAGGGCGTGCGCCGCCGCGAGGACTTCATCGGCCTGCACTTCTTCTCCCCGGTCGACAAGATGCCCCTGGTCGAGATCATCTGCGGCGAGCACACCAGCGACCGGGCCCTGGCGCGCGCGTTCGACGTGGTGCAGCAGATCAACAAGACGCCGATCGTGGTCAACGACAGCCGCGGCTTCTTCACCAGCCGCGTCATCGGCACGTTCGTCAACGAGGGCGTCTCGATGCTCGCCGAAGGCGTGCACCCGGCGTCCATCGAGCAGGCCTCCGCGCAGGCCGGATTCCCGGCGCCCGTCCTGCAGCTGTTCGACGAGCTGACCTTGACGCTGCCGCGCAAGATCCGCGACGAGACCAGGCGCGCCGTCGAGGCCGCCGGCGGGACGTGGACGCCGCACCCGGCCGAACTGGTGCTGGACCGCATGGTCGACGAGTTCGACCGCAAGGGCCGCTCCAGCGGCGCCGGCTTCTACGACTACGTCGACGGCAAGCGGGTCGGGCTGTGGCCGGGACTGGCCGAGCACTTCGGTGCGGCCGAGCGGGATCCGTCCGAGGTGAGCCTGACCGACCTCAAGGAGCGGATGCTGTTCGTGGAGGCGCTGGAAACCGTCAAATGCCTCGACGAGGGCGTGCTGCGGTCGGTGCCGGACGCCAACATCGGCTCGATCTTCGGCATCGGGTTCCCCGCCTGGACCGGTGGAGTCGTGCAGTACATGAACGGCTACCCGGGCGGGCTGGCCGGATTCGTCGCCCGCTGCCGGGAGCTGGCGGAACGCTACGGCGAGCGGTTCGAGCCGCCGGGCTCGCTGGTCCGCCGCGCTGAGGCGGGGGAGCCGTTCGACCTCGGCGAACCCGATGGGGGCATCGTCGCCGCCACGGCGGCGTGACGCGCGAGGCTTCGTAGCCGCCGAACTCGCGGATGCAAGAGGCGCCGGGCCAACGCGGGCCCGGCGCCTCTTCCGCTGGTCGTGATCAGCGCTTGGGGTGGTCGACGATCGGCGCGTTGACGCAGTTGTTGATCTGCGGCGACAGGATCGGGACCACGAGGGCGGCGACGGCAACGTTGTTGCCGCACAACTGCACCGGAACGGCGCTGACGTTGTTGTCGTCCAGCAGGTTGATGCCGTTGTTGTTCGCGCTGTCGGCGAAGGCCGGGGAGGCGATGGCCATCATCGCAGCGGCGGCTGCGGCAACACCAGCAATACGAGCACCGGTACGCACTGTGCTTCTCCTTAGGTGACTGAACATTTCGGGTTCATCCCTTGCGGCGACCGGGAAAACGCGGGATCATGCCCCGTGCAACGGCGACCGCGCGGCAGAGTTTGCCCATGCCCGCAGGCGAAGTCGAACCGCTCCGGGCGTGTTCCGGCAATTTCCCACGATGGAGTGAGCGATCCACTGTGGAGCGTTACTGGTCCGTTGTCCGGAAACGAAAAAGTGGCCCCGGAACGATGTCCGGGACCACTTGATCCGATCGCAATCAGCGCAGCGCGCGGGCCACGTCGCCGACCGACGGGAGCTGGCCGGTGATCCGGTGCACCGGAGCCTTCGGGAGGCTGCCGGTGACCTGCTGCGCGACGTCCGTCGCGCCGCCGTCGAGCTCCGACGCAACCTGGGTCTTCTCGATCGCGGGCACCAGCTTCTCGGGCTGTGGCAGGGCGACCTGCTCGCCGGAGTTCTGCAGCAGATTGCGCTGCAGAGCGGAGGCGGCTGCGCCGACCGGGTTGGCCAGCGGTTCCGTCGCGTAGCCCTGGGCCGCGGTCAGGTCGACCGCGGTGTCCAGCGTGGACATGCCCTGGTGTCCGGGCTCGCGCGGCCCCACCTCGGTGTCCAGCAACGTGGCTCCCGGAATGCGTTCGGAGGCCACGCCGAGGTGGTCCGGGGCCACCGAACCGCCGATGGTCGGGCGGGTCTTCGTCATCTGCGCGACGCGGGTGGTCTCGGCGAAGACGTGGCCGAGCACCTGGTTCGGCTTGCCGGGCGCGAGCACCGGGCGGCCGTCCCGCAGCTCCCCGCCGATCCCGCGGGCGGTGGTGGTGATGTCCGCGCCCACCTTCTTCACCATGTTCGGGGTGTTCGCGTACACCTGAGTGTCCGCGCACGGCGCCTTCGTCGGGCTGTACCCGGGGCCGTTCTGCAACTGGCAGGTGTTCAACGGGGCGCGGACCCCGATGTTGTCCGGAAAGGACGACAGGTCCGGCTTCGGGAGGTCGATGCTCTCCGCAGCAGCGGCGGCACCGGTTCCGACTGCGGCGAACCCCGCGGCCACAACGGCTGCCTTTACTGTGCGCGTGGTCCAGGGGCGCAAGATTTGTTCTCCTTGGGTCGGGCGTGTTGGCACGGCTGACTCGGTATCGGAGAACGTCCGGTCGATCTTGACTCCCAACTCCCGATCATCGCCCGAACGAGTGAAATTCGGGAGGCGCGGCCCGCTGCTCAGGTCAGCGCCTCGGCCCCTGTTGTCCGGCACTCGCGATCTCGCGCCGACAACACCGCGCGCGGTGCTCCGGCTTGGGGACGGATGACAGGAAGGTTCCCATGCTCCAAAGGCGCAGCCCTGCGACAGGCGTGGAGTGACAGGAAGGTTCCCATGCTGCAACCAGCGCCCCGAGGCCTGTCGGTGGCTGGGGCGCCTCGCGGGCGGGTGGAGTCAGGGGGCCGGGGTGAGGCTCGGAGCGAACAGGGCCATCAGGTGCCCGGTGGCTTGTTCGGCGGTGATCTCCGGGCGGCGGTCCCGCCACAGGGCGAGGCGTTCGCAGGCGCCGATGATCGCCTCCGCGAACGCCTCCAGCTGCACCGGATCGAGGTCGGGGCGCGCGGCGCTCATCAGCCCCGAGGTGAATTCCATCTGCTGCATGCGGATCGATTCCAGCTCGCTGCTCACCGATGAGCTCGGCACCGCGGACTCGTTGCGCAGCAGCGCCCAGGCCTGGGCGTGGTCGTCGCTGAACTTGAAGAAGGCCAGCAGGCAGTCGTGCAGCAGTTGCTCGGGGGTGGCCGCGCCGGCCGCCGCGACCGTGGTCGCTTCCAGCAGTTCGCGCTTGGCTCGTTGCAGGCAGGCGAGCAGCAGTCCTTCCTTGGAGCCGAAGTACTCGTAGAGCATCGGCTTGGACAGTCCGACCCGTGCCGCGATGTCGTCCATGGACGTGCCCTGGTAGCCGTCCGCCGCGAACACCTGCTCGGCGACGGCGAGGATCTGGCGTTCCCGCTCGGCTCGGGGCATCCGCTTGCGTCCGGTGGTCGGTGCCTGCTGCGTCTCCACGGAAAGCACCCTACCGCAAGTAACCTACTCGTAGTAAGCTACTGCTGGGTAGTCAGTCGTTCCGGTGTCCGAGGAGGGCCTGATGGTGCAACGGCAAACGCGGGACCAGCGCAAATACCGGACTTCGGTGATCATCGTCGGGACCGGTTTCTCCGGGCTCGGAATGGCGATCCGGCTCAAGTGGGCCGGGATCAGCGACTTCATCGTGCTGGAGAAGGCTGCCGACCTCGGCGGCACCTGGCGGGACAACACCTACCCGGGCTGCGCCTGCGACGTGCCGTCCCTGATGTACTCGTTCTCCTTCGAGCAGAACTCGTCCTGGTCCCGGATGTTCGCCAGGCAGGGCGAGATCTCCGACTACCTGCAGCACTGCGCGGACAAGTACCGGGTCCGCGACCACATCCACTACGGCGTCGAATTCACCGGCGCCGAGTACGACGAGGACGCCAACACCTGGACCGTGTCCACTGCGGACGGAACCGAGTACGTGGGCCGCGCGCTGGTGTCCGGCGTCGGCGCATTACACATCCCGAGCTACCCGGAACTGCCCGGCGTGGAAGGTTTCGAGGGCGAGGTGTTCCACTCCGCGGAGTGGAACCACGACTTCGGCCTGGCGGGCAAGCGGGTCGCGGTGATCGGCACCGGGGCGAGCGCCATCCAGTTCGTGCCGCGCATCGCCAAGGAAGTGGCTCGACTGCACCTGTTTCAGCGCACCCCGCCGTGGATCCAGCCCAAGCCCGACCGGCCCATCCCGGAGTCGGTGCAGCGCCTGTTCCGCAACGTCCCGCTGCTCCAGCGGGCCGCCCGCGCGGCGCTGTACTGGACCCTCGAAGCGCGCTACTTCGCGGTGTTCAACCGCCGCCTCGGCAAGCTTGCCGAGCAGCTGTCCAAGCGGTACATCCGCAAGGCCGTCAAGGACCCGAAGGTGCGCGCCGCGGTGACCCCGGACTACGCCATGGGCTGCAAGCGGATCCTGCTCTCCAGCGACTACTACCCGGCGCTCAACAGGTCCAATGTGGACCTCGTGACCAGCGGGGTGGCCGAGGTCCGGTCGCGATCCGTGGTCACCGGCGACGGCGAGGAGCACGAGGTCGACGCGATCATCTACGGCACCGGCTTCCACGTCACCGACGCGTTCGACCACCTGAGCATCGTCGGCCGCGACGGGCGCAAGCTGCAGGACGCCTGGCGCAACGGGATGGAGGCCTACCTCGGCATGACCGTCTCCGGCTTCCCGAACCTGTTCTTCCTGCTGGGGCCCAACACCGGGCTCGGGCACAACTCCGTGGTGTTCATGATCGAATCGCAGATCAACTACGTGCTCAGCTGCCTGCGGCCGATCTGCCGCGACGAGGTCGGGCAGATCGACGTGCGGAAGTCGGTGCAGGACGCCTTCAACGCCGAGATCCAGTCCGAACTGGCCGACGAGGTGTGGTCGGCCGGAGGGTGCCGGAGCTGGTACCTCGACGAGAACGGCGTCAACCGCACGATCTGGCCCGGATTCACCTGGAAGTACTGGCAGCGCACCCGGAAGGCCGACATGGCGGACTACGAGACGACCGCAGGCCAATCCCGTTGAAGCTTCGCACGGGCGTTCGATATAGTGGTGCCGTCACTGTCTAACAGCCCCGAAGGGGCTCACCCTTGAGCAAGGGGTGGCGATGTCACCGCTGTCGTCCGATGAGCTGCGCGGGATCCGCGAAGAGCTGAACGCCGGAACCACACCGACGGTGTGGTTCACCGGCTCGGCCGTGGGCGTCCAGGAAGGCCGCTCCGGCAAGGTCGTCGCGCTCGGCGAACCGGCCGAGGGCGACTTCATCCAGGTCCGCCCGGCCGGTTCGAAGGACGTGCTGTCCTTCTCCGCCGCGGAGGTCACGAAGGTCAAACCACCCCGCAAGAAAGCGGCACCACCCGAGCCGCCGGCGAAACCCGCCGCGAAGCCACGCCCTGCCACACCGGCACCGGCACCGGCTGCGGCGAAGCCACCGGCGGCGCAGGAGAAGCCCGCCACACCGGCGAAGCCTGCCGCCCCGGCGAAGCCCAAGCCCGCCGCAGCTCCGGCCGCTGCGTCGACGACGCCGGCCGCGGAGTCGGCGGCACGCCGCAAACCACGGCAGGCGAAGCCGATCGGCGGGGCGACGGTGACCCTGACGGCGGACCAGGACGGCCAGTGGAGCGTCGAGGTCAGCGCCGGCAAGAAGCGCGTGGTGCGCCCGACGCCCGTCGCCGCGAACGCGGTTGCGCAAGCGGCGAAGGCGCTGCACGACGACGTCGCGGCAGCGGTGGAACCGCTGATCGACGCCGCTCGCGAGCAGCAGCGCCAGCGCGTCGAGCAACTTCGCGCGGAGCTCGCCGTGGCGCAGGCGGCGCTCGACGAACTCGGGAACTGAGTCCACTGCGCTGAGCCGGATTTCCACGTCCGAAGTTCGCCAGCATCTGTCGTCGCGCTCCGATTCACTCATGCCAGGCATCAGGCCGGGACATGGTGAAGAGGAGCTCGATGACCGAAACGTTGTCACGGCGGCGTGGCGCTAGCGGGCAGCTCACCGCGCTGCTGGGCGGGATGTTCCTCGGCAACGTGGACGTGGCCATCGTCAACGTCGCCGCGCCGTCGGTTCGCGATGACCTGGCCGCCACTGGTGCCGAGCTGGAGCTGATCGTCTCCGGCTACGCGCTCAGCTTCGCGGTGCTGCTGATCACCAGCGCGCGGCTGGGCGAGATGCGCGGCTACCGGCGGATTTTCCTGCTCGGCCTGGCGGTCTTCACACTCGCGTCGCTGGGCTGCGGGCTCGCACCAACACCCTTTCTGCTGGTGTGCGCGCGGATCGTGCAGGGGGCCGGGGCGGCGTTGATGACCTCGCAGGTGCTGACCGGAATCCAGCTCAACTTCCGGGACGACGAACGCACCCGGGCGCTGGGCCTCTACGCGGTGACCCTCGCGGGCAGCGCGGTGATCGGGCAGGTGCTCGGCGGCCTGCTGGTCTCCGCGGACCTGTTCGGCGCCGGGTGGCGTCCGGTCTTCCTGATCAATGTGCCCATCGGCGCGGCCCTGTTCGTGACCGCCTGGTTCTTCCTGCCCGCGGACCGGGTACGCAGCACGGAGCGACTGGATCTGCCAGGAGCGGCGGTCCTGGCCGCGGCGCTCGCATTGCTCATCGCCCCGATGATCCTGGGGCGGGAGATGGGCTGGCCGACGTGGATGCGGCTGTGCCTGGCGGCCAGCCCACTCGCGTTCGCGCTGTTCGTCGTGGTCGAGCGCCGCGCCGCACGGCCACTGGTCGAGCTGGGCCTGCTGCGGCGGGCGCCGGTGGTGTGGGCGATGGTCGCGCAGACAACAGTGCGGGCCACGTACTTCGCGCTGCTGTTCGTGCTGGCGCTCCACCTCCAGCAAGGGCTGGGGGAGAGCGCCACCTATTCCGGGCTGGTCCTGGTGTCCTGGGTGGCGGCCTTCGGTGTCTCGGGTCCATTGCTCGGCCGGATGCCCGCGCGCTTGAGGAGATCGGCCGCACCGGCCGGGAATCTGCTGCTCGCCGCCGCCTTCGCCGGGATCGGCTCGGGCCGGTGGTGGGACGCCGCTTCCAGCGGGCCCCTGCTGATCGTCCTGCTCGGGCTCGGCGGGCTGGGGTACGGAGCGGCGTTCAGCGCCACGCTCGACCACCTGACGAGCGTCGTCGAAACGCGCCACGCACCGGACGTGAGCGGACTGTTCAACACGACGTTGCAGATCGGCGGTGCCGTGGGCGTCGCCGTCTTCGGCGCGATCTACCTGGACCTGGCGCCAACGAGTGGGCCGGAAGCGGTGACCGCCTTCAGCACAGTCGTCTTCGCGCTAGCGGCGGCGGCCCTGGCCGCGGCGGCATGTGCCCAGCTCGCGATCCGAACCACCAAACCCCGACAACCACCGGATGCCTGATGAGAGCATGGGAACCTTCCTGTCACCCACCGGTCGAGCAGGCGCTGTGACCAGGTGATTTCCAGAGGCATCCGGTATCGACGAACGGCGCTCGCCGCCGCGTGAGGACGCAGCCGACGAGCGCCGCCAGTCGTGTGCCGGGTTTCGTCACTCGATGTCGGTGGTGGCGGTCATGGTCTGCTTGCCGCGGTCGGTGGGCGGGATGCGGTCGTAGGCGGCGGGGTCGAGGTGCTCGACCTGGCCGCTGGCGACCGACGAGAGGATCCCGTCGAGTCCGATGTAGACGGCTCGGGTCAGCATCGCGCGGTGCTCCTCGCCCAGCGTCTGGGTCTGGCCGCGGACCTCGAACAGCACCGCGCCGCTGCCGTTGAGCTGGAACGTGCCGAGGCCCGTGCCCGGCAGGTTGGTGTCCTGGGGGTAGAGGGTGATGTTGCCGAATTCAGGATTGCGGTTGGCCGCGGCCTGCAACGCGTTGTACGCGGCCACGTTGAGCTGCTTGGAGTACTCCGGCCGGAAGGTGCCGGCGAATTCGGCGTACGCGGCGCCCTCTGGGCTGGCGGGGTCGGCGACGAACTTGCCGGACAGGCTCAAGGTCACGAACCGGTCGGTACCCGGAACCGTGTAGCAGGCGCCCTGGTGGTGCAGGTCGATGTAGGTGTCGACCGCGCCGAACTCGGCCTGCAGCGAGCGGTAGACGTCGCGCACCGCCTGCGTCTCCGGGCTGATGAACCAGCCCGGCCGGTCGCTGCTGCCGGGGAAGTCCTGCGGCTGCGGCTGGTAGTCGAGGTCGGGGTTGTAGTCCCGGTTGACGTCGAAACCGGGCCGCTGCGAGTAGTCGTCGCCCTGCCGGGGCTCCGTGTAGTAGTTCCAGGACGGTGGCGTGGTCGCCAGCTGCGGGAAGCGCGCCTGCACCTCCTGCCACGTCATGTCGTTGCCGCGGCGATCGAGCGCCGCTCCGTCCGGATTGATCTTCGGCATCGCGACCACGGTCAGCTGCTCGCGGATCTGCTTGGCCCGGCTGGAATCCGAGGTGCCCAGGAAGTCGAGCAGATCCAGCACCGCATCCGGCCCGGTCTTCTCGTTGCCGTGGATCTCGGCGGTGACGAGCGCGACCTTCGGGCCGGTACCGACGCGCGCGAGGAGCATGTCGCGGCCCCGGTTGGATTCGCCGACGGTTTCCACCGCGACGCGCCCCGCGCTCACCCGCTCGATCCGGTCGAGCTCGACCAGGAGCTCGTCGTAGCTGGTGAACTCACTGATCGGGTTCTCCCGGGGCTCCTCGCTGCACGGCGGCGGGGCCGCCATCGTCAGCGGTGCGGTGGCCGCCGCGGGAACGAACGCCGATCCCGCGACCACGGCCGCCAGCGCCAGTGCTCGCATCCGATTCATGCAGAAACTCCTCGCCGTCGCAGTGACGGCCCAAGCCAAACCGATCTAGGCGAAAGCCACAATCGGCCATGAGTGCGCATCTCGGACTTCTTGGACCGGATGGACAAAGCGGGGTCGCGGGGCCTATCAAGAACTCGTGCAAGTCTCGGTTGAATCCCCCACCAAGGACAGGACGGCGTTGCAGCACCGGTCTTTTCGGCTTCTCCTGGTAGCGACCGTCAGCGGTTTCGCCGGATATGTGCTGCTGATGCCGGTCCTCCCGCTATGGGCGGTCGCGGGCGGCGCGGGCGAGGTCGCGGCCGGGGCGACCAACGCCGTCTTCATGCTCGTGACCGTGCTGACCCAGCTGGGCATGCCGTGGCTGCTCAAGCGCATCGACCATCGAATCGCTTTCGCGCTGGGCACGGTGCTGATCGGACTGCCCACCCCGTTGTACGCGCTGTCCAGCGAGCTGTGGCTGCTGCTCGGTGTTTCCTGCTTGCGCGGAGTCGGCTTCGGCCTTCTCACCGTGACCGGCGCCGCCCTGGTGGCCGAGCTGGTGCCCGCTGCGCAACGCGGCCGGGCGGCTGGGCTCTACGGGTTGTCGATCGGGCTGCCGAACGTCCTCTTCCTGCCCGCCGGCGTGTGGCTGACGCAGACGATCGGCTTCGGCCCGCTGTTCTGGATCGCCGGGGCGCTGCCGGTGGCTGCTACCGCGGCGGCGCTGGGCATGTCGCGAGTGCGGGCCAAGACCGTGGAGCGGTCCGGCACCTCGGCGTTCCCGCTGGCTCTGCTGCCGTCGTGGACCGTCATGACCACGGCGGCGATCGCGGCCGGCGGGCTCACGGCGTTCCTGCCATTGGCCGTCGCAGGATCGGTGGCCCCGGCGGCGTTGCTGGCCTTCGGCGCCGCCACGATGCTCGGCCGGTGGGCCGCCGGACAGCTCGGTGACCGGCTCGGGCACAGCCGGGTTCTGGTGCCGGCCGTGCTGCTGGCCGCGCTGGGCACGGGTCTGCTCGCGGTCGCGGCGTGGGGTGCGGCCCCGGTTTCCCTGGTCGGCGCGGCTGCCTTCGGCGCCGGGTTCGGCGCGGTGCAGAACATCACCCTGATCGTGATGTTCGAGCGCACGGCGTCCGGGGTGGCCAGCACAGCCTGGAACATCGCCTACGACGCCGGCCAGGGCCTCGGCTCGATCGGCTTCGGCGCCCTGGTCACGCTGTCCGGCTATCCGGTGACCTTCGCCGTTGCGGCGATCCTCATTGCCGTCGGCACGCCCCTGGCCGCCTCCCACCGCCGGCGGGGTTGAGAGCAAGGGAACCTTCCTGTCACCCAACGCCTCTGCCGCCCACCGGTCGGAAGGGCCGCAGCATGGGAACCTTCCTGTCACTCGCCTCACGAGCCGGGCCGGTCGTGGTGACAGAAAGGTTCCCTTCCTGTCACCACGCGTAAGACCGTCGGTGTGTGGTTGGACACATGTCGTGGGATTTCAGCCGGCCGAATCGCGCTTCAGCGGATCGGCGAATCCGGCACCTGACGATCGGAGTGAACAGCCCGTGACGACACCGGGCCACCCCGCAGCTCGGGACCGCCTAGAATTCGAGGTGTGTTCCGCAGCCTGTTGACCCCGCGTTGGCTGCTCCTGCACGCGCTTTTCGTCGTGGCCGCGGTCGCCACCGGCTTCCTGGCCGTGTGGCAGTGGGATCGCGCGCACGAAGCAGGGGGAAGCTTCCAGAACCTCGGCTACGCGTTGCAGTGGCCGCTGTTCGGCGTGTTCACGATCTTCCTGTGGGTCCGGCTGATGCGCATGGAAGCGCACCGGGATCAGGACGAGGCAGAGCCGGAAGCCGCGGAGACCGCGCTCCGGGAAGAAGGCGCGCCGCAGGTCGAGGCCCAGCCGGCCGCGCGCCGGAAGCGGCCGCTGGTGCCGCCGCCGGCGCCGCCGGTCGGTACCGAGGACGATCCGGAGCTCGCCGCCTACAACCAGTACCTGGCGGACCTGAACAAGTCGGATCGCCACGCTAGTTGAGCGTGATGCCGCCCTGGATGTTGCGCGCCTGAATCACGTTCTTGGCGTTGCCGGTGTTGATGTTGACCACAGCGTTGCCGGTGGCCGAGATCTCCTTGTGCACCTCGGCGCCCTCGGCGCGCAGCTCCTCGGCGAACTCGGCGTCCTCCGCGCAAACCTGGTCCAGCCGTTCGGCCAGGGCCTTCACCTGCGGCTGGCCCGCCGAATCCTGTTCCGCGGCTTCGAGCGCGGCCTTCGTTGCCGAATCGTTCTGAGATCTCCGGCGCAGGAGGTCGCGGACCTTTTCCAATGCCTGCTTTCCGGCGGCGCCGAGCGCGGTAGCGGCCTGCCCGGCGAGCGCGGTGGCCAGCGAATCCAGGAACGGGTCGGTCATTTCTCCTCCGCGGTGATCGACTCCGGTGGTCACCAAGTGTAGTGATCCAGGCCGGGAACGTGGGGCTGTCGGCGAGGACTCGGCCGTTCGGTGCAACGCCGCGCGGATCGGCGGATGTGATATCAACGAATCGACTGACAGCTAGGGAGAACGCGGGCGTCGGCCGATGCCGACGGGACGCTCTCGGGCCGGTCGTTGGACGAGCGGGGGAGGGCCCCAGGTGGGCCCTGCGATCGGCGGTCGAGTCGGGTGGACATTTGGTGATTGGGGCTGGCGTGCGCGGCGGCGTGCTGTTGAAGATGTTCGGGCTATGCGTCCTGGCCGGTGTGCTTGTGGCGGCGTTGTTGCTGCCGATGGCGACCGGGACCGGGGCGATGGTCAATCAGACGACCGACGCCATGTCGAAGATGTCGGGTTCCCTGGCGAGGCGCGACATGCCGCAGGTGTCCACCGTCATGGACAAGGACGGCGTGCCGATCGCGTACTTCTTCGACCAGTACCGCATCGAAACGCCGCCGGAGCAGGTCTCGGACACCATGAAGGCCGCGATCACCGCGGTCGAGGACAAGCGCTTCTGGGACCACGGCGGCGTGGACTGGCACGGCACCATGCGCGCGCTGGCGACCAACGTCAGCAGCGGTGAGGCAGCGCAGGGTGCGTCCACGATCACCCAGCAGTACGTGAAGAACTACCTCGTGCACGTCGCGGCGGACTCCGAGGTGGAGGCCGAGAAGGCCAAGGAGTCGACGATCGCGCGGAAGCTGCGCGAGGCGAAGATCGCCGTCGAACTCGAACACACCATGACCAAGGAGGAGATCCTCACCGGATACCTCAACGTGGTGCCGTTCGGAAACCAGACCTTCGGCGTCGGCGCGGCCGCCCAGACCTACTTCGGCACCACCTCCGACAAGCTGACCATCGCTCAGGCCGCGCTGCTCGCCGCGATCGTCAACCAGCCCGGTTCGCTGAACCCCAACAGCAACCCGCAAGACGCGATGCAGCGCCGCAACCTCGTGATCGACCTGATGGCGGACCCGAACAACAACATCCGCATCACCAAGGAAGACGCGGAGCGGGCCAAGCAGGAACCGCTCGGCGTGATGTCGCCGCTCGGCCGGCCGCCGAACGGCTGCGCCGGCGTCGGTGACGGTGCCACCGACGGCTTCTTCTGCACCTACGTCACGGACTACCTGAACCGGCTCGGCATCGACAAGGACAAGCTGAAGACCGGCGGCTACACCATCCGCACGACGCTCGACCGCAAGGCCACCGACGCGGCCAAGGCCGCCGCCGAAGCCCAGGTGCCGACCCAGACCGCGGGCATCGCCAACGCGATGGCGATGGTCGAGCCAGGCAAGGACAAGCACAAGGTGCGGGCGCTGGTCGCCAACCGCGACTACGGCAACGACGCGAGCAAGGGCCAGACGGCGTACGACATCGTCAGCCGGGTGCAGCCCTTCGGCGCAGGCTCGGTCTACAAGGTGTTCACCGCGGCCTCCGCCATCGAGCAGGGCATGAGCGTCTACGAGACGATCGACGTGCCACCGTCCTACACCTCCCGCGTGTACAAGAACGGCACCGCGCCGTACACCGTCTCCAACGCCGACGGCGTGCAGCCGGGGCCGAGGACGCTGCAGATGGCGTTGGCCACGTCGCCGAACACGGCGTTCGTGGCACTGTCGGAAAGGGCAGGCCTCAACAACGTTGTGGACATGGCCTCGCGCCTCGGGTTGCGGGTCGGCATGAACGGGGTCAACTCCAGCGGCCTTCCCCTGAAGACCGATGGCTCGAACGGCCCGTCCCAGGCCGACGTGATCAAAAAGGGCAACCGGGGCGCTTTCACCCTCGGTTACACCCCGACGAGCGTGCTGGAGCTGTCCAACGTCGGGGCGACGATCATGAGCGGCGGCGTCTACTGCCCGCCGACTCCGATCGAGGAGATCAAGGACCGGCACGGCAACCCGCTGCAGCTCAACGAGGCCGCATGCGAGCAGGCGGTGTCCCCGCAGGTGGCGGCGGCCTTGGCGCAGGGCATGAGCAAGGACGACACCGACGGCACATCACGCCAGGCAGCGCAGGGCGTCGGCTGGAATCGGCCCATGATCGGCAAGACCGGAACGACCCAGGCGCACCAGTCGGCGGCGTTCCTCGCTGCGACTCCCCAGATGGCCGGTGCGGTCCTGACCTACGCAGACGGCAGCAGCCCCCAGGGAATCTGCGACGGCGGCGGTGACGCGCCCCCGTACTTGTGCGGGAAGAACGGCGGCAACATCTACGGTGGCAAGGTGCCGGCCCGGACCTGGTTCGCCGCGATGACGAAGGTTCACGAAGGTCTGCCACCGGCAGCGCTGCCCAGCTGGCCCTGACGCCGCTCAAACCTGAAGCCCGTGCTCACGCCATGAGCACGGGCTTTTTCATGAGAAAGTAAAACGGCGGTCGAGATACCGCCATAGGGGTTCGTTCATGTCGTGATTGCAGTAATGCGAATGCCTTGGCGAATGCGTCGGGAATCAATCTTGATCTATAATCAGGCCTGAAGGACCATAGTTTCATGGCTTTCTGCGCGGACGGGATGTTCCATCCAAATCCCGCACATGGTCGGTGAACCGTGATCATTCCGGCTCTCGTACTCGTCATAGGTGTGGGGGCGCTTTCAGTGGGAGTCGCGGTGGCTCCGTTGAAGCGCGTGGTCACGAGGGTCGTGTTCCTCGCCATCCACTTAGCAGTGTCGATCGCGCTTTTCGTCTGGGGCGTGTGGGGCGATCGAGACTGGTCATCCTACGTGTTCCTCGGCATCGCTCTGGGGCCCGGTTCGGTCGTCAGCGCGATCCGCATCCTGCGGGCGATCGTCCGAAAGGAGTGAGGTCGATGGGCTGGCGCGTGTGATCCGTCACCCGCAATGTTCGCAAGGGGCTCCCGTCGTTTCGTGCGGCGAGAGCCCCCTTGTCTGCAGGGCCCGGCTCTCGGCGAGGTTTGGCAAACTGGCGAAGTGAGCATTGACCAGGACCGAGTGGACGTCCGCGGCGTTGTCAGTTTCGTCGCAATCGCCTATTTGCCGGCGTGGCTGCTGACCCTGCCGCTCTGGTTGACCGGTGAAGGGCTGTCGTGGAGTTGGGCGCCCCTCGTCCTCTTCCTCATGATGTTCATGCCGGCGGTGGCGGCATTGGTGGTCACCAAGTGGATCAGCCCGCAGCCGAAGGTGCTTCGAGGGCTGGGAATCACCAACCCCGGCGGCATCAAGAAGTGGTGGCCCTACGCGCTGATCGCCTGGCTGGGGCCGCCGCTGGTGGCGACCCTCGCGCTGATGGTGGGCTACCTGCTCGGGGTGTACCAGGCCGACTGGACGGGTTTCTCCGGACTGGCCGAGCAGTTCGGGGCCACCGTGGTGGGCGCGGAGCCCGAGACGTCGCCCGGGATGCTCGCGCTCACGCAGATCGCTGCGGTCTTCGGGCTGGGCTGGCTGCAGGTCATCCCAGCGCTCGGTGAAGAACTGGGCTGGCGGGGCTACCTCACCCAGGCGCTGCTGCCCCTCGGGCAGCCCGGCGCGTTCCTGACGACCGGTGTGCTGTGGGGCCTGTGGCACGCACCGGTCCTGATCCTCGGCTACAACTACCCGACGCTGCCGATCGTGGTGGCGTTCATCATGATGGTGTGCTTCTGCACCCTGGTGGGAACGCTGCTGGGCTGGCTCAGGCTCACGTCGCGCAGCGTCTGGCCCGCAGTCATCGCGCATGGATTCCTCAACGCGGCGGCCGGTTTGGGCACGGTCTTCAGCATGGCCGGGCACCCGGTCGACAACGCGTCGACGGGGCTCCTGGGATGGAGCGGGTGGATCGTGCTCGCTCTGCTCATCCTGGTGCTCGTCATGCTCGGGAAGCTCCCGGTGCGGTTCCCGGCGGAGACGAGCGGGATCTCCCGAGGAGTCACCCGCCGCACCCGCCGCTGACGGGTTTCGGTGCGAGCATGGGAACCTTCCTGCCACCCGCACCTGAACCGCAGGCCGGTCGCGGGACTCCGAATGCTTCAACAACGCTTTTCACAAAGGGTGGAAGCATGGGGGCATGACGAGTCTGCTGCCCTCCACCCAGCGAGCCCTCCTCCGTCGCCTGGCCGTGGAGCAGAGTGAAAACCGTGTTCCCTCGCTGATCGCGGGGCTGATCCGCGACGGCGAGACGATCTGGGTGGACAGCCGTGGGCAGGTCGGCGGCCGGCCCTCCACAACGGACACCCAGTACCGGGTCGGTTCGATCACGAAGACCTTCGTCGCCGTGCTCGTGATGCGCTTGCGCGACGAAGGCCGCCTCGACCTCGCCGACAAGCTCGACGACTACATCCCGGGCACCTCGATCGGCAAGCGGAGCATCGGTGAAATCGTTTCGCAATCAAGCGGCTTGACCGCGGAGCCCGCCGGGCAGTGGTGGGAGCGAACCCCAGGTGGCAGCGCCGACGAACTCGTGGCCAGCATCGACGAAACCGCGCTGCGCCCGACGCCGCGCCACGGCTTCCACTACTCCAATGTCGGTTTCGGCGTGCTGGGCGAGCTGGTGTCCCGGCTGCGCGGAGCTCCCTGGAGCGAGGTGCTGCAGCGCGAAATCCTCGAGCCGCTCGAGATGAAGCGCACCACGCTCAGCCCGGTCGCGCCGCACGCAGAGGGATTCGCGGTGCACCCGTGGGCGGACGTCGTGCTTCCCGAGCCCGCCGAGGACGCGGGAGCAATGGCCCCTGCCGGCCAGCTGTGGTCGACCTTCGACGACATGGCCCGGTGGGCGCGCTTCGTGATCGGCGACAGCGGCGAGGTGCTGCACCCGGACACCGTTGCCGAGATGCGATCGCCGGCGTCGGTCGACGACGGGGCCGAATGGCGAGGCGGCTACGGACTCGGGCTGCAACTGCTGCGATACGGCGGACGTCGGCTCGCCGGCCATACCGGATCGATGCCCGGATTCCTGGCGACCGTCTGGGCAGACCCAGCTGAGAAGACCGGCGTGATCTTCATGGCCAACACGACGGCGGGAGTCACGGGGCTGTTCGCGACCGACCTGCTGGACCTGCTCGCGAAGCACGAGCCCCGAATCCCCGCCCCATGGGAACCCCGTAGTGACGCGGACCTCCGGCTCCTGGAGCTCACCGGCCAGTGGTACTGGGGACCGACGCCCTACGTGCTGCGGGTGCTCCGCGACGGTCTGCTCGACCTCTCGCCGTGGCAGGGGCGTGGGCGGGCATCCCGATTCCGCGCCAACCCCGATGGCACCTGGACCGGGCTGGACGGCTACTACTCGGGCGAGATCCTGCGCGTGGGGCGAAACGACGACGGTGTGCCCACCCACCTCGACCTGAACACGTTCATCTTCACCCGCACGCCATACGCCCCCGACGCCCCGGTGCCCGGCGGCGTCGCCGGCTGGCGCCCAGCCCAGTAACCCGCGGCTGGCTTTCAAAGCATGGGAACCTTCCTGTCAGAGCGGTGACAGGAAGGTTCCCATGCTTCAACCTTCGATCTGCCAGCTCGAACGGGAGCCGGGGCGTTCCGACGAGCGAGGTGCAGCCGCAGGACCGGCCAAAACAGCGTGAGGCATGCTGACTGGTATGCAAGCAGACTTGCCCGTCACCAGCCGCTGGACGATCCCTGCGCTCGAGCTCGCCGAGCGCTTCTCGCGGTCCTCCGGTCCTGGCGGGCAGGGCGTCAACACAACGGACTCGCGGGTCGAACTGTCCTTCGGCCTCGCCCGCTCGACGTCGATTCCGGAACCCCTGCGGGAACGTGCGATGGAACGCCTCGCCCACCGCCTCGTCGATGGCGTGCTCACGATCGCAGCCTCCGAGCATCGTGCGCAGCTCTCCAACCGCCAGGCCGCTCGGGAACGGATGGCCAGGCTGCTCGCCGAGGCAGTTTCCCCGCCTGCCCCGAAGCGCCGGCCCACCAAACCGACCAAGGGGTCGCAGCAACGTCGTCTCGCTGGTAAGAAGCGGCGTGCGGAGGTGAAACGGCAGCGTCGTCGAGGTGATCCCGGCGACGCCTGACGTGTGCTGCGAGTGTGCGCAGCTAGCCTCGGAGGAGGACGAACGCAGAAGGGACATTGCTGATGCGCACGGCATGGGTCTTGCCGGGTGGCTCCACCTTTGGGGCGATCCAGGCTGGCCTGGTTACGGCATTGTTCGAAGCCGGTATCGAACCCGACCTGCTCGTCGGGACCTCTGCAGGCTCGCTGAACGCGGCATGGCTCGCCGGCGACCCAACACCGCGCGGGGCGGCGAAGCTCCGCGAGCTGTGGATGTCGATGCGGCGCACAGACGTCTTCCCGATCCAGCCCAGCCGAATTCTCGCAGGGAAGATCGGGTTGTCGAACCACGTCATGGGAAACCACGGGTTGGCGCGCTGGCTGTACAACAACCTGCCGTTCCGCCGGTTGGAAGATGCGCAGATCCCGGTGACCGTGACTACAACGGATCTGGACACCGGTGATCCGGTGTACTTCGAGAGCGGTCCAGCACTTCCTCCGCTGGTGGCTTCGTGCTCGATTCCCGGCATGTTCCCACCTGTGAAGGTCGGGGATCGCTGGCTGGTGGATGGTGGCCCAGCGGCGTTCATGCCGATCAGTCGCGCTGTCGAGCGCGGCGCGGAGCGGGTTTACGTACTCCCGTGCGGAGGCACCGAGCCCTTCGAGTTCAGCCAGCGCAGGCGCGGGATCGGTTCGATCGCGACCTGGCCACCGCCGAAGACACCACCGCGATCCGTCGGCGGCGTGAACGGTGCGGCGCTCGGCGCAGCGATGGTGTCCGCGGCACGGCTCGACCTGCAGTTGAACGCGACGCGCTGTGAGCTCTACGTTGTGCCCGCCCCGTCGGTGGTCGGTCTCTCGCCGTATTCCTTCGCGCACGCCGAGGCCCTGATCAACGCCTCATGGGAGATTGCCAAGAAGTGGTGCCGGACGGCAAAGCCGGTGCCGTCCGGCCCCGTCGACATCGGCGGCAACCCGATCACAAGCGGCCGGTTCGGAGTCTCCGAATCCGCGCCCAACATCAACTGACCAAACGCTGAAAGCATGGGAACTTTCCTGTCACCGTGGCAGGAAAGTTCCCATGCTTTCGTTGGTCAGGCCCGAACCGCGGCTTCTTCGGGCGTCTCGTCCACTGCGAGCCGCTCCGGCGGTGTAGTCGCGGGGCGAGCGAGCGTCACCGCGACGTTGACCAGGATGTTCGCGGCGAGTCCGAGCAGGCCGGCGTTGATGCCGAGCCACGGGTCGTTGCCAGTGATGACAAGCACGGCGACGACGACCACCCCTGCAGCGAGCCCGGAGGCGGCCGCCGCGGTCGACATGCGCTTCCAAAGCAAGCTGATGAGCACCACCGGCAGGAGTTGTGCGAGCCCCTGATACGAGAGGACCGACAACTGCACCAGGGTGCTCGGTGAAATGAACGTGAACAGCAGCGCCACCAACCCGACGGCGAACGTGACCAGCTGAGACAGCTGCTTCTGGTGCGGCGCTGTCCGGGGATGCACACCCAGGACGGACCGCCCCCACATCGTGCCGATCACGAGCATGAAGACGGCCATAGGAACGATCGACGACAACGCGCCGGCGACCCCGACCAGCCCGACGAGCCAAGCCGGCATCGAGTCGACGACGAGCTTGAACATCGCCAGGTTGGAATCGTCGAGCCCCGGAACGACGAAGACTGCGGCCAAGCCCAGGAGGATCGGGACGAACAGCAACACCTGGTAGAAGGGCATGATGATCGCGTTGCGGCGGAGAACGCCCGGATCTTGGCGCCCAGGTAACCGGCCACAGTGGTCGGAAAGATCGTGTAGACGACACCGTTGAGCAGTCCCGTTGTGGCGAACCACAGCATGCCCAAGGACTCCTTGCCGTGGCCCGGCAGCACGAGCCATTCGGGGCGCTCTGAAACGAGTCGATCAAGCATCGGGCCGAGGCCACCGAAGTAGTGCACCGGCACGTAGATGAAAACGACCAGCAGCGTGATGATCACGAGGCTGTCCTTGAGGATGGACACCCAGGCGCTACCGCGCAGGCCGGAGAAGATGATGAACGCTTCGGTCACCACGAACGCGATGAAGTATCCGGCTCCCAGGCCGATCGTGCCGTAGCTGATCGTCGAAACGACGACACCCATTCCTGTGATCTGGAGCTGGATGTACGGCAACAGGAACAGCGTGGTGAGGATCGCCACCGCGGCTCCGAACCACGGCGAGTTGAAGCGGTACGCGGTGATGTCGGTGATGTTGTGGAGCTTGTTGCGGTGGGCGTAGTTCCACAGGATCGGCCCGACGACGTATCCGACGGCGAAGCCGATCGCGAGATATGCCAGCAGGTAGAACACCGGCATCCCGTAGTTGTAGGACCAGCCGGCGGCGCCGAGGTAGCTGAAGCTCGTGTACGTTTCGCCCGCCATGAGCACGAAGATCAGTACGACACCGAGGCTTCGGCCACCAATCGACCACTCGGCGAGGTTCGTGCGATCGCGGCCACGCAGCGAAAGCAGGCCCAGAGCGACTGCGGCGAGCATGAACAAGGCGAAGATGCCCACCGACACCGCAGCATTGGTGCTCATTCGTCATCACCTCGCGTACGCTGCCGGTCGCTTCGCCACAGCGGATCCTTGCGGGCGGCAAGCCAGATGCACGCCGGTGTCAGCAAAGTCGCAATCAGCGTCCAGAACATGAAGAACGGCAGCCCCAGAACAACCGGTTCGATCCGGTTGTAAAGCGGAAGCGCCAGCAAGTAGAGCACGACGGGACCCAACAGCCACCACAGTGATTTTCGATTCTTGAGCACGTATCCCTCCGGCCGTTGAATCCGACTCCCCGAGGGAACCTTCGACGATGGGTGGCAGGAAGGTTCCCATGCTCTCTCCAATCAGGACATGGTGCTGGGCCCGGCTACGGCATCGCGTCCGGTGGTGGTCGCAGCCCAGGCCGTCGCTTCGAAAGTCATGGTGGATCCTCTCCGTCGCGCCAGACCGCCTGGCCGCCGACCCACGTTTCGTGGATGTGGATATCTGGCAGGTGCTTCGGATCCACTTCGAGGGGATCGTCGGACAGCACGACGAAGTCCGCCAGGTTGCCGACCTCCAGTCGCCCTTTGAACGCGGCTTCACCAGCGGCATGAGCCGAACCAGTGGTGTAGATCGCGAGGGCTTCCCGCGCGCTGATCCGCTGCGACGCTCCAAGGGCTCGCCCCGCAGAACGCCCGGCCGTGGAGAGCCGTGTGACGCAGCTGGCAAGCCCGAGCAAGGGCTCGAAGGGGCCGCATGGGAAGTCGCTCGAGCCGGCCACAGCAACACCCGCATCCAACATGCTGCGGTGCGCGAACATCCGCTCCAGCCGGTCCGCGCCGTAGTAGTCGAGGAGCTTGTCGCCGTGGAACGCCACGTAGCTGCCGAACGGAACCGCGATGGCATCCAGAGCTTTCATCCGAGCCAGGATTTCGGCATCCACCATGCTGCAGTGTTCGATGCGGTGCGCGGTCTTGATCGCCGGGCGTGCCGCTCGTGCCTGTTCGAGGGCGTTGAGAACGAGCTTGATCGCCCGGTCGCCGTTGGCGTGGATGGCAAGTCGTGAACCTGCTGCGTGCACGCGGAACGCCAGCTTGTTGAGCTCATCGGTATCGAGCGTTTGGATACCGTGATCATCGGTGCCTTCGAAAGGCTCCTCGACCAGGCAGGTGCCACCGGCGACAGCACCGTCCGCGAACGCCTTGACGCCACCGATCCGGAGCCAGTTGTCGCCGAATCCAGTGCGCAGCCCGGCAGCGTGGAACGTGTCGACATGCCGGTAGGTGAGTAGCGCGTTGACCCTCGTCGTGAGCTCGCCTCGTTGATGAGCCTCCTGCAGCAGCGACAGCTCGGTCGGGCCGGCCATCGCGTCGCCGACGCTCGTGATTCCTGCGGCGTTCAGCGCCCGGAGAGTGCTTTTCAACTGCGCCAACGCCGCTTCGGGGTTCTGATCGGGCAGCACCGGACGCCCTCGTGACAGCGACGGGTACGCCAGGTCGAACAGCGCCTGTTCGTGCACCACCCCGGTGAGGTGGCCTGCAGCGTCCTTGGCGAGCTCGCCGCCGGGTGGCGGAACGCTGTCGTCGGACAGTCCCGCTGCGGCGAGACCAGCCGAGTTCAGCACACCCCAGTGCGCACCGATGTTGATCAAGATCACCGGGTGGGCATCGGTGACCTCGTCGAGATCCGACCGGGTCAGGGGCGTGCCGCCGGTCGACCGCCCGTGGTCGTAGCGCGTCCCGAGCAGCCACTGTCCAGGGGGTGTGTCGCGGGCGCGGGTCCTGAGCATCTCAAGAAGATCTGCTCGAGAACTGGCTGTGGACACATCGACGCCCCGCTGGTTCGCGGCCGTCATGGTCGGATGCTGGTGGGCGTCGTTGAAGCCAGGAACGATCGTTGCATCCCCGAAGTCGACGACGTCGGCTCCGGGCATGCGGCGGCGCAGGTCACCGAGGTCGCCGACATCGACGACCCACTCGCCCTGGATCGCCAGAGCAGGCCGAGCCGTGTTCGCATACGGCTCGTCGGCCATGGTGACGATCCGGCGGGCAGTGACCAGAAGCGGCGGTTGTCCAGCGCCTGCCACAGCACCTCCCACGACAGCGGTCGATGCCTGGCATGCTGCCTCGGAAACCCGTCGAGCACCAGCCCCGAGGCCAACGCCGTGGATCTTCAGGCAGCCTCCCGATCGTGATGGCCCGCTGGTGGCGCATCACGCGACGGAAACCCCGGGAACGGCGTCGTCGTGCTCCTGAATGCGCGAAGAATCGCACGTGGCACCGCTGTTCCTCGCCTGCTGCCGAGCTCCATCTCGACGATGAGGTCTTCCAGCCTGCAGCGGTTCTTGCGCTGCATCGCCTCGGCCAATAGGTCTTCGGTCACGGCCCAGGTCTGCCAGGTGCGGGCGCCGTCCATGACGGCCCGCACCGGTGGTGCGACCGGAATGCCGTCGACGAAAACGGGTTCTGGTAGACGGGTGGTGCGCTCGAAGTTCGTTCCGGGATAGCTCTGGATCTTCCGGCTGTGCGGGATCAGGACGTGAATGTCCGCATCCTCCGGAGGAGTTTCCAGACCGAGGAGGCGAGCGGCCTGAAGCCCGGTGATCACAGCGCCGGGCCCGGCACGCAGCAGCGCCGCGTTGATGCGATCTTTGACCGTCGGCGGCCCCGGCACGATGAGTAGAACGCCGGGAGCGAGCCGCATCCAAGGGCCGCCGGGGCGGGCTCGACGATAGGATGTCGACTGCGAGATTCCGAGTTTCTCCAGTTCGACGACGCGAAAAACCCGCCGACCGGTGGACGGCATGACTGCGTTCGTGGTGATCGTTGTACGCATGCGGAGCACTATCCAGGACGCCGAGGCCAGGGCATTTGATTTTGTCCACCTTCGGCCCCGTGTCGGGCTCGACCATTCCACCGCACGCTTCCACGCCTCGAGCATGGGAACTTTCCTGTCATCTGGTGAAAGGAAAGTTCCCATGCTTCCCATTCCGCGGCTCGGTCAGTGGGGGTCAGTTCCGACGAAGTCAACAGCTCGCGCCAAGGTAGTTCTCAGCTTCGCGCGGCACGGTTGACGGCATGACAGCAGCTGGTTCCGGCGGATCGCCGGAGTACGGAGATGGCACGCAGCGCACGCCGGGGCCGGAAACCGCTCCCACTGCATCATTCGGCCCTGCGCCCGGACCGCCGCCGGGCGTAGCGAACACCTATCCGGCCAACCCTCGAACAGGTGAGCCACGACGTTGGAAAGGCGTGGTCGCGGCTGCGCTGATCGCTGGAGTGGTCGGAGGAGGTGTGGGAGTCGGAGGCGGGATGCTCATTGCCGAAGGCGGAGGCACCAACTCCGGGATCACTCAGCACGATCCTGTCACCGGCACCCAGGTCAACGCACAGGTCGGCACCGTGCAGTTCGCGGCAGGCAAGGCGTCATCGAGCACAGTGGACATCACCGTTCGCGGCGCCAGAAGCGGTTCGGAAGGGACCGGCGTGGTGCTCTCCCCGGACGGCTATGTGTTGACCAACAACCACGTGATCGGCTCAGGCGGCGAGATCACGGTCACCCTGCCCGATGGGACAACGCGGACCGCGAGCGTAGTGGGCACTTCGCCCTCCTACGACCTGGCGGTGATCAAACTCAACGGGGCCAGCGGGCTCACGCCTGCGGAGCTCGGCAAATCCTCGACTCTGGCGGTCGGGCAGTCCGTCGTCGCCATCGGCTCCCCGCTGGGGCTCGAAGGAACGGTGACTTCAGGCATCGTCAGCGCCTTGAACCGAACTGTCGATGTGCAGGGGGAGAACGGGCAACCCGTCATCTACAACGGTATTCAGACCGATGCTTCGATCAACTCCGGCAACTCGGGCGGGCCGCTGGTGAACCTGGACGGCCAGGTGATCGGCATCAACACGAGCATCGTGTCCAACAGCAAGGCGTCGGGAAACATCGGACTGGGATTCGCGATCCCGATCGACACGGCCAGCCGCGTTGCGAACGAGCTCATCAACGGTGGGGTGGCGACGAAGCCCCAACTCGGTGTCACCGGCACCAACGGCCAGTCGGGTGCGGCGACCATCAGTTCCGTCGTTCCCGGTTCTGCCGCGGACAAGGCGGGACTCAAAGCGGGGGAGACGATCGTCAAGGTCGGAAACCGGGCCGTCAGCAGCTTCTCGGACTTGGTAGCCCAGATCAGCTCCAACGTGCCCGCCTCGAAGATCAACCTCACGGTGGCGGACTCCGCCGGTGGCAACCAGCGGCAGGTCGAGGTGACCTTGGGCAGTGAACAGGACAAGGCCGCCGAAACACCCGACGATTCGTTGTTCCAGCAGCAGAACCCCTACACCTCGCCGGACGGTGGGATGCAGGGCGAAAGGTAGCCGTGCCGAAGGGGACTTTCTGGTCGGAGGTGACAGGAAGGTTCCCATGCTGCAACGGCTAAGCGGTGCGGCGAATCCACCACTGCATGGCGTACTCGACCAATCTGATCAGCGCCTGCTTGGTGGATTCGCGGTTTCGCGCGTCGCAGGTCACGATCGGGACGTCGGCCGGAATCGCGATGGCCTCCCGCACCTCCTCGACCCGGTGGAGCAAGGTCCCGTCGAAGCAGTTGAGCCCGACGATGTAGGGCAGCTGCCGGTCTTCGAAGAAGTCGATGGCCGAGAAGCAGTCCGCGAGGCGCCGGGTGTCGACGAGCACGACGGCGCCGATCGCGCCCCGGACCAGGTCGTCCCACATGAACCAGAAGCGTTGCTGGCCGGGGGTGCCGAACAGGTAGAGGATCAGATCCGAATCCAGCGACAGCCGGCCGAAGTCCATGGCGACCGTCGTGGTGTTCTTGTTCGGTGTCGCGTGCAGGTCGTCGATGCCCTTGCTGGCCTCGGTCATCACGGCTTCGGTGGTCAACGGCACGATCTCCGACACCGAACCCACGAATGTCGTTTTGCCGACCCCGAAGCCACCCGCGACGACGATTTTCGCCGAGGTCGCGGTCGTGGACCGACCGGTGTGCACAGGTCGGGGTCGCGTTTCAGGAGTCATGTCTGCCCACCTCAGTTATCGAGTCAAGCTGGCGTCTTGCGGTTTGCGCGCTGCTCCACGAGACCCGCGCTGCGGAAGTTCAGAGCCGACGAAGCCCACTCAGAACCCTCTCCATCAACAACAAGTGCGACGTGCTGCCGTTTTCGTTCACCGTCTGGTGCACGGTTATGAGACCGATGTCGGCCATGTCGCCGAGCAGGACCTTCGCCACGCCGAGCGGAACGTCGAGCAAGGCAGCAACTTCGGCGACCGAACGTGGGTGTCGGCACAGTTCGGCGATGGAATGGTGTTCGAGCCGCTGCAGCCGCGCCGGGTGGCATGACTCGCTGGTGGACACCAAGGTTTCCAGTTCCAGGCGGTGATTCGTTCGCGTGCGACCGCCGGTCCAGGCATACGGCCGGATGTAGGTTGCTGCGGCTTCGGGCTCCTGAGGGCCGGCTTCCTCGGGGGCAGACATGGCCGGCGCCTCAGCAGGTTCGGCTGACGGCCAAGTCGGATCCGCCGCAGGCTGCGGAGGGCCCTGCGGTTCCGGTTCCTCTCGTGCGCGCTTGCGGCGTCGCCCGCGACGGCCACTGTCGAGGGTGAACCGGTTGAAGACCTCGGCCATGGCGTCAGCTTCGGGCGACTCGCGGTCGTCCCAGCGGTGCCGCCCGGACGCGTCCGGACCTGTGCTCATGCCGTCCTCACACCGACTGGCCGGTCATCACACGATTCGTTCCCTGCAACTGGGATCGCAGTTCCGGGGTCAGGATCTGGCCGACTCGTTCCACCAGCAAGGCCATCTCATAGGCGATCAGACCCATGTCGCAATGCGGCGCGGCCAGGACCGTCAGGCACGAGCCGTCGCTGATCGCCATCTGCAGCATGAGGCCGCGTTCCATTTCAACAACGGTCTCGTTCACGGTCCCGGCTTCGAAGCAGCGCGCCGCGCCCTGGGTAAGGCTGAGCAGCCCCGATGCGACCGCTGCGAGTTGGTCGGCCCGGTCGGTGGGCAGCTTCGCGGACGCGGTCAGCAGCAGCCCGTCGGCTGAGACGACCACGGCGTGCGCCACGCCCGGAACTCGTTCGGTGAAGTCCGTGACCAGCCAGCCGAACTGGTTCGGCTGGGAATTGTGGGCGTTCATCGGCCCTCCTGTCCTCTGCACTGATTCGGGTTGTCACGGGCGCTAGTCGGCCGCGGGCGAGTCGCGGAGGCTGTGCTTGCCTTCGCGGACACCGCGCTGGAAGCTGGCCAGCCGACCACGCATCACGTCCGCATCGCGACGCGGCTTGACGTCCGGCTCGGTGGCCGATCCCGGGACCAGTTGGGCTCTCGGGGTTCGCCGGGGCAGCCCGGCAGGCGTGTAGTCAGCGGTTTCCTGGTCGAGCAGCGGCTCGGGTTCCAGGGCGCCGTTGGTGCCGTTGTCGGTGTGCGGATACGGGTCCGGCTGCGGGGATACTCCCGTCGGCGCGGTGCCGTTGCTCGAGGTCAGCTGCTGGCGGTGGCGGCCCCGCCGAACACCGGCTTGGAAGCTCGCCAGCCGGCCGCGGGCTGCGTGCGGGTCGCGGGGTGGGCGCGCGCGTCCACCCGGCTCCGTGTCGGCGCTGCCGGCCACCAGGTTCGCCTGCGGAACTCGAAGCGGAAGACCCGCTGAGGTGTAGTCGGCGGGTTCCGCCGCCGCGACTTCCTCAGCCCGCTGCCAGGCCTGGTCATTCGAGAAGGTCCACGAGCTCTGGCCCCCATGACCGTTGGTCCTGGCAGGCTGAGAGGAAGGGAACTTTCCTGTCGCCGGTGACAGGAAAGTTCCCATGCTGTCACCCTCCGCCGAGGGGGCGGGCCATTGGATGGCGGGGCGGGTGGCGGCGTGCGGAGTCGCCCGGAACCAAGCGGACGCGAGATCGTCGAAGATCGGCGTCGGTGCCGTCACGCCATTGCGTTGCTCGACGGCCGGCACGGGCTCCCGGGTGATCTCTTCGGTGTTGAAGGCGTCGGCGGGCGGCACCTGCGGCGCGCCGTTGGCCGGGGAGCGGAACAGGCGGAAGCCGTTGCGCACCAGTTGGCGCTGGCCGGCCGCGTCCTGTTCGGCTGCTTCCCAGTCGAACTCCTCCACCAGCGTGTCGGCGGTGCGGGCGCTGGGCACGATGCCGTTGGCCCGCTGGACTGGTGCCGAGGGCGCTGCGTCCACCAGCAGTTCCGGCCCGAGATCGACCGCAACGCACAGTCCGGTCGCGTCCGGGCCGGGGCACAGTTCCACCCAGATGCCGTGGCGGGCGGCGAGCCGGCCGACCACGAACAGGCCCATGCGCCGGGACGTCGACAGCTTGATCTCCTCGTCGCCGGCCAGCCGCTGGTTCACGGCCGCGAGCTCGTCCTGCGACATGCCGATGCCGCGGTCGATGATGTCGATGCCCAGCGACCCGTCGCCGCGCCGCTGCCCGGAGACGACGACCTGGGTTTCCGGCGCCGAGAAGTTCGCCGCGTTGTCGAGGAGTTCGGCCAGCAGCCGTACCAGGTCGCTCGCGGCGTATCCGACGATCTTGACCTCCGGAAACGGCTGCACGATCACCCGCGGGTAGTGCTCGATCTCCGACACCGCGGCCCGGATCAGGTCCGCGGGCGACGTCGGCTGCGTGAACCGCCGGGCGGGGTCAGCACCCGAGAGCACCATGAGGTTCTCGTTGTTGCGGCGCATCCGGGTCGCCAGGTGGTCCAGCTGGAACAGGGTGGCCAGCTGATCGGGGTCTTCCTCGTCGCGTTCGAGCTGCTCGAACAGCCGCAGCTGCCGCTCCAGCAGGCCCTGGCTGCGCCGCGACACGTTGATGAACGAGTCGCTGTAGCTGCGGCGGAGTTCGGCCTGCTCGGTGGCGAGGTTGACGGCCTGGGTGTGCACGTCGTCGAACGCCCGCGCCACATCGCCGATCTCGTCGTAGGTCTCCACCGGCACCTGCTCGACGCGGGGGCGGGTGGCGTGACCGGCGCGAATGTCGGCGACCGCCTGCGGCAGTTGGTAGTTCGCGGTGTCCAGCGCACTTCGCCGCAGGACGTCGAGCGACCCGAGCAGGTGGCGGGCGACCACGACGACGACCGCGCCGGCGACCAGCAGAGCCGACAGCAGGATCACCGACTCCAGACCTGCCATGTTGCTCGCGTTGTCCTGCAGTGAGAACGCGGTGTCGTGCAGCTGCCGGTCCAGGTGGTCTTGAAGCGCGTCGAGCTCGTCATGCGCCGTCCGGGACTGGTCCTTCCACACCGCGGCCGACACCAGTGCCGTGGAAAGACGCGACTTCGTGCTGTCGCGCTCGGCCATCGCCAGCTGCACCGAGGTTTCCCGCGCCGGGACCTCGGGCTTCGCGTACAGCTGGTCGTAGCGCATCCGCTGCTGCGGCGTGGCGGCCGCGCGGAACTCCTTGACCGCGGAGGTGCGGCGGGATTCGCTGGCCGCGAGCCGGGCCAGGTTGTCGGAGCTGAAACCGCCGCGGGTCAGCCCGGTGAGCACCAGGGCCTGCTGGAGCTGCATTTCTTCGCTGATCTGCCCCAGCTCGTGCGCGGTGGTGGCCGTGGACACGAGTTGTGACGACGAGATCTGGCTGATCAGCGTGCGGTCGAGCGCCATGAGCACACCGAGGAGCTCGGTGTAGGTGTTGATCGTCACTCCAGGATCGGCGTGACCGCCCAGCACCTGCTGGCGGATCGGCGCGAGCCCGGTGAAGCGTCGGTCGGTTTCTTGCCGGGCGAACCGGACCGCTTCGCTGTCCGGGGTGGCCCGCAGCCGCTGGTGCATGTCGTCCAGGGCCCGGTCCGTGGCGGTGAATCGTTCCTGCACTTCTGGCGCAGAAACCGGCCCGTGCACCAGGAACTCGGCGGCCTTGCTGCGTTCCTGCTGCAAGCCGTCGGTGGCCGCGCGCACCGCGCTGCCGGTCGCGACGAGCCGGTCCATCTTGGCGTATTCGTCGGCCTGGCTGATCTGGCTGCGGATCTGCAGCACGCCGAGCGCCAGGGCGAAGATCACCGGAACGAGTACTACGGCGGCGATCTTGGTGGGTAGTTTCCAGTGGCGCCAGCTGGTGATCCGCTCGGCGACCTTCGGCGTGGTGCGGGACCACCTGGACGCCCGGGTCGCGTTCGCGGCCGGATTTTCGAGTCCGCTGCTCACGACGCAGTCCTTTCCCGCGCGGTCGAGGTGTTCATCGATGGCGCGTTCGTGTGGTGGGCAGCCTGAGCCCGTCTGTGGTGTGCGCGGCAGGTTCTTGCAGGGCTGGCGGCGCTGCGTGCGGCCGGTTTTCGCCGGTGGCCGGTGTTGTCGTCGATACCGGCGTCCGGAGCCTGCGATGTCGGGGTGATCGCGGCCGCACCGGATTTGTCTTCGCCGGGTGTCGGTTTCGAGAACACTACCGCAATGAAATGATCTTTCTCTGTTCTCGAATTCGGTTGGCTGACCTGCTGATTCGGTGTTGATGGAGATCATTCTCGCCGGAGCCGTTCCGGATCTTGGCAATCGCGAACACTGATCGTGTTCGCCTGGCCGATCTTGAGAAGTGCTTTTGTCGCCTGATAGGTAGATGTTGGGGCTACGAATGAATTTCTCGGTGCGGAGTCCTGCTGAGATTCCACCCGGTTGCTTGTCGTGCTCGGCGAGTGCCTTGTTGACCTGCTGAAACCTTTCGCAAATCAGGGCTTTCGGTTTGCGGAGGGCGGTTTCAGTGGTGTCCATGCGTGGGATCAGCACAGCAAAACGGCCACACACCGTGATCGGCGAATTCATCAATGTGTGTGCTGTGTCGCTGCGCGTGTCGGCGCTGCGGCGTTCGCTGGCTAGACTTTCGAACCGGTTGGCGGCGCGGGCAGCGCGGTTCGCCGACGCCCTGGATCCGCGAACTCTCGATAAAGCCGGATCGACTGCGAGCCAGGGTGCTCGGCCAAGGAGCACTGGGGAGCTCCGAAGCATCGACCGAATCCACGTCGATGCAGTTCGACTGCTTGGAAGGACGCATGCCCAACGGAACCCAGCCACCGCCGCCGCGAACGCCCGGAGGCGGGCCCGCGCCGGTGGCAACCTTCGGCCAGATCGACAAACCGGCACCCCGCGCCAACCGGCCGGCACCGGACTACACCGCCATCGCGCGAAGCCCCGAATTCCTCGACCTCCGGGCCCGGCTGCGCCGCTTCGTCTTCCCGATGACCGCGGTGTTCCTCCTCTGGTACCTCGGATACGTCGTCCTCGCCGCCTACCAGCCGGAGTTCATGAGCATCCGGCTCTTCGGCGAGGTCAACGTCGGCCTGGTCATGGGCATCGGCCAGTTCGCGACCACGATCCTGATCACCGCCCTCTACCTCAAGTACGCGGCTCGCCAGATCGATCCGCGCGTCGTGGCGCTGTACCGGGAAGCGACCGGGGAGGAGCCGCGATGATCAACGCCAATCCGGTGCTCAACATGAGCATCTTCGGGGTGTTCGTGCTGCTCACCCTGTACATGGTCTACCGCGTGAGCAGCTCCGGCACGGCCACCGACTACTTCGCCGCAGGCGGCCGGTTCACCGGTTCGCAGAACGGCATCGCGCTCTCCGGGGACTTCCTGTCGGCGGCGTCGTTCCTCGGGATCGCCGGAGCGATCGCGGTGCACGGCTACGACGGATTCCTCTACTCGATCGGCTTCCTAGTGGGCTGGCTGGTCAACCTGCTGCTGGTCGCCGAGCTCCTGCGCAACACCGGCCGCTTCACGATGGGCGACGTGCTGAGTTTCCGGATGCGGCAGCGCCCGGTCCGCGCGGCCGCGGCAGTGTCCACATTGGTGATCTCCTTCGTCTACATGATCGCCCAGATGGCCGGCGCGGGCAGCCTGGTTGCGCTGCTGCTCGACGTGCACAGCTCGGGCGGTCAGGCGCTGGTGATCGGCGGCGTGGGCCTGGTGATGATCGTGTACGTGCTGGTCGGCGGCATGAAGGGAACCACCTGGGTGCAGATCATCAAGGCGGCCATGCTCATGCTGTGCGCGGCCATGATGACCCTGTTCCTGATGGGCAAGTTCGGCTTCAGCCTGACCTCGCTGCTGCAGCACGCGGCGGAGCAGAACCCGTTGGGAGACCGGATCTTCTCACCCGGCGCGAAATACGGTCAGAGCGAAGTGACCAAGCTGGACTTCGTGTCGCTGTCGCTGGCCTTGGTGCTGGGCGTCGCTGGGCTGCCGCACGTGCTGATGCGTTTTTACACCGTGCCCAACGCGCTGCAGGCGCGGCGTTCCGTGGTCTGGGCGACCTGCACGATGGCGTTGTTCTACCTGTGCACGCTCGTGATCGGCTACGGGGCGGGGGCGGTCAACGGCACCGAGGCGATCCTCGCGGCTCCCGGCGGCGAGAACTCGGCCGCGCCGCTGCTGGCATACCGCGTCGGAGGCACGGTCTTGCTGGGCGTCGTCGCAGCGGTCGCCTTCGCGACCATCCTCGCCGTCGTCGCCGGGCTGACGCTGACCGCGTCCGCGTCCTTCGCCCACGACGTCTACGCCAACATCATGAAGCGTGGCAAGGCAGGCCCGGACTCGGAGGTGCGGGTCGCCCGCATGACGGCGCTCGTCATCGGCGCCGCGTCGATCCTCGGCGGCATCCTCGTCAACGGGCAGAACATCGCGTTCCTGGTGGCGCTCGCGTTCGCGTTCGCGGCTTCGGCGAACCTGTCGACGTTGCTATTCTCGCTGTTCTGGCGGCGGTTCAACACCCGCGGCACGCTGTGGGGGATCTACGGCGGGCTGATCTCGTGCCTGGTGCTGGTCATCTTCTCGCCGGTGGTCTCGGGATCGCCGGACTCGATCCTGCCGGGCGTGGACTTCGCGTGGTTCCCACTGAGCAACCCCGGGATCGTGTCGATCCCGATCTCGTTCCTGTGCGGCTACATCGGCACGCTGCTCGGAGGAGGCCAGGTGAGCGAGAAGCGAACCGCGGAGATGGAAGTCCGAGCCCTTACCGGCATCGGCTCGTCCTGACGTGGAGCATGGTTCCCATGCAGCGGCCTGCTAGCTCGTGTGGACGAGATGATTGCCGTCGGGCTTAGCCGGGGCTGATGGCGGCGTCTACGAGCTGGGAGCATGGGAACCTTCCTGTCACTGACGCGACCGGCTCCGGGTCTCTTCAGCGCGGTATCGGGATTTCGAAGTGGACGGACTGGCTGTACTGCTCGTCGCCACGCGCGTCGTAGATCTCCTTCGCCACCGCGTGCCAGAAAGGCTCGGCGCCTTCGATCGCCGGGTTGGTGTGCAGGTAGATCGCGGAGTAACCAGTCGTGTCGGCGACGAAGTCGCTAGCCATCGCGACCAAAGCGCGTGCAAGACCGTGCCGGCGGTGCGCCCTGGCGACGTACACCCTGAACAGCTGAGCGGTCTCGCCGCTCGGGTAGCGATCGGCGATCCACTGTGGATGCGGCGGACTGCTGGGGCCGTTGGCTCGCACCGCCGTTGTCGCCGCGACCTCGCCGTCGCGGACCGCGACGAACAGGGCGTGCCGAGGATTTTGCAGATACGTGGGCTCGATGTCGACGACGTCCGAGTGCCACTTCGAGTCGTAACCGTGCCCGAACTCGTTGTAGAAGGTGTCGAGCATGACCTTTCGCGCGCCATCAACGTCGGATGGCCTGGCGGCGCGGACGGTGTACTCGCCGATGCGGTGTTCGATGTTGTGCTGCATCGCGTCCTCTCTGAGTGATCGTTGATGCGCGTTCGTTCCTGGGCGGCAGGAAGGTTCCCTTGCTTCGGATCCGGGTCACCGAGGCCGCTCCAGTGAAGCAATGATAATCATTTTCAATCCGACTGCAGGTGGCAACCCCCGTTTGAGCTGGGGCGTCGGGGTGATTGACAGGAAAGTTCCCATGCTGTCGCCCTCCGCGGCGGGTTGACGGTGGGTGGGGGCGGGATTACGTTGGCGGCTGTTGTGGTCAGACCGTATGTCCAGTGAGGGGCTTGATGAATCTCCACGCGTTGCTGGGCGAGCGGGCGCGGGATCGCGGGCCGGTCCGGGTCGGCGTGATCGGGGCGGGGAAGTTCGCCTCGATGTTTCTCACCCAGGCGTTGAGCACCGAAGCCATGCACGTCGTCGGCGTCGCAGACCTCGCACCGGAGCGAGCTCGGGCCGCGCTGCAGCGCACCGGCTGGCCCGCCGAGCGTTATGCGGCCGCGAGCTTCGGCGAGGCATTCTGCGGCGGCAGCACGCATGTCACCGACGATGCCGATGCGTTGATCGATGCTCCGGGGCTGGAGGTGGTCCTGGAGATCACCGGCGACCCCGTGGCAGGTGTGCGCCACGCGGTTCGCGCGATCGACGCCGGTCGGCACGTCGTGATGGTCAACGTCGAGGCCGACTGCATGGTGGGACCGCTGCTCGCGAAGCGGGCTCGCGCAGCCGGGGTGGTCTACTCGATGGCCTACGGCGACCAGCCGGCCCTGATCTGCGAGCTCGTCGATTGGGCTCGCACAGCGGGCTTCGACGTGGTGGCCGCGGGCAAGGGCACGAAGTACCTGCCCGAGTACCACGGGTCCACTCCGGACACGGTGTGGGAGCACTACGGTTTCACTCAGGAGCAGTTGGATCGCGGAGATTTCAACCCGAAGATGTTCAACTCGTTCCTGGACGGGACGAAATCGGCCATCGAGATGGCGGCCGTCGCCAACGGCACCGGATTGGTGCCCCAGGACGAGGGCCTGCTCTTCCCACCCTGCGGAGTCGACGACCTGTCAACGGTGTTCCGGCCCGCCGAGATCGGGGGCCGGCTGACCCGCCGGGGCACCGTCGAGATCGCCTCCAGCCTCCACCGCGACGGCATCGACGTCGCGCGCGACCTGCGCTGGGGCGTCTACGTCACCTTCGAAGCGCGCACCGACTATGCGGTCCAGTGCTTCGCCGAATACGGCGTGCGCACGGATGAGACCGGGCGCTACGGCTCGCTCTACCGGCCTTACCACATGATCGGACTGGAATTGGGCATCAGCATCGCTTCGGTCGCCGTGCGTGGAGAAGCGACCGGGTGCCCGACAGGGTTCCGCGGAGACGTCATCTCCGTTGCAAAACGCGCGCTGAAGGCCGGGGAAGTCCTCGACGGCGAGGGCGGCTACATGGTTCACGGCAAGCTCGCCCCAGCGGAGACGTCGCTGAAGCTCGGTGCGTTGCCGATGGGGTTGGCCAGCGGCGTCAAGCTGCGCAACGACATTCCCCAGGGCGGCGTCGTCGGCTGGGATGACGTCGAAGTGGACGACTCGGTGCTGGCGGTGCAGTTGCGGCGCGAGCTGGAACGAACGATGCGCGGCTGACGGCGGGCAGGGGCGAGCTGCGCCCGTAGAGTGGGGCGGACTCCGGGAGCGCCGCAGGAAAAACGAGGAGAAGCGTGAGTTCCGCAAGCCAGAGCTCGTGGGAACCGGTGCGCAAGGTGCGCACCTACGAGCAGGTCATGGCGCAGATCGAGCAGCGCATGCTGGACGGGCTGCTCGCTCCCGGCGACAGGCTGCCCAGCGAACGCGAACTTTCGCAGCTCCTCGGCGTCAGCCGCCCGTCGCTGCGCGAAGCGCTGCGCGTGCTTGAGGCGCTCGGCATCGTCGAAGTTCGGCCCGGTCGCGGCCCCGAAGGCGGGACGGTATTCGTCGGTCACCCCGGTGAAGGGTTCGCCATCCTGCTGAAGATGCAGTTGGCGCTCGGGCACTTCAGCGGCACCGATGTGCTCCGCACTCGGCTGATGCTGGAGGAGTGGGCGGTCGCCGACGCGGCGCGCAACGCTACCGGCGAGGACCACGAGGCGCTGCGGAGCATCCTGGACCAGATGGACGCGGCGGATCTGACCGCGCGCGACTTCAACCGCTTGGACACCGAGTTCCACGTGCGGATCGCCGAATCCACCGGCAACGCGCTGGCTTCATACCTGATGAGTTCGCTGCGCACCGCAATTCAGCGCCAGATGATCGACGCCTACGAGCAGTTGGCGGATTGGCGAGTGACTGCGAAGTCGGTGCGCGCCGAGCACCGGAACATCCTGCGGGCCGTCGAGGAGCACGACGCGCCGCGGGCAGTTGAGCTCGTTCGCGACCACATCAACGACTTCTACGAGACCGGATCGTTCACTGGCGGCGGCGCCTAGCCCGGTCGCCGACCGTCGGCTCGAACTTGTTGAAGAGCCCTCAATCCGTGAACTTCGGCGTCACTTGCCGCAGCAGCAGAGCATCGGCGTTCATCGTCACCAGGAGCAGTTCGGCCTCGGAGATCTTGGGGAGCGGTTCGCCGTCTGGAGGGGCGTCGGAGGTGTTGGAGCATGGGAACCTTCCTGTCACCAGCTGGCCTGAAATGTCTTGTTTGGGTTGGAGTATGGGAACCTTCCTGTCAACCACGGCACCTGGATGGTCTCGTCTGCCGCTGGAGCAATCCGAAGTGGACGGGTTCATCCGGCCTTCTCGTCCTGAGGTGGTTCGACGAGCGAATGTTCCAGCTTGGCGAGAAAGCCGGTCAGGGATGAGCGTTCGGCAGCGGTGAGCGCGCTGATCAACTGCGATTCGTGTTCGAGCAGCTCGCGCACGGTGGTTTCGATGAGGCGGTGGCCCGCGTCGGTCAGCTGGACGGCGACCGCTCGGCGCGAGGCCGTGGACGGTGATCGCGAGACCAATCCGGCTTGTTCGGCCCGGGCGATTCGCTGGGAGACCGCGCCCGGGGTGACCAGCGTCCGGCGGGTGATCTCGCGGGTCGTGAGCTCGTACGGCGGGCCCGCGCGGCGGATCACGCTGAGCAGGTCGAGTGTGGACGGGTCGATCCCGAGCCTGCTCAGGGTGCGCCGCCGTTCGTCGGCGAGGACCTTGGCGATTCGCCAGATCGGCGTGATGACCCCGATGGAATCGGTGTCCACGCCGGGAAGTTCGCGTTGCCATGCCGCTGCGATGTCCGCCGTGGGCCACGTGGCGGCCTGGTCGAGCGGATAGTCCCCGGCTCCTGGGGTGTTGGACATCTGCCGCCTCCCGAGCTACGTTTAGCGCTAAACGTAGCAGTTGAGGAGCTCTCAGTGAAGCGCATCGTGCTCGTAACCGGAGGTAGTACCGGGATCGGCAAGGCGGTTGCGGCCAGATTCCGCGCCGACGGCGACACCGTGATCATCACCGGCCGCAACGCGGAGCGGCTGGCCGCCACCGCAGCCGAGATCGACGTCCGGTCGATCGCCTGCGACGCGACCGATCCCGGGCAGGTGGCCGACCTGGCCGCCGAGCTCGGGGAGCATCTCGACGTGCTGGTCAACATGGCCGGCGGCAACACCGACCTGCAGCGGCCCGGGGAACCGGAAAGCCTCGAGGAGGTGATGGCCGCGTGGCGGGAGAACCTGGACGCCAACCTGCTCAGCGCCGTCGCCACCACGACGGCCGTGCTCGACAAGCTCCGGCCAGGCGGCACCATCGTCAACATCGGTTCCATCGGCGCGGAATACGCCTCGACGTCATACGGCGCGGCGAAGGCGGCGCTGGCGGCCTGGAACGCGGGCCTGTCCGCGCAGGTGGGACCGAAGGGGCTGACGGCAAATCTGATCGCGCCCGGCTACATCGAGGAAACCGAGTTCTTCCACGGACAACTCGGCGAGCAGAAGCGAACCGCCCTGATCGGCGCCACCCACAACGGCCGTGCGGGGCGTCCGGGCGACATCGCCGAAACGGTGCACTTCCTGGCGTCCGAAGGCGCGGGCCACATCACCGGACAGACCCTGCACGTGAACGGCGGCGCTTACACCACCAGGTGAGCGCGGCGTCGATATTGCTTGCCGCATAACGAAATCGGGTCCTGGCGAGTGAAACTCGCCAGGACCCGATTTCGGTGCGCCCTCGACAGGACTCGAACCTGTGACACCTGCCTCCGGAGGGCAGTGTCAGGTTCCGGAGTTTTAGCAGGTCAATGGCCTGTTGGTCCCGTCTGATTGGTCATCTTGTACGTGAACTGCACGCCGCAGACTCTGTTGGGCTCTGATTCGAGCGCAACCGCCGATGCAGAGGAAAGACCCTCGGAGCGACCATCGATCTTGTCTGTGGCGCTCTGAGGGCCCCGATTTTCCGAGGTTCACCGTGGTTACTGGACGGCAGCGAGAAAGGTAGCGTGAGCACGCATGGAGCTAGCCCAGCGAGCAGCCGAGACCGCCGAACACTTCGTTGCACCGCTCGGCCGGAGGTGGCTGCATGTTCAGGCTGTCGCTGCACGAGCGGCCGAGCTGAGCCCAGCAGTTCCATCCCAGGATCGAGACGTGCTCGTCGCGGCCGCGTGGCTGCACGACATCGGCTACTCGCCCGAGATCGGGTACACCCGCTTCCACCCGCTCGACGGGGCTCGGTGGCTGCAGAGCCAGCAGTGGCCGGCGGCGGTGGTGAACCTTGTCGCGCACCATTCAGGCGCTCGTTTCGAGGCTGCTGAACGCGGTATGGCGCAAGAGCTTTCAGAGTTCCCGTTCGAGGATTCCGTGTTGCTGGACGCGCTCGTTACAGCCGACCTAACGACCGGGCCAGGTGGCGAGCGGCTGAGCTACGACCAGCGAATCGACGAGATTCTCAGCCGCTACGCACCCGATGATCCTGTTCACCGAACCTGGGTCAAGGCGCGCCCTGTGCTCGCTGAATCCGTCGCCCGGACTGAAAAACGACTTGCGGAGGCTCAGCCCAGATAGGGTTCCGTGCGCGATTCGTCCAAGGCATGGTCGATTCGAAGGCGCATCGACGGGTGGATATTCAGTTGATCGAGGTCCGCAGGGGAAACCCAGCGGACCTCTTTCGTTTCGCTGCCGTCTTCCCGTGGCTCACCGCCGACCCAGCGGCACGCGAAGCAGAGCGAGAACTGCTGTCGCACTTCGCCATCGTCATAGGCCATAACGTGGTTCGGGTTGGTGTAAACGCCGGTCAGCCGCAAGACCTCGACATCCAAGCCGGTTTCTTCTTTGACCTCGCGCACGACCGTGTCGGTGATGTACTCCCCAGCGTCGTGTCCTCCGCCTGGAATAGCCCAACGATCGTTGTCAATTTTGTGAATCAACAGGATCTCGCCAGCGCTGTTGCGGATCGCGGCCGTGACTGACGGAACTACCGAGTTCGCTGCCGGGGCGGTGGGATCGTTGAAGTAGTCGATACGGGCCACTTTGGCTCTCCATCAGATTGTGTCGGGTGTGGCCTCTTGCCAGACCCGCTCGAACGAACGCATGTAGTGCTCCCACATCGAGCCGCCTGGGACTCGACGTAGATGCATGACCGGGTTTTCGCCAGCAAGCGCGCCGAAAGCGTGGCCGTTGACCAGTAGCTGGTCATCGAACCGATAGAGCGAGTTGTAAAGGATCGTGCCGTGCGTACGTACCTCGACGTTCGGCAGTCCCGCAACTTTGCTCAGGTAGCGACGCATCATCTGAATTCGCCCTTCGAGTCCGCCAGTTGTTCCCTCCTCGACGGCTCGCTGAATGACGGCCGCGGACTTCTCATCGCCAACGGCGAACCGGAAGACTGCGCCTTCCTCGGCTTTCCGCTTAATGGTCGGCAAGATGTCGTGCTGCTCGACCAAGAATTGTCCGCTGAATACCAGCACCTCCATGCGTTCCTGGACGCCAGCGATCAGCTCGTTCCACAGTGCATACGGAACGGACGAGCGGGACTGGTAGAGGTGTACCAGCTCGGTTTCCTCGTTCGGCCGTGTGTACAGGTCGTTTGCCAGGGAGGGCCAGAGCTGGACTTCCGCTGTTTTGACCAGTTCCGCGACCTTCTGGCGTGTCCGGCGGTGCGGTACCCGCTCCCTGGTGATCCAGCGCTCTGCTGTCTTCTCGTCAACTCCGGTGTGCTGTGCGACTTCTCCCAGTGTCAGCCCAGCAGCGCGAATCGCGGCACGTAGTCGCTCGTTAGCCACCCCCACCCCCAGGGACGTTTCTAGGACGAATTTGGGACGTTCTAGGGACCATATAGAGCTGGAAAGACGTTTTCAAGTGACCTTGAAAGACCCGTTGGAACGTCCGCTGATCTGGCGTGAACTTGTTGCCATGCAAGACGGAACCCCGGAACACAGGCACCTAGCCGAGGGTGCGCGGGGGCGAACCAATGGAGGTCGAAATGACGAAGAACCAGATGATGCCGTTCCCGATGCCCAAGGGCGGAGGCGCTGCCAAGAAGGTGCTGGGGCTGTTGTTCTTGGCCGCGCTGGTGGTCCTGATAGTCAAGCGCCCGGTCGAGTCGGCGCAGTGGGCCAAGGACGCGTGGTCCATCGCGATGTCAGCGGTGGACAGTGTGGCGAGCTTCCTCGGCGGCCTCATGGTGTGACCCGCTCACTCCTTGGCGAGCCAGCTTTCCAGGATTCCGACCCGGTCCCGAAGTGCCGCAACTTCGCGGTGCAGTTCCTGGACGTCACCCCGGATCGAGCTGGGCTCATCAGTGGACGCCTCCCCTTCGAGGATTCGAGCGAGCTGGTCCTTGGGCCAGTTCAAGCCTTCGGAGATGGCAGCCAGCAGGCGGGGGCTGCGCTTCTTCGGTTCGTAGGTCTCGGGGGACTGCAGCTGGCGAAGCGTCGCAGCACTGACGCCGGATCGCTCAGCGAGAGTCCGTTGCGTCATGTCCAGTTCCGCCAAACGGGTGTTAATCGCGGTTGCTACGGCGGTCCAGTCCTTGGCCACTACACCCTCCCTTGAAGCCGCTCCGATCAGCGTAAATAGTAGCGCTTCAGTCCGCCTGCCTCGTAGGTGAACCCCCAGACGCAACCACCATCCTCGAAAAATGCGCTTCCATAGCGCGACGAATCGCGCTAGTGTTGGCGACATCGAGCAGCACCGAGTGAGGGTTCAAACCCTCGTCGGATAATCGGAGAGCCGAGAACGCACAGGGCAGCCCGAAAGGGACTCGAAGCATAGGGTGCGGCATCCGAAACAGAATGAGATCCGAAGTGACGGCACAGCCACGCGACGATATGAGCGTGGTGGTAACTCGGCATTGGAGTCGACAGCGGTAACTGTGTACGGCGGAGGATAAACACGGCACGAGAGTGGATTCGTGTCGTGTGCTGGGGCGGCGTGGTCTCGTGTTTTCCCACGCTCCCTCGCCCCATGTCTCCCCATGAGAGGGGAGGCGTTACCGCACGCCACGAGCCAGCGTTTGGGCTGGTCGAGGACCATGTGCGGCGGTGGGGTGCGGTGTCGGAAGATGCCGCGCCCACCTTTTCCCTGACAAACAACTGTCAAGTTGACTATCTATTCATGCAGAAATAGGAGTAACTGTGATAAAGCAGAACACCACCCGTGGCAACGCTACTTGGGCAGCTTTTCTGCTCGCGGAAGAGCGCGCCTGTGCGGGGTATTTGGAGGCTCGTAAGGCTATGGCCGCGTCGGCGCGGCGGCTTGATTCGTTGAACCAGTTGGTGGCCGAGCGGCCCAACCGGCTCGACTATCGCAGGGCACGGGATAAGGAGATGTCCGCGTACGGGGCTGCGGTGGAGCGGACCCGGCTTGCGTGGAACTCCTGGCAGCGGGCACAGCTGCGTTACGACGCGGCGTGGGCGGCCACCGAGGGCCGTCACCGCCCCGGCCTGGACGAGCTGCAGTTGGAGCGGCAGGCGCGGCGGGCCCGCAAGGCCGACACCGCGCGCCTGCTGAAGACCCGGGTTTCGGCCGAGGGGGCGGCGGCATGAGCGCCCTGGACCGTATCGAGCGTGGTGACGGGCTGTACCGGCTGCTGACTCGCCTGGGCGGCGAGGACTTCGGCGGGCACCCGGAGTGCGCGGAGACCGACCCGGACGTGTTCTCCCCAGAGCCGGGCCGCCGAGACCTGGTCAAGGTCGCCAAGGCGATCTGCGGGCGGTGCCCGATCAAGGCTGCCTGCCGCGAGAACGCGATCCGGTCCGGTGCGCGCGGGATCTGGGGCGGCACGACCGAGGGCGAGCGTCGGCAGATCGTCCGCCGCCGGAAGTTGGTTGTGGTGCAGGGCAACGCGGACGAGGTGTCGCGGGCGGCCGAGCGGGCGCTGGCGGCGATCGAGGACGCCTCTGGGGCTTCGGTTCCGGGTCTGCGTCGGCACGTCGAGGACGTGTTGCGGTGGGCCGACGAGAACGGTGACAGCGACGCGGACCGCGCCGAAGCGGTGCTGATCGTGCTGCGCCCCGAACTGCAGTACCTCGGCCTCGACGACATCGCCGAGGAGGTGGCTGCGTGATGAGCGGCTCGTTGTTCTCCCCAACTTGGCTGGGGCCGGCGGTTTCCGGGGTGCTGGATCGACTGGATGACCAGGTGTGCGAGCTGATCGGTACGGGACAACCGCGGTCGGCGGACCGGCTCGACGGGATGGCGGCGCTGTACGAACGGCAGGCGCGGTGCTGGCGGATTTTGGCCGCGCACACCCATGAACGGGTCGTGTGGAAGGCGATGCTCGCCGCGCAAATGCATGCGGAGTCCTTCGCCGAGGACTACCGGGGTTTCGCCGAGTCGAAGCGCAGGTTCGAGGCGGCGGCAGCGGAGCGCACGTCGGGGGGTGCGGCGCGATGATCTCGACGCTTGCTTCTGCGGTGACGTTCGCGTCGGTGTTGCCGGCTCTGCTGGTGGCGCACAACGTGGCGGATCACTGGGTGCAGACCTCCCACCAGGCGGCGAACAAGGGGCGCCCGGACTGGTCGGGCCGGTGGGCGTGTGCCAAGCACGTGGCCACCTACACGCTGGTCACCGCGTTGGCGGTGGGTCTGGTGTGGACGGTCTTGGGCCTGCCGATCTCCCCGGCCGGGTTCGTGCTCGGTCAGCTGGTGTCGGCGGTGACGCACTACTGGGCCGACCGGCGTTTCACCCTGTCCCGGCTGGCGGAGCTGCTGGGCAACGGCGAGTTCTACAGCCTCGGCGCACCGCGCACCGGTAAGGACGACAACCCCAGCCTCGGCACCGGCTCGTATGCGCTGGATCAGTCCTGGCACTGGTTGTGGCTGTTCGTCGCCGCGCTGGTGACCGCCACCGTGGGCGGCGTGTGATGTCGGGTCTGGTTCGGTGGGCCGACATCCTGTGCGGCACCTGCACGACGGATGTCCTGGAGTCCCCGTGGACGTGGGGTCAGCGCTGGCGCCGGATGCGCGCCAACAACTGGTCCGACTGCGGCGACTGTGGGGGCCGAGTCGATTCCCTGATGGTCAAGCACGGCGGCCCGTTCGACATCAACACCAACTTCGGGCAGTCGCCGGCGGAGACCCGCGCGATGAACTCCGCACACGAGGCCGGACATGCCGTTGTCGGCCTTGAGTTCGACTACCCGATGCAGAAGGCCGAGATTCCCGACGACACGTCTGGTGACATCGGCGGCATCGTCAACTGGCGATTCGGCGATTCCGCTCGGATCTACACCGACCAGTTCGGGGCCATGTCCCTGGCCGGAACGGTTGCTCAACAGCGGTGGATGCAGGAGCAGGGGCGGGTTCTCACCGACGCGGACCGGGTCGACCTTTCCTATGGGGCACATGGGGACACGGCCATGCTCGCCGATCGGCTCGGTGAAGTCCCGGAGGGCTCGCTCGAACTGGCGAAGGAGATGGTCTCCGACCGCGTCACCTGGCGGCAGATGCAGCGAGTCGCCAAAGAGCTGAACGAGTCCGGGCGACTGAACGAGGGGCAGACCCGCTCCGCGATGACCGCCGCCAAGACGCAATACACCGCACTGCACCTCACGAAACCGGCATCCACGCCGGCACCGAAACCCAGCCTTGCCACCACAACCACCACCAACACGGGAGGTACTGCCATGGCCGGTCTCGACGACATCCGCGCCGCGATCTCGACCACCAACGACAAGAGCCAGCAGATCCAGGCCGCGCTGAACCAGGTCCAGCAGTGGGCCGGTGAGATCGCCGGGCAGCTGGGCACCGTGCTGAGCGACTCCGGGCAGGTGCAGCAGGCCATCGGCGCGTTCCAGGAGCTCTCCGGGCAGCGCATCGACGAGCTGCACCAGCTCGTTTCCGGTGCCGTCAGCGAGATCGAGCAGTACGGCCAGCGTCTCTGAATCTGACCACTGTGGAGGTTTTCCAGTCATGTCCGACGTGAACTACGTCCGCAACCAGTTGATCCAGACCGGTGAGCACTGCGGCGAGCTGATCGCCCGGCTCGTCGAGATCCAGAAAGAGATGGACCACATCACCGGCACGATCGCCAGCGTCACCAGCGGTTCGGAGAACCCCGAGATCCAGCAGGCCTTGGCGACCTACGCCCTGGCCAGGGAGAACATCGCCGCCCACGTGCAGGGCCCGATGGGTACCGCGCACGAGCACGTCCAGAACTATTTCTCGCAGCTGTGACCACAGTGGAGGAGACCGTCATGAACCAGATGCACACCAACTCCAGCGAGCCGGACACCGCCGACATCGTCCTGTTCACCGTCCACGACGACGGCGCGGCGCTGGCGTGGCCGAGGGCGCGGGCGCAGGTGCTGTTGGTCCAGCGGTCCTGGGACTCCGACGCCTACCCCGGTGCCTTGGCGCTGCCTGGTGGGTTCGTTGACGACGGCGAAACCTCGGTGCAGGCCGCGTACCGGGAGCTGCGGGAGGAAACCGGCCTGGAGGTGCCGACGTTGACCCGTGTCGGCCGTTACGACGCCCCAGGCCGTGACCCACGCGGCCCAGTGGTCAGCGAGGCGTTCACGACCGTCCTGTCGACCATGCCGCAGCCCACGGCCGGAGACGACGCGCGTGCCGCGTTCTGGGTGCCGCTGCACGAAGCGCTGAGCGTGCCGAAGGTCTTGGCCTTCGACCATCACCAGATCCTCACCGACGCCCACACCCTCGTCCGCGATCAGCTCAACCAGCGCTGCGGCTGGTCGACCGCGGCCGGCTGGGCGAGAGCTGAACGAGGAGGACGCGACATGACCAACGGCAACGAGTGGCACCTGCGCCGAAAGAAGTCGATGTGGGACGGCTCGGTTACCACCTGGTGCGGCCTGCGCTTCGAGAGCGGCGAGCACGAGTCCGATTTCTGGCACCTGCCCGCCACCGGCGGGACCTGCCAGGCCTGCCAGGCCGCGAAGAGGACGGGGAAGTGATGAGCGAGAGGACGACCGTGGCCGTGAACGAGCCGACGTTGGCGACCTTCGAGGAGAAGACGGAGCACCTGCGGGTCGTCGCTGAGCGTGGCGCCGACGCCCGGAAGCGCCTGGGGGCGATCAGCGGCTGGCCGCAGCGCCGGGCGGTGCGGGTGCGCGCCGTGCAGGTGTGGAACGCCTTGAGCGTGCTGAAGACCGGCCCGCTCGGCTACCGCTCGGTGTGGGTGATGCATGACACCCCGTCGGATGGCGTGACCAGCAGCAACATCGGCCGCCCCACGCCGACGATCTCCCGGTCCTGGGCGGAGGAGGTCCGCCGCACCTTCATCACGGCGTTCTGCACCGCGACCCCGGACACCCCGGCCCCCCGGATCAACGGCGACACCAAGTAGACCCGCCCCGGCCCAGCAGCCCATTCCGCCAAGAACACCTGCTGGGCCGGGCTCCTCGATCCACCTGAACCAAGGAGAAATCCCATGCTAAAGGCACAACCCCAGCTCGATGCGATCGAGCCGGAGTGGGCTGCTGCGGCGGTGCACGAGATCGGGCACGCCGTCGCCCACCAGCACGCGGGCCTGAAGGTCCGCAAGGTGCGGATCTGGAAGACCTGGTTCACCGGCGCGGTCCGGGGCCAGACCGACATCGCCGAGTCCTGGCTCCCGAACGAGCTGCTGCCCGGCTACTTGGTGGCGTGCATGGCCGGCCCCGAGGCCGAAATGCACTGGCGCGTCATCTCCGGGCACCGCGGCAAGACCGTCTCGCACGGCGACGACGTGGAATTCCGCCGCGTCGGAAAGGGAATCGACCTGTCCAAACGGGACGCCCGCATGCAGGCGCGGCGGCTGGTGGTCGAGGAGTGGGGCCGCATCGAGGTGCTGGCCGCCTGGCTGGCGGAGTCCGGATCGCTGCGAGGAGGTGCGCTGTGAAGACCGTGGTGGAGGCTTTGCTGATCACGCTGGGGTTGCTGGTGCTCGGGGTCCGGTTCCTCTTCTTCGGGCTGTTCACCGCGGTGGTGCCGGCGGTGGGTCTGGTGGTGGCGGCGGTGGTGTCGGGTGCGGTGCGCACCGCCGTGCTGTGTGCGGTGTTCCCGCTGGTGGCGCTCGGCTACGTCGCGATCGCGGTGGCCGACGCCGCTGGGCATGTTGTTCCGGCTCCGCGCCGGCCGCGGCCGCTGGGGGTGGCGTGATGACGACGTTCTACGACCGCAAGGCCGAGCGGCTGGCGGCGGGCGGGCAGGCCCAGGCCACGAAGGCCGAGGCGGCGCTGAAGCTCGCCGAAGCGCAGGCCATTCTGATCGCGGCCAAGGGCAAGGAAGCGCGCGAGGCCAGCGAGGACAAGCGGAAGGCCGTCGACGCGAAGGCCAAGCGGCGCGGGCAGGCCGTGAAGGCCGCGCAGTCGTGGCTGGCCGGGCACGTGGTCGAGCTGGCGTTGAGCGTGGTCGTGGTGGTACCGGCGGTGATGGCCTGGACCGCCATGGCGAGCTTCGGTAACGAGGTGTTCGGGCCGGTCGGCTGGGGCCTGCCGCTGTTTTCCGAGGCGGCGATGTGGGCGTTCGCGTTCGCCGCCCACACCGCCCGCAAGAGCGAGACCCCGCGGCCGACCGGGTGGCTGCAGGCCGGGGTGTGGGTGTTCGCCGCGGTGGCGGCGGTCCTGAACTTCATCCACGGCTTGACCATGCGCGACGGTGGCGTGGGTGACGGGCTGGTGATGGCTGTGGTGGCCATCGGCGGGGTGGTGGCCCACCAGCTGATCACCGCGACCCCGACGCGAACCCGCCGCAGTCCGGCCGAACGTCGCGAGGCCCGCACCGGGCGCATCGCCGCCCGTCGGGTGACCCGGATGCAACGCGCTGCGGTGCGGCGCGCGGTCGGTGAGCTCGCGGCCGACGGCACGGTGCGTCTGCTCCACGCTCCCGGCACGGTCACCATGCGCGGGCGGTTGCGGTCCCGGCTGGTTCCCGCCACGGTCCCCGGACTCCTCCCGGCCGCCGTGGACACCGAGTTCGACGCCGAGCTTCGCGCCCTCCTGAACGAGGCACAGGAACCGGCGGGAACAGCAGAAACGGCAGATGCGCCCGGCCTGGAGGGAACCAACGGGACTCACCCGGATCTGCTGCCGCACCTGACCCGGGTTCGCCAGGCCATCACCGCCGGGCAGCTGCCCGCACGGCCAAGCCGTCGCAAGGTCCAAGCCTTCCTCGGCATCCGCGCCGAGACCGCGCAGGACGTCATCCGAGCCCTGCGTGACGAAGGGGACGGCGGCAGCTCCGCAACCCCCGTCCCCGCCTGACCCACCCCTGAAACACGCAACGGCCCCGCCGCGCCACGGCGGTGGGGCGGGGCCGACCTATCCCTTCTTCCGCCTGGCGACACCGCCGAGAGGTGAACCGACATGATGCCGCACGAGGAACACGCCATGGGTGAGGTGATCCGATTCCCTCACCGCACCACCACCGACACCGAACAGTCCGACGGCCAGGTTGTGCGGGCGGTCGCTGAACGCATCGACCCGGACGAGGTCACCGCGGAGGAGTCCGGTAGCCCGTCGCCCGAGCTGGCCGAGCGTCCTAGGCGGGTCCCGCCGGCGTTGGCAGGGAAGGCTAAGAAGGCCGCTCGGGAGGCGCTGCCGGTCGGTAAGCAGGCGGTCAAGTTCACCGCCCGCCACGGCTACTACCTGGCCGGTGGCGCGTTCGACACCATGAGCAGCGTCTACGGGCGGTGGACCGGGCGGGACATCGATGCCCAGATCGCCGCTGCTCAGGCCGCTGGCGAGTACGGAACGGCTGCGGTGTTGATGCAGCAGCGCACCGAGAACCGCAAGCTGTTCCTGGAGCGGCTGCAGGTGTGGGGGAAGTTCCTGATCCGCGTGCCGCTGATCCTGGCGGGCCTGTCCGGGGTGGTGCTGGCCATCACGCTGATCACCTCGGTCGTGGCCTTCATCCGTCCCGACGGGATGACCTTCGAAGACGTCTGGATCGGCCTGTTCGACGCACTGGCCGCCGGGTTCGACTTCGTGGTGTGGGCTGGGTCGTGGGCGCCGTGGGTGGGGCTTGCGGTGGCGCTGGGGGTGCTGGTCAAGGGCTACAACACTCGCCGGACGCTGGCCGACGCGCCCGCATGGATCGCGCCGGAGAACACGACACCGTCTGACCGAGACGTTGTGCCTGATGAGGGCGCCATCCTCAACGCGCTGAAGCACCTCGGCTTCGCGCCGTTGACCAAGGCCATCGTCAAGGACAACTGGGTTCCGCGCTGGGTGTCCCCGACGACCCGAGTCGGCAAGGGCTACCACACCCAGTTGATGCTGCCGGAACAAGTCACGGTCGAAGAGATCGCCAAGCGCAAGGACGTGCTGGCGCACAACCTGCTGCGCAAGCCGGTGGAGGTGTGGCCGACCGAACCGAAGGACCAGGCCGGGGTGCTGGACCTGTGGGTGGCTGACCAGGGCATTCTCACCAAGCCCGTGGACCCGTGGCCGCTGCTGGAAGACGGCACGGTCGACTACTTCAAGGGTGTCCCGGTCGCAGTCGACGCACGCGGCGACCTGGTCACCGGCCGGTTGATGGCCGCTAACTACCTGATCGCCGGAATCATGGGATCGGGCAAGTCGTCGCTGGTCATCGCGTTGTTGCTAGGCGCGATGCTGGACCCGCTGGCCGACATCGACGTCCACGTCCTGGCCTACAACGTCGACTACGACCCGATGAAGCCGCGTTTGCGGACGCTGGTCAAGGGCGACGACGAAGAGCACATCGAGGCCGCGATGGAGACGCTTCGTGCGCTGGTCAGCGAGGTTTCCGAGCGTGGCCGGATCTTGGAGGACCTCGGCGGTGAAGAGGCCAAGGTGACCCGCGACCTGGCGAAGCGGGACAAGCGTCTGCGTCCCCGCGTGGTCGTCTTCGACGAGGTCCACGAGCTGTTCACACACAGCAAGCACGGCAAGGAAGCCAAAGAACTGGCGTTGAAGGTCACCAAGAAGGCCCGCAAGACCGCGATCACGATGCTGTGGATCACGCCGGACGCCGACGCCAACTCGTTGCCGCGTGGCATCTCCAAGACCGCGTCGAACCGGGTGGCGTACGCGATCAATGACCACCAGGGCAACGACGCGATCTTGGGGACGGGGATGCACAAGCGCGGCTACTCGGCCACCACGCTCGTTGCGGGAGAGGACATCGGGACCGCGATGGCCGCTGGTTTCGCCAAGGTCCCGGGCCTGATCAGGTCGTTCCACATCCGCAAGGAAAAGGGCATCGATGAGGTGACCCCGGTCGTGCAGCGAGCCCTGGCCCTGCGTGAAGGCCAGCAGCCCCCCGCCACCGGCGTGGCCCCGGCCGAGGACGAGCAGGCCGACCCGCTGGCCGATATCGCCACCGTGCTCGGCGACACCCCACGAATGCGCACCCAAGAGGTCCTGCAACGGCTGACCGAGCACAACCCCGCCGTCTACCGGGGCTGGACCTTCGCCGACCTGCGCGCCCTCCTGCGCGAGGCCGACGCCGAGCCCTACAAGTCCGGCGGCAACATGGTCGTTTCCGCCGACGCCGTCCACCAAGCCATCACCGAGCGTGACAACGAGACGGATCTCGACGAGTCCGGCGAGTAAGGGAGCCGCCGGGGAGCCGGGGAGTTCTCCCTAACCCCCTCCCCGAACCCTCCCTCCCCAACACCACCAGCAACAACCCCCGCAAGGGAGGCAGCGGGGACGCGCGCCCAAAACCGGGCCAGAACCAGCAAAAACACGCCCGTGACACCGGCCGCTCCACCTCCCTCCCTCCTGTCGCCACACCCACATTCGACTACACACAGTTACATTGGAGTTCGCGTGACCCTGCTGCACATCGTCGTCTTCACCGCGCTCGCCACCGCCGGCTACCTCGGCACCTGCGTGCTGTGGCCGTACAAGGTCTGCCGCACGTGCCAGGGCCGCGGCCAGCTTCGCGCCCGCCTCGTCGGCATCCGCTACTGCCCAACCTGCACCGGCACGGGACTCCGCTTACGGGTCGGCCGCCGAGCCATCGACGCCGCCCGCCGCCGAAACCGCTGACTCCCGAAGGGAGAACCACGATGCACACGCCCACCACCACGACCATCACCGAGACCGAGTACGCCTTCGGCCCGCGCCGGGCACCGCGCTCGGTGCACGGCATCGCCGAGCCCACCCCGATCCCGGGGCTGGTCGTGACCCCGCAGATCGAGCCCGACTACCGCACCGGGCAGTGGCGCTTCACCGGCGGGTGGTGCGTCCGGCACGCCACCTCGGGTGTCCTGGTGCTCGCCTGCCGGGGCGCCGGCCTGGGCCACGCTCGTGAAGCCGTCGAGCTGCTGGCCCGCGGCTGGGTCAACTGGACCCGGCCCGCCGAGGTGCTTTCCGCCGACCCGTTGGCGCTCGACGTACAACGCGAAACCAGCAGGCACGTGGGGGCCGCGATCCGCGAGGACCGCCCGGTGCTGCTGCACACGACGAGCTGGCGGCAGGTTCCGCCGCCGTGGCTGGTCGACATCACCCACGCCGACGGCGAGTGGATCGAGAGCTACTACTGCCCGAGCTACGACTCGGCCGAACGCCTCACGATCGAGCTCGGCCGCGACCTCGGACTGCTCGCCGGAGTGCGCAAGGAAGTCACGATCAGCCGCCTGCCCGATCCGCTGTGGGAGCTGCACTGCGCCCGCCGCGGCTGCGACAGCGTCCTGCTTGACGACGAGTACGAGGAACCGGAGCACGACGCCGACCGCCAGGTGCTGGTCACCGTCGCCGAAGGACAGCGCTGGCGGCAGCTCGACGCCCGCCGATTGCTGTGCCGCACCTGCAACCCCTTGTTCCGGGGCGCCACGCCCGACGGGATCTGCCCCGAGTGCGACAGCCAGGGCACTCCGAACGGCTGCGCGTTGTGCCGCCTGGTCGACGGCAGCGACTGAGCCTCGAAACCCAAGCCCTGCAAGGAAAGGACGTTGCACTCCGCAGGGCAGCACGGCCCGAGCAGTGACGACTTGAGGAGGATTGATGCTGACCATCACCGATTTGTTCTGCGGGGCCGGTGGTTCCGCGCTGGGCGCGACCGCGGTGCCTGGGCTTGAGTTGCGGATGGCCGCGAACCACTGGCAGACCGCCGTTGATTCCCACCAGGCCAATTTTCCCGACGCCGACCACGCTTGCGCGGACATCTCCCAGGTCAACGTCCGCCGCTTCCCGACCACGGATCTGCTGTGGGCCAGTCCCGAGTGCACGAACCATTCCATCGCCCAGGGCCGGAAGAGGTGGGAGCAGCCGGATCTGTTCGGCGAGACCCTGCCTTTGGAGGCCGCCGAGCGCAGCCGGGCGACGATGTGGGATGTCCCGCGTTTCGCCGAGTCCCATCACTACCGGGCGATCGTGGTGGAGAACGTGGTGGACGCCGTGCGGTGGTCGATGTGGCCGGCGTGGCTGCACGCCATGTCGTGCTTGGGTTACCGGCACCAGGTCGTGATGCTCAACTCGATGCACGCCCCCGCTGTGGCCGCCCCGCGTGCCCCGCAGAGCCGGGATCGCTTGTATGTGGTGTTTTCGCGTGAGGGCGACCCGGTTCCGGAGGTGACGCCTCGCCCGCTGGCGTGGTGCCAGGACTGCGGGCGGGACGTCGAGGCGGTGCAGTCCTGGAAGAAGCCGGACAAGCCCTGGGGCCGGTACAAGGCGCAGTACGTCTACCGGTGCCCGCGTAGCGAGTGCCGCCGCCGCATCGTCGAGCCCTACGCCCTGCCCGCGGCGGCGGCGATCGACTGGACCCTTCAGGGGCAGCGCATCGGCGACCGGACCGCACCGCTGAAACCGGCGACGCTGCGCCGGATCGAGGCCGGGTTGGAGAAGTTCGCGGTCATGCCGCAGCTGGTGCCCGCCGGCGGCACCTGGAACCTGACGAGCTCGCCGGTCGATGTGCCGATGCGGGCCCGCACGACCCGCGAGACCGAGGGTCTGCTGGTGCCGGTCGAGGGCCGCACCGGGAAGGAAGCCCGCCCGGCCTCGTGGCCGTTGCGGACCCAGACCACCCGGCTGGAGACCGCGCTGGTGGTGCCCTACTACCGCACCGGTACCGCCCGGCCCACCGCCGAACCGCTGCCGACCGTCACTAGCCACGACCGGCATGGGCTGGCGTTCATCGCCGAACTCCGGGGTGGCGGGTCGACGGCCCGCCCGGTGCGCGATCCGCTGGCGACGGTCACCGCCGCCGGGAATCACCACGGACTCGTCGAGCCCCAGCCGGCCGCCGATGTGCCGCCGCAGCGGGCGCGGGTGGAGGACTGCAGGTTCCGGATGCTCACGCCCGCCGAGATCCAGTCCGCCATGGCCTTCCGGGACGACTACCAGGTTCTCGGCACCCGTCGCGAACAGGTGCGTCAGCTCGGCAACGCCGTCACCCCACCCGCCGCCGAGTTCTTGCTGGGCGCCGTCGCCCGCGCCCTCGGCCACACCGCCACCACCTCGAAGGAGGCCGCGTGATGAGTACCCGATCCAGCCGTCTCGCCGAATGGTTCACCACCGGAAGGGCGTCGTGGGCGTGCCGGGAGTGCCGTTCGCCGATCCGGCGCGTGCCCGCCGATCCGAGGGTGTGGGTGCACGCCACCACCGGTCTGCGGCGCTGCACCACCGGCGAGGACGTGACCGTGGCATGGCCCGTCGCCGACCCGGGGTGCTCGCCCCACCCGAACCGGATGGAGGTCGCGTGATGCGTGTGCGTATCGAGGACCGGGCGGCGTTCGCCGACGCCGCCCGCGGCGTGGCCCGACTCCTCGCTTCCGGGCCGGTGGATCCGGTCCTGGCCGGGGCGGTGGTGCACGCCGAGGATGACGGGCTGACGCTGTCGGGGTTCGACCACGACACCGCGACCCGCCTGCACCTGCCCGCGCAGGTGCCCGAGCCGGGGCGGGTGCTGGTGTCGGCGCGGCTGCTGTCCGAGATCGCCCGCCTACTGCCCCGGCAGGCGATCGACCTGGCCGCCGACGAGCAGCAGGTGACCATCACCGCCGGCGGTAGTCGGGCGACCCTGCCGCTGCTGCCGATCGAGGACTATCCCGCCGTCCCGGAAGCCCCGGAGGTGATCGGGGAGACCGACGCCGCCGTGTTCGCCACCGCGGTCGCGAAGGTGACCTCGGCGGCCGGGAGCGACGAGACAGTGCCTCAATTCTCCGGGGTGGCGGTGGACCTGCCCGCGCCCGGGGAGCCGCTGCGGCTGTACGCCACGGACCGCTACCGACTCGCCCGTGCCGTCGTGGCGTGGCAACCCACCCTCGATACCGAGGTGGAGCCCCGGCGGCTGTTCGTCCCGGCCTGGCAGCTGCGTGACGCCGCCGAACTCCTCACCGCAGGCCCGGACACCGTGCGGCTGTCCGCCGGGCCCGTTCCGGGACGGGTGGGTTTGAGTAACGGGCAGCGCACGATCGTGCTCGCCGAGATCGACACCCGCACCCCCGACTACGAGCACCACATGAACATCGAGTCATCGGGGGAGTTCACGGTCCCGGTCGGCGAACTGGCGGGCGCGGTCAAACGCCTGGCCCTGCACAAAGAACACCCCGGCGCGCACCTGGCCATCGAGGAGAACACGCTGCGGCTGTCGATCAGCAGCAGCGCCGGGCACAGCAGCGAAACCCTCGCCATCGACTACGCCGGCGAGCTCGTCGAAACCACCATCAACACCAGCTACCTCGCCTCCGCGCTCCACGCCCTGGGTACGGATCTGACCCGCATCTCCATCCCCACCCGGCCGACGCACCGGCCGTGGATCTTCCAACCGGTGGGCGACACCGAGCCCGACGGCAGCTGCTTCCGCTACGTCGTCATGCCCATCCGGCCGCCCGCCGCCGAGCAACACGCCGCCGCCTGATCCATCCCCCCTTGGCCTCGCCCGGTGCCTACCGGGTGCCGGGCGAGGTCCCCGTTCCTGCCCCTTGTGTCCTGTTTGGAGGTGCGCCGTGTCCGCATCCTTGGACGTCGCGTTGTGGCTGGCCGGCCACGGCATGCACGTCTTCCCGTTGCGCCCGAACAGCAAGCGCCCGTTCGGAAACTGCCCGCGCTGCAAGGCCGGGCAGTGCCAGCCTGCCGAGTGCCCGTGCCTCACCGCCGACCGACCGTGCCACGGTCTGCTGGCCGCCACCCTCGACGCCGCCCAGATCCGCCGCTGGCTGATCCGTCACCCCGGCGCCAACGTCGGGATCAACACCGAGCTGTCCGACCTGGTGGCGCTCGACCTGGACCGCAAACCGAAACCCGCCGGCTCGGCCGCGCATGACGTGCCCACCCTGGTCACCGACGGGTTGGCAGCCCTGGACGCGATCACCGGCGTCGAAGGCGTGCCGTGGCCGGACACCCTCACCATCGCCACCCCGTCCGACGGGCGGCACCTGGTGTTCCAGCGCCCGGATGATCTGCGGGTGACCAGCGACGCCAAAGGCCGCGTCGGCCACCAGATCGACATCCGCGCCATCGGCGGCTACATCGTCGCCCCAGGCGGACAGGTCACCTCCCCACCCGAGGACGTCACCGGCACCTACACCCGCGTGTCGACCACCACCGCCATCGCACCACTGCCGGACTGGCTGCGGCCACGCGTCACCCCGCCACCCCGGATCGTCGAGCCGGTCAACCGGGGGCGCTTCGCAGGGCTCCAGCCCGGAAGCCACGCACCCGGGTACTGGCAGCAGGTCTGGGACGGCGAGATGTCCAAAGTCGAGACCCGCGACGGCGAGCGGTGGCGGCTGGTCTACAACGCCGCCCGCCGCCTGGCCAACCTCACCGTTCACGACCACGCCCCATGGTCGGAAACCGAGGTGATCGATGCGCTGACCGTGGCCGCGGTACGCCGCCGCCTGCGCACCGGCAAACCGGTCGAAGAGGCCGCCGCCCGCCGCAACGCCGCCCGCGGCTGGCAGCGCGGCACCCAGGACGGCCCCGACAGCCTGCGCGGGCTCGGCGGTGCCGCATGACCGAAGCACACAACTCGGCGCACCGGTCATCGTTGTGGCCGGTCGGCCCCGATGGCCGCCCCAAAGTGCGGGTGGGCACGAACCCGGAAGCCATCCGCGTGCTCACCCAAGCCGTCGGCAACCGCCTGCTCCCGGACACCTATGTCCAGGACGGCGCGCCGGTGGTCGTCGAAGCCGTCTCCGGGGCCGGTGATCCCACGGCGGGTGATGACGACGTGGCGCTGCCCCTGACCGCCTCGTTGCTGCGGCCGGCGCTGCTGGCCGGGCTGCTGGCCGAACACGCCTACGTCTACCGACCCGAACTCGACAAGGAAGGACGACCGATGGAGATCGAGATGTCCCCGTCAGGGCCCGTGCTCAACGCGGTGCTGGCGCCCCGCTCATGGCCCGAACTGCCGGTGCTGCGGCGGATCATCTCCACCCCGGTCCTACGCCCGGACGGAACCCTGCTGCAGCAGCCCGGTTATGACCCGGCCACCGGCTACTTCCTGGCCGGGCGGACGCACCTCGAACCCGTTCCGGAGAAACCCACCCCGGAACAGGTCGCCACCGCGCGGGAGTTCCTGCTGGAACGGTTCCTGCACGACTTCCCGTGGCGCACTCCGGCAGACCAGGCCAACTACCTCGGCCTGCTGATCACGCCGATCATCCGCCCGTTCACCCGCGCACTCAGCCCGTTCGGGGTGATCGACGCGACCATGCCCGGCAGCGGCAAAACGATCCTCTCCGGCTGCGTCGGCCTGCTCGTCGGGCAGCGAGTGCTGACCTGGACCGACTCCGAAGACGAGCTCCGCAAGGCCATCACCACCGTGCTCGCCGACCAGGTCGGCGTCATCGTCTTCGACAACCTCGAAGAAGGCGCCGTCATCAACTCCGCCGTGCTCGCACGGCTGGTGACCGAACGGACCTGGACCGACCGCAAACTCGGCTCCAACACCGCCTCGACGTTCCCCAACGACCGGCTCTGGTTGGCCACCGGCAACAACCTCCGCGTTGGCGGGGACATGGCCAGCCGCACGGTGTGGGTCCGCCTCGACCCCGACTGTCCCAGGCCTGAAGCCCGCAGCGGGTTCACCATCCCCAACCTCGATAGCTGGATCCTCGACCCCGCCAACCAAGCCACCGTCCTCCGCCACGTCCTCACCCTGATCCTGGACTGGACCGCCGCCGGCGCACCCATCTCGACGCGGGTGCCGCAGATGCGCCAGTTCACCCGCTGGGCACAACACATCGGCGGATTCCTCGAACACCACGACATCCCCGGGTTCCTGTCCAACGCCGAAGAATCCCGCGAACTCGACGACGACGACACCGAATGGCAGGCCTTCCTACTGCGCTGGCACGCACTCCACGGCACCAAACCCATGACCGCCAACGAACTCCGCGCAAGCGCCGAACCTGAATACGGAACCCCCGACCCCTGGGTTGGGAGCTTCCCCACCACCGCCACCGGCAAGCTGCTCAGTCCGAAGTCCCTAGGACACCGCCTGACAGGGCAGACCGGCCGATGGCGCGGCAACGTCGCACTACGCAGCGCGAAAGACAAGCACACCAAACTGTACGTCTACTGGGTCGAACATCGACCCGACGCACCCACCCTTCCCGAAACAACCCCGCAAACTCCGCAAACCCCGCAAGAACAGCCATGACCAGCAAAGACACCCCCAGTATTCGGACCTGTTCAAACTCCGCAAGGCCACCACTAAACCCCGCAAACCCCGCAACCTTGCGGTGTTTGCGGGGTTTGAAAACCGGAGCTCAAACCACCATCACCGCAATCAAAACCCCAGGTCATCCGTCGTTTGCGGGGTTTGCGGGGTTTAAAACGCCGCCTCCCGAGCCTGAGAAAACTTCCCGGACCACCAGCCCAACCCGAAGGCCACCCGGCACCGCCACGATCGTCACGACGCGTAGCCACTCCAGCCAGTTGCTCCCAACTCTCGGGGAGCTCTGTAGCCGGGGCCGTGCCGGAGCGACCTTCTGTCCACTTCCAACACCAAGGGGGAGTTGCATGCCACGACGGCGCGAGTACCTCACGATCACGAAGGTCTGTGAAGAGCTCGATATCACCCGAGACACCTTCTACAAGTGGCGCAATAAAAAGACGGCTCCGCGTTGCACCAAGCTGCCGAACGGCGATCTCCGGGTCGACCGTGACGACTTTGACGAGTGGCTCGAAAGCCGCAAGGAGGCCGCCTGATGCCCGCCAGCTTCGACGTGAGCGTGTGGAACATCGCTCCGCGCAAGAACGCGAAGGGCAAGGTGACCAGCTACAGCGTTCGTTGGCGCGTCGTTCGCGAGGAGTTCTACGAGTCGTTCAAGGTTCGGGCGCAAGCCGACAGCTTCCGCTCCGACCTGATTTCGGCTCAAAACAAGGGGGAATCGTTCGATACGATAACCGGGCTCCCGGCGTCAATGGAGCGCAGGACTCGTGACGAACCGTGGGTTGACCTCGCGTGTGAATACATCGACAGGAAGTGGCCAGACGCCGCCGCGACGACCCGTCAAACCCTGGCGGAAGCGCTGATTCGGGTGACTCCCGTGTTCCTCCAAGGCGGCCGGGGGAAGCCTGACGATCGCGACATCCGGTCCGCGCTTCGGGGGTGGGCCTTCAATCCGCCGAAGCGTTCGGAGGAAGTTCCGGTTGTGGTCAAGGAAGTTCTTGACTGGTGCTCGCGCAACAGCTTGCCGGTGAGCATGGTGCAAGAGCGTCGAATGTTGGACGCGCTCGAAAAGGCGGTCACGACGAAGTTGTCGGGGGAGAAGTACGCGCCCTCGGTGGCACGCAAGACCCGATCGGTCTTGTCGGGGTTCCTGACCTACGCCGTGAAGCAGGAAGTACTCGACACTAACCCGCTCGGCGATGAGAAGTGGACGTCCATGCCGAAGGGAAATCGCACGATCGATCCGCGGACTGTGCCGAACCCGGTGCAGGCTCGAACCCTGCTGGCTGGAATCCGCGAGATCAAGCGAAGCGGCCCGAGACTGGAGGCGTTCTTCGGCGCGATGTACTTCGCCGCACTGCGCCCGGAAGAGGCCGCCGCGCTCCCGGTGTCCAATCTGGACCTGCCGAAGAAAGGGTGGGGCGAGATCTACGTAGAAGAGGCACATCCCCATGCCGGGCGGCACTGGACCGGGACGGACCAGGCCCGTGAGGTCCGAGGTCTCAAGAGCAGAAGTCGAGGCGAAGGTCGGCTTGTTCCATGCCCACCCGAACTCACCGCACTGCTGCATCGCCACCTCACCAAGTACAAGCCCGGCGAAAAAGGCCTGGTGTTCACCGGAGAACGAGGGGAGGACGTCCCGAAGATGACGTACATGCGAGTCTGGCGAGCCGGGCGTACGGCGACCTTCTCCAAGGAAGTCGCGGCGTCACGACTCTGCCGGCGCCCGTACTCCCTCCGGCATGCCGCGGTGAGTTCGTGGCTCACCGCCGGCGTCGACCCGGCGACCGTCGCCCGGTGGGCTGGGCAATCCGTGGCCGTGCTGCTGGAGATTTACGCCGCATGCCTGCACGGGCAAGACGTGATCTCCCGCCAGCGGATCGACGAGTTCTTCGGCTGGAAGGGCTGACGCCCACCTCGGACGACCGTGTACGTGCATTGCACGTAAACCACGGCAGATCGTGCCCGCCGCTGGCAGACGGTGACGCACAAACAGATCCGCCCCTGGCGGCATCTCTGCTGCTCAGGGGCGGATCTGACTGGTCTTGCTGTGCGCCCTCGACAGGACTCGAACCTGTGACACCTGCCTCCGGAGGGCAGTGCTCTATCCGCTGAGCTACGAGGGCTTGTCGCTGCGGACGATCGTTAGCTTAGCGCACCCGGCGGGCACTCTTCGACGGGGGTCCGTTTGTCACTGCCCCCCAGTTCACCGCGTCTTCGTGGCGAGGTTGGAGCATGGGAACTTTCCTGTCACCGGCGACAGGAAAGTTCCCATGCTCGCAACCCGGTGGCCGAGGCGGCCGGACTTGACACGTGCACTCATGCATACTTCACTATGTATCGGAGAGAGGCCTGAGGAGGACGGTCAATGGGTCAGGGGCATGGGCACGGCTCGGCTGCCGACGCGGTCAGCGCATCCGGTCGCTACGTGCGGCGGTTGGCCGTCTCGTTCGCGATCTTGCTCGCGTTCTTCGTTCTGGAAGCGGTGGTCGGGTTCCTCACGTCATCGCTGGCGCTGCTCTCCGACGCCGGGCACATGCTCACCGACGTGCTCGGCGTCGGCATGGCGCTCGCCGCGATCACGGCCGCCCGGCGACCGGCCGAGGGCAAGCGGACCTTCGGCCTCTACCGCATGGAAGTGCTCGCCGCGCTCGCCAACGCCGTGCTGCTGTTCGGCGTCGCCGGTTACATCCTCTACGAGTCCATCGCCCGGTTCCAGGAGCCGCCGGAGGTCGCCGGCGTGCCGATGATGCTGACCGCCGCCGCCGGGCTGGCCGCCAACCTCGTCGTCTTCGCGCTGCTGCGGCGCGGCGCGAACGAGAGCCTGAACGTGCGCGGCGCCTACCTCGAGGTGCTCGCGGACACCATCGGCTCCGTCGGCGTGTTGATCGGTGGCGCGGTGACCTGGGCTTTCGGTTGGTACCTGGCCGACCCGATCGTCGCGGTCGCCGTCGGCCTCTTCGTGCTACCGCGCACCTGGAAGCTGGCGCGGCAGGCGCTGCGGATCCTCGTCCAGCAGGCGCCGGAGGGGGTGGACGTGCAGGAGCTACGGGACGATCTCGCCGCGCTGCCGTCGGTCACCGAGGTGCACGACCTGCACGTGTGGACCCTCACCTCCGGCATGGAGGTCGCCTCCGCCCACCTCACCACCCAGGCCGGCGCCGACCACGGCGGCGTGCTGGTGGCGGCCCAGCGAGTCCTGGCCGAGCGCTACCAGATCGACCACGCGACCCTGCAGGTCGAGCCCGCCGAATGCGCCAAGCGCTGCCAGGCTTTGACCTGGTGAGGGCCGCCGGGTGACAGGAAGGTTCCCATGCTCGCGCCTCAGCGCAGCGGCTGGGCGCCTCGTTCGGCGAGCATCGAGCGCATGAGATCGCTCTCGCTGCGCTGGGAGCCGAGCATGTTCTTCGCCAGCTCGCGGACCGCCGGGACCCCCGCGTGCGTCGCCCCGTAGTCCGCCATTGGCGCGCCGCCCTCGTGGTGGCGCAGCATCAGCTGCAGGAAGTAGACGTCGAAGTCCGGCCCGCGCAGCGACTGCAGCCGCGACATCTCCGCGCTGGTGGCCATGCCGGGCATCAGCCCGCCCGACTCCGACTGCGCGGCCGCCGGGGCGCTGTGCTGGTGGCCGCCATCCTCCGTCATCCACGTCATCAGCGGGCCGACGGCCTGCGCGGGCTGGCCCCACAGGCTGAGCCAGCCCTGCATGCGGCCGATCTGGTCGCGCTGGTTGGTCTCGATGTCGAACGCCAGCTGGCGCACCGCGACGTCGGCGGCGTGCTCCCGCGCGAGCGTCGCCATCGTCACCGCCTGCTGGTGGTGCACGGACATGTCCTGCGCGAAGCCGACGTCCACCGCCGCCGGCTGCGGTTCGGCGCTGTCGAAGGACGGCACCCGGATGAGCAGACCGAGCGCCGCCCCCAGCAGCAGCATGACGACCGCCGCCGCAACGGCCACGAAGATGCGGACCGGCAGCGGCCGCCGTGCCTCAACCGACACGGGTCACTGACCCATCTCGCCGGTGGCGGCGCTGGCGCCGCGGCCGTCCATCGGGATCGCGTCCGGGCCGGGCGGGGTCGGGTCGAACTTCGGCGGGTTGTTCGTGTCGAACGCCCCCGGGTAGGCCTGGCAGGAGCCGCCGATCTCCGGGTAGACGCCGTTGTTGTTCAGCCGCAGCGCGGTGATGAACTGGTCGATGCGCTGGTCGTCGGCCTTGTCGACCTTGAGCTGGTGGCCCCAGGACTGCAGCGAGATCGCGCTGTCCAGGCCCGGGAACGGCGACATCATCGAGTAGGGCTTGCCGTCGACGCGGGCCTTGAGTCGCTCCAGGCCGGGCTCGTCGACCCGATCCGGGTTGTAGGCGATCCACACCGCGCCGTGCTCCAGCGAGTGCACCATGTTCTCGGTGCGCACCGCCTCCGGGTAGACCACGCCGGTGCAGTCGGCCCAGATGCCGTCGTGCGGGCCGCCGAACGACGGCGCGTGGTCGTAGGCCACCCGCTGGTCCGGGCGGACGTGGATCTGGCCCGGGTAGTCGACGACGGTGACGCCGGGGATGGTCTTGGACGGGTCCGGGTTCTGCGGCGACGGCTTGAACGCCTCGGTGGCCTTCTCAGCCTCGGCCTGGGCTTGCCGGATCGTCTCCTGCCCCGACCACCGGCTGTACGCGTACCCGAAGATCACGGCCGCGAAAACCACCACGACGGTGACGCCGGAGATCAGCATCCAGGGGATCGACCGCTGGTGCACCACGGCGCCGCGCACCGCTTTGCTCTTCCTGTTCGCCATGCTCTTCGCAAACCTCGTCTCGCCGAGAACCACCGGGGGATCCGGCCCGCCAGTGTAGAGATTGCGGGCGCCGCGGGTGGCCGTGCGTCCAATGCTCGCCACCACGTTCTCACACCAGAGTGACGAGTCGATCACGCGGCGTGTTATCGCCTGTTCGCTCGTCTCCAACCCGTTGGCTGAGCAGCGCGGACGCTTCCTTAGACTGCATAAGGTGACTCCCGCCGCGCTCGCAGAACTGGTACGCAACACCGCCGTCGAGGTCCTCTCCGCAAGGGACCTGGACACTTCAGTGCTGCCCGAGGCGGTGACGGTCGAGCGACCCCGCAACCCCGAGCACGGTGACTACGCCACGAACGTGGCCATGCAGGTCGCCAAGAAGGTCGGCGTGTCGCCGCGGGATCTCGCGGGCTGGCTCGCCGAGGCGCTGACCGGGCAGGACGCCATCGAATCGGTCGACGTCGCCGGGCCCGGCTTCCTGAACCTCCGGCTCGCCGCCGACGCGCAGGGCCAGATCGTGCGCGAGGCGCTCACCAAGTCCGCCGGCTACGGCCGCGGCGAGCTGTACTCGGCGCTGAAGGTCAACCTCGAGTTCGTCTCCGCCAACCCGACCGGCCCGATCCACCTGGGCGGCACCCGGTGGGCCGCGGTCGGCGACGCGCTCGGCCGGGTGCTGGCCGCGCAGGGCGCCGAGGTGACCCGCGAGTACTACTTCAACGACGCGGGCGCGCAGATCGACCGGTTCGTGCGGTCGCTGGTCGCCGCCGCCACGGGCGAGCCCGCGCCGGAGGACGGCTACGGCGGCGACTACATCGCCGACATCGCCGCGGCCGTGCTCAAGGCCGAGCCGAACGCCCTGGAACTGCCCGAGGCGGAGCGGAACGAGGCGTTCCGCCGCATCGGCGTCGGGCTGATGTTCGACGAGATCAAGCAGAGCCTGCACGAGTTCGGCACCGACTTCGACGTGTTCTTCCACGAGGACTCGCTGCACACCTCTGGCGCGGTCGCCGCGTGCGTCGAGGAGATGAAGCAGTCCGGCCACGTGTACTTCGCCGACGGCGCCTGGTGGCTGCGCTCCACCGAGTACGGCGACGACAAGGACCGGGTGCTGATCAAGAGCGACGGCGCGCCCGCCTACATCGCCGGCGACGTCGCCTACCTGCGGGACAAGCGCGGCCGCGGCTTCGACCTGTGCATCTACATGCTGGGCGCCGACCACCACGGCTACATCGCCCGGCTGAAGGCCGCCGCCGCGGCGCTGGGCGACGACCCGGCCGTCGTCGAGGTGCTCATCGGGCAGATGGTGAACCTGGTGCGCGACGGCAAGCCGGTGCGGATGAGCAAGCGCGCGGGCACCGTCGTGAGAATGGAGGACCTCGTCGACGCCGTGGGCGTGGACGCGGCCCGCTACTCGCTGATCCGGTCCTCCGCGGACTCCGCGGTGGACATCGACCTGGACCTGATCAGCAAGCGCACCAACGAGAACCCGGTCTTCTACGTGCAGTACGCGCACGCCCGGCTGGCCTCGTTGCAGCGCAACGCCGCCTCGCTCGGCATCGAGCGCGGGCCGGTGGACGAAGCCGACCTGTCGCTGCTCACCCACGAACGTGAGGGCGACCTGATCCGCACCCTGGGCGAGTTCCCGCGCGTGGTGCTGTCGGCCGCCCAGCTGCGTGAACCGCACCGGGTGGCCCGCTACCTGGAGGACGTGGCCGCCGCGTACCACAAGTTCTACGACGCGTGCCGCGTGCTGCAGCCCGGTGACGACCAGGCGAGCCCGTTGACCATCGCCCGGCTGCAGCTGTGCGAGGCGACCCGCCAGGTCCTCGCCAACGGCCTCGGCCTGCTCGGGGTCAGCGCCCCGGACAAGATGTAGGGCGCACGCGGGGCAGATGAATGCAACAACGGCCTGCCCATCGGCAGGCCGCGCGAAGGAGCTGTAAATGCGCGCCCATCCCGCCGGGCCGCGGCACGCCGATGTCGTGCTGCCCGGCAACACCGCGGGACCCCTCCCGGCGACCGCGGACGAAGTCGACCTGCTGCACCCGAACGTCTGGCCGCGCAACTGCGAGCGCGGCGTCGACGGAGTCGTCCGGCTCGCCGGCATTGACGTCCGAGAGCTCGTCGAACGCTTCGGCACACCGCTGTTCGTGCTCGACGAGGACGACTTCCGGTCGCGTTGCCGCGACTACGCCGAGGCGTTCGGAGACCCGGCCACCGTGCACTACGCGTCGAAGGCGTTCCTGTGCACCGAGGTCGCCAAGTGGGTCGCCGAAGAGGGCTTGAGCCTGGACGTGTGCAGCGGCGGCGAGCTGGCCGTGGCGCTGCGCGCCGGGTTCCCCGCCGAGCGGATCACCTTCCACGGCAACAACAAGTCCGTCGCCGAGCTGACCGCCGCCGTCGAGGCCGGGGTCGGCTCCGTAGTGCTGGACTCGTTCCACGAGATCGCCCGGCTGGACCACATCGCCACCGAGCGCGGCGTCCGCCAGCACGTGCTGGTGCGCGTCACCGTCGGCGTCGAGGCGCACACCCACGAGTTCATCGCGACCGCTCACGAGGATCAGAAGTTCGGCTTCTCGCTGGCCAACGGGCAGGCCGCCGAGGCGGTGCACCGGGTGCTCAAGGCCGATTCGCTGGTGCTGGCCGGCCTGCACAGCCACATCGGCTCGCAGATCTTCGACGTGGACGGCTTCGAGCTGGCCGCGCACCGGGTGGTCCGGCTGCTCGCCGAGCTGCGCGAGGAGCACGGCGCCGAGGCGCTGGCCAGCGCCTCCACCGTGGATCTCGGCGGCGGGCTGGGCATCGCCTACACCTCCGACGACGATCCGCTGCCGCCCGAGCAGCTGGCGATCCGGCTGCACGAGATCGTCGGCAAGGAAGCCGACAACGCGGGCATCCCCGTGCCCAAGATCGCCGTCGAGCCCGGCCGCGCGATCGTCGGCCCCGGCATGGTGACCGTCTACGAGGTCGGCACCATCAAGGACGTGGCGCTCGGCGGTGACGCGCACCGCAAGTACGTCAGCGTGGACGGCGGCATGAGCGACAACATCCGCACCTCGCTCTACGACGCCGTCTACGACTGCCGGCTGGTGTCCCGCACCGCCGAGGCGCCCGCCGTGCTGTCCCGCATCGTGGGCAAGCACTGTGAGTCCGGTGACGTAGTGGTGCGCGACTGCTGGTTGCCGGAGGACATTGCTCCAGGAGACCTGCTGGCAGTCGCCGCCACCGGCGCCTACTGCTACGTGATGGCCAGCAACTACAACCGCCTGCCCAAGCCGCCCGTCGTTGCGGTTCGCGATGGTCAGGCGCGGTTGCTGCTGCGCAGGGAGACCGAGGACGACCTGCTCCGGCTGGAGGTGTGAGTGAGCCAGGACCGTGAACCGATCAGGGTCGCACTCTTGGGGTGCGGGACCGTCGGAACCGAGGTGCTGCGCCTGTTGCAGGACCAACCGGATGAATTCGCCGCGCGCACCGGCGCGCCGATGCTGGTCACCGGGGTGGCGGTGCGCCGCCCGCACAAGCACCCTGACGTGCCCCAGCACCTGCTGACCACCGACGCGCACGCGCTGGTGGAGGGCGATGTCGACGTCATCGTGGAGCTCATCGGCGGCATCGAGCCGGCGCGCTCGCTGCTGCTGACCGCGCTGAAGTCCGGCAAGTCGGTGGTGACCGCGAACAAGGCGCTGCTCGCCGAGCACGGCTCCGAGCTGTACGCGGCGGCGGACGCCTCGGGCGCCGACATCTACTTCGAGGCGGCCGTGGCGGGCGCGATCCCGCTGCTGCGCCCGCTGCGCGAGTCGCTGGCCGGGGACCGGATCAACCGGGTCATGGGCATCGTCAACGGCACCACGAACTACATCCTGTCCGCGATGGACTCCACCGGCGCCGGTTACTCCGAGACGCTGGACGAGGCCGGGCGGCTGGGCTACGCGGAGGCGGATCCGACCGCGGACGTGGACGGCTTCGACGCGGCGGCGAAGGCCGCGATCCTGGCGTCGCTGGCGTTCCACACCCGGGTGACCGCCAGCGACGTCCACCGGGAGGGCATCTCGGCGGTGACGCCCGGCGACATCGCCGCCGCCCGCACCCTGGACCGCACGGTGAAGCTGCTGGCGATCTGCGAGCGGGTGGTCGACGAGAACGGCGCCGAATCGGTGTCCGCCCGCGTGCACCCGGCGATGATTCCGCGCAGCCACCCGCTTGCCGGTGTCGGCGACGCCTTCAACGCGGTGTTCGTCGAGGCGGAGGCCGCAGGGCAGTTGATGTTCTACGGTCAGGGCGCCGGTGGCGCGCCGACCGCCAGCGCGGTGCTCGGCGACCTCGTCGCGGTCGCGCGCAACCTGGTCGTGGCGGGCCGGGGGCCCCGGGAGTCGGCGCACGCGCAGCTGCCGATGCGCCCGATGGGCAAGACCCCCACCCGCTACCACATCAGCCTCGACGTGGCCGACAAACCTGGCGTGCTCTCGCAGGTCGCGGCCATGTTCAACGAGCACGATGTGAGCATTTCGGTGGTGCGTCAGCAGGGCCGGGGCGCGGAGGCCAGCCTCGTGGTGGTCACCCACACGGCCCCCGACGCGGCACTAAGGTCCACAGTGGACAAGATCGCGCAGCTACCGGTGGTGCGCGAGGTGGTCAGCGTGATGCGCGTGGAAGGTGAATCGTCGTGACGAACATCCAGGGTGCGCCGGTGCGGTCCGGCGCCGGATGGCCCGGCCTGATCGAGGCGTACCGGGACCGGGTTCCGGTCCCGGACGGGGCGCGCATCGTGACGCTCCAGGAGGGCAACACCCCGCTGGTGCCCGCCCACCACCTCTCCGAGCTCACCGGCTGCACCGTCTACCTGAAGGTCGAGGGCGCCAACCCCACCGGGTCGTTCAAGGACCGCGGCATGACCATGGCCATCACGCACGCCCTGGCCGAGGGCAGCAAGGCCGTCATCTGCGCCTCCACCGGCAACACCTCGGCCTCGGCCGCGGCCTACGCCGCCCGCGCCGGGCTGACCTCGGCGGTGCTCGTGCCGCAGGGCAAGATCGCGCTGGGCAAGCTCGCCCAGGCGGTGGTGCACGGCGCGAAGATCCTGCAGGTCCAGGGCAACTTCGACGACTGCCTGGAGCTGGCCCGCAAGACCTCCGCCGAGCACCCGGTGACCCTGGTCAACTCGGTGAACCCGGTCCGGCTGGAGGGCCAGAAGACCGCGTCGTTCGAGATCTGCGACGTGCTCGGCCGGGCGCCCGACGTGCACTGCCTGCCGGTCGGCAACGCCGGCAACATTACCGCCTACTGGAAGGGCTACACCGAGTACGCCGGTGACGGCGTCATCGAGCGGACGCCCCGCATGTTCGGCTTCCAGGCCGCCGGTGCCGCGCCGCTGGTGCACGGCCAGCCGATCGCGCAGCCGGAGACCATCGCGACCGCCATCCGGGTCGGCAGCCCGGCGTCGTGGGCGGGCGCGGTGCGCGCGAAGGACGAGTCCGGTGGGCTGTTCGAAGCGGTGACCGACGAGCAGATCCTCGCCGCCTACCGGACGCTGGCCTCCAGGGAAGGCGTTTTCGTCGAGCCCGCCTCGGCGTCGAGCGTCGCCGGGCTGCTGGCCACCGCCGCCGACGGCCGCCTCCCGGCGGGCTCGGTCGTGGTGTGCACGGTCACCGGCCACGGCCTGAAGGACCCGGACACCGCGCTGTCCGGCATGGTCGAGGTGGAGCCGCTGCCGGTGGACCCGGGCGCGGTCGCCACCGCGCTGGAACTGGCATGACCGCACTGCCGGTATCGGCCGTCCGGGTGACGGTGCCCGCCTCGACCGCGAACCTCGGCTCCGGGTTCGACGCCCTGGGCATGGCCTTGTCGTTGTACGACAAGGTTTCCGTTCAGGTCGTAGACGGCGCCGCGGGCACGGCCGAGGTGGCGGTGGAGGGGCAGGGCGCCGCCGCCCTGCCCGCCGACGAGCGTCACCTGGTGGTGCGGGTCATCCACAAGGCGTTGGCCGAACTGGGTTTCCCGGCGCCCGCGCTGCGGTTGCACTGCCAGAACGCGATTCCGCACTCCCGCGGGCTGGGCTCCTCGGCGGCGGCCATCGTCGCCGGGGTCGCCGCCGCCTTCGGGCTCGCCGGATTCGACTTGCGGGACAAGGAAAACGCCGACCGCGTGCTGCAGATGGCCGCGGTCCGCGAGGGGCACGCGGACAACGCCGCAGCGAGCCTGCTCGGCGGTTTCGTCGTCGCCTGGCAGGATTCCGGGCGCTTCCAAGCGGTCCGGATGGATCCGCACCCGGACGTGTCACCGATCGTCCTTGTCCCCCAAGAGGAGTCGTCGACGCACACCACCCGCGGCCTGCTGCCGGAACGGGTTCCGCACGCCGACGCGGCGTTCGCGGCCGGGCGTGCGGCGCTGGCGGTGCACGCCGTCACCAGCGATCCTGCGTTGCTGCTGGCCGCCACCGACGACCGGCTGCACCAGGACTACCGCGAGTCGGCGTGGCCGGAGACCATCGCGCTGGTCCGCCGGTTGCGCTCGGCCGGCGTCGCCGCCGCCGTGTCCGGTGCGGGACCGACCGTACTGGCGTTTCCGCCGGGCGGCGAGCTCCCCGCCGACATTGCGCCGAACGGCTTCGACGAGCTGCGCCTTCCGGTCGATCGAGCCGGCGTGCGGGTCGAGCCGCAGGCATGACCCGAGGCCGTGAACGGGGCCGGAAAAACCCTGTTCACGGCCCCGGAGCAAGCGCATTCGCGCAGAGTGGTACAAAGGAAGTGTCACCGGTCGCCAACAGCGACAGCAGCTGGCCGGCTACCGAGGACGTGATCGGAGCGGGCGTGCCACACGCCCAGGGGGGTTGTTGCACCCGAACTACGGGGCGTCTACCCTCAAGGTCAATCAGTCACCGCGCTCAGAGCGCCGGTGCCGTGCCCGGAACATCGTTTTCCGGGACGCATCTCCCGCTGTGAATTGAACTCCACCCGCCACGGGTGAAGATCAACTTAGCGGGTCGGCGAACGCGGTGACCGAGGCAGGAGTTCTCAACTCAATCGAGTTCGCTTCGGGACGATCGGCGGTGCGCATCCGTTGCCGATGTCGGGGTGGGGGCTTTAAGTTCCACGGTGTGGCCCCCAAGGTGACCATGACGCCGACTCGATGTCCCGTAGCTTCCCGGTTCACCACCGGGGCACGAAGTTGAGCCGGGGGGCTCCTGGAATGAGGCGGCAGCAGGGCGTGCATCGGCACGTGTGGATCGGAGTGGATGCGTCACACATGGACCACGCGCGCCGGGTACCTCCCACCGCCCGGTGCTGCTGGGTCCCCGAGCCATCGCCGAAATCGGTCGCGCCGCGTGCGCGGAGCTGACCACACCGGCACAGAGGGCTGGTAGCACACACCGGCCGCCCGCACTCCAGAGCGGGCGGGCAATCCGCTGGGTCGCGTAGGAGGCGCGGTCCGGTCAGGAAGGACATTCGTGAGCAACACCGAACTGTTGAGCAGCGAGGCGACCAACGCCTCTTCGGCTGGCCAGCAGGAATCCGAGGCCAACGGAACCCCGCGGCGACGCGGCGGACTCTCCGGCATGGTCCTTGCCGAACTGCGCCAACTCGCGGGGGAACTGGGGATCGAGACTGGTGGCCTGCGCAAGGGTGACCTGATCGCCGCCATCAAGGAGAAGCAGGGCGGCACCACGGCGCCGAAGACCCGCGCCACCAAGAAGAGCCCGGCCCGCGCCGAGGAGGCCCCGGCCGCCAAGGCCCACCAGCCGGCGCTGGACGAGACCGAGACCGAGGCCGCCCCGCGCGAGACCGCGGCCGAGTCCGGCACCAACGGCGCTCCCACCCGCGGCCGCGGCCGCCGCGCGCAGGCCGCCGAGCCGGCCGCCGGCGGCGAGGACGACAGCCGTCGCAGCGGCAACCGCCGCCGCCGCTCGTCCGGGCGGGCCGGCACGGCCGCCGAGTCGGGCGGTGAAGAGCAGCGCGAGCGCAAGTCGGACAGCCGCCAGGAGCGCGACAGCCGGCAGGACCGGGGGGAGCGCCAGGAGCGGGACAACCGCCAGGAGCAGCGCGGCAACCGGCAGGACCGCGACAACCGGCAGGACCGGGACAACCGGCAGGACCGGGACAACCGGCAGGACCGGGACCGCGACAACCGGCAGCAGGACGACGATGACGACGAGGGTGGTCGTCGGGGTCGTGGCCGCCGGTTCCGCGACCGCCGCCGCAACCGCGGCCGCGGCGAGGGCGGCGGTGGCGAGCCGGAGGTCCGCGAGGACGACGTGCTGCTGCCGGTGGCCGGCATCCTGGACGTGCTGGAGAACTACGCCTTCGTGCGCACCTCCGGCTACCTGGCCGGCCCGAACGACGTCTACGTGTCGCTGTCGCTGGTCCGCAAGTACGGGCTGCGCCGCGGCGACGCCATCAAGGGCGCCATCCGGCAGCCGCGGGAGGGCGAGCAGCAGCGGCAGAAGTTCAACCCGCTGGTGCGGGTGGACTCCATCAACGGCCTGGAGCCGGACGCGTCGAAGAACCGTCCCGAGTTCCACAAGCTGACCCCGCTCTACCCCAACGAGCGGCTGCGCCTCGAAACCGAGCCGCACAACCTGACCGGCCGGATCATCGACCTGGTGATGCCCGTCGGCAAGGGGCAGCGCGCGCTGATCGTCTCGCCGCCGAAGGCCGGTAAGACGATGGTGCTGCAGGCGATCGCCAACGCGATCACCACCAACAACCCCGAGTGCCACCTGATGGTCGTCCTCGCCGACGAGCGTCCGGAAGAGGTCACCGACATGCAGCGCTCGGTCAAGGGTGAGGTCATCGCCTCCACCTTCGACCGGCCGCCGTCGGACCACACCACGGTCGCCGAGCTGTCCATCGAGCGGGCCAAGCGGCTCGTCGAGATGGGCCACGACGTGGTCGTCCTGCTGGACTCGATCACCCGGCTGGGCCGCGCCTACAACCTGGCGGCCCCGGCGTCCGGGCGAATCCTGTCCGGTGGTGTGGACTCCACGGCGCTGTACCCGCCGAAGCGGTTCCTCGGCGCGGCCCGCAACATCGAGAACGGCGGCTCGCTGACCATCTTCGCCACGGCGCTGGTGGAGACCGGATCCACGATGGACACGGTCATCTTCGAGGAGTTCAAGGGCACCGGTAACGCGGAGCTGAAGCTGGACCGCAAGCTCGCGGACAAGCGGCTGTTCCCGGCGGTGGACGTGGACTCCTCCAGCACCCGCAAGGACGAGATCCTGCTCTCGCCCGACGAGCTGGCCGTCACGCACAAGCTGCGCCGGGTGCTCGCCGCGCTCGACGCGCAGCAGGCACTGGAACTCCTGCAGGACCGGCTGCGCAAGACGCGCACCAACATCGAGTTCCTGATGCAGGTCGCCAAGACCACCCCGGGCAAGGACGACGACTGACGGTTCCGACCGCCAGCCCGGTTCCTCGACCGACGGCAGGGCCCGCACCGACCCCGGTGCGGGCCCTGCCGCATTTCCGGGCGCGGGACGCGAGCATGGGAACTTTCCTGTCACCGCTTTGACAGGAAAGTTCCCATGCTCGCACCTGCGGAGCGTCAGGCCCGGGCGCACTCCGGGGCGTCGCGGTCGCGGTGGGCGCGGACCAGCAGGGTGGCCAGCAGCGCGGCGGCGGCCGGGCCGATGGCGAGCGCGGCGAAGACCGGCATCCGCAGCCCGTCCAGGGCGAGGGCGCCGGCCACCATCAGCAGCGGGTAGCCGAACCGCAGGCTGCGCCGCCACCCGGAGGTCCAGCGGACGTGGTTGGCGCTGAGCACGGTCAGCGCGGCGGCGGAGCCGAACAGCAGTGGAGCGGAGAGGTCCAGGTCCTGGTCGAAGCTCACGTGCTGCACGAGCAGCACGTCGAGCAGGGCGGCGACGCCGGCTGCGCTGCAGAGGAAGAGCAGGGGGAGGGAAACCCACGTCCGCAGCGTGAGCTTTCCCAGGACCGAACAGAGCAGCACGCGTAGAGGATGAACGGCGGACCGCCCCGGTTGCACCCCCGGCTCGGGGCTGCTCGCCAGGCGGTTCCTCTGGTGCGTTGGACGGTTGCCCGGGGCCCGCCGGAATACCGGACGGGCACCCTGCGTTGCAGGTCACGAGCCCTGGTCTGGCAGAATGCAGGGTTGATCCGGCACCGGTTCACCGCGCGGCAGCGGCCGCGTGGACCCGGCGGCCAACTAGAGAGGACAAGCCGTTGAAGAGTGGCATCCACCCCGAGTACGTGGTGACGCAGGTCAACTGCGGTTGCGGTAACAGCTTCACGACCCGCAGCACCCGCAAGACCGGCCAGATCACCGTCGAGGTCTGCTCGAACTGCCACCCGTTCTACACGGGCAAGCAGAAGATCCTGGACACCGGCGGTCGCGTGGCTCGCTTCGAGGCCCGCTACGGCAAGCGCCAGAAGACGCAGAAGTAGCTGCACCGACGGCGCCCGTCCCACGCGAACAGCGCGGGACGGGCGCCGTCGCCGCGTTTGGTGTCCGAACGTCCGCAGCAAGTGAAGAGGGTCGCCAGTGGAGACATCGAAGCTCGAGGGGCTGCTCGCCGAGTACGTGGAGCTGGAGCAGCGGCTGGCCGATCCCGGCGTGCACGCCGATCAGGCGAACGCCCGCAAGCTCGGTCGCCGCTACGCCGAGCTCACCCCGGTCGTGCGCACCGCGCGGGAACTCGACCAGACGCGGTCCGACCTGGACACCGCTCGCGAGTTCGCCGCCGAGGACGCCACCTTCGCGGAGGAGGCCGACCGGCTCGCCGAGGCGATCCCGCCGCTTGAGGAGAAGCTCACCGAACTGCTGCTGCCCCGCGACCCGCACGACGGCTCCGACGTGCTGCTGGAGGTCAAATCCGGCGAGGGCGGCGAGGAGTCCGCGCTGTTCGCGGGCGACCTGCTGCGCATGTACCTGCGGTTCGCGGAGCGCCAGGGCTGGCGGGCCGAGGTGCTGGACAAGACCGAGTCCGACCTCGGCGGCTACAAGGACGCCACGGTCGCGATCAAGGCCAAGGCCGGCGACACCAGCCCCGACGGCGTGTGGTCGCGGCTGAAGTTCGAGGGTGGCGTGCACCGCGTGCAGCGGGTGCCGGTCACCGAGTCGCAGGGCCGGGTGCACACCTCTGCTGCGGGCGTCCTCGTCTACCCCGAGCCGGAGGAGGTCGAGGTCGAGGTCGACGAGAAGGACCTGCGCATCGACGTCTACCGGTCGTCCGGGCCCGGCGGGCAGAGCGTGAACACCACCGACTCGGCGGTGCGGATCACCCACCTGCCGACCGGCATCGTGGTGTCCTGCCAGAACGAGAAGTCGCAGCTGCAGAACAAGCACCGCGCCATCCAGGTGCTCAAGGCCCGGCTGCAGGCCCACGCCGAGGAGGAGGCCGAGCGGGAGGCCGCGGAGGCCCGGCGCAGCCAGGTGCGCACAGTGGACCGTTCGGAGCGCATCCGCACCTACAACTTCCCGGAGAACCGCATCTCCGACCACCGGGTGAACTACAAGGCCTACAACCTGGACCAGGTCCTGGACGGCGACCTGGAGGCGGTCGTGACCGCCCTCCTCGCCGCCGACAGGAAAGAGCGACTCGCGCTCTAAGCTGAACGCGTGACGCGACAGCCCCTGCGCCTGGCCATCCTCGAGGCGGAACGCATCCTCGCCGCTGCGGGCGTGGCGAGCCCGCGCACCGATGCGGAGCTGCTGGCCGCGCACCTGCTCGGCGTCGAACGCACCAAGCTGATGATGGTGCCGCTGGTGGATCCACCGGTGGTCCAGGCGCTGCACGAGCTGGTGCGCCGCCGGGCGGCGCGGGTGCCGCTGCAGCACCTCACCGGCGACGCCTCGCTCGGCAACGTGACGCTCAGCGTCGGGCCCGGGGTGTTCGTGCCCAGGCCGGAGACCGAGCTGCTGCTCGCGTGGGGCCTGGCGACGCTGGAGGGCGTGGACCGGCCGGTCGTGGTGGACCTCTGCACCGGGTCCGGGGCGCTGGCGCTGGCGATGGCCAACGCCCGCCCGGACGCCACCGTGCACGCGGTGGAGAAGGAACCCGCCGCGCTGGCCTGGGCGCGTCGCAACGCCGACCAGCAGGCGCAGGCCGGTGACACCCCGATCCGCCTGTACGCGGGCGATGTCACCGACCCGATGGTGTTCATGGAGCTGGAGGGCCTGGTCGACCTGGTCCTCTGCAATCCGCCCTACGTGCCGGAGGGCACGCCGGTGCCGCCGGAGGTCCGCAACCACGACCCGCACGAGGCGGTGTTCGGCGGCCGCGACGGCCTCGACGTGGTCCGGCACGTCGTCGGCTGCGCGGCGCGGCTGCTGCGGCCCGGCGGTGGGGTGGCGATCGAGCACGACGACACCCACGGCGGTTCGGTGCCCGCCCTGCTGCGCGCCCGCCGCGTCCTCGAAGACGTGCAGGAGCACACCGACCTGGCCGGTCGCCCCCGCTTCGCCACCGCCCGCCGCACCCCGCCGCCGACGTCCTGACCTGCGGTTTGACAGGAAGGTTCCCATGCTCCCGCCACCCCGCAGGGGTCAGTGGGCGTTGACGAACTCGCGGAGCAGGGCGTTGAACTCGTTGGGCTTCTCGCGGTTCGGCCAGTGGCCGGCGCCGGAGATTACCCGCAGCGACGAGCCCGGGATCGCGTCCGCGGCGTCGCGGGCCGCCGACACCGGCACGATGGCGTCCCGCTCGCCGTGGATCACCATCACCGGGCACTGGATGCGGTCCAGGTGCGGGAGGTGGTTGATCCGCATCGCCCGCCGGTCGACGGCGTCGGCGTGCCAGTCGGCGAACACCGAGCCCCGCGCGCCGGCCTCGGCGACGACCTCGTCGACAATGGACTCCAGGTCCGGCACGGCCTGCGCGCCCGCGAAGAAACCCCGCGTCAGCGCCAGCCGGGCGAAGGATCGGTTGAGCCGCAACAACTTCGCGGCCAGCGGCCCGGCGAACCGGGTGCGCAGCAGCGCGTAGGTCAGGAAGTGGTGCGGCATCTTGTGCTGCATGCCGGTGCTGTCCACAAGCACCAGTCCGCGCACCCGCTGCGGATTGCGCAGCGCGAAGCCGGCCGCGATGCTGCCGCCCATCGACAGGCCCACCAGAACGGCGTCCGGCACCCGCCAGGCGTCCAGCAGCCAGCGCAGCACCTCTTCGAAGGTGCGCTGGTTGGCGCTGCCGCGCCACGGCATGCTGCCGCCCTGGCCGGGCAGATCCGGCGCGAACACCCGGTGGTCGGCGGCCAGCACGCCGATCGCGTGCCGCCAGGCCAGCATCGCGTTGTCCGGCCCGCCGCCGTGCAGCAGGACGATCGCCGGGCCGCTGGAACCCGCCCGGTAGAAGCGGATCTTCCCGGCCGGGAACTCGATCTGGTCGACCTCGACACCCTGGGGTGGGGCGGTCATTCGCTCTCCTCGCATTTCGTCGCAGTTCCGTGCCCGCTTCCGGCAGGCGCCCGAACGCCACCGGCGTTGCCCGGTGCGGGCACACCCAACGGATCTTGGTCGAGCGACCCGGTGTTACTGGGGTCGAATATTCCCGGACGGGGATCGACGGCACCACTCGAACGGGTCGAACGGGGGGCGTGCCAGGATTCGGGTGTGAGCACCGTCTATGACTGCACCAGTCCGGACAGCCGCGAAGAGGGCCTGGCCGCCGCGGCCAACACGGTTCGCGCGGGCGGACTGGTCGTGCTGCCCACCGACACCGTCTACGGCATCGGCGCGGACGCCTTCGACGCCAACGCAGTGCACGCCCTGCTCGCCGCCAAGGGGCGCGGCCCGGACATGCCGGTGCCGGTGCTGGTCGGCTCCTGGTCCACTGTGGATGGGCTGGTGATGTCGGTCCCGCAGCAGGCGCGGGCGCTGATCGAGGCGTTCTGGCCCGGCGGGCTGTCGCTGGTGCTGCCGCAGGCGCCGTCGTTGTCCTGGGACCTCGGCAACACCCGGGGCACGGTGAACCTGCGGATGCCGCTGCACCCGGTGGCCCTGGACCTGCTGCGCGAGGTCGGCCCGATGGCCGTCTCCAGCGCCAATCGCACCGGCCAGCCGCCGGCCGCCAGCGCCGGCCAGGCGCGCGAGCAGCTCGGCGACTCGGTGCAGGTCTACCTGGACGGCGGCCCGTCCGGGGAACCGGTGGCCTCCACCATCGTCGACCTCACCCAGGGCACGCCGCGGGTGCTGCGGGAGGGCGCGGTGAGCCTCGCCGACCTGTCCGAGGTGCTCGGGGAGGACCTCGAAGCGGACCGGTGAAATCCGTCCGGGCGGGGGCCGATAGCGTTGACTCCGCCAGCCGCAACGTGAACAGCGATGAGGAGCGCCGGGGTTTGAGCAATCCGTTCTGGGGGCTGAAGTTCGAAATCACGCGGGCCTCGGCCCCGCGCGGGTGAGCCACCGGTATGGACAACGCACCTTGGGCCCCGGCCGGGCTTCCCGCCCGTGAGTACCTGCTCGTCATGCTCACCGCCGCGGCGGCGACCTTCCTGCTGACCGGACTGGTCCGGCTGCTGGCCTTCCGCGTCGGCGCCGTCGCGTACCCGCGGCAGCGCGACGTGCACGTCAAGCCGATGCCGCGGATGGGCGGGGTCGCGATGTACGGCGGGGTGCTGGTGGCCATGTTCCTGGCCGCCAACCTGCCGGCGCTGTCGCGCGGGTTCACCTACTCCAACGACATCCTGGCGGTGGTCATCGCCGGCGGGCTGATCGTCCTCGTCGGCGCGCTGGACGACCGCTTCGAGCTGGATTCCCTGACGAAGCTCGCCGGCCAGGTCACCGCGGCCGGGATACTGGTCCTCTTCGGCGTCCAGTGGTTCGTGTTCTGGGTGCCGTGGGGCGGCGCCGAGGGGCACCTGGGGCAGCTCATGGTGCTGGGCAGCAACCAGGGGCAGCTGCTGACGGTGCTGCTGGTCGTGGCGATGATCAACGCGATGAACTTCGTGGACGGGCTGGACGGCCTGGCCTCCGGCATCGGCCTGGTGTCGGCCACCGCGACGTTCGTGTTCTGCCTCGGCGTGCTGGACCGGCAGAACGGCGACGTCCAGGCCTACCCGCCGGCGCTGATCGCGGCCGCGATCGCGGGCGCCTGCCTGGGCTTCCTGCCGCACAACTTCCAGCCGGCGAAGATCTTCATGGGCGACTCGGGTTCGATGCTGATCGGCCTGATGCTGGCCACCGCGAGCACGTCCGCGTCCGGCCGGATGGACTACACCCGCCTGAACCCGACCGACAGCATCGCGCTGTTGTCGCCGCTGCTGGTCGTCGCGGCGGTGCTGTTCGTGCCGCTGCTGGACCTCATCATGGCCGTGGTGCGCCGCACCCGGGCGGGCAAGAGCCCGTTCCACGCCGACAAGATGCACCTGCACCACCGGCTGCTGGAAATCGGGCATTCGCAGCGCCGCGCGGTGCTGCTGATCTACTTGTGGGCGTCCGTCATAGCCTTCGGCGCGGTGTCGTTGACGCTGTTCAACGCGGTCGTTGTGGCATGGGTCGTAGGCCTGGGGGTGCTGCTGGCGGCTATCATTTCGGTGATTCCGCGTATGCGCACCCGAGCCGATCGAGAGTCCCGATGAGCGAAGCGACCGACACGCCGAACCCCGCCGAGCCGGCCGAGCCCGCTGTGAACCCGCACGCCGAAATCGTGCGCCGGCTCGCCGCGGCGATGCTTCGCACCGCCTTGTGGCCGGGTGTGGCGACGGTGGCCATCGGGGCGGTCGTGGCGACCGTGCTGGTCGGTGTGCCCGGCCTGGTCGGGGCGCTGATCGGCGGCGTTGTGGCGTTCGCCTCGTCGCTGCTGACGATCTGGCTGATGCGGTTCACCGGCGGCATGAGCCCGCACTTCGTGATGGTGGCCGCGCTCGGCGGCTACGTCGGGAAGATGATCGTGCTGCTGGTGGTGATGACGCTGCTCGGCGGCGTCGAGGCGATCCACCGGGAATCGTTGGCGTTCACCATGCTGGCCACCGTGATGGTGTGGGCGGGCGCCGAGGTGGTTGCGTTCAAGCGCACCAAGATTCCCACGATCGTGCCGGGAAGCTGATTCGCCTCGACGCGGTTTCCAGGCACCCGGCCGCTGCGCCGGACGAGTGGAAGCGGACCACATGTCGGGAGACTACCTACCCGCTGGTATCGTCCCGCCGCAGAAGCCTTCCCTGCGCAGCGCGGGTCCAAGGGGTGCACCGAGGCCCCTAGGTCCCACCGGGTGGGGAGGGCCCCTCCGCGTGCCAGATCGCGTATCAGGTACGTTAAGTGCAAAACGTGACGATTCCCCCGGCAGAGTGAAGTTCACCGGGAGAACCGGAAGGAGCCCAGTTGGGCGCGCTGATGCTGGCCGAGGGCGGAACATTCCAACCGCCGGGTGCCGATAGCTTTATCCTTCCGCCGATCTTCGGCGGAGTCACCAAGCCGATGGTCCTCGTCGTTCTCTCGGCGATCATCGTGGCCGCGTACTTCGTGATCGCCACCCGGAACCTGAAGCTCGTTCCGGGCAAGGGGCAGTTCGTCGCGGAGTTCGTCTACGAGTTCAGCCGCAACAAGATCGCGCGGGAACACATCGGGGCCAAGGATTTCCGTCCGTTCGTGCCGCTGATCTTCGCGCTGTTCACGTTCATCCTGGTGAACAACATCTTCGGCATCATCCCGATCATCCAGTTCCCCACGATGTCGCGGATCGGATTCCCGCTCGCGCTGGCCGCCGTGGTGTACCTGGTGTTCCACGGTGTCGGCTTCGCGCGGCACGGATTCCTGGGCTACTTCAAGCACATCATGTTCCCGCCCGGGGTGCCGAAGCCGATCTACATCCTGCTGTCGCCGATCGAGCTCTTCCAGAAGTTCATCGCGCAGCCGGCGGCGCTGGCGATCCGAGTGTTCGCCGCGATGTTCGCCGGTCACCTGATCCTGCTGGTGTTCACGCTCGGTGGCGAGTTCCTGCTGATGGAGGCCGGCGCCGCGCTGAAGCCGATCTCGCTCGTCGGGTTCGCCTTCGCCATCGCGCTGACCTTCGTCGAGGCCCTGATCCAGGTGCTGCAGGCGTACATCTTCGCGCTGCTGACGGCGAGCTTCATCGGCGCGGCGTTGTCCGAAGGCCACTGAACAAGAGACTTCGTTCCCAACAAAGGACCTGTCGATCCGCGCCGAGAAGCGGACCGAGTGAAAGGTAGTGACAGTGAGCAACATCGTTCTCGCGCAGGCCGCCGAAGCCGCGGGCAGCATCAACCCCGGTCTGGCCGCGATCGGTTACGGCCTGGGCGCCATCGGCCCCGGTATCGGTGTCGGCCTGATCTGGGCCGCCGTCATCAACGGCACCGCCCGCCAGCCGGAGGCCCAGGGCCAGCTGCAGGGCATCGCCTGGATCTCCTTCGTTCTGGTCGAGGTGCTGGCGCTGATCGGCCTGGTCGTCTACTTCATCGCGTCGGCTGCTCAGTAACGGCTCAACGCGTTGGGAGACGTTGTGGTGAAGACGCAGATGCTGCTTGCCGCCGAAGGCGAGCACAACCCGATCATTCCGGAACCCTCGGAGATCGTGGTCGGTCTGATCGCGTTCCTGCTGCTGCTGTTCGTGCTGTGGAAGTACGCGGTCCCGCGCTTCGAGAAGATCTACGCGGAGCGCAGCGAGCGGATCGAAGGCGGTATCCGCAAGGCCGAGGCCGCGCAGGCCGAGGCCCAGCGGACGCTGGAGCAGTACAAGTCGCAGCTGGCCGAGGCCCGCGCGGAAGCGGCCCGGATTCGCGATGACGCCCGCGCCGAAGGCCAGCAGATCCTGGAAGAGATGCGCGCCCAGGCGCAGACCGAGTCCGAGCGGATCATCAACCAGGGCCAGACCCAGTTGGCGCACCAGCGGGCTCAGATCGTCGCCGAGCTGCGGTCGGACCTCGGCCGTCAGGCGGTCGACCTGGCCGGCCGGATCGTCGGCGAGTCCCTGGAGGACGAGGCCCGTCGGCGGGGCACCGTCGACCGGTTCCTCGACGAGCTGGAGGCCACCTCGGCCCCGGCGTCGTCCGAATCGGCCAAGGCCTAACCGAGTGAAAGGCGCTGAGAGTTGAGCACCCTCGTGAACGCCGCGAGCCGTGAGGCGCTGGCAGCCACCGAGCTGCAGCTGCTGCAGGCCACCGATGGGGCCCAGGCCGCGGAGATCACCGGGCTCGCCGACGAGCTGTTCGGCGTGGCCGCCCTGCTGGGCCGCGAGTCCACGCTGCGGCGGGCGCTCGCCGACGCCTCCACCGACCCGCGGTCCAGGGAAGACCTGGCCCGCGGGCTGTTGGCGGACAAGCTCGGCGCGCGGGCGCTGCCGGTCGTCGCCGAGGCCGTCCGGGCCCGTTGGTCCAGCCCGAAGGACCTGGTCGACGGGCTGGAGCGGTTGGCCCGCACCGCGCTGCTGGTGCAGGCCGAGCGGGCCGGCCGGCTCGACGCCGTCGAGGACGAGCTGTTCCGGCTGGGCCGCATCATCGGCTCCCAGGTGGACCTGGAGCGGTTGCTGTCGGACCCGACCGGCGACGAGGCGGGCAAGTACGCCGTCGTCGACCAGCTCATCGAGGGCAAGGTCGAGCCGGTGACCCTGAACCTGGTCCGCCAGCTGGTGGCCCGGCCGCGCGGCCGGCGGGTCAGCGAGGGGCTGGAAGAGCTGGCCGAGCTGTCGGCGAAGCGCCGCGAGCGCTCGGTGGCGCACGTCCGGTCCGCGATCCCGCTCAGCGATGAGCAGCAGCAGCGGCTGTCGCGCACGCTGCAGCGGATCTACTCGCGGCCGATCGCCCTGCACCTGGAGGTCGACTCCGCGGTCGAGGGCGGGCTGCTGATCCGGATCGGCGACGAGGTCATCGACGGCAGCATCACGGGACGCCTGCAGTCCCTGCGGCGCGACCTCGCCGACTAAGACCACGGGCCGTCGGCCCGGGCAACCGGCGCGGCGCCGAAACCAACTCCCTTCCAAGAACTAACCGAGGGCAGGAACGAGACATGGCGGAGCTGACGATCTCGTCGGACGAGATCCGCAGTGCGATCGAGAAGTACGTCTCCAGCTACTCCCCGGAGGTCAGCCGCGAGGAGGTCGGGGTCGTCACTGATACCGGTGACGGCATCGCCCATGTCGAGGGTCTGCCTTCGGTGATGACCGAGGAGCTGCTGGAGTTCCCGGGCGGCATCTACGGTGTCGCGATGAACCTGGAAGCTCAGGAGATCGGTGCGGTCATCCTGGGTGAATCCGAGAAGATCGAGGAAGGCCAGGAGGTCAAGCGGACCGGCAAGGTCCTCTCGGTCCCGGTCGGCGACGGCTTCCTCGGCCGCGTGGTGAACCCGCTGGGTGAGCCGATCGACGGCCTCGGCGAGATCGTCGCCGAGGAGCAGCGTCCCCTGGAGCTGCAGGCCGCCACGGTCGTGCAGCGCAAGGGCGTGCACGAGCCGATGCAGACCGGCATCAAGGCCATCGACTCGATGACCCCGATCGGCCGCGGCCAGCGCCAGCTGATCATCGGCGACCGCAAGACCGGCAAGACCACGGTCGCGGTCGACACGATCATCAACCAGAAGCAGGCCTGGGCCAGCGGTGACCCGGACAAGCAGGTCCGCTGCATCTACGTCGCGATCGGCCAGAAGGGCTCCACGATCGCCGGCGTGAAGCGGTCCCTCGAGGCCGCCGGGGCGATGGAGTACACCACCATCGTCGCCGCGCCGGCCTCCGACTCGCCGGGTCTGAAGTGGCTGGCCCCGTACGCCGGTTCGGCCATCGGCCAGCACTGGATGTACCAGGGCAAGCACGTCCTGATCATCTTCGACGACCTGACCAAGCAGGCCGAGGCGTACCGCGCGATCTCGCTGCTGCTGCGCCGCCCGCCGGGCCGCGAGGCCTACCCGGGCGACGTGTTCTACCTGCACTCGCGCCTGCTGGAGCGCTGCGCGAAGCTCTCCGACGAGATGGGCGCCGGCTCGATGACGGGTCTGCCGATCATCGAGACCAAGGCGAACGACGTGTCGGCCTACATCCCGACGAACGTCATCTCCATCACCGACGGGCAGTGCTTCCTGCAGTCGGACCTGTTCAACTCGGGTCAGCGCCCCGCCATCGACGTCGGTATCTCGGTGTCGCGCGTCGGTGGTTCCGCGCAGATCAAGGCGATGCGGTCGGTGACCGGTTCGCTGCGTCTGGACCTGGCCCAGTACCGGGAGCTGGAGGCCTTCTCGGCCTTCGCCTCGGACCTGGACGCCGCGTCGAAGGCCCAGCTGGACCGCGGTGCCCGCCTGATGGAGGTCCTCAAGCAGGGCCAGGGCGAGCCGCTTCCGGTCGAGGAAGAGGCTGTGTCCCTCTACATCGCCACCAAGGGTCACCTGGACTCGGTGCCGGTCGCCGACGTGCGCCGCTTCGAGAGCGAGTTCCTCGGGCACCTGCGGCGCACCCACGAGACCACGCTCAAGGACATCGCCCAGACCGGCAAGTTGTCCGAGGACGGCGAGAGGGCGATCGTGGACTCGGTCGAGGACTTCAAGAAGCAGTTCACGGCTTCTGGCGGTGTCTCCGTGGTCCCGAGCGAGCCCGACGCCGAGGCGCTGGCCGCCGATGAGGTGGGGCAGGAGACCGTGAAGATCAACCGCCCCGCGCCGAAGAAGTGACGTTATGGCTCAACTTCGGGAACTCCGGAACCGCATCCGGTCGGTCAAATCGACCCGGAAGATCACCAAGGCGCAGGAGCTGATCGCTACCTCGCGCATCATGAAGGCGCAGGCCAGGGTGGAGGCTTCGCGGCCGTACGCCGAGGAGATCACCAACGTCCTGTCCGCGCTGGCCGACGTGAGCACGTTGGACCACCCGCTGCTGACCGAGCGCACGAATCCGAAGCGCGCCGGTGTACTGGTCGTGACCAGCGACCGGGGTTTCTGCGGCGGCTACAACGCGAACGTGATCAAAGCGGCCGAGGAGCTGCAGGCCCTGCTCCGCGAGCAGGGCAAGGAACCGGTGCTGTACGTCATCGGCCGCAAGGGCGAGACGTACTACCGGTTCCGGCAGCGCAAGATCGAGGCGAGCTGGACCGGGTTCAGCGACCGCCCCGACTACGCCAACGCGGCCGAGATCGGCGACATGTTGGTCAAGGCGTTCCTGGCCGGCGCCGACGACTACCTCGACGATGGGGGGCCGGACGGTAAGCTGGGCGTGGACGAGCTGCACCTGGTGCACACCGAGTTCGTCTCGATGCTCACCCAGCGCCCGGAGGTCCGCCGGGTCGCTCCGCTGGAGGTCGAGTACTCCGACGAGCCGGTGAAGACGCTCAAGTCCACGTACGAGTTCGAACCGGACGCCGAGACGTTGTTCGCCGCACTGCTGCCGAAGTACATCAAGACCCGCCTGTTCGCGGGTCTGCTGGACTCGGCCGCCTCGGAGCACGCGGCCCGCCGGACGGCGATGAAGTCGGCCACCGACAACGCCGACGAGCTGATCCGCAACCTCAGCCGTGAGGCCAACCAGGCCCGCCAGGCCCAGATCACCCAGGAAATCAGCGAGATCGTCGGCGGTGTCGAGGCGCTCTCGTCCGCAGGAAGTGAGTGACATGACTGCTGCTACTGCCACCACAACTGGCACGGGCCGCGTCGTCCGGGTGCTCGGCCCGGTCGTGGACGTCGAGTTCCCGCGCGGCCAGGTGCCGGACCTGTTCAACGCCCTCACGGTGGACATCACCGCCGAGGGCATGGCCAAGACGCTGACGCTGGAGGTCGCCCAGCACCTGGGTGACAGCGTCGTGCGCACGATCTCGATGCAGCCCACCCAGGGCCTGGTCCGCGGTGTCGTGGTCACCGACAGCGGCGGCGGCATCTCGGTGCCGGTCGGCGACGTCGTCAAGGGCCACGTGTTCAACGCGCTGGGCCACTGCCTCGACGAGCCGGGCTACGCCTCGGACGCCGAGAAGTGGGAGATCCACCGCAAGGCGCCGAACTTCGACCAGCTCGAGGGCAAGACCGAGATGCTGGAGACCGGCATCAAGGTGATCGACCTGCTCACCCCGTACGTGCAGGGTGGCAAGATCGGTCTGTTCGGTGGTGCCGGTGTCGGCAAGACCGTTCTGATCCAGGAGATGATCCGACGGGTCGCCAAGAACTTCGGTGGCACCTCGGTGTTCGCCGGCGTCGGTGAGCGCACCCGTGAGGGCAACGACCTCTGGGTCGAGATGGACGAGTCGGGCGTGCTCGCCGACACCGCGCTGGTGTTCGGTCAGATGGACGAGCCGCCGGGCACCCGTATGCGGGTGGCGCTGTCCGCGCTGACGATGGCGGAGTACTTCCGCGACGTGCAGAACCAGGACGTGCTGCTGTTCATCGACAACATCTTCCGGTTCACCCAGGCCGGCCAGGAGGTCTCGACCCTGCTGGGCCGCATGCCCTCCGCGGTGGGTTACCAGCCGACGCTGGCCGACGAGATGGGTGAGCTGCAGGAGCGGATCACCTCGACCCGGGGTCGTTCGATCACCTCGATGCAGGCGATCTACGTGCCCGCGGACGACTACACCGACCCGGCCCCGGCGACCACGTTCGCCCACCTGGACGCGACCACGGAGCTCTCCCGTGCGATCTCGCAGAAGGGCATCTACCCGGCGGTGGACCCGCTGTCCTCGACGTCCACCATCCTCGACGCGACCATCGTCGGCGAGGAGCACTACCGGGTGGCGCACGAGGTCAAGCGGATCCTGCAGAAGTACAAGGAACTGCAGGACATCATCGCCATCCTCGGTATGGACGAACTGTCCGAAGAGGACAAGGTGACGGTGCAGCGGGCGCGTCGCATCGAGCGCTACCTGTCGCAGAACTTCTTCGTGGCCAAGCAGTTCACCGGCCAGGAGGGCTCCTTCGTTCCGCTGAAGGAGACCATCGAGGCGTTCGACAAGCTCTGCAAGGGCGACTTCGACCACTACCCGGAGCAGGCGTTCCTCTCCATCGGTGGTCTCGACGACCTGGAGCAGGCGTACAAGAAGCTCACCGAGAAGTGAGCGCCGGGCCCCGCTGAAGGGGTCGGCAGACCGGCAACGGGGTCGGGGTCCGCGCGGACCCCGACCCCGCTTGCGAAAGCACCCCGACAAGGCATTATCAGCCCGGCCAGTCACGATCGCCCTGGTGGCACCGGATAGACTGCGGGAACACACCCGACAAAGGAGACGCGCGTGGCCAACATGTCCGTCCAACTGGTCGCCGTCGAGCGCCGCCTGTGGTCCGGGGAGGCGACCGCGGTGGTCGCGCAGACCACCGAGGGAGAGATCGGCATCCTTCCCGGGCACGAGCCGCTGCTCGGCGAGCTGATCGAGGGTGGTGTGGTGCGCATCACCACCACCGAGAAGGAGACCGTCACGGCCGCGGTGCACGGTGGTTTCCTGTCGGTCACCTCGGACGGGGTGAGCGTGCTGGCGGAGACCGCGGAGCTCGCCTCCGAGATCGACGTGGAGCAGGCCCGCGCGGACGTCAAGAGCGCCGACGAACAGGCCCGAGCACGGGCCTTGAGCCGATTGCGAGCAGCCGGCCACTCGGCCTGATCCGGGCCGCGCATGGGTTCCCCGGTCTTGTTGCTGGCAGTGGCCTTCGGGCTGCTGCTGATCGCTGCCCTGGTAATCGGGGCGCTCGCGTGGCGGCGGCTGCGGGAACTGCGCGTCGGGGGCATCGACGTGGCGTTGCGCGCCAGCAAGGACGGCGGTGGCCGCGGCTGGCACCTGGGCGTCGCGCACTACCGGGGCGAGGAGTTCGCCTGGTACCGCGTGCTGAGCCTGCGATCCGGGCCGAACTGGGTGATCAACCGCCGGAACGTGGAGATCGCGCGGCGCCGCGAGCCGTCGGTGGCCGAGGCCTATGCGATGCCGACCGGATCGACGGTCCTCGACCTGACCGGTCCGGAGCTGGAGCTGGCGATGAGCACCGACGCCCTGACCGGCTTCCTGTCCTGGCTCGAATCGGCCCCACCGGGCCGGTCGGTGCCCTGGGCATCCTGAAACGACCAGCGGGGTCCGACATCGGGCCCCGCTTTTTCGTGCGCTGACAGCATGGGAACTTTCCTGTCATCTGGGTGGCAGGAAGGTTCCCATGCTCACATCCGGCGACCTAGGTCGGCGCAGATGTCGTGCAGGAGCTGTTGGAAGACGTCGGTGAGCGGGGCGTGCCGGGTGCTGGTGGGCACGGCGGCGTGGATGCGGCGGTGCAGTCCGGACGCGAGCGGTCGGTGCACGGTGCCCGCAGCCTCGCCGATGGCGAGGCGGGGGATGAACGAGACCGCGACCCCGGCCGAGACCACCGCTTCGGCGACGGCGTAGGACTCGAACTCGAAGGCCACCTTCGGGCTGAAGCCCTCGGCTCGGGCGGCGGCCTCCAGCTGTCGCCGGTTCGGCAGGCTGCGCGGGGCGCAGGCCCAGGTGTCGTCGCGGAAGTCGTGGAGCCGCGGCTCGGCCCTCTCGGCGAGTGGGTGGTCGCTGGGCAGCACGGCGTGGACGGGATCGTCCAGGAGGTGCACGAGGCGCACACCGGGCGGGACGTCGAGCGCCTCGTCGTACTCGCCGACCAGCGCCAGGTCGAGCTGGTGCGCGGCGACCCGATCGATGCCTTCCGCGGGGCCCAGGTCCACCACGGAGAGCTCCGCCCCCGGATGCCGGTGGCGCAGCGCGGCGAGCGTCTCCGGCAGCAGCGCTAGCCCGGCGGTGGGGAAGGCGCCGAGGCGCAGCCGGTTGCGGTGTTCGTCGCGGAATCGCGCGGCGTCGGCCGTTGCGTCGTCGAGCGCCGCGGCGATGCGCTCGGCCTGTTCGGCGAGACGGGTGCCCAGCGGTGTCAGGCGGACGCCGTGGGCGTGCCGCTCGACGAGCTGTGCGCCGACCTCGTTCTCCAGCCGGGCCAGCTGCTGCGACACGGCCGGGGGAGTCCGGCGGAGCTGTTCGGCGGCGCGGGTGACGCTGCCCTGCTCCCGGAGGGCCAGCAGCACCAGCAGACGCGACGGGTCGAGCATGAAGTTTTACTTTACGCGCACCGAAGTTCGGTAACTGGAAGTGAATCAGTGCGCGGAGAAGACTTGGCGGCGTGACCGAGCAAGCCAGTTTCACGATCGAACCCGAACCCATCGACAGCCCCGAGGCCCAGCTGGCCCTGGGCCGCTACATCGAGGAGCTCAACGGCCGGTTCCCGGACGGGTTCGACACCAGCCGCGCCGCCCCGCCCGCGAAGGACGACTTCACGCCGCCGGCGGGGGACTTCCTGGTGGTGCGCGCCGAGGGCCGGGTGCTCGGGTGCGGCGCGCTGCGCAGCGGGGACGGCATCGCCGAGATCCGGCGGATGTGGATCGCGCCGGAGCTGCGCGGCAGGGGCGCGGGACGGGCCTTGCTCGCGGCGCTGGAGGAGCGCGCGCGACTGCTTGGATGCTCGCTGATCCGCCTGGATACCGCCGCCGAGCTGCACGAAGACCGCACGCTCTACGACTCGGCCGGCTACCGCGAGATCCCGGCGTACAACGACAACCAGTACGCCAAGCACTGGTTCGCGAAACAGGTGCGCTGACCAGGACTCTAAGCTGCGGGAATGCGCATCGAGCCGGTCGCGTACGACCACCCCGACGCCAAGCGGTTGATCGACGAGCTCCAACAGGAGCACGTCGTGCGCTACGGCGAGGAAGACCTGACGCCGGTGGACCCCGCCGAGTTCCGGTCGCCCGGTGGCCTGTTCCTGCTCGGCTACGTCGACGCCCGCGCGGTCGCCTCCGGCGGGTGGCGGGCCCAGGACGGCGACGGGCCCGGTTTCCGGGACGGGGACGCCGAGCTCAAGCGGATGTACATCGCGCCCGATGCGCGCGGGAACGGGTTGGCGCGGCGGATGCTCGCCGAACTGGAGAACACCGCCGCGCTGGCGGGCCGCAAGCGCATCGTGCTGGAGACCGGCATCCAGCAGCCGGAGGCGATCGGCCTCTACGCCTCCTCCGGCTACACCGAGATCGAGAAGTTCGGGGTGTACCGCGACGACCCGCTGAGCAGGTGCTTCGGCAAGGACCTCTAGGCGTTGCCGCCCGGGCGCCAGAGCACGTCGCCATCCGGGTTCGCCACCCGGGCGAGGATGAACAGCAGGTCCGAAAGCCGGTTCAGGTACTTGGCGGGCAGCGGCGAGGTGCGCTCGCCGTCGGCCTCCTGCAGCGCCCACGCGGACCGCTCGGCGCGCCGGGCCACGCACCGGGCCTGGTGCAGCACCGCGCCGCCGGGGGTGCCGCCCGGGAGGATGAAGGAGTCCAGCTTGCCCAGGCGCGCGTTGAACTCGTCGCACCAGCCTTCGAGGCGGTCGACGTAGGCCTGGGTGATGCGCAGCGGCGGGTACTTCGGGCTCTCGACCACCGGGGTGGACAGGTCCGCGCCCACGTCGAACAGGTCGTTCTGCACCGCCCGCAGCACCTCGACGACGTCGTCGGCGAGCTGCGCGGTGGCCAACGCCACGCCGAGCACGGAGTTCGTCTCGTCCACGTCCGCGTAGGCGATGAGCCGCGGATCGGTCTTGTGCACCTTGGAGTTGTCCGACAACCGTGTCGTGCCCGAGTCGCCGGCCCGCGTGTAGATCTTCGTCAGGTGGACAGCCATGCCGTCAGCCTAGGCGGAGCCGGTGGGGCCCGGTCGGGCGTGACAGGAAGGTTCCCATGCTCGCTCCGATGCAACCCGCTCCGATGGCGGTGGGGGGTGGGCCGTAACCTCGATGCTCGTGAGTGAGCACTTCCGGGTACACGGCGGGGCGCGCCTCGTCGGCGAGGTCGACGTCGTCGGGGCGAAGAACAGCGTGCTGAAGCTGATGGCCGCGGCGCTGCTGGCGGAGGGCACGACGACAATCGTCAACTGCCCGGAGATCCTCGACGTTCCGCTGATGGCCGACGTGCTGCGCAGCCTCGGCTGCGAGGTGTCGATCGACGGCGGCACCGTGCACATCACGACTCCGGCGGCGATCAGCCACGAGGCCGTGTCCCCGTCGATGGGCAAGCTGCGCGCATCGGTGTGCGTGCTGGGGCCGCTGGTCGCCCGGTGTCGTCGTGCCGTCGTGACGCTGCCCGGCGGCGACGCGATCGGTTCCCGCCCGCTGGACATGCACCAGAACGGGCTGCGGCAGCTCGGTGCGACCAGCCACATCGAGCACGGCGCTGTGGTGGCCGAGGCGGAGAACCTGCGCGGCGCCCAGATCTGGCTGGACTTCCCCAGCGTGGGCGCGACCGAGAACATCCTGATGGCCGCAGTGCTGGCCGAAGGCACCACCGTGATCGACAACGCGGCGCGGGAGCCGGAGATCATCGACCTCTGCGTGATGCTGCAGCAGATGGGCGCCAAGATCGAAGGCGCGGGCACCTCCACGCTGACGGTGCACGGGGTGTCCTCGCTCAAGGCGGTCGAGCACCGCGTGATCGGGGACCGGATCGTCGGCGCGACCTGGGCGTTCGCCGCCGCTGCGACCCGTGGCGACATCACGGTGCGCGGCGTCGATCCGCGGCACGTGAACCTGGTGCTGGAGAAGCTGCGCAGCGCCGGGGCGGAGGTCACCACGTCCGAGGAGAGCTTCCGCGTGGTGATGGACGGCCGCCCGCACGCGGTGGACTTCGTGACGCTGCCCTACCCGGGCTTCCCGACAGACCTGCAGCCGATGGCGCTCGCGTTGTCGGCGGTCGCCGACGGCACGTCGATGATCACCGAGAACCTGTTCGAGTCCCGGTTCCGGTTCATCGAGGAGCTGGTCCGGATGGGCGCCGACGCCCGCACCGACGGACACCACGCGGTGGTGCGCGGCCTGGAGCGGCTGTCCAGCGCCCCGGTTTGGGCGACCGACATCCGTGCCGGGGTGGGCCTGGTGCTCGCCGGGCTGTGCGCGGACGGTTCGACCGAGGTGTGGGACGTGTTCCACATCGATCGCGGATACCCGAATTTCGTGGAGAACCTGCGCGGTCTCGGCGCCGAGATCGAACGCGTGACCGACTGAGCTGCAGTTCACCCGTTCGGGCGTGACCATGGGCGAGGACCCTGCTCCCGCGTTGAAGGGGCGATGGTCATGGCGAGCAGCGGGTGGACGCGAAGAGATTTCCTGAAGGGCTCCTGCGCCGCGGTGGGCGCACTCGTGCTGGGCGGGTGCGCGCGCACCGGCGGAGGAGGGGCCGGCGGTGATCCGCTCGAAGCGGCCCGCAGCTCCGGCACCATCCAGGTCGGCATCGCCGGCGAGGCGCCCTACGGCTTCACCGACGCATCGGGCCGGGTCACCGGCGAGGCGCCGGAGGTGGCGCGCGCGGCGTTCCGGAGCCTGGGCGTCAACGACGTGCAGGCGTCGCAGGTCGACTTCAACCAGCTGATCCCGGCGCTGAACGCGGGCAAGTTCAGCGTGGTCGCGGCGGGCATGTTCATCACCCCGGAACGCTGCAAGAACGCGGCGTTCTCGATCCCGGACTACCTGGCGCCGACGGCGTTCCTGGTGCCGCGGGGAAACCCGGAGGGCGTCGCCACGTTCGAAGACGTGGCGAGGAAGAAGCTCCAGCTCGCGGTGCTCAGCGGAGCGGTGGAGAAGGACTACGCGCAGCGGCTGGGCGTGCCCGACTCGCAGGTGCAGGTCTTCGACACGCAGAACGCGCTGCTGCAGGCGGTCCTCAACAAGCGCGCCTACTGCGCCGCGTTGACCAACATCTCGCTCAACGACGTGGTGAAGAAGAACCCGGGCGCGCAGGTCGAGGTCACCAAGGGCTTCACGCCGGTGATCAACGGCAAGGCCGAGGTGCAGGCTGGTGCGTTCGTGTTCCGCTCGCCGGACACCGCGCTGCGAGACGCGTTCAACACCGAGTTGAAGAAGCTGCACGACAGCGGCGAATGGCTGCGCATCACCGAGCCGTTCGGCTTCACCCGCGACAACCTGCCGCCGGCCGATGTGACCACGGAGGCGCTGTGCGCCGGTAGCTGATCCCGGCGACGGGAGGCGACATGTCCGGGAACGTCTCGCACTTCCTCTCGGTCCTGCTGCAAGGTGTGCCGGCGACAGTGATCGCGACGCTGTGCGGCATCGCGCTGTGCGTCGTGCTGTCGTTCGCGGCGGGCCTCGGCATGCTGTCGCCTTGGCGGTGGGTGCGCGTCATCGCCCGCAGCTACGTCGAAGTCTGGCGCGGCACATCCGAAGTGGTGCAGCTGTTCTGGATCTTCTTCGCGCTGCCGCTGCTGGTCGGCTTCGAGCTCCTCCCGCTGTGGGCGGGAATCCTCGTGCTCGGCCTGAACCACGGCGCGTACGGCGGCGAGATCGTGCGCGGCGCGGTGCGGGCGGTGCCGAAGGAACAGCACGAGTGCGCGGTCGCGCTGAGCTTCGGCCCGGCGCAGCGGATGTGGCGGGTGATCCTGCCGCAGGCGGTGGTGGAGATGATCCCGCCGTTCAACAACCTGTTCATCCAGCTGCTGAAGGGCAGCGCGCTGCTGTCGCTGATCTTCGTGCACGACATCACCTACCAGGGTCGGGACGTCCTCGAACCGAACTTCACCGGCCAGACCGCGCTGATCTACCTGCTGATGCTGGCGCTGTACCTGGTGCTGTCGCTGCTGATCACGGCGGTGATGCGGGTGCTGGAGAAGCGGGCCGCGGCGGCCGTCGGCCGCGAGCCCGTCGCACCCTCGAAGGCGCTCGGCCGAGCCGAAGGCGGGGCGGTCTAGGTGATCTGGGACTGGGAGTTCACCGGACGGATCATCCCGGACATCCTGGGCGGCCTGGTGGTGACGTTCGAGGCGACGTTGCTGGGTTCGATCGTGGCCTTCGCGCTCGGCCTCGCCCTGGCGCTGCTGCGGCGATCCCGGATCCGGCTGGTCAGCGGGGCAGTCTGGGCGTTCATCGAGTTCGTCCGAAGCACGCCGCTGCTGGTGCAGCTGTACTTCCTGTTCAACGTGCTGCCCGGAATCGGCCTGAGGTTCTCCTCGCTGACCACCGGCGTGATCGGCCTAGGCGTGCACTACGCCTGCTACACCGCGGAGGTCTACCGAGCCGGGATCGAGGGCGTGCCGAGAGGCCAGTGGGAGGCGGCGACGGCGTTGAGCCTGCCCACCCGCCGGGTGTGGACGAGCGTGATCCTGCCGCAAGCGATCCCACGGGTGCTGCCTGCGCTGGGCAACTGCACGATCTCGATGTTCAAGGAAACGCCGCTGCTGCTGGCGATCGGGGTACTCGACCTGGTGGGGGCGGCGCAGGAAGCCGGGGCGGAGGCCTACCGGTACGTCGAGCCGCTGACCCTGGCTGGCATCTGCTTCCTGCTGCTCAGCTACCCGTCGTCGCTGCTGGTGCGGAGGTTGGAGAGCCGTGTCGGGATCTGATGCGGGCCACGACATGATCCGGTTCGACCGAGTGGTCAAGCGGTTCGGCGACAACGTGGTGCTGGACGAGCTGGACTTCGCGGTGCGCCCGGGCGAGCGGGTCACGCTGATCGGGCCCAGCGGTTCGGGCAAGACGACGATCCTGCGGCTGCTGATGACGCTGGAACGGGTCGACGGCGGCACCATCCACGTCGGCGAGGACTGCCTGACGCACGTGCGCCGGGGCGGACGGCTGGTGCCCGCCGACGAGAAGCACCTGAGGAAGGTGCGGAGGCGGATCGGCATGGTGTTCCAGCAGTTCAACCTGTTCCCGAACATGCGGGTGCTCCGCAACATCACCGAAGCACCGGTCCACGTGCTGGGCCGGTCCACTGAGGACGCGGAGCGGCGAGCGCGGGAACTGCTGGACGTGGTGGGCCTGGCGGACAAGATCGACGCCTATCCCACGCAGCTTTCCGGCGGCCAGCAGCAGCGGGTGGCGATCGCGCGGGCGCTGGCGATGAGCCCGGACGTGCTGCTGCTCGACGAGATCACCTCGGCCCTGGACCCGGAGCTGGCCGCCGAGGTGCTGGACGTGCTGCGGGATCTGGCGCGCACCAGCGACATCACGATGCTGTGCGTGACGCACGCGATGAAGTTCGCCCGAGACGTCTCGCACCGGGTGCTGATGTTCGACGCGGGCAAGATCGTCGAGGACAAGCCGCCCGCCGAGCTGTTCGAGAATCCGGAGCAGGAGCGAACCCGAGCGTTCCTGCGGTCGGTGCTCGACGAGGCCTGACCGGTCCTTGCCGGAGCCGGTGGTTAAGGTCCGCGGCAGGTTCCGGAGCAGTCGGGAGGACGCCGATGACCACGTCGACGAAGGTCGGCCGATTGATGGCCTTCACCGCGAAGCCGGGCAAGGGCGGCGACCTCGCGGCTGCGATGCTGCAGGTAGCGGAGGCTCTCCGGCAGGTGCCCGGCTGCGAGCTCTACGTCATCAGCCAGGATTCCGGCGACCCGGACACTGTCCGGGTGGTCGAGGCGTGGGCGGACGAGGCCAGCGCGGACGCCGCGCTGGCGGCAGCGGCCAACACCACCGGCCCGGTCAGCATCGAAGCGGTGCTGGGAATGCTGGCGAAGCCACCGGAGCGCATCGACCTGACCACGCTCGGCGGCGTGGGGTTGTGACGGTCAGGCTTGGTTCCGGCGTTCGTGCAGGAGAAGCAGGGTGTAGGCGGCGATCGACTGCGCATCGGTGATCTCGCCTGCGGCGATCATCGCCTCGAACTCGGTCCGGGAGAACCAGGCGGCGCGCATGTCCTGCTCCTCCAGTTCGCGCTCGTGCTCGCCGGAGGTGAGCCCGGTGGCCAGGAACGCCCGGCCTCGCTGGCTGGTGAGCCCGGGAGCCACATCGAGGACGCCGATGTCGACGAGCGTCTCGGCCCGCAGGCCGGTTTCCTCGCGCAGCTCCCGCGCGGCCAGCTCGGTGGGCGCGACGTCGAGCCGGTCCGGAGCGGTGCCCTGCGGGAATTCCCAACGCCGCAAACCCAACGGGTAGCGGAACTGCTCCACGAGGTGGAGCCGATCGCCGTCGAGCGGGATCACCAAGGCGTAGTTGGGCTTGTCGACCACGCCGTAGATCCCGTCCGAGCCGTCGGCCCGGCGAATGCCGTCCTCGCGAACGGTCATCCACGAGTTGGCGTAAACCTCGCGGCTGCTCGTCTGCTGCATGAGCCCATGATGCCCCACGCAGGATCCCGGCAGCCCGGATCAACCTGAGGGCGCGCTCGCATGACCACGCGACGACGCCAGGTGCCGGTCAACGATCGCGCGGTGCTGGGCGGGTAGTGCTCTGCCGCCTGGTCTGGGTGTTCGTCTAGGGTCCACTGTGGGTGGTGGGATGAATTCGGGTCTCCCGTCGTGCATGGTGATGTCCCATCGCTGGTTGTGGAGCGTGCGGTGGTGGTGACCGCAGAGCATGACCATGTTGTCCAGATCAGTGGCGCCGCCGTCGGCCCAGTGCTGGACGTGGTGCGCCTCGGGTGTTCCCGGCGGCCGGTCGCATCCGGGGAATGCGCACACGCCGTCGCGTCGGAGTAGTGCGGTGCGGATGTGGGTGGGTGCGGTGCGTTTCGCCCTGCCGACGTCCAGTGGGAGGCTGTCGCCGTCGAGGACGATCGGCAGTACCTCGGCGTCGCAGGCGATGCGGCGTGCGTTCTGCGCGGTGATGGCACGTTCGGTGTTCAGCGTGCCGGGCATGCCATCTTCGTTGATGAACCCGAGGCTCTGTTTGAGGTCGTCGAAGTCGATAGAGATGGTCATCTGCGGACGCTGCCCACCAGTACGCGGCGTCCCGTCGTGGTCCAGCGCGAGGTCCAGCAGTGCGGCGAAGCCGTCGGCGTTCCGCTGCCCCGCAGTGCGGGGGTCTTTCTCCCCGTCGATCTCAGGGCGGGGTGCGGCAAGGGGCTCGATCAGTGCGGCGAACTTCGCTCCGGTTTCGCGGTCCAGTTTGGCTTTGATGACGGTCATGCCATCCCGGGCGGTCGCGTAGTGAAGTTCGCGTGCTTCGTGCTGGTTTTCCTCGTTGCGGTAGGCGCCGTCTTGGTCGAGGAGGTAACGGATGCGTTCGGCGAGTTTCTCCAGCTCCCTCGGCGACATCGTCCGCGCATACCCGGCGAGAGTCGCCTCGACCTCGGCGACCTGGTGACAGCGGGCGTACTCGGGTAGGCGCCGGATGCCGTTGACGATGACACGCGCGTGCTCCAGCCCGATCGCACCCTCAGACATGGCGTGAGCCGTCTCGGGCATGTCGGGCGGCATGGTCTCGCCATACAAACTCCGCCGGTCTTCAACGTTCCGGGCGACCGTGACGCGGGTTTTCGCGTCACGCGGATCGATGTTGAGCAGCCCCTGCAACCAGACCTGAAGTGATCGGGCGGTGGTGTCGGTGTGGATGGCGCGGTGGTCGGCTTCGGCGATGCATTGCAGCTGTTCCCACATCAGCACCCGCATCTCCTTCTCCAGTTCTTGGATGCGGGCAGCGAGTTCGGCGTCGGTGCAGGACACCGCCGACCACGGACCAGCAAGGTCCCCGGTCGAATCCTGGATATGAGTCAGCGGTGTCATGCCTCCATTGTCCCGAACTCGAACACGCGTTCGCACGTTTTTTAAGGTCGCTTGATCAGGTGAAACCCACGGCCACAGGAAGCGAAAGCCGCGCCATGTCAAGGAAAAGGGTCACGACACGCCGAAGGCCACCACAGCCACCACCAAACCCCGACCATGCGCGCCATACCCGACGACCAGGGGCCAGTTCCCAACGAAATCGCGCCATCCCCGCGCGGCCCGAGCCCAGCAACGGATCAACCCGAAGCCAAACCCCACCAGCCCCAGCCGCTCCGAAAAACCCGTCCGGCAGCGCAAGCCGCGAACGAGCCAGCCCACTCTGGGCCATCCCCGCGATAAAAAGCCGAACCGGGGCTGCGGGCCGGATGTCAAGCCTGAAACCCCGAAGGGGCGGCCGCCAGGCCGGGCTTGACCTCCGGAACGCAGCCCCCACCCTCCACCGATCGCGGGGATGGCCCCAGAACACGCCGAACCTCCAAAGGTCCCCACCCCACCCCAAACCCGGCGAACCGAACGACGAGCTGAGAACCTCGGACCACGACCCGAGCCAAGAGGAGCCCGAGTGCCCCACTCCTGGTGGCGAAGCGCGGTGACCTACCAGATCTACCCCCGCAGCTTCGCCGACTCGAACGCCGACGGGATCGGCGATCTCCCGGGGCTGACGTCCAGGTTGGACCACCTCGCCTGGCTGGGCGTGGACGCGATCTGGTTGACCCCCTGCTACCCGTCGCGGTGGGTCGACGGCGGCTACGACATCACCGACCACCGCGACATCGATCCGAGCCTGGGCAGCCTGCGGGACTTCGATCGGATGGTGGCCGCCGCGCACGAGCTCGGCATCCGGGTGCTGATCGACCTCGTGCCGAACCACACCTCGGACCGACACGAGTGGTTCCGGCGAGCCCTGGCCGCCGGGCCCGGTTCCCCGGAGCGCGACCGGTACGTCTTCCGCAACGGCAGGGGACCGGGCGGAACGCGTCCGCCGAGCGGCTGGGAGTCGCGGTTCGGCGGCAGCGCCTGGACGCGGGTGGCGGACGGCCAGTGGTACCTGCATCTGTTCGCCCCCGAGCAGCCCGACCTCAACTGGGCGAACCCGGAGGTGCGCGCCGAGTTCCTGGACATCCTGCGGTTCTGGGGGCGCCGCGGTGTCGACGGTTTCCGGGTGGACGTGGCCGCGGCGCTGGTCAAGGACCTGCGCGAGCCGTTGCGGGAGGTCGTCGGCGGGGAGGGCAGCACCGGGCTGGACGACTTCGCCGCCAACCCCGACCACCCGTTCCTGGACCGGCCCGAGGTGCACGACGTGTATCGCGAGTGGAACCGGGTGTTCCACGAGTTCGACCCGCCGCTGGTCGGGGTGGCCGAGGTGTGGGCGCGCAGCGACCGGCGGATCCGCTACATCCGGCCTGGCGAACTGCAGCAGGCCTTCGACTTCGAGTTCCTGCGGGTGCGCTGGCGGGCGTCGGAGTACCGGCGGATCGTGTCGGGGTCGATCGCGGGTGCATCGTCGGTGGGAGCCGTGGCGACCTGGGTGCTGGCCAACCACGACGTGGTGCGGCAGGTGTCCGCGCTGGGGCTGCCCGCCGACGTCGACCCGCGGGTCTGGCTGGCGTCGGGCGGCACCGAACCGCCCGCGGACCTGGAGTTGGGCACCAGACGGGCCCGTGCGGCGATCTTGTTCGCGCTCGCCTTGCCCGGTTCCGCGTTCCTGTACCAGGGCGAGGAGCTCGGGCTGCCGGAGGTCGCGGACTTGCCCGCGGAGGTCTTGCGGGACCCGAAGTGGGCGCATTCCCGGCACAAGGTGAAGGGGCGCGATGGCTGCCGGGTGCCGCTGCCGTGGACCCGCGGCGGGGTTTCCTTCGGGTTCGGTGACGCGCCGCCGTGGCTTCCGCAACCCGCAGACTGGGGCGGCTACTCGGTGGAGGCGCAGCGCGGTGACCCCGGCTCGATGCTGGAGCTCTACCGCGCCGCGCTGCGGCTTCGGCGCGGGTTCAGCGGCGATGAGAGGTTCGGCTGGGACGACCGCCACGACGCCGGCGACGTACTGGCGTTCCGGCGGGGCGGCGACGTCCTGGTCCTGGTCAACACCGGCCCCACGGCCGTCCCGCTCCCGCCGGGTGAGGGCCTGCTGTCGAGCGCCCCGCTCGAAGCGGGCTTCCTCCCCGCCGACACCACCGCCTGGCTACGCCTGCCCTGACGAGAGCATGGCTGCTCACTTCGCGGGTTCGGTGTCGCTCTCGTTGAGCCGGGACCTGCGGCGGCCGTAGCCGAAGTACACCGCCAGGCCGATGGCCGACCAGATCGCGAAGGTCACCCAGGTGACCGCGTCGAGGCCGAAGATCAGGTACACGCACAGGGCGAGGCCGAGCAGCGGCACCACCGGCATCAGCGGGGTGCGGAAGCTGCGCGGCAGGTCGGGCCGGGTGCGGCGGAGCACCAGCACGCCGATGTTGACCAGCCCGAATGCGACCAGGGTGCCGATGCTGGTGGCCTCGGCGAGCTGGTTGAGCGGCACGACGGCGGCGAGCAGCGCCACCACGGTGCCGACCACCACGGTGTTGCGGGCGGGCACCGCGCGCCGGTTCACCTTGGACAGCGTTCCCGGCATCAGGCCGTCGCGGGACATCGCCACCAGGATCCGGGTCTGCCCGTACAGCACGGTCAGCACGACCGAGGCGATGGCGACGACCGCGCCGAACGCGAGCACCACCGAGGGCCAGCCCTGGCCGGTCACGATGCGCAGCGCGGCGGCCAGCGAGGCGTCGGATTCGCCGAGCGCGCCGACGCCCACCGCGCCGACGGCGGCGAAGGCGACCAGCACGTAGATGGCGGTGACGATGGCCAGTGACAGGATGATCGCGCGGGGCAGGTCGCGGGCCGGGTTGCGGGCTTCCTCGCCGGCGGTGGACGCCGCGTCGAAGCCGATGAACGAGAAGAACACCGCCGAGGCGCCCACGGAGATGCCGGCGAATCCGGCCGGGGCGAACGGCGTCATGTTCTCGGAGCGGAACGCCGTGATCGCCACGGCGAAGAAGAACACCAGCACCGCGATCTTCAGCAGGGTGGTGATCGTGGTGGCTCGGGCGCTCTCCCGCACGCCCAGCAGCAGGACGCCCATGGCGAGCAGCACGACCAGCGCCGCCGGGAAGTTGAACACGCCGCCGTCGCCGGGCGGCGCGGCGAAGATCTCGGGGATGGTGACGCCGATGGTGCCCTGCAGGAACTCGTTCAGGTAGCCGCCCCAGCCGACCGCGACCGCGGCGACCGACACCCCGTACTCCAGCAGCAGGCACCAGCCGCAGATCCAGGCGACGAGCTCGCCGAGCGTGGCGTAGGTGTAGGAGTAGGCCGAACCGGACACCGGCACGCTGCCCGCGAGCTCGGCATAGGACAGCGCGGAGCAGAGCGCGGCCACACCGGCCAGCACGAACGAGACGACCACGGCGGGACCTGCGGCGGGCGCGGCTTCGGCGAGCACCACGAAGATCCCGGTGCCGAGGGTCGCGCCGACCGACAGCGCCACGAGCGGTACCAGGCCGAGGGTCCGGCGCAGCTGGGAGTGCGAGCCGTCGTCGGCGAGTTGCTCGGCGGGTTTGACGCGCAGCAGGGTTCGGGCGAATGACACGGGGCGTAACGGTATCTCGCTCAGTGGGAAGATCGAGGTCCGGCCCGGTCCGCCCCGGGGGTGCTCGACTTCTGGATCGACGCCCGTACTCTGTGCCGGGTGCGACTTGTCATTGCCCGCTGCCAGGTGGATTACGTCGGCCGGCTCACCGCGCACCTGCCCATGGCGCAGCGCCTGCTGCTGGTGAAGGCCGATGGGTCGGTGTCGGTCCACTCCGACGACCGCGCCTACAAGCCGTTGAACTGGATGAGCCCGCCGTGCTGGCTGATCGAGGATCCCGGCGTGTGGACCGTGCAGAACAAGGCCGGCGAGAAGCTGGTGATCAGCATCGAAGAGGTGCTGCACGACTCCAAGCACGAGCTGGGCGTGGAGCCGGGCCTGGTCAAGGACGGCGTCGAGGCGCACCTGCAGGAGCTGCTCGCCGCGCACGTCACGACCCTCGGTGACGGTTGGTCGCTGGTGCGCCGCGAGTTCCCGACCGCGATCGGCCCGGTGGACCTGATGTGCCGGGACGCCGCCGGGGCGAGCGTGGCGGTCGAGATCAAGCGGCGCGGCGAGATCGACGGCGTCGAGCAGCTGACCCGCTACCTGGAGCTGCTGAACCGGGATCCGCTGCTGGCGCCGGTGGCCGGGGTGTTCGCGGCGCAGCAGATCAAGCCGCAGGCCCGCACCCTGGCCGAGGACCGCGGGATCCGCTGCGTGGTGCTGGACTACGACCAGCTGCGCGGCATCGAGCCGGACGAGTACCGGCTGTTCTGATCTGCATCTTTCGGGTCACCCGCGGGCGTTCTTGGCCCGCGGGTGACAGGAAGGTTCCCATGCTCACCCGGCGCGAGGCGGCCTTGATCAGGCGGTTTTGATCGCGTTGCCGTCGACGAAGTGGTCGGCGCCCGCGGTGCTCGCCGCGTGCGGGGAGGCCAGGAAGGCGACCAGCGCGGCGACCTCCGCCGGTTCGACGAACCGGCCGGTGGCCATGCCCGCTTCGGCGGGGAGCTGGGCGAGCAGTTGGTCGAGGGGGACGCCTAGCGCTTCGGCCATCGCCGCGCCGTGCCCGTCCGCCGCTTCCCACATCGCCGTGCGCGTCAGTCCGGGGGAGACGGTGTTGACCCGCACGCCCTGCGGCCCGATCTCTGCGGCGAGCGCCTTGCCGAAGGCGGTCAGCGCCGCCTTGGCGGTGGTGTAGGGCATCGGTCCGGAGTGCGGCACCCGGGCGCCGATCGACGAGATGTTGATGATCGAGCCGCGGCGGCGCAGCAGGCTCGGCAGCGCCGCGCGGGTGGTGTGGACCGCGCTGAAGAAGTTCAGGTCGAAGGTCCGCTGCCACTCGTCTTCGGTGAGGTCGGCGAAGCCGGCGACCAGTCCGCCGTCGCCGCCGCCGACGTTGTTGACGAGCAGGTCCAGGTCGCCCACGTCGGCGAGGGCCTGTTCGACGAGGCTAGCCGGGCCGTCCGGTGTGGACAGGTCGGCGGTGCGGCCGATCGCGCCGGTCGCCGCGAGTTCCGGCGTGATCGTGCGCGCCGCGGCGACGACCCGCACGCCTTCGGCGGCGAGCGCGGACACGACCGCCAGCCCGATGCCGCGGCTGGCGCCCGTCACGAGCGCGGTCTTCCCGGTCAACTGCAGGTCCATAGCCCTGACTCCCTGTTGCGTCATTGGTGACGCAACAGACCATATAGATGCGACATAACTGTCGCAAGTAACTTCTGAACTAGTACTCCCGTGTAGTGTTTCGGTGGTTCTGGGAGGTGGCTGTGGCACAAGCGATGCGTGCGGACTCCGAGCGGACCGCGCGGGGGATCCTGGAGGCGGCACAGCGCGTGCTCCGCGAGGACCCGGCGGCGTCGATGGGGCAGATCGCCGAGGCGGCCGGGGTCGCGCGCACGACGGTGCACCGGCGCTTCGCCAGCCGGGAGGCGCTGGTGGAGGCGATGGCCACCTGGGCGGCCGAGCAGTTCCGCGACGCGGTCGAGGCCTCGCGCCCGGCCGCCGCGCCGCCGCTGGTCGCGCTGCACCAGGTCACCGCGAACGTGTTGCGGGTGAAGGTGGACTGGGGATTCGCGATGAGCCGGGCGGTCACCGGCGAGGTCGAGCGCATCCACGGAGAGGTGCGGCAGGCTTGCATCGGGCTGATGGAACGCGCCAGGGACGCCGGCGTGCTGCGCGCGGACGTCGACCTGGAGTGGGTGCGGCGGGTCTACTACGCGCTGATCCACGAGGCCGCTGAGGAGGGCAAGGCGGGCGCCGGCACCGACGAGATGGCCGCACTCGTCGTCGACACCCTGCTGAAAGGCGTTGGCGCGTAGCGGATTCGCGTCAGCCGCGGTCCGACTTGCCGTGGCAGCACGGCCGCAGCCGCGTGGTGGTCCACGGCGTCAGCAGCCGGGCCAGGTTCCGCCAGAACTGGTCCGATCGGTCGCGGACGCGCTGCGCGTCCTTCTCGGGCCGGTCGTTCGGGTCCGTCGCCAGTCCGTCGATGATCGCCAGATCGATCCGGGCGTTCACAGCTCCACCCCCGTCGCTGCGCATGTGCCAACAGTGACGGTACCGGTCACATTCCGTTGTGGGGAGCGGATTTTCGCATATCACTCGCATGGCCCTGCCGGGTCGCGCCGCTCGTCACGCCCCGTGTGTCGCGCGGCGTGCGAACGGGCTGCCCGTCCGGCGGGAGTCGCCTGATCGATTTAGTGTCGAGTTCCAACGAAATGATATCGGAGCAATGTGATCCGCCCCGCTGTGCGGTACTGTCCGGCTGCTGTCGCGAGTGTGGTGGTTGTCGTTTGACTTTGTTGGGTCTGGAGGTGGCGTGGCGGTGTTGCTAGCCCGGGGTCAGCTGCTGGACGCCAACGCGGTGGATTTTGCGTTGTTGGCGTTGTACTTCGTTTTTGTGCTGGGTATCGGTTATCTGGCGCGGCGTGCGGT
>NZ_FNOK01000028.1 GCF_900106995.1 Saccharopolyspora shandongensis
TCCGGCAACCTTGATCTGGGATGGACTGTCCGCCCACCGTTCGAAAGACATGAAAGCCTGGCTGGCCACCCAACGACACTGGCTGCGCGTCGAGCGGCTGCCCGCCTACGCACCCGAGCTCAACCCAGTCGAACAAGTCTGGGGCAACATCAAAACAACCGAGCTGGCCAACCTCTGCCCCGAGCACATCGACGAAGCACATACCGCCGCGGGCACCGGCCTGGACCGCATAGGCAACAGCTACCAACTGTGCTTCTCCTTTCTCGACCACACCGGACTCCGCCTATGAACCAAGATCACCCAAATACCAAAAGATCATTAGGTCATGCGCGGGTCCCCGCTGCACGGCAGATCATGTTCTTTCCGGGTGCCATGCGTCTACGTCGGGACGGCGTAGGCGACGATGTTGTGATCGTATTCGTGGGTGCTGTCGTTGAAGGGGCCTCCGCAGGTGATCAATACCAGGCGGGGGTGGCCGGTACGGTCGAACACGTCCGCTGGCAGGGATGCCTTCGAGTAGCTGCGCACTGCCGCGATCCGGTACCGGGTCGTGCTGTGCGCGGAGGTGATCTCGAGAGGATCGCCCGGCTGGAGATCAGCCACCTGGAACAAGGCGCCCGGGCCGGCGCTGCGGGTGTCGACGTGCCCGGCCAGCACGACTGTGCCGTGCCGGGAACCCGGTGCGGCGCCGGCGCTCCACCAGCCGACCACGCTGGGTGATTCGGGCACGCCCAGCTGCTGGTCCGGCCCGGGCAAAACCGGTTGTACCGGCGCGTCGACGCCCAATGTCGGTAGCCGCGCCCGCTGCGGCACCTCGCTCGGTGACGCCGGCTCCAGCGCTTCCTTCTCCGCAGCAGGAGCAGGTCCCGTATGGGCGGGCGGGACGGTTCCGACATGCGGCAGGGTGGGACCGCTGGCCAGAACATGGCCGAGTCCCGCCGCCACAGTCACCAGACCGAGCGTCAGCAGAGCCTCCGGCACCCGGCGTCGCCATGAGCTCACCCGAGCTGCCGGCGCCGACGCAGCAGCACCACGCCTGCACCCACGGAAATCGCCAGACCTCCCGCCACCAGGCCCAGATCGGCAGCGTGGGACTGTGCTCGCTCCACCAGCCCGCCGGAACCCGTGTTGGCCCCCTTCGGCGCAATTCCGAGGGCCTTCGCATCCGCCTGGGCATGGCTCAGGTGCTTGAGCACCGTCGGGAGAAAGTCCTTCGCGTAGGCCTGCACGTCAGCATCCCGGCCGGAGTCGATTTCGGCACGCGTTTGCGTGCTCGCCTCCTGGTGTCCGGAGATCTGCGCCTGCAGATAGGTGGTGTCGAACATAGCGCCGGACGCGCTCTCCAACTGCTTCCCGATGTTCTGCTGTCCCGCATTCGGCGACGACGGCAGCGTCACGCCCTTCTGACCGGCCAACTGCTCGAGCTTGCTCTGCGCGTTCTGGTGGTCGGCGAGCGTTTCCTGCGCCAGCGACCGCACCTGCGGCGTGGTGGCCTTCTGCAGCGCCAGCTTGCCTATGGTGATCTCCGCCAGATTCACCTGCGCAGCCTGCGTGATGAAGGAGTTGTCCTGTTCCGCCAGTTCGGCGGCTGCGATGCCGAACGACTGCGCCGGGTTTGTCGACGGCGGGGCCGCGTGCGCCGCAACGCCGGGCACAGCCAACGCCGCCACCAAAGCCGCACCACCGAACGCTGCCGCAGCGCATTTCCTCATCCTGGTCACCATCCCCCCAGTCAAGAGCCATTTCCGTGCGGGGATACCCCAGATGCCGCAGCAGAAACTCCGGTGTAATACCGGATCTTCGGCCGGTTGGCATGATTCGCTCCTGGTTCGCCGGTTCGATCGAGTTTCGGCGATCAGACCAAGAATCACAACACATGGCAGAAGTCCCCATGAACTGCACTTGCGCGACGGCCAGCGGGCCTTCACCAACGTCGGGCTGACAGAATTTGAACCTGCGTCACCTTGACTACCCAGCTCTGTCCACAATTGAGAGCTACCAGCGAAACCCGAGAAACCAGGGCACAAACCAGCGCGGATCGCCGATGTTAGCGCGACGGATCGGCGTGTCAGCGCACTACCGAACCGGCCCTATGGCACTGCACCGCTGTTGTTACCGACTACGCCCTAGGCGCCGGATAACTACTGCGCCTATTGCCAAGAGGACCACGATGAGGACTCCTCCGCCGATCCACCATGCCAACGCGTTGCCGGTGCTGTCGGGCCGAGTGTGTCCTGAGTTCGGGGGAACGTTCGTCGGTGGCGGGCTCGCCGTTGTCGGCGGAGGGCTGGAGATTCCTACCGAAACGCTGAACCCTACGGTGCCGCTGACGGGGTGGCCATCCGCAGAAACGACGCGGTAGGCCAGCGTGTAGCCGCCTTTGGCCAAGCCCGGGAGCGGTTGCATGATGGTGCCGTTCTCGACGGTTGGCCGGGCCAGCGGAACCTGGGCTCCGGTTTGATCGGTCAGGGCGACCGTGACGAAGCGCGGATCGAGCGGATCGCTGAAGCGCAATGTACTCACCGGAGGGGCCTGTTCGAGCACCGCGCCGTTGGCTGGATCGCTGCCGATGAGGGCGGCATGCGCCGAAGCAGGTAGTTGCACGGCAGCCAAACCGAGCAAGGCCACGACGCACAGGAATGCGGCGCGGGTGCCGATTCGAACACTCCGCCCGATGTCCTTGGCGATCTCGTCGTGGACACCTCGGCGTGCGACGTGGCGCGATGCCTCGCCCTTGTCGATGCTGGCCGGCTGGAACATGGCCTCGCCCTTCGCATCCGATCTGTGCCGTGGAAATGCGGGCATGCCGCTTCTTCGGATTAGAAGACGCTCGTGACCTGGTGGCAAGTCTCGCACTGCCCCATCGGCGACCGGCACTGCGCGCCCCGGTCGGTCACAGAATGACGAAGAGCATGTACGCCATGCCCAGCTCCATCCCGAAAGCCGTGGCGTGACCGATTTCAGGACTCAGCAGAACCCGACGGCCCAGGGGCATGCCCGCGTCGCCGGACTTCGGCCTTCCGGCTTCTCGGCGGGTGATCAGGTCGACAGCCGAGTAGCCGGCCCGGAGCACGAAAAAGGTCATCAGCACCCAGGCCACCACCGAAAGCGCGATGCCAGAACCGTGCCCCTCGATGCCGGGCACGTCGGCGGTTGAGCCGTGCACGTGTCCCGCCCCAGGGACGGCAGGCGGTGGATCGTGCGTGTGCGCCGACGGCGGCGGGACCGCCTGACCTGGTTTGACCGAGTTGAACCCGTGCGATGGGGCCGCGGCGAACATGCAGACCATGGCCAGATCGACCACGAGCAGGTGGACGTACTGGGTTCTGGTCACACCGCCGCGCCCGGCGCTCGAATTCGGGCGTACTCGGTAGATCACGAAACAGATCCACACAGCGCTCGCGAGGAAGAACGCCACCCACCAGCCTCGTGGGCCGACTCCGCCACCGGCCGCGAACATCACGCACATACCCACACCGGTGAGCACGTGCGTGAAAGTCACCGAGAAGTCGCCAGGCATCGCCGTGCCCTCCTCGGTATGCCAGAACTCGGACAGCAGGCGCACCAGAGCAGCCAGAGTGAGGACCCCGAGCGCGGCGAGCAGTGCCCAGCGAATCCACCCTGGTCCGTCCACAACCCCTCCCGAGCACCGGCTGCGCATGATCCCTGGCAGCGCCAAAACTTGCGGATTACGGTTGGAAGGTCTCAGGAACGTCGCGCTCGGAGGTGTCGTGATGCTCAAAACGCGAGAGCTTTTCGACAGCTTGACCGCCAAGCCCACACTGAGCAGTGACAATCTTGCCGCTGCTGTCGATGCGCTGCAGGACTGCGTCGAGGCCGTGACCGCATGCGCCGCCGCGATGCTGACCGAGGACGACCTGCAGTCCCTGGCCAGCGCAGTGAGCCGTGACATGGATTGCGCTGACGTGGTCACCGCGACCCGCAACGTGCTCACCCGCGCCAGCGGCGTCGACACCAGCCTCCTCAGCGCACAGCTGGAAGCATGTCTGGTCGCCTGCGAACGCAGCCACGACCTGTGCAGCAAACACGCCGAGCGCCACAAGCACTGCCGGATGTGCGCGGACGCGACACGGCACTGCGCAGACATGTGCCGCCAAGCGCTCAACTCACTGCACCGCTGACCGCAGATCAGAGGCGGCCAACTTCGCCGTCAAGCGCTACCGGAGGACGACCCGGTCGCGAATTCCCGCGATCCGCTTCGACTCCTGTCAGGGCCGCAGTGCTTCGACGATCCGCTGCGCGTCGGTGCGGTAGACGTCGAGCAGGTCGAGGTTCTCCTCCGGATAGTTGATCAGGGAAACCTGCTTCGCAGGCGAGCCCGGCAGGACCGGCCCGGTCGACATGTGCGCGTTGTCGAGCACCAGATCCGGTTGCTTGGCAGACAGATCGGCGAGTTGCGCAGGCGTCACCGGCTGCGGCCCGTAAGTACCCACCACGTCGGCGCCGGCCAGCTGTGAGATGTAGGTGACGTATCGGCCTGCCACGGCGCGATGAGTATCGGTATGGGCGCGATGTTGCTCTCGTCGCTGTAGCCCCTGAAACGGGTGGAGCTACGCCTCCGGTAGCGCGGTGTCGCCGTCGCGGTGGGCCGTGCTACCGGAGAAGCGGCGCAGTCGTTGGCTGTTCGACACGACGAGCACCGAGGACAGAGCCATCGCGGCCGCGGCGATGAGCGGATTGAGCAGGCCGAGCGCCGCAAGCGGAAGGGCGGCGACGTTGTAGCCGAACGCCCAGACCAGGTTGCCGCGAATCGTGCGGAGCGTGCGGCGGGCCAGCCTGATCGAATCCGGGACGGCGGTGAGGTCCTCGCGGACCAGGACGATGTCGGCGGCGTTGATCGCGACGTGAGTGCCCGAACCGATGGCGAGCCCGAGATCGGCGCATGCCAGGGCGGGTGCGTCGTTCACGCCATCACCGACGACCGCGACCGCACGTCCCTCGGACTGCAGGCGCCGCACGACTTCGACCTTCTCGTCCGGCAGGACCTCGGCGATCACCTCGCCGATGCCCACTTCCTCGGCGACTTTCCGCGCGGTGGCGTCGTTGTCGCCGGTGAGCATCACCGTGCGCAGGCCGATGCGGTGCAGTTCGGCCACAGCGGCCGCAGCCGACGGTTTGACCCGGTCCGCCACCGCGATCACGGCAACCGCACTCCCGTCGCAACCGACGACGACCGTCGTGTTGCCCTGCTGCTCCCATTTCCGGCGCGTGCGGTCGAGATCCTCCGGCAACACCAGACCACGCTCGTGGAAAAGCTTGGCGCGTCCCACAAGCACGTCGTGGCCCTCGACGATTCCAGTGGCCCCCAGCCCTGGCATGCCCGCGAACCGCTCGACCTGCGGCAGAGTCTCCAGCTCCGCGCGCGCGTGGGAGCTGATCGCCGCAGCGACCGCGTGTTCGGAGACGTCCTCCACTGCGCCGGCCAGGCGCAGCACACGACGCACGTCGACGTCGGGGACGCAGCTCACCTCGACCACGGTCATCCGGCCGTCGGTGACGGTGCCGGTCTTGTCCAGAACCACGGTATCGATGTCCTGTGTGGACTCCAGTGACCGGTAGCCCTTGATGAAGATCCCCAGCTGCGCCGCCCGGCCCGACGCCACCATGAGAGCCGTTGGTGTCGCCAGTCCCAGCGCACACGGGCAGGCGATGACCAGCACGGCCAGCGCCGCGGTGAACGCTTCCTGCGGCGACCCCACCGCGAGCAGCCATCCGAGCAACGTGCCCGCCGCCGCCACCAGCACGGCGGGCACGAAGTAGGCGGAGATGCGGTCGGCAAGCCGCTGGACCGCGGCCTTGCCCGACTGCGCCTCCTCGACCATCCGCACCATCGCCGCCAGCTGGGTGTCCTGACCGACCCTGGTCGCTTCGACGACCAGCCAGCCGTTCAGCACGACCGTGCCCCCGACGACCTCGTCGTTCGCGATGACCTCGACCGGAACCGACTCACCGGTCATCGCGCTGCAGTCGACCGCGGCCTGCCCGTCGACCACGCGACCATCGGTGCCGATCGTCTCCCCCGCCCGCACGAGGAACCGCTGGCCGACGCCCAGTTCATCGACGGGAACCTGACGCTGTGAGCCGTCGTCGAGCAGCACGGTCACGGCCTTGGCCCCGAGCGCGGCGAGCTCGCGCAGCGCATCACCCGCGTTGCGGTGCGCCCTGGCCTCGACGTAGCGACCGGCCAGCACGAACGCCGTGACCCCGGCCGCCACCTCCAGGTAGATCGCCCCTTCCGGCCGCAGCAGAAGCCGCCACCCCACCGCATCGCCGGCACTCCCGGTCTGGAAGAACATGGCGTACAACGACCAGCCTGTCGCCGCCGTGATCCCGAGCGACACGAGTGTGTCCATCGAGGACGCCCGGTGCCGCGCGTTGATCAGGGCCGCGCGGTGCAACGGCCACGCCGCCCACCCGACGACAGGCAGGGCAAGCACGAGGAGCAGCCACTGCCAACCGGTGAACCGCGCCTGCGGCAGGAACATGAACAACAGCGACAGGTCGCAAATGGGCACGAACAGCGCGATCGAGACCACCATGCGGCGCCAGAGATCGCGTGCCCGGTCATCGTCCGGTTCCGCCTCGCTTGCCGGAGCGAGCACCGCAGCCTGATACCCGGCTTTCTCCACGGTCTCCACCAGCAGCGCATCGTCGACCGACGACGCCGCCGTCACGCTCGCGCGCCTGGCTGCGTAGTTCACGGTGGCGTGCACACCGTCGAGCTTGTTGAGCTTGCGTTCGATGCGCGCGGAGCAAGCGGCACACGTCATGCCGCTCACCGACAACTCCACGCGCCGTCCGACGCCGGTGCTGTCGGCGGTCAATGACTTCACGGAAAAGCAAACCTTTCGGACATAGCCCCTGAACGGTGCTGTTCCTGCACACCGAGTCGCGATGGGCTCGATCAAGTACGCCGGTCGAACATGGCGCTGAACAGGTGGTCGCGCACCGGCGGCGAAAAGTTCCCGCCGATTGGGAACGCCCTGTCAAACAAGTTGTGTCGCCCGGCACACAACCCGGCCAGCTGTACTCAGGGCACCGCGGGCCGACTAGCCTGCCGGTCTATGAGTCGCTCCGAGGCTGAGGATGCCCGGCTGACCAAGCTGGCGCTGGCGGCGAGATCAGGTGACCGCGGCGCACTGGAGCGCTTCATCCAAGGCACCCAACGCGACGTATGGCGCTTCATCGCCCACCTCGCCGGCATCCACCACGCCGACGACCTCACCCAAGAGACCTACCTGCGGACCCTCAAGAGCATCCGCCGGTTCTCCGGGCGCTCCTCGGCACGCACCTGGCTGCTGTCCATCGCCCGCCGCGTCGTCGTCGACCAGATCCGCTACGAACGTTCCCGGCCCCGCACCGACTCCGGCGTGGACTGGGCCACCGCCGCCGACCAGGCACGAGGCGGGAATCAACGGTTCGAGAGCATCGTCGAGCTGAACATCCTGCTGGACGAACTGGACGACGAACGCCGCGAGGCGCTGCTGCTCACCCAGGTGCTCGGCTTGTCGTACCAGGAAACCGCCGAGATCTGCGGGTGCGCGCTGGGCACCGTGCGCTCCCGGGTGGCTCGTGCGCGTGAGCAACTGCTGGAGAAGACCGCCCAGCAATCCGAAGGAACCGGCTGAACCGCGAACCCGGCTGGAACCTTTCCCGCTCCTCAAACGACAGTATGGACGTGGACTGCTACACCTACCGCGAGGCGCTGTCGGCCAGGCTGGACGGCGAGCCGGCGCCAGTGCCCGACAACCAACTGGAGGGCCACCTCGCGGAATGCGCCGGCTGCCGGTCCTGGCAGCAACGCGCCGCGGACCTCAACCGGGCGCTGCGCGTCCGCCCCGTAGAAGCGACACCGGACCTGACCCGGTCCATCCTCGACGCCGCACGACCCATGCACCACCACATCCTGCGACGGTGGCCCCGGATCCTGCTCGCGGCCGTCGCGATCTGCCAGGTCGTCCTCGGGGCCGCGCAAATGCTGGGGATCGACTACTTCGGCGACCACGCTCACCACGCGGACATGGGCGATGTCATGACCGGACACCTGCTCAACGAGAGCACCGCGTGGAACCTGGCCCTCGGCCTCGGCATGCTCTGGACCGCCTGGCGGGTCCGCGCGAGTTCCGGTCTGCTGCCGGTGATGGCCGTCTTCCTCGCCGTGCTGAGCGGATTCAGCATCTACGACCTCGTCAACGCCGAGGTCCCCGCCAGTCGCCTCCTCTCCCACGGCCTCCTGGTCCTCGGCTTGGTCCTACTCCTCGTGGTGCAGCGCGACCTCCTGCGCTGGCGCCCCCAACCAGGCGACGAGCAGGCCCCGCACCCGCACTCGACCACAACCGCCCACCAGCCCACGGAACCCGAGTTCAGCCCCGACCCGGAGCAGGACCACAGATACCTGGGCCCCACCGGCTACCGGCAGGCGGGCTGACGACACGGCCCACACCAGCACGACGCCGAAATTTCGCCACGGTGTTCTCGGTGCCGTCGGCAGCGCACAGCGCTGTGATCGGGCAGTCGAGCAGGATCGCTGACAGGAGGAGGCTTCGCACCTCTGGGGACGCCAGGACGTCTGCATGATGGGGCAAGAGCCTGGTGAGCTCGGCGCACAGCTCGTCGTCCGAGCACTGGTGGACATCTCTTTCGCCGAGACCACAAGAGGGTTCGCTTCCCTGCCCAGCTCGCGGCGCAGAGCCTGCGTCGTCTCGTATGCGACGGTGGCGCGCCAGAACCCGCCGTGGATCATCACCACCAGCGCCGCCTGCTTGCCCCGCGGCAGCAGCACGTCGATCACCTGGTCCGGGCCCGACCCGCAGGGCAGGGGCAGGTCAGGTTGCGGCGGGGAGTGCAACAGTTCCGACGGCGGCTTTCGTGGCTGCGCGACCTCCGCAAGGGCGAGCACACCAAGGACGAAGCTGGATCCCGCGAAGCACCTGGAGGCCCGGTTGGAGGAGCTGGTCGCCACCCCTCCGCTGCCGGAGCGCCCCGACCTGGCTCGGGCGAACGCCTGGCTGGTCGGGGCGTACCAGAAGGTCTGGAGCGAATCCGCTCTCGACCTGGCGTCGACGGGATGGCGGAGCGTCAGGCTCCGCCACCGCGGACCTCTCCGGCGGCGAGCGCCACGCGCAGGAACGCATCGATGTTGCGCAGCGTAGGGCGCTCGCCGAGCGGACCAGCCAGCTTTCCGCTGCGGCAGTGGTGGGTCCACGAGGTGTCGGCCACCGGGGTGTCCGGGGCGACGATGCCGCTGTCGTGGCCGATTCCCGGTACCGAGTAGAACACCGCGTCCCGGCACGCGGAGCGCAGCGCGTGGAAGAGCAGTTCGCTCTGGTGGTGCGGGACCAACAGGTCGTTCTGGCCGTGAGCGATCAGCATCGGCGGCGTCTCGTCGTCCACGTAGGTGATCGGATTCGCCGCGCGCACCGCGTCAGGGCACTGCTGGATGGAACACCCCACCAGCCGCGACTCCGGTGACGCGGGGTCGTTGTGGCAGTCCCGCAGCCCCATCCGCTCGTTGAACGCGGTGCAGTCGATCATGTGCTCGTCCATCTGCAGGAAGTCCGTCGGCCCGTAGAGGTCCACCACCGCCTGCACAGCGCTCGACACGCCCGTCACGCCGATGTTGCCTTCGAGTTCCGGGACGTTGCTGGTGACGCCCGCCATCGCGGCCGTCCAACCGCCGGAGGAGGTGCCCATGACCGCGATCCGATCGGGGTCGATGCCGTACTCGCGCGCATGTGCGCGCAGCCACCGGACCGCGGCCTTGATGTCGTGCACCTGCGCGGGGAACTGGGCGACCCCGCTCGACCGGATCGAAACACCGGCGACGACGTAGCCCGCATCGGTGAAGAACGGCGCCAGATCAGCCGCGTAGTCCTTGCCGTCCTCGCGCATCCACGCGCTTCCTCCGGTCACGATCAGCGTGGGACGCGGGATTGCGCGCTGCCCCTGGGGCAGGTGCAGATCGAGCAGATGCCCCTTGCTGTCCGGTGGATTCGCGGGTGCGTAGGCGATGTTCTCGATGACCTCCGGCGCGGATGCGGTACCGGCCGCCGACGACAAGCCGGGCACCATCGCGGACATCATCACCACGGCAGTCACCACCATCCCCACGCGGCGGCCGAGCCGAGTGCCTCCGGCCCTCCGTCGCCCTGCAACCCTGCCCCAACCCGCCATGTGAACCTCTCCGCTGAGAACCAGCACGAACCGGGAGCGAGATTCCTCTCGCGGAACAGGAGGACAAATGCTTCGATTCCGCTGGACGAAAAGGGCGGAGTTCACCGGCAGGCCGGAAGGTGGGGTTCCCGGCGTTCCTTCCCGATCTCGGCAATGAGCCAGTGCGCCGGATAACCCGCGTCGTGCCGGGGTTGCCCCGGGACCTGCACCAGTTGCGGGCCAGAAGGCTGCCGAGGGTGGCGCCGGTGGCGTTCAGCAGGACGTCGCCGGTGGCCACCACGCGGCCGCTGATCAGCGCGAACTGCGTCAGTTCGATGAGCCCCTGCCAGGGCCAGGGCGGCGACGCTGCCCCGGATCGATCGCACTTCCGGACACGCGGGTTGTCCACCCCGGACACGGAGCCACCACGACCATCGGAACCGAAAACCCCATCTCGAGAAGCAGATCGCCGAGACCTGCGATATCACGCGGCCGTCGACGCGCAGATCGACGTCCTGCGTGGCTGACCCTGATCCTTGCTGTGCAATCGTCTACGACTCCGCTCCGGTGTCGAATTCTGTCTGTTCGCGTGCTTCGCGAACGACTTCGGCGAACAGGTCCGTGACAGCCGCGACGGCTGCCGGTCGTGTGGGCTGCGCGCGGCGGACGAGGACGATGTGCCGCTCGATGCGTTCCTCCAGCTCGATCTTGCGCAGCCCATCAGGGCGCAGCAGGTCTTCCATGAGATCGGTCATGGGCGCGACCCCGAGACCCTGAGCAGCGAGTTCCAGGGAGGTCCGGGTGTCAGTGACTTCATGTGCCACCTGTGGTTCGAAGCCGGAGAGTCGACAGGCCGCGTAGAGCGCCCGGGCGTATTGAGTCGCTGCGGGCGGCAGGATCCAGGGCCAGTCTCGTGCGGTGTCGAGGGGCGTCGCACCCGGCGTGTACAGGTTCGCGGTGACGGCCAAACCGAAGCGTTCCGTGTGGAGCCGGACGAGCTCGGTCCGGGGATCTCTGGGCATGGGTGCGTGTGAGTAGTCGATACCGAGGGCGATGTCGACTTCGCCGTCGCGGACGGCAGCCGATGTTTCGTCGACGCCGAACTCCCTGCTGGTGATGGTCACCTTCGGGTAGCGCTTCGATGCCTCGGCGATGGTGGGCACGAGCAGCGCGGAGGCCGTCGTCGCGAACGTGCCGATGCGGATCGGCCCGGCGACATCCTGCTCGTCGGCTTCCAGCGCGCCTCTCAAGTCGGCCTCTGCCTGCAACACGTGCTCGGCGTGCTTGGCCAGGATCATCCCGCTGCGGGTGAGCTGCACTCTCCGTCCCGACTTGGTCGTCAGAGTCCTGCCCGTCGCCTTCTCCAGGTTGGCGAGCTGTTGCGAGACGGCACCCGTGGTGTAGCCGAGCGCGTGGGCGGCGGCGGCCATCGTGCCGCGCCGCGCGAGTTCGCGCAGCGCCCGGAGCTGCCCCATCGTCACATCCATATAGACATGCTAAACGAATAGCCTGAAAAAACATCGATAGTGCTGACGCTTCTTCCTGCGTACCTTTCGAGGAACCCACCGGCCAGGTGGCCTGGATCACGCAGAGCGCACTGCCACCGGACCGACTCGTCACGTCGCGGATCCCGCAGTGCAACCGAGGTTGAAGGATGACTCATGCGAGCCGAAGTTGGTAGTCGGGCCGAGCTTCCCCACCACGCGGAAGTCGTCGTGATCGGGGGTGGGATCGTCGGTGCCAGCATCGCTTACCACCTCGCCGAAGCCGGTGTCACCGATGTCGTGGTGATCGAGCGCGGCCAGGTGGCCTCGGGATCCTCTGGAAAGCCCATCGGTGGGTTGCGGGCGCAGTTCTCCGACCCGCTCAACATCGCGCTCGGAGCCCGCAGCCTGCAGACCTACGCCCGGTTCCAGTCGTCCATGGGTATCGACATCTCGATGGAACGGGTGGGGTATCTCTTCCTGCTGCGAGAGCAGGCTGATCTTGCTCGGTTCGAGCGCAGCGTGGCGATTCAAAACGACATGGGCGTGTCCAGCCGGATGATCTCGGCCGCCGAAGCGCAGCGACTGTGTCCTTACGTGCGCGGCGAGAGCCTTCTCGGGGCCGCGTTCTCCCCGGACGACGGGCATGCTCGTCCGCCCGCAGCTGCACAAGGCTTCCTGCACGCCGCCCAGGTTCGCGGGGTGCGCGTGTTCGAACAAACCCTCGTTGTCGACATCAGAACCGACGGTGCGCGCAACATCCGGGAAGTCCAGACCAACAGGGGCGCGGTGCGGACCTCGACGGTCATCGTGGCAGCGGGTGCCTGGTCCAAATCTCTGGGCGCGATGGTCGGTGTCGACCTGGCAGTCGAGCCGCTGCGCCGGCAACTCGTGCTGACCAGGCCGCTGACCCCGACGCCGCCCCGGATTCCGTTCACCATCGATTTCGCTACGTCGTTGTACTTCCACAATTGCGACGACGGGTTCCTGTTGGGCATGTCCGACCCGACGCAGGAGTATGGATTCCACACCCATTACTCCGATGAATGGCTCCCTGCGTTCAACGACGCGGCCCGTGCCTGTGCCCCCGAGTTGGTCGATCTGCCGATCGAACGTGGGTGGGCGGGGCTGTACGAGATGACCCCGGACTGCAACGCGCTGATCGGGCAGAGCGACTCGGTGGGCCGATTGCTGTATGCGGCGGGCTTTTCCGGCCATGGCTTCCTGCAAGCCCCCGCCGTCGGGGAGGTGATCCGCGATCTGTACCTCGGTGTGCCTCCTTTCGTGGACGTGACGCCCCTGTCGGCGGACCGGTTCGACGGAAGCCCGGTTCGGCGCGAGCTCAACGTGGTCTGACCGCGCACCCCGAATGACTCGCTCCCACCCGCCGCATCGGCGCGAAGGACAGGGATCGGCAAGGAGAGGAAAATGGCTGTTAAGCAATGGGAATTGCGCGCGGCGTTCGCCCAACGGCTGTCGACGATGTACGGCACCGAGGTACCCGCTTACACGACGCTCGTCGACGTCTCGCACGAGGTAAACCGGGACCTGCTCGCCAAGGACCCCGAACAAGCGCAGCGCCTCGGCAGCATCGCCCGGGTCACCGCCGAACGGCACGGCGCGATTCGTGTGGGCACCCCGGAGGAACTGCGCCAGGTGGGGCAGATCTTCGCCGGGCTGGGGATGCACCCGGTCGGCTTCTACGATCTCCGGGAAGCAGCGGTGAGCGCGGTTCCCGTGGTCTCCACTGCCTTCCGGCCCATCGACGAGGATGAGCTCGCACGCAACCCGTTCCGCGTGTTCACGTCACTTCTGACACCCGCGGATCGGCGCTTCTTCAACGCCGACCTCCAGCACCGGCTGGAGAACTTCCTGTCGCGGCGCAGCCTGTTCCCCGCGGAACTGATCAGCCTGGCCGAACGCGCCGAGCGCGATGGAGAACTGGAGCAGGCCGACGCCCAACGGTTCCTCGAACTGGCCGTGCGCAGCTTCGAGCTGTCCCACGAACCAGTGGACCGAGCGTGGTACGCGGAGTTGGAGCGGATCTCCAGCGTTGCCGCCGACATCGGTGGCGTGACCACCACGCACATCAACCACCTCACTCCCCGAGTGCTCGACATCGACGAGTTGTACGAGCGGATGGAGCGACGCGGCATCACGATGATCGACGACATCCAGGGACCTCCCCGCTGGGACGGGCCGGACGTGTTGTTGCGCCAGACCTCTTTCCGAGCCCTGGCCGAACCACGCCGCTTCCGGGAGGCGGACGGATCCGTGACCGAGGACTCGCTGCGGGTCCGGTTCGGTGAGGTGGAAGCGCGTGGAATCGCACTGACCCCGCACGGACGCGCCACCTACGACGAACTCGTCGCCGAGGTCGACCGCCGTCGCACTGAAACGGGACGCGGTCGGGCCGAGGTCGCCGCCAAGGTGTGGGGGCAGCGCTTCCCCCGCTCCGAAGCCGAGCTGGCGCGCAAGGACCTCGCGTACTTCACGTTCACCGTCAACACCGCCCACGACCATGCGACGCCACCACCGACGACCTTGCCGGAGCTGATCGACCAGGGGTGGGTCCGGGCCGAGCCGATCGTCTACGAAGACTTCCTCCCCCGTTCGGCGGCCGGCATCTTCCAGTCGAACCTGGCCGGCGACGGCTCGAAGGACCTCACTCAGCAGGCCGCGGACCTCGACGGCGAGTGGATGGCCGGCGTGCTGGAACGCAGCCTCCACGACCCCTACGACCTCTACGCGCGCCAGCGCGAACGATCGCTGGAATCCGTGCGCCAGGAACTCTGCACGCCGGTCACCGGCTCGTGTTGACAAGAGAACCGACCGAAAGAGGACGAACTTTCCATGTCTGCTAACACCCTGACCACCACGGCCGACCTCGCCGAGCGCGCCCGGGCGGCGCTACGAGCCTGCGGAGCCAACGGGTACGAGGGCACCGGGCCCCATGCGTTCTCCGCGCGCTCGCCGATCACCGGTGAGGATCTGTTCACCGTCGCCGGCTCGTCCGAATCCCAGGTGCGTGCGGCGATCAGCACGACCAAGGCCGCCTTCCCCGCCTGGCGCGACACGCCCGCGCCGGTGCGCGGAGCGCTGATCAAACGGTTCGGAGAGCTGCTCACCGAGCACAAGCGTGACCTGGCGGACCTGGTGACCATTGAGGTCGGCAAGATCGGCTCGGAGGCCCTCGGCGAGGTCCAGGAGATGATCGATATCTGCGATCTCGCAGTGGGAATGTCACGCCAGCTCGAGGGGAGAACGCTGGCCTCCGAGCGCCCCGGGCACAAACTGCTGGAAACCTGGCACCCGCTCGGCGTCGTGGGCGTGATCACCGCCTTCAACTTTCCGTGCGCCCCGTGGGCGTGGAACACCGCCGTGGCCCTGGTTTGCGGCGACGCGGTCGTGTGGAAGCCCTCGCAGCTCACCTCCTTGACGGCGCTGGCGTGCTCCGCCCTACTCGACCGCGCCATCGCGGATGCCGGTGCCCCCGCCGGGATCCATCGGCTGGTGTTGGCTTCGTCCGCCGAGTCTGCTCCGCTGGTCGACAGCCCCGACGTCCCCCTGGTGAGCGCGACCGGCTCCGAACGGCTGGGACGTGAGATCGCACCCCGCATCGCGGCACGATTCGGCCGCACGATCCTCGAACTCGGCGGGAACAACGCGGCTATCGTCGCGCCATCGGCGGACCTGGACATGGCCACCCGCGGCATCACGTTCTCCGCTGCGGGCACCGCCGGGCAGCGGTGCACGACGATGCGCCGGCTGATCGTGCACGAAGACATCGCTGACGAGCTCGTCGCCCGACTGACCAAGGTTTACACGAGCCTCGACATCGGTGATCCGTTCTCCGCCGAGACCCTGGTGGGGCCGCTGATCAACGAAGGCGCCTACGCCGCCATGCGCGACGCGCTGGAGCGGGCCGTCGCAGACGGCGGCGAGGTGGTCGTCGGCGGCGAGCGGCGACTGGCCGACTCCGCCGCGCACGGCTACTACGTGGAGCCGGCCATCGTACGCATGCCCGCGCAGACCGAGGTCATCCGGCAGGAAACGTTCGCGCCGATCCTCTACGTGCTGACCTACCGCACGTTCGACGAAGCCATCGCCCTGCACAACGACGTGCCGCAAGGCCTGTCGTCGAGCATCTTCACCACCGACCAGCGCGAGGCCGAGCGGTTCACCTCCTCGGCCGGTTCCGACTGCGGGATCGCCAACGTCAACATCGGCACTTCCGGTGCCGAGATCGGCGGCGCGTTCGGAGGCGAGAAGACCACCGGCGGCGGCCGTGAATCGGGGTCGGACGCTTGGCGCGGCTACATGCGGCGCGCCACCAACACCATCAACTACTCGACCGAACTCCCGCTGGCCCAGGGGGTGAACTTCGGATGACGCTCGACGATTTCTCCCACGCGGACGAATGGGGTCCGGAAAAGATCGTGACCGTCGCCGACACCCGCACCGGCATGCGCGGCGTCCTCGTCATCGACAACACGGCTCGGGGCATGGGCAAGGGCGGGACCCGCATGAGCCCAACCCTGACCATCACCGAAGTCGCCCGCCTGGCACGAGTGATGACGTGGAAGTGGGCGGGTGTCGATCTCTTCTTCGGCGGCGCCAAGGCGGGAGTCCGCTTCGATCCTGCCTCGGCGGACAAGGAAGCGGCGTTGCGCAGTTTCGTGCGGTCGCTCTCCAGCGAGGTGCCCGAAGAGTACGTGTTCGGCCTCGACATGGGACTCACCGAGCACGACGCGGCCATCATCCAACACGAACTAGGAGACCGCCGAACAGCAGTCGGCAGCCCCCGAGAACTCGGCGGCGTGCCCTACGACCAATGGGGCGTCACGGGCTACGGAGTCGCCGAAGCCACCGACGAAGCCGCCCGATGGCACGGACTGAAAATCAATGGTGCTCGTGTCGTGGTGCAGGGCTTCGGAGCCGTTGGTGCCGCGACGGCCGAACGCCTGCACTCCCTCGGCGCACAGGTCGTCGCAGTGTCCACTTCGGAGGGCGCGATCTATGATCCTGATGGGCTTGACGTGCCCGAGCTGCTGCACGCGAAGTCCGAGTGGGGCGATGGCCTGGTCCACCACGTCGGCGGGGTGAAACACCTCAGCACAGGGGAAGAACTCACCCTGCCCGCGGAAGTTCTGATCCCGGCTGCGAGGCAGGACGTCGTCGATGCCGCCACAGCCCGCCGACTATCGGCATCCGTCGTGGCGGAGGGCGCCAACCTGCCGCTGACCGTCGAGGCGCAAGCCGTGCTCGCCGAACGCGGCGTCACCGTCGTCCCGGACTTCATCGCCAACGCCGGCGGCGTGGTGGCCGCCGCATACGCGATGGACGCCCGGCACTCGGCCTTCCCCTCGGAACCGAGCCAGATCCGCACCGCGGTATCGGAACGGTTGCGGGCCAACACGGTCAACGTGCTCGACGAGAGCGCTCGCACTGAACTCACCACCCACGAAGCGGCCCGACGACTCGCCGAACAGCGAGTGCGCACGGCCATGGAGCTCAGCGGGCGAACCCAGCCCACCAGAGTCTCCGTACGTCACTGAGCAGCACTCGGCGACGGTTGACGACACACCCGCGGTTGTCTGTCATTTCACCGCCAACGCGTGCCTCGCGAGGTGAGGCGCCCTGCGGGGCACGCGCAGCGGACAACGGTGTCCGCCACAGTGGAAGCAGGTCCAACAATGTCGAGACCATCATCATCACACCATCTCCGTGACCGGCACGTCACGATGATCGCCATGGGCGGAATCATCGGCGCAGGGCTGTTCATGGGTTCCGGCGCAGTGCTCGCCCAAGTCGGACCGGGTTCCTTTCTCACCTACGCGGTCACCGGCGTGCTCATCCTGTTCGTGATGCGCATGCTGGGAGAAATGGCCGCGGCACGCCCTTCGGTCGGTTCCTTCACCGAATACGCGCGCAGCGCTTTGGGCGACTGGGCCGGGTTCGCCATGGCGTGGCTGTACTGGTACTTCTGGGTCGTCATCGTCGGTTTCGAAGCGGTCGCCGGCGCGGAACTGCTCCAGCGGTGGGTGCACTGGCCCAAGTGGGTTCTCGCATTAGCCCTCATCATGCTGATGACCGCGACCAACCTGCGATCAACCCGCTCCTACGGCGAGTTCGAGTACTGGTTCGCCGGGATCAAGGTCCTCGCGATCATCCTCTTCATCGGGCTCGGCCTGGCCTACGTCACAGGCCTGTTCCCGGGCAAGGGCGCGGACATCTCGCACCTCTACGCCGACGGCGGTCTGCTCCCACACGGCGGAGGCGTGGTCTTCACCGCCGTTGCCGCAGTGGTGCTGTCCATGGTCGGCGCGGAGATCGTGACCGTCGCAGCCGCGGAGTCGAAGACGCCCCAGCGGTCCATCACCAAGGCGACCAACACCGTCCTCATGCGCATCTCGGTGTTCTACGTCGGATCGATGTTCCTCGTCGCCGCGATCGTGCCCTGGGCCACGGCGAAACCAGGCCAGTCGCCCTACGTGTCCGCATTGGACATCATGGGGATCCCCTACGGGGGCGACATCATGAACATCGTCGTCCTGTTCGCCGTGTTGTCGTGCCTGAACTCCGGCCTGTTCACCGCCTCCCGCATGCTCTTCGTCCTCGCCCGACGCAACGAGGCGCCCCAACGCATGCTCAAACGCAACGACCGCGGCGTCCCGATGTGGGCCATTCTCGCCTCGACTCTCGGCGGGTACGTGTGCGTCGGGGCAGCGTACCTGTCGCCGGACGGCATCTTCTCCTTCCTGCTGAACTCCTCCGGCGCGGTCGTTCTCATCATTTACCTGCTGATCTGCCTGTCTCAGCTGAAACTCCGTCCGGTGCTCGCACGCGAGCGCCCAGGCGGACTGCCGGTCAAAATGTGGGCACATCCCATTCTGCCGATCGTGACCGCAGCCGGCATCGTGGCCATCCTCGCAGGGATGGCCCTCGACGAGCACACCCGAAGCCAGGTTGCGCTGAGCGTGGTCGCTTTCGCGATCTGCGCCGGAATTTACCCCGTCGTCCGGATGGTGAAGCGCCGTGCCGGAGAGCGCATGAACACGACGGACCAGAGTGTCGACGACGCAGTACCGGCAATCAGGGGCGAGTGAATGCTGACCAGCGGTAGCCAAAGCCACACCATCCAACAATGCGAGCACGACCTGCGACGGGAACTCGGCCCGGCAGCCACCGGCATCATCGATTTCAGCCCAGGACGCCGCGCCCAGTACTCCGGCGACGCATCCAACTACCGGGTGGTCCCGGCCGGGGTCGTCACGCCCCGCACGGTCGACGACGTCGTGCGCACTGTCCGGGTGTGCTACCGCCACGGAGTACCGCTGGTGGCCCGGGGCGGCGGCACCAGCGTCGCCGGCAATGCCATCACCGAGGGCGTCGTTCTCGATCTGTCCAAACACCTGAACCGGATCCTCGAGATCAACCACGAGGGCGGCTGGGCGCGGGTGGAACCGGGTGTCGTGCTGGACGACCTGCGGGCGGCAGCCGCCCCACACGGCCTGACCTTCGGCCCCGACCCTTCGACTCACAGCCGTTGCACGCTCGGCGGCATGATCGGCAACGATGCGTGCGGCTCGCACTCAGTTGCCTGGGGCCGCACCAGCGACAACGTCATCGAGTTGGATGTTGTGCTGGCCGACGGCACGCAGATGACCGTCGGCCAGCACACCTCGGCCGAGATCGACGACATCATCGCTTCCGGTGGCGAGCGCGGCCGGGTCTTCGCGCAGCTGCGCACTCTGGTGGACCGGCATCGCGCCGAGATCCGCCTGGAGCTCGCCCGGTTCCCCAGGCAAGTCTCCGGTTACCCGCTGCACTACCTTCTCCCGGAGAACCGCTTCGACCTCGCCAAAGCACTGGTGGGTACCGAAGGAACCTGCGCGATCGTTGTGTCGGCCACTGTTCGGCTCGTCCGAACCCCGCCTCAGCGCTGCCTCGCCGTGATGGGATTCCCCAGCGCCGTTGCTGCGGCTGAGGCCGTGCCCGACATCCTGCGAGCGCGACCGCTCGCCGTCGAGGGCATGGACCGTGCGCTGGTCGACTCCGCGCAGCAGAAGAGCACGCGACATCTGGACGCCATCGAGCAACTGCCGCCGGGGAAGAGCTGGCTCTACATCGAAATCGGAGGTGAGACCGCCGCTGCTGCCGAAACCGCCGCCCGAGCCGTGGTGGCACAGCTCAGCGATCATTCCACGAACTCGGTCGTCGTGGCCAAGCCATCAGCACAACGGCAGTTGTGGCGCATCAGGGAGGACGGCGCCGGGCTCGCCACCCGCCTGCCGGACGGCAGCGAGGCATGGCCCGGGTGGGAAGACGCAGCGGTCCCTCCCGAAAACCTAGCTGCCTATCTGCGGGAATTCGAAGACCTGATGCACCGCCACCGTCGACGCGGTGTCATCTACGGGCATTTCGGCGACGGGTGCCTGCACGTGCGCATCGACTTCCCACTCGCCGCCGAGGATGGATCACAGCAGTTCCGGCAGTTCATGCAGCAAGCCTGCGAACTCGTCGTCCGTCACGGGGGCTCGTTCTCGGGAGAACACGGGGACGGCCGGGCCCGCGCCGAGTTCCTTCCCCTGATGTACAGCCCCGCGATCATGGAAGCGTTCAGCGAGTTCAAAGCCATCTTCGACCCCGAGGATCGATTGAACCCCGGCGTCGTGGTGCGCCCTCGCCCCATCGACGCCGACCTTCGCGTACAGCCACGCCGAAGCCTGGACATCACGCCGATGTTCTCCTATGAACACGACGATGGCGACATGACCGCCGCCTTGCGCCGATGTGTGGGTGTCGGCAAATGCCGGACGCAACACTCCGCGGGTGTCATGTGCCCGAGCTACCAGGTCACCCGCGACGAAAAGGACTCCACCCGAGGCCGCGCCCGCGTGCTCAACGAGATGCTGGGCGGCGGCGTCATCGAAGATGGCTGGAAGTCGACCGAGGTACGCGATGCACTCGATCTGTGCCTGTCCTGCAAGGGATGCAGCCACGACTGCCCTACCCAAGTGGACATGGCCACCTACAAGTCCGAGTTCCTCCACCACCACTACCGTCGAAGGCTCCGTCCCGCGTCGCACTACTCGATGGGGTGGTTGCCGCTGTGGGCACGGCTGGCACGCACGGCACCGCGGCTGGTCAATGCTGTGACCAGCTCGCCGGCCGCGGGTGTGCTCAAGCGGTTCGGTGGCATCGCCCCCGAACGCTCCATCCCCCCGTTCGCCCTGGAGTCCTTCTCGACCTGGTTCCGCACGCGCCCGGCGACACCGGGCGCAGGCAGCAGGGGCACTGTCCTGCTGTGGGTCGACTCGTTCGGCAACGCCCTCAATCCCGGCCCGTTGCGCGCGGCCACCGAGGTCCTGGAAGAGATCGGCTTCCGGGTAGTCGTGCCCCCAGGAACCCAATGCTGTGGACTCACCTGGATCACCACAGGTCAACTAGACGTGGCACGCCGAGTTCAACGCCGCGCCCTGAAGGCGATCACGCCCCAGCTCGACGAAGTATCCGCCGTTGTGGGCATCGAACCCAGCTGTACGGCCACGCTGCGCACAGACCTACCCGACCTGCTTGCCGGCCACCCCATCGCGAAACGGCTCGCCCACATGACGAAGACCTTCGCCGAAACGATCCGCGAACTCGCACCCGACTGGCAACCCCCAAGACTCCCCATCAAGACGCTGCGCCAGACGCACTGCCACCAGCACGCGGTCATGGGAGACCAGGCCGATTCCTGGTTGCTGACCCGCATGGGCGTGGACGACACCAAACTCAACTCCGGCTGCTGCGGCCTTGCCGGGAACTTCGGCTTCGAAAAGGACCACTACGACGTCTCCGTCGCCGCAGGAGAACGCGTACTTCTGCCCGCCGTTCGCGCAGCCGAGGACACCGTACGTGTGCTCGCCGACGGCTTCAGCTGCCACACCCAGATCAAACAAGGAGCGCACCGGCACACACATCATCTGGCCGAACTGGTCCGCGAAGCCCACCAAACGCCCACCACGCCACCTGAACGCTGACAACTCCCCAGTCGTCAACCGAGGTTCCAACGTCAGATCCGGCCGTCGTAGGCCCCGCGGGGCAGCCTGCACGAGATGACGCTGAACACCTCCGCATCGAGCGACTGCTCGATGGCCGCGGCGAGCTCCTCCCGGCAACTGACGTCGAAGCCAAGTCCGCCCAAGGCACGACTTACCCCGGCGAAGTCAGTACCGGTGAAATCGACACCTAGGTTCGGCTGTCCGTTGGCGCGCTGCTTGACCTCGATCAGGGACAGCGACTCGTCGGCGAAGACGAACACGATGACCGGCGTCTTCGCGTCCCGTGCGGTGGCGAGCTCGCCGAGCGTCATCTCCAGGCACGCGTCACCGGTGAACACCGCCACGGGGCGGGAGGCGTCGCTCAGTTTGGCCCCTATGCCCAGCGGCAACGAGCAACCCATGGTGCACAGCCCCGAAGATTGCAGCAACGAACGCGGTTCATAGCACATCCAGGTCTGGCTCAACAAAATGCGGTGCGCCCCACTATCCACTGAGGCCACCGTGTGCGGCGGGAGCACACGCCGCGCGACGTCGACGATGGCAGCTGGGCCCCAAGGTTCCTCAAGGCGGTAGATGTCGGCGAGTTCCTTCTTCACCCGGGCGATCTCCTCGGGTGTCCACTCCGATGCCCCGCCGACGCCGTCACGGAGTGCAGCAAGCCCGTGCCGGATGTCGCCGACGAAGGAGTGGGAGGCCTGGTGCATGTAGTGGGTGTTGGGGCAAGCCGAGAACTCGATCACTCGGTGCTGCCGGTCGTCCCAGACGTTGCGCCAGCCCGCACGCATCTCGATGGGGTCGTATCCGGCCAGCAGGATGAGGTCAGCGTCGCGGACGATCGGTAGCAGGACGTGGTCGGCTCGCGGAGACAGACCAGCACCCCCGATCGCCAGTTCGTGACGTTCGTCCACGAGCCCCTTGGCCTTGTAGGTTGTGATCAGTGGGATGTGGAACTCGCCCACCAGGCGGCGGATCTCGTCCTCGGCGTGGTGGTGCAGCGCTTCGACCCCGGCGATCAGGATCGGCCGCTTGGCGTCGGCCAACCACCGTCGTGCCTGTGCCAGTTCGTTCAAATGCGCCGGCGCGGTTGTCGCAGGTGGTGTCCGGCGCGTTCCCGCCCTCGCCTCAACCTCTTGCGAGGCAACGGAGATCGGCACGTCGATGTGCACCGGACCGGGTGGATCGTCGGTCGCGATCGCGATCGCCTTGTCGACCAGTGCTTCGGCCGCTCCCGGCGTCATCCGCAGGGATGCCTTGGTGATCGGTCGCATCAGTGCCGCGTGGTCGAGAACCTGGTGGGTGTAGGTGGCGGCTTGCTCGTCGTCGACGCAGCCGGTGATGAACAGCAGAGGAACACGATCCTGCATCGCGTTGGCCACGACGTTGGTCGCGTTCGCCACGCCGGGGCCGAGCGTGGCGATCAGCACGCCGGGCGCGCCGGTGCGGTGGAACACGCCCTCGGCCATGAACCCACCGGAGTTCTCGTGCTTGACGAGCGTGAAGTTCATTCCGGCCTCGTCGAGTCCATCCATGACGGCGAGCACCTCGCCGCCGGGGATACCGAACGCGTGCCGACAACCGGCCTCGTAGAGCCTTCGCCCGATTACCTCGGCAACCGTCGACATTGCACAGTCCTTTCCAGTGCCTCGTCAAGTGAAGTTGATCTTGATATCGGCCCGTCGGATCTTTTAGTTGATCGCGCAGCCCGTTTGGGACGAGCGTGCCGGGCAGTCATCAAACGGTGCGGTCGTGCGTTATCCGCTCCGGGAGTTCTTTTTGCGGTGACCACGCTGGATATGAGGCATATGGCGAGGTCGGATAATTCGCAGGGTTGCCCCAGGAATATCGCACAATTTTCTCCTCAGATTCTGAATTGGCAGGCGGAGCGTGTGCGAAAGCCACTCCTTTTAGGACAAGCGCTGCAGCGCTGTGGCGAGCCGATCGGCGGCCAGATGCAGCCTGTCGTCGGACGTCGCATATGACAGGCGGATGAAGCCCGGCATCCCGAAGCCCGAGCCAGGGACGACGGCCACACCTTCGTCGAGGAGGTAGGATGCCAGCGCCATGTCGTCCCCGATCACGCGGCCATTCGGGCTCGTCCGCCCGAGGAAGGCACGCACGTCTGGAAAGAGGTAGAAGGCTCCTCCCGGACGCGGCGTATGCAACTGCGGGATCGCGTCGAACCGCCGCAACAACAGGTCGCGGCGGTGTTGGAACACCTGGCAACGGTTGCGCACCTCGTCCTGCGGCCCTTCCAGCGCCGCAGCCGCCGCAGCCTGAGACACCGACGAAGTGTGCGAGTTGATCTGCATCTGGATCTTGGTCATCGCGTCGATGAGCGCACGTGGCCCGCATCCGTAGCCGACACGCCAGCCGGTCATCGAATACGCCTTGGAGACACCGTTGACGGTCAGGATGCGTTGGCGAAGATCGGGGGCGACTTCGGCAAGTGTGGCGAAGGGTGCGCCGTCGAAGACGATGTGCTCGTAGATGTCGTCAACGAGGACCAGGAAGTTCTGGTGCCGGCTGGCGCGGATCACCTCCGCGAATGCGGACAGCTGCGCTGCCGTGTAGGCCGTGCCGCTGGGGTTGCTGGGAGAATTCAGCACCAACCATTTTGTCCGCGCGGTGATCGCTGTTTCCAGCGTCTGCGGCTGCAACGCATAGCCGGCGTCCGGCGACGTTGCCAATGACTTCAGCACGCCTCCGTGCATGCTGGCGATGTCGGCGTAGGAAGCCCAGTACGGTGCCGGAATCAGGACTTCGTCACCGGGCTCGAGCGTGGCCAGGAATGCCTGATAGATGACCTGTTTACCGCCGCAGCCGACGGTGATGTCGGCGGGCGTGCAAGGGATTGCGTTGTCGCGCTGGAACTTCCGGGCGATGGCCTCCCGGAGCCGGACCGAGCCGTTGACGGGGGTGTAGCGGGTCTCGCCGGTCACGATCGCACGGATCGCCGCTTCACCGACATGTTGCGGCGTGGGGAAGTCCGGCTCGCCGAGGGTCATGTCGACCACGCTGCGGCCTTCTCGGAGGGCTACGCGGGTCCGCTCCGCCATCAGTTGGATCGGCGAGGAACGCAGTTTCGCAATCGGCTTGGAGAACATGTCGGACGAGGCTCCCGGTGTTGATCAATAGGGCCTGCAGGCCAGCTCCGGGTACCATATGGCTTCATGTTCCTCCTATTCAATTGAAGTAGAGTTCAACATGAAAATGAAGCCGAACGCCGCCTTCCCCACGTTGCGTCAACTGGAGCTGTTCCGGGCGCTCGCCGGCTCCGACGGGATCGCCAACGCCGGAGCCAAGCTCGGCATGACCCCGTCGGCGACGAGTCACGCACTCAGGGCATTGGAAGACGCTCTTGGCACGGACGTCATCGACCGCAACGCACCCGGCATCGAGTTGACCTACGCCGGCCAGCAGATCCTGCCGCATGTCCGTGACGTCTTAGCGGCATTGCAGTTGATCCAGACCACCGCGAACGCCAGCGCCGGCCTGAGAGCGGGACTGCTGCGCATCGGCTCGTTCGGGGCCAGCTCCTCGCTGACCTTGCTGCCGCCGATGCTGACGGCGTTCCGCGCCCGCTACCCGGGCATCGACGTGCTCGTGACCGAGAAGACCGACCCGGAGATCGAACAGGAGTTGATCGAGCGACGGATCGAGATCGGGTTCGTCACGCTGCCGAAGCCCCAGTTCGACACCCTCCCGCTGGATGTGGACGAAATGGTGGCCGTGGTGCCCGCGGGGCACGAACTCGCCGACACCGATCCGATCTCCCTGCGGGAGCTGGCGCGATATCCGCTTATCCTCACCCACGCGGGGTCGCAGGAGTTGATCGGCCACATGTTCGCACAAGCTCGCATCCAGCCGACCGTGACGCACGAACTCCAGCAGCTGATTTCGATCCTCGAGTTCGTGGCTCAGGGGCATGGGGTCTCGATCGTGGCCTCGCTGGCCCTTCCCGACCAGCACGACGGCGTCGTCTACCGCCGGATCAGACCGCGGGCATCACGACAGGTCGGCTTGGCCTGCCTCAACGAGCGACGACTGTCGCCTGCCGCCGCCGCACTGTGGGAACTGGTGCGAAACAGAGCGGCAAGGGGTCGTGAGTCCTGACCGGCCGAAAGCGGCACGGTCCCCGGCGGGCTGACGCGTGAGCCTAAGGCTCAGACAGAGTCAAAATGGATAGAAGGCAGAGCGAGATCGGGTTGTTCCGGCGCGCGGCGAGAACTTAATTTATTCACACCCGACGCTTTGGCGATGATTTCCAGCAGACCGCAGTGTCACCCAAGGCCGACACATGAAGGGAAGTTGCCGCCGTGACCGCAATGGATCCAGTCACCGTGGGACTTACGAGCGAAGAGATCGAATTGCAAGCGAAGGCTCGTCTGTTCGCCGATCAGGTGGTGCGACCGGTCAGCGCGCAGACCGACATCGTGGGCGAGTACCCCTGGGACATCGTCCGCGAGCTGACCTCCGCGAAATTCATGGGGATGACGCTCCCCAAGGCATACGGAGGACAGGGGAGCTCGCTGCTCGACGCTTGTCTTGTCATTGAGCAGATCGCACGTGAATGCACGGTCACCGCGCGCATCGTGGTCGAGGCGAACATGGGCGCAGTCTCGGCGATCATGGAGTACGGGACCGAGGAGCAGCGCAAGCTGGCGGCGGATCTCGTGGTTGCCGGCGACAAGCCGGCTATCTGCATCACCGAGCCGGACGCCGGGAGCGACGCTACCTCGATGACAACCCGCGCGGAGAGGCGCGGCGATAAGTACGTCATCAATGGATGCAAGCACTGGATCACCGGGGCGGGGGTGTCGAACCTGCACCTCATCTTCGCCCGCACGTTCGACGAGAACGGCGAGTACCTCGGCATCGGCGGTTTTATCGCGCTCGCGAGCGAGACCGATGCGATTCGCCGGACGAAGCGCGAACAGACGATGGGCCTGCGTGGCATGCCCGAGGGAGAGCTGACGTTCGAGGATCTCGTCGTTGACGAGTCCAGCCTCCTGATGCCGCCTGCCGGATTGTCCCGCGGGTTCGCCTCCCTGATGAATGCCTACAATTGCCAGCGCGTCGGAGCCGGGACGGTTGCGATGGGTATCGCCACCGGCGCGTTCGAGCACGCCGTCGCGTGGTCGAAGCAACGTGAGCAGTTCGGCCGGCCAATCGGTGAATTTCAGGGCCTGCAGTGGAAGATCGCCGACATGGACGTCGCTCTGACCGGCTCGCGGCTCATGCTGCACGCCGCCGCGCGGTCGCGCGGCAAGTCCGGGAGCCCGTTCCCGGACCCCGCCCTGGCGGCGAAGGCGAAGATCTACGCGGCAGAGTCGGCCATCACGGTCGTCAACACCGCGCTGCAGTTCTTCGGTGCTCGCGGTTACGGACGGGACTTCCCGCTCGAGCGGATGGCACGTGACGTCCGCATGTTCACCATCGGCGGAGGGACCGCCGAGGTGCTCCGCACGCTAGTCGCCTCGCAGGACCTGGGCTGGAAGCTGCCGCAGAATCGTGGTGGCTATGTCTGAGAACGGCGAGAAGGGCGTGCAGCCGGGCGCACTCGCAGGCATACGGATCATTGACCTCTCCCGAATTCTGGCCGGCCCCACCTGCACGCAGATCCTGGGCGACCTCGGTGCGGACGTCATCAAGATCGAGAAGCCGGGCGCGGGCGACGACACCAGGCGGTGGGGGCCCCCGTTCGTTACCGCGGAGGACGGGACACCGACCACCGAGTCGGCCTACTACCTCGCCGCGAACCGAAACAAGCGTTCGGTCTGTCTGGACATCGCCGACGAGGAGGGGAGGCGGCAACTGCTCGAGCTCGTCGCAGATAGCGACGTCCTGGTCGAAAACTTCAAGCACGGGACGACGGCCCGGTACGGCCTGGCCTACGAAGATCTGGCACGAGTCAACCCGCGGCTGGTCTACTGCTCGATCACCGGTTTCGGCCAGACGGGGCCCTATGCGGCCCGGCCCGGGTACGACCTGCTTGCCCAGGCAATGGGCGGCATCATGAGCCTGACCGGCGAGGTCGACGGCCTCCCGATGAAGGTGGGGGTCGGCATCGCCGACGTGACCACCGGTTTGTATGCGACGATCGGGATCCTGGCGGCGCTGCGCCACTGTGCCGAGACCGGTCGGGGACAGCACATTGACGTCGCCCTGATGGACACCCAGGTCTCCTGGCTGATCAACGAGGCCACGAACTATTTCGTATCCGGCAGGCGGCCGGTGCGGCGGGGCAACGACCACCCGAACATCGTTCCCTACGGGGTCTACCCGACCTCGGACGGCTACATCGCTGTCGCGGTGGGCAACGACTCGCAGTTCGTGCGGTTCGCCCAAGTTGTGGGTGCCGAGGACCTCGCCGCTGATCCGCAGTTCGCGACGAACGCGGGCCGTGTCGAGAATCGCGAGGCGTTCGAGGAGAGGTTGCGGCCGTACATGACGGCCGCAACGACGTCGGAATGGTTGGGCGAGCTCGAAGCGGTGGGGATCCCCTGCGGGCCCGTGAACGACGTCGAGGAAGTGTTCTCCGACCCGCACGTGCTCCACCGTGGGATGAAGATCGAGATGCCATACGAGCACTCCGGGGCGGGGTACGTCACCTTGCTTGGCAGCCCGTTGAAGCTCTCCGACTCCCCCGTCACGTACCGGCTGCCGCCTCCGGTGCTCGGCGAGCACTCCGAGGACGTGCTGGGGGCATCTGCGGCCATGTCGACCCTGCCGGGGAAAGAGCGCGCGTCGTGACGCGGAGGTTCACCCGCCTGATCCCGGCCGAGCGCACCGTCCCGCACACTCCGGGAGCCGCTCCCTTCGCGGGACGGTGCGCTCTGCCGGCAATCGTCGCCATAGACTGACCGGGTGCGTTACGACCTGGTCGACCTGCGGTTGTTCAGCAGCATCGTCGCCGAGGGGTCGATCACCGCCGGGGCTGAGGCCGTGCATCTGAGCCTCGCCTCGGCCAGTGCCCGGGTCCGATCCCTGGAACAACACGCGGGCATGACACTGCTGGTGCGAGAGCGTCGCGGGGTCCGGCCGACGCCGGCCGGAGCCGCGCTAGCCCGTCACGCACGCGAGGTCCTGGCGAGCACGGCACGGCTCGATGGGGCCGTGACCAGCTACGCACGGGCATCGACGACACCGCTGGTCCTCCTCGCCGGAACCTCTGCCATGCACCGACTGGTTCCAAAGGCCCTCTCCTCGTTCCTCACCGACCGTGCCAACGTCGACGTCGTCGTCCACGAGAACCACAGTGCGCGCAGCGTGCAAATCCTCGTCAACGGCGAGGCCGATCTGGGAATCGTCCTGGAAAGCGAGACGCGCAACTCCGGACTCGATGTCGATGCGCTCTGTGACGACTCGCTGGTGGTCATCGGCAGCCCCGGCGGGGTCCTCACAGGCAGGCGTTCACCGATATCGTTCGCTGAGGTGGCCGAGCACCCGATGGTCGGCCTGAACACCGACTCCTCGCTCCAACGCACGATCGCGACGAATCTGGACGCGCGGGGTCCCACTCCGCGGTACCGGACCCTCGTACCCAGTCTCCGCACGGTGGTCGCGCTCGCGGCGGCGGGAATGGGGCTCGCCATCGTGCCTCGACGGGCGATCACCTTCGACCGATCGCTGGACATCTGCGATCTGAACGAGAGCTGGGCCCATCGTCGTCTGGTGCTGGCCTGGGGAGCGGCCACCGATCGTTCGTCGCCGACCGCCGCATCCCTTGCGGAATCGATCTACGGCGCCACGTGATGTCGTGCCCCGTCGGCTCCGACTCGACCAGTCGGGCGCCCCCTTGGTCGAAGCGTCGCCGCAGGGCGCGGAGGGTGGGCGACGGCATCTCATGACGGGGCTGGGCATCTTGCTGTGGCGGTGGGTGCTCGTGTCGCGGTCCGGCGAGTTCCGGATCGTCGAGCGACGGCAGCCGGAGTTGCTGGCCGGCGGGCACCTACTACGACGCTTCGGGCACAGAGCTCAACGACGTTCGGGATCGTTCCGGCATCAGCAGGGTGGTGACGATGGTGATCGCGATGAGCAGGGTGCCGTAAAGGGCGAGCACGGAAACCTGGTCTCGACCGGCGAAAAAGGCCATGACGTACGGCGCGGTCCCGCCGAACAGCGCGACCGAGACTGCGTAGGGGAAGCCGACTCCGACGGCGCGGACGTCGGTTGGGAACAGCTCGGCGATGGCGGCGTTGCCCACAGAGGCTGCGGCGGCGGCCGGAATGGTCGCGAGCAACTGCAGGCCGATGATCACGGCCGGGTTGCCGGTGACGAGGAGCAGTCCCGGCCAGAGGGTCACGAGCATGCCGATGGCGGAGGCGAGGAGCACTCGCTTGCGGCCGAAGCGGTCAGCGAGCGACCCGAAGAGCGGTTGCAGGATCGCGAACACGACGATGACGACTGTCGTGAGCAGCTGCGCTTGCGACAGCTTGATGCCGGTCACCATGTGGGCAAAGGTGGAGTACTGCAGCACGAAGATGTAGTAGCTGAACGTGCCGCCGCCCACGAAGAAGAAGGCCAGCAGGGTCTGCTTCGGATACTTCGTGAGCAGGATGCGGGTCGAGCTGCGGCGCCGAGCACCTGCGTGCGACTGCTTGGTCTCGGCGAACTGCGCGGTTTCGGTCATCGTGCGACGCATGACGATGGCGTAGACGGTGAACAGCGCGCCGATGATGAACGGGATGCGCCAGCCCCAGGTGCTCATAGCTGCCTCACCGAGGATCATGGGGAGCATGGCGGTGAGCCCGACCGCGAGCAGCACGGACAAGGAGCTGGCTACGTAGCCGAAGGCGTTGTAGAACGCCCGCTTGCCTGGTGGGGCGATCTCGCTGAGGTAGGAGACCGCCGCGCCCTGCTCGCCGCCGACGCCGACGCCCTGCAGGACCCGCGCCGCGACGAGGATGATTCCGGCCCAGGCACCGATCTGGGCGTAGCTGGGCACGATCGCGATCATCAACGAACCAACGCCTAGCAGGACCAGCCCGAGGATCATGCCGGCTCGACGTCCGAAGCGGTCGGTGTACGCTCCGATGATCGCGCCGCCGAGCGGTCGCATGAGGAAACCGACGGCGAACACGAGCAGGCCGTTGAGCAGGCCCGAGAACGGGTCGGTGGGGTCGAACAGCGCGGCCGCGATGTAGGCCACCGTGAAGCCGTAGACCTGCCAGTCGTACATTTCGAGCATCATGCCTACGACGCCGGCGATGACCTGCCGCCGCGGCGGTGCGGAGGCTGCTTGGGCAGCGGTGGTGGAGTCGGGGATTGCCATGGGAGGCCTTTCACGGAAACAGGAGATCCCTGTTGAAGGCGGGGGTGAGAGATCGTCACGGTGTACGGGGTATGGGTTATCGATCAGCTTTCCGAGCCAGTGAGCAGCCGGGTACGGAGTGCCTTGTCGAGTGCCGCGTCGACCACGGTGCTCGCGAGCAGGGTGGCGCCGTCGACGGCGGCACGGTCGCCCGGCTCGGACCCGGCGAGCGCGGCGAATCCGGGTGTATGGGGCACGGCGACGGGATCGCCGAGTCCAATCAGCGGGTGGATGCAGGGGAAACGGTGGGAGACGTTGCCCATGTCCGTGGATCCGCCCCGGGGCATGGGCACCCCGGCGACGCGACCGACCGATTCGAGGTTCGCGGCGTAGGCGGCGTTGAGCCCTGCGTCGGTGCGGAGGTCGAGGTAGCGGAACGGTCCTTCCGTGAGGGTCACGGCCGCGCCCGTCGCGTGCGCTCCCGCTTCCGCGCAGCGGCGGATCACGGCGATGACCCGCTCCAGCGCCTCGGCGGTCGCGGCGCGTCCCATCCAGACTCCGCCTGCGCTGCCGGGGATGACGTTCGGGGCCGCGCCACCGTGCTGCACGATGCCGTGGATCTGCTGGGACGGTTCGAGTTGCTGGCGCGCCAGGCCGATGGCTGTCAGCATGATCGTCATGGCGTCGAGGGCGTTGACGCCGTCGTGCGGGGCGGCGCTGGCATGCGCCTCCCGACCGGTGAACTCGATCTGGATCCCGCCGGAGGCGTACGGATTCATCTCGATGCTGTCCTCGGGCCCCGGGTGCACCATGAGCGCGGCATGCGTGCCGTCGAAGGCGCCCTCGTCGAGCAAGGTCACCTTGCCGCCGGCGTTCTCTTCGGCAGGAGTACCGAGCAGCCGGACGGTGATGCCGAGGTCGTCGGCGATCGGCGCGAGTGCGGTGAACGCGCCGAAGGCCGAGGCGGCGATGATGTTGTGGCCGCAGCCGTGGCCGATCTCCGGCAGGGCGTCGTATTCGGCGCAGAGGGTCACCACCAGTTCGCCGCTGCCGACTTCGGCGCGGAAAGCGGTGGGCAGGCTGCCGAGCCCGAGCGTTGCCTCGACGCCGGTCGTCGCCCCGATGCGGTCGACGAGCAGGCGAGCAGCCCTGGTCTCCTGGAGGCCGATCTCGGGGTCGGCGTGGATTCGCCTGCTGACGTCGATGACCGCGTCGCGGTTGGCCTCCACCGCGGCTCGAACGCGGGACTTGGCCTCATCTGCAGCGAGGATGTCAGGCATGGAGCGCCTCCTTGGCTTCGACGGCTGCGGCGAACACGCGGAACGGAGCACCCTGTTCCTGGGCGGGCGTTCCCGCCGCTTCCGGATGCCATTGGACGCCGATGAGCCGGCCACGCTCGTCCTCGAACGCCTCGACGAGCCCGTCGTTCGCGGTGGCGGTCAGGTGCAGTCCGGCGCCGAGCCGGGCCAGGCCCTGATGGTGGCCGGAGGCGACCGTGACGACGCCGGTGCCGAGCTGGGCGCGCAGCCGCGAGCCCTCTCGCAAGCGCACAGGGTGCCAGGCGAATTCCGGCTCCTGGCCGGGCTCGATGGCGCGCTGGTGCGTGACCGAGCTTGCGGGGAGATCCACGTGCAACGTGCCTCCCGTGACGATGTTGAGTACCTGGGCGCCACGGCAGATGCCGAGCACCGGCAGGTCGCGCTCCAAGGCCGCCCGCGCGATACCGAGATCCAACGCGTCCTGGGCTGGGTTGACGTCGTAGACCGTTGGCGAGGAGTCCCCGCCGTAGAGCGCGGGATCGAGATCACCGCCGCCGGGCAGCACCGCGCCGGCGAATCCGGAGAGGTCCGGCACCTCGGCCACGACCACATGCTCGAACCCGTGTTCCCGCACCAGGCGCACGATGTCGTGGAAAATTCGGTTCGCCGCGTCGACCCGAGCGTCGGTGGCCCCGGCCGACAGCCGAGCGGGTACGACCACCCGTGCTTTCTCCCCGTCGATCTCCGTCAACTCTTGCTCCTTCGTTCCAGGTCAACGCATCGCTGCGGTAAAATACATATGAACGCTAGATGTTAGGGGTATAGATGCGCAAGGCTTTGAACTCAGCGTTCTCTCCGGTCGGCGAGACTGGCGTGAGCGAGGCCATCGTGCGACGCATCGGAGAGCTGATCGGATCGGGCGAGCTGCGGCCGGGCGACCGACTACCTCCCGAAGTCGAACTCGCCGACTCTTTCCAGGTCGCACCGATGACCGTCCGCACCGCGCTGCAGGTTCTGCGCGAGAACCAGCTCATCGAGTCGCGCCGTGGGCGTGGCGGTGGCACGTTCGTTCGCACCGGCGTAGTGGACGCACCCTACTTCCGGGATGCCGAGCTACCGTCGGTGGAGGAATTCGAGGACTTCACCGTCTGGCGGATGGCGGTGTCGGGCGAGGCATGTGCTCGCGCGGCGGAACGCTTCGCCGCCGATGAGGTCGCTGACATGGACCGTCAGCGGCTTCTCGACCTGGCCGAAGCGAGCCACCGGTCCGATGTGTCGGTCGAAGTGTTCCGTCTCGCCGATGCCGACCTTCACCGCTACATGGCCGAGCTGTCCGGTTCATCGCGACTGCTGGAAGCCGAGCGCAGCATCCAGGCCTACCTCACACGCACTCTCCGCCACATGCCGAAACCGGTCGACGCCTCCAGTCTCTCCGGCCAAGCCCACTCCGCTCTCGTGGCCGCCATCGTCGCGGGCCATCCGGCGGTGGCACGAGCGGAGTTGAAGACCCACGTCCGCTCTACGCTGGACGTCATGGTGGGGGTCCACTACCTGCGCCATTGAGAGTGTGCAATTTCTGGTTCGTGCCCATTGCGGCTCGGGAATCGGCGTCCGGGGTGATCAGTCGACGCGGCTGCCCCGCTTGCGCCGGACCTCGATCTCGCTTGCCAGGTCCGCGCCCGGTGGTCTGCGCAGGCCCTCGAACTGGCCTGCCGGGTCCGCGCCCCGTTCCGGTGGTGTTCGGCTCCGTCCGCCCAACGGCGAGGGCACCACGACGTTCGCATAGCCCGAGGCAAGGTCGGTGTTTTCGCCGGAGCGCACGCCACCGTCGATGTAGCGAGTGCCGTTGATGCTGCGTGTGGGGACAGGTCACGGTCCGGACTCTGCACATCCACCAAGACCATTGCGGTCTTATGTGGACACTGTGCCGGAGTTGGGCACCGTCCGTCGATGGTTCTCGTGTCGTGACGGACCGGCTGCCGTTTCGGCGATCCACGGGCCGTCGATCGACGGATCGAGGATCCCTTCCTCCAGCCAGGAGTACCGGCCCTCCAGCACCCGCCGGGCAAGCCCGCGGTCGTCGGCGTCGGTGTTGTGCCACAGGCGCCGGAACAGGTTCTCGACGCGCTGGCGGGCCTGCCGGCAGAACGCGTCGGCCAACTCGACCGCCGACTCATCCTGGTCGTCCGTTCGTGCGTACACGCAGCTCGCGCTCATCGCATACAGCTCCGCACCGATGTCGACGATGCGGCCGAGGAAGAGCTGACGGTGTTTCAGCCTGGCTTGCCAGCGCGCCATCCCGTAGAAGGTCTGCCGGGCGATGCGACGACTGGCCCGCTCCACGAACCGCAGGTGTTCGGCCAACGGGCCGTACTCGGCGAAGCCGGTCGGCACCTGGCCCTTGCCCGCCACCAGCGTCGGCAGCCAACGGGCGTAGAAGCTGCCGGCGCGGGCCGCGGCGCGGGCCTTGCGCGGCAGATCGGCCTTCGGGTCGATGAGGTCGCCGGCCACCGACAGGTGCGTGTCGACCGCCTCCCGGGCGATGAGCAGTTTCATGATTTCGCTGGATCCCTCGAAGATCCGGTTGATGCGCAGGTCCCGGAGCACCTGCTCGGCGGGCACCCCGCGCTCACCGCGGGCGGCCAACGACTCCGCCGTCTCGTACCCGCGGCCGCCGCGGATCTGCACCAGCTCGTCGGCGACCTGCCAGGCCAGCTCGGTGCTGTAGAGCTTGGCCAGCGCTGCTTCGATGCGGATGTCGTGCCGGTCGGCGTCGGCCAACCTGCCGGACACTTCGACCACGGCCTCCAGCGCGAAGGCCGTCGCGGCGATGAACGAGACCTTGCTGGCGATCGCCTCGTGCTCACCGATGGGCCGACCCCACTGGACCCGCTGAGACGACCACCCGCGGGCGATCCGAAGACACCACCTCGCGGCGGCGGCGCACATCGCGGGCAGCGACAGCCTCCCGGTGTTCAACGTGGTCAACGCGATCTTGAGGCCGTCGCCCTCGCGACCAATCCGGTTCTCGGCGGGGACGACCACGTTGTGCAGCCGGGTCACGCCGTTCTCGATGCCACGCAGCCCGAGGAACGCGTTGCGGTGCTCCACCGTCACGCCCTCTGCGGCCCCCTCAACGACGAAGGCCGTAATGCCGCCCCGATGTCCTTCGGACTCGGGCACCCGAGCCATCACCACAAGCAGGTCGGCCAGCACCCCGTTGGTCGTCCACAACTTGACACCGTTGAGCGTGTAGCGCTGCCCGTCCTCGCTGGGCACCGCGCTGGCAGCCAGCCGCGCCGGATCGCTGCCCACATCCGGCTCGGTGAGCAAGAACGCGGTGATCTCGCGGACACACCGCGGCAAGAACGTCTGCTTCTGCCGCTCGGTACCGAACAACTGGACCGGCTGCGGCACCCCGACCGACTGATGCGCCGACAGCAGCGCCCCGATCGACGGGTTGACCGTGGTGACCAGCATCAAAGCACGGTGGTAGTAAACCGCCGGCAGGCCCAGACCGCCGTATTCCCTTGGGATCTTGATACCGAAGGCACCGATGTCCTTCAAACCGTTGATCACCTCGTCGGGAATCCACGCGTCACGCTCGATCTGCTGACCATCGACCTTGGCCTCGCAGAACTCGCGCAGCCGTTCGAGGAACGCCTCGCCCCCGACCGAGGGCTCTGCCTCGGGCAGCGGGTCAATCAGGTCGATCCGCAGACGCCCGAGGAACAACTCCTTACCGAAACTCGGCCTGTCCCAACGGGACTCACGCGCTTCCTCGGCCACCTGCCTGGCCTGCTGCGCGTCGACCTGCGTCCCACTAACGGATTGGCTACCCACCGTAGTCATCGCTGCCCCCAACGGCACGGCCGCATGTGACATAGACAAACCAAAGGTACTACCGGCGGGTAACAGCCGGAAGCGATCGGCTCCTCCGACAAGCCGAGACCGCTGCTGGCCCACCCGCATTGCGACGCCGTTCAGCCTTCGTCACAGTCTCTCGGCAACGCGTTTCCGGCGCCGCTGCAGGACCGCCCGCCGCCCCGGCAGCCGCCAGCTCCGACTGGCCGACACGAGGATGCTGCGGCGCTGTTTGGGGCGCCTTTCGCCGGCAGTTAGATCCTCTTGCTCCGCTGCTGCCAAACCGCATCGGCGTACGGACTCATGTCGTCGCCGCCGACCTAGGGCTCTTCGCGAGCAGTTCGTCGATGCGGTGCAGCACGGTAGCCCGAGCCCGCTGCCGCCTTTCGTAGCCTTCGACCATCTGCAGTTCCCGTTGGGACAACGCCCGCAGCTTCTGGACGATCTCTCCCACTGTGAGGCTGTCGTAATCGGCGATCGGGAGCTGGTCTGCGTCGACGACCATTCCGGTCATCTTCTCTTCGGCAAGCGCGACGCCAGGGATTCGACGGGCTGCTTCGCCGACCTGACCAACCCGGTCCTGGACTTCCTGCCTTGCGCCGCCCATGATGGCCTGCCCGCGCCCGGCCAGGTCGTCATACGCTTCGCCAGCACGGTCCATCCACTGACTTCTCCGCTCCCACGCTTGGCCCATCTGATCGGGAATTGCGCGCACCGCCTCCATCACCCACGCCGCGGCACCAACCGTGGCATACACCGATCGCTGCGTCTCTTTGACCAGATCCATCACAAATTCCCTCACCGGTTCACGCCTAGCGGGCGCTCCGTATCAGCCTCCCCACGGCCGACAGAGCTGCACCCTGGATGGGTAGCTACACAACCTTTTGGTCCGATGCTGTCCGGAACCGAGACGTTCGATTTCCGGCGCCTGCACAAACGAAGTCTTTATCAGCGGAGGTTGGTGCCGGCCTCGTGCTGCTGCAGCACCCGCCGCCGCACATCCTCAGCGCGCGTGTGCTGATGCCAGGTTAACCGGCAGTACCACAGCATCGTCCCTCCTCAGTGGTCACCAGCATGAGAGAAGCACAACCAGCCCAGCAAGCCCGTGCCCCTCTCGCGACAAACGATAAGGCGAGCGCCGCAACCCAGCAGCCGACCGCACCACGCCCACCCGCTGCCGTGGCTCGCATATACGTCGGTTTCCGCTGGTGCAACGGGTCTGCATTCTGATCGAGAATGCACGTACCCCCTTTCGGCATACCCGTGCGAGTGGCACGTTTGCGTTCGCCGTAGATCGCACGTCGTCGAGGCCCGAGACCTGCTCATCAACCTGCGCCGCCTGGACCAACACGATCGAGCGAACCCGGCAGTGGGGACGAGCCTGCTCATGCCCCGCGAGGTTCCCGGAGAGAACTTCTGCAGCGGGCCGAGCGGGAATAGCATGGTTTCCTGGGGCCGGTATGGAGGGGCCATGGTCACAGCAGCGAAGAGACGCGCCATTGAGGAAGACGCGGAGCAACGCCGCCCGGAACTGGCCAAGCAGATCGCTACAGCCGTTCTGCTTCCGGTGGATGTCGCCCGGCGCGTACTCCCCGAAAACGGGCTGCCGGTCTACCTCGGCATCGGCGTCCTGGCGCTGGTGGATCTCATCGACTGGCCGGTCGCCGTGGCCGCGGGTCTCGGGTACTACGTGCTCAAGCGCTGGCGATCACCACAATCGGCAACAACAGGCCGCTGACCGCGTCCCAGCAGATCCACGTTCAGCTGACGTGTTGAACCTGCACGGCGAACGGGCGACTTGCACCCTGCACGATGCGCGCCGTCTCGGGACGTTCGTCACAGCTCGGATCTGATCGCGTTCCCGACTCACATCTCGTGAACGCGTAGCGTCATCAAACCTGATCGTGCCGCCCGGTGCATGCATGTGGGTGACCGGCAGAACCCCTTGGCACGCACCGAAGCGATCAAGGCCGAATGACCACAAGTGAATCTTGCCGGAAAAGGTTGCGTTCAGGGCGGGTTGCACTAGCGTCAACGCCACTCGAGGTTCTGGAGAATCCACTTCGGACACTGTTTCGGCTTTGTGTCGCCGCACACGATCGAATGCATCTGCGCTGAATTTGTTCGACAACGCGTTCCCGGTGTCGGCGATCTCAGCGGAGCGATCGTGGTTTGCGGGCCGCGTGGCAGGTGTCGCACGTATGCGAGGGAGCGGGAACGTGGTCTTTCGCCGGATGCTGCAGACGTACGCGGCTTCGAGCGCCGAGCGCGGACACGACCGCACGCCGCGCCCGATTCGGGGTGAGGAAGGGCGATGAAGACAGGTGAGGTCAGTGCGCTCGATCAGGCGTTCTTGTGCCTGGAGCAGGACGCAGCACCGATGCACCTCGGCGCGGTCGCAGTGTTCGCACCGCGACGTCCGGTGCAGCCGCAAAGGCTGGCGGAGGTGCTCGCGGAGCGGGCACAGCAGATTCCGCGGTTGCGGCTGCGGATCCGCAGCTCATGGTTTCCTCCCGGTCACGCGCGCTGGGAAGAGCCTCCGGACTTCCGCGCCCGGGACCACGTCCACACCCATCAGCTGCCGTCGCCAGGAGGTCGTGAAGAGCTCGCCGTGCTCGTCGCCGAGCTCAACTCCCCATCGCTGGATCTGAGCCGGCCGCTGTGGGAGCTGCACGTGATCACCGGTCTGGACGGCGCCCGGTTCGCGGTTCTGGTGAAACTGCACCACGCCCTGGCCGACGGCTGCGGAGCGGTCGAGGCCGGACTCGGGCTGCTGGACGGCTTCACCCCCGACTGGGCACCGCGGCAGACCACGCCACCCTCGGATCCCTTGCTCGACGCTGCCTGGCGTGCGGTGGGAATGCTCTCCCGACCGCGCCGACTGCTCGCCGACGCACTGTCCGCCGCCGGTGATCTCCCGGGAACCCTGTGGCAGACGGTCGGAATCGCCTCGTCCGTGGTGCGCAACATGCGACTACCCGCGTCAGATTCCCCACTGCACGCTCGTGCGTCAGCCGCCCGGCGCGTGGCCCTGGTTCCCATCGAACGACGAGACGTGCGCCGGATCCGCGCCCGCCACGGCGGCACGACCAACGACATCGCACTCACGGTCCTGACCGGAGCACTCCGTCGGTGGCTGGACACCCGCGGGCACCCCCTCGACGGGCTGACCGTGCGGGCGCTGATCCCCGTCAGCCAGCGACCGCCGGGGAAGTCCCACGACAACAACCGGCTATCGGGGTACCTGTGCGATCTGCCGGTAGGCGAGCCGGACCCCACGACACGGCTGCGCATGGTCCGGGCCGCGATGGACCGCAACAAGAGCGCCGGCCCGCTGCGCGGGCCCGGCGCCTTCCCCGTGCTCGCCGGTCGAGTGCCGCCCCTCGTGCACCGAATCGCCGCCCCGTTGGCCGGTCACGGTGCTGGTCTGCTGTTCGACACCGTGATCACCAACGTGCCGCTACCCGACATCCCGGTGACGATGGACGGTGCCCCACTGCGCGAGCTCTACCCCCTCGCACCGCTGGCCGCCGGTCACGCCCTGTCCATCGCCGTGACCCAGTACCGGACCACCGTCCACATCGGCGTCCAGGCCAACCGGTGCGCTGTCAACGACCTGGAAAAGCTCAGCGAAGCCCTCCCCTACGCCGTCGCCGAACTCGACGACCTCGACTCCTGAACCCGAACCTCGGGGTTCGCAGGGCGTTCCGTGCCGTCCCAGGCACTGGCATCCCTACTGCTTTGACGCAGTGCCGTGAAGTGAAGGTCCGACGATGCAGAAGCCACCGCACAGCAACATCGTGGTGCAGCTTGAGCCGGTGCCGCCTCGCTGGGTGATGGGTTATGTCGCTCTGGACGGCAAGTGGCACGAGTGTGCGTCGATGCCGGCGACGGCGAGCAAGGAGGAGCCAGCACGGCGCGCCGACCTCGACAAGGTCGTGCTGTGGGTGGCTCGCGTGCTGGGCGTTGATCAGGTCCGGCTGTCCAGGGTGGCCGACACCCGGCGAGCGACATGGTGGGTCGCACCATGAGAACCCGGCACAGATGGGCTTATTCGCGCCGGTTGGCCAGGAAGGTGTCGACGGCTTCCCTCGCGTGGTGAACCAGCGTCTGCACGGTGTCGGGGTCCGCATCGAATTCGGTGATGCCCACCTCTGACGTGTCGATGGCGATCGTGCGGTTGCGGACTGCGGGGAGGTTGAGGTGGGTCTGGTCGTTGCCCACGAACGCGGTGACGACCACCTTCTTGAGCAGCTCGAACGGCGGCGGTAGCGGCAGCCCAAGAGCGGGGAAGACCTGGTCCATGCCGGCGGGCAGGTTGGGCAGGATGCGCACCCCGAAAGTGGGCCAGCGCGGCTGCTGCCCGTCGGTGCGGTCGAAGATCTCGACGGCGAAGTTCGACAGCACCGCACCGTCCACGATGACCGAGGTGTCTCCAGTGACCGGGTCGGTGAGCCGCTGGGGCTCGAAGTACAGCGGGATGGACATCGACATCCGCACCGCATCGGCGACGGACTGCTCGTCGGGCTCGCGGTGGAAAAGGTGGTAGTCCCACGGTAGCCGCAGCAACCGCCCGTGGGTGATGTCGGTGGCCAGCACAACGAGCTTGTAGTGCTGATCGCCGTGCAGGTCGCCGTCGTCACCGTCGGGCTCGCGGCGGAGATCACCGAACGTGGTCACCCCGAGAGCATGCAGCTCGTGGTCCAGCCAATCCCGGATGTAGTCGCCTTCGTACGCACCATTCCGGGTTAGCAACGAAAGTCCCTCGCTGATGAGAGGCAGACGTGGCGACATCCGGTCAGGCACCCGGGACAGCTCGAGCCTGCCCATCGCGCCGCGGATCTGCCCGGCGTCGGCTCCCGCCGCCGCCAACGCGGCCACCACCGCCCCGACCGAAGTACCGGCGATCCGCGGAAACGAATAGCCCAGCTCCAACAACCTCAGGACGGCTCCCACAGCGCCGATTCCCTTGACCCCACCCCCCTCGAGCACGAGATCCGCCTGCACCATCCCGATCCCTTCTGTCGCGAACTCCGCCCATCTGGCGTTCCACGATGCTCCGACCGGACGACAACTGCTGCCCACCGATCACCCGCGAACTACCTGAAGGGGTAGCTGCCGCAGCCTTGCCAACGACAGGGCGGCTTCGGATACGGTGACGAGGTCGAGGCGCACGGACTGTGCGGATCGGTGCGACGATAGGCATGGTGAAGGCCGAACGGATCGCGCTGGTTCTGGCCGGCGGTGGTGCGCGTGGCGCCTACGAGGCGGGCGCGCTGTCCGTGCTCGTTCCCGAGCTCGACCGCCGCGGTCAGCGACCCTCCCTGTTCGTCGGTACGAGCGTGGGTGCGATGAACGCCGCCTACCTCGCCGCCGCCCACGACCGCAGCGCTGACGACGTCGCCGCAGGCATGCTGCAACGCTGGCGCGATGTCGGCAGCGGACACATCATGCGCCCGCTGCACCAACACCTGATCCTCGCCGCAACCCGCTATCTGGGAGAAGCACTGTCGTTGCCGGGGTTCCAGTTCTCCAGCCTGCTGGATCCAGCTCCCGCCGAACGACGCCTGCAGGAATGGATCGACCTCTCCGCGCTACACCGCAACATCACACAGCGCAGCGTCGACACCCTCGCCGTCGTGGCCACCGCCGTGCGCAGCGGCCGCACCGTCGTGTTCGTCGAAAGCGCAGTCCAGCCGGCGCTGCACCGCTCCCACGTCCTCGACTACGTCCCCGCGACGATCGACCACGTCCACCTGCAGGCCTCGGCCGCACTACCCGTCCTGTTCCCACCGGTCCGCATCGAATCCCCCGTCGAAGCCCACGGCTGGTACGTCGACGGAGGCACCCGATTGAACACCCCCATCAAACCGGCCTTGGACCTCGGCGCCGACCGAATCGTGGTCATCGGCACCGACTCCATCACCCCACCCTCGGACGAGCCGGGCCGACACGAAGGCAGTCCCCCAGACCTCGCCGACGGAGCACTGCACGTTCTCGAAGGCGCCCTCGTCGACCCGCTCGCCGAAGACATCATCACCCTGGGCAACATCAACCTCTTCTACACCGACCCCGCAGGCACACCCGCAGCGCAGCAGTACCGCCAAGCCCGAGGAAAACCCCCGTACCGCAAGGTTCCCTACATCTTCATCGCCCCGGACCGGCGCGGCGCAATCGGAGAACACGCCCTGGAGATCTTCCGCTCCAGCAACCGTAAACTCAGCCTCCGCTCCGTCCGCCAACGCCTGTTCAGCCAGTTCCTCGGAGGCGACAGCCCCGCCCACGGCGAACTGCTCAGCTACCTGTTCTTCGACCCCCAATACCTCAACGAACTCATCGCCATGGGCCAACACGACGCACACCACTGGCTCGCCACCACCGGCAACGACCCCTGGCAAATCGGCCCACTCCCCCAACTCACCGGCCCCCCGCCCTGATCACGTCCCGACCGACCGGCCAACGCGCTTCGACCTCGGCCCCACCTCGGGCGGATAGAGCAGGTGGGAAGTGTTCCCCGCAGCCAGTTCGAGATCACCGCGTCCACTGAGACTCCGGTGCTCCTGGACATCATCTCGCCCTCTGACATCAGCAGAACCAAAGCACAGTGCCGCCATGCACAACCGACTCACCGGTGAACTCACCTGCAGTCGCTCACTGCAAGGCCGCAGCCCAGTAGGCCGCCACGAACAGCTCGCTCCAGAAGCGGCCCACCAGCAACACCGGGAGCCGATTAGATTCGTTCCGTCCGGGACGCGGACGACCGGATGCGCGAGCGCAACCACCGCAACACCGAGGTGCGCCCGCATGACCTATAGGCGCTCTCACCTGTTCCGGGTGAAAATCAGTCTTTGACCTAGTCGGTTCGGGACACATTCAATGACTGCGTGCCGTGGTTCACTCAGTCGCTACCCGACGCAGCCCGAGACTTCAGTGCCAAGACAAAGAGGGCGACGGAGCTGAGCGACCACTTTCCGGCTGATTCGGAGGGCAAGCCCTTCTTCGTCAGCCGCTGACGACAACGTCGATCAGCACGCCCTTCTCTGGACACCGGAGTCCTTGCCATGTCTCGTACCGCCACAACGCGGCCCGCTGCAGTCGTGCCCCGCGTTCGGTGTTCTCATCGCTTTGCTACTTCGTCTGCAATGCGGCCGGTAGCAGCGCTGGTTATGCGCACGGCTTCGCGTTCACCGGGATTCTCATGGTCGTCGGCGGAGCAGCCTCGACCTTCGGCATACGCCCGAGAAGAGACGTGGTCAAGCTCGCCGAACGAATGCAGGAGGTTGCGAAGTGAACACGCCCTTGGACGGTGTCCGTGTCGTCGACTTCGGACAGTTCATCGCCGCGCCGGCCGCGACCCAGATCCTGGTCGACCTCGGCGCCGACGTCATCAAAGTCGAGCCGGTGGACGGTGAATCATCGCGTTTGATCGGCATCTACGGCGAGGCGATCCTGCGGACCTACAACCGCAACAAGCGCTGCATCGCGTTGAACCTGAAGGACGAGCGGGGGCGACGGATCGCGCAGGAGCTGATCGCCGAGGCGGACATCGTCGTGCAGAACCTGCGCCCAGGCGTGATGGACTCGTTCGGACTCGGCGCGGACGCGGTCCGCGCAGCGCATCCGCACATCATCTACGCCACCGTCAGCGGATTCGGGTTGCACGGCCCGTCGAAGCACCGGGCCGGTTTGGACATCGCCGCGCAAGCCGAGAGCGGCATCATGTCGGTGACCGGCGAGGCGGACGGAGAGCCGCAGCGCGTCGGGTTCCCCGTGGTCGACGCCGCTTCCGCGCACGTGTTCGCCCAAGCGATCCTCGGTGCCTACATCCGGCGTCTGCGCACCGGCGCAGGCGACACCGTGGAGACGTCGCTGCTCGAAGTCGCGGTGCACCTGCAAGGGCCGAACTGGGGCGAGTACCTCATCACCGGCGACGAGCCCGTGCGTAGCGGAAACGGCCAGCCCACCGTGGCTCCCGCCGCGGACGTGATGCCCACCTTGGACGGCGCAATCGTGGTGTCGGCGTATTCGGCGCTGCATTTCGAACGGCTCTGCAAGCTGCTGGGCCGCTCCGAGCTCGCAACCGACCCGCGCTTCGAGACCAATGAGAAGCGGGTGGCCAACCGCGCGTCCCTCTTGACCGAACTGCGCACCGGGTTCGCGAAGATGACGAGCGAGGAGGCCATGGCGCTGTTGACGCCGAACGGGGTTGTTGCCGGCCGCATCAGCTCGTACAGCGAGGTGCGCGCGAACCTGGACGTCGCGGCCGCGGGCATCTTCATCGATGTCACCGACACAGGCGGGAACAAGCACACCACCTTCGCCTCGCCGTGGCACCTGGGCAGCGTTCCCGAGTTCCCGGCCACCAGCGCCCCCGAACTGGGGCAGCACACGGTCGAACTGCTGGCCGACCTCGGATACTCCCGCTCCGCCATCAACGGCCTCGCCTCCGCCGACGTCATCCGATCTCCCCGATAGTCATCCGATCCATGGCCGCGGCGGATCATCATCCGCGCGGCCTCCTGACACCCGAGGAGCACACGGAGCCCGTTCGCAGACTGCGTCTGGTGCCAGTCCTCAGCCGTGACGCCGAGGAACGGGCGCGCCATCGCGACTCCGGCATTGTTGAACCTGGCCTCCCGCGCCAAATTCCGCGCGGACACCTCCGTGGGTGGGATGCGCGTGAGCAGCTGGGCGGCTGCATCCAGCAGAGCAGTCTTGGACGACGCGCGAGTTTCGCCGGGTGCCAAGGCCGGAGCACAGCTCGCCGGAAGGTGGTGGCCAGCCGACTAGCCGCCTCCGGTCGATGGTGCCGGCGACGGGGGCGCGTACCGCACAATGGGTTCACGGTAGCCATCTGGAGGGTGAATGGAGTTCAGACAAGCGGAGCAGTTCCTGGCCGTGGTCGAGAATGGAGGGCTCGCGCACGCCGCCGCAGCGCTGCACTTGGCGCAGCCCTCGCTGTCGCAGACGATCAGGACCCTCGAGCGCGAGTTGAAGGCTCCGCTGTTCCACCGGGTCGGTCGCGGACTGGTGCTCACCTCAGCCGGCGAAGCACTCGTGGAACCGGCACGCCAGCTGCTGCGCGATCTCGCCACCGCACGCGCCTCGGTGGCCGAGGTCGCTGGAATCCGCGGTGGGCAGCTGGACATCGCGGCCATGGGGGGACCACTGGAGCTCATCCTGCCCGCCGTCGGAGCCTTCCGCCGCCAGCACCCGGAGGTCTTCATCCGCCTGGAGAACCCGTCGATGGAATCCGAACTCCTGCACCAAATGCGCCAAGGGCACAGCGAACTCGGTTTCGCGACGCTGCTGCCGGAGGTAGATCCGCACCAACTTCCGGGCGTGGAGGTCACGACCTTCCCACCGTCGCCGCTGATGCTCGTGCTTCCGCCCAGCGCGGACCACGCGCTACCGGATCCGCTACCGATCGGCCAGCTCCCCGACATCCCGACCATGGCGGTTCCCGGCGGCGCCTACGCACGCTCCGCCGTGGAAACCGCCTTGCGGAAAGCGCGCGTGCGCACCCGGCTCGCAGTGGTGACCGCGCACCGCAACACCCAGACCTCGCTGGTCCTCCGCGGCATCGGCATGGCTTTCGCCACGCGGAAGCAAGCCCTGTGGGCGCAGGAGCGCGGCGCGCTGATCAGGCATCTGGACCCTGCCGTCACGCTGTCGACCTGCGCGGTCCGAAGGCCCGTGCCGCTCTCACCGGCGGCCCGGGCGTTCCTCTCCCTCGCCACGGAATGCCTGGGCGATCCGACCTCCTGATCCGCCAGGGCAGCGGACCGCTACCAACCAGAATCAGCGCTCATGAGAACCGCACGCCACTGTCGTGCACCTTCGTTCGGCGCAGTGTGAACAGCCACTCGCGCAAGAAGTTGTGGTGCATGCGCCACGGTGCGGCGCCGCCCTGCTTCGGCATCACCGCGTCGCCGCGCTGGGCGTAACCCGACGTGAGGTTGAACAGCGGGGCTCGGCCAGCCGTCTTCGGGCGCAACGGCATGCATGTCCGCAGCCCTCGGCGGCGCATGTGGTTGAGCAGGTGGCAGACGTAGCGCGCCACGAGCTCGGCGCGCAACGTCCAGGAGGAGTTGATGTATCCGATGGTGAACGCGAAGTTCGGTACCTCGGAGAGCATCATCCCCTTGTAAGCGACCGCTTCCGGGATGTTGACCTTGGTGCCGTCGACCGTCAGGTGCATCCCCCCGACGGCCAGCATGTTGAGCCCCGTCGCGGTCACGATCACGTCGGCTTCGAGGAAGTCCCCGGAGCGCAACGCGATCCCGGTGTCCGAGATGGCGTGGATGTGGTCGGTGACCACGGAGGCTCGTCCTTCGCGGACAGCGGTGAAGAAGTCCCCGTCGGGCACCAGGCACAGTCGTTGGTCCCACGGGTTGTACCGGGGCGTGAAGTGGGTGTCGATGTCGTACCCGTCCGGGAGCTGCATCTCCACGCCATTGCGCAACAGCGCCTTCGTCCGCTCCGGGGCGCGTCGCGCCTTCTGATAGGCGTAGAAGTTCGTCGCGATGCTCTTCCAGCGCACGAGCGGATGCGCCAGTGACCCGGACACACTCCTGCGCATGCGGACCGCGAAGGGATCTGTCCCCGGACGGGAGACGAGGTAGGTCGGCGAGCGCTGCAGCATCGTGACGTGGCCGGCCGTCTCGGCCATCGCTGGAACCAGCGTGACCGCCGTCGCGCCGCTGCCGATCACCACGACCCGCTTGCCCGCGTAGTCGAGGTCCTCCGGCCACAGCTGCGGATGCACCACCTGACCGGAGAAACGGTCGATGCCGCGGAAATCGGGCGTGAACCCCTGCTCGTAGTCGTAGTACCCGGTGCACGAGAACAGGAAGGAGCAGGTGATCTCGACCTCCTCGCCGTCACTGGCCCGACGTGCTCGGACAGTCCACCGCGCATCATCGCTCGACCAGTTGGCATCGATCACCCGGTGCCCGAATCGGATGTGCCGGTCCACACCGTGCTCGGCAGCGGTGTCTGCTACGTACGAGCGGATCTCGGCTCCGCCGGCGATGGATTTCGCCCTGTCCCATGGCCGGAAGGAGTAGCCGAGGGTGGACATGTCCGAATCCGAACGAATGCCTGGGTAGCGGAACAGGTCCCAGGTGCCGCCGATCGCTTCTCTGCCCTCCAGAATCGTGAACGTCGTCGCCGGGCAGTACTTCTGCAGATGACAGGCGGCACCCACGCCGGACACGCCGGCCCCGACGATCAGCACGTCGACATGCTCAACAGACATGACACTCCCGCGGTTTCCTTGATCGATGCGGTCTGGAAGTCCTGCGCCGCGCAGATGCGGCGCGCCGCCGGAGAGCGGATATCCGGGTGTTCCTCAGCACGTCCAGTGAACGACCGTGCAGTTGACCGAACAACGACGTAAAGCCGAAGGGTCGTATCGGTCGTGCTTATGAGTTCCGCTGCGGAGGCACGACGGTCGGCGTCGGAAGCCGGATCCCCAGCCGGGCGGCGTCCCGCTGCGGTCGCATGAGCAGCAAGGCGATCGCTCCTCCCACCAGAATGACCCCCGCGGCGACGGCGAAGGCGGTGTGGAAACCGGCAAGGGGGTCATCAACCGCGGAGACGATGCGGCCGGTGACATACGGGGCGGCGATCCCCGCGGTCGTCTGCAACGCCACGTGCATTCCAAGTGCGCCGCCGCGCTGTGCCACCGGCACGATCTCACCGATCGCGGGAGGACCCGCAGCAGTGATGGCGACACCCAACTGGAGACCGACCGCCAGGAGAACGAGATGCCATCCACCCCCGACCTGGAGGCCTACCAGCAGGATGAGCGCCGCCAGGACAGCGGCGCCCCCGCCCACGCCACCACGCGCCCACCGGCTGGAAACCCCGCGCGCCATCAGCACCTGCGACAGCAACCCCTGCCCGAAGAGCGCTACGGCCCCGACGAGCGCAGTCAATGCGACCGCGTTGCCCGCCGCCAGCGTGCTGTAACCGAGTCCCTGTTCCAGGTAGACCGGAAGCCAGGTCACAGCGATCGCGATCCCCCAGTACACCGCGAAGGCGCCGATGGTGGCCCCCAACCAGGTCCCGCTGGTGAAGATCCGGCGGTACGACACCCGGATCCCGCCCTCGACCGCCGCATCCCGCCGGGAAGGCTGTGCCGGCTGAGCCCCGGTGAACGGCCCCTCACCTCCGACGATCCACCAGATCACGGCCCACACCAGCCCGACGATGCCCATCACCCCGAAGGCCCATCGCCAGCCGAAGGTCTCCGCGACCCACGCCAGCCCCGGCGCAGCGACGACGACACCGATCGATGCGCCCACCAGGAACACCGAGTTCGGCATGTTGCGCTTCGTGTCGGGAAACCACTTCATCAGCCCGTGCAGGGCGACCGGTGCCGCAGGGCCTTCCGCCGCACCGAGCACGACACGGCACGCGACCAGCACTCCGAATCCCGCGCTGAACACCATGGGCAGCTGCGTCAACGACCAGATCAACGCCATACCCGTGATCAACCACGTAGTCCTGATCCGGTTGGCGAGGAAACCGCCGAAGGCACCGGAGACGCTGAACAGGAAGTAGATCGCGCTGGCAGCCAACCCGTACTGGGCCGGGCTCAGACCCAGCTCCCGCATCATCGGCGCGGCCGTGAGGCCGAGCACCGCCTTGTCACCCCAGTTGATCAGGAAGAACACGAAAAGCAGCCCGGTGATCGTCCACGCTCGACGTGGCTGGTATGCCAACTCGCGCGCGTCCGTCATCGAGCCCTCCACGACGGGAGTCGTACGGATGTTCCTGCTATGAGCCATTTTCCGCTCCTCGAGCCCTGGGGGGTCTCCGGGAAGATGGTCGGATCCGGGGATCCCGGAATCCGATGTGACCCACATCAAACGAGCTCTGCTCCCCGCGGACCAAGACCGAGAACCAAAACTCATCGAGAGGAAGAAATGATGAGTTGCGGAAAGCAACCATCATGTCGGCAGCCGGAGCGCCGGCGGGCCCGCAGATCCGCTACCTGGAAAACGTGCTGGCCAGCACGGCAAACTCGGATCGTTCTGGCAAGCATCCCTGTGGTCTCACCACGCCGACTCCGGCGACCTGACGATTCCCAGCGCCGTATCGGGCCGCGCCTGCACGTGAGCGCGCTGCGCGAGCATCAGGAACGCTCTCGACGGCGCGGTCAGGGTGGAGTTGCGGAAAACGAAACCGAAGTCCTGGACCAGCGGCGGATCGGTGCGTCGCACCAGCGCCCCCTGATTGGCAGCCGACCTCGCGACCCCCGGCGGCAGGAAGGCACCACCGGCACCGGTGAGCACCAGGTCGGGCAGTACCGCTGGGGCTCCGGCCTCCACCATCACCTTCGGCTTCACCTTCAGCTCCGCGCAGGTCGACTCGACCAGGTCGCGCACGACATCACCGAGCGGTCCAGCCACCAGCGGAATGTCACCCAGGGATGACAGCGGAACCACCTCCCGCTCGCTCAGCGGCATCTCCGGGGGCAGGACCAGCAGCAGATCGCGGCTGCCCAGTGCGACCGAGGTGAGACCGGACCTGGAGACGGGCAGCGAGCACAACGCCACTTCGCACTCCGCCACGCGCACCCGCTCGGCCGCGGCCTCGGAGTCGTCGGCCTGGAGCACGTTGACCCACACCTCGGCGTGCCGCGCCCGGAAAGCGGCCACGAAATCCGCCAGCGGATCGACGGCGAGGTCCTCGGTGACGGCAATGTCGAGCCGGCCCTCCTCCAACTGCTGGATCCGGCGAACGGCGTCGGACGCTTCCAGCGCGGATTCCTGCACCTGCCGCGCCGGACCGAGCAGCGCCTGTCCGGCGGCGGACAGGCGCAGCGCCCGGCCTTCGCGGTGGAACAGTTCCGTACCCAGTTCCCGCTCAAGACTTCGGATGGTCTGCGACAGCGAAGGTTGCGAGACGTACAGCGCCTCGGCTGCCCGCGTGACACTGCCGTGGTCGACCACAGCGAGGAAGCAGCGCAGCTGCCGACCGTCCATGGCCGGACAATAACAGCAGACTGGTACCCGAAACGGAGCCGAGATTCGTTCTGCCTATAGATCCCTGCGGCTCCAACTCTTGGACACCAGACCCGACAGCCTGTGGAAGATGGCTCCAGCACCGAAGTTCCGGGGAAGCACAACTCATCACGTGCTGCGAACAGGGGGTTCGATGGAGGTCCGGCAGGCACAGCAGTTCCTGGCCGTGGTCGAGCACGGCGGGATCGCGCGTGCCGCACCCGCGTTGCACCTCGCTCAGCCCTCGCTGTCGCAGGCCATCCGGACCCTCGAGCACGAGATGGGCGCCCCGCTGTTCCACCGGGTAGGCCGCGGCCTGGTCCTGACGACCGCCGGGGAAGCGCTGATCAACCCGGCACGACAACTGCTGCGCGACGTCGCCACGGCCCGCGCGTCGGTGGCCGAGGTCGCAGGCGTGCTGAGCGGGTCGCTCGACATCTCGCTGATGGGCGGCCCACTCGAGCACCTGATCCCCACGGTCGCCGCATTCCGCAGACGCCACCCCGATGTTCTGGTCCGGCTCGACGTGCCGAACCTGGAACGCACCTTGCTGAACCACGTGCGCCAAGGCCGAAGCGAACTGGGATTCACCCCGCTGACTCCGGACACCGAGGATGGGACCACAGCACTACCAGGGCTGAACGTCCTCCCCCTCGGATCCGACGAGCTCATGCTCGCCCTGCCTCCCGGAACCGATCCGGCCCTTCCCGACCCGCTACCGGTCGACCGCCTCCCCGCCATCCCCACGATCGCCATTCCCAGGGACGCCGACACCCGCAAAGCGGTCGAGCAGATCTTTCGCGCGGTCGGCATGAGAACGAAGCTGGCCCTGGTCACCGCGTACCGCAGCACCCAGATCCCGCTGGTGCTGCGCGGCGCGGGGATGGCGTTCGTGATCGGGAACCAGGCCGAGTGGGCCCGCGCCCAAGGCGCCGTCGTACGCCATTTGTCACCCACCACTTCCATCGCCTACGGGGCGGTCACCCGCTCCGGCTACCTCTCCCCCGGAGCCAACGCCTTCCTCAACCTCGCCATCTCCCGCCTGAGCGCATCCCCGGCGACGACACCGTGCTCCCACAGCCACCGCACGAGATCCTCGGCGCTGCAATAGGTCGATTTCGCACCGATATTCCCGCGGCCTATCCGAACGGCTGGAAGAACGACTTTGACGCCGTTCGCTGATCGGGACGAACCTATTCGCACCGACGATGCGAGAAGCCCGGCATCCGCGCGGAAGTTCGTGCCACAGCCAGAGGTCGCGATCGGTGGCGCGAACAGAGCATCGTCTCAGGAGTCAGGTCGAGGGAGACTGGTATGCCGACGAATCACGCGGTCACCAACCAAGTTCCACCGCTGGTGGACTACAACGTCGCCGACGATGTCCCGCTGCTCGAAGGCTTGCACCGCGAGAACGCCGATTGGGCGGCTGGGGAGCTCCAGTCGCTGGGCGAGCTGGCCGGAAGCGAGCAGGCCCAGGAATGGGGTCGGCTCGCGAACGAGTGCTCGCCGGTCCTGCGCACCCACGACCCCGTCGGGCACCGGATCGACGAGGTCGAGTTCCACCCGCACTACCACTCCCTCATGGCCACAGCCGCCGAACGAGGGCTCAACGCCGCGGCTTGGCTGCGGCAACAGCCCGGCACCCACACAGCGCGGATCGCGAAAACCTTCGTCTGGGCCCAGACGGACGCCGGCCACATGTGTCCGGTCAACATGAGTTACAGCGCGGTACCCGCGCTCCGCCACTCCCCCGAGATCGCCGCGCGCTATGAGAAGCAGCTCGCATCGCCGCTCTACGACCCGCGCCCGAACCCGCTGTCGGCGAAGCACAGCCTGCTCTTCGGCATGTCCATGACCGAGAAGCAAGGCGGGTCCGATCTGCGCGCCAACTCCACATCGGCAACGCCGACGGCAGATGGCACGTATCTGATCACCGGCCACAAGTGGTTCACGTCGGCCCCCATGTCCGATGCATTCCTGACGGTCGCGCGAACCACCAACGGAATGTCCTGCTTCCTGCTACCTCGCGTCCTTCTCGATGGTTCGCGCAACGCGATTCACTTCCAGCGGCTCAAGAACAAGCTGGGCAACCGGTCGAACGCATCAGCCGAGGTCGAGTACGACCAAGCCGTCGGCGAACTCATCGGCGAAGAAGGCCGAGGGCTCCGCACGATCATGCAAATGGTGAACTACAGCCGCCTCGGCTGCCTGATGATGAGCGCCGCCTTCATGCGCAAGGGACTCGTGCGCGCCATGCACCACGCACGACACCGCAAGGCGTTCGGAAGCGCTCTGGTCGATACCCCGCTGATGAGAAACGTGTTGTCCGACCTCGCACTCGAGTCCGAGGCGGCGATCACGCTCATGATGCGGCTCGCGGGGGCGACGGACCGCGCCAACGAAGGCGACGAGGACGAGGCGAAGTTCCGCAGGGTCGGGCTGGCAGTCGGCAAGTACTGGGTGTGCAAGCGTGCGCAGCACGTCGTCGGTGAAGCGCTCGAGTGTCTCGGCGGAAACGGTTACGTCGAGGACTCCGGAATGCCGCGGCTGTACCGCGAGGCGCCTCTGCAGTCGGTGTGGGAGGGATCCGGCAACGTCGCGGCGTTGGACGTGCTGCGTGTGATCAAAAGATCGCCCGCGTCCCTGGATGCGTTCTTGGCCGAGGTCAAGCTGGCTCAGGGCGCAGATCCGCGGCTCGATGCGGCCGTGCTTTCGCTGACCGAGCTCCTCGCTGACGCAGAGAACCTCGAGTTCGCCGCTCGTCGCCTGGCCGAGCGGATGGCCCTGGTACTGCAAGGCTCCCTGCTCGTCCGGTTCTCCGAACCGGCCGTGGCGGATGCGTTCTGCGCCTCTCGCCTGGATGCGGATTGGGGCGCGGTGTTCGGCACGCTCGGTCGCGCGGCCAACACGAAGGCGATCGTCAAACGCGTGCCGACCTACGACGTCTGACGAGAACCGCCTGCCCGGGGAACTGCGATCGGCGGTACAACGAGAAGGCCACCGCGCAGTTCCCCGGCTTCGAGCGCGACAGCGAAAATGCGCTCCTAGCCCGAGCTGATCGGAGTTGGTCATACTCCGCAAGCCCCGGACGGGAGGGCTTCTCGCAAGAGCGAGTCTGCTGATGCGGAGTACTACTTGCCGAGCAGGTGTTCGTGGATCGCCCGCTTCATGCGTGTGCCACCACCGTTGCTGAAGTTCGCGATCCGCGCAGTCAGCTCCCGCGCTGAGGCAAGGACATCCGCCTCGGAGACGCAGTGGCTGGCCATGCCCAGGCGCAGCAGGTCCGGACCGCGGGTTCGCTCGCAGGCGAGGGTGAGCTGCAGCGTGCGATTGACGTCATACTTCCGCAGCAACCACGCGACATTGTGCGGCGCTGCCACGCCCATCGAGGCCTCGCCGATCATCAGGAACGACTGCTGGCCGACAACGAGCAAGTCGCAGGCCAGCGCCAAGGCCGCCCCCGCGTTGACCGCTGCCCGCTCCAACGCACCCACCAACGGCTGGGTTGCTGGACAGCCTCTGATGATCGCGTCAGCGGTCGACGTCGGGCGGGTCAGCGGTTGCCGTCGGTGCGGGGTTTGCTGCGTCGCAGGTTGAGGATCGCGGCGATTGGGATTGCTGCCGCCAACCCGGTGAGCAGGACCGCGGCGAGCGCGCCGAGGAGCGCCGGCTCGTTTCCGAAGGCGATACCGGCGGCGGCCAGCGCAGGCCCTGCGTTACGCACTGATGCGACGCTTCCCATAGTGGTGCGGCGCATCACCGGCCCGGTGGCCAGCAGCGTGCCGACGGCGAAGGCAGCGGTGGCGAAGATGAACCCGGCGAGGAGTGTCCGTGAACCGAGCAGCGTGACGACGTCGCGCCAGTTGCCCAGCAGCATGCCCGCCAGCACGATCAGGAAAGTCACGTTCGAGACGTTGACGGTGGTGGGGTGCCAGGACCGCGCGACGGGTGCCGCGCATCGACGTAGCAGCAGGCCGATGGCGAACGGAACGAGCTGCAGGATCGCCACGGTCAGCACCAGCGCGCCGACGTCGAGGGATATCCCCGGGCCGACCTTCGCGACGGCGAAGATGCCGTTGGCGGTCGGGCCGAAGGTCAGGCTGCCGACGGAGGCGAGCATGACCTGCATGGCCGCACCCGCGACCACGTCCCCGCTCTGCACCATGGCCAGCTTCGCGCCGAACGGCCCGCCGGGCGACGAGGCGACCAGGATCAACGCGATGAACGCCGCGGTGGGCAGGCCGAGCAGCGCACCGATGCCCCAGCCCAGCAGCGGGAGGACCACCAGGTTGCCGAGCAGCGCCAGCAGGAGCAGCGGAAGGTCGGCGAAGATGTCCCGCAGCGCCGAGATGGTGGTCCCCAGACCGGCGGCGAACATCGTGGCAGCTATGAAGATCACCGTGACGGCGTTGAACAGCAGATGCAAGGTGTCCATGGGGCTTTCCACCTCCGGTGGCGCCCGTGCCGAAGCGCGCCACCGTGGTTCAGTCCTGGAGATCGCCCAGCCAGCGCAAGGCGCTCAGTCCGGGCAGGAAGCAGTACTCGCCCCCACGTGTGACCACGAACCGCGGCAGCGGCGGCAGACGCCGGCGCACGGGCCGACGGGGGATGATGAAATCGGTGTGGCCCTCGTGGGCTCCGGCTATCGGGTCCTTGGTGTTGCCTGAGCCGAAGAAGACGCCGTCGTTCAGCCATTCGGACTGGACGAACTCGAACTGCCGTCCGAGGTGGGCGCCGATGAAGGAGAACATGAGTCCGCGGTCCACGCCGTCGTCCTCCATCACGCTGTCGGCGAGCGGTGGACCGTAGACGGCGCCGCGCCTGATCATGCGGTGCAGTCGCACTTCCCCTGCCACCACCGCGTCGCGGGGGTTGGCGCGGCGGATGTGACAGCCTCCCGGGGTGGTGAACCCCGCCGGGTCGTCGCGCGAGTAGAGGAAGGTGTTGCGGCGATGTGGGTCTGCGCCGAGGGCTGGGTCATCGTGCTGCGGACTGAGCGCCAGCGGCGCGCCGCTGCGCCAGCGCCCCATGATCTTGGCTGCCAGCAGTTCCTCGTCCTCGCGGCTGGTGGCGTTGTCCTTGAGGTAGCGCCGGAACGCGGCGACTCGTTGGTGGAGTTTCCGGAAGACCGCGTAGCCGCCGTTACGTCCCAACACCTCTGGCCGCGGGGTCTGCACGCCGCCTAGCTCGTCGGGGTAGCCGAGGACGAACTCACCGGCTTTCAGCGGCTTTTCCAGCTGGTTCGACCCGGCGATGCCGCTGCCCTCGACAGCAGGGTGGCTGACGCCGTCCCGGTAGCCGAAATGCTCGGTCTCGGTGGGCAGCGCGCGGCAGTCCTGCCTCCAGATCGCGGTGATGCCGGGCAGGCGGTGGTACGCCGTGCGGGCCCGATCGATGGCCGCCTCCAGCTTCTCGGCATCTGGTGCCACAGCCGCGAACACCACGTGGACGTCGGCTGTCCCCAGGGGCGCCTCCCAGTTCTCGGACCTGCTCTCTCCCACGTCGCCGAGCGCTTTGGCCCGGGCGGCCATCCCCTGCCGGAACTCCCAGGCGAAGGTGCCCAACGATTCGTGCGGTACACCGAGTGCCTTGAGGCCGTGGTAGGTGACCGCGACGCTCACCCAGGTCTCTCCCAGTGGACTGGGCGAGCCCGCGGCGGAGGTGGCCACGGCGCTCGCACGCCGCATCAGCTCCCGCCCGTGCGCCCGGTCATCGATGCGGAAAACGAGGTAGCTAGCCGCGTAAGGAGTTGGCCTGGGGCTGAGAACCCCGCGCTGAATGTCGTCGAGTTCCAGCGCGACCTGCGCGTGCCCGCTCATGGTCCCGTCTCCTTGCAACGCTACTTCGAGACGACGTTCTTCCAGAAATTCCCCAGGCTTTCGTCGCCGCCGAACAACGAGCTGAAGATCGTGGAGTCCGCCAGCAGCACATCACCGGCCCGATCACCGCTCGGGGGCATCCACAGGAAACTGTTGAACTCCGTGTTGCCGGCCTCGGTGAACGGGTGCGGCCTGGAAGTGTCGATCGGCTGCCGCGCCAGCACATGGATGACATCCGGATCGTCCGTCGTCACGGCGTAGTGCGGCAGGTGCTGGTGGAAGTTGAAGGTGGTCACACCTTCCAGCCACCCTCGGGTGTCCAGATCCCTGGCCGCGGACAGCGGGGCGATCTTGTTCGGTTCCCGCACTGCAGGACGCAACCCGTAGCGGTTCTCCACCGGCACCCCCAGCCCTTGCATCAGACCCCGGACGTACCTGGCGAACCGCTGCTGGCGCGGAACCAAAGGATCTCCGTGATGGCGATGCTCCATTTCCCGTACGGTCAGGTCATCCGAGGCTCCCACGTCGTGGTGGGGCCCCAGGACCAGGCAGGTTTCCTCCCGCTGGAGAAATTGCCGCAGCGCATCGATCTCTTCTGGCTCGGCGTCCTGTCCCGTGATCATGTGGTCCAAGCCGAAGACGAACAAGGTGTCGGTGTCCGCCAGCACCCGATCATCCAGCAAAGTCCGGAAACCGGCTTGATCGATGCGTTGATACACCGGCACAGCATGCCCAGTGGTCTCCTCCACGAACGACTGGAACGGCACCCAAGCCCAGAAGAACAACTCCAGAGAACCCGCGATGCCCTGCTGGAACTGCAGCGGGTCGGACCACCTCGGTTCCTCGTAAGCGGGCCAGGCGACCCGCCGGACCTCGGTCATCGTGGAGAACCGGTTGTCCAGCTCAGCCGGATTCCGGCCGGCCTCGGCCGGATAGCTCCACGCCACGTAGATGCTCACTCGTCTCCGCCCCCTGGTGTAGGGGCGGGACACATGGCTCTGGTTGTAGGTGCGGGCCGTCGTGGACTCGCTCATAGCTTCTCCGATCCGCAGTGGGCCAGCCAGTCCGAAGCCATTTCTCACTGCAACTGATCGAGCATCTCCGACAAAGCGCCCTTGATCCGCAGCGCCTTCTTAACCTCATCAGCCGTGACGTACGGATACTCCCCGTACTCGATGAAACTCGGGCAGTGGTGCTCCCGCACGAATCTGACGAACGCCTCCGGATTGGTACGCCAGTCCTCCGGAAATCCCTCGAGATTCTCAAAAGCCGTGCTCACTCCGGCCTTGCTGAACAACGCGATGGCATCTTCGGTGTACTTGTCGAAATCGGTGTCGAAGATCCCCTGGTACATGAAACGCGTGTCGTCGTCGAACAGCACCCAGCGCAAGTAGTGCAACTTCAACGGAGCGAGAAGATAAGGATCCCCCTCCAAAGCCTTGGCCAGGGTGTAGCCGTATTCGCGGATCACCTCGGCCCGGCCCGGCTTCACGTTCGCGATGATGGTGAACCCATAACACGCAGGAGTCCTCGGAAAAACAGGACCGTACTTCCCCTGCTCCAAATGATCGGTCTCCTTGGGGAGGACAACCGCCTGGGGCCTGATCTCCATGCTGCCCCTCCGCACTCAGAAAGAACGAAACCGCCACCACCACTCTCCCACATAGCGCAGCTGCAGTCTCACCAAGCAAGCAGGAGAGATTGGATTTGAATACATCTCGGCTCGTCTACGCATTTCACATCCTTCTCTCCGAACCCATGAGTCACACATATCCCAACCTCGCACGACGCTGCTGTCTCCACAGCTTGGCCATCCGCACGGTCCTAGACGCCCTACGGTCGTCCCGAGCCGCCCTCCTCGAACATCTCATCGGCACCGACACCGCCATCCAGTACTTCGACCTGCCCGCAGGATTCAAGAAGTCACCAACCGGCGACGTCCTGCGCAAACTCCACGAACTCGCGCGCAGAGGCCCACCCCAGGTGCGCTTGGACTGCCCAGTTCCCTCGGCTCCGATTAGTTGAGTGCCATTGCCGGGACCAGGCGGTGTTGACGGAAGCAGATGGCTTCGCACTCGGGAGGTGTCCGATTTCGCCGTGCAGTCGCTGATTGCTATACCAGTCAACGTATTCCAGGGTGGTGAACTCGACGTCGCCGAGGGTGCGCCACGGACCGCCGGGCTTGATCAGTTCGGTCTTGTACAGCCCGGTCGCCGACTCCATCAGAGCGCTGTCGTAGGCGTCGCCGACCGTGCCGATCGAGGCGTCAATCCCTTGCTGCACAAGGCGATTGGTGAACGCAATAGACGTATATCGACTCCCGGCATCGGAATGCTGTACCAGGCCCGATCCGACCGGGTGCCCAGTGTGATCACGCGTCCACAACGCCATCTCCAGTGCGTCCGGCACCAGCGAGGTGTCCCGGCTGGTGTCGGCTTTCCAGCCCACGATCCGGCGGGAGAATACGTCCAGGACGAACGCGACATGCACGATGCCGGCCCACGTCGGAACATACGTGAAATCCGTGCCCACAGGGCATTCGGCCGCTGAGTGGCGAAGTCCCGGTTGACCAGATCACCGGCCCGCACACCGTCTTTCGCCGGGATCGTGGTCCGTTTGGGTTTGCCCCGCACGGCGCCGGTGATGCCTGGCCGACGCATCAGCCGCCCGACGCTGCAGCGGGCCACCTCGATGCCTTCGCGGGCGGATCCCTCGCCCAACGACTCGAACCCGCCCGCGAGGCGCGCAGCTTGTGACCGGGAAGGGGCCCGGCGATCTCTCGGCCCGCTCGCCGGTTCGTCGTGCGAGCGACATCTGACAGCCACTGGAGATATCCGGTCCGGCAACAATCGACTCGATGTCCGACCGGGTTAAACGGGTTGATTCGCGTCACGGCCAAGCCGAGTCCGTGCCAGACTCCGCTCACGCATTCAGACGATGCGCCTTGCCGATCTGGGAGGGACCATGGCACGAGTTGGTTTCCCGAGCGTTCTCACGGCGTCCGCGATGGTCGCCGCGTCACTGCTCGCGCCGACGGTGGTGACACCTGCTGCCAATGCGGCCGGCAAGCTGTGGGGGCCGATCTACGCCAAGAGCGGCCAAACGGCCATCGGCTCCGCAGACGGAGACTTCGCCAACAACGGGGGTGTCTACGCGACAGTCGGCGCCAATTGGCGTGACCTGCGCGACGATGGCATGCCCACGTTCGTAAGGGTGGAGTTCTTCTTCCTCGTAGAGGGCAAGTGGGAAAGCGCGGGCAGCAGCGAGTCCGCCCGAACCAACACTCACGCCAGCGGGCCCCTGTCCCGCAGGCTGAGGCATGAAGCGACCGCAGCACGCGCCGCGATTCACGTGTGCGTCGACCGCAACGCCCTCCCAGACTTCTGCTCGCGCGACGCGATCGTGTCGTTCAACTACTGACCCGATTTCTGCCTGACCATGCGCTGCGCAGAAGGCCTCCCTCGAACTGGCGAAACGCTCGGCCGGGCGGACCGACGGCACCGACCAGTTGGGGACCGCCGGGATACGGCGAGAACCGCCCATGCGCCCCGGCTGAGTGCGCCCCTGGGACGCGCCACCGACCTGGTTTCGCTGGCCCCCGGATCGTCGGGATCGACCATCTCCGCTGCGATGAGACCGCGATACCGGCCAGAATCACTCGGTGCGAGGCCCCGAGCGCTGTCAGCCCGTTGAAGGCCATCGGGATGACGAGCACTACAAGCCCAACGAGAGCAAGAGGGTCAGGGCGAGCGACCGATCACTGCGCAGTACCGACATCGGGCTGCGCACGTCCGCCAGCGGGATCGGCTCTCTCAAGCCCTTGCTGAGCCATGACCAGAGCCGGCGTACGAGGCTTCTGACCGCGGTGAGACCAGGTAATCGTGCCGTCCTCGGCCGAGGCCACCTCGATGATGCGCTCCGCAGAGAATCCGATGTGGACATTGGGAGAGGTGGATCACCTCGACCACCGCCGCGGACTTGATCACTGCCGAGCGAGCGGACGGATCCGATGGCCGCAGCACTTCCGATCCAAGTTATCGAGTACACTAATGATTAGTGCGCAAACTATCCGGGAGGTGGCCCATGACACGGCCCGAGGAACATGGCCTCGGTGAGCGGGTGCGCGTGCGGCCAGATCTGGCCGCACGCGGCGGTTATCGTGCCGGTGAGGCCGTGCCGGGAGCCATCAAGTTATCGAGCAACGAATCTGGTCATCCCCCGCTGCCGGGTGTCCTCGAGGCCATCTCCGCGGCAAGCGCCGAGGCGAATCGTTACCCGGACAACCATGCGACCGCGTTGCGTACCGCCCTGGCCGAGCGGTGGGCCGTCTCCCCTGATGAGGTGATCATCGGCTGCGGTTCCAGTTTGCTGTGCCAGGAGCTCGTTCAGGCGACCTGCGAGCCCGGCGACGCGGTCGCGTTTGGTTGGCGCTCGTTCGAGGCATATCGCCTCTACGCGCAGACCTCCCATGCTCGCGCGATCACGGTGCCGAACACCCCAGACGGCCGCCTCGATCTGCCAGTCCTCGCCGCCGCTTGCGCGAGCGCGGACCAGGTCGGCGTCGCGTTCCTGTGCAGCCCGAACAACCCGACCGGCGCCGTGATTACCGACGATGAGTTGACGGCGTTCTTGGAAGCCGTACCCAAGTCGGTCCCTGTCGTGGTCGATGAGGCGTACGCGGAGTTTGCAACTGGCGTGACTCCGCACGCGATCGATTGGTACCGCGCCGGATGGCGGAACGTCGTCATGTTGCGCACCTTCTCCAAGGCGTACGGCCTTGCAGGGTTGCGGGTGGGCTACGCGATCGGCGCACCGGAGCTTCTCCACGCAGTGCGAGCCATCCGATCACCCTTCAACGTCAGCACCGTGGCCCAAGCGGCGGCGATTGCGTCCCTGCATGCTGTCGATGAGATGGACAAGCGTGTTGCAGGTGTCGCTGCGGGCCGACGATGGGTTGCAGAGCGTCTGCGCAGACTCGGGCTGCCGGTGCAGGATTCAGAAGCGAACTTCCTCTGGCTCCCGCTCGGTGTGCATGCCGACGCATTCGCCGAGCACTGCCGACGCGAGGGCGTCATCGTGCGCTCGTTCCCACCCGACGGCGTAAGGGCGACCATCTCGGTCCAGGCCGACAACGAGCGGCTAGTAGACGCTGCCAGCAGTTGGCGTCACTCGGCAGGCGACCGGATGTCTCCGCAGTCGTCTGGCGCCCAGCAATGAAGCACCTTCTCCTCCTGGACACATCCCGCTGCCGCCCGGGTACTACATGCTCGACTAGCCGAGCTAGGAAGAGATCCTGCGCGCCGAGGGCGAATTCACCACGGCGACGCACACCTCTCAGCGGTGCACGCTCTGTCGCCGTTCGATACGTGTTCGCGATCTCCCTCGAAGCTTTCGTCCTGCTCAAGCCAACCGTCGTCCCCTGACCTACCCGAGAGAGCACTACTATGGTCACCAACCTCGCCGACCGAATCGAATACACGATGTGGTCCGTGTTCAAAGCCGTTCCAGGAGCGTCGTCTGCTAAGCGTCCGATTGCGGAAGAAGCTGAAGAATACTTCGCCGGACTCCCCAGCAGCTCCGTCACTGTACGCGGCTTGTACCGGCTATCCGGCCTCCGCGCAGACGCAGACTGGCTCGTATGGTGGCATGCCCCGACCATCTCCGCGCTCCAGAACGCGTACTCCGGGCTGCGCCGGACTGCGTGGGGCAGAAGCAGCATCCCCGTGTGGAGCACTGCGGGCGTGCATCGGCCTGCGGAGTTCAACACCAGTCACATCCCCGCATACCTTCACGGCACAACTCCGGGCCAATTCCTTGCTGTCTATCCGTTCGTCCGTTCCTACGAGTGGTACCTGCTGCCGGCTGATGAACGCAAGGACATGCTCGCCAACCACGGACGGGCGGCGCATGACTTCTCAGACGTGCTTTCCAACACGGTCGCCGCATTTGGCCTCGGTGATTACGAGTGGATCCTCGCCCTCGAGGCAGACGACCCAGTCCGCCTGGTCGACCTGATGCGCGTCTTCCGCGCCACCGATGCCAGGCGCCACGTTCGCGAGGAGACCCCGTTCTTCACTGGCGAACGCTCAACTGTCCAGTCACTCATCGACGGTCTGCCTTGATATTCCAGCGATGGGGAAGACCAGCCGTGCTCACCACGCTCGAAGATCGAGATCGGGCATCGCTGACCCGTCCCGAGTCATTGTCCGACAGAACCTTGCTGAGGCATTGACTGCTCCCCGTCGTGAAGGGCGGAGATTCTTGATCTCGGCGCCCGACACGGCATGGTGGGGATTTCTGGCTCAAGCTGCCTCCCGGCTCTGCGAGCCGGGAGGTCTTCCGCTCTCATCACCAGCCGGGTACAGCCCAGCCCGGACGAGCATCACATGCGCCGAGTTCTTATCCCTCGGAGACGCGTGGCCGCATGCGGTGCAGGTGTAGGTACGTTCGGACAGCGGCAAGGCGTGCTTGGTTCTCGCTCCGCACTTGGCGCACTCTTTGGTCGTGTTCTTCGGGTCCACCAACACGACCTGTCGGCCGTGCTTGCGCCCCATCATGATCAGTTCGTTCTTCGTGGCCGTAATCGCCGCATCGGCGGCTTTGCGAGCCATCGTGGTTTTGGCCAGGAACTTCGGGCGGAAGTCCGCAACGGCGATCGCATCATGATCGGCTACCACGCGCTTAGCCCACATGCGGGCGGTGTCCTGGCGTTGCCGGGCGATCTTCTTGTGTGCCTTGGCCGCTTGGCGTTGTGCCTTGCGGTAGCCCTTGGTCTGGGCCTTCCCGCGCGGTGCGCGGCGTCGGGCCATCATGCGCTGATACCGGGCAAGTTTCGCCGCCGCGTTCTTACCATGCTGGGCGTGGGGGAGATCGTGATCGTCGGATGTGAAGGTGGCGGTTTCCTTCACTCCCCAGTCGATACCGATCACACGGCCTGTTTCCGGGAACGGCTGGACCCGGGTTTCGACCACGAAGCTCGCGTACCAGTGGCCCAGCGCATCGCGGTACACCCGCACCCAGGAAGGCGCGGCGGGAAGCTCTCGGGACCACACCACAGCAGCCACGATGCCGCCCGCCAGGTGCAGGCGAGAATCCTTGACCCGGAACCCGCGCAGCGTGTAATTCAAGCTCGGCAAGCCCGACCCACCGGCTGAGTGGCCACCCCAGGCGCAGAATTGACGCGCTTCCTCCCCGCCCAAAAGGACGGGGCATCCGCGCCACGTTCCTCCAGTGAACACAACGCGGCGGCGCGGCAGATGAGGACCAGCTTGAGTACGTACTGCACCCGCTTGTACAACATCATGGTCTGGCGGCGGGACGGGTCCCGCCGCCAAAACCGTTTCCACGTCAGCGATGTCGGCTTGCGCCGCGGCGAAGGGCAAGATACGACGTGAGCACGAAGTCGTGGTGTGACCGCGAGATGCCGCGTAGCACCGAGTCACTCCGCCGAACGATCACACGGTGCCGTCGGTCTGCTTTTCTTCGGCATTCACCAGGCTTTGAGCAGCAGTTTCCAGATAGCGCAGTAACCGGCTCAGATGCGGTTCTGCGAGCCGCTCGGCGTGACCGCTGTGCGCATGCACCTCACCCAGGCATCCCGTTCGGCGGGGCCGATGACGAACCTCGCATGCCGCCAGCGCAGCCGGGGATGTCCGCGCGTTTCCGAGTAAGTTCGGGGCCCTCCCCAGTACTGCATGAGGAACAGTCGCTGCCGGTCCTCCGCACCGGCCATGTCGGCATCGGGATACATCGGCCGGAGAAGCTCGTCTTGAGCTACCTCCCGGTAGAACCGTGCGACTATTCGGTGGAAGGTCGCTTCACCCCCGATCGCCGCGTAGAGGTTCCCTTCGTCCTCTCCATTTTCGATCACGCTCGCTCCTCCCACCCGCGTTTGTCCCTCCTTCACGCGGTCTCGGCTTCGGCATGTGGCATCCGAAAGCACGGGCTTCTGCGACACGCGCTTTGCGCCACTAGCAACGAGTCCGCTCGATCGCCAGCATGAGCACTTCGAACGACGGCATGCGGTCCGTGATCATTTCTCGGCCGGATCGAGCTCACCGGAGGCCTCGGCGGGCCGTGCCGAATCGTTGCCGTGTGCGAGGGTCTTGCCGGTGAGTCCGATGTGCGCTTCTCTACGCATGCGCTCGGAGATGTGCGGGTAGTGCAGCTCGAAGGCCGGGCGCTCGGAACGGATCCGGGGCAGCTCGGTGAAGTTGTGCCGCGGCGGCGGGCAGGACGTCGCCCACTCCAGGGAGTTGCCGAAACCCCACGGGTCGTCGACCGTGACGACCTCGCCGTAGCGGTAACTCTTGAACACGTTGTAGAGGAACGGCAGCATCGATGCGCCCAGGATGAACGCGCCGATCGTCGAGATCGTGTTCAGCGCGGTGAACCCATCAGATTCCAGGTAGTCGGCGTATCGACGCGGCATGCCCTCGTTGCCCAGCCAGTGCTGCACCAGGAACGTGCCGTGGAAACCGATGAAGGTCAGCCAGAAGTGCAGCTTGCCCAGTCGCTCGTCCATCATCCGGCCCGTGATCTTGGGGAACCAGAAGTAGATGCCGGCGAAGGTGGCGAACACGATCGTGCCGTAGAGCACGTAGTGGAAGTGGGCCACCACGAAGTAGGTGTCCGAGACGTGGAAGTTCACCGGCGGGGCGGCCAGCAGGACACCGGTCAGGCCGCCGAAGAGGAAGGTGACGAGGAAGCCGACGCTGAAGATCATCGGCGTCTCGAAGGTCAGCTGCCCCTTCCACATGGTGCCGATCCAGTTGAAGAACTTGATGCCGGTCGGGACCGCGATCAGGAAGGTGGTGAACGCGAAGAACGGCAGCAGCACCGCGCCGGTGGCGTACATGTGGTGCGCCCACACGACCGCGGACAAGGTCGCGATGCCCAGCGTGGCCAGCACCAGACCGGTGTAGCCGAACAGCGGCTTGCGGCTGAACACCGGGAAGATCTCCGAGACGATGCCGAAGAACGGCAGCGCGACGATGTAGACCTCGGGGTGGCCGAAGAACCAGAACAGGTGCTGCCAGAGGATCACGCCGCCGTTGGCCGGGTCGAACACGTGCGCACCCAGTTGCCGGTCGGCCAGCAGACCGAGCAGCGCGGCGGTCAGGATCGGGAACGCCATCAGGATCAGCACGCTGGTGACCAGGATGTTCCAGGAGAAGATCGGCATCCGGAACATCGTCATGCCGGGCGCGCGCAGGCAGACCACCGTCGTGATCATGTTGACCGCACCGAGGATCGTGCCAAGACCGGATACCACCAGACCGGCGATCCACACGTCTGCGCCGTGGCCCGGCGAATGGATCGCGTCCGACAACGGGGTGTAGGCGAACCACCCGAAGTCCGCTGCCCCGCCAGGCATGAAGAACCCCGACAACACGACCAAGCTGCCGAAGGTGAACAACCAATATCCGAGAGCGTTCAACCGCGGGAACGCCACGTCCGGGGAACCGATCTGCAGCGGCAGGATGTAGTTCGCGAAGCCGAACACCACCGGCGTCGCGTACAGCAGCAGCATGACCGTGCCGTGCATGGTGAACAGCTGGTTGTACTGCTCCTGCGACAGGAACTGCATCCCCGGAACGGCCAACTCGCCACGGATCAGCATCGCCATCAGGCCGCCGACCAGGAAGAACGCCATCGACGTGACCAGGTAGAGGATGCCGATCTGCTTGTGGTCCGTGGTGCGGAACATCCGCGCCACGGCCGTCCCCTTCGCTTGCGCGCGCCTCGGCAGAGGACGCGCCGCGGTCGGTCGTTGGGCTATGTCAGTCACATCCGTCTCCGAACATCTGGCGGTTGGTGCGGGCCGAAGCGGCCAGGCGGCCAAGAACGTGACCCCGGCTCCGCATTCGAGATCACGCCCTCTCACACCGCGACCACGAAGTGTGCACCAATGTTTAGCACACTAATCATTGGGGTCAAACCAGCAGCAAGGCAAGGCATAGTGCGCAAGACCACGAAGCGCGAAGCATCGGGCGGCACTGCACGATGAACTGCGCGGCCAGCTCGTTCCGCAGCGCAATCGGCGCGGTGCTGCGGGTCAGCTTCGAACCTGCCGTCGCCCGTCGTAGATCACCTGGATCCCGGTTGCGACCGCCTCCGTGCCACGAACCCGGCTTCGGCGAAAGCTTCGAACAACGACGCTCTTCTGCACGGTGTCCAGTTCGGCCCGGCCCGGATGCGCCCACCGGGTCCGGGCCGAGGCTGCTCAGAGTTCTACGGGCACACCGACGAGCGAGCCGTACTCGACCCACGAGCCGTCGTAGTTCTTCACATCCTTCTGGTCGAGCAACTCGTGCAGGACGAACCAGCTGTGCGCGCTGCGCTCGCCGATGCGGCAGTACACGATCGTTGGCGTGTCATCCAGGCGTACGCCAGCGTCGTCGTAGAGCTTGCGCAGTTCCGCATCAGGCAGGAACGTGCCGTCCTCAGCCGCGGTCTTCGCCCACGGGATGTTCTTGGCCGTCGGGACATGCCCGGGCACCTGCGACTGCTCCTGGGGAAAGGCCGGAGGCGCGAGGAGCTCGCCGGCGAATTCCGGCGCCGAACGCACGTCCACGATCGTCTTGACTCCGATCGAGGCCACCACCTCGTCGCGGAACGCGCGCAGCGAATTGTCGGCGTCTTGCGCCACATACCGAGTGCGTGGGCGGAAGACCGGCTCAGTGCTCAGCTCACGACCATCGAGCTCCCACTTCTTGCGGCCACCGTCGAGCAGACGGACATCGCGATGGCCGTAGACCTTGAAGTACCAGTACGCGTAGGCCGCGAACCAGTTGTTGTTGCCCCCGTAGAGCACGACCGTGTCGTCGTTGGCGATTCCCTTGGCAGACAGCAGCCTCTCGAAACCAGCCTTGTCGATAAAGTCGCGTCCCACTGGCGCCTGCAGATCCTTGCGCCAGTCCAGCCCTACCGCTCCGCGAAGGTGATCGACGTGGTAGGCATCGGCGTCCTCGTCGACCTCGAGGAACACGACCCCCTCGGTATCGAGGTTCTTCTGGGCCCAGTCCGCGTCGACCAGAACGTTGTCTCTGCTCATGCTCGCTCCCGCGACAATTGAATGCACACCAACAGTTGGTGCACCAAGCAAAGTCGATCGTAGCCGCTCCCCTCCGCGGACACGGCGTCGTTCCGCAATGCGAGACGACTGCCTCGCGAGCAGTCGCCATGGATGCTTGGTGCACCAATCGTTGGGTATACTGCGGACGTGCCTTCCCCCACGCGCGATCCGCTTGCACTTGAAGAACAGGTCTGCTTTGCGCTCGCGGTCGCTTCGCGCAGCGTGGTCGCCGCCTACAAGCCAGTGCTGGAGCCCCTTGGGCTGACCCACCCGCAGTACCTGGTGATGCTTGCGCTCTGGCAACACGGCGAGGTCGGCATCAAAGACCTCAGCGAACTGCTGCACCTTGACCCGGGAACCCTGTCCCCCTTGGTCAAGCGGCTAGAACACCTCGGCTTGCTCGAACGCGTCCGCCCCTCTCACGATCAACGCACTTTGCAAATAACCCTGACCCCGGCCGGTCGGTCCCTCAAACGCAAAGCGCTCCAGGTGCCCGCGGCGATGCTCAACAAGTTCGGCATGACAGTCGAGGACCTTCAGCGGACAAACGCACTACTGCACGACATCATCGAGGCGGCCCAGACGGCAGCGAACCCTTGATGAAGCGCGTTGCCACCACGGCTGACCCGTGGCCGACGCGGTCCAGGTTGATCTTGCTGGCACCGAGAGCCAGTGGTTTCCGCACCTCGCGGAAGGTCGTCACCGCCACGCCCAGCACGCGGGCGTAGAAGTCGATCGCGGCTTCCAGGTCGGCCGTTGTGAGCACGAGGGGTCGAGCCGGTCGATGCGCATGCGCTCAGCTTCCTCTCGAACGGCCGTGAAATCAGGGGCTTCGGAACCAGCCACATCGGCGGTGCTTGCTACCCCCACCGGGAGCCGCAGCACAAGCGTGTCCTGTTTGGACATCGCGACAAGGGCGACCTCCGGCCACAGCGGGCGTTGGTGGTCGACGGCGTTGTCGATGACGCTCATGTCAGCCCTCCGGGTGGGGCCCTTCGGGAACGGAGTGGTGCCGGGCGGCGAGCTCGGTTCGGGAGCGGATGCCGAGCTTCGCGTAGATGCGCGTCAGGTGGTACTGAACTGTTTTGCTGGACAGGAACAGCTCAGCCGCAACCTCCTTGTTGGACATTCCTCGTGCGACGAGCCGCGTGACCGCGTCCTCCTGGGGAGTCAACTTCGAGTCCGAGCGCATGAGGTGGACGCCCCCTGCTTTCAGCTCCCGGTCGCAGCGTTCGACGTAGGTCGTCGCCCCCATCGCGGCGAAGCCGTCGCGGGCCGTGGTGAGCGCGACGTCGGCTCGCGCGCGGCGGCCGAGGCGGCGCAACGTCTGGCCGTAGCTGAAGTTGATGCGGGCTTGGTCGTAGCGCAGGGGCAGCGTGCCGATCAGCTCGAGGGCTTCGTCGAACGAGGCTGTTGCGGCGATGACGTCGCTCCGCGCGCCGTGGAGACGACCGCGGGCGGCGGCGAGGCGGGCGCGGGCGGAGGTGTGTCCGCGTTTGGCGGCCAGCTTTTCGTGGGGCGCGAGGAAGTCGTCGGCTTCGTCGAACCGGCCGAGCAGGACCAGGGCATGGGCGTACATGTCGTGCCAGGGCCAGTGGCCGGGCTCGTCGGCGCTGGAGGACGGAGCGGGACGGGTGAGCGGGTACAGCGCCCGCAGCACGCCGGCGGAGTCGGCGCGGGCCTCGGCGACGTGGGCTCGCGCGAGCTGGCTCGGGATCCGCATGATCTGGTAGTCGCTCGCGCCGGTGGCGCACTGCAGGAGCACGCTCTCGGCAGCGTCCCAGTCACCGCGCAGCGCATGCACCGCCGCTGCCGTCCACAGCAGCAGCGGGCCGGTCAGCAGAATTCCGGTGCTCTCCTGCAGTTCCAGGGCCTCGCGGACAGTCGTGAGCGCTGCGTCGCACTCTCCGGTGAGAAACTGCGTCCGCGCCAGCCACGCACGCGCCCACAGGGAGATCCGCGCGGACCCGCCGAGATAGGTGGTGGGGACCGAGCTTTCGAGGTCGATGCGGGCGTCGTCGACCCGGTCGGTGATCAGGTTCAGCCAGCCACGGGCCAGCATCGCGCGCTGGGCCTGGGCGCCGTGCCGCAGACGCCCGGTCAGGTGCTCGTAGTCGCGGCGAGCTAGCTTCGCGCGTCCGGTGCCGGCGAGTCCGAGACCGCGGATGGCCGCGGCTTCAACAGCGGGGGGCGTGTCCGCACCAGCCAGTTCGATCGCGCGGTCGGCCCACCGCACGAGGTCGCTGCCGTCGTAGCGGGCGAGCGCGTCGAGGACGTAGCGCTGGCAGACGAGCGCCGCGGTCTCCGGTTCGCGATCGGTGCTGACGATGTCCCAGGCACGGCGGAGCCGGGTCCCGGCCTCTGCGGCGCGGCCGCGGACCACGGCGAGGTAGCCGAGGACAGCGTCCCGCAGCGGGGTCTCGCGGAGGCTCTCGACTTCCGGGACCAACGCCGCCGCTCGGAAGACGTCGCCCGCGCCGATCAGGGCGTCGACGGCCCAGGTGATCCGGGATTGCTGCTGCTGCGGGTCATCCGTGAGCCGGCCGGCGTCGCTGAGCAAAGTGGCAGCGGTACCCCAAGCTCCTTCGGCGGCTCGTTCGCGGGCGAGGTCGTCCAACCGCCCGGCGACCTCCGCATCGGGGACCGGACTGGCGGCGACCAGCAGTCGCAGCGACCGGACGGGGTCGTCGACCAACTCCGCGGCGCGACGCTGCAGGCCGGCGCACCGCGCTGGTCCGAGGCTGGTCAGCACGGCGGCCCGCACCATGGGGTCCGGTGGGCTGACCTGGGTGAGTCCACGCCGGGCGAGCTGGACGAGGCCGGCTTCGGATGCCTCGTCCAACAGGAGCAACGGGTCGACATCGAGCTCTGCCAAGGCCATCACGTCTCGCACCGGCGTGTCGGTGCCCAGGACGGCGGTCGCCTCGGCGAATCGCCGAACCGGCGACGAACACTCCGCGAGTGCTTGCCGGACGCGGGCGTCGACGGCGGCCGGGGCGGGCAGGGTCGGGTCGAACTGGGACCAGGTGGCCCGAGGTAGCTCCGCGAGCAGCTCGACGACCGGTTTCGGGCGGCCGGAAGTGTGGCGCAGCAGCCGCTCGGCCATCCACGGGTGCAGCGCGACACCGTAAGACGCGGCCAGCTCGCTGATCTGCCTGGCGTCCAGCGGCGGAATCCGGGGCTTGTCGGTCGCGATCCGCGGCAGCAAGTCGAGCACTTCGGCGTCGGTGCGGCGGTCACCGGTAGTGGCGGTGGCCAGGACCTGGAGCCGCGCCTCGGGGTGATGGCGCAAGGTCGACGCCAGGGTCTGCAGCGATTCCACGTCGGCGAAGTGCGCGTCGTCGACAACGAGCAGCGTGGCCGGGACGAGTTGTTCGACGAGCTTCTCCGCCGTGTCGAGCGGGGTGGACGTCGCCAAGCCGGGGAACGCTTGAGACAGCAGGGCATACGAACAGTGGGACTCCCACGCAGCCGCCGTGACCTGACGGCGCGGCCCCTCGTGACGCCGCAGGAGATGTTCGGCGACCGCCGACTTGCCGATCCCGGGCGGGCCGGCGAGCAGGACGAAGCGGTTGTGGCCGGCCCGGAGGCGCTGCTCCAGACCTGCCACGAGCTCTGCTAGCCCGATCAGCGACTCTGCTGCTCTCGTCACGTCCACCTCGTCGTTGGTTCCTGGCCAACTGAGATCGCCCCGGCCACGGGCAAGACAGTCCCGGTCACATACGACGCCTCGTCGGAGGCGAGGAACGTGATGGCCCCCGCCTGCTCGTCTAGCGAGCCGCATCGCTCGACCAGCGACGACTCAAATGGCTAATCGATGCGGGCCTGGAACCGGGCCCTCGCCTGCTCGAAGGTCAAAGCTGAGCCGTCCCGCGCCAGTGCGTCGGCGAGCGCAGTATCGCGGGCGATCAGCGGCGGACGGGTGTGGACCATATGACCAGCCTAAGCGGGATGAGGACTGCCAGCCGCTGGTGCAGCCACGGGCAGGTCCTCCTCGCCGTGGCGTGAACGGGGCACCAGCACCGTCACCACCGCCGCGGCGGCCGCGATAGCGGCGAACAGGTAGAACGTCGTGGTGCCACCGAGGCCCGCGCCGACGAGCAGACCGCCGACCACCGGGCCAACGATGCCGCCGATCCTGCCGAAGCCCGCACACCACGCGACACCGGCTGCGCGCGCCCTGGTGGGGTAATAGTTCGACGCCAGACCGTAGACGAGCACCTGCGTGCCGATCGTGCCGATGCCGGCCACTGCGACCGCTAGTAGCAGCGCGCCCAGTGGGAGGCGCAGCGGCAGCAGCGCGAGAGTGCACGCAGCGAGGACGAACGTCGTGGCGACCACGCGCTTGGCCCCGGCCCGGTCGGCCCACAACGACGCGAACATGCCGCCCACGATGGCGCCGAGGTTGAGCACGAACAGGAACATCAGCGAGTAGCTCTTGTCGTAGCCGTTATTGGCCATGATCTGCGGTAGCCATGTGTTGAGCCCGTAGGTCAGCAGCAGCCCTGCGAAGCTCATCAAGCCCAGCAGCGCCGTCGGCCACGCCAACTCCCTCGTAGTCAGCGCCGGGAACCCCACGCGGGTGGTCCCGGCCGGCTTCACCGGCTCGGCGGGCAGCGCGATTCCGGTGCGCTCGGCGAGCACCTTCGCCTGCTCGACCCGACCGCGGGAGGCGAGCCACTTCGGTGATTCCGGCAGCTTCACCACGGCCAGCGGAAGCACGAGCACGATCGGCAGCGCCCCGATCCAGAACAGCCCGCGCCAGCCGACCGCGTCGGCCAGCACGAGGGCGAGCAGGGCGGCCAGCACGCCACCGGCGGGTACTCCGCTGTAGACGATGGCGTTGAGCCTGTTCCGCCGTCCCGGCGGGGCGAACTCCGCCACCAGCGCCCCGACTGTCGCCACCAGCGCGCCGACCCCGATGCCGGTGAAGAACCGGCCAATGCCGAAGGCGGTGACATTCTGGGTCAGCGCGGTCGCACCCATCCCGATCGAGAACCAGGCGAGGTTGATCAGCATGATCCTGCGGCGGCCGATCCAGTCACCGAGACTGCCCGCGGCCAGTGCCCCCACGAGGACCCCGATGAGTGCGTAGCTGCCGAGTGCGCCCGCCTGGCCGGGCGTGATCGGCCCGAGCTGGGCCGGGTCGGCGAGCAGGGTGGGCAACACGGTGCCGTACACGACGAGGTCGTATCCGTCGAATACGAGCACGATGGTCGACAGTGCGACCACCCAGGACACGGTGCGCTGGCGCCGGCGCGTCATTGCGTCGGTTTCGGACATGAGGGACTCCCGGCAGTGTTGGGTGGGGACAGGAGGGGCGGCCCCGGCCAGGGCAGCCCGGCGGCGCGAAGCCGCACAACTGCGGCGCAGGACGGGGCGCGTCATCGACCCCGGCCAGGCCGGCGTCAACCGAGGTCGCCGCCCGCGACCGGCAGGACGGTGCCGGTGATGTAGGACGCCTCCCCGGAGGCGAGGAAGGCGATCGCCGCGGCCTGTTCGTCGAGCGTGCCGTAGCGCTTCATCAGCGACGTGCTCACGGTCTGGTCGATGTGGGCCTGGAACCAGGCCCGTTCCTGCTCGGTCTCCAGCGCCGAGCCACCGCGGGAGATGCGCCGCGGCGGCGCGTCGGTGCCGCCGGGTGCGGCTGCGACTACCCGGATCCCCGCATCGGCGCACTCGAACGCGAGCGAGGCGGTGATGGCGTTGATGCCGCCCTTGGCCGCCGAGTACGGGATGCGGTGGATGCCGCGCGTCGCCGCTGACGACACATTGACGATCACGCCGTGGCCCTGGGCCGTCATCGACGGCAGCGCGGCGCGGCACGAGAACAGGGTCGTCATCAGCGAGCGCCGGATCTCGGCCTCGATCTCGTCGGGGGAGAACTCGGTGAACGGCTTGAACCAGATCGCCCCGCCGACGTTGTTGATCAGCACGTCGATCCGCCCGAACCGCGCGAGCGCCGCCTCGGCCACGGTCTGCGCGCCCTCCCAGGTCTCCAGATCAGCGAGCACTGGCAGCGCCTCGCCCGCCAGTTCCCCGGCCAGATCTTCGACGAGGTCCGAGCGATCGGCCAGCACGAGCGAACCGCCTTCGGCCGCGATCCTGCGGGCGGCGTGCTCGCCGATGCCCTGGGCGGCGCCGGTGACGATGACGACCTTGCCCTCGAACCGTCCCGGAGTGACGAAGCGGGGTCGTTTCGCGGCATCCGCCTCGGCCATCGCCCGTCGTGTCGTGACCTTCGACCGGTCGGCGTGCTCGGCGATCAGCCGCCGGGCCGTGGTGCGGTCGCCGGCCTCGAAGGCGGTGACGATGTCGAGGTGGTCCTGGGTGCAGCGCGGATGGCACCAGGTTGCGTTGCGCAGGGTCGTCTCCATGTGGCCCTTGATGCCGAGCGCGCGGTAGGCCTGCAGGAGATGCTCGTTGCCGGTGAGGGTGAACAGGTACTCGTGGAACGCGGCGTTGGTTTCGGTGTAGGCGGCGGCATCGAGAAACCGGTCCCCGTCGACGTAGGGCACGGTCGATTCCGCCAGCAGCCGGTAGCCGGCGAGCTGCTGGGAGCTGAGCCGGCCCAGGGTGATCTCCAGTGCGCCGAGTTCCAGGGCCTGACGGGCCTCGAAAACGGCGTCCGACTCGTGCACCGACGGGTGCTCTTCGCCGATCTCGTAGCGGCCTGGAGAAGGCGTGGGTGCAGGTTCGGTCAGCGGTGCGATGTCGTCTCGGGCGGGGAGGACTTCCTGGCCCGCGATCGATCGGGCCGCGGCATCCGCGATCAGCGGTTCACCGGGGTCGAGTTCCCGGGTGCCGCTACCGGTGCCGGGCCAGATCGGCTGGCCGGCGATCGCTCGCGCGGTGGCGCTCTCCTGCTCGGCCGGATGTGCCGAGCCTGCGTTGAGCGGTGGGATGGTAGCCATCGGGAAGAGGGTCTGCCCGGCGACGGTGCGGCTCGCCCCGGTGCGGCCATCCGACCCGAGCGTGGCCAGGGCGATCGCAGGTCCTGGTTCGACGTCCGGAACCGGTTCGGATTCGGTGTCCCCCGGTGTGGCGTCCAGCTCGGGCGCTGCCACCCCTTCGGCCCGGGGCGGCACGCTGGTGCTGGCCGCGAGGGCGAACTTCTCGTAGTAGAACCCGGTCGGCTCGAACCCGTCTTCGGTGAAGTGCTTGCGCACGGCTTCGACCATCGGCGGCGGACCGCAGAGGTAGACCGCGACATCGCCGTCGTGCAAGTGCTGGTCGCGGATGAGCGTGGTGACGTACCCCTTGTTGGGCGCCTTGCTGTCCGGGTCGGCGGCGCAGTAGTCCCAGGTGAAGTTGTCGAGCTGCCGGGCAAGATCACGCAAGGTCTCGGTTTCGACGAGGTCGTCGTCGGTCGTGACACCGTAGATCAGGTGCGCCGGCCGGTTCGATCCCGTGGCTCGCATGGTCCGCAGGATCGACAGGATCGGTGCTAGCCCGGTGCCGCCGGCGAGCAGCAGTACGGGCCGTTCGGTCTCGCGGAGGAAGAAACTGCCGTGTGGCCCGGTGAAGGTAAGCGCGTCGCCCTGCTTCGCCCGTTCGGTCAGGTAGTCCGACATCACGCCCCCGGGCGTGAGCTTGACCAGGAAGGTCAAGTGCTTGTCGTCGGGGCCGTTGCTGAACGAGTAGGACCGCGATTCGTCGGTGCCGGGCACGGCGATGTTGACGTACTGCCCGGGCAAGAACGCGAGCTTGTCGCGCTCCGGTGTTTCCAGGGTGACGGCCACAGTGGTGGGAGAAAGCCGTTCGAGCGCGGTCAGTGTGGCCGGGTAGGTCGCCGCCTGCGTCTTCGCGACCGCCGACGTGCTCGCGATTCGCAGCACCAGATCGGACTTCGGCTTCATGCTGCACGGCAGCACGTAGCCGCAGGCGGCTTCATCCTGGGTGAGCGCGTCGTCGATGTAGGCGCCGCCGTCGTAGTCGCCGGATTCGCAGAACGCCTTGCAGGTGCCGCAGGCGCCGTCGCGGCAATCGAGCGGGATGTTGATGCGCTGCCGGTAGGACGCGTCGGCGACGGTCTGGTCCTCCGCGCAGCTGATGAACCTCGTAACACCGTCCTCGAAGGACAGCGCGACCTTGTGGGTCATGGCCGTTCTCCGCTCAGATGTGGTAGATGTCGACGACGTGGTGGATGTAGTCGTTCTTCAGCACCACGGTCTTGCGGCGGATCAGCGGCGCGGGCCCGGAGAAGTCGATGGTGTAGAAGGACGTCCCGTAGTACGGGTCCACGGTCTTGTACCGGAAGTACATGGTGTGCCAGTTGAACCGCACGTCCACCAGGTCGCCACGGCGCTCGATCAGTTCGACATTGCTGATGTTGTGGCTGGTGCGCGGTTCCGGGATCGAGGTCGCGCTGGAGCGCTCGGTGCGGATGCGGAAGACGCGGTCCTCCAGTCCGCCCTTGTTCGGGTAGTAGATCAACGAGATCGATGTCTGCGGGTCCGAGGAGAGCAGATCGTCGTCTCCCCAGGAGGGCATCCAGTAGACGACGTCGGCGGCGTAGCACTCCAGCCACTTCTCGAACTCGCGGTCGTCGAGGTAGCGAGCCTCGCGGTAGAGGAACTGCTCGATGTCCTGCTGCGTGATCGTCTTGCCGGTTCCAGCGCCGGAGGCACTCGTCTCGGTGGTGTCGGCGGTGACAGTCATCCGGATTCTCCTCACGCGGTGGCGGTCGACATGGACTTGGCGTCGCTTCCCGCCGTCTTGTCTCGTTCGGCATCGATGGCGGCCTGCATGGCTTCCCGCCAGTAGCCGTGCTGGACGGGGTAGAGGCCCTCGTCCTCGTTCTTCCTGCCCGCGGAGATGACGCCCTTCATGTCGAGGGCTTCGGCGACCTCATCGGGGCCGGTGAGCCAGTGCTGCGCGCCGCGGCTCATGTCGTTCCACGGCGCGGCCGTCGCACGGAAGGTGAGCTGGCAGGAGCGGAACTCCTCCAGGTCGTCCGGGGTAGCCATGCCGGATGCGTTGAAGAAGTCCTCGTACTGGCGAATCCGCCACGCCCGGGCATCGGCGCTTTCACCCTTGGGCGCGATGCAGTAGATGGTGACTTCGGTCTTGTCCGGCGCGATCGGCCGGAAGTGCCGGATCTGGGTGGAGAACTGGTCCATCAGGTACACGTTGGGGTAGAGGCAGAGGTTGCGGGAACCGCGAACCATGAACTCGCCCTTGGCGTCGCCGAACTTCTCCTTCAGCTCGTCCATGCGCGGCCACAGCGGGCGGTCCTGGGGATTGCCGGCCCAAGTCCACAGGCACAGATGCCCGTGCGGGAACGACCAGTACCCACCGCCGGACTTGCCCCAGCTGCCGGCGTCGAGAGTCTTGGTGCTGTTCTTGGACTCCCCGGTGTTCCTGCGCGCCGTGGTGGCCGCGTAGTTCCAGTGCGTGGCGGTGACGTGGTAGCCGTCGGCGCCGTTCTCCGCCTGCACCTTCCAGTTGCCGTCGTAGGTGTAGGTCGACGCGCCGTGCAGCACTTCCAGGCCGTCTGGAGACTGGTCGACGAGCATGTCGATGATCTTCGTGGTGTCACCGAGGTGCTCGGCCAGCGGGAGGACGTCGGGGTTGAGGCTGCCGAACAGGAAGCCGCGGTAGGAGTCGAAGCGCGCGACCTTCGTCATGTCGTGGGAACCACCGGTGTCGAAGGAGTCCGGGTAGCCGGCCCCGTCGGGGTCCTTGACCTTGAGCAGCTTGCCGTCGTTGCGGAACGTCCATCCGTGGAACGGGCAGGTCAGCGTGATCCGGTTGTCGGTCTTGCGGCGGCAGATCATCGCGCCGCGGTGCGCGCAGGCGTTGATCAGGCAGTGCAGCTCGCCGTCCTTTCCGCGGGTGATCACCACCGGCTGGCGGCCGATGTAGGTGGTGAAGTAGTCCCCCGGGTTCGGGAGCTGGCTTTCGTGAGCGAGATAGATCCAGTTCCCCTCGAAGATGTGCTTCATCTCGAGCTCGAAGATCTCCTCGTCGGTGAAGATCCGCCGGTTGGCGCGGTACACGCCCGTCTCGGGGTCCTCGACGACGGCGTCGGCGACGACCGCGGATACGTGCTCCAGCATCTCGCTCATGGGTCCTCCAGCGGCGCGGATCGGCTTTGACCGGCCTCCGGCGGTCCGTGCCGCCGTGGCATGACCAAGAACGATGGCATCTCGTGTCGCCGGTCACACCGGACAAGTGCCTAGACCTGACCTAGGGTGCGATTGATAGTCGCTGTTTATTAATCATTCGAAATCAGGTCTTTGTCCTCGATGAGTTCGCTTCCTACCGTGAGGAGATCGGTGACAGGGACACGGGAGGAGGCATCTCATGGAGCTTCGGCACCTGCGCTACTTCGTCACTGTCGCCGAGACGTGCCACTTCGCCCGGGCGGCCGAGCAGCTGCACGTCGCCCAGCCGGCGCTGTCGCACGCCATCCGGCAGCTGGAGAAGGAGCTGGGCGTCACCCTGCTGGCCCGGACGACGCGACAGGTCCGGGTGACGCCGGCCGGCGAGTTCTTCCTGGCCGAGGCCCAGCGAGTGCTGGCGACCCTGAAGGACGGGGTGCGCGGGGTCCAGCGCATCGGCGAGGGCAAGCTCGGCCTGCTCCGGGTCGGATTCACCGGCACGGCCGCGTTCTCCCACCTGCCGCACCTGGCCCGGGCGCTCGCCCAGCGGGTGCCGCACGTGGAGCTGGAGGTCCGCGCCGACCTGCTCACCGCCGATCAGTGCGAGCACTTGCGCAGCGGAACTCTCGGCATCGGGGTGCTGCGCCCGCCAGTGACCGGTGACGACATCGACTTCCGGGTGATCGAGGTCGAGCCGCTGATCCTCGCGGTCCCGGCCGACCACCGGCTGGCCGTCGAGCCTGTCGTGGCGATGACGGACCTGCGAGCCGAGCCGCTCGTGACCTACACCGGACGCAACTCCGTCGTGCACGAGGCGGTCGCGCGCAGCTGCCGAGAGGCCGGGTTCACCCCACAGCAGCAGCACGAAGCTCCCGGTACCGCGGCACTGCTCGCGTTGGTCGCCGGTGGCCTGGGCGTCGGCGTGGTACCCGCCTCGGCCCGGTCTCTTCCACTGGCCGGCGTCGTGTTCCGCGACCTCGCCGGCGCGGCAACGGTCGAGCTCGCCCTGGCCTGGCACCGCGAGACCCAGTCCCCGCTCGTCGCAGGAGCCCTCGCAGCACTCGAGGACGTCTTCCCGCCCACCAGACCAACGGCAGAGGTCAACCGATGAAGATCACGCAGGTCGAGGCGATCCCGTTCGCCATCCCCTACCGCAAGCCGCTGCGGTTCGCCTCCGGCGAGGTGCACGTCGCCGAGCACGTCCTCGTGCGGGTGCACACCGACGACGGGATCGTCGGCGTCGCCGAGGCCCCGCCCCGGCCGTTCACCTACGGCGAGACCCAGGCCGGGATCGTCGCTGCAATCGACACGATCTTCGCCGCGCAGGTCGTCGGCCTGAGCCTGCTCGACCGAGAAACCGTCCACACCCGACTCGCCCGGACCGTCGGCAACCCGACCGCCAAGTCAGCGATCGACATGGCGATCTGGGATGCGCTCGGGCGCACCCTCGACGTCTCGGTCACCGAACTGCTCGGCGGGTACACCGACCGCATGCGCGTGTCGCACATGCTCGGTTTCGACGAACCGGCCGCGATGGTCGCCGAAGCCGAACGGATGCGCGACACCCACGGCATCACCACGTTCAAGGTCAAGGTAGGCCGCCGCCCGGTGTCGCTGGACACCGCCGTCGTGCGCGCCCTGCGCGAGGGCTTGGGCGAAGGCATCGACCTGTACGTGGACGGCAACCGCGGATGGACCGCCGCCGAATCCGCCCACGCCATGAAGGAGATGGCCGACCTCGGGCTGCTGTTCGCCGAGGAGCTCTGCCCTGCCGACGATGTGCTCGGCCGCCGTTGGCTCGTCTCACAGTTGGATGTGCCTTTCATCGCCGACGAGTCCGCCGTCACGCCCGCCGACGTCACCCGCGAGATCCTCGGCGGCTCCGCCACCGCGGTGAGCATCAAGACCGCGCGAACCGGCTTCACCCGGTCGCAGCGCACCCACCACCTCGCCGAGGGGCTCGGCCTGGAAGTGGTGATGGGCAACCAGATCGACGGTCAGCTCGGCTCCCTGTGCACGGTCGCCTTCGGCGCGGCCTACGAGCTGACGTCGCGCAGGCCGGGCGAGCTGTCGAACTTCCTCGACATGAGCGACGACCTGCTCACCGAGCCGCTGTGCATCGCCGACGGCGAGCTGACCGTCCGCCCCGGCGCCGGCCTCGGCGCCGAGATCGATCCCGAGAAGCTCCAGCGCTATCGCCTGGACCGCTGACCCCACCGCGAATCAAGGAGGATTCATGACCGCCACCCACGAGACGGCTACCGCCGCTGCCTCTGGCGCGAACGCGACCGAACGGTTCAAGAGCGACAAGCTCGCCGGCGTGGCCGGGACGCCCAAGGAGCGCGTCAGCCTGCTGGCCCGCGAGGTGCTGGAAGCCGTGTACGGCACGATCCGCCGCCACAAGGTCACCTACGACGAGTACAACGCGCTCAAGGCGTGGCTGATCAGCGTCGGCGAGGGCGGTGAGTGGCCGCTGTTCCTGGACGTCTGGGTCGAGCACGTGATCGAGGAGGTCGCCACCGAACACCGGCAGGGCAACAAGGGCACCATCGAAGGCCCGTACTACGTCCCGGACGCCCCTGAGCAGGGCGCCCGTGGATCCGTGCCGATGCGGGAGAACGAGCCCGGCACGCCGCTCACCTGGACCGGGCAGGTGACCTCCACCGACGGCTCAGCCCTGGCGGGCGCCAAGGTCGAACTGTGGCACGCCGACGCCGACGGCTTCTACTCCCAGTTCGCGCCCGGCCTCCCGGAGTGGAACCTGCGCGCGACCTTCACCACCGACGCCGACGGCAAGTTCGAGATCCGCACGGTCCGCCCAGCGCCGTACCAGATCCCCACCGACGGCGCCTGCGGCAAGCTGATCGCCGCCGCCGGCTGGCACGCCTGGCGCCCGGCTCACCTGCACGTCAAGGTGTCCGCCCCCGGTCACGAACTGCTGACCGCCCAGCTGTACTTCCCCGGCGACGAGCACAACGACGACGACATCGCCTCGGCGGTCAAGCCGGAGCTCATGCTGTCGCCGCAGCCCGCGTCCGACGGGAGCGGGGGAACTGTCGAGTACGGCTTCATCCTCGATCCGGAGCAGGCCTGACGACTGTCCATTTTGGAGTGACTGATGCTCTACCACGTCCGCATGGACGTACACCTGCCACCGGACCTGGCCCCGGCGGAGCGCGGTGACATCATCGCGCGCGAGAAGGAGTACAGCCAGAAGCTGCAACGAGAAGGAAGATGGCCACACCTGTGGCGCATCGCCGGCGAATACGCCAACTTCTCGATCCTCGACGTCGCCGACCACGACGAACTGCATGCACTGCTGTCAGGGCTACCGCTGTTCCCGTACATGAACATCGAGGTCACGCCGCTGGCGATGCACCCGTCCAAGATCGCGGACTGAGAACCTCGTCCGCAACCAGGGGAGCAAGCCGGGTGCCGGGTGTCACGACTGGACACTCGGCACCCGGCTTTTTCTTGCGCCCCAATCGAACTTCCCGGTCTAGTTCGGTGGCGAGGCTTGACCACCGATCATCTGTCCGGAGGGCTTCAGGCCGACATCGCCGCCGCCTGCGACCCGCGTGGTCGAGTAGCGCAGGTTGCACTCGAACGCCTCGCGACAGGAGACATCGGGCACCGTCTCGCCCGACGCGTTCGTGGCACCTCCGGTGGTGAATCGCTGTGTCTGCGGCGGGTGGGTGCTGGCTTTGTGGCGAGGTGTCATGAGGCGACGGTCTCGGAGGTCCCAGTGTCGTGTGCAGAGGTGGGTGCCGGGTTCTTGGGCGTATGGAGTCGCCGTGCGGCGCGGCGCTTCAGGCGTGAGTGACGCTGGACGCGGCAGCGAGAGCCGCGTTGGTGTCCGCGGCGGCGAGGTGGGCGTTCAGGTGGGCGCCGGCGAGGGCTCCGGTCGCGGCGGAGGCACCGACCTGTGCGGTCAGGTCGGTGGCGTTGCCCGCCACCCACACCCCCGGCACTTCGGTGGTCCCCGCCATGCCGGTGACGAAGCGGCGGCCCATGCCGCCTGGCAGGTCCTCCATCGGCAACCGCAGGCCGTCGAGCCCGTCCGCGCGAGCTAGCGTCGTGGTGACGACGGCGAGGACACGGCGCGACACGACGTGCCCGTCGGTCAGCAGCACGCCGGTGATGCCGTTCCCGTCGGACTGGACCTCGGCGACCGGGGTGTCGATGACGCGAATGCCACGGGCGGCGAACCGCGCGCGGGTGTCCTCATCCAGATCGATGCCGCGGGTGAAGTACACCAGGTCCTCGGTCAGCTGACGGAACAACAGCGCGTGGTGAACCGAGCCCGGGCCCACGGCCAGCACACCGATCGGTTCGTCGCGGACCTCCCATCCGTGGCAATACGGGCAGTGGACCACGCCGCGGCCCCAGTGCGGGGCCAGGCCGGGGATGTCGGGGAGCACGTCGCGCAGTCCGGTGGCGACCAGCACCCGGCGCGCCTGCACGAGGCTGCCGTCGGCCAGGGTGATGGCGAAGCGCGGATCTCCGTCGGCCGAAGGCACGGCCGGCGCGGCGGAGACCACCTCTCCGGCCACAAGCTGCCCGCCGTAGCGGCGCACCTCCTCCCTGCCTCGGCGCAGCAGCTCTGCGGGCGGTGTGCCGTCCAGGCCGAGCAGGCTGTGCACCCCCTCGGCCGGGGCGTTTCGGGGCGTCCCGCTGTCGATCACGACGACCGAGCGGCGTGAGCGGGCCAGCATCAGCGCGCCGTTCAAGCCCGCGGCGCCACCGCCGATCACCACGGCGTCGACGGTTTCCGCCGGTAGTGGGTCCGTCCTGGTCTCAGGCATGGCGGTGGCTCCTTCTTCACGTGCGTGGGGCTGCACCTCGACGGTAAGCACGGGTTGCGGCTTCGGCATAAGATCGTGCCCATGACGCAAGACGATGGCGAGTTGGACGGCCTGGTACGCAAACGCATCCGCGCTCTGCGGGTGGCGCAGGGCTGGTCGCTGGAGGAGTTGGCCACCCGTGCCCGGCTGAGTCCGTCGTCGCTCAGCCGGATCGAGAACGGCCAGCGCCGCCTCGCCCTGGACCAGCTCGTCACCCTGGCCCGGGCCCTGGACACCTCTCTTGACCAGCTGGTCGAGACGGACACCGACGACGTGATCGCCAATCCGATGATCGATGGCACCCACGGCTTGATGCGGTGGCCGATCAAAGCGGAGCCCGGGATGACCGTCATGCGCCAGCGCATGACGAGCCCGCCACCGGACAACCCAGCCAGCATGCGCGCACACCCGGGCCGAGAGTGGCTCGTCGTCCTCTCCGGCACAGCCGTCCTGATGCTGGGCCACCGCCGCTTCCGCGTGGAGACCAACCAGGCCGCCGAGTTCCCGACCATGCTCCCTCACGCGATCGGCACCGCAGGCGGGCCGTGCGAGATCCTGGGCATCTTCGACCGCGAGGCCCGCCGCGGGCACCACACCGACAAGAAGGCCCGGCCGGACGCGGACCGATCATGACGACCGGCTGACGCCCCGGGTCTCTGTGGTCACTTGCGTGGTCAGCAACTCGAGCAGCCATCGTCTTGCCTCACGGGCAAGACTCCGTGCATCTAGCGCATGAGCGGCCTACTGTCGCCGTCATGACGCCCACTGCGCAGGACCATGACGGCCCCCCGGGCCACCATCACGAACACGGACACGGACACCGGAACGACGTGGACGACCAGGCGGAAATCCTGGAGCTCGACGCGGAGGTCCTCGCCGAGCACACCGCGTCCATCACCGCGTGGCTGCCCCTCGCGGCGAGCCCCCGCCAGATCGTGGACCTGGGGTGCGGAACCGGCGTTGGGACATTCGCGCTGCTCGCCCGTTTCCCCGAGGCGCATGTCACCGCCGTCGACTCGTCGGCCGACCATCTGCGTCGCCTGCGGGAAAAGGCCCACGGGCACGGGGTGGCCGACCGCGTGCGCACGGTCCAGGCCGACCTCGACTCGACGTGGCCGAAACTCGGCGAGCCCGACCTGGTGTGGGCTTCGGCATCCCTGCACCACATGGCCGATCCCGACCGCACCCTGCGCCAGGTGCGCGACACGCTCGCCCCTGGCGGACTGTTCGCCGTCGTCGAACTCGCCAGCTTTCCCCGGTTCCTGCCCGATGACGCCCCCGAGGACCACCCTGGCCTGGAGAAGCGCTGCCACGCCGCGAGCGACCGTCGCCACGCCGAGCACGTACCCCACCGGGGGGCCGACTGGGGCGCCAAGCTGACCGCCGCCGGATTCACTCTCGAAGGCGAACGGACGATCACCGTCGACATCGAACACTCCCGCTCCATGGCGGTCGGCCGATACGCGCTCAGCGGCCTGCGACGCATGCGCGACGCCGTAGCCGGTGTGCTCACGGCCGAGGACCTCACTGCGCTGGATCAGCTGCTAGACACGGGCAGCCCGCACAGCATCCTGCGCCGCAACGACCTCGCAGTGCGCACCGAACGCACCGCGTGGGCCGCACGCCGCGTCTGAATTCCACCCCACAGCCGCGCCAAGACAGCGTCGTGATTGCCCGACGGGCAGCCCCAAGCCCAACTCTTTGCTCCATAAGCAAGGAATTGTGCTTAAGACGCATGGCAGACGTAGGTTGATCTCAGGCGGACAGCGTTCACGCCACGGCAGGAAGAAAGAAAGGACATCTCATGGATCCGGATCACGTTCCCTCGCACCAGCAGACAGCGAGCAGCGTGCCCGCCGACTACGAGGCGTGGCGCAAGGCCAGGTGGGACGAGATCGCCGGCCCGAACGGCAAGGCGAAGGTTGTCGCCAACGGCAGGGTGACCGGCTGGGATGCCCACGTCATCCCGGGCGTTCCCGGGCAGTGGCGCATCACCGAGGCGGGCGCCTTGACGATGTCGGCCGCTGCCGCCGACAGCGTGACGGTCAACGGCGAGGCGGTGAACGGAACGGCCGAAGTGCCTTCCGGCAGCGCTCTTGAATTCTCCGGGGGACGCGTGGGCTTTGCGGGAGGCGCGGGCGGGTTCTATGGCGTGGTCGTCATGGACCACGAGGCTCTCGCCCGGTCTGGCCTCAGCGGGATCGACACCTACCCCTACGACCCGGCCTGGGTCTTCGAAGGCGAATACCGAGCAGCTCCGGAGGGTCGCCGGATCGACGTGGGCCGCCTGACGACTCCCCGCAGCACGGAAGCCATCTTCGCGCCCGTCGACCTCGCCGTCTCCATCAACGGCACTGAATACGTGCTGTCCGTACTCGAAGACATGCCGGGCCAGCGACTCGTGGTCTTCACCGACGAGACCAACGGAACGGAGACACCCGAAATCGGCCGCTGGCTGGTCCTGCCCCTCCTGGCCCCCGGCAGCACCCTGACGGTCGACTTCAACCAGGCAACGCTCTCGCACCACCACCTGGCCCCGGCCGTGTTCACCTGTCCTCTCTCGCCTCCCGGCAACCACCTGCCCATGCGAGTCGAGGCAGGAGAACGCGCTCTCGTCTACGCCAAGAACTGAGCGCCCCCGATTCCCGACAGGTCACACCACGCACCGAAGGAAGCAACGCCATGAGCCAGGACCTCAAAGACAAGGCAATCACCTACCTCCGCCACCTGGAGAACCGGGAATGGGCCGATGCGCAAGCGATGTGCTCCGAAAAGGCCACCGTCTGGCACAACGACGGAAAGGGCGACTCGACGATCCAGGAGAACATCTCAGGCATGGAAGCCCAGATCGGGCCCATCCAGTCGATGCGCTACGACATCACCCGGCAGTTCTCCCAGCCCGACGAAGTCCTCCAGCAGCACGTCGTGAACGTGGTCATGAAGGACGGAGCGCTCTTCCGGGTCGACGCCGCCGTGTACTTCCGCTTCGAAGACGACCTCATCACCCGCATCGAGGAATACGCCAGCATGCCCAGCAACGACGCCGCCTGAACAAGCGGTACCCCCAGGCGTCACAGTCGCGCTGTGTCGCACCAGCCTGGTTCGAGCTGGTGTGACACAGCGCTCCTCCTGGTTCACGCGGAAACCTCGACCGGCTGGCCGGGGCGCCATCAGCACCACCTGTTCCTACGTCCGCAGATCACAAGGCAAACCCGCCTGTCCCACCAAGGCGTCGTCAGTACGCGGAGTCCGTGACGCTCGCGCGTCCGGCGCAGATGGGTGTCGGGTCGGCGGTGGCACATGGGACGAGCACAGCCGCCGCCACAACGAGCGCAAGCAACGGCAAGGTGAGCGCAGCGACGATCCGCCAGCATGCCGAGCGCACTGCCGCCCGGGGCTGGACTAGGCGCCTGACCCGTTCCGGAACGCCGGAACCCACCGCCGCGAGAGCTGTTTTCGGCACGCGGATGGTGGATTTCCGGTTGCTCGTGGCCATCACGGTCAGCGCGCGGGCCACCGCTCGATTCCCGTGTCGGCGGCCCGCCTGATCGTCAGCGATCCACTCGGCGAGACGGGCGATCTCCTGCGAAGCCGCCTTCAGCAGCGGCACGAAGGGAAAGGCGCGCGCGAGGATCGCCGCCCAGCCCAGCACGAGGTGGTGCTTCCCGCGCAGGTGAGCGATCTCGTGCGCGAGAACAGCATCTCGTTCGGCCGGCACGAGCCGGCGCAGTGCGCCTGTGGTGAGTACGACGGTAGAGCCTCGCCCGGGAACGCAGTACGCAGCAAGCTGCTCGGTTTCCACGACGGCAACCCGAATTCCATTGCGGACAATCGTGCCCGAGGACGAGAGCAGGGCATGCCGGTGCAGCTTGCGGTGCCGCCGGGTCTGCCGGGCATGGTGTGCGGCAACGGCGAACAGCCGCACTATCACCAGGACGGAACCGAGCAGTGCGATGGCAGCGGGCGCGTCGGCAAGGTCGCGCACCCCGATGATCGCCAGCAGCGCGCGCAGGCAGGCGTGCAGCAAACCGGCGAGACCGAGGCCGCCGGAGAGTTGTGCCATCGCGGCGAGACCCGCGCTGATCATCGATACGACCCACGAGGTGGCCAGCGTGGCCCAGAGGACGAGCCCGAGTCTGGGCGCCGCGGATTGCCAGCGTCGACAGGCTCGCATCAGGCGGGGTCCCCATGCGGCCAGCGCTGCGGTGTAGGCGAACAGCCCGATGAGCAGCGGTGTCATCGGTCCTCCGGCGTCTCGGCGAGCAGTTCCCGCAGCATCGCGGCTTCCTCGTCGCTGATCTCGTCGACGAACCTGAGGAACGTCGCGCGCGGGCTGTTGCTGGCCGCGAGCGCTTCCCGCATCAGCAGCGCGGCATGCTCGCTGGCCTGCAGGCGGGGGCGGTAGAACCAGACCCGGCCGAGCCGGTCGCGGTCGACCCACTGCTTGCGGTGGAGGTTCTCCAGCACGGTGGCCACCGTCGTGTAGGCGAGGCCGCGGTCGCGGAGTCCGTCCAGCACCTCCCGCACGCTCATCGGATCCGCCGCTTCCCACAGCAGGTTCATCACGGCCGACTCGAGTGGCCCCAGGCTGCGCATCGGAACTCCCCCTTCCGGTCGGCAGGGTAGGTCATAGGCGCCCTGCCGCAGGCAGCCGGCAGCCCCGCGCCGAGCGCAGCCCGGCCCAGGGCGAGCAGAACCAGGTTGTAGTACGTGGGATAAGTGCCGGGCTGTCCAACCGCGCACCAAGACCTCGATCGTCTTGCCCGGGGCACCGAGAAGGCGCCGACGCCGTGATTCTACTATGCACAATAGAAATGCTACTAAGTTTGGTAGAAGAGAGGTGGTTGTGGTGGCTTCGAAGGGCTCACCGGCGTTCCGGTGGGGGTTCGCCGCGTTGGTCGTGGTCGCCGTGGCGGCGCTGGCATGGGGCGCGTTCGGCGGCAGGCCGTCCCCGGAGTCGGCGCAACAACCCGCCGCGACCCAGGAGGACGACATCGCCGCGGTGTTGAAAACCCTGCAGCGGCGCCAGCCCGGTGACCCGTTCGCGATGGGGCGCACCGACGCACCGGTGGTGCTGATCAAGTACGAGGACTTCCGCTGCCCGTTCTGCTCGAAGTTCACCGCCGACGTCGAGCCGGAGCTGATCAAGCGGTACGTCACCCCGGGGGTGCTGCGCATCGAATGGCGCGACTTCCCGATCTTCGGCACGGAGTCCGTGGAGGTCGCCAAGGCAGCCCGGGCCGCCGCCCGCCAGGGCCGGTTCTGGGAGTTCCACAACGCCGCCTACGCGCGGGGCAACAACGGTCACAAGCCGTCGTTCCCGGAAGAAGTCATCCAGCAGGTGGCCCGCGAAGCGGGCGTGCCGGACCTCGCGAAGTTCAACGCCGACCGCAACGACCCGGCGATCATGCAGGCGATCCAGACCGACCTGGCCGAAGGACAGGCGCTCGGGGCGTCCAGCACCCCGTCCTTCCTCATCAACGAGCAGGCGGTGCTCGGCGCCCAGCCACTGGAGCAGTTCGTCACGGTGATCGAAGCGGAACGGACCAAGCCGTGACCATCGGCTACTTCGGCGCGTTCCTCGGCGGCGTGCTGTCACTGCTCAGCCCGTGCTCCGCACTTCTCGTGCCGGCGTTCTTCGCCTACGCATTCGCCGACCGGGTGCGACTGCTGCTGCGCACCGGCATCTTCTACCTGGGCCTGACCACCACCCTGGTGCCGATGGGCGCGGCCGCGGGCTCGATCGGTGCGGTGCTCAACGAGCACCGCGACCTCGTCGTGCTGATCGGCGGATCGATCATGATCGTGCTCGGCGCTGGGCAGATCTTCGGGCTCGGCTTCGGCTCCACGGCGGCGCAACGGCTCAGCGGGCGGATCAAGATCTCCTCGGCGCTGTCGGTGTACCTGCTGGGCACTGTGTACGGACTGGCCGGATTCTGCGCCGGTCCTCTGCTCGGCAGCGTGCTGACGATCGCCATGACTGGAGCCAACCCCGCCTACGGCGGGCTGCTGCTGGCCATCTACGCACTGGGCATGGCGGTGCCGTTGTTCCTGATCGCCGCTCTGTGGGACCGCTTCGACCTCGGGCGACGCCGGTGGCTGCGCGGCCGGGAGCTGAAGCTCGGCCCGCTCCGCGTGCACAGCACCACGCTGCTCTCCGGGCTGGTCTTCATCACACTCGGCGCGCTGTTCCTCGCCACCGACGGCACCGGATCCCTCGGTGGGATCGTCGGCATCGACGCGCAGTTCGCCGCGCAAACCTGGGTACAGCACGTATCGGCGCTCATCTCCGACCAGCTGGTGGTGGTCGGAGTCGTGCTGCTGTTGCTGGCTGGGCTCGGCTGGGCGCTCCTCGCGACCCGCCGCAGCCACGCCACATCGAACGACACTCCCGACGAACTCGACAACGAGCCCCACCGCGCGAAGGAATGAGCAATCGCTGCGGCGGCTCCGAGTGCGCTGGACAGCCGCCGGCGACCTGGTGCCGGTGTTCGACTTCGAGAACACCGGCGAGCCGCCGCGCGCGGAGAAGCCGAGCCCGGTTCCCGAGCCCGTCGACCGCTGGCACCCGAAGCCACCGGAGAAGCAGCGACTTCCGTTGCAGGAACACGGCAGGGGGACCGCGGGCGTTGCCGGACCGGCCCGCGGCGTCGGGCTCGGTTGCCGATGGCGTGATCGCGTTGCCACTGGCCAACAAAGGTCGGCCTGCAGCGCACTTCGCGGTGTGCTCCTATGCCGAGGAGTTCCCCGAGCCGCTACACGTCGAAGTCTCCGGCGAGCACGTCGAGGCCTGCTGAATCTCAAGGAGTACGAGCCGGCGGTTCAGGGTTCGGACCGGTTCTGGTTCGAGCTCAGCGGTTCGACCGCGGGCAAGGCTGCGGCGGGTGGACGTCACGACGCGTCCGAACGACCGCACCAGACGTCTGCGGCGGCAGTGCGGGTGAGAACGAGGATGGGCGTTCTGGTCACGACTTCTCCCCCGGGTTCGGCCACACCCGGTACGCCACTGCGCCGTGCGACGGGACCGACGCCCGGATCTCGCCGCCGATGCTGGTTTCAACGCCCGTCCACAGGTCCCGCGACCGGTAGCCGGCGGCATCGGGCAGTCCGACCTCGCCCGCCTTCGCCTGGATGTCCTGGTCTTCGCCAGTGCGGTTGAACAGCACGACGGCCACCGATCCGTCCGAGACGGGCTTGGCCCACACCTCGGTTTCACCGTCGTCGCGGACCCGGTAGCCCTGTTTCCCGCCCCAGTCCTGGTTGATCGCGATCAGCTCGGGGTTGAGCATGATGTCCTTTGTGGATTGATCCATGGTGCGCAAGTCGTTGCCCGCGAGCAGCGGCGCGTTCAGCAGCGCCCAGAGGGAGAAGTGCGCGCGGTACTCGGCGTCGGTCATGCCGCCGTTGCCGACTTCGAGCATGTCCGGGTCATTCCAGCCATTCGGACCGGAGTGCTGCTCGATGCCGACCTGCTGGTCGAGCAATCCGGTCATGCTGTTCCAGGAGTCACTGATGTCGCCGGTCGTGCGCCACAGGTGGCCGCCGACCTCGCGACCCCACTCCCACGGGTCGTTCTCGCCCCATTCGCAGATGCTGTAGACGATGGGGCGGCCGGTCGCGCGCAGCGCCTCGCCCATCTTCTGGTAGCGCTCGACGGCCGGACGGCCCTCGTTGTTGCAGTTGTCGTACTTGAGGTAGTCCACGCCCCAGTCGGCGAAGGTCCGGGCGTCAACCTCCTCGTGATCGAGGCTGGCGGGCAGGCCCTGGCAGGTCTTGGTTCCCGCAGAGGAGTAGATGCCCAGCTTCAGGCCCTTGGCGTGGACGTGGTCGGCGACCGCCTTGATGCCGGCTGGAAAGCGCACGGGGTCGGGTTGCAGGCGTCCGTCCGCGCCGCGCTCCGGCGCCATCCAGCAGTCGTCGATGTTGACGTACTGGTACCCGGCGTCCTTCATGCCGGAGGCGACCATCGCGTCGGCGGTCTCAATGATCAACTGCTCGTTGATGTCGCAGCCGAACTTGTTCCAGGAATTCCAGCCCATCGGCGGAGCGGGTGCGGGATCGTCCGCGGCCCCCGCGGTGCCGTTCATGGTCAGCAGGAGGGTGGTCACTAGCAGCATCGTTGTTCGGTAGTGCACAGAATCACCCCAATTCGAACGAGAATGAACACGATGGCTCAGGTTCGGCTCGCTGACAAGCCGCCGTACGGCGCAGTGCGGACCTCGACGAAAGGCAATACGGCCAGGGCCAGAAGAGCACGGCGGGCCACTTTCAAGATCAATAACGTGAGCCCGGTGTTCATCGAATTCCGCTCCGGCCATCAACGAGATCGAGGACGTGCCCGACGTCAGCGCGCGCTGGTGCCGTGCGATCACCGACCTCGCCGCGAGCATGCCGACCTGGTCGCAGACCTGATCACCGTCGCACGGAACCGGCACTTGATCAGCTTGCCGGCGGGTCAGCGCAGCCAGCCGATGGTGGTTGACGCTGTGGTGATTGAGATCGCGTGTGGCGCGTTGTGCGGAAGAGGGGCGCGGACACAAGCAGCTCCGCTCAAACGGTGTCGGCGGAACAATGACACCTCGTCACCGGTGGCTCATGGTGGTCTGCAACACGCACGTGGCCGAAAAAAATTCGACGTTAACATCCGACGCAAGTGGTTCCACTTTGTCATTGCTGTCCACAGGCCAGCAGCGGCGCTTTCAGCCTGGAAGACCTCCTACGCCCCGGACTCCAGAAAGACAGGCCGCGGACAGTTGCAGGATATTGCCCATGAAACAATCCCCGAAAATACGGCAGGTCCAGAAAATTTCAACGCCCCCGATTACTGGGATCATCTTCAACCTCGATGATGATGTGCTCATCAACATCAGGAGCATCTGGAAAGAAATCTGGCATGTCCTCCTCACCCTGCGGGGACACCGTCGAATACCCGACGATTCCGTAGAATTCCAGGGCTCCAGGAAATGGCTGGAATGCCTCGCCGCACTGTCCAGAGGCCTGGACCCCACTGAGGTAGAGGAATGGTGCACGGACTACGCGATCAAAGCACTTACCAGCGGAAGCCTGTGCCTGCGTAACGGTTCGACCGACCTCATGTCCTTGGCCGCAGGTCAATTACCGGTTGCACTGGTGTCTTCCGCACCAAGACGATTCGTCGAGGCCGCGGTATCGGCGTTCGAGTGGGGTCAATACTTGACAGCAACGGTACATGCGGATGAGATACCGGACGCCAGGCCCTGCCTCGACATGTATGCGCTCGCCGCGTCGCGACTCGGCGTCGATCCACAACACTGCCTCACACTCGAAACTTCCTGCGATCGAATTTCCTTTACGCAAGCAGCAAACATGGAGGTTCTCTCGATATCCAAGTCAGCATACCCGCCCGAACCGCATGCCCTAGTCACTCAACTCAGGACGCTACTCGCCACGGTCCCGGCGAAATCGGGTTTCAGCTGATGAGTAGTAGCGTGACGGGTCAGAGTGGGTTCCAGGCGTGATGCCGGAGGGCTTGGGCCATTTTGGTCACGTCTTCGACGTCGCCAGAACGCCGCGCTCTCCGTGACCATGCTGTCCTGGAAGGTCGCGGGCCGGGCCTACGCCGCGGCCATGGTCGAGACGGCGGGTCGGCTGGCCGAGGATCTGCACGGGCTGGGTCGCCGCTATTTTGCGGCGCCCCCAGGCTCACCCGCTCGCAACAGTTCACGCTGGTGCCCAGTGCTGGGGCGGTGGCCAGCACGCTGCGAAGCGGCCGCGTCGGGCGAACCTGCTGGCCTGCGGGATCGGTCTGCCCGACACCACGGTCGACGGAGACATGAACTCACTGCGCACCGGCACACCTGAGCTGATGCGACGAGGAATGACGCCCACCGATATGCCTGCGCGAGGGCGGGACCAGGCGGTCGAGCCCGAGCGCGTGGCACCAGAGGTCACGGCCTGGCGGAGGCGGTTCACCGGCGTCCGCTATACGGTGGACCAGACCTGACGAGGCCGCCCCGCCGGTTGTCGCCGACCGCCTCATCCCGCATCGCGGCACAGTGCACGCGAAGCCCGGGAGGGGATGGCCGAGGCGATATCCATGCCATCACGTCCTTCGACGTCCTCACCACCACGTTGATGACGTGAACGATCAAACCCAGAAAGGGGTATGCAGGTGTCGAAACTTGTCGTTGGGGTGCCGAAGGAAATCAAGGACAACGAGAACCGGGTGTCAGTTCAACCCGACGGGGTCGCCGAACTCGTCCACCATGGACACGAAGTACTGGTAGAGACGAACGCTGGCGCCGGTTCGCGATTCACCGACGCGGAGTTCGCCGCGGCCGGAGCCACGATCCTGCCCAACGCAGACGAGGTGTTCACCGGCGCCGACCTGATCGTGAAGGTCAAGGAGCCGATCCCTGCCGAGTACCACCGCTTCCGCGAGGGCCAGCAGCTGTTCACCTACCTGCACTTGGCCGCAGACAAGCCGCTCACCGAGTTCCTGATCGAGCGCAAGATCGACTCCATCGCCTACGAGACGGTGCAAACCGCGGACCAGAAGCTGCCGCTGCTGACTCCGATGAGCGAGGTCGCTGGTCGAATGGCGGTGCAGGCTGCAGCGCATCACTTGGAGAGCCCATCCGGTGGAGCCGGCCTGTTGCTCGGCGGTGTGCCCGGGACCCCGGCGGCGAAGGTACTGATCATCGGCGGCGGGGTGTCCGGCACCGAGGCGGCCAAGATCGCCGCCGGGATGCGGGCCATGGTGCGGGTGCTGGACACCAATCCCTCCCGGCTGGCCTACTTGGCCGACATCTTCGGAGGCAGACTCGACCTGGTGGTACCCAACCGGGCCCGGCTGACGGAGTACATCGCGGAGTCCGACGTGGTCATCGGCGCAGTGCTGGTACCAGGGGCCAAGGCCCCCAAGGTGGTCACCCGGGAAATGATCGCCAGGATGCGTCCCGGCAGTGTCGTCGTGGACATCGCCATCGATCAGGGTGGCTGCTTCGAGACCAGCCGCGTGACCACCCACTCCGACCCGACCTATGTGGTCGACGGAGTGATCCACTACTGCGTGGCCAACATCCCCGGCGCAGTGGCCCGCACCTCGACCCTGGCCCTGACGTCGGCGACCCTGCCCTACCTGATCAATGTCGCCAGCCAAGGCATCCGCGCTGCGGCCCGTCAGGACGACGCGCTGGCCAAGGGCCTGAGCACGCTGGGCGGCGCCTTGGTGAACGAGCCGGTGGCGCAGGCACACAACCTCACCTACACCGACCCCGCCACCGCGCTCGCGTGAACGGCACATTCAGGCCGAAGAACTCCTTGAACGCTGCACTTGCCGAAAATCGTATCCGTGCAGGTCATGCTGCGCGGTGGTACTCGTGGAGGATGCCACCCAGCCGGTCGTGTCGACGTATGCTGAGGGGCTCGGTCTGCTCTGGATCCGTGACCGGCATGGGCAAAGGACGTAGTGGGCGGGCGTTGGAGCTGTGATTCTGCCGCCGTTACTTGGGTACCCATTCGGGGGAAGCACTGACCGGCACTGATTGCCGTTGTCCGACAGTGATCTGGGGGGAGAAGTCTATGGCCACCGACGACACCGCCCGGCGTGAGGCCGGGGACGACGAGGCCGGGACTCGCGGCCCGCTTCTCAAATACAGAGGCAAGAATAATGCGACGGGGACGCTGGGCGGCGGCCAGCCGTTCCTGCTCTACTGGTGCAAGGAGGACAAGGACTGGTTCTACCCGGTCGGTCTGTGGGAGAACACGGATTTCTCTCCCAAGAACACGGTCGGCAAGTCCGAGATCCTTCAGTTCAAGTTCGACACCGATAAGGTCTTTCTCGACGTGCCCGCCTTGCTAGGCACGCCGCTGCTGTGCCGTTTGGGCAGCGAGTCGTGGAGTCGGCCGGTGCAGCGCAAGGGCCAAAACTTCTACATCGCCAGGGGTACCGGCTCGATGCCCATGCGCACTGTCCAGAATGCCGTGATCTACGGCGACCAGCTCCGGTTCGCGCTGCGTATGGACATCGTGAGTCGCGATGACGCGTGGATTTCCAACACGGAGACCACCGGCTCGATCCGGATGCGCGACCGCCAGAATGACCGCGCCTGGCTGGTCGCCGTCCGGCACGGCGACGACTGGGTCGACCCCTTCGGCAGCCAGACCACGTTCGCCAAGCGCTCCTGGGCCGACCTGATCGGCTGAACCACCCCGAGCGCGCCGTCTGGGGCCGCTTGCACGCCTCCATCCGCACCAGCTCCGGCGAGCCCTGCCGGACTCCTGTGCGGGAATTGGGCGCCGACTGCCGACGCCCAATTCCCCTGGGCCTCGCCGCTGATCGTCTTTGGCCGCTGTTTCTCGCTGGGTGGCGCCTGACGCGTTCCGGAAGCAACTCAGGCCATCTACTGGCTACGCCTTGGAGAACCGCCAGGTGCCAGTTGGGCAACAGTGAGGTAGGCAAAGCGGACCAGTACAAGACCTGATCATGTCGGACAGTGATCGGTCACATGCCGAAAGCTGTTGACCTGTACGGAAGTATTTCTCGGCACGTACAGCTGGCCGGCTCCGCGAAGACGGTCTGAGCGCTACCGCGTCGCCCCCTGGGGGTGGGGTTGCGGTGCGGGCACCGGGCGCGGGCCGTAGCGGAAGCGGAACCCGTTGGCTCTTGCGTGCCGGTACTCGACGACGGCCAGCGTCAGCGTCGAGAGCACGCCGCAGATGTTCAGCGCGAACCACAGCGGCACGGGCAGGCTCTTGGTGTCGGGATTGACGATCTCCCTACCGGTGATCAGCAGCACCAGGAATGACGAGGCGACCGGTGCGAGCAGCGGGTGGATTTCGCTGGTCCAGAAGCTGGTGCGCGCGGCCCAGTAGATCGTGCACACCCAGAACGGCGCGTACCAGCAGACTATGAACAGCACCACGAGGATGAAGACCAACAACTTGCCGACCGTGTTGATGGGAACCTCCTCACCGTCGAGCAAGGCGAGCGGAGCGATGGGCAGCGTGATGGCACCCGCGCCGAGCACGACCCGTCCTAACAGTCGTAGGCCGCCGCGCAATAGCTCGGCGCGGTAGCCCGAGCGGGTCATGCCAAGCATTACGAGGAACGACAGCGGCAGCGCCAGCGCCGCGTACCACGCGGTCATGAACGCCTTGCTGAAGGTTTCACCGACCACGTCGAACGGTTCCCGCCACGCCATGCTCGCCGTCACCACCACCAGCAGCCCGGCCACCGATCGCCAGAACGCGAGCCGGTCCAGCAGCCGGTCCTTCGGCAGCGTGCTGATCCTGGGTTTGAACACGAACCTCGCGGCCAGCCACGGCAGGATCAGCGTGACGATGCCACGCCCGAACGCGATGACGTGGTCGGGTTTGATCTCGAAGCCGGGTTTCGGCTGTTCCGCTGACATCTGGCCCCCAGTGCGGCGATTCCCGCGATTCTCCCACAACCCGCAGTCAGACCACCCGCAGAACGCGAACGATCGCGCGAAACCTCCTGGTGTCCCAGGGCTTTCCGCGGCGTGAACGTCGCAGACGAAAGCGGGGTCGTCGGGAACGAATCTCGACGGCCACCTTGCGCAGCACCGCGGAATCGGGTCTTGGCGCGACTGTTTCGGACATCTTGACTCCGTTGTCAAAGGGTCTTTCGGATGGCGGGGCTTTCAGTCCAGCGCGGCCAGCGCCGCGACCAGCGGGGCGACTTCGCCGGCGTCGGCGGCCCCGAAGTCGACGTAGTTCAGCCCGAGTTCCTCCCGGCGGTGCTGGAGTTGCTCGGCGCACTGCTCCGCGGTGCCGACCAGCAGGCCCGTCGACCGCCGGCCGACCGCCGGATCGACCCCGTAGGCCCGGCACACCTCGGCGAGTGCCGCGTCTGTCTGCCGCGGGCTGTCCACCACCCGGCAGGTCCACGTGATCGAGAGGTAGTCCAGTTGGTCCGGGTCGCGTCCGGCGCGCTCCGCCGCCTCCCGGACCCACGCGATCTTCCGCGACATCCGGTCCGGCAGCATGTCCTCGATGACCGCCGCGTTGTAGGCGGAGCCGTGCCGGAGGTTCGAGTGGATCCCGGCGATCTGCGCGCGTTCGCCGGCCATGGTGAGCATCCGCTTCCCGCCGCCGCCGATCAGCAGCGGCGGGTGCGGGGTTTGCACCGGTGCCGGGGAACCGGTCAGGCCGGTCACCGCGTAGGCCTCGCTTCGTGGTGCACCGGCTGGTCGGTGAACAGCGCCTTGATGACCTCGACCGACTCCGCGAGCCGGTCGACCCGCTGTCCCGGTTCGTCGTAGGGCAACCCGGCCGCCGCGTACTCGGCGGCCAGGTAACCGGCCCCGAGGCCGAGGTCCAGCCGCCCACCGGAGAGCACGTCGATGGTGGCCGCCGCGTGGTGGGTGATCACCGGGTGCCGGTAGTCGTTGCACAGGACCAGCGCCATGACCCGCAGCCGCCGGGTGCTCGTCGCGATGGCGGCCAGCGCGGCGATGGGATCCTGGCGGCCCACCAGGAAGTGGTCGGACACCGACACGGCGGTCAGCCCGCTGTCGTCCAGGCGGCGCAGCTGCTCCCGCCACGCGTTCACATCACGCCCGATCGGCGGCGCGTAGAGCGCGGTCTTCACGGGTTTCCTCGGCAACGTCATCGCCTCCGGGGTCAGCCCAACGAGCCGGCCGCAGGCGCGAAGCGCGACGCGAAGGCGTGGATGCTGGCCACCACGTGGTCGAGTTCCTCCGTCGTGGTGCCGTGGCTCATCCCCAGCGACATGCCGCGCTCGAACACGGCGTCGGCGTTGGGCAGCCCGTCGGCCGGGAGCCGGTGTTCGACGCCCCGCATCATCGGGTGCCGGGTGATGTTCCCGCTCCACACCGTGCGCGTGTCGATGCCCGCCACTTCGAGGGACTCCTGCAGGTCGCTGCGCGCGAACCCGGCGTCGGGCCGGACCAGCACCGGGTAGCACAGCCACGCGGTGTGGAAGCCCTCCTGCTGGCGGGGCAGCGAGAACAGCGTCGGGTAGCTGCCGAAGGCCGCGTTGAAGGCGTCGAAGATCTCCGCGCGGCGTTCGAAGTTCGCGCCGAGCTTCTTCAGCTGCTGCAGCCCGAACGCGGCACCGAGCTCGGACGGTTCGAAGTTCCAGGGCAGCACGTCGAAGATGAAGTCGTTGTCGTAGGCCACGCCGTCGAGGTCCTCGCGGAACACCCGCCCGGTCTTGGCGGAGCCGAACAGGTGCGGTTCCGAGCGCCGCCCCCACCGCCGCAGCATCAACGCCTTGTCCCGCAACGCTTCGTCGTCCAGGCACACCATGCCGCCGTTGCCGGCGCAGGTGACGATGTGCGCCATCGCGAAGCTGGTGACCGTGATGTCCGAGCGGCTGCCGGTCTTGGTGCCGCGCAGCGTCGTGCCGATGCAGTCGCAGGAGTCCTCGATCACCTTCAGCCCGTGGCGGTCGGCGACATCCCGGATCACGTCCCAGTCCGGTGCATTCCCCGCGAGGTTGGGGATCAGGATGGCCCGGGTCTTCTCGGTGATCAGCGCCTCGATATTGGTGGCGTCCACGTTGTAGGTGTCCGGCGCGACGTCGGCGAACACCGGGACCCAGCCACCGCGGACGATGGGCGCGACGTCGGTGGAGAAGGTCAGCGGAGAGGTGATCACCTCCGCGCCTTTGGGCAGGTCGAGCAGTTCGAGCGCCAGGTAGATCGCAGATGAGCCGGAGTTGCACATCACGCCCAGCCGCTTGCCGTACAGGTCGGCGACGGTCCGTTCCATCTCGGCGACGTTCTTGCCGATCTTCAGGCCGAACGGCCCGCCACGCAGAACCTCGATGCATGCGTTGATCTCGGCGTCGTCGTGCACGCTGCGGGCGTAGACAACACGTGGGCTCATGGGCTTTTCTCCTCTACTCGTGGGGAAATCTGACTCAGCGGATGGTGGAACCGGCGTCGACGGGCATCGCGATCCCGGTCACGTAGCGGGCGTCGTCCGAGGCGAGGAACAGCAGGACGTTGCTGACGTCGGCGGATTCGATGCGCTCGACCGGGAGGCTGTTCATGAACACCGGCCCGAGGTCCGGCCGCCCTTCCAGCAATCCGGGCAGGACCCTGGAATGCCCTTGTGCGGTGTCCACCCCGGTCGGCAGGACCACGTTCGCCACCGCGATGCACTCGGCACCGCTCGGTGACCGGATGGAAAATTCGTTGCGGCCATGCGATTCTCGATCGATCACACACGCTCATCCGAGATGTCCACTTCGGTCCAGCTGGTCGGCCAGGTTCGCGGCGAGAGCGCTGTCCAGCAGCTCGAACACCTGCCCCAGCGGGTCGCGGTGGTACGTGGCGCGCCGCTGCCGAGCTGTTCGCCGACAAGGGCGTCGCGGCGACCACCGTGCGCGCGATCGCATCCCAGGTCGGAGTGCAGTCCGGCGCGCTGTACCACTACTTCCCGTCGAAAGACGCGATCGTGCGGGAGGTGATCACCAGCTATCTGGAGGAGCTGAAAACCCGCTACGACTCGGCCGCACCCCGCCGGCTCGACGCACGCGCCCGGTTACGCGCCATCGTCGAGGTATCGCTTCGCACCGCCGAGGAAAGCCCGCACGCCACCATCGTCTACCAGAACGAGCTGGCGAACCTCCGCGACCTACCCGAGTACCAGCACACCAAGAAGCTGGCCGACGAAGTGCAGCAGATCTGGCTGGAAACCATCGACGACGGCAAGCGGGCCGGGGTGTTCCGCGGCGACATCCCTTCGAAGGTCTTCCACCGCTTCATCCGCGACGCCGTGTGGCTGTCGATCAAGTGGCGGCACCCGGACGACGCCTACACCAGCGAGGACCTCGCCCGGGACTGCATGTCCATCTTCCTCGACGGCTTCGCCGCATGATGCGCCGCCACCACACCGGGAACCCTGCGGATGCAGATGAACCATCGGGCCGACGTCGCGGCCTTGATCTACGCTCCCCAGCTGTGCCCGCCGTTCGCGTCGGAGCGGTTCCGGCGGCTGGTCGAGGGTGACACGGTAGTCGCCGCCGGACGTCCGGCTGATCGACGGCTTCCCCCCAGGGCGGTGTGCGGCCGCTCGTGGTTGCAGTAGTTCGTCCGTAGACACAACCGCAGACGTCCCTCGGGGGTCAGCGGTGCGTTCCGGTGTCCCCTGCTGTTGGTGCTCCTGGACTCGGTGGCCGCGTTCAGCGGGAGCCCTGGAATCTCAAGGCTCCCGCGTGAGCGGTTGTGCGTGGCGTCAACGTGCGAACTTTTCGATAGCCGCCGGGGTGACGGGGGTGAAGAAGTTGACGAGGTTGCCGTCGGGGTCGCGGAACAGCAGCGACCGGTTGCCCCAGGGCATCGTGGTGGGCTCGGTGACGAAGTCGGTGACGAAGCCGGTCAGGTTCTGGTGAACGCGGTCCACGTCGTCGACGAGGAACTCGCTGATCACGCTGTGGTTGTCCGCCGGGCGGGCAGAGTCCGGGGCGAACAGCGGGACGGTGCGGGTGCTGGCGATCGCGAGGGTGGCGTTGGGGGTCTTTAGTTCGGCGAAGTCCTCGGTGGCCCACATCGCCGGCACCCCGGTGGCTCGCTCGTAGAACTCGACGAGGCGCGCTACGTCGCTGGTGATGATGCGGATCGAGACGAAGTCCATGGTGATCTCCTCGGGCGTGTTTGATTCGTGCACTTCGCAGGCTAGGAGAAATAGTGGACAGAATCGGTCCTGTATTCACGTAGGCTGTGAACATGCCTCGACCCACTGGCCGCGTGCTGACACTCCTGGAGTTGCTGCAGTCCGGCGGCACCCGGACTGTGGCCGAACTCGCCGACCGGCTCGGCGTCGAAGGGCGCACCGTGCGGCGGTATGTGGACCAGCTGATCGACCTTGACGTGCCCGTGGAATCGGTGCGCGGCCGCTACGGCGGGTACCGGCTCGCCCCTGGGTACCGCTTGCCTCCGCTCATGTTCAGCGACGACGAGGCGCTGGCCGTGCTGCTCGGCCTGGTCGCCGGCCGCCGAGCAGGGTTGACGACGACGGAGCACACGGCAAGCGAGACGGCATCGGCGAAGATCCGGCGGGTGCTGCCCAAGCACATCGCCCGCCGGCTCGACACACTCCTGGGGGCTCTCGCCTTCACGGATCAGCCCGGCGAGTTCGACACCCCGGACGCTGGGGTCCTGCTCACCATCGCCGATGCGGTGCGCCACCGCCGACCGATCTCGATCCGCTACACCGACCGCGGCGGACGGCGCAGCGAACGCACGCTGCACGCGTACGGGATCGTCGCCCATTCGGGCCGGTGGTACGTCACGGGCAAGGACCCCGAGATCGGCGAGGACCGAACCTTCCGGCTCGATCGCATCGCAGACGCGCGGACCCTGCCCGGCTCATTCGAAGCGCCCGTGGGTCCCGGTCCGGCACAGCGCGTGTTGTCAGGGTTCGCCACGGCGGAGTACCGGCATGAGGTGACCTTGCGGATCCACGGGACAGTTGAGCAGATCCGCGCCCACCTTCCCGCCAGCGTCGCGAGCCTGGCGGAGCACGAGCCCGAGGCAGGCGAGGACCGGGCGACCGAGCGCTGGCTGCGCGTCGAGCTACGTGCGGAGCAGCTCGACTGGTTGCCTCCGGCACTCGCCTCACTCGACCGGCCGTTCGTCATCGAGCGCCCCAATGAACTACGCGACCTCGTCATCGCGCTCGCCGATCGGCTCGCGTCCCGCGCCCGCCAAGCCTGACAGCGAGGAACCAATGTCATGAGATGGCACATCTAGGACACCGCTGCGGTCAACACCCTAGTACCCCGACAGCAGTTCGTGATGTTCATGGTTCGCGACTCAGTTGTCGCGGGTAGTGGGCTTCGATCCGACCCTGCGCCGCAGCGGCCCGACCTGGCGCGAGTTCCTGCCCGCACAAGCCACCGGTCTCATCGCCTGCGGCTTCCCGAGCATCGACACGATCCGCCTGCAAGGCCTATACGCCCTGGTCCTCCCAGAACACAGGCGCCGGGGTTAGTGGTCTGCGCTCGGATCGGTGGGGGCCGTGCCGAAGCTGCGCTCCACCCATTTCCCGTCGTAGACGGTGTCCAGGTAGTTGACCCCCATGTCCGGGGCGATCGCCAGGGCTGTGAGCTCGTCACCGGCTCGGTTCGCGCGCAGCCACTCGAGGGCGCCGCAGACCACCGTGCCGGTCGAGCCGCCGAAGAGGAATCCGCAGCGGACCATCCTGCGGCACATGGCGATCGTATCGCACTCCGACACGTGGACCACATCGTCCACATAGGACTCTTCCAGGATCTGCGGGCGGACGCCCGTGCCCAGGCCGGGGATGAGCCGCTGCCCGGCCGGTGCGCCGAAGGTCACCGAACCGACGCTGTCGACCGCGACCACGGTCACCCCGGGTTGGTTCTCCCGGAAGTAGCGGGCGCAACCCATCAGCGTTCCCGTCGTGCCGGCTCCGACGAACAGCACGTCGAGGTCCGGGAATGCCTTGGCGATCTCGGGCCCCGTGGTGCGGTAGTGCCCCCGCCAGTTCCCCGGGTTTGCGTACTGGTTCAGCCAGACGTAGCCGGGATTGGCCCGCAGCAGCTCGCGGACGTGGGCGAGGCGTGCGGCCAGGAATCCACCCTCCCGGTCCGGCTCGCTGATCACGTGCACCTCGCTGCCCAGCGCCTCCATCCACCGCCGGGCCGCGCGGTTGCAGCGCACGTCCGTCACGCAGACGAACCGGTAGCCGCGGTGCGCCGCCACCATGCTCAGGGCCACGCCCATGTTGCCCGACGAAGACTCGATCAACGCGCCGCCGGGGCGCAATCGACCGTCCCGCTCCAGCGCGTCCACCATCTCGACCGCGGCCTTGAGCTTGACCGAACCTGCGAAGTTGAAGCCCTCGCACTTGAGGAGCAGCCGACGGCCGACGACGTGCTGCAGGTCGACGTAGATGTCCTCGACGTTGAATTCCAGCGGACTGGAGATGACAGCTGCCACGGTGTGAACCCACTCTCGTCCGGTCACCGGCTGGTGCGGCGAAGCCGTGCGCGATCGCGCGCGGACCGGGGCTTCGCGAGCAGAGTGTTTCGACGGCGCCGATATTTCGGCTATAAAACGGCTTTCCGCCATCGGCGATAGGCCATGTACCGAAGAAATATAGGCCGCCCGGCGATGGTCTGTGCCACGTCCGCACGGAAGGAGAATCCCGATGGCCGATCGGCAGAACTGGGCGCCGCTGGAGGTAAGTCCGAGCAGCGTCGGTGCCGGGGCCACCCCGCACGGGCTGGTCGACCACCTGCGCGGCATCGGCGACCTCACCGGGCTGCTCGCCCGCGAGAAGGCGGTGGTCTTCCGGGGTTTCCACGTCACGCCGGCAGAGCTCGACGAGGTGCTCGACCTGCTCCTGCCCAACAGGTTGGCTTACGTGCACGGCAACTCGCCGCGGACCAAGGTCGGCAAGAACGTCTACACCTCGACCGAATATCCCCCGGAATTCACCATCTCGATGCACAACGAGATGTCCTACGCCCATCAATGGCCCGCCCGGCTGGCGTTCTTCTGCGACCAGCAGCCGGAAACCGGTGGCGCCACCCCGGTCGTGGACGGCGTGCGCTGGTTGGCCGCGCTGGATCCGGAAGTCCGCGAGGCGTTCGCCGGCGGCGTGTGCTACCGGCAGAACCTGCACGGCGGCCGAGGCCTGGGCAAGAGCTGGCAGGACACCTTCGAAACCGACAGCCGCGCGGAGGTCGAGTCCTTCCTGGACGGCACCGGGGCGAGCTGGGAGTGGACCGCGCAGGACTCGCTGCGGGTCAGCCAGGTCCGGCCCGCCACCGCACGGCACCCGATCACCGGCGCCGAGGTCTGGTTCAACCAGGCCGACCAGTGGCACGCCGCCGGGCTCGGGGACGAGACGGCCGCCGCGCTGTACCAGATCATGCCGGAGGAGGACCTGCCGCAGTCGGTGACCTTCGCCGACGGCAGCCCGATCCCCGCCGAGCACATCACCCAGATCCGCGACCGCGGTCTGGAGTCCGCAGTGGATGTCGACTGGTACACCGGCGATCTGCTGCTCATCGACAACGTCCTGGTGGGACACGGCAGGCGACCCTTCACCGGGCCGCGCCGGGTCCTGGTGGCGATGTCGGACTGAGCGCGATCGGCGGTGCTCCCCTAGCTCGGAGGCGCGGGAAGCCATGAGCATTCAGACCCAGGAGCACGAACTCGCGGATTCGCTTCGGCGCACGGCCCGCCGGTTCGCCACCGGTGTCACGATCGCCGCGGTGTCGCACGCCAGCGGCACGCACGCGTTGACCGCCAACTCGTTCGTGACGCTGTCCCTTCGCCCCGCGTTGGTCGGGATCTCGGTGCAGCGCGAAGGCCGGATGCGCCAGCTCGTCGAAGAGGTCGGGGTCTTCGGGATCAGCGTGCTGAACGAAGCGCAGGGCGACTGCGCGCGCCGCTACGCCGACCGCCACCGCGACCGCGACGCCCCGGAATTCACCCCGGCGGCCGGCGGCGCGCCCGTCGTCGCCGGTTGCGTCGCTCACTTCAGCTGCGGGCTCGACCGGATCGACCCGGTCGGGGACCACGACCTGATCATCGGCTCGGTGCTCGACTGCGCCGTGGCCGACGAGCTGCGACCACCGCTGATCTTCCTGGACGGCGGTTTTCTGAAATCCGTCGGCTGACCGCGCTCGGACCGAGGCGCGCCATCACGTGGTGTGGAGGAGAACCGATGCACGCAGTTGCTCCGGTGACGCCCGTCGGCGGTCACTCGCTGCTGCTGTTCCTGCTGCAGATAGGCCTGCTGCTGCTGGTCGCCGTGCTGCTCGGCAGGCTGGCCGCGCTCGTGTCGCTGCCGCCGATCGTCGGCGAGCTGCTGACCGGCATCGTCCTCGGGCCCACGCTGCTCGGGGCGGTGGCCCCGGACTGGTTCGCGTGGCTGTTCCCGCAGGAGACCGAGCAGTTCCACCTGCTCGACGCGTTCGGCCAGGTGGGGGTGATCCTGCTGGTCGGGATCACCGGGCTCCAGCTCGATCTCGGGCTGATCCGGAAACGCGGTGCCACCGCGGTCCGGATCAGCCTCGCCGGGTTCATCATCCCGCTCGGCCTCGGCATCGGTGCGGGCCTGCTGCTGCCGAACGCGATGCTGGTCCCCGGTTCCCAGCGCGCGGTGTTCGCGACGTTCCTGGGCATCGCGATGTGCGTCAGCGCGATCCCGGTCATCGCCAAGACCCTGATGGACCTGAAGCTGCTGCACCGCAACGTGGGCCAGCTGGTGCTCATCTCGGGCACGGTGGACGACGTCGTAGGCTGGTTGGGGCTTTCGGTGGTCACCGCGATGGCCACCACCGGGCTGCAGATGGGCGGACTGGCCCGGTCGATCGGTGCCCTCGTGCTGTTCGTGCTCGCCGCACTGGTGCTGGGCCGGCCCCTGGTGCGCGCCGCGATGCGCGCGACGACCCGAACCCCGGAACCGAGCACGACCATCGGCGCGGCGGTCGTGCTGGTGGTGCTGGTGAGCACGGTCACGCACGCTCTCGGGCTGGAGGCGGTATTCGGGGCGCTGGTCGCGGGAATGCTGATCCGCACCGCGGGCAAGGAGGTGTTGACCCGGCTGGCGCCGCTGCGCGCCTTCGTCATGGCCGTGCTGGCACCGGTGTTCTTCGCGACGGCGGGCCTTCGGATGGACCTCACCGCGCTGGTGGACCCGGCCGTGCTGGGCACCGCAGCGGTCCTGCTGCTGATCGCTGTCGCGGGCAAGTTCGCCGGTGCCTACCTCGGCGCCTGGACCAGCGGGCTCGACCGGTGGGAGGCGCTGGCGATCGGTGCGGGCATGAACGCCCGCGGGGTGGTCCAGCTGATAGTGGCCATGGTCGGCCTGCGGCTCGGGGTTCTGACCACCGAGATGTTCACGATCATCGTGCTCATCGCGATCGTGACCTCGGCGATGGGCCCGCCGATCCTGCGGATGGCGTCGGCCCGCATCGAAATGACCGCCGGGGAGCGGTTGCGCCTCACCGAGTACGAGGCCACCTTGCACTCCGACGTGCGACCGGCCGTGGAAAGAACGTGAGTTGACCGAGGTGATGTGGACGTGAACAGCCCGAAGACCCCTTCGTTCAGCGTGGTTCCGGGCAGCCAGGTGCGCCAGGTGCTGCACGGCGATGAGCGGCAGGTGACCCGCGTGGTCGAGCAGGCATACCGCTTGCACGGCGCAGGGCGGACGGTGAACCCCGACTCGTACTTCCTGCGGTTCCCGGAGGACGCGGCCTCGCGGATCATCGCCCTGCCCGCCTCGGCGAGCGGCGACGTCGGCGTGCACGGCATCAAGTGGATTTCCAGCTTCCCGGCGAACGTTCCCGCCGGGCTGCCACGCGCCTCCGCGGTGCTGGTCCTCAACGACCCGGACACCGGCTTTCCCTTCGCCTGTTTGGAAAGCTCCATCATCAGCGCGGCGCGGACAGCGGCTTCGGCGGCGCTGGCGGCGGTGGCGATCAGCTCGCGGCGCGGGGCGCGGGCAAGCCGGGTCGGGTTCTTCGGCACCGGGTTGATCGCCCGCTACATCCACACCTACCTGCGCGCCAACGGTTTCGAGTTCGACGAGCTCGGCGTGCACGACCGGTCTCCGGAGTACGCGGAATCGTTCCGGGGGTACCTCGCGCGGACCGAGTCGGGCGCGATCACCGTGCACGAGAAGCCGGAGGAACTGATCCGGTCCGCCGACCTGGTCGTGTTCGCCACCACCGCGGGCGTGCCGCACGTGACCGATCCGGCCTGGTTCCAGCACAATCCGCTGGTCCTGCACGTTTCGCTGCGGGACCTGTCACCCGAGGTGGTGCTGTCGGCGTGCAACGTCACCGATGACGTCGAGCACTGCCTGAAGGCCAACACGTCGTTGCACCTGACCGAGCAGCGAACCGGCAATCGGGACTTCATCGCCGGCGACATGCCCGCGCTGCTGGACGGCCGGATCGACTGCCCGGTGGACCGACCGATCGTCTTCTCCCCCTTCGGCCTCGGGGTGCTCGACCTCGCGGTGGGCAAGCACGTCCACGACGCGCTGGCCGCATCGGAGCGGCTGCACACCGTGCCGGACTTCTTCTCCGAATTGGACCGATATGCCTGATCGCTGGTTTATAGGCGCGTTATAGCCGCTGATCCCATTCTGATCAGCGGCGGGAGCAATCGCGGATTTCGGGAGACGTTGGTGCACAATGGAGTCTGCAATGTTTGAGGGGCGCGAGGCATGGCTTCCGCTGTCCGAGGCCCAACGCGGTGTTTGGTTCGCCCACCAGTTGGACCCGACCAGGCTGCAGTTCAACTGCGCGGAGTACCTCGACATCCGCGGCCCGGTCGACGTCGGGCTGTTCGAATCGGCGTGGGCCGCCCTGTGCGCGGAGGCCGATGCCGTCCGGGTCGCCGCCGTGGTCGACGAAGGTGAGCTGCGCCAACTCGTCGAGCCGAGTGCGGACCTGTCGTTCGCCGACCTCACCACCGCGGCCGAACCGGAACGGCAGGCGCAGCAGTGGATGCAGGCGGAACTGGCCCGCCCGGTCGAACTCGACCGCCGTCCGATCTCGACGTTCGCACTGCTCAAACTCGCCGAATCCCGCTACTTCTTCTACTACCGGATGCACCACGTCGTCATCGACGGCTACGGCGTGCAGCTGATCGGCAGGCGACTCGGCGAGATCTACACCGCGCTGGCCGCGGGCCGCGACAGCGACACCGGTTTCGCCCCGCTGGCCACGCTGTTCGACGAGGACCGCGCGTATCGGGAGTCGCCGGACTTCGACCTGGACCGCGAGTACTGGATGAAGCGCTTCGCCGACCAGCCGTCGCCGATCCGCCTCGGCGGTGAGGTCGTCGACACCGCGGGATCGGCGGTGCGGCATTGCCGGTTCGACGCCTTCGACCCGGCCGACATCGAACGTCTGCACGAGGCGGCCGCCTCGACCGGAACGACCTGGCAGGTCTTCGTGCTCGCCGCGGTCGCCGCCTACACCCACCGCATCACCGATCGTCGTGACGTGATCCTGGGCATGCCGGTCGCCGGCCGCCGCAGCCTCGCGTCGCGGCGAGTTCCGGGCATGGCGACCAATTCCGTTGCGCTGCGCATGGACGTGTCGAGCAACGAGAGCCTCCAGCAGCTCATCCCGCGAGTGGCCGAGGAGGTCCGTAACGCGCTGAAGCACGAGCGATACCGGTCCGAGGACCTCCGCCGGGACCTGGGACTGGAGGGCAGCGAGCGCGCCTTCCTGGGGCCGATGGTCAACTTCATGCCCTACGACCCCTCGCTGGACTTCGGCGGGCACCCGGCCACCACGCACAACCTGGCCTCAGGACCGATCGTGGACTTCTCCTTCGGCATCCGCGGGCAGACCGGCGGCTCCGGCATGACCCTCGTGTTCGAGGCCAACCCCGAGTACCACGACCTGCCCGGATTCCTCGCGCACCGGGCGCGGCTGACGTCGTTCCTCGCCGAGGTGGTGGCCGCGCCGGACCGGCCGATCGGCCGGATCGACCTGCTGTCCCCGCAGGAGCGGCACGGGTTGCTCGTGGAACGCAACGCGACGGCCCGGGACGTGCCGGCGGCAACCGTCCCGGAGCTGTTCGACCGCCAGGCGACCAGCACCCCGGACGCCGTCGCGCTCGTCGCCGAGGACGGCCGCACGTGGACCTACCGCTCGCTCGACGCGTGGGCGGATCGGCTCGCCACCGCGCTGAGCGGCCGCGGTGTCGGCCCGGAGGACTTCGTGGCGCTGGCGCTGCCGCGTTCACCGGAGCTCATCGCAGCGATGCTCGCCGTGCTCCGGGTGGGTGCCGCGTACGTGCCAGTCGACCCGGGCTACCCGCCGGAACGCATCCAGTACATGCTCGACGACCTCGCCCCCGCCTGCCTGGTCGCGGACGCTGCGCGAAGCCTCCCCGAGACGCACACCGAGGTCCTGGTCACCTCCGACATTCCCGCCGAAGTGGACGGATACGACCGGCGGCCGATCGACCCGGACAGCCCGGCCTACGTGATCTACACGTCGGGCTCCACCGGAGCGCCCAAGGGCGTGGTGGTCACCCACCGGGCGATGCGCAACTTCATCGTCGACCACGCCGATCGGTTCGAGCTCGGCCCGACCAGCCGCGGTCTGCAGTTCGTCTCCCCCAGCTTCGACGTCGCCGTCGGCGACATCTGGCCGGTGCTCACCAGCGGTGGCGCGCTCGTGCTCGCCCCGGAAGGGCAGACCACGTCCGGGCAGACGCTGGCGAAGTTGCTCGCCGACCAGCGCATCACCCACGCCGCGATCCCGCCGGTGCTGCTGGCGCAGATCCCGGAGACGGCCGTGCCGGACCTGCAGGTGCTGATCACCGGCGGGGAAACGCCGGATCCCGAGATCATCCGGCGCTGGTCGCCGCAGGCCCGGATGGTCAACGTCTACGGCGTCACCGAGGTGGCCGTCGCGAGCACCACGAGCCCGCCGCTGAGCGGCACCGAGACCGTCTCGATCGGCAAGCCGATCAGCAACACCCAGGTCTACGTGCTGGACTCGAGCCTCTCGCCGGTGCCGCCCGACGCGGTGGGCGAGCTGTACCTGGCCGGCGCCGGGCTGGCGCGCGGCTACCTCCGGCGCCCGGAGCTGACGGCGGAGCGGTTCCTGCCGAGCCCGTTCGGCGAGCCGGGAACGCGGATGTACCGGACCGGCGACCTGGTGCGCTGGCGGGCGGACGGCAACCTGGAGTACCACGGCCGCGCCGACGAGCAGGTCAAGATCCGCGGCTTCCGCGTCGAGCTGGGCGAGGTCGAAGCAGCGCTGGCGGAGCACCCGACGATCACCGCCGCGACGGCCGTGGCCCGCGAGGACCGCCCCGGCCGCAAGCGGCTGATCGCCTACGTGCAGCTGGCGCCCGGCGCGAACGCGACACCGGCCGAACTGCGCCGGTTCGTGGCGCGGTCCCTGCCCGACTTCATGGTGCCCGCGGCGGTGGTTCCCCTCGACGAGTTGCCGATCACGCCCAACGGCAAGGTGGACCGCCGCGCGTTGACCGCACCGGACTTCTCGACGTCCACATCGGACCGCCCCCGACCGGGCACGCGGGAGGCCGTCCTGTGCGAGCTGTTCGCCGAGGCGCTCGGAGTGGACGAGGTCGGGCTGCACGACTCCTTCTTCGACCTCGGCGGCGACAGCATCATGGTCTTCCCGCTGGTCTCCCGGGCCGCCGAATCCGGCCTGGAGTTCAGCGCCCGCGAGGTGTTCCAGTTCCCGACCGTGGCGAAACTGGCCCCGGTCGCGAGGGAATCGGCGCCGCCTGAACCGGTTGCGGCGATCGGCCGGTCCCGGGTCGAGCTCACCCCGGAGCAGCACGAGGTGCTCACCGCGGCCCATCCGTCCCTCACCGAGGTCCTGCCGGTGTCGCCCTTGCAGGAAGGGTTCCTGTTCCACAACATCCTGGCCGAGAGCTCCCACGACGCCTACGCCTCCCAGCTCCGCTTCGACTTCGAGGGTCCGCTCGACCCGGCTCGGATGCGCACCGCGGGCCAGGCGCTGCTGCGCCGCCATCCCAACCTGCGGGTCGCCTTCCACTACGACGACGCCCTCGCCGAGCCGGTGCAGGTCGTCTGCTCGGCCGTCGACCTGCCGTGGAGCCAACAGGACCTGTGGGAACTGCCGAGCGGCGAGCGCGAAGCGGAAGCGGAACGGCTGGCGTCCGGGGAACGCGCCCGCGGATTCGACCTGGCGACACCGCCGCTGCTGCGGTTCCTGCTGCTGCGCATCCGGGACGACCGCTACCGGTTGGTGCTCACCGCGCACCACATCCTGTGGGACGGCTGGTCGACCTCCATCCTGATGCGGGAACTGTTCGCCCTCTACGCGAACGACGGCGACGAGGCCTGCCTGCCGGACATCACGCCGTATCCGTCCTATCTGGACTGGTTGGCCGAACAGGACCACGACGCGGCCCGCCAGGCGTGGGCGGCAGAGCTGGCAGGCCTCCCCGGCCCCACCCGGATCGCCGACAGCGCCGTTCCCGAAGGACCGCAGGAGCAGGTGCGCTGCGATCTCAGCGCCGAGCTGACCGAAGCGCTCACGGCACGTGGCCACGCCGACGGCCTGACCACGAACACGCTCTTGCAGGGCGCCTGGGCACTGCTGCTCTCCCAGCTCACCGGGCGCGACGACGTCACCTTCGGCACTTCGGTGTCCGGCCGCCCGCCGGAGCTGCCCGGTGTCGAGAAACTGGTCGGACTGCTCACCAACACGATCCCGGTGCGGGTGCGACGCCGGCCCGACGAGCCGCTGCCGGCGATGCTGGCCCGGTTGCAGGCCGCGCAGGCCGCGCTGATCCCCTACCACTACCTGGGGCTTTCCGACATCCAGCGGCAATCCGGCCACGCGGGCGAGCTGTTCGACACGGCGATCATGTTCGTCAACTACTCCTTCGACAGCGCCGAGTGGACCAGCACGCTCGGCGACCTGCGGCTGGCCGCGTTCGACGTCGAGGACGACACGCACTACCCGCTGCGGCTGGCCGCCGTCCCCGGGCAGCGGCTGCACCTGCGACTCGGCTACCACCCGGGCCTGTTCCGGCGGGCCGAGGCGCAGCGCCTGCTCGACCGCCTCGTCCAGACGCTGCGAGCCATCGCCGACGGGAACTGACCAGAACGGAGGCGGGCCGTGCGCACGCCAGGCATTTTCATCAAGGGCATCGGGGTGCACCTGCCCGAGGCGGTCGGCGTCGAGCAAGCCGTCGCGCAGGGCAGCTACCCGGCCGAGGAAGTCGAGCTGCACGAACTCGCCGGTGCCGCCGTCGCCGGCGACACGCCGGCACCCGAAATGGCGCTGTGGGCGGCGCAGGAGGCGTGCAAGCGCAGCGGCCAACGGCCTGAGGACGTCGACCTCCTGCTGTACTGCGACTCCTGGCACCAAGGCCCGGACGGCTGGCAACCGCAGTACTACCTGCAACGCCACCTGGTCGGCGACGACGTGCTGGCCGTCGAGGTCCGGCAGGGCTGCAACGGCATGTTCGGCGCGCTGGAGCTCGCCGCCGGTTACCTCGGCGGCCGCGCGGGAACCGCGCTGCTGGTCGCCGCCGACAACTTCGGCACGCCGATGATGGACCGCTGGCGGATGGGACCGGGCTACATCGCCGGAGATGCCGCCAGCGCCGTGCTTCTGAGCACCGACCCGTCCTTCGCCCGGCTGCGCGCCGTGCGCTCGCTCGCCGTCTCCGAGGCCGAGCAGATGCACCGGGGCGACGAACCGCTGTTCCCGCCGGGGCCGACGGTCGGACGTCCGCTGGACTTCACCGCGCGCAACGCCGACTACAAGCGCCGGTTGATCGCCGACGGCACCGGCACCGCCGCGCTGGTGCGGATCCATCAGCAGACCCTGCGGATCGTCGAGCTGGTCCTGGAAGAAGCCGGCATCGGGCTCGGCAACGTCACCAGGGTCGCCTACATGAACTACAGCCGGGAGATCGTCGAGCAGCGCTGCATGGCGCCGCTCGGCCTGGACCTGGAGAAGTCCACTTGGGACTTCGGCCGGACCGTCGGTCACCTGGGCGCCAGCGACCAGATCGTCTCGCTCGACCACCTGCTCGCCATCGGAGAGCTGGCCCCGGGCGACCACCTGCTCATGCTCGGCGTCGGCCCCGGAGTCACCCTCTCCGCCGCGGTGGTGGAGATCCTCGGTCCCACCCCGTGGCGCAGCTGACCGGCGCCGGAAGGAGATTCGATCGTGCGTAGAGGCCAGGTCGTCAACGACGAGGAGCCGCAGATCGGCGAGCCGATCGCGGTGATCGGTGCCGGGTGCCGGTTCGCCGGTGGTGCCGATTCGCCCGACGAGTTCTGGGCGATGCTGACCGAAGGTCGCGACGGCATCGGAGAGATGCCGCAGGACCGGTGGCAGGTCTACCGCGAGCTCGGACCCGACCACGCCTCGGCGGTGCGGCGGGCCGGAGTTCCCGGTGGTTTCCTGGCCGACATAGAGGGCTTCGACTCGGCGTTCTTCGGCCTGACACCACGGGAAGCCGAGCTGATGGACCCGCAGCAGCGCATCCTGCTGGAACTGACCTGGGAGGCGCTGGAGCACGCCGGCATCCCGCCCCGCTCTCTGGCCGGCACCGATGCCGGCGTGTTCGTCGGCATCGGGTCGGACGACTACGGGCGGCGGATGCTGGAGGACCTGCCGGGCATCGAGGCGTGGACCGGGATCGGCAGCGCGATGTGCGCCGCGGCCAACCGGATCTCCTACGCGCTGGACCTGCACGGCCCCAGCATCGCGGTGGACACCGCTTGTTCGGCGTCGCTGGTCGCGGCACACCTCGCGTGCCAGAGCCTGCGCGCCGGGGAAAGCGAGATCGCCCTGGTCGGCGGGATCAACCTCATCATCTCCCCCGGGTTGACGCTCACCCTGGAATCCGCCGGCGCGACCGCGCCGGACGGCCGCTGCAAGCCCTTCGACGCCGCGGCCAACGGCTACGGCCGGGGCGAGGGCGGCGGAATCGTGGTGCTCAAACGGCTTTCCGCCGCACAACGCGACGGCGACCGGGTGCTGGCGGTCATCCGCGGCAGCGCGGTCAACCAGGACGGCCGCACCAACGGCATCATGGCGCCCAACGGCGACGCCCAACGGGAGCTGCTGCGCGAGACCTGCCGGCGTGCCGGCATCGCGCCGGAGACGGTCGACTACGTCGAGGCGCACGGCACCGGGACCAGGCTCGGCGACCCGCTCGAAGCCGGGGCGCTCAGCGCGGTCTACGGCAGCGGGCGGCCGGCTGCCGAGCCGTGCCTCATCGGATCAGTCAAACCCAACATCGGCCATCTGGAGGCGGGCGCGGGGATCGCTTCGCTGATCAAGGCGAGCCTGTCCCTCGCACACGCCGAAATCCCGCCGAGCCTGAACTACAGCACCGGAAACCCGCTGGTGGACTGGTCCAGCAGCGGGCTGCGGGTGGTGACCGAGCGAACCCCGTGGCCGCAGCGCAACGGCCCGCGCCGGGCCGGGGTATCCGGATTCGGCTACGGCGGCACGATCGGCCACCTGCTGCTGGAGCAGGCCCCGGAACCGACCCCGGCGAACCCGCCGCAGCAGGACGTGGAGCAGCGGCTGTACCCGATTTCGGCGGCTTCGGAGGCCGGGCTGCGCGAAGGCGCCGAACGATTGGCCGACCGGGTGGCCGCCGAGACCGCCCCGCTCGACTCGATCGGGCACACGCTGGCGTTGCGCCGATCGCACCTGGAGCACCGGGCGACGGTCGTGGCCGCCGACCACGCCGAACTCGAAGCCGGGCTGCGACTGGTCGCCAGCGGCGAGCCCGCCCCGGCGGTCAGCACCGGATCGGCCGCCGCACCGGGAACCGGTCTGGTGTGGGTGTTCTCCGGGCACGGTTCGCAGTGGATCGGGATGGGCCGGGAACTGCTGGCCGACGAACCCGCCTTCGCCGCGGCCATCGACGAGCTGGAACCGGTCTTCGCCGAGGAGATCGGGTTCTCGCCGCGGAAGGTGCTGCTCGACGGTGATCTGGAAAGCGTCGACCACATCCAGACGATGATCTTCGCGATGCAACTCGGCCTGGCCGCGGTGTGGCGCTCCTACGGGGTGCGGCCGGACGCGGTGATCGGGCACTCCGTCGGCGAGATCGCCGCCGCCGTGACCGCCGGGGTGCTGACCCCGCAGAACGGGGCCCGGCTGAGCTGCCGCCGCTCGCGGCTGCTGCGCCGGGTCGCCGGGGCCGGCGCGATGGCAATGGCCGCATTGCCGTTCGACGAGGTCACGGCGCGCCTGGCCGGCCGCACCGACGTCGCCGCGGCCATCTCGGCGTCCCCCGGCTCCACGGTCATCTCCGGTGCTCCCGAACCGATCGAAGAGCTGGTGGCGTCCTGGGGCGCCGAGGACGTGCCGATGCGGCGGGTCGCTTCCGACGTCGCCTTCCACAGCCCCCAGATGGATCCGCTGCTGGCCGACCTGGCCGCAGCCGCTGCCGACCTCTCCCCCGGTCCGGCGCTGATTCCCTGGTACAGCACGGCATTGCCGGACCCGCGCACGACGCCGGACAGCTCCGGCCAGTACTGGGCGACCAACCTGCGCAACCCGGTGCGCCTGGCCGCGGCCACGCAGGCCGCGGCCGAGGACGGGTACCGCGCCTTCCTGGAGGTCTCCGCGCACCCCGTGGTGGCCCATTCGATCGGCGAAACGCTGGCCGAGCACGGGATCGCGGACGCCTTCGTCGGTTCCACGCTGCGCCGCAACCAGCCCGAGTCCACGTCGCTGCTCACGGCTGTCGGCACCGCGCACTGCAACGGGATCGCCGTCGACTGGGCACGCCTGCATCCCGCCGGCACGCTGGCCGCACTGCCCGCGGTTCCTTGGCAGCGGCAGCCGCACTGGCACGAATCCGCGGTCGGCGGCAGCGGTGCGGGCCTCCAGCACGAGATCGAATCGCACGCCCTGCTGGGATCCGCGACGGGCGTCGCCGGACGCCCCGCGATGACGCTGTGGCGGACCCTGCTGGACGATTCGTGCCGCCCCTACCCCGGCAGCCACACCATCGACGGGACCGAGATCGTTCCGGCCGCGGTGTTGCTCAACACCTTCTTCCACGCGGATCCGGACGGTGCGCTGCCCGCGCTCACCGAGGTGTCTCTGCGCCTGCCGCTGATCGTCGGCGACCGGCGGGAACTCCAGGTGGTGCGCGACGGCACCGGGCTGTGCCTGGCATCGCGCACCGCCGGGGGCAAGTGGCTGACGCACGCCACCGCGACCGCGTCCGGGCCGGGTGCGCTGCCCGGCTCGCTGCCGGAGCTCACGGGTACGGCACCGGCCGATCCGGGCGACGTCGGACGCCATCTGGCTTCGGTCGGTGTGCCGACGATGGCCTTCGACTGGACCATCGAGGAGCTGCACCGCGGTGAGGGCGTGCTGCGCGCGGTGGTGCGCACGGGCCAGGGTGAAAGCTGGGCCCCGGTGCTCGACGCCGCTCTGTCCATCGCGCCGACCGCACATCCGGGGCCGGCCGCGCTGCGCATGGTCGCGGAGCTGGGTGAAATCCGGACCAACGGCACACCACCATCCACTGTGGAGATCGTGGTCACCGTCGCCGCGGACGAAGCCGCGGAAGTGCTCATCGCCGACACCACAGGCGCGGTGGTCGCCGCGATTTCCGGGCTGCGCTACGGCGGCCTGGCCGAAACCGACCGACACGCGGTCAGCCCGCAGGAACTGGTGCACGAGGTCACCTGGCGCCCGCTGGAGCTCACCACCGCGGACGCCGGCGGTGACGTCCTGGTCGTCGGTTCCGGAACGCTGCGGGACGACCTGGCAGCGGCCGGGGCGCGGTGCCGGTGGATCGCGGACCCGGAACAGCTGACCGCCGCCGACCTCGGCGAGGTGACCCAGGTCCTGGTGGCGACGCCCCCGGCCCGGGAGGTGCCCGAAGCGGCGACGCGTGCGGCCTGGTTGCTGCTGCGCACGGCGCAACGGCTCGCGGAACTGGATCCGCCTTCACCACCCCGCCTGTGGTGCATCACCACCGGCGTCCGCGAAGGCCAGGATGCCGCGCAGCTCGCGCAATCCCCGATGTGGGGTCTGGGCCGGATCATCGCCGGTGAGCACGACGAGCTCTGGGGCGGCGTGGTCGACCTGCCCGCCGATGAGCCCGCGCACGGCGTGCTGCTCGACGTGATCCGGGCAGCACCCGGCGAAGATGTCATCGCCGTGCGCGACGGCAAGCCGCTCGTCGCGCGCCTTCGCCGCACCGAACGCGAGCCCGTCCAAGGCTCGTTGACCTGCCACGCCGATGACAGCTACCTGATCAGCGGCGGTCTGGGCGTGCTCGGTCTGGAGATCGCCCGCTGGCTCGCGGAACGCGGCGCGCGGCGCCTCGTGCTCGCGGGACGCCGGTCCCTGCCTCCGCGCTCCCGTTGGGATGATCCGGTCGATGCCGAAACCGCTCGGCAGGTCCGCGGCATCCGGGAGCTGGAAGGCATGGGAGTGACGGTCAAGGTCGTGTCGCTCGACATCGCCGACGCCGACCAGGCCGCCGGCATCCTGGTGCCCGATGCGCTCGGCCTTCCGCCGATCCGGGGCGTGGTGCACGCCGCCGGCGTGCTGGACAACCGGATGCTGCGCAACGTCAACGAAGAGTCGCTGCGCACCGTGCTGCGCCCCAAGGTGACCGGGGCCTGGGTGCTGCACGAGTTGTTCCCGCCCGGCAGCCTGGACTTCTTCGTGTTGTTCTCCTCCTGCGGCCAGTTGCTCGGGCTGCCCGGCCAAGCCACCTACGGCGCGGCCAACGCCTTCCTCGACGCGCTGGCGGCGCACCGCGACGACACCACCAGCCTCGGCTGGACCTCGTGGCGCGGACAAGGCATGGCGGCGAACGAGGTCGTCGACCGCGAACTGCGCGCCCGGGGCATCACCGACATCAGCGCCGACGAAGCCTTCGGGGCGTGGGACCTCGCGTCCCGGTTGGGCACCGGTCACTTCGCGGTCCTCGGCACGATGCCGGTCGACGCGGACACCGACCGCTCCCCGCTGCTCAGCGAGCTTTCCACGGCGGCGGCCGCGGAACCGGCGGCCGGATCCGACGACGACATCTCCCTCGACCTGCCGCCCGACCAGCTCCGCGAACGCCTGATGGAGGTGGTCGGCGCCCAGATCGCGGGCGAGATGCGGATGTCGGCGGCGCTGCTGGACGCCCGCAAGTCGCTGCTCGAACAGGGCTTGGACTCGGTGATGACGATCGTGATCCGACGCCGCCTGGAGAAGCGCTTCGGGTACAAGATCCCGTCGAACCTCCTGTGGCACCAACCGACGGTGACGGCGATCGCAGACCACTTGGTGGAGCACCTGACCACCTCGTCCTGACCGGCTGCAGGAGATAGGACGACGCGGTCCCGCCCACGACGTGAGCGGGACCGCGTCGTGAGTGCGTAGCCGCGCTGGGGCTTCTATAAGCGATTCGACGAGATCGTCTTGCTGGGCGCCCCCTTGGAGGTCTGCTGGAACGCGTGGCTCACCGTGATACCAACACCTTCGGAAATCCATCGAAGAACGTGACCGGATCGTGGCAGAAGCGGTCCAGGTCGAGTCGATGCTCTGTGCATCGGCCACTGTGGAGATTGACACCCGGAAGCCGCTCTCTGGTGTGGTTAACCAGTTGGCGGCCCTCGCAGGTCCAGCTCAGCCGCGCCACTGACTCCTTCGCGTCGCACTGCAGGGCGGCGGTGTCAGCGTGCGGTTGATGTCCTTGTTCGAGGCAAGGTGACAACGCTTTCTCCCTTCGCCTCGTGGGTGAGTTCGACGAGCAGGGCGCTGAGCGTGCGGATTCGGTCCTGGAGAGCGGCATTGGCGGCTTCGAGCTCTGCGTTGCGGGCGCACTCGTCCCAACGATCCACCTGTCGCAATCCACACCACCCTGCTCGCAATCGCCACATGATCGCTTGCGACCCTGACAGGTGTCGGGCGGGTGAGAGAACGCCGAAGCCGTGCAGTCGCAGGCCAATACCTGCCAACACTCCGGGGTGGCCTGACGTCGACACACGCTGCCCAACCCGACGGTTGGGTGGGTGGCGAGCCCCGCATTGGCGCCACCGTACAGCGCCTATGCGCCGAGGTGTGTTCGTGCGGCCTTGAGTGCCGTGTCGAGTGCCTGGTCCGCCGGGACGGGTACGTCGGGGACTGCTCCGACGCCTTCCCAGTTGGTGCCGGTGACACTGTTGACGGTCCGGGCGGTCGGCACGGTTACGAGGATGTGTTGGGTGACTGCGTGGCGGGCCGTCGGGTGCGCGCCGCCACGTGTCGTCTCGCCGACGAGGACAGCTCGGCCGTGCGCCTGAAGGGTGTACGCCACGTCCTCGCCCCCAGAGAACGTGATCGCGCTGGTGAGCACATAGACCGGGCGGTCCGCGTAGCGCGGTGCGGGCAGGTGCGCGATCGTCCAGAATTGCCGTGTAACGCCGGTGGACCGCTCGTAAATGTCGTTGAGGTGCACCTGGTCGTCGCGGAAGAAGTAGCTGCACCACATCGCGGCTCCTTCTGGTGCCCCGCCGTGGCATGCGCGGAGGTCCAGGATGAGCGCGGAGCTGTGGGCGACCAGTTGCATAGCCGCGCCGATCGCAGCGGCGCCCTCGTCGGCGGAAGCAATGCGCCGGACGTCGATGAGCCCGATGTTCCCGTCCAAGTGCTCGACGCGGCGAATCCCTTGGTTCTCCGCTCTGAGCAGCGCGAGGAACGCGGCCCGTCCCTCGTCCTCGTCCTCTGGATCCAGCGACTGCGGCTCGTCCGCCCAGAGCAGCCGCAGATGCTTGTCCGGGCACACCTCCTGAAGGTGAGTGGTCACCATCTCGCAGAGGGCCGGCCCGTCCAAGTCGTCGTACTCACCTGCCGCGAGACGGCAGCGGATCGCGGCGTCGATGTCCACGAGCTTCTCGGGAAAGATGTACCCTGCCTCGATCCGATCCAGAGCTTGCCTGATTATTTGTTCATTTGTGAGCACAACGAGCCATGGTAGACAGTGGACAGCCTGATGGCCAGCGAGTTTCCGCGCAGCGGGGCGTCTTCTTAGCGGGGCGTCTTCGTAGCGGGGAGGTTGAGTCTGCGGTTAGCCGCAGTCAGGAGATGATCACTCTCCCCTGTGAAACCGCCTTGCTGTGTCGGCACGCCCAGCACTCGTCAGAGCCGTTCGTGGACCCACACGAATCCGATCGCGAATCCGACGCTGATCAACGCCTGGTACGCGAGGAAGGCCAAGGGGTGTGGTGGCCAGTCGAGCCGCTCGTCCAGGATCAGGCGGGTGCCCACGTCCTGGACGAGCCGGGCGGCCGGGAAGGCGATCATCCAGTACAGCGCCACCGGGGCGAAAGTGCCGCCGCGCAGCACGCCGTGCTCCCGCAGGGCGCTGCATCCCGTGCCGAAGGCGGCCAGCGGCAGCCCGAGCGCGACCGCGGTGACCGCGGCCCAGCTCGCCGGCATGCCGCCGATCAGCGCCAGGCCGCCGGCGAACAGCGCGGAGACCGCCCCGATCATCAATCCGGGCAAGGCGATCCGAGGGGTGGCAGTCATCTTGGAGCCCGTCTTCGCGTTGGTCTGATTCCCGTCCTCGAAGCCGTTCGTCAGCTCACGACCACTCCGTATTCGATGAGGCTGTAGAAGAGCATTCCGAGGTAGAACACGGCGCCGAAGGCGATGATCAGGTTGCTCCACCATCGTGGCCGGATCGGGCGTGGCAGCATTCGGTTGTTGACCAAGAGCAGGACCACGCAGTAGGCGCCCATCGCGAAGGTGGACAGGAACGCGAGGACGTCCAGGATCGCGCCGGGCCCGTCCGCGGGGCCGAACAGCAGGATCAGGATGCCGAAGGCGATAACGCCCCACAGGAACGCCGCGTACAGGTGTGACATCCGGAACCGTCGCGCGCCGGGCACGAAGTGGTAGGTCATGTCGGCCTGGCCGCGGGAGAACGAGTCGAACAGGCCCAGTGTGGCGTTCAGCCCGATCAGGGCGATGAACCCGAGGAACACCGAGCCCAGCACCGGGCCGCCGGC
>NZ_FNOK01000025.1:0-73892 GCF_900106995.1 Saccharopolyspora shandongensis
CACTGGACCGCAGCGTCCGCTACCAACGACTCACACCAAAACTGTCCACGACGTCATGAGACAAAACTGTCCGTGAGGTCTTGAGACATGACAGGTCGTCAGAACAGCCATCACCGCTCACGAGGTGAGGTCGGCTCGATGAAATCGCGGGCTGGGCGGGTGACGACTCCAGATCAGGGGCCGGTGCAGATCGACGGGACCGCTCGGACGAGGCCGAGGCGGTGCAGGCCGGTCAGCCGCAGGTCGGCGCTGGCGTGCTGGAAGGCGCTGGTCAGGTAGCCGTCGCAGGACGGCGCGTCGCGCAGTTGCCGGGTGTCGCGTAGTTCCAGCAGGATCTCGTCGTTCAGCCGGTCGATGACCGGCCGGATCTCGCCCAGATCCGGGCGTTCCACCGGCCGCTCGCCGGGGTTCGCGGCCCACCGCTCGTGCAGGGCCCGCTGGACGAGCTTGCTGGCCTCGATCTGGTCCCGGAAGACCCGCTTCGTCTCCTCCGGGTCGATGCCGAGCTCCACCGACTTGCGGGCGACCGCGTCGAGCACCTGCTGCTCCCGCACCGGATCGTCGATCGGCCGGCCGGTGCCCCACTTGGCCGCGGCGACCTTGTCCGATGTGGTGACGCGCGCGGCGGCCGACCGCAGCAGCGGGTCGAGCGATTCCCGCTCGCAGGAGTGGGCCGGGGACGCGAGCGCGGCGATGATCGCGCCGGCGAGGAGCATTGAACGCACCGGTGCCTCCTGTCGACGATCCAGCCGCGCCAGGGTACTGCGCACCTACCGCCGAAACGCCAACAAAGACAGCGACTTTCAGCCATCTCACCGAACGCGACCACACCGTCGCGCAACCCGGATCACCATCCGTAGCGGCCCCGGGTGTCGGGATTCTGCCGAAAGTAAGGGCGGCCGCTGCCGAAAGACCACTGCCCGGGCGACTTCCCGATCCATACCTTCGACCGCGTTGCTAGCAGATGCGGAGGATCGATGAGTTTGCCGTTGGCCACCAACGAGATCGAGGACGTGCCGGACATCAGCATCGACTGGTACCGCGCGGTCACGGGCCTCGCCCACGACGCGCCGGGCTGGGTGCAGGCGTTGGCGGACGTGGCGACGGAGGCGGTGATCCTGGTGTTCGGCGCCCTGGTGCTGGCGAACCTCTGGCGAACCCGCCGGGCCGACCGCCGGCTGCGCGTCCTCGCGTTCGCGGCCCCGGCGGTCACGGTGCTCGCCTACGCGATCAGCGAGGTGACGAAGACGTTCGTCGAGCAGGAAAGGCCGTGCCGCGAGGTCCGCGGCGTCGTCGCGACGATCGCGGAATGCCCGGAGCCGGGCGACTGGTCGTTCCCCAGCAACCACAGCACCATCGCGGCGGCGGCCGCGGTCGGCCTGGCCGTCGCATGGCGCCGACTGGCCGTCGTCGTCGCACTGCTCGCGGTGCTGGAGGCATTCCTGCGGGTCTTCGTCGGAGTCCACTACCCGCACGACGTGATCGTGGGCCTCCTGCTCGGCGCGATCGTCGCGGCAGCGGGCATGGCCCTAGCCGCGAAGCTGGCCAAGACCCGCCTAGCCGCGCTGCAACACCGCTGAAGCCAGCACCTCCGAAACCAGCCGCGCCACTCACAGCCCCCGAAGCGAACGGCCCGTTTGTCTCGATAGACGAGGTGAACAGGCCGTTCGCTTGGCCCCACGCTCAGGCGTCGCCGCGCGGCACCAGGCCTGCTTCGTAGGCCAGGATCGCGGCCTGCACCCGGTTCTTCACGCCCAACCGGCCCAGGACGGCGCTCACGTACGCCTTCACCGTGCCCTCCACGACGTGCAGCCGCCGGGCGATCTCGGCGTTCGACAACCCGGCCCCGACCAGCGCGAGCACTTCGCGCTCCCGGTCGCTGAGCGCGTCCACGTGTTCCCGCGCGGCGATCTCCTGCTGCAGCCGCGGCCCGCCCAGCTGCCGGATCACCCGGTGCGCCACCGACGGCGAGAGGTATGCGCCGCCCTCGGCCGCCGCCCGCACGCCCAGCAGCAGTTCTCGCGGATCACCGGTCTTGAGCAGGAATCCGCTCGCACCGCCGTGCAACGCCCGCGTGACGTAGTCGTCCTCGTCGAACGTGGTCATGATGAGCACCGCGGTTTCCGGTGCCACGCGGCGGATCTCGTTCGCCGCGCCGAGGCCGTCGAGCTCCGGCATCCGGATGTCCAGCAGCGCCACCGCCGGCCGGTGCCGCCGCACCAGCTCCACCGCGTCCCGCCCGTTGGCGGCTTCCCCGACGATCTCGACGTCCGGGTCCGCGGCCAGGATCGCCCGCACCCCGGCGCGAACCATGGCCTCGTCGTCGGCCAGCACCAGCCGCACGTCTCCTCCTAACGCTGCAGGTAGTCCTTGTCCACCAGCACGTCCTGCCGGAAGCACAGCCGGTACAGGTCGCCGCGCCGCTCGTCGAACGGGTTGTGGTGCGTGCTGTAGTAGGAGCAGCTCGTACCGGGCGGCGGCGGCAGGTCGCCGTCGGGCGGGTCGTCGATCTTCGTGCGCGCCGGCAGCAGGTGCTCGATCGACGACCGCGACTGCCCGATCTGCATCCGGTCGAAGGCGGCCGACGGCAGCACGGAGGTAATGGTGTCGAACGCCGTGATGTTCACCGTCAGCAACCCCAGCAAGACGGCGCTCGCCGCCGCGGCAGCGACCGCGATGTTGCGGCTGCTGCGCACCTGACCTTCGGCCCGGGCCAGGCGCGCTGCGGAGTCCGAAGCGGCGATGGCCTGCGCGACCTGCGGAATCCGCGCGGACAGCAGGAACCGCCCGCGCTCCGGGCCCGCCTGGAAGGTTCCGCCCGCCAGCCGCACCCGCTCGGCGAGGGCGACGAGGCCGTACCCACCGCCGGAAGCGGGCTCGCGATCATCGGTCAGCGGGTTCGCCACTGACACTTCGCTCTCGTCGTCGGTGTGCCGCACCTCGACGGTCACGGCCGCTCCCGGCGCGTGCTTCGCCGCGTTGGTCAGCGCCTCCTGCACGATGCGGCACACCGCCCGGGCGCGCATCGACTGCGCCACCTCGCCGGTCTCCGACAACGTCACCGCCATCCCGGCGGCCCGAGCCTGCTCGACCAGCTCCGCGACGCTCTCGCCGGTGACCGGCCCGGAGTCGTCGCGCAGGACCTCGACGACCTCCCGCAGCCGCTCGGCCGCCTCCGTCACCGAGGCCCGGGCCTGCCCGGCCGCCTCCCGGTGCCCGGCGTCCAGCGAGGGCGCCACCTCCAGCGCGCCGATCCGCAGCGCGATCAGGCTGAGCTGGTGGCCGAGCAGGTCGTGCATGTCGCCGGCGATCCGGGTGCGTTCCTGCAGCCGCGCCTGCTCGCCCACGATCTGCTGCTGCCGCTCCAGCTGCTCCGCCCGCTCCCAGCCGGCCCGCACCAGCGCCCGGTACTTCTGGTGGTGCCGCCCCAGCAGCCACGGGATCAGCGCGAACAGCAGCGCGCCGATCAGCGTCACCAGCCACGCCCCGACGTCGCGCGCCAGCACGAGCACGAGCAGCGACAGCACGCCGGCGGCCAGCGCGAGCCGGATCAGCGCGTCGCGGTGCCTGCGCACCCGGAATCCGGCGTTGTAGCTGGTCGCGACCAGCATCGCGGTGAAGGCGAAGGCCGCGACGGCACCCGCCTCCGGCCGGGGGATCAGCGCACCCGCCCAGGCGGCCAGCGCGATGCCCGCGGCGACGAGCGGCCGGGCCCGGCGCAGCAGCACGGTGATGCCGACCACACCCACGCCGAGCGCGATCTCCCAGCCGCTGAACGGATCGGCCGCGGCGACCTGGTTGACCAGCAGCACGGGAGCGGACAGGACGAGCCACCACAGCACGTCCCGGATCGACACCTTCACCGCATCGACGCTACCGCCAGGTCGGTAGTGTCGGATTGATGCTGGAACCGAGCGCGGACTGGTACCGCGAGATCGCGGCGTGGGGGACGGCGTCGCCGGGCTGGGTGCACGGCCTCGCGCTGTTCGGCACCCAGGCGCTGCTGGCGGTGTTCGCGGTGCTGACGCTGCTCGCGTGGTGGCGGGCGGACCGGCGGCTGCCGGTGCTGCTCGCGCCGCTGCTGGCGGCGGGTGCAGCCTGGCTGTTCAGCGAGCTGATCAAGAACATCGTGCGGCAGGACCGGCCGTGCCTGGTGATGCGGATCCCGGGCGGCACGATCAAGAACTGCGCGGAGGTGAGCGCCTGGTCGCTGCCCAGCAGCCACTCGGCGGCGGCCGCGGCGTTCGCGGTGGCGCTGTCGATGCTGTGGCGGCGCATCACGGCGATCGTGGTGCTCCTCACGCTGCTCGAAGGCTTCTCCCGGGTCTTCATCGGAGTCCACTACCCGCACGACGTCCTCGCGGGCTTCCTCCTCGGCGCGGCCCTGGGAGCGGTCAGCGTCCTCGCGTGCAACAACGTGCGATTCCGGCGAAAACCATCCCAGCCACAGTGAACGTGCCGCGGTGAGGCGGGCAGGCGCGGGGTGACGGTTTCGCGCGAAACCGCCACCGCCAGGCACGGGGAACGGCGGTTTCGCGCGAAACCGGCGCCCGGTCGCCTAGCCGAGCTCTGCGCGGATGAAGTCGCGGAAGGAACGCGGCGGGCGCCCCGTGACGTCCTGGACGGTCGAGGTCGTGCGGTCCTCGCCGCCCTCCCGGATGTGCTCGTCCATGGCCGCCAATCCCGCCGCGAAGTCCGCGGGCAGCTCCGCCGAAAGCCGCCGGGCCAGCTCGCCCACGGTCATGTCCCGGTGCCGGACCGGCCGCCCGGTGATCTCCGAGATGATCGCCGCGGCTTCGCCGTAGCTCAACGCCTCCGGGCCGGTCAGCAAGTACTCGTCGGCCACCTCGTCCGAGGTCAGCGCGTGTGCGGCGACCGCGGCGATGTCGGCGGCGTCGATCCAGCCGAGCCGTCCCGAACCGGTGGCGGTCACGATCTCGCCGCGCTCCCGGATGCCGTCGGCCACCGGATGCCGGCCGGTGAAGTTCTGCATGAACCAGGTGGGCCGCAGCACGGCGCAGCCCGGCATCGACGCGATCCGCGCGCGGTACTCCGCCAGCCCCGGCGCGTTCGGCAGCATCGCGGACGACCCCAGCGCGACGATCCGGCGCCCGGCGGCGGCCGCCAGGAACGGCCCGACCTGCGGCATCGGGTCGGTGACCCCGACCGGCGGCACCAGGTAGACGCGGTCGACGCCGTCCAGCGCGCGCCGCTGCGAGTCCGGGTCGGCCCAGTCGAAGCGCACGTGGTCCGGGTCGTCGGCCGGGTGCCTGCTCGCGATCCGGACGGCGATCCCGCGCTCCCGCAGCACTGTCGCAAGTGGACGGCCGGTCTTCCCGGTGCCGCCGGTGATCAGCACGGTCACGAGCGCACCTCGTCGCCCAGCGCGGTCACGAGGCCGGCGAGTTCCCCGGACGCCTTGGCGCCCATGACCGGGCTCCAGTAGTCGCGGTACGAGGCGATCGCGCCGTCCCGCGCGACGATCACCGCGACGTAGCGCATCTCGTAATCCGCGCCGGTCGCCACGGTGCGGCCGCGCGCGGTGAACTCGGCGACGATGGTGCCCGGATCGGCGGTCCGGTGGACGATCACGGACGGGAAGCCCGCGATGTCCAGCTTCTGCGGGTAATCCGCCAGGTATTCGCGCAGCGCTTCCCGCCCGTTCAGGCGCTCGGGGGTGCCCGCCGCGAACGGGAACTCGAAGGTGCAGTCGGGCGCGAACAGGTCGACGAACCCGTCCATGTCCTTGGCCAGCAGCAGGTCGAGGGCCTGCTCGAAGAGTTGGTTCGCTTCCACGACGTCCAGGTTCGTCGCCGCGGAGCGCGCCGAGCAGGTCCGCGCTTGCCCCGGATCGGCGGTCCGTGGCTGGGCGGTCCGCCCCGGTGGCAAGGTGGTGAGGTGAACAAGCGCGAGCTGGCCGATTTCCTGCGCCGTCGCCGGGAGGAGCGACGTCCCGGCGATGTCGGGCTGCCCGACGGGGCCGGCCGCCGCCGCACGCCCGGCCTGCGCCGCGAGGAGGTCGCCTGGCTGGCGGGGGTGTCGACGAACTACTACGAGCGCCTCGAACAGGCCCGCGCGCCGCGCCCGTCGACGCAGGTCCTCGCGGCCCTGGGCACGGCGCTGAAGTTGTCGGAGGCGGAAGGCGAGCACTTGGCGCGACTGGCAGGGCAGGCCCCGCCGGCGCCGGAGGCCGCGGAACCGGTGCCGGAAGGCGTGCTGCGGCTGCTCGACCGCCTCGGCCCGATCCCGGCGTACGTGGTGAACGAGCGGCTCGACATCGTGGCGTGGAACGCCCTCGCCGCAAGCCTGATCACCGATTTCTCGAAGCTGCCGCGCGAAGAGCGCAATTCCCTGCGCCTGTCCATGCGAGGGGTGTGCTCGGCGAACGGCGAGAACCACTTCGCCCGGCAGGCGGCGGCGGAGCTTCGCCTGGCCGCCGCCCGCCACCCGGACGATCGGGCACTAGTGGCCCTGACCAGGGAATACGTCGAGTTCAGCCGGGAGTTCGCGGAAAGCTGGCGAGACCACGAGGTCCGGCCCCGCCCAACGCTGCGCAAGCGGATCGACCACCCGGACTTCGGCCCGCTGGACCTGGACTGCCAAACCCTGCACGTCCCGGGCCAGAAGCACCGCCTGATCCTCCTGTCGGCGGAACCGGGAACCCCGAGCCACAAGGCCCTCGAAGACCTAACGACCGCGGCCGAGTAGCGCGTGCCGCCCGTAGACCTCGGTCGCCATCTCGCGTTGTCGCTCCATCGCGACGCGCGCGCAGAGCTGCCAAACGCCGAGCGCGCTTTCGCCTGAGCCCGCGTGCTGCCCGGTCGACCGACCGATCCAGCAGAATCCAACGACGACGAAAACCGACGCAACGAGCAGAAACCCAAACACCGCAATCACTTTCTCGCCCTTTCCCAGAGGGCCCGGCAGAGGTGGGATTTCGGAGGGAGGGGGCATCCCGCCCCTGCCGGGGGCCTCGCCGCACCGGGCCGGGGGAATGCTGGGCGGCGAGGCGGTCATAGGTGCTCACCTGGCCTGTGCGTGTTTTGTGTCGCTATGGCAGCACAAAACACGCACGGGCCTTTACCTGCGAAAACAAGTGTCTGCGGAGGTCTCAGAAGTCCCAGACGGTCGATGGCGAGCCGCGTAGTCGGTACTCCGTGACGCATTCCGGGCACTGGTCGGTAATGCTGGCGGTGCGCGGCGTCGCGGGCCACGACGTCGGCCACGGGATCTTCACGGTTTTGGCAGCAAGACCGCCGTTGAGATCGACGAAGCCGTGAACATCCGGCAGGTGCGCCGAGGTGTGCTCTACAAGTCGGAACCCGCGACGCTGATGGTGTTCCTGGATGAAGGCGTCCTCGCTCGGCCGGTAGGTGGGCCGCGCGTAGCCGCCGAGCAGTTCCGGCATGTGCTGAAGGAGACCGAATCGAGGTACGAGTCGCGCCCACGGCTCTCGGGGCGCATCTCGGTCTGGATGGCGGGTTCTCGTTGCTCGAGTTCGCCCGTGGTAGCGCGAACATCTACGTCGAGGCGCACAACTCCGGTTTGCTGCTGAACGATCCAGCCGAGGAACCTCCGTTCCGAGCCACAACCAGTAGGTTCGGAGAGGTGGTGCTGAGCCCGGAAGAGTCGGCGCGGCTCATCGCTACCTACGCGGCGAGGTTCGAGAGCGAGGACGCATGACACACGCGTTAGCAGGCTAGCGAAAGAGCAGCTACAGCGGCGCGAACACGGGATGCGTCGAGGTCGGCTCGGCGCCGGATCTGGTCGGTATCCGGGACACGAAAGACCATGACAGCGGGACGTTAGCCGTTCCTCGGGGCGCATGGGTTCGGTTCGTCGCTGCTGTGAAGGCCAATCGCTTCCGCGGCTGAGCGCTGTTTTGGCTGGTCAGGCTTCGTGAGTGTTTTGGAGCGCCATAGCACTCCAAAACACTCACGAGCATTAGGTCAGCGCTGGGGCAGGCGGTAGGCCCAGTTCCAGGCCGCCTCCAGCGGGCCGCGTTCGAAGCGGCGCAGCCACAACGTCGACAGCGTCATGAACGTCGCGCAGATCGCCGCCCAGATCACCAGGACCCACCACGGGCGGGCCCAGTCGAAGCGCGCCGCCAGCCCGAATCCCCAGCCGTAGCACAGGATTGCCGCCACGAGGTTCTGGAAGACGTAGCAGGACAGCGCCATCCGGCCGACCGCGGTCAGCCCGCGCCGCAGGACGCCCGGCGTGCCGCGCAGCGCGCCCACCACGGTCGGGATCAGCCCGAGCAGGCCCAGCGCGATGATCGGCGGCAGGATGTAGCGGTCGACCATGAACCAGCCCTGCCCGGAGAAGGCGGTGAGCAGGTTCAGCGGCACCCCGATGCCGAAGCCGAACAGCATCAGGCGGTTCCGCAGCCGCTGCCCCTCGGCGGCGAACACCCCCGCGCGGAACAGCCGGGCGCCGATCAGGAACAGCGCCACGGACATCGGGATGATGAAGATCGCTTCGATCCGGTAGACGCCCCAGTGGGTGATCCGGGAGGACACCTGCTCTAGCCAGCCGCCGTGGGTGAACAGCTGCGACGGCGCGCCGCTGCCGCCGCTCATCGACGCGTGCCCGGTCAGCAGGCCGAGCGTGACCACGCTCATGAACGCGACGTGCAGCGAGGCCATCGTGATGATCCAGCCCTTCACCGCCCGGTCGCTGCGCCCGATCAGGTAAGCGACCAGCATCGACGTCACCGCGTAGCTCATCAGCACGTCGAACTCGAAGATCAGGACGTAGTGCAGCAGGCCCTCGGTGAACAGCAGCGCCGCCCGCCACAGGTACCAGCCGGGCCAGCGCCCGCCCCGGCGCCGCGCCGACCGGTACTGCAGCTCCAGGCCGATGCCGAACAGCAGCGTGAGCAGGGACAGGAACTTGCCGTTGGCGAGGACCCGGAGGGTCGCCTCGATGTTCGCGGTGAGCGTGCCGGTCTCCACCATGGTCAGCATCCCGGCCGGCCCCTCCGAGTCGGTGAAGATCCAGATGTTGGTGCCCAGCGTGCCTAGGATGGCGACGCCGCGGACCACGTCTATCGCGGTGATCCTGCTGGAGGTGGGTGCTTGCCGTAGTACCTCGGTCATGAATTCCCCAGTCGTTCGAAACTCGCCTCCGCAACCACGGAGGGTTACGATGCAGATGCATGGTAAACGGGTGGCGGACCCGTTTGCAATGCGATCGCATTGGAAAGGTGCGAGACGGTGCCCAAGCAGGTGGACCACGAGGCCCGGCGGATCCAGATCGCCGAGGCGCTCATGCGGCTGGCCAGCCGCGGCGGCCTGGAGGCGGTGAGCCTCCGCGACGTCGCGGCCGAAGCGGGCGTCTCGATGGGCGCGGTGCAGCACTACTTCAAGTCGAAGGACGAGATGCTGGGCTTCGCCATGGGGCACGTGAACAACCGGGCCTCGAACCGGATCGTGCAGCGGCTGAGCCAGGAGGGCGAACGGCCGAAGGTGCGCGTGGTGCTGCGGACGCTGATGCTCGAAATGCTGGCGCTCTCCGACGACAGCCGCATGGAGTTCCTGACGCACATCGCGTTCTTCCTCCGCGCGCTCGGCGCCCCGGACCTGGCCGAGACCTACCGCGAATGGTGGCCGAAGCTGGAGGAGTGGGTGGCCTCCGAGCTCCGCGCGGCGCAGGAGTCCGGCGAGCTACCCGCCGACCGCGACCCGGAGCGCGAGGCGGAAGCCCTGCTGCTCATCCCGGACGGCCTGTCGGTCGGCCTGCTGCTGGGCCACCGGACCGGCGAAGGCGCGACCGCGGCCATCGACTACCACCTCGACCGGCTCTTCGAGAAGTCCACAGAGGACTGATCAGCCGTGGTGCCGGTGGAAGGCGAGCTGATCGCGCACCGGGACGACGCGGTCGAGGTCGGCTTCGTCAACGGCGGCAAGCAGATCCACCGACTCGCCGGAGCCGTGGACCGACCCGTGCTGGCCGGGGAAGCGGCCCCCGGGCGCGGACCACACGTCGTGGCGAGAGCCTGCGGTCGCGAGCGAAAGTCCCTCGGGTTCCAGCTGGTTCAGCCGGATGTCCAGCAGCGCGGCGAAGAGGTTCTCGCCCCGCGAGCGGAAGGTGCGGGCCGCGGTGGAGATCTCCAGGACGACGCTTCCGCCGTCGACCCACCACCTGGCATCGGCGTGCGCTGCCCGGTCTCCGAGCAGGAGCACCTGGCGAGTGACCGGAACGCCCTGCGGATACGGCGTCGGCGCCCGATGCGCCTCGCGCCTACCCGCGCTCGGCGATCGCTGGGCCGGTACTCGCTGGCCGCCGGTCAGCTGCCCGACGAAACCGGCCGGATCCTCGGTGAAGCTGGCGCCGACGAACGCCTTCGCGGCCGAGAGCGTCCCGGATACCAACCCGCCGATGGTCTCGCCGTACTGCTGCGAGGGAGCTTTGTCGGACGCCAGCAGCAAGGTCTTCACGAGGTTCTTCGCGGCGTCCTCGACCTGGTTCTTCGCGGAGTCGATCGAGGCTCGCGCCTGGTCGTGGGCGGTGCCCGGATCCGGACGCGGCTCGGCGGCGCCGGCCTGCTCGACATCCGCGCGCGCCCGCTCGGCCTGCCGCTGGGCCCAGGCCAGCACGTCGCGGTACCGCTGCATAGCCCGGGCGGATTCGGTGAAGTCGTCGGTCGCGCGGAGCGACTCGGGGGTGATCCCGTGCAGCGCCACGGCGTGCTCTTGCAGCGGATCCAGCAGCACGTTCGTGCCCTGCGGCAGGCCGGGCAGATACCCGTCGAGCAGCCGCGCGCCGGTGAGCACCAGGTATTCGGCCCGGTCGCCCTCGCCGCGCCGCCGCCGGTACTCGGCGAAGTACCGCAGGTCCGAGAACACCGGCAGCCACGGGGCCTCGGCCACGTGCACGACGGGCACGGCCGGCGGATCGGACGCGCACTCCAGGTACACCCCGCTGCGGCGGAAGGTGGCCACCAGATCGGCCGGGCGCTGCACGGTTCGCCGGAACCGGAGAGCCTCCCGCACCAGCGGTGGCCCATCCGGAACGCACGTCGCCGAACCCATGTCTCCTCCGTAGTCGTGCGAGCACAGAGAGTGGCCAGGCTACTGGATCAAGAACAGTAAAAACCGAACGAAATACGTGGTATGAACCATACCGAAAGCTAGCCCGAACGGCGGTAAGTGATCAGATGTCCACCTCGACGTAACCCGGCCCACCGAAGAGCGCGAGGTAAGGACGCCCGTTCATCCCCCGAGAGACTCGGTGTTCGGGCAAGCGTCGATCGGTATCGTCGCCATCGGACATCTCGATTCCTGAGGTGGCCTGACGGTCAACCATCCGCCCCAGGCTCGGTTCTGGGAGCGGAGGGCTTGGGTTTGGTCGGCAGCGGGACCTCGGCGTGACGTTGTGCCAGCGACTCGGAGACGACCTCGCCACGTTCCTGCATGTCCTGGATACGCTGTCCGATCTGCTGCCTGCGCGCCTGCGCGTCAGGGCCATCCGATGGCGTATCGAACTTGCGGATCAGATCTTCGTGGTTCATTGCTCACCTCAACGTGGGCCCGATTGCGGCCTGCCACAGCACCCCCAGCTCTTGGGTTTTGTCCCTTTCGCAGCATGCAAGTCAGCGGTGGACGAGTGCTCTGGTCATGAGGCCGGGTACCGGTGGAGCCAGGCCTCGTTGGTCGGCGGGTTGGGGCCGTGCTCGGTGAGTGCGTCTTTGGCGAGGGTGTCGACGACCTCGGCCAGTGGTACCGCGGCACGCAGGTCGGCGGGGATCGCGCGCACACCACATTCAGCACCGATCAGCATCCCGGTGATCGCCCCGACTACCGGGCGGTGTGCTGAGTAGTTCATGGCCAGCTGCAGCGCCTCACGCACGTAGTCGCTGGCCATCGCGCAGTACAACCCGAGCCCAAGCGCTTCGGCGCCGTCGCGGCCGCCATCGCCGAAAGGCTTGCGGATGTTTTCCGGGGTGGTGGGCACCCAGTAGTCCTTGTTCATGATCAGTGCGAGCTCGATTTTGCGGAGCACGCGCGCGTTTCGTCGAGGCCAGCGCTCCAGGTGTGCACGGGCGGTCGTGAGGCAGTCGTGGAACGGCTGATCGCGGATCTGCTGGTGCAGGATTACCGCGAGCGTGCCTGCGGCCAGGCAGTCGTCCGGGCTGCTGTGTGTCAAAACAGCGATGTGGACTGCGGCCGCGAACACCTCGGCGGGATCATCGGCGCACACCGCCGCCATAGCGGCCCGAGGCACCACCTCGCTGCCGCGGGCGTGGGCGCGCATTTTGCGGAGCCTCGAGTGCTGGCCGGTGCGGGCGAAGTTCTCCAGCGCCGCCACCGTGTCTGGGTGGGGGGCGCCGTCGCGGCGCAGGCTGTCTACGCCGACCAGCCAGCCGTCCGGCTCGGGCGCAGCATAGGGGCCGCAGTGCTCCCAGCCACGTCGTTGCCCGTCTGGCGTGGGCTGGGTGTGCAGCCACCGTTGGTAGGCGTGCTGAACGACCGCCTCCGGTTCGCTGTCCCCTTTGGTGATGCGGTGGGCGACGTCGGCTCGGATGATCCCCTCCAGCGTGAAGGCGAGCAGCTGAGTCACGGCCGACGACTCAGCCGCGCTGTCGCGGAGGGAGTACTCGGTGAGTGCCTTCTCCCCTCGCAGTTTCACAGCAGGCGACCAGGGCAGCTTTGCTGTAGCGCAGGAGTCGACGGCGCAACCGAGCGCGTCCCCGACCGCTGCGGCGAGTACGGCGCCCCGAAACCGTTCCGCGGTATCGGGTTCCGGCAGGTGCCGACCAGTGCCGGGGTCGCGGCCGTCGATCTCCCGCACGCGGCGGTCAAAATCCACAATCGCGTCCAGCGGAGCGTGCACGTCGACGTAGTGGAGGTTGTAGTCACTTCCTTCTTTCCGGCCCTGCGGCCGGAAATCCGCTCGATGCTCGGTGCGCCGGGTCCAATCGTCATGCCAGCGCCCGACCTTGCCGCTGCGCCGGGACCGCTGCCGCACTGGCCAGCCCTTCGGAGCCACTCGCTCGTCTCTCACAGCTTCTTAATCCCCCGGCGTGCTCCTGAAGCGAATCCAGCAGCACGCTCGTGCCCTGCGGCATACCGGGAATTCGTAAGGAAGCTCCCGCGTAGTTCGAGATGTTCGGCGTTGTGTTGCGGCCAGGGGGCGCTGGCCGGGACGCTCATTGTTGGGTCTCGTCACCTGTCCGACGCTGATCCTGGTCTGGTCCGGTGAGGGGGAATGGCTCCATGTTGCTGTCCAGCCCGATGGGGAAGTTCTCCTTGCTCCACGATTTCAGCACTTCGCCGCGAGCGATCTTTTCGTTCATATACCGGATTGCCTCGTCGGTCTCCTTCCTGATTTCTGGGTCGATGTCCTCCGGCTTGGGCAAGTGCTTGCGGAGCAATGCTTCACGCTCTTCACGCTCTTCAGGGGTCATGGCTTAGTTTCCTTTCCCTAGGTCTCGCATGACAACATACATTTCTTCATCAGCGGCTCGCGTTTCGCGTACCAGGAAACGATTGCCGTCCTGCCACATGACCTCTAGCTCGTCCGGATTCGTCACGGACAGGTCTCGGGCGTTCCGGGGGTCTTCGATGATGAACCGCACCTTGTAGGGCTTCTCGGTGCCGTGTTCTGAGAACATCGCTGGTGGGATGTCCTTTGATGCCGAGGTGAACCCCGGCTCTTCTACTTCCGCACCGGGCTTGTAGCGCTGCAAGATGGCGTCGAATTCCTGCTTGCTGACGCCGATGTCGCGAAAGACTCGCGGCGTTTCGGTGGTGTCGACCTTGGACATCTCGTCGAGCGCGCTGCGTAGCACGTTGGCCTCGGGCCCGACGTAGTCCCGGTCGACCTCGTCTCCTTCACGCAAGACGCGGTTGAGGGTGTTGGCGTCCTCGCCGATGTAACGGCGCAGGCCCATCGCTTTCTCGTCGTCCAGGTGGGCGAGTTCGGGATGGTCCTCCCGCAGCCGAGCCACGCTCTCTTCGAACGAGACTCCGGTACGCGACTCGATGCGTTCACGGTATGTCTGCCGGTCCTCGTCGGATAGCTCGTGGCGAGGCTCGCCGTGCGGTTCCGGCTCGGGTCCGCGTGGCGCGGTCTCAGCCGCCCCGTCCTGGTCGCGCTGTCCGGTTGGATCCTCATGGCGGTGCGTTTCCGGCTGGTGGTCAGGGCGATCGTTGTGCTGCTCCGGGGCTTCCTGGGATGGTGGCTCCCCGCCATGTTCCCGCGTGCTGCCTCTCCCCGCGTCATCCCACGGGTCACCCCAGTCGAGGTCATCATTCCTGTTCGCCCCGCGTCCATAGGTCGGGCGCGGCTGGTCCTGGTTGCCCGGCTGAGTGTCCCGTGCGGGCGTGTCGTGGTCGGGCCCGCGGTCCCACCCGCTGCCCTGCGGTCCGAACGGCTTCCCGTTGTCCGGGATCGACTGGAGTTCGGGCGAGTGGCTCATCGGGGGCGAAGAAGTGTGACCCCAGGACGCGGTGGGTGGTTGTGATGGCGGTTCAGGAGTCCAATTGCTAGGCGTGGAATGAGACTGGGGGGTCGGGTGGGCAGGGTTCGGGTTCTGTGGGGCCGGGTGCGCGTTCGGCTGGATTGGTGGGTGCGTGGAGGCATTCGGGACGACGTCCGGGAGATGAGCCGGGGTCTTGTTCTTGTCGCCGAAGAAGTCCGTGACAGTGTCCAGCGCCCGTCGGCCCAGCGTGCCTGCTGTGCTGCTGCCGCTGGTGGCCAGGCCGGCTGCTACCTCCGGGGCCAGGCGTCCGACGAAGCCGGACGGGTCCTTGGTGAAGCTGTCGATTCCCGCGCCGATCATCGCTTTGCCGGTGCCGATCGGGTCGCTGATGAACGCCTTGCCCGCCGCTACCGTGCTGCCCGCCAGCTGGCTGATGTTCTCGCCGTACTGCTGCGGGTGCATCACGTTGTACGGGTCGAACGGGTTCAGCGTTCGCGCCTGCTGGAGCATGTCCAGCGCGCCGTCGAAGCTGCCCTTCCAGAAGTCGCCGTAGGACTCTGCGACGTTCTGGAAGACGTCCTCGAAACCCGAGGCGAGCATGGTGAGCGGCCCGGGCTGCGGGGGTGCTTTTTCGGACGCCTTGATCAGCGTTGCCGCGGCCCTCTTCGCCGCTTCTTCGACCTGCTCCTTCGCGGCGTCGAGGGCGGCCTGCGCCTGGTTGCGGGCGGCGGCGCCCGGGTCCTGGAACGGCTCGGTGGCGTTGCCCTGGTCGGCCGCCTGCTCGTACTTGGCCTCGGCCTGCGCGGTCTGCCGGTCTGCTCGCTCGATGTCGGCGCATGCCTGCTCGGCCTGCCGCTGTGCCCAGGCCAGCACGTCGCGGTACTGGCGCAGGGCGTCGGCGGACTCGGTGAAGGCGTCCGCCGCCCGGAACCACTTGGGCGGTTCTTGCTGGTAGTAGTCGCGGAACGCGTCGGCGGTCGGGCCTTCCCAGCCAGCGGTGTTGATCTTCTGGAAGCCCTGGGCGGCGTTCTCGAACGCGGTGCCCAGCTTGGTCATGGTGGCCAGGGTTTCGTCGATGGCAGGCAGCTCGCCCGGGACCTCTTCCCTGGGGTCCGGTGCCATCAGCCGTCCACCTTGGTGTTGTAGCCCGCCTGGTTCAACACGTGCGAGGCGGCTTGCTGCGGCATGCCAACTGGTGCGATGTCGACCCCGAACTGCGCGAACGACTTCTGCGGGGCGGCGTTCAGATCAGCGGTGGGGTTGTCGAACCCGGCGCCCAGGACCTTCTTGAACGCGTCGATCGCCGCCTGCTCCATCTTCTCGTACTCGGAACGGGTGTCGGTCAGCGCCGATGCCGCGGCGGCACCTTCTTCGACCAGGAACTTCACCCCGTATTCCCACCGGCCGCAGAACCTCTTCAGCGCCTCGGTGACCAGCGCCGACCCGGACTGCTCCGCATCGAGGTTCATCATGGTGACGCCGTGGCCGTCGTTGCCCATCTTCCGCACGGGCCACGGAAGTTCGTTCTCCAACGCGGCGATGGCGTCGCCCACGCCTTGCGACGCTTGTTGCAGCGCCGCCAGATCGACGCGGAATCCATCGTTACCCACTTACAGCGTCCCTCCCCAAGCACGCTTGACGGGTTTCTCGTACGGAGACTGCGCGGACACCGGGCGATCCGGCCGGTTTCGATCCACTGCGATCGATTCGGCGAGGATTCCGCGCAGTGCGGGCAGCGTCACCGAGTGCTCCTGCAGCGGATCCAGCAGCAAGCTCGTGCCCTGCGGCATGCCCGGCAGGTATCCGTCCAGCAGCCGGGCTCCGGTGAGCACCAGGTACTCGGCCGCCAGGTCGCCTTCGCCGCGCTGCCGCCGGTATTCCGAGAAGTACCGCAGATCCGAGAACACCGGGAGCCACGGAATCCCGTCCACGTGCACGACCGGCACGGTCGGCGGGGCGGACACGCATTCCAGGCAGACGTCGGCCCTGCGGAAAGTGGCCACCAGATCTTCCGGACGCTGCATGCTCCGCCGGAACCGGAGCGCTTCGCGCACCAGCGGTGGCGCGTCCGCAACGGACGCCAATGAACTCATGATCCCCCCGTAACCGTTCATGCACGGCGCGCAACGACGCTAGCCGATCAGCAACCGGGAAATCCGCCCAAAACTCGTGGCCTACACCATAGAAAGCATTAGGCCGAATGGCGGTAAGTGATCAGATGTCAACCTCGGCGTAACCGAGCTCGCCTGGCTCCGCTTCGGCGACGCCGCCGGTGGCCTCCGCCAGCCAGGTGCGAAAGGCGTCCACTTCGGACTCCGGGACGTTGATGCGGAAGCGGACCGCGTCCTGGTAGTCGGTGTCGGCCACCTGGTAACCGGCCGAACGCAGGTCGTTGTCGAGCTTCCCGGCCAGCAGGTAGTCCACTGTGGTATCCACGGCGCGGACCGGGCGGCGTTCGACCAGGCCGACGTGGTCCAGCGCCGCCGACACCGCGCCGCCGTAGGCGCGCACCAGACCGCCCGCGCCGAGCAGCACCCCGCCGAAGTAGCGGGTCACCACGGCGACCGAGTTGGTGATCTCGTTGCGGCGCAGCACCTCCAGCATCGGCACGCCCGCGGTGCCCGCCGGCTCGCCGTCGTCGCTGGACTTCTGGAACTCGCCGGCGTCGCCGAGGACGAACGCGGAGCAGTGGTGCCGCGCGTCGTGGTGCAGCCTGCGCCGCTGCTGGATGAATTCCCGGGCCTCGGCCTCGCTGGCGACCCGCGCCAGCGCGCACAGGAAGCGGGACTTCTTGACCTCCAGCTCGTGCTCGCCCGGCCGCTTGATCGTCCGCATCGGTCCCCTTCGCCAGGTGATGCCGCTCGCCGCCGCGCGGCGGTCCTCGCGGTCCATCCTCCCACTCCGGTAACAGTGCAGGTCAGCGCGGTGATGGGGGCTCGGGTCGGAGGCGATTTCCGTTGCAGCCCGCGGGCACGTAACGTCCCCCTTTATGGAGCAATCATCGAGCCCGTTTGAACCAGGCGTGCGGGTGCGCGCCACGTTCGGCCGGTTCCGTGATCAGGTCGGCACGGTGGTGGAGACCGCCACCGGTCTTCCTGAGGTCTTCGACGGTCCCGTCCTGTGGGTGCGGTTCGACGGAGGCGACGAGCCTGGCCTGGTTGCGGGGAGATTCCTGGAAGCGGCCTGACGGCATCCCTCAGCCGTTGAGTTCGTCGACCCGTGGGCCGCCGGTCCGCTGGCGGATATCGACATGTCTCCCGGGCTCTTGACCAGGTATGACGAATGTCTTGATCGATTCTCGCGGGCGCGCGGTGTGAGCAAGGACAATTCGGTACTTCCGGTCGAGTGGATAAAATCGTCCTTGAAAACCGACGTCGCGACGACGGATGGAGACGATGCGGGTTCTCGTGATCGGGGCCGGAGTCGGGGGACTCGCCATCGCCAACGGATTGTTGGGCAAGGGCCACCACGTGCAGATCTTCGAGCACGCGGACGCCCTGCGCACCACGGGTGCGGGCATCACGGTGTGGAGCAACGGCACCGCGGCGCTGCGTGGGCTCGGCGTCGACATCGAACCGGCCGGTCACCGGCTGCACAGCCTCCGCTCGGTCACCGAATCCGGCCGGCTGCTCTGGGAGGCGGACCTCGGCGAGGTCACCGAGCGCCTGGGATCGCCCACCGTGCAGATCCCGCGCCGCGAGCTGATCGCGGAGATGGCCGCCGCGCTGCCGCCGGGCGTGCTGCACTTCGGCCGCCGGTGCGTCGGCGTCACCGAGCACCCGGACCACGTCGTCGTCGAGTTCGCCGATGGCAGCTCGGCCACCGGTGACCTGCTGATCGGCGCCGACGGGCAGCGCTCGGTGGTGCGCCGCGAGGTGCTGGGCGGCGAACCGGCGCGGCCCACCGGCTGGGCCAGCTGGCAGGGCCTGACCCGCAGCGACCTCCCGCTCGCGCACGGCCACCAGACCCTCAACATCGCCGGCCGCTACGCGCACTGCGGCCTGATCCCGACCGGCGGCGGGCTGCTGCACTGGTGGTTCGACATGCTCTGGAAGGACGGCGACCCGGTGCTGTCCGTCGCCGAGCTGCGGCGGATCTTCCGCGGCTGGCCCGATCCCGTCGAGGCGCTGCTGGCCTCGGTCACCGACGACGACCTCGGGTTCTTCCCGCACATCCGGCACAAGGTGCCGCAGGTCTGGGGCGGCCCGCGCAGCACGCTGCTGGGCGACGCGGTGCACGCGATGCCGCCCGCCGTGGCGCAGGCGGCCAACCAGACGCTGGAAGACGCCTGGCTGCTCACCCAGTTCCTGTCCGTCGTGGATAGAGATCCGGCGGAGCTGCTGCGCGCCTACGAGCAGGAGCGCCGTCCCCGCGCGCTGAAGGTGTCACGCACCGCGGCGCTGACATCGGCCCAGCGCAGCACGCCTCTGCAGCGCTTGGCGAAGTTCCCGAGGTGGCTCGCGACCCGCAGCCAGGTGGCGTCGCTGCGCTCCGGCAGCGACGTCCTCCGCCTGGCCCGCCCTAGCGTCCAGGCCGCCTGAGCAGTGCCCGTGTGTACTTCGTGTCGCCATGGCAGCACAAAGTGCGCACGGGCCTGAATCGCCTCAGCTCCCGGTCGTCAGGACCGAGCCTCCGGCGTTCTCGTCGTCGCTGCCCAGCAGCAGGCCGCCGCCGACCTCGATCAGCGCCTCGACCTTGTGCCCGGGGAACTCGCCGAGCGGCTCCGGCTCCTGGTCGATGGTCAGGCGCGGCTCGCCGCCGTCGACGGTGAGCGTTCCGGCGGCGAACACGGCGGAGTCGAACGGCCCGTCGTCGCCGGAGTCGGACGCCGAGGACACCACGATCCGGCCGTCCGCGCGCAGCTTCAGGTCCGACACGTGCCGCACGTCCTTCGTCGGGTACGGCGCGCGGAACTCCTGCGTCTGCGCCTCGCCGAACTCTAGGCGCTCCTCGTCGAACTCGGCCGCGCGCAGCGTCGCGGGCCGGTCGTCCTCGCCGCGCTCGGCCCAGACCGCGAACAGCCGCCCGTCCGCCGCCAGCAGGCCGAAGCCCTCGTAGTTCTCGTCGTCGGCGCGGTCGGGCAGCTCGAAGGTGCCCAGGACGGTGGCGCCGCTGCGGTCGATCCGGACGTGGCAGGCGCTGCCGTCGCTGGCCAGCGCGATGTACTCGCCCGGCGAACCGGGGATCGCCTCGATCGCCTCCAGGTCGACCGGCAGCTCGCCCTGCCAGTCCAGCGGCTCGGCGCCGGTGACCTGCCCCTGCCGCAGCGACAGCCAGGACGCCCGGTTCTCGCCGTCCTTCTTGTTGTCCCGGACGATGATCGCCTCGGTCGCTTCGGGCGTGGCGTCGACGAGCGCGATCCCGCTGATCCCGGACTCGGTTCCGTCGCCGACCGGCTGCCAGTCCGCCTGATCCGGCGCGGCCGTCGCGGTGCCTGGCGACGCGAGCACGAGCGCCAGCGAAACGGCGCCGACGAGAGATCTGTGCACGGCAGAACCTCCAAGAGATCGGAACCCGGCGTCGATCTTTCGGCCCCTGCCGCACCGCGTCAACGGCCGTTAGGCGGAGTTCTCCGCGCAGCGAGAAGCCCTCCCCGGCCGATCGGCGAGGAGGGCCTTCGAGGTGCGGGTCAGCTGCCGAAGGTGTCCGGGTCGGGTCCGACGCGCACGCCGGTCTTCAGCGCCGTGATGGCGGCGACGTCGTCGTCGGCGAGCTCGAAGTCGAAGACCTCGAGGTTCTCCTTGATCCGCGACGGCGTGACCGACTTCGGGATCGCGATGTTGCCGAGCTGGATCTGCCAGCGCAGCACGACCTGCGCCGGGCTCTTGCCGTACTTCTCGGCCAGCGAGGCCAGCGCGACGTCGTCCAGCAGGCCCTTGCCCTGGCCCAGCGGGCTCCACGCCTCGGTGGCGATGCCGTGCTCGGCGTGGAACGCGCGCAGCTCGGCCTGCGGCAGGTTCGGGTGCAGCTCGATCTGGTTGACCGCGGGCACCACGTCGGTCTCGTCGAGCAGCCGGCGCAGGTGCGGGACCTGGAAGTTCGACACGCCGATCGCCTTGGCCCGGCCGTCGGCGTGCAGCTGCTGGAGGGCCTTCCAGGTCTCCACGTACTTGTCCTTGGACGCCACCGGCCAGTGGATCAGGTACAGGTCGACGTGGTCGAGACCGAGCTTGGTGAGGCTCTCGTCGAACGCCTTCAGCGCGCTGTCGTAGCCCTGCGAGTCGTTCCAGAGCTTCGTGGTCACGAACAGTTCCTCGCGCTTGAGGCCCGAGTCGGCGATCGCCTTGCCCACGCCTTCCTCGTTGCCGTACACCGCGGCCGTGTCGATGCTGCGGTACCCGGCCCGCAGCGCCGCCAGCACCGGCTCGACGACCTGGTCGGCCGGGACCTGGAAGACGCCGTAGCCCAGCTGCGGCATGTGAGCGCCGGTGTTCAGCGTGATGTTCGGAACCTGTGTCATGTGGGTGTTTTCCTCCGCCGATGTCGGATGGTTCGCCCCGCGAATGCACGTCGCGGGCTGGTGCCCGCCCTGCGGCCACCGTATTAGGTGCGTTCGGCCCCGGCTAGCCGATCTGCTCCGCGGGAAGCCCTCAGCCGACCTCGGCCGACTCGGTGGGCTGCGCGGCGCGGTGCGAGGCGGTTTTCCCGGCCCGCCGCGGCCGCCGGTCCAGCCGGCCGGAGACCAGCGCGAAGCCCAGGCCGACCACCGCGAGCAGGGCGCCGACCCAGCTCGGCGCGGTCAGCCCGAGGCCGGCCGCGATCACCAGGCCGCCGAGGTAGGCGCCCAGCGAGTTGGCGATGTTGAAGGTCGACTGGATGCTCGCCGAGCCCAGCGCCGGCGCCTCCTTGGCCTGGTCGAGGATCCGTGCCTGGATGCTGGGGATCGCCGCGAACCCGGTCGCGCCGATCAGGAACACCGTGATCGGCGCCAGCACCGCGCTGTGCGCGGTCACCACGAACAGCGCCAGGCAGGCCGCCAGCGCGCCGAGGAAGACGTACAGCGTCTTCATCGGGGCCTTGTCGGCGAGCCGCCCGCCGACCGCGGTGCCGACGGTCATGCCGACGCCGAACAGCGCGAGCAGCGGCGTGACCGCGGTCGGCGAGTAGCCGGTCACATCGGTCAGCACGGGCTTGATGTAGCTGTAGAAGGAGAACGTCGCGGCGAAGCCGAAGACCACGACCGCGAACGCCAGCCAGACCTGCGGGCGGCGGAACGCGCGCAGCTCGCCGCGCACGCTGACGTCGGCGGGCTTGGGCTGGTCGGGCACCAGCGCCGCGACCGCGGCCAGCGCGACGACGCCGATCACCGCGACCAGGCCGAACGCCCAGCGCCAGCCGAGCGCCTGGCCGAGCAGCGTGCCGACCGGGACGCCGACGATGTTCGCCACGGTGAGGCCGATGAACATCATCGAGATGGCCTGCGCGCGCTTGTCGGTGGCGACCAGGCTCGCGGCGACCACGGCGCCGATGCCGAAGAACACGCCGTGCGGCAGGCCGGCGAGGAACCGGGCGCCGAGCAGCAGCTCGTGGGTCGGCGCGAACGCCGAGCACAGGTTCCCGACGGTGAACAGCACGAGCATGCTCAGCAGCATCGTCTTGCGCTTGAACCGCATGCCCAGCATGGTCAGCAGCGGCGCGCCGATCACCACGCCGAGCGCGTACAGCGAGATGTAGCCGCCGGCGTCGGGGATCGACACCTGCAGGTCGGTGGCGACCTCGGGCAGCAGGCCCATCATCACGAACTCGGTCGTTCCAATCCCGAATGCGGCGATGGCCAGTGCCAACAGGGCAATGGGCAAGGAAGTCTCCCCTGAAACGAACGTGCCGGACTGGTTCTCGTCGTCCTCGCCGGTCGGGCGCACGGCGGTGCGCGGCGCATTCCGGTCTTCGAGAACGATTCAGGAAGGCGACTGACGGTGGCGCTCCCCAGACGTGTTCAACAGTAGTCCGGCGCCCCGCTGTTCCCGAAGTGGTTATGAACCGCGCCACGTCGGAAACCGCTCGTTCGGCCGAGCAGGCAAGGAAAACTCAGCATCCACAGTGGACCTGGCGCGGTGCGCGGTGCACATCCGGAGGGCGGTCGCGTTGTGCACTCTGGCAAAGAACAGAACGTGGAAACTATTCGCAACAAGCTGTCGGCCGCCCGCCGGTCGGTGATTTCGCGGCCGACTGCCAGGTCCTGGCCCGCTCCGAGCCGGTCCAAGCGGGCTGACCCGTCCAAAGGAAGGTGCGGGTTCAACTGAGCGTTTTTCATCCTGGTCGGCCCGCAGCCGCGGGTCGCAAAGCTGCACGTCGATGGAGTGCCGCATGCGCCGCAGGCGCATAGCCCACCTACGACACCTGCACCGCCGCGGGTTCACGGTGCCCACCCCTTCGGGGCTCCCTCGGCAAGGACGGCCCCTCCGCCGTGTATCGGACATACATCAGGAGGGGCACCCACAGACCAGGAAGCCTCTGAGGTTCCGCCACCCGCACCGCCACACAAATCGAGGTTGGAAAAACCTCACTGAAACCGAGGGTTTCGGTCAGCGGATGGTGCGGTAGCCGGGGTGGACTCCGGGCGTCAGGCCGTGGCTATTCGCCAGGCGCTCCAGGAGGGCCTTGAGCCGGGTCCGGTCGTCCTGGTCGAGGGCCCGGCAGAAGTCGGCCTCGTGCTCGTTCGCCACCGCGTGGACGTCGCCCAGCAGCTCGGTCCCCTCCTCGGTGAGGGCGAGTTCGTGGACCCGGCGGTCCCGGCTGCTGCGGGTGCGGGTGACCAGGCCGCGGCCCTCCAGCTCGTCGACGAACGCGACGACCTTGCTCGGCAGCATCCCGAGGTGCCCGGCCAGCGCCTGCTGGCTCAGGCCCGGCTTCGCGGCGATCATCCGCAGCATGCCCACCTGGGGCGGGGTCAGGTCGAGCTCGCCGACGCGGGCGGCGAACTTCGCCGCGGCGTGCGTGCCCAGCTGCGTGAGCAGGAACGAAACGCCGGGCGCGGGAAGGTCTGCTGCCACGCGAGCACTGTACAGAATCGTTCACTCGCCGAACGATTCTTGTTTCCCGCCGGGCCGCAGGCTGGCGTGCGCCTCCCGCTCCATGCGCTCGGCCATGTGCGGGTAATGCAGCTCGAAGGCGGGCCGGACCGAGCGGATCCGCGGCAGCGCCGCGAAGTTGTGCCGCGGCGGCGGGCAGGACGTGGCCCACTCCAGCGAGTTCCCGTGCCCCCACGGGTCGTCCACCTCGACCACCGCGCCGAACCGGTAGCTGGTGAAGACGTTGTACAGGAACGGCAGGATCGAGGCGCCCAGCACGAACGCGCCGATGCTCGACACGATGTTCAGCGCGGTGAAACCGTCGGACTCCAGGTAGTCGGCGTAGCGCCGCGGCATCCCCTCGGCGCCCAGCCAGTGCTGCACCAGGAACGTGGTGTGGAACCCGATGAAGGTCAGCCAGAAGTGCAGCTTGCCCAGCCGCTCGTCCATCATCCGGCCGGTCATCTTCGGGAACCAGAAGTACACCCCGGCGAACACCGCGAACACGATCGTGCCGAACAGCACGTAGTGGAAGTGCGCGACCACGAAGTAGGTGTCGGTGATGTGGAAGTCCAGCGGCGGCGCCGCGAGGATGACGCCGGTCAGCCCGCCCAGCAGGAACGTCACCAGGAACCCGACCGCGAACAGCATCGGCGACTCGAAGGTCAGCTGCCCGCGCCACATGGTGCCGATCCAGTTGAAGAACTTGATCCCGGTCGGCACCGCGATCAGGAACGTCGCGAACGAGAAGAACGGCAGCAGCACCGCGCCGGTGGCGAACATGTGGTGCGCCCACACGAGCATCGACAGCCCCATGATCAGCAGCGTGGCGCACACCAGGCCGGTGTAGCCGAACAGCGGTTTCCGGCTGAACACCGGGAAGATCTCGGTGACGATGCCGAAGAACGGCAGCGCCACGATGTAGACCTCGGGGTGGCCGAAGAACCAGAACAGGTGCTGGAACATGATGGCGCCGCCGTTGGCCGGGTCGAACACGTGCCCGCCCAGGTGCCGGTCGATCAGGAGCCCGAACAGCACGGCGGCCAGGATCGGGAACGCCATCAGCACCAGCAGGCTGGTGGCCAGGATGTTCCAGCAGAAGATCGGCATCCGCCACATCGTCATGCCGGGGCAGCGCAGGCAGACCAGCGTGGTGATCATGTTGACCGCGCCCAGGATCGTGCCCAGCCCGCTGAGGATCAGCCCGGCCGCCCACACGTCGCCGCCCGGTCCCTGGCTGAACATCCCGCGCGACAGCGGCACGTAGGCGGTCCAGCCGAAGTCGGCGGCGCCGCCCGGCAGCAGGAACCCGCTCAGCACGATCAGTCCGCCGAACAGGAACAGCCAGAACGACAGCGCGTTCAGCCGCGGGAACGCCACGTCCGGCGCCCCGATCTGCAGCGGCAGCACGACGTTGGCGAAGCCGAACACGATGGGCGTGGCGAACAGCAGCAGCATGATCGTGCCGTGCATGGTGAACAGCTGGTTGTACTGCTCCTGCGAGAGGAACTGCAGGCCCGGCTCGGCGAGTTCGCCGCGGATCAGCAGCGCCATCGAGCCGCCGGCGAGGAAGAAGAAGAACGAGGCGATCAGGTAGAGGATCCCGATGTCCTTGGGATCGGTGGTGCGCAGCCACGGGATCAGGCGCCTGCCCTTGACCGGTCGCGGCTTGGTGCGCGACCGGGTCGGAACCGGGGTCGGTTCGATCCTGGTGGTGGCCATCGGTCTCCTGCGGCGGCGCGAGAGTCGGAGCCGGAACCAACCCAGTCTCAACCCGCCCCCGACCACCCGCAATCGGCCGGGTCAGCCGTCGCCGTCGAGGTAGCGGCTCGGCGATGTCCCGACGGTGCGCTTGAACGCGGCGAGGAACGCGCTCGGCGTCGCATACCCGACGGCGTGCGCGACCCGGGAGACCGGCTGCCCCTCGGCGAGGAGGGCCAGTGCGGCGCGGAGCCGCGCGTGGGTGCGCCAGCGGTCGAAGGACATGCCGGTGTCGTGGACGAACAGCCGCGTCAGGGTGCGGCGGCTCACCCCGACGGCCCGGGCGTGCGCGTCCATGCTCCGCTGGTCCGCGGGGTCGGCGAGCAGCGCATCCGCCACGGCGCGGACGCGCTCGTCGGCGGGGCGCGGCACCTCGATGGGAGTGGTGGGCAGCGGGCGCAGCAGGTCGAACACGACGGCTTCGCCGCGCAGCCGCGCGTCATCGGCGAGATCGTCGCGGCCCAGGTACGCGATGAGCTGCGCCAACAGCCCGTCCACCCCGACCGGCGTGGGCTCGGCCCAGTCCAGGGCGCACCGGTCCGGCTCGAAGTAGAGGCTGCTCAGCACCGCATCGCGGGTCGCGCCGGTCCGGTGCACGACGCCGCCGGGCAGCCACAGCGCCAGGGTGGGCGGCAGAACCCAGTGGACGTCCCCCACGGCCACGCCGAGCACGCCGCGCCGGGTCCAGGCCAGCTGGTGCTGCGGGTGGCTGTGCTCCTCGAACTACTGCCCCGACGACAGCGGGAAGTTGCCGACGACGATCGCCCCGATTCCAGGCGGGACGGCGCCCGCGATTGCCTCGGCCATGCCGCCGAGCCTATGTCCTCAGCACGACATCATTCGTCCTGGTAGCGCATCGCGGACAGGATGGCCGCTGCATAGCGTCGTGGCATGTCGATTGATCATCGCCAAAAGCACCGCGCCAGGACGGCGGAATGACGACCACCGTGGCCGCGGGCCGCCGCGGGCCGGCCCTGGTGGTCCTGTGCTTCGTGCAATTCATGCTCGTCCTGGACGACACCGTGGTGAGCGTCGCGCTGCCCAGCGTCCGGGACGACCTCGGCTTCAGCGCCGCGGGCCTGACCTGGGTCGTCAACGCGAACTTCGTCGCCTTCGGCGGACTGCTGCTGCTGTTCGGCCGCGCGGCCGATCTGTTCGGCCGCCGACGCGTGTTCCTGAGCGGTGTGGCGCTGTTCGGCGTGGCGAGCCTCCTCTGCGGGATCGCGCAGGAGCCATGGCAGCTCGTGGCCGGACGATTCGCCCAGGGCGCGGGCGCGGCCATGGCGAGTCCGGCCGCGCTGGCGCTGATCACGCTGCTGTTCCCCGGCCCCGAGGAGCGCGCCCGGGCGCTCGGCATCTGGGGCGGCATCGCCGGGCTGGGCGGCACGGCGGGCCTGGTGATCTCCGGCGCGCTGACCGGCCTCGCGTCCTGGCGCTGGATCTTCCTGATCAACCTGCCGATCGCGGTCGCGGCCCTCGCGCTGCTCCCGCGCCTCGTCGCGGAGAGCCGGGCGAGCCGGCCGGGACGGATGGACGTTCCGGGCGCCGTGCTGGGCACCGGCGCACTCGTGTCCCTGGTCTACGGCCTGCTCCAGACCGCCGAGTCGGGGTGGGGCGACATCGCCGCCGTCGGGCCCCTCGCCCTCGCCGCCGTGCTGGCGGTGTCGTTCGTGGCGGTCGAGGCCCGCGCTGCTGAACCGCTCGTGCCGCTGTCGTTCCTGGCCGTCCGCATCCGTGCGGTGGCCAACTGCGCGTCGTTCCTGTTCTCCGCCGCCTTCTTCGCGATGGCCTTCCTGCTGATGGTGCACCTGCAGACGGTGCTCGGTTACCAACCGCTGACGGCGGGCCTCGCCTACTTGCCCTACGCCGCCGGCATGCTCACCGGCCTGTGGCTCTCGTCCCGCGCGGTGCTCAGGTTCGGGATGCGGCGGACGCTCGTCGCGGCATTCCTGATCGGCGCGGTCGGCCTGGTTCTGCTGGCCGGCGTGGGACCGGGCGACGACTACGCGACGGTCGCGCTGCCCGGCATGCTCGTCACGAGCCTCGGATGCGGTCTGGGCAATCCCGCCCTGGCGATCGCCGCGGTCGAGGGCACCACCGAGCAGGACGCGGGACTCGGCTCGGCCGTCTTGAGCTCCGTCCAGCAGGTCGGCGGAGCCGTGGGGGTGGCGGTGCTGGTCGCGCTGGCGGCAGGTCGCGCCCAGGCCGCCGATCCGTCGGAGGGTTTCTCGCTGGCGCTCACCGTCGCAGCCGCGCTCCTCGCCTTCGGCGCGCTGCTCGTCGCCGCACTGCTCGGGAAGGGCTCCCGCGCGTGACCCGGCTCAGGCCGCCTTCTCGATGGCGGCGAGGGCCATCCGGTGCAGCAGCCGCGACATCGCTTCGGCGTCCAGGTGCGCGCTGTAGGGCGTCGAGTTGATCAGGCCGAACACCGCGTGCGCGGCGGCGCGCGCGGTCGGGCGGTCGAGGTCCGGCCGGACCTGGCACAGCACGTCCACCCAGACCTCGACGTAGCTGCGCTGCAGCTCGCGGACCTTGTGCCGGTCGGTCTCGGCGAGGCTGTCCAGGTCGCGCATGTGCACGGTGATCAGCGCCGGGTTGGCCAGCGCGAACTCGACGTGCCAGCGCACCAGCCGGTCCAGCGCGTCGCGCGGGTCGGCGGCGGCGCCCACCCGGTCCTGGCCGCCGAGCAGCAGCCGGTCGCTGATGCCGGTGAGCAGCTCCGCGAGCATCGCGTCCTTGCTGCGGAAGTGCCGGTACAGGCCGGGGCCGGAGATGCCGACGGCGGCGCCGATGTCGTCGATGCCGACGCCGTGGAAGCCGGAGCGCGCGAACTTCTCCGCCGCGGCGGAGAGGATCTGCTCGCGGCGGGACGGCTTGGCTGCATCGGTGGACATCAGCGTCGATACTAGACGAAAGCTGTTAGTCATCGTTAACATCGGTTGCGTTAACGATGACTAACTCCCGGTGGAAGGTGCCCCCGCATGGATGCGCCCGCCCTGCGCACGGCCGTTGACCCGGACTCGGCGGAGTTCGCCCGCTACACCGAGCAGCACGCGAAACTCGTCGACGACCTCAACACCCAGCTCGGCCGCGCCCGGCTGGGCGGGCCGGAGAAGGCCCGCATCCGGCACGTCGAGCGGGGCAAGCTGCTGCCCCGCGACCGGGTCGACGCGCTGCTCGACCGCGGCTCGCCGTTCCTGGAGCTCTCGCCGATGGCCGCGCACGGCCTGTACGACGACGAAGCGCCGTCGGCGGGCATCATCACCGGCATCGGCCGGGTGTCCGGGCGGGAATGCGTGGTCGTGGCCAACGACGCCACCGTCAAGGGCGGCACCTACTACCCGATCACGGTGAAGAAGCACCTGCGCGCGCAGGAAGTCGCGCTGCACAACAACCTGCCGTGCCTCTACCTGGTCGACTCCGGCGGTGCGTTCCTGCCCAGGCAGGACGAGGTGTTCCCGGACCGCGAGCACTTCGGCCGGATCTTCTACAACCAGGCCACGATGTCGGCCCGCGGCATCCCGCAGATCGCCGCCGTGCTGGGCTCGTGCACCGCGGGCGGCGCCTACGTCCCGGCGATGAGCGACGAGGCGGTGATCGTCCGCGAGCAGGGCACCATCTTCCTGGGCGGCCCGCCGCTGGTGAAGGCCGCGACCGGGGCCGAGGTGACCGCCGAGGAGCTCGGCGGCGGCGAGCTGCACTCGCGCACCTCCGGCGTCACCGACCACCTGGCCGTCGACGACGCGGACGCGCTGCGCATCGTCCGCTCCATCGTCAGCACGCTCGGCCCCCGCGAGCCCCGGCCCTGGGACGTCGCGCCGGTCGAAGCGCCGGCGGTCGACCCCGACGAGCTCTACGGCGCGGTGCCGACCGACAGCCGCACCCCGTACGACGTGCGCGAGGTGATCGCGCGGATCGTCGACGGCAGCCGGTTCGCCGAGTTCAAGCACGACTACGGCCAGACGCTGGTGACCGGCTTCGCCCGCATCCACGGGCACCCGGTCGGCATCATCGCCAACAACGGGATCCTGTTCAGCGAGTCGGCGCTCAAGGGCGCGCACTTCATCGAGCTGTGCGACAAGCGGTCCATCCCGCTGGTGTTCCTGCAGAACATCTCCGGGTTCATGGTCGGCAAGGAGTACGAGGCGGGCGGCATCGCCAAGCACGGCGCGAAGATGGTCACCGCGGTGGCCTGCGCCCGGGTCCCCAAGTTCACGGTCGTCATCGGCGGTTCCTTCGGCGCGGGCAACTACTCGATGTGCGGCCGGGCGTACTCGCCGCGATTCCTGTGGATGTGGCCGAACGCCCGGATCTCGGTGATGGGCGGCGAGCAGGCGGCATCGGTGCTGGCGACGGTGCGCCGCGACCAGCTGGACGCCCGCGGCGAGCAATGGCCGGTCGAGGACGAGGAAGCGTTCAAGCAGCCGATCCGGGACCAGTACGAGCACCAGGGCCACCCGTACTACGCGACGGCGAGGCTGTGGGACGACGGCGTGATCGACCCGAAGCAGACCCGGACGGTCCTCGGCCTGGCGATCTCGACGGCCGCCAACGCCCCCCTGGAACCAGTCTCCTACGGCGTCTTCCGGATGTGAGCCATGAGTTTCCGCAGCTCAGGTCCCGTGCGTGTTTTGTGCTGCTATAGCGACACAAAACACGCACGGGCACTGACCAGGCAAGACGTTGCGATCCTGCCGTTCGGCAAGGCGAAGGGATGACGATGCGGCACTTCGACACGGTGCTGGTGGCGAACCGGGGCGAGATCGCGGTGCGCGTGATCCGGACGCTGCGGCGGCTGGGCATCCGCTCCGTCGCGGTGTTCAGCGACGCCGACCGCGGCGCGCGGCACGTCGCCGAGGCCGACACCGCCGTCCACATCGGACCGAGCCCGGCCACCGAGAGCTACCTCGACGTCAAGCGCATCCTGGACGCCGCGCGCGGCACCGGGGCCCAGGCGATCCACCCCGGTTACGGCTTCCTCGCCGAGAACGCGGGCTTCGCCGAGGCGTGCGCGCAGGCCGGCATCGAGTTCATCGGCCCGCCGGCCTCGGCGATCGATTCGATGGGCGACAAGATCCGCGCCAAGCAAACGGTTTCGGCCGCCGGCGTCCCGGTGGTGCCCGGCCGCAGCGAGCCGGACATGACCGACTCCGACCTGCACGCGGCGGCGATCGAGATCGGGTTCCCGGTGCTGCTGAAGCCCTCCGCGGGCGGCGGCGGCAAGGGCATGCGGCTGATCCACGACGAGTCCACGTTGGACGATCAGATCGCCTCGGCGCGCCGGGAGGCGCGGTCGGCGTTCGGCGACGACACGCTGTTCGTCGAGCGCTTCGTGGCCCGCCCGCGGCACATCGAGGTCCAGGTGCTGGCGGACGCGCACGGCAACGTGGTGCACCTCGGCGAGCGCGAGTGCAGCCTGCAGCGGCGGCACCAGAAGATCATCGAGGAAGCCCCGTCGCCGCTGCTGGACGCCGAGACCAGGGCCCGCATCGGCGGCGCGGCCGTCGACGCCGCCCGCTCGGTGGGCTACGTCGGGGCGGGCACCGTCGAGTTCATCGTCTCCGCGGACCGGCCGGACGAGTTCTTCTTCATGGAGATGAACACCCGCCTGCAGGTCGAGCACCCGGTGACCGAGCTGGTCACGTCGGTCGGCGGGCAACGCGGCGTCGACCTCGTCGAACAGCAGGTCCGCGTCGCCGCGGGCGAGCCGCTGCCGTGGGCGCAGGAGGACCTGTCGATCGAGGGCCACGCGGTGGAGGCGCGGGTCTACGCCGAGGACCCGGCCCGCAACTTCCTCCCGACCGGCGGCGACGTCCTCGCCGTGCACGAGCCCTCCGGGCCCGGCGTGCGGGTCGACTCCGGGGTGCGCGCGGGCGGGCGCGTCGGCTCGGACTACGACCCGATGCTGGCCAAGGTCATCGCGTGGGCGCCGAGCCGGGCCGACGCGCTGCGCCGCCTGGACGCCGCGCTGGCCGACACGGCGGTCCTCGGCCTGCACACCAACGTCGCGTTCCTCCGCGCGCTGCTGCGGCACGAAGACGTGCTGGCGGGCCGCCTCGACACGGGACTCGTCGAGCGCGACCTGACCGAGCTCATCGCGGAGAGCAACACGACGCCGGAAGACGCCTACGTCGCCGCGGCCCTGGAGCGGCTGCTCGCGGGCGAACCGACCGACCCGGTCGTCGACCCGTGGGACACGACCGACGGCTGGCGGCTCGGCGAGCCCGCCTGGAGCACCTGGCGCTTCGCCGGAACACCCGACGAGGTCGCCATCCGCCTCCGCGGCCGGTCCCGTGACGCCGCAGTTTCAATTGAAACTGCGTCAGGACAGGCAGCCTCCGTCGAAACCGTCCACCGGGCCTCTGTCGAGGCGCACGGCGACGAGCTGACCGTCACCTACCGGGGCCGCACCCGCCGCTACCGGTACGCGCACGTCGACGGCACCACGTGGCTCGCCGCCGACGGCCGCGCCTGGGCGCTCGCCGAGCACCGGATGCTCGCCGACCGGGGCGGCAGCGGCGGCCGGTCGGACGGCGTGGTGACCAGCCCGATGCCCGGCACGGTGCTGGTCGCCGACGTCAGCCCGGGTCAAGAAGTCCAGAGTGGACAAAGATTGTTCGTGGTGGAGGCGATGAAGATGGAACACACCGTCACCGCGCCGATCGACGGCGTAGTCGCCGAAGTGCATGCAAGGAAGGGGCAGTCGGTCGGACTCGACCAGCCGCTGGCTGTCCTCGCCGCTCAAGAGGAGGCCTGATCGATGGTGGACCACCGGCTCAGCGAAGAGCACGAAGCCCTGCGCGAGAGCGTGCAGACCTTCGCCCGCAAGGAAGTCGCGCCGGTCATCGGCGACTACTACGAACGCGAGGAATTCCCGTACCCGCTGGTGCAGACCATGGGCCGGATGGGCCTGTTCGGGCTGCCGGTGCCGGAGGAGCACGGCGGCATGGGCGGCGACTACTTCGCGCTGTGCCTGGCCCTGGAGGAGCTCGCCCGGGTCGACTCGTCGGTCGCGATCACCCTGGAGGCCGGGGTTTCGCTGGGCGTCATGCCGATCTACCGGTTCGGCGACGACGAGCAGCGGCGCACCTGGCTGCCGCGGCTGGCGGCCGGGGAGATCCTCGGCGCGTTCGGCCTCACCGAGCCGGGCGGCGGCTCCGACGCGGGCAGCACCCGCACCACGGCGGTGCTCGACGGCGACGAGTGGGTGATCAACGGCTCGAAGGCGTTCATCACCAACTCCGGCACCGATCTCACCGGCCTCGTCACGGTCACCGCCGTCACCGGGCAGAAGCCCAACGGCGGCAAGGAGATCTCCACGATCATCGTGCCCGCGGGCACGCCCGGCTTCACCGTCGCGAAGAAGTACTCGAAGGTCGGCTGGAACGCCTCCGACACCCACGCGCTGTCCTTCGACGACTGCCGGGTGCCCGCCGCGAACCTGCTCGGCGAGCGCGGCCGCGGCTATGCCCAGTTCCTCGCCACGCTCACCGAGGGACGGGTCGCGATCGCCGCGGTCGGCGTCGGCCTCGCCCAGGGCTGCGTCGACGAATGCCTGCGCTACCTCGGCGAACGCGAGGCCTTCGGCCGGAAGATCGGCGAGTACCAGGCGATGCAGTTCAAGGTCGCCGACATGGAGCTGCGCGCGCACACCGCGCGCCTGGCCTACTACGACGCGGCGTCGCGGATGCTGCGCGGCGAGCCGTACAAGAAGCAGGCCGCGATCGCCAAGCTCGCCTCGTCGAACGCGGCGATGGACAACGCCCGGGACGCCACGCAGATCTTCGGCGGCTACGGCTTCATGAACGAAACCCCGGTCGGCCGCTTCTACCGGGACGCCAAGATCCTGGAGATCGGCGAAGGCACGAGCGAGGTCCAGCGCATGCTGATCGCCCGGGAGCTGGGCCTCCCGGCCTAGAGCCCGTTCCCAAGTCCGTCCCGCGCAGCGGGGCGGGCCGGGCGGCTGCGCCGATCAGCAGGGGCGCGGAGCCGGGAACGAAGACGGCCGGCGGAGGCTTCGGGGGGTTGCCTCCGCCGGCCGGAACGTCATCGGTCGGGGTTGTTCGGGTCGGGGGTCGGTTCGGTCGGGGGGTCAGCGGAACCGCTTCTGCGGCACGGTGATCTCGTCGGTCTCCTCGATGCCGGGGTAACCGGCCTGGTCGCCGTACTCGGGCAAGGGCCGGAAGTCCTGCTGCGTTTCCTCGCCGGGCCACACGTGGCCGTAGCCGTCCGGTGCCTGCCCGCCCGGGGCCTGCCCACCCGGCGCCTGGCCGGCCGGATCCTGCTCGGCCTCGACCACGGCCAGGTGCTGCATCACCCAGTCCCGGGCCAGCGCCGCCGGCGACGTGCCCTGCTTGACCGCGAGCTCCCGGAGGCGCTCGTTGGCCATCAGCGGCAGCCGCAGCTGGTAGACCTGGGAGCCGCCGAAGCGGCGTCCGGACCCGGTGGACTCGACGTTCTCCTCCGGGGCCAGCGCAGCCAGGTACGACTCGAACTCATGATCCGGTTCGGCCGGCTCGGCGGGCTTCTGCTGCCGCCTGCTGGTCTTCGTTCGTCCTAGAGCCACCGGCCCACGATAACGGTTGTGTTGCGACGAACGAATCGCTGTGAGCCCTCTCACTGACCCGGAAACGCGGAGGGCCCCCGCGCCAGGGGGAGTGCGCGGGGGCCGGAGGGGATCTCCACAGGTGCTGACCGGGGGTGTGTCAGCGCCCCGATTGTGACACGGCGCAGGTCGCGGTGGGGAGCCTTCGACGCATGATTCGTGCGTCCGGCACCTTCGGACGAGGGCCGGACGGCGGTCCTGCGCAATCATCCGAGGTGCTAGCGGCTCAGTTCGCGCTCGGCCAGTCCGTGATCGTGTAGCCGGCCTCGGTGATCGCCGCGGTCGCGGCTGCCAGCGTGAGCGGCTGGTCGCTGGTCACGGACACCTGCCCGCTCTCCGCCGAGACCTGCACGTCGCTGACGCCGGGAAGGTCCGAAAGCTCCTCGGTGACCGACCTGGCGCAGTGGCCGCACGTCATGCCACCCACGGTGAACGTCTGATTGCTCATGCGAGTTCCCTCCTGGCAGTTCCTGCCACGATCGGATGCGAATATCGCCGCAACTGTCTCGAACGTCCAGTGTGGACGGCCCAGGCGGGGGCGGCCCCGGCGGGTGCGGCGGGGCCAATATCCGAAGTGGATCGAGAATCGCCGAATAATTACTCTCCGTCGAAGGTAAATCACTCTCTGGGGGGCTGCGGCTGTTGACAACCTGTGGATAACCTGCGCCCGGAACCCGAGGCCGGGGAGGCGTCATGTACGGGTCGCTGGACGTACGGAAGTTCTTGTGGCAGCAGGACGACGGGACCTCGCGGCAGGCGTCCGCGGTGCCCGTGCCACGCGCCGGTGAGCCCTCGCGGATCTCGTCGGAGCAGGTGCACCGCGCCAGGATGGCGGTCGCCCGCGGTGCGGAGAACGCCGAGGACTGCAAGCTCCTGCTGGACATGCTGGGATTGGCACCGGACGATGACGGGCAGCCGCCGGTCGTCCGCTGACCGGGAGTCGGCTGCGCCGCCGCGCCGCGCTTCGGTGGATGCTCGTCGGGAGTCCTCCGGCGAGCCGGCACCGCGCCGCGCACGACGGGCGGACCGGCCGGATACGCGGTAACTTCCGGTGGCGTAGTTGATCATCCGTTCGTGGATCGCGTCGCTCGGGCGGCGGATCCCGGACGCCCTCTTCGTGCCGGAGTCGTGCCATGCCCCAGCAGCATCGGGCCAAGCTCACCCGCGGCGCCATCCTGGCCGCCGCGGCGGAGGAGTTCGACCTGATCGGCTACGAAGCCGCCACGCTGAGCTCGGTGCTGCGGCGCTCCGGCATCACCAAGGGCGCCTTCTACTTCCACTTCACGGCCAAGGAGGCGGTCGCCGAGGCGCTGGCCCGGCAGTACCTGCTGAACCTGACGGCGATGCGGCGGCGGTGGTCCGGCCGCAGCCTGGACCCGCTGTCGACGCTGGTCGGCCTGACCTCGGAGGCCGCCCGCAGGCTGGAGCGCGACGTCGTCCTGCGGGCCGGCATGCTGCTGGCCTGCAATCGGATCGGGGCGGAGTCCGACGGCTGGTACGAGGCGATCTGCGAGCTGGTGCTGAAGGCGACCGAGGCGGGACAACTGCGCCCGGGCGTCGATCCGGCGGAGGCGGCGCGGGTGCTCTACGCGGCGCTGGTGGGTGCGCACACGGTCGGCGACGAGCCCGAGGGGCTGGTCGATCGCTTCGAGGAGATCTGGCGCGTGGTGCTCGCCGGGGTCGCGCGGGACGGCTGGCACGCGGACGCCGAACTGACCGGCCAACTCTGAGGCCTGGATCACAAGATTTCGATTGATCCCGTTTGTCGGGTTCCGGCCTCCTGGACGTCCCCTGGGGGCTGCCAGGCGCCCGTTGCTGCGGTTGGGAAACGGTCCGCCATGATCGATGAAAATTGCAGGTAGAGCGGCTATTGTGAGGTTTCGGGCCGTGCTGGATCGGCGGCGATCGAGGGCTGCGCGCGGCTTAAGGGACCCCCCGTTGCGGGGCCCGTGAAGGGGTGTCGTAAGCTTTCATCACTGCCAACGGGGCGCCCCGAAAGGGGAAAGCCGGTTGGAGGCAAGGCCGGGTCGGTTTCGAATCGGCCAAGCCCCCATCGTCTAGCGGCCTAGGACGCCGCCCTTTCAAGGCGGTAGCGCGGGTTCGAATCCCGTTGGGGGTACGAACAACTGAAGATAGAGCATGGCCCAGTGGCGCAGTTGGTTAGCGCGCCGCCCTGTCACGGCGGAGGTCGCGGGTTCGAGTCCCGTCTGGGTCGCCAAGGCGAACGGCATTGAGCCGACGCTTCGGCCAGGTAGCTCAGTTGGTACGAGCGTCCGCCTGAAAAGCGGAAGGTCGGCGGTTCGACCCCGCCCCTGGCCACCGCTCGCAAGCTGTGAAAACAGCCCCCACCGGTTTCGGTGGGGGCTGTTTTGTCTCACTTGTCGTCTCAGCCCGTCCAGAAGTACGCGTTCAGCCGGTCGGCGAGGTCGCTTCGGAGGACGTCCGTCACGTGCTGGTGCTGCGGTCCAACTCCCGGTTCTAGCCGGGTGTCCCCTCGCTGCGCTCGTGCAGCGAAGACATCTGGGTGTCGAGTCCGGCAGCGGCCTCGGCAGCCGCCTTGAGCTCGGCGGCGAAGCTCTCCGGCACCTCGCCGCCGCTCTTGTAGAGCAGCTCGTGCTCGACTGCGGCCCAGAAGTCCATCGCGATGGTGCGCAGCTGGAGTTCGACGGCGACCAGCTCGGTGCGGTCGGACAGGTGCACCTGCACCTTGATGATCAGGTGCAGGCTGCGGTAGCCGTTCGGCTTCGGCGCTGCGATGTAGTCCTTGGTCTGCACGATCTCGATCTGGTGCTGTCGGATGAGATCGCGGAGGAGGTAGACGTCGGAGATGAACGGGCACACGACGCGCACGCCGGCGATGTCGGTGAGGTGTTCGCGGGCCGACACCGGGTCGATCGGCAGCCCGCGCCGGGCGAGCTTGGCCGCGATCGCCTCAAGGCTCTTGATCCGCGAGCTGATGTGCTCGATCGGATCGTGCTCGTGGGTGGAGTCGAACTCCTCGCTCCAGATCCGCAGCTTGGTCATGAGCTCGTCGACGCCGAACTTGTGCACCATCAGCAGGTCGTTGGTCCGGCGCATGAAGGCGAGGGCGTCTTCGCGGTCCATGTCGCTGAGCTGCTCGATGGCGCTGCGCTGCGGATAGGGCCAGCCGCGCGAGCCGCCACGCGGTGATCTGTCCCTGGGACCCATCCACGCTCCTCCCCTTGGCTACTCGGCTCCAGCCTAGGCTGCACCGGACGACCGAGCGTGCGCTCAGGCGCGGGGTGAGAGGACGAACACGCGGATCTCCCGATCTCCGGAGCGGCCCCGGTGACCAGTCTCGCAATGAACTTCGGCGAACGGACGAGCGCAGACCTGAAAAGCGGAAGGTCTGCGGTTCGACCCCGCCCCTGGCCACCGCGAAGACCAGTTCGCTTTGCGGCAGGTGGTCGCGGGCCGGTTGTTATTCTCGGCGACCTGATGTCTGCAACCCTCGTCGCCACGAATCTCGCCGCCGGCCACGGCAACCGCTCCCTGTTCACCGGGCTCGACCTCGTCGTCGCGCCCGGCGACGTGATCGGGCTCGTCGGAGCCAACGGGGCCGGAAAGTCCACGCTGCTGCGGCTCCTCGCCGGGCTCAACGAGCCGGAACAGGGTGAGCTGCGGCTCTCCCCGCCCACCGCGACCGTCGGATACCTGCCGCAGGAGCCCGACCGCAAGCCCGGGGAGACGGTGGCCCAGTTCCTCGCCCGGCGCACCGGCGTCGCCGCCGCGCAGCGCGCGATGGATGCGGCGGCGGAAGCCCTCGGGGAAGGCGTGCCCGGGGCGGACGACGCCTACGCCGCGAGCCTGGAGCGCTGGCTGAACCTGGGCGGCGCCGACCTGGACGAGCGCGCCGAAGGGGTCGCGGATTCGCTCGGCCTGATCGTCGAGCTCGACCAGGCCATGACCTCGCTGTCCGGCGGCCAGGCCGCCCGCGCGGGGCTCGCCTCGCTCCTGCTGTCCCGCTACGACGTGTTCCTCCTGGACGAGCCGACCAACGACCTCGACCTGGTCGGCCTCGAACTGCTGGAGGACTTCGTGCGCGGGCTGCGCGCCGGCACCGTCGTCGTCAGCCACGACCGCGAGTTCCTCACCCGCACCGTCAACAAGGTCCTCGAACTCGACCTCGCCCAGCAGCAGATCAACCTCTACGGCGGCGGCTACGATTCCTACCTGGAGGAACGTGAGGTCGCGCGCAGGCACGCGCGGGACTCGTACGAGGAGTACGCGGACAAGAAGTCCGGGCTGGAGGCGCGCGCCCGCATGCAGCGCGGGTGGATGGAGAAGGGCGTCAAGAACGCCCGCCGCAAGAACACCGACAACGACAAGGTCGGCCGCAAGTTCCGCTCTGAATCCACCGAGAAGCAGGCCGCCAAGGCGCGGCAGACCGAACGGCTCATCGAGCGGCTCGACGTCGTCGAGGAGCCGCGCAAGGAGTGGGAGCTGCGGATGGAGATCGCCGCGGCGCCCCGCTCCGGCGCGGTCGTCGCGACCCTCCGCGATGCGGAGGTGCGCCGCGGCGACTTCGCGTTCGGACCGGTGACGCTGCAGATCGACTGGGCGGACCGGGTCGCGATCACCGGGGCCAACGGCTCGGGCAAGTCGACGCTGCTCGGCGCGCTGCTCGGGCGGATCCAGCTGGACGCGGGAACCGCCGCGCTCGGCTCGGGCGTCGTGGTCGGCGAGGTCGACCAGGCCCGCGCGCTGTTCCACGGCTCGGAGTCGCTGCTCGACGCGTTCTGCGCGGCCGTGCCGGAAACCGAGACCGCCGAGGTCCGCACGTTGCTCGCCAAGTTCGGCCTCAAAGCCGATCACGTGCTGCGCTCGGCCGCCACGCTGTCGCCCGGCGAGCGCACGCGGGCCGCGCTGGCGCTGCTGCAGGGGCGAGGCGTCAACCTCCTGGTGCTGGACGAGCCGACCAACCACCTCGACCTGCCCGCGATCGAGCAGCTGGAGTCGGCGCTGGACTCCTACGGCGGCACGCTCCTGCTGGTCACCCACGACCGCCGGATGCTCGACGCGGTGCGCACCAACCGCCGCCTGGAGATGGCGGGCGGGAAGCTCACCGAGCTCGAGGGGTGAGGGTTCGCCTGCTCGCCCGGTGCTCGTCGTCCCGATGTCGTACCCGGCCGATAGCTTGATCAACGGAGTCGGCATCGGGAAGGGATTGGGATGAGCGCGATCCGAGAGGCTTATCTGCAGGCAGCCGCATCGGCCGCGGCGGTGCTGGGTGATCCGGCGGTCGCGGCCGCGTGGGACCGGCCCAGCGCCCTGGCGGAGTTCAGCGTTCGCGGGCTGGCCGGGCACCTGGCGTCGCAGGTCCTGTTCGTTCCTCGGGTGCTCGCCGCCGCCGAGCCGGAAGAAGAGCCAGTGCCGCTCCTCGGGTACTACGCGAAGAGCGAGTGGATCGGCGCCGACGTCAACGCGGAGGTCAACGTCCGGCTCCGGGAAATGGGCGAGGGTCTCGCGACAGAGGGGGCCGCGGCGCTGGTCGCCGAGGTCGACTCGGTCGTTCGGGATCTTCGTTCGGCCCTGCCCGCCACGCCGGCGGACCGGGCGGTCGCGTTCTCCCGGCGGGTGCTGCGCATCGACGACTTCCTGATCACCCGGATGATGGAGATCGCGGTGCACTCCGACGACCTGGCGTCGAGCGTGGGCATCGCCACGCCGGAGCTGCCGCCGGAGGTTTACGACCACGTGCTCGCGCTGCTCTCGCAGCTCGCAGTGCGGCGGCACGGGCAGACGGCCGTGCTGCGGGCGCTGAGCCGGGCCGAGCGCGCACCTGCCACGATCGCCGCGATCTGACCGCGGCCCGGCCGGGCTCCGGGGCGTGGAAGGATCGGCGCATGCCGGACAACGAGGAGCCAGACCTGGCGGGCGGCCCCAACGCGCTGTGCTTCACCTGCGGCGGACTCCGCAAGCTCAGCGAGCCGCGGATCTACGTCGTGCAGGCCACCGAGGACATGCAGACCGGCATGACCATGGCGGAATGGCGGACCTGCCCGCAGTGCGGTGGCAAGGGCCACCTCTCCGGCCTCCACCCCCCGGCCTGACAGCGCCTGTTTCCAGACTCACCTCGCGTGGCGGTTCCCTGCGGGAGTTGCAGAGCCATTCTCGCTGTGGGCTCCCCGACCTCATGAATGCCAGTCGGGACTGTCCTCGGGAGAAGGCCCCTGAGAACCCGCAGTGGGCAAGCGGCGAGAGTGGGCCGGGCGGCTGCGCCGCTTCAGACGACAACCCGCCCTGCCGCGCACCACATCTGAACAGCCCTGATGGCTCTGAGACGTAGGGACGCCCCCGCGCTCAACCGGCCTGGGGGTTACCGGGAGTGCGGGGGCGTCAAGGTCCACCCCTGGGGGTCAGGTGGACGGCGTCCATGCTACTTCGTGGTATCCGAGATGTCTCTAGGGGCAGAGATCTTTTTTCTCCCGGACCGCCGCGAAGCGGAGGAAGAACTGGGTCAGCGGCCCGATGGCCAACGCGTAGAGCACGGTGCCGACGCCCACAGTGCCGCCCAGCAGCCATCCGGCGGCGAGGACGCTGAGCTCGATCGCGGTGCGGACAAGGCGCACCGACCAGCCGGTGCGGGCGTGCAGGCCGGTCATCAGGCCGTCCCGCGGGCCCGGGCCGAGCCGCGCGCCGACGTACACCGCCGTCGCGATGCCGTTGAGCACGATGGCCGCGACCATCAGCGAGATTTGCCCCGGTAGCGCGTCGACCGGTGGTGTCACGGCGAGTGTGATGTCCACCGCGAACGCGATGACCACCACGTTGGCGACCGTGCCGATGCCGGGCCGCTGCCGCAACGGAAGCCAGGCGAGCAGCACCGCCACGCCGGTCAGCGCGGTGACCGCCCCGAAGCTCCAGCCGAGCCGCTCGGACAGGCCCTCGTGCAGGACGTCCCACGGGTCGAGGCCGAGCTGGGCCCGCACCATGAACCCCATGCTGGCGCCGAAGAGCGCCAGGCCGCCGAAGAGCTGCCCGAACCGGAGCAGCGGCCGGGTGCGGATCGGTAGCGGGGAGAGATCCACTAGTGCCGATTTCGACGCCATGTGGACTTTCTAGCCTGTGATTGGACTTAAAGTCGATAGCCAGTTGAACTATATTGGTCACATGTCCTTCACTCCGTCCGCGCACATCCACGGCCACAAGCTCGTCGAGTTGCTCGGTTCCTGGCACGGCACGGCGCGCCCGTCCTCCCAGGCGTTGGCCGCGGCGCTGCGGCAGCTGGCGTTGGACGGGCGACTGCCGCCGGGCACCAAGCTGCCCGCAGAACGCGACCTCGCCGACGCCCTCGGGGTCAGCCGGACGCTGGTCGCGCGCACGCTTGACCGGCTGCGCGAAGAAGGTTTCGCGGCCAGTCGGCGCGGCGCCGGGTCGTGGGTGAAGCTGCCGGACCGGGAACGCGACAACGAATCCCACGGCGGGTGGTTCCCGGCCGCGGACAGCGAGGTGCTGAACCTCGCGCAGGCCACGCCGAGCGCGCCGCCGGAGCTGTGCGCCGCGGTGGATCAGGCGCGGCTGCGGTTCGCCGAGCAGCTGTCCGGCCACGGCTACCAGCCGCACGGGCTGCCGGAGCTGCGCGAACGGATCGCCGAGCGCTACGCGAAGCGGGGACTACCGACCAACCCGGATCAAATCCTCGTCACCAGTGGCGCGCAGCACGGCTTCGCCCTCCTGCTCCGGATGCTGGTGTCGCCAGGCGAGCGGGTGCTCGTGGAGCACCCGACGTACCCGAACGCGCTGGAGGCGATCCGCGGGCTCAACGTCGCCCCGGTGGCGGTGCCGATGGTCGAGGAAGGCTGGGACCTGGAGTTGCTGGCCGCGAGCCTGCGGCAGACCTCGCCGAGGTTGGCGTACCTGATCCCGGACTTCCACAACCCGACCGGAATCCGGCTGGATGCGGACGGCCGGGCGCGGCTCGCCCGGGAGCTGGCGCGCACCTGCACCACTGCGGTCATCGACGAGACGCTCGCCGAGATCGACCTGACCGGCGACCAGGCGCCGCTGCCGATGGCCTCGTTCACCGATCGGGCGCTGCTGGTCGGGTCGGCGAGCAAGTCGTTCTGGGGCGGGCTCCGGCTCGGCTGGATCCGGGCGTCCGAAGACTTCGTGCAGCGCGCGGTGGTCGGCCGCGCCGCCGTGGACCTCGGCAGCCCGATTCTCGAACAGCTGGTGCTGGCGGAGCTGCTGCGGGACGCCGACCGGCTGCTGGAGCGTCGGCGCGCCGAGTCGATCGAGCGCCGCGACCACCTCATCGCGGCCCTGCGCGAACACCTGCCGCACTGGCGCTTCCGCGTTCCGGACGGTGGCCTTTCGCTGTGGTGCGACATCGGCGCGCCAGTCAGCAGCAGGCTCTCGGTGGCTGCGGAGCAGCACGGCGTGCGGGTGGCGCCGGGGGTGCGCTTCTCGGTGCACGGTTCGCTGGAGCGCTGGATGCGCGTCCCGTACACGTTGCCGGGCGATCAGCTGGAAGAGGCGATCCGCCGTCTCGCGACGGCGTCGTCGTCGATGCCGGACGGGCCCGGCCCGACCGCCCTGACGGCGCCGCTCGCCTGAACGGCTGACCGCCCGTCGGCACGGCCCCTCGTCGTGCCGACGGACGGTTCGTGCCGCCCCGGTGCCGCAGGGGCATTGCGGCACCGGGGCTCCGGGGGCCCAGTCCTCGGTTTTCCGGCAGGTCACCGACTTTGCCGGGGATAGGCCGGGGCGCCCCGATTCCGATCCGGCCGGGCGCAGACGGCCGGCTCGGAGCTGGTGGGTGCGAACGTTTCCCCAGGATTGCCGCCGGAGCGGCTCGGTGCAGCGTCAGTCGGGCGACGTCGATGGTTCGAATGACGGGACGCCGGTCGCCGGCCGGTCTTCCGGGTGGGCGACGCCGGCGCTCGCCGATCCGACCTGGTCGGGTCCGGTCGGCAGGATCGCCAGCTGACCTCGCAGCCCGCCGCCCCAGGAGGTCGTTCCTGCGGACAGCGACGTGGCCGGTGCCGGGGGCGCCGGTGATTCCGGCGCCGGGCTGGTCGGTGGCGTGATGCGGGACGGGGAAGGCGCGTCCGGGGCCCGGGGCTCCGGGAGGGTCCGGGCGGCCGTGGTGGGTACCGGCGACCGCTTCGGCAGCGGAGCCGCCCGGTCGCCGGTGGCCGGCGCGGCGGCGTGCTGGTGCGGTGGTGGCGCGAACACCGCCGGAGCCGGTGGGACGTCATCGGGGTCGTCGGCGATGGCGGTGGGCCGGTCGGTTTCGCCGATCGGCGAAACCGGGCGGTCGATTCGGGGTGGTTCGATCGCGGGCGCTGCCGGTTCGGTCGGTTCGACCACGGGCCGCGCAACCGGATCGAGCTCGGCTTCGGGCTTCGCCACCGCGTCGACGACGGCGTGCTCCACCTCGATCAGGGGCGGATCGAGCTCGACGGCATCGGCGGCGCTGGTGGTGCCGAGCCACCCGCCGATGCCCAGGCCGCCGATGAACACCGCCCGCGTCGCGAGCGCGCGGAGCCGCGACCAGGGACTGCGCTGCGCGCAGGCTCCCGTCACGGTCACCACCGCCTGTCGGTCGGGTCCGCGCGGCCGGGCGCGGCGCTGGCGTCGGGTGCGCCGGGGTGATCGGCGCGGTACGAGCATTCAACCACCTGAGGTGGCGGTTTCGGGGCACCGACCGCGACGAGTGCGGCGGTCGTACTCGCATTCTCCACGGAATCGGGCGACTGGCAAAGATCTCCGGCGGCGTCGTCCGGGTGAGGTCGGCGGCGGGCGGCGGCGTGTCCGCAGTGGACAGATCGGGTGCCCGGCACAGTGTCCGTTGTGGATCAAGGGCGTGAAATCCGGTTGAGCATCGGTGAACTCCAAGAGTTCTGGGCTTCCCACGGGCACGATCTGCTGCTGCACGATCCCGGCGGTAGCGGTGAATGCCTGGTTCGGCGGGGCGAGCTCATCGCTCCGGCGAGCGTCCTGGATCCGGTGCTCGAGCGGTACCGCCGATGGGTCGACGACGTGCAGCACGACGACGATCTGCTGCTGGCCAGGGTGCGGTTGCGGGGCGCGGAGCGGGATCGGTGCGTCGATCTCGCCCGGGAGGCCGGTGTCGCCGCCAACCACGTGCACTTCGGCTGCTCGATCATGTACGGGATGCCTGTCATGTGGGGAACCGGGGCGGATGCGCAGGCTGGCCCGCCGCTTCCGGAACCGCCCGCGAGACAGTGGGATCCGCTGGTCGTGGTCGGGGTGCTGGACACCGGGTGCGACCCGCACCCGTGGTTCCGGGACCGGCCGTGGTTCGAGGCCGTGCCGGAGGAGCTGGACGCCGACGGCGACGCGGGTCAGGACCGCCAGGCCGGGCACGGCACGTTCGTCAGCGGCGTGGTGCTGCAACACGCGCCGGGCGCGGTGATCCGGGCGCGTCGGGTGCTTTCGTCGCTCGGGTTCACCGATGACTGCACCGTCGCGACCGGGCTTCGTTCGTTGCGGCGGTCGGCCGAAGCGCGCGGCGAACGCATCGGTGTCGTCGTGCTGACCGCCGGCTGTCACACCGCGGACGATGAGTGCCCGCCGATCCTGCGCGAGGAGCTGCGCAACTGGCCGGGCACGGTCGTTGTCGCCGCCGCTGGGAACCACGCGCAGACCAGGCCGTTCTGGCCCGCGGCGTTGCCTTCGGTGGTCGCGGTGGCGGCGACCGGGGCCGACGGCGCGGTCGCCGGGTTCTCCAATTCCGGGCCGTGGGTCGACGCCGCCGCGCCCGGGGTGGACGTGGCGAGCAGCTTCGTGCGGATGGCTCCCGGCGGCGATCGTCGATTCGGCTACGCGCGCTGGAGCGGGACGTCGTTCGCCGCGCCGCAGGTGGCCGCCGCCGCTGCGAACGCGTTGCGGGACGGCCTGAATCCGAACGAGGCACGCGATCTTGCTCGTCGGCGTTACCCGTTCGAGCGGTAATCGGCGCGAAGTGAATCTAGGAGCACCTCTGCTTCCTCTTATTACGCGGGAGGACGAAGATCGCCGAACGGGGAGAGGTGCTTGGTCGTGCACGAGGTCGGGGAGGCCCGGACGTCGGCGGTGCTGTTGCGCCGCGCGGCATCCGGTGATCAGCAGGCGTGGCAGGAACTGGTGGACCGCAACGCCCCGGTGGTCTGGGGCGTGTCGCGGGCGTTCACGACGAACAACGCGGACGCCGAGGACATCTACCAGGCCACCTGGTTGCTGCTGGCGGAGAACCTGGGGCGGCTGCGCGAACCGGAGTCGCTGTCCGGGTGGCTGGTGACCACCGCGCGGCGCGAGGCGATGCGGTTGCGCCGGGCGAGGCGGCGGGAATCGCCCGTCGGGCTGGATTCCGGCGATCTAGGGCCGCCGGACCACGCGGAGGACCCGGAGCACAAGGTGCTGCGGGCCATGACGAGTTCGCGGCTGGCGCAGTCGTTCGCCCAACTGCCGCAGCGCTGCCAGCAGTTGCTGCGGGTGCTGGCGGTCGCGCCGGAGACGACCTATTCCCAGGTCAGCCAGGCATTGGGGATGCCGAGGGGGACGATCGGGCCGAAGAAGAGCCGCTGCCTGGCGGAGCTGCGGCGGCTCATGCTGGCCGGCGACATCCCCGAGGAGGTGGCGGGATGAGCCGGTGGATGCCGTCCGAGCTGCGGCGCTTGCGCGAGATTTTCCAGTCCTGCGACCCGGTTCCAGAGCACGCCCTGGCGGGCGCGTACTCGGCCATGGCGCGGCGCTCGCCGCACCTGGACCGGGTGGCGTTGGAGCTCGTCGGCGACTCGGCGGAGTCGTCGGCGAGGGTCCGGTCCGGGCGGCCGGAGCCGAGGGTGCTGACCTTCGCGATGCCCGGCCGGGTGCTGGAGATCGACCTGGTGCCGACCGTGGCCGGCCAGTACCGGGCGTCCGGGATGGTGCTGAACCGGGCGGGCCACGCCGCGCCGGCGGGCGAGGTCGTGCTCCGCCATCCGGCCGGGGAATGCGCGGGCCCGCTGGACGAACACGGCGCGTTCCGGGTGGCCGACGTGCCCCGCGGCCCGATCAGCGTGGTGTTCCGGCCGCTCCGGTCGGCGCCCGCAGTCGCCGATTGGCTGGTCTGTTGAGCGCCGGGACGGCGGTGGCACCGCCGGATGAGATCACCGCGGCGCTGTGGTGGCGGGACAACGCCGGCACGGAACCGGACACGGCCATGCGCAAGGCGGAGGAACTGCTGTCGGGCACCGGCGACGCGGAGTTGAGGGTGCTCGCCCGGCACATCGCGGCGCTCGCCGCGGTCGAGCGCGGGAAGGTGCGGCAGGCGCAGCGGCACGCGCGCCTCGGGTTGGCCGCGGCGAACCGGACCGGGCAGCCGGAGCGGGCCGCGCAGCTGCGGCTCACGCTCGCGTGGATCGAGATGGAGCGCGGTGCGACGAGCGCGAGCTGGGCGCAGCTGGTGGCGGCGGAGCCGTCGCTGCCGGCTGCGGACCAGACCAGGGCGGCCTGCCTGCGCGGCCTCCTGCACTGCCAGAGCGACCAGCACCACGAGGCGATAGCGGAGCTGAGCCGGGCATTGCGGAGCCTGTCGGCGGGCGACGACCGGCGCTGGCGGGCGAACGCGTTGCTGGGGCGTGGCCTGGCGAACCTGTACACCAACAGGTTGGCCGCCGCGGAGGCGGATCTTGCCGCCGCGGAACGGGTTTTCGCGTCGGACGGCAGGACCGCGCGGGCGGCGGGCTGCTTGCACAACCGCGGTTGCGTCGCGTTCCGGGCCGGTGATCTGCCGCGTGCGCTGAGGCTGTTCGAGGAGGCGGTGGCCGCCGGGCTGGACGTCGAGTCGAACCCGGAGGCGCTGGTCGATCGGGCGGAGGCGTTGGCGGCGGCCGGGTTGAGCGGGGAGGCCCGCGCGGCGATGAAGCAGGCGGCCGACCGGTTGGCCGCCTGCGGCCGGGCCGGCCGACTCGCCGAAACCAGGCTGGCGCTGGCGGGCTGCGCGTTGCGCGACGGCGATGCGGTTGCGGCCGCCGAGGCCGCAGGCAGCGCACGGCGGTTGTTCCGCGCGCAGCGGCGCCCGGCGTGGGCGGCGTTGGCGACGGCCATCGCGTGGCAGGCGAAGCTGCGTGGCGGCCAGTGCTCCCGCTACGCGTTCGGGGCCGCGCGGCGAGCCGCCGCCGCGTGCGAGGAGGCCGGGTGGATCGGACCTGCGGCAGAGCTGCGGCTCATCGCCGGTCGGAGTGCTGCCCGCGCCGGGATGCACGCGTTGTCCCGCAAGCTTTTCGCGCTGTGCGTCCCGCTGCGCGACGAGCTTTCGGGGCCTCCGCAACATCGGGCGCTGGGGTGGCTGGCCGAAGCGCTGCTGGCTGATCAGGACGGTGACGTGGACCGGGTGTTCGCGGCGTGCCGGGGCGGGTTGCAGGCCGTTGACGGCCAAGCGGCCGGGATGGCGGCCTTCGAACTGCGGGTGCACGCGCTCGGCCTGGCGGGCGAGCTGGGCGACGTCGCGGTCGGCGCCGCGCTCCGCACCGGTGATCCGCGGCTGGTCCTGCGCTGGACGGAGCGGTCGAGGTGCAGCGCGCTGCACCGCCGGGTCCTGCGGCCGCCGACGGATTCGAGGCTGAACTCCGCGTTGGTGCGGCTGCGCGCTGCGGTGCTGGAAGCGCAGGGCAGCCGCGACCCGAAGCGCGCGCTGGCCACGATCGCGGAGCTGGAAGAGCTGGTGCGCCACCGCGCGATGCTGGTGCGCGGCCGCACCAGCGGCCTCCGGGCGCCCGGAGGCATCGACGACGTCATCGCGGAGCTCGGCGATTCGGTGCTGCTCAGCCTCTTTTCCCATGGCGATCGGTTGTTCGCGGTGTCCATTGTGGATGGTGATGTGCGGCTGCACGTGCTCGGTCCGGAGGCGAATGCGGAAGGCCACGCGGCCCGGCTCCGGCACTTGCTCGCGCGGCAGGCGGTGGGCACCGCGCCGAGCGCAGCGCCGGTCTTCGAGATGCGCGCGCGCCGCGAGGCGGAGGAGTTGCAGGCGCAGCTGCTCGCGCCGGTGCTGCCCGCGCTCGAACGAGGTCGGCCGCTCGTCGTGATCCCGACCGGACGCCTGCACGTGCTGCCGTGGGCGGCGCTGCCGGAGTGCCGCGGCCGCAGTGTGACCGCGAGCCCGTCGTTGCGGTGCTGGTTGCGCGGTGCATCGGATTCGCGGAGCGCGGATCGGGCCGGTGCGCCGGTGTGGATCGCGGGCCCTGGCCTGGAGCACGCGGAGCGGGAGGTCGAAGGTCTGCACGCGGTCGCGGGCGGGCGACTGCTGGTGGGCGCCGAGGCGATCTCGGAGCGGATCCTATCCACTGTGGACGGGGCGGCGATCGTGCACATCGCCGCGCACGGCCGGTTCCGGGACGACCAACCGCTGCTGTCGTGCGTGGATCTCGCCGACGGGCCGCTGTACGCCTACGACCTGGACCGGCTGCATCGCGGCCCCACCACGGTGGTGCTGTCGGCCTGCGACGTGGGCCGGTCGGCGGTCAGCCGGGGCGACCAGCTCAGCGGCCTGGCGACCACGCTCCTCGGGCGCGGCACCGCGACAGTGATCGCCAGCGTCGTGCCGGTGCCGGACGAGCGCACGGCAGGCGTGATGACGTCGCTGCACCGCGCGCTCCGCGCGGGCCGTCCCGCCGCTGCGGCGCTGGCGGAAGCCCAAGCGGAGCACGGCGAAACCGGATTCGTCTGCCTCGGATACGGAGGTGGTCGATGACCGGAACGTGCCGCGTCAGCGGAGCTTGTGGAGGCGCCGGATCGCTTCGTCCAAGACCTCGTCGCGCTTGCAGAAGGCGAACCGCACCAGGTGCTTGGCGTCCTCCGGGTTGTCGCAGAAGACCTGCACCGGGATCGCGGCGAGCCCGATCCGCTCCGGCAGCGAGCGGCACAGCTCGGCGCCGTCCGCGAAGCCCAGCGGCCGGACGTCGGCGCAGATGAAGTAGGTGCCCTCGCTGGCGAGCACGTCGAAGCCCGCCTCGGTCAGCCCGCCGGCGAGCCGGTCCCGCTTGCGCTGGAGGTCCTCGCGCAACCGCTCGACCCAGTCGAGCTCGTTGCGCAGGGCGTGCGCGACGGCGGGCTGGAACGGCGCGCCGCCGACGAAGGTCATGAACTGCTTGGCCGCGCGAACGGCGGCGACGAGCTCGGCCGGACCGCAGATCCAGCCGATCTTCCAGCCGGTGGCGCTGAAGCTCTTGCCGACGCTGGAGATCGACAGCGTCCGCTCGGCCATGCCGGGCAGGGTGGCCAGCGGGCGGTGCTGGCGGCCGTCGAAGATCAGGTGCTCGTAGACCTCGTCGGTGATGGCGATCACGTCGTTGTCGCGGCAGACCTCGGCGATCACGGCCAGCTCGGCATCGGTGAACACGGTGCCGGTCGGGTTGTGCGGCGAGTTCAGCACCAGGGCGCGGGTCTGCGGCCCGACGGCGGCGCGCAGTGCCTCGACGTCGAGCTCGAAGCGGTGGTCGGGGCCCTGCCGCAGCGCGACGGTGCGGCGCACCCCGCCGGCCATCGCGATGGCGACCGGGTAGGAGTCGTAGTACGGCTCGACGAGCACCACCTCGTCGCCGGGCTCGACCAGGGCGAGCATCGCGGCCGTCAGCGCCTCGGTCGCGCCGACGGTGACGAGCACCTCGTCCTCGGGGCGGTGCTCGATGCCATAGCGCGCCTGGCGGTGCTCGGAGATCGCGGCCCGCAGGTCCGGCTCGCCGGCACCCGGCGGGTACTGGTTGACGCCGTTGGCGATGGCCTCCTGCGCGACGCGCAGCATGCCCGCGGGACCGTCGGTGTCCGGGAAGCCCTGCCCGAGGTTGACCGCGCCCGTCCGCCGGGCGAGCTCGGTGATCTCGGCGAAGATCGTGGACGTGAAGGGCCGCAACCGGCTGGTGAGGGCAGGAGTACGCACGTTTCCGCAGGGTAGTCGAAAACACGGGTGCGACGCTCGGTCGTCTCGCGCTGTGGTCGGGACTGGCGGCCTCCTGCCGCTGCCGGATCGCCGTGTCGCGTCGGTGCTCGTCGGGCGCTGCCACAATCGGTATGTGCAGCCGACAGCGGATTCCGACAGTGACAAGCGCCGTGGCCTGCGGCGGATGAAGGCGGTGGCCGGCGGGTTCCTGCTGGTCGCGACCCTGATCTACGTGATCGCCCGCTGGCAGGAGAACGCCGGCGCCGGTGCCTGGGTGGGGTACGTGCGGGCCGCGGCCGAGGCGGGCATGGTCGGTGCGCTGGCGGACTGGTTCGCGGTCACCGCGCTGTTCCGGCGGCCGCTGGGCCTGCCGATCCCGCACACCGCGATCATCCCGACGCGCAAGGACATGATCGGCCGCAGCCTCGGCGACTTCGTCGGCTCGAACTTCCTGGCTGAGCAGGTGGTCCGGGACAAGCTGCGCCGCGCGGAGGTCAGCCGCCGCCTCGGCGGCTGGCTCGACGACGCCGACCACGCCGAGCGGGTCACTTCGGAGCTGGCCACGGCGGTGCGCGGCGCCGTGCAGGTGCTGCGGGACGAGGACGTGCAGGCCGTGCTGGAGCAGGCGGTCGTGCGCAAGGTGCTCGCCCAGCCCTGGGGGCCGCCGCTGGGCCGGATCCTCGGCCAGGTCTTCGCCGACGGTTCGCACCACAAGCTCGTCGACCTGATCTGCGACCGGGCATACGACTGGGTGCGGGACAACCACGAAACCGTGCTGCGCGTGGTCAGCCAGCGCGCGCCGTCGTGGTCGCCGAAGTTCTTCGACGCCATCGTGGCGGACAAGATCTACGCCGAGGTGCTGTCGTTCGCGTGGGCGGTCAAGACCGACCCGGAGCACCCGATGCGCAAGGCCGTCGACCGCTTCCTGGTGGAGTTCGCCGACGACCTGCAGAACGACCCCAAGACGATGGCCAAGGCGGAGCAGATCCAGCAGCAGGTGCTGGAGCACCCGGAGGTGCAGAACCTCGTCTCCTCGGCGTGGGGCACCGCCAAGAAGATGCTGCTCGACGCGGCCGAGGACCCGTCGAGCGAGCTGCGGGTGCGGGTGCGCGAAGGGCTGCGTTCGCTCGGCCGCCGGCTGGTCGAGGAGCCGGAGCTGCAGTCCAAGGTGGACGGTTGGCTGGAGGGCGCCGTGGTGTACGTGGTGTCCAACTACCGCGACGAGCTGACCACGCTGATCACCGAGACGGTGGAGCGCTGGGACGCGCAGGAGACGTCCCGCAAGATCGAGCTCCAGGTCGGCCGCGACCTGCAGTTCATCCGCATCAACGGCACCGTGGTCGGCGCCCTCGCCGGACTGCTGATCTACACCCTCTCCCAGCTGTTCCTCTGAGCGCCGCCGGTGGTTCAGATGCTGTTCGGGATGCGGTGCGGGAGGGCGGGTTGTTGTCTTTGAAGCGCCGGAGGCGCTTAGCCCACCTACGCAGCTTGCACCGCCGCGGGTTCTCAGGGGTCTTCTCGCGAGGACAGCCCCGACGTGGTGAATTGGCATTCATGAGGTCGGGGATCCCACAGCGAGAAGGCATCTGAGGGTCCGCCACCCGCACCGCTACCCAAAACGAGCCTGGAAACGAGCTCTTCAGCTGGTGTGGCGTTCCCGCCAGGAGCGGGCCTTCTCGCGGTTGCCGCACACGCGCATCGAGCACCAGGTGCGGGAGCGGTTGCGGGAGCGGTCGTAGAACGCCCACAGGCAGTCGTCGGCCGGGCAGATCTTGATCCGGTCCCAGCGCCCGGTGTGCACCAGCCTGGCCGCGGCTACCAGCACGCTCCCGATCGCGTCGCCGCCGGTCAGCGTCGGAACGCCGTTGTGCAACCGGACCTGGACCGGCCAGGCCGTTTCGAAACCCGCCTGCGGTCGGACGCTGCAGGACACCGCGGTGCGCATGGCGTCCCGGATCTCCCGCGCGGCGTCGACGCCCGGCGCCTTGCCGAGGCCCTGGTCGATGCACCACTGCTGCCACTGCCCGGGATCGTCCAGGATCTCGGTGCCCTTCTCGGCGTCGCAGGTGTTCAGGAAGGCCAGGACCAGCTCGATGTCGTGGTCGAAGTCGAGTTCGACGCCCTCCAGGGCCGACGGGCGATCCACCACCGGAGCGACAGCTCTGCTGTTCACGAACACCATCGTAAGCCAATAGGGGGTTGTGCCGGCCTCATGTAACCAACACAATCATTACACCGGTTAGTAACCGGTGAACGTGTTTGACAGGTTGGAGTGTGGCGGTGAATCCGATCCAGATCGAGTCGTACGGGTACTCCGAGAGCAGTCGCGAGCTGACTGCGTGCGCTGCCCGCGGTGCCGAGATCGACCGGGCGCTGAAGGAAGAGGGCCGGCTCCGTCCCGCGTGGCTCGACCGGTTCGCCAACTGGTGGGCCTCGGCGACGGCGGCGCTGAGACCCGGCGCCGCGGTGGATCCCGGTCCGGCTCCGCGTGGCTGCCTCAACTGATGACGAGAGGGATGACGATGACGACGACCTTGCGTTTGGTCGCCTTCGCGATCGACTGCCCGGACCCGCGGGCGCTGGCTGAGTTCTACGGGCGGTTGCTGGGCTGGGAGATCGACGAATCGGAGACCGAGGACGACTGGGTTGAGCTCGCGGACCCGGCCGGCGGTGCGGGGCTGGGCTTCCAGCGGGACCCGGGCTATCGGCCGCCGACTTGGCCGAGCCGGGAGGTGCCGCAGATGATGCACCTGGACATCAGGGTGTCGACGCTCGCGGAGGGGCACGAGCAGGCGATCGCGGCGGGTGCGACGCCCCTGCCGCAGCCGCCCGACCAGCAGGGCGCGAGCTGGCGCGTCTACGCCGACCCGGCCGGGCACCCGTTCTGCTTGTGCGCCCCGCAGGGCTGATCGCGTCTGCGGCCTCGCCGTCGATGGCAGCGACGGCGAGGCCGCCGCGCTGTCGTCGGGTAGGACCCGATCGGGTGCAAGCAGAGTGCTTGCAAGAGTTAGCACTCATGCGTATCGTGGTTGGTGACCGGAAAGGTGCTAGCCCGATGGAACGCGTGGACAAAGCCGTCAACAAGGCCGTCAACCAGGCGGTCAGCGACCTCGGCAGCTACATCCGGACGCAACGCAACAACGCCCAGATCTCGTTGCGGCAGCTGGCGAAGCTCGCCGGCGTGTCGAATCCCTACCTGAGCCAGGTGGAGCGCGGGCTGCGCAAGCCCAGCGCGGAGATCCTGCAGCAGATAGCCAAGGGGCTGCGGATCTCCGCCGAAGCGCTCTACGTGCAGGCCGGGATCTTGGAGCGCCGCGAGAGCGGGCCGGTGGTGGACGCGATCCTCGCCGACCCGGAGCTCAACGAGCGGCAGAAACAAGTGCTTCTGGACATCTACGCCTCGTTCCGGCGGGAACACGACACCGCAGCGGACGGGGACACCGAGCAACCCGAGGAGTGACCGCCATGCCGGCTTTCCCGAAGACCGACGACGTGAACAAGGTGCGCGAGCAGGCCGCGCACGCCCTGGGCGAGGCCGTCGAGCAGGCCCGCACCCCGCTGCTCGCCGCGCTCGGCGCCGGTGACCTCGCCGCCCAGGCCCTGGTGGAGGCGGTCAACAAGGTCCGCACCCAGCTCAACGAGCGCGCCGAGGCTGCGCGCCAGGAACTGCCCGGCGACTTCGGTGAGCTGCGCGACAAGTTCGACCCGGCCGAGCTGCGCAAGCGCGTCGACGCCTACAGCCAGACCGCGAAGAACCTCTACGACTACCTGGCCGAGCGCGGCGAGGAGACGCTGCACCGGCTGCAGGACCAGCCGCAGGTCAAGAAGGTCTGGGACCAGGTGGGCACCGCGCAGGGCAAGGTCGAGGACACCGTCGACGAGGTCCGCGACCTGGCCGACGACGTGCTGGGCAAGGTCAGCCGCCCGTTCGGCAAGGCCGAGGAAGAGGCCGCCGAGGAGCCGAAGAAGGCCGCCGAGCCGGAGGCCGAGGCGCCCGCCGCCAAGCCGGCTGCGAAGCCCGCCGCGAAGACCACGGCCGCGCGGACCACCACCCGCAAGACCACGACCAAGCCGACCGACGCGAAGAAGTCCTCGACCAGCAAGTCCAGCGAGAGCTGACGGTCCGGCAGGGTGACCACGGCGCCGGCGACCACGTAGGGTGGGCGTGTGGAGCTGGCGCTTTGGATCCTGACGATCATCTGGATTGCGGGCATCCCGGTCGGGGTTTTCGCTTTCGTGCACGCGGCGTCGCAGCGCGCGGACGCCTTCACCGCCGTGGACAAGTTGAACAAGCTGGCCTGGATGGGCATCACGGGTGCCGCCGCGCTGGTGCTGATCTTCAGCACGATGGGACCGTTCACGATCATCTGGATCGCCGGGCTGGTCGCCTCGCTGGTCTACCTCGTCGACGTCCGGCCCAAGGTGAAGGAAATCCAGGGGCGGTCCTGGTAGTGGGGGCTAGCTGGGCGGCGCACGGCCGTGGCACCCCGGTGACGCTGGTCGTGCACGGTTTGGGCGCGACCGAAGGAGAAGCCCGCATCCCGGCCTCCGGGCTGCCGGGCACCCGCGTCGTCCTGGCGCTTCCGGGTCACGGCAGCGCCGACGACGCGCCGCCGGACTACTGGAACTACGCCTCGATCGCGGCGGATGTCCTCGCCGTGGCGGACGAGGTCGAGGCGACCCGCGCCGTCGGCGTCTCGCTCGGAGCGGGCGCGTTGACGCGCATCGCCGCGGAGCACCCGGACCGGTTCGAGCGGCTGGCGCTGCTGTTGCCCGCCGCCCTGGACAGGCCGCGCGAGGTGGCCGCGACCTGGGCGTTCGAGCGGCTCGCGGCGGCGGTCGCGGCCGGCGGCGAGACGTTGCGCGAGACCGTGGCCGCAGACCTGCCCGAGGGCGTGGAGGTCGGCGACTACGTCGAGCGCCGCGCTGAGGCGCTGCTGCGGCTGGAAGACGCGCTGCGCGAGCTGCCGGAGCAGGTTCCGGTGCCAGATGCCGCCGTGCTGGCCGGTGTCCGGTCGGAGGTGCTGGTCGTCGGCGCCACCGACGATCCGCTGCACCCGGCCGAGGTCGCCAAGGCGGTGGCCGCGGCCTTCGCCCGCGCGCGGCTGGAGATCCTGCCCTCCCCGGCGCCGATGCTCACGCACCGCCGGGAGCTGCGCCGCCTGCTGGTGGACTTCCTCGGCTGAACCCACGTCCGGCAGCCCAGGCGGGATTCGTATTGTCTGGTCATGGGTGTTGATTGGTCTGCGGCGGCAGGAACGCTGGACGTCACGTCGGCGCTGGAGCGCCTCGAACTGCTCGCCGAGCCGGTCGCGGCCGCGGTCCGCGAGCTCGACGACGAGCAGATCGGGGTGACCGAGATCGACCCGGATCTGGCGGACACCGCCGCGTTCTGCGAAAAGTACGGCTCGCCGCTGGAGCTGTCGGCGAACTGCGTGGTGGTCGCGGGCAAGCGCGCCGGCGAGGTCCGCTATGCCGCGTGCGTGGTGCTGGCCACGACTCGCGCCGACGTCAACGGCGTGGTCAAGCGGCGGCTGGACGTGCGCAAGGCGTCGTTCGCGCCGATGGACGACGCGGTGCAGCTCACCGGCATGGAGTACGGCGGGATCACGCCGTTCGGCCTGCCCGCCGACTGGCCGATCCTGGTGGACTCCGAGGTGGCCGCGGCCCCGGCCGTGGTCGTCGGCAGCGGCGTCCGGCGCAGCAAGATCATCACGCCGGGCGAGCTCCTGGCCCGGCTTCCGGGCGCAGAGGTCCTGGAGGGCCTCGGTCGCTGACCCGGCTCGCGCGCCGGCGTCACCGTCCACATCGGACTCGGCGCGTTGGCCGAGGGCGAGATCGGGGTGCTTTCCGCGCCAGGAGGCCACTGTGGACATGACGCAGGCTGCTGCCTGATTCGTTGCCCTGGCGCGGAAAGCCGCGACTTTCGTCCACGCTGGACCAGGCTGATGGTGGGCAAGGTCCGCGTCGGATCAGAAGACGACGGTGCGGCGGCCGTGGACCAGGACCCGGTCTTCGAGGTGCGCGCGCAGGCCCCGGGCCAGCACGAGCTTCTCGGCGTCCCGGCCCTTGCGGACCATGTCCGTCACGTCGTCGGTGTGGTCCACGCGGATCACGTCCTGCTCGACGATCGGTCCCGCGTCCAGCTCCGCGGTCACGTAGTGGCACGTCGCGCCGATGAGCTTCACGCCGCGCTCGTATGCCTGGTGGTACGGGCGGGCCCCGGCGAACGACGGCAGGAAGCTGTGGTGGATGTTCAGCGCCCGGCCCGCCCACGCCTCGCACAGCTCGGGCGGCAGCACCTGCATGAAGCGGGCGAGCACGATCGCGTTCGGGTCGTGGTCGTCCACCAGCTTCTGGACCTCCCGGAACGCCGCCGCCTTCGCGTCCGGGTCCTTGCCGAACGGCACGTGGTGGAACGGGATGCCGTGCGCCTCGGTGATGGGGCCTAGGTCCTGGTGGTTGCCGATCACCGCGCGCAGGTCGACGTCGAGCTCCCCGGAGCCGATGCGGCCGAGCAGGTCGTGCAGGCAGTGGCCTTCCTTCGACACCAGGATCACGACGCGCCGCCGCTCGCCGGTGTCGGCCACCCGCCAGTCGGTGCGGCTGCCGAGCTCCTCGGCGACGGAGGCGAACCGGCGGCGCAGCTCGTCGATGCCGAACGGCAGCGAGTCCGCGCGGACCTCCTGCCGGGTGAAGAACCAGCCGGTGTTGATGTCGGTGTGGTAGCCGGCCTCGACGATCCAACCGCCGTGCTCGGCGATGAAGGTCGCGATGCGGGCGACGATCCCGGTGCGGTCCGGGCACCCGAGGCTGATGACGAAACGGCGTTCGGAAGGGCTCACGGCCGGTGATTATCGCAGGTAGCAATGGCTGTACCGGCAACAGGCCGAGCCACACGACGCCCACTAGGAGTCATCATTTCGCCTGCTCGGGTGCAATAGCCGTGCTACTCGGTTGCGCGGCGGTGCCGGTAGCGGAATCTCAGGCGCCTACCCGTTGTGGGATCCCCGACATCATGAATTCCAACCACGCCGGGGCTGTCCTCGCGAGAGGACACCTGAGAACCCGCGGCTGCGCCGCTTCAAAGACGACAACCCGCCCTATTGGGGTGCCATAGCGCCCCAAGGCACTCACGGGCGTCAGCGCCCGGCGGCGAGGGCTGCGAGGGCGTCGTCGCCGGTGACCACGGCAGTGCTCGGGCGGCCCCAGACCCGCCGGAACACCGCGTCCGCGGTGCCCGCGACCGTCGCGTCGACCGCCAGCGCCGCGTCGGTCGGCGCCCCGACCAGCGGCGGCCGACCCGGCCGGTACTCGACCAGCCACGCGCGGCCCGCGTCCGGAGCGTGGAAGAGCACCTTGCCTTCGTTCTCCTGCTCAGCCCAGTCGCCCAGGGGCAGCAGCGCGGTCAGGAACTCGTCGATGCCGTCGGCCGCCAGCTCCGGGTCGAAGATCAGCTCGTGCACGTGGTCCGGGCCGAGCCCGGCGAGCGCATGCTCCGCGTCGAGCCGGTGGATCGCCGTCTCGTGCGCCATCCTCCGGATCCAGGTCCGCGGCGTGCCGCCGGGGAAGAGCGACCGCACGGGCCGATCCTGATCCATTGTGGAAATCGTCTGGAGCAGGATCGCCAGCCGCTCGTCCCACCAGGCGACCACGTCGTCGAACTCGGCCGGCGGTCGCGGGACCTCGGGACGCTCGCTGCCAGGCTCCAGGTGCAGGGAGAGCTCCGCCCTCGCGTAGGCCTGCGCGAGGTGCTGGACCAGCTTGCGGACGTCCCAGCCGGGGCAGGTCGAGACCTCGGCGTTCGGCCCGGCCTGGAGCACGGCGCCGCGGAAGGCCGCGGCCTGGTCCCGGAATGCGCGGTGCAAGAAGTCGCTCGCCATGCCTCCACAATAGGAATCCGGGCGCCGTCGCGGGTACCGGCGGCGGGCCGCGAGATCAGTGGTCGCAGAAGTCCCGGTTCGGCCGGGGTGATCCGCAACAGGACCCACCGGCCCGGCTCAGGGCGCCACCGCGGACCAGTCGACGGTGAGCTCGCCCAGCCGCCACCGGCGGCGCCGGTCCAGCACCGGCCAGCCCAGCTCCGCGAACGACTGCGCGGCCTGCGCCCAGCGGGCGCGCGGCCCGAACGGGGCCATCGAGGCGGCCTTCGCCCAGCACGCGTCGAGCTCGGCCAGCATCGCGTGCACCTTCTCACCCGGCACGTTGCGGTGGATCAAGGTCTTCGGGAGCCGCTCGGCGAGGTCCGACGGCCGCTCGATGTCGGCGGGCAGGCAGGCCAGCGTCAGCGTCCGCGGCCCGCTCCGGTCCAGCGTCACCCAGCAGCAGCGCCGCCCGATCTCGTCGCAGGTGCCCTCCACCAGCAACCCGTCGGGCGCCAGCCGGGAGCACAGCTCGTCCCACGCCTTCCACGCCTCGGGCTCGGTGTACTGGCGCAGCACGTTCAACGCCCGCACCAGCGCCGGCCCCGGGAAGTCGCGCACCCCGGCGGCCAGCCCGGCCAGCTCGAACCCGCCGCGGCGGAACTCCAGCGCGGGCGGATCGGCGACGAGCTTGCCGGCCGCCACCCGGTCCGGGTCGATCTCCAGCCCGACCACCCGCGCGTCCGGGCGCAGCGGCCGCAGCCGCGCCGCCAGCTCCACGGTGGTCACCGGGGTGGCGCCGTAGCCGAGGTCGATGACGACCGGCTCCGCGGCGTTGCGCAGCGCGTCGGCGACCCATTGCGTGCCGGTGATCCACCGGTCGATGCGTCGCAGCCGGTTCGGGTTGGTGGTGCCGCGCGTGGGCATGCCCAGGGCGCGGGCCCGACCGGCGGCGAGCCGGGGCGCCCGCTTCTTCGGGGCCGAGTTCATCCCCGGCGGGCCAGCCACTCGGTCGTGAAGTGCTCCTCGTCGGACAGCAGCTTCTGCACCTGGTCGACGATCAGGTCTTCCAGCTTGCCGCCCAGGAACGGCACGTTCACCCGCACGCTGCCGGACACCACGAACTCGCTGACCGCGGCTCCGGCCGGTTCGACCAGGTCGCGCAGCCACATCGAGCCGGTGATCGAGCAGGGTGCGCCGGCGATCTCGGCGGCGATCTCGCCGGTGTAGTGCCCGTCCTCCTCGCGCCGCCACGATTCGCTGCGGTCGATCGTCAGGTCCCCGCCGACCACCGTGCGAGCCACCGACGGCAGCGAGTCGGCGTGCACGCCCTGGCGCAGCTGGAACCGCGCGCCGTCCTCGGTGTCGACGTGCTGGACCAGCGCCGCGCTGGCGCCACCGATCTCCGCCAGCCGGTCGGTGAGGTAGTCCTTGTCGATCAGCGCCTCGTACACCCGGGCGGCGGGCCACTCGGAGGTGCTCCGGTGCTCGATGCGGCGTGCCATGCAGCGGAGGCTACCTTTGGCAACCGTGAATCCCTCCATGTCCGGTGCCGAAGAAGTGCGCGACAACACTCGGTCGTCGGATCCGCACGCAGCCGGGACCGCCGTCGACGGCCGGTCGCTGGCCGGCTACACCACGCTGCGGCTGGGTGGCCCGGCGGCCGACCTGGTGGTCGCGCACCACCCAGACGACCTGACCGCCGCGGTGCGGGCCGCGGACTCGGCCGGGCAGCGGCTGCTGGTGCTGGGCGGCGGATCGAACGTCGTGGTCGCGGACGAGGGCTTCGCCGGGCACGTGGTGCGGATCGCCACCAAGGGGCGTCAGTACGACAGCGTCGGCGACGGGCTGGTGCAGCTCACGGCGGAGGCCGGCGAGGACTGGGACGAGGTGGTCGCCGACACGGTCCGCCAGGGCCTGGGCGGGCTCGAATGCCTGTCCGGGATCCCCGGCCTGACCGGGGCGACGCCGGTGCAGAACGTCGGTGCCTACGGCGTCGAGGTGTCCGAGCTGCTGGTCTCGGTCGACTTGCTGGACCGCGCCACCGGGCGAGTGCGTACGGTCCCGGCCGACGAGCTCGGGCTGGCCTACCGGACCAGCGTGCTCAAGCACAGCGACGCGGCCGTGGTGCTGCGCGCCCGGTTCCTGCTGCGCGACGGCGGCCGGTCGGCCCCGATCCGGTACGCCGAGCTCGCGCGCACGCTCGGCGTGGAGCCCGGCGGGCAGGTCGACGTGGCAGCCGCCCGCGAGGCGGTGCTGGCGCTGCGGCGCGGCAAGGGCATGGTGCTCGACCCGGCCGACCACGACACCTGGAGCGCCGGTTCGTTCTTCACGAACCCGATCGTCGAGGCCGACGACGTGCCCGAGGTGCTGTCCCGGATCGGCGCCGAGATCGGCCCGGACCAGCGGATCCCGCAGTACCCGGCGGACGGCGGCCAGACCAAGCTGTCCGCGGCGTGGCTGATCGAGCGCGCCGGGTTCGCCAAGGGGCATCCCGGCCCCGGCGGACGGGTGGGGCTGTCCACCAAGCACACCCTCGCGCTGACCAACCGCGGCGCCGCGACGACCCGCGACCTGCTACTTCTAGCGCGTGAAGTTCGGGACGGGGTACGCCTGGCCTTCGGCGTTTCGCTGGCACCCGAGCCCGTGTTGGTGGACTGTTCGCTGTAGCAGCCGAAGAGCCGAACGGCCGTAAGAGTGACTCTTCGTGACTGATGCGTAACCCTGAGTGTTAAATGGGGTAGGTGGAGGGGGCCACCATGCTGAGCATCAGGGAGCTTAGGGATCGGGCGGTCATCCGCCCGATCAAGAGGGCGGTCGAGGACCAGCTCCTGGACCTGCCCGGGGTGACCGCTGTCGACATCGGTGTGAAACACCATGCCGGGGCACCCACGGGGCAGCAGGCGATCGTCGTCTCGGTGATCCGCAAGAGACCGCGCGATCAGCTCGTCCCGGGCACCGGCGTGCCGGGCGACATCTTCGGCATCCCGACCGACGTCATCGAGGAACAGCCGGTCCTGCAGCACATCCACTGCGCCCGGCAGGAGCCGATGGCGCCGAGCCGGCGCCGCGGCGACCGCTCGGGGGCGGTGCGGGCAGGCGGCGGATTAGTGCCGTGCCGGGCCGTCCACCTGGCGCCGCCGACCGTGCCGAGCGCCGGGGAGTACCGCCGCATCGGCACGCTCGGGGCGATCGTCACCGGCACCGCGCCGACGGTGGTCACGATGGGCCTGACCACCTTCGACGTGGCCTGCCTGGACGACGCCTGGGCGGTGGGCGACCGGATGGCGGATCCGGACGACGGCCGGGTGCACACCGAGCTGGCGCGTGCGGCGCTGTCCGGCCGGGTCGACGCGGCCGCGGTCGCGATCGCGCCGGGCTCGGAGACGTCGTGCGTGGTCGACGGGATCGGCCCGGTCACCGGGCACGCGACGGCGTACCCGGGCGAGCGGGTCCGCAAGAACGGCTTCGGCACGGGAGTGACGCTCGGCGTCGTCACCTCCATCGATGCGACCGTGCGGATCGACCACGGCGAGGCCCTGGGCGTCCGGGTGCTGCGGGAGCAGATCCGGATCACGGCCGCGGACCTGCGGTTCTGCGGGCCGGGTGACGCCGGGGCGGCGGTGCTCGATCCGGGCGGGAGGATCATCGGTCTGCACGTGGCGGGCAGCCGCGGCGGATTGTTCGGCTTCGCCAGCCCGATCGCGGACGTGCTGGCGGAACTCGACGTGGAACTCTGCACCGAATCACAGCGGATCCGGGTCTGACCCCGCCCTGCTATCCAGGCCCGATCGGCTTTCGGCCGATCGGGCCCGCAGTTTCAACGGAAATCAGAGGCTCGATTTCCATTGAGCGTTTTTCATCCTGGTCGGCCCGCGGTCGCGGGTCGCAAAGCTGCACGTCGATGGGGTGCCGCATGCGCCGCAGGCGCATAACCCACCCACGACACTTGCACCGCCGCGGGTTCTCAGAGGTTCCCTCGTCGAGGACGGCCCTGACGCCGTGTATTGGACATACATAAGTCAGGGCACCCACAGACCAGGGAGCCTCTGAGGTTCCGCCACCCGCACCGCCACGCAAACCGAGGTTGGAAAACCTCATTGAAATCGCGGACCTTCACGCGGAGGCGATCACTCGGTCCTGCGATGCATGCGGGTGGCCGAGTGCTGGTCGCGGGGTTTGACGGCGATGAAGTCCAGGTTCACGTGGGATGGCCGGGTCACCACGAACGCGATGATGTCCGCGATGTCGTCGGCGACCAGCGGCGTGATGCCGCGGTAGACCGCCGCCGCGCGGTCCTTGTCACCGCCGAAGCGAACCTCGGAGAACTCCGTCTCCACGGCGCCCGGCGCGATCTCGGTGAACCGCACCGGCTCGCCCAGGAGCTCGCCCCGCAGCGTGCGGTGCAGCGCGCCCTGGGCGTGCTTGGCCGCGGTGTAGCCCGCGCCGTTGTCGTAGACCTCGGTGGCAGCCACCGAGGTCACCGTCACCACGTGCCCGTCGCCCGAGGCGACGAGCTTCGGCAACAGCGCCTTGGTGACCCGCAGCGTGCCGAGCACGTTGGTCTCCCACATCCAGCGCCAGTCGTCCTCGTCGGCTTCGGCGATCTTGGCCAGGCCCTTCGCGCCGCCGGCGTTGTTGATCAGCACGTGGCATTCCGGCACCTGCTCGACGAACGCCGCCACCGAATCCGGGTCGGTGACGTCCAGCGGCAGCGCGGTGCCGCCGATCTCCTCGGCGAGCGCGGTCAGCCGTTCGAGCCGCCGGGCGCCCAGCACCACGTGGAAGCCCGCGGCGGCGAGGTGGCGCGCGGTGGCCGCGCCGATGCCGGAACTCGCCCCGGTGATCACGGCCCAGCGACCTGCAGAACTTGTGCTCACGTCTTCTTCCTCCCGGGAGACGGCCGATTGCCCGCGTCCATCGGACCACGTTCGGCCGGGGCTGATGTGACGCGCTGGATGTGACACGACACACTGGGGGTCAAGACATCTTTTTTCGCCTTCGGGCGTCTTATGGATATCGAGTCACATCTCGACGGCCATCCCGTTGCATTTCGGGCAAAGCGGATGGTCGTGCGCACATTCTCTAAGGGGATAGAGGTCAGAAGGTGAGTGGTTCCAAGCTGCGGTCGCGGTGGGCTGCGCTGGCGGGAGCTGTGGCGGCGGTGCTGCTGATCTCGGGCTGCGGTGCGTCCGCGCCGCAGGAGCAGAAACCCGCGGATCCGGTCGCCAAGGTGTCCTTCGAACCGGGCGCCGACGCGGGCGAGGTCAACCCGGCGGCGCCGATCACGGCCACCGTGGATCGCGGCAGGTTCGACTCCATCGCGCTGGCCAACACCGACGGGAAGCAGGTCGCCGGCGAGCTGTCCAAGGACGGCAAGAGCTGGCACGCCACCGAGGCGCTCGGCTACGGCAAGAGCTACTCCTGGACCGGCCAGGCCATCGGCGATGACGGCAAGCAGGTGCCGGTGCAGGGCACCTTCAGCACGTTGCAGCCGAAGAAGACGATCCGCGCCACGATCAACCCGACCGACAACGCCGAGGTCGGCATCGCGATGCCGATCAGCGTGAAGTTCGATGAGGCGGTCCAGGACAAGGCGGGGATCCAGCGGGCGCTGACCGTGCAGGCCTCGGTGCCGGTCGAAGGGGCCTGGGCCTGGCTGTCGGACCGGCAGGTCGACTGGCGGCCGAAGGAGTACTGGCCGGCGCACACCCACGTCAGCGTGCACGCCAAGCTCTACGGCCAGTCCTACGGCCAGGGTTCCTACGGGCTGGCGGATCTGAGCACCGAGTTCGACATCGGCCGGGCGCAGATCGTCAAGGCGGCGGTGGGCACCCACCGGCTGGTCGTGATGCGCAACGGCGAGCAGGTGGCCAACTACGCGGCGAGCTACGGCGAGGAGTACGACCCGGGCCGCAACACGCCCAACGGCACGTTCATCGTCATGCAGAAGAACCCGGTGGAGATCATGGACAACCCCCGCTACGGCTACCGCGACGTGCGCAAGACCTGGGCGGCGCGGTTCTCGAACCACGGCGAGTTCATCCACGAGAACCAGGAGAACGCCGCGGCGCTCGGCAAGGTCAACAACTCGCACGGCTGCATCAACCTCAGCGCGGCCGACGCGAAGGCCTACTTCGACAGCGCGCTGATCGGCGACCCGGTCGAGGTGACGGGCTCGGCCAGCACCATGCCGCCGCAGTTCGACGTCTACGACTGGCTGCTCAACTGGGATCAGTGGACCAAGAAGTCCGCGGTCTGAGCTTCCGCTGAAACGGGGCTGTGAGCCCTCCGCTTCGCCATTGCGGCGCGGAGGACTCGCGGCCCCTTCGCGTTTCTTGCGGTTCAGTCCTCGGCGTCGGTGGCGAGAATCGCCTCGAGGACGCTCGGGAACTTCTCGTCGAGGTCGGCGCAGCGCGGGGTCAGGAAGATCTCGCGGCCCGCCGGCCGCTGGTAGATCAGTTGCTCGCGCTGCGTTCGGGCCGGTCGGCCGACGTGTGAGCAGTGCCACCCGGGGCCGCCTGGCAGGACTGTCCGGCGGTCCTCGGGCGGTAGCGTCGAACGTCGGCCCCGGCAGCGTTCCGGCACGGCGACGGGAATGTTTCCGCCGCGCCGGGTGTCGGGGTTTGACGCGGGCCCGAAAAATTCGGGCCGCTCGGCTTGTGATGGGCAGCAGATGACTTCCAGCACGTTACGCATGCGGCCGCGCCGCGCCGCCGTCTTCTCGTTGCACACGTCCCCGTTGGAGCAGCCCGGCACCGGCGACGCCGGGGGCATGAACGTCTACGTCGCGCAGACCGCCAAGCGGCTCGCCGCGCTCGGCACCGAGGTCGAGATCTTCACCAGGGCGACCTCCTCGGACATCCCGCCGATCGCGGAGCTGGCCCCCGGCGTCCTGGTCCGGAACGTGGTCGCGGGCCCCTTCGAGGGGCTCGACAAGAACGACCTGCCGTCCCAGCTGTGCGCCTTCGCCGCCGGCGCGCTGCGGGTGGAGGCCCGCCACGAGCCCGGCTACTACGACATCGTGCACTCGCACTACTGGCTGTCCGGGCAGGTCGGCTGGCTGGCGCGGGAGCGCTGGGGCGTCCCGCTGGTGCACACGGCGCACACCCTCGCCAAGGTCAAGAACGCCAACCTCGCCGAGGGCGACAGCCCCGAGCCGCGGGGCCGGGTGCTCGGCGAGGAGCAGGTGGTGGCCGAGGCGGACATGCTGGTGGCCAACACCGAGTTCGAGGCCACCGACCTGATCGAACGCTACGGCGCCGATCCGGACGCGGTCGCGACGATCCCGCCCGGCGTCGACCTGGAACTCTTCACCCCCGGCGACCGCGCCGCCGCCCGGGCTGCCCTGGACCTGCCGCCGGACGCGGTGGCGCTCGCCTTTGTCGGCCGGATCCAGCCGTTGAAGGCCCCGGACGTGCTGTTGCGGGCGACGGCGGAACTGCTCGCCCGGCGGCCCGAGATCCGCGACCGCCTCGTGGTGCTGGTGGTCGGTGGCCCGTCGGGCAGCGGGCTGGAACGTCCCCGGGCGCTGCAGGAACTCGCCGTGCAACTGGGCATCACCGATGTGGTGCGCTTTCTCCCACCGCGCAGCGGGGCCGCGCTGCGCGACGTGTACCGGGCGGCTGACGTCGTGGCGGTACCGAGCTACAACGAGTCCTTCGGGCTGGTCGCGCTGGAGGCGCAGGCCTGCGGCACGCCGGTGGTCGCGGCCGCCGTCGGCGGCTTGCCGGTCGCGGTCGAAGACGGGGTGTCCGGGCTGCTGGTGGACGGGCACGGCGCCGGGCAGTGGGCGGATGCGCTCGGCTCGCTGCTGGCGCCGGACCTGCGCGCCGGGCTGGCCGCGAACACCACCGCGCACGCAGCGCGCTTCTCGTGGCAGCGCACCACCGAGGCTCTGCTCGACGCCTACGCGCAGGCGAAGATGTCGTTCCACGCGCGGCTGCGCATCCGGGAGGTCACCGCGTGAGCGTCGACGAGGTCATCAAGTCCACATTGGACGCGAGTGGACTGGAATACGCGTCCAAGGGCGCGGGGCGGTACTTCGTCACGCTGCCCGGCACCAAGAAGCTGCAGACCAACTGCTGGCTCATCGTCGCCGAGCACGCCCTGGTCGTCGAGGCGTTCGTGTGCCGGCAGCCCGACGAGGCGCACGAGGACGTCTACCGGTTCCTGCTGCGCCGCAACGCCCGGCTCTACGGCGTGCACTACACGATCGACGGCAACGGCGACATCTACCTGGTCGGCCGGATCGGCCTGCACGCGGTGACCGCCGACGAGCTCGACAGGGTGCTCGGGCAGGTCCTGGAGACGGCCGACGGCGACTTCAACCCCCTGCTGGAGCTCGGGTTCGCCACGGCTATCCGGCGGGAGTGGGGCTGGCGCGAGTCGCGCGGCGAGTCCCTGGCGAACCTCCAGCCGTTCCGGCAGCTGGTGGAGCGCGACGGCCCGGTCCAGCCCCTGCACGACCGGCCGTAGCGGCGTTCGTCGCCCGATCGGTGCAACCAGAAGATCGTCCTGCTCCGTCTCCGCCGTGTTCACGACGATGCGGAGGAGAACGGCATGGGAAAGCGGCGATTACGCGGGCCGATCGTGGCGCTGGTCGCGCTCGGCCTGTTGGGCGGGTGTTCTTCGGGTGCGGGTGATTCGGCGGTCTCGGAGTCGCGCGCGGTGGCGCCGGTGGCTCCGAAGGAGCGCAGCACCTCGAACAGCGGTTTCGCGGCCGAGACGGCATCCGGCAACGCGCAGAGCCCGGCGACCGGACAGCGCGAGGTGATCCGGACGGCGGAGCTGGACATCGAGGTCGACGACGTCGAGCGGGTCGGGGCGGAGGTGCGGCGACGCAGCGAGGGCGCGGGCGGCTACCTCCAGCAGGAGGACACCTACCGGTCGGGCACGACGATGGAGGTGCGGATTCCGGCGGACCGGCTGGACCAGGTGCTGGGCGAGCTGTCCGGCCTGGGGCGGGTCACCTCGCGCAGCCAGCGGACCGAGGACGTCACCGACCAGCTGGTGGACACGCGGAGCCGGATCGACTCCCAGCGGGCCAGCGTGCAGCGGTTGCGCGCGCTGATGGACCGCGCCGCGACGGTCGACGAGATCGTGTCGATCGAGAGCGAGCTGACCTCGCGCGAAACGGAACTGGACGCCCTCGAACGGCGCGAAGCGACGCTGTCCGGCCAGGTCGAGCTGGCCACGGTGACGGTGCGGCTGGAGCGCCCGAGCGCGGTCGCCGACGACGACACGGGCTTCCTGGCGGGGCTCTTCGGCGGCTGGCGGGCGCTGTCCGAGATCGGCGCGTTCCTGCTGACGGCCTTCGGCGCGGTGCTGCCGTTCGCGGTGGCGCTCGCGGTGCCGGCGACCGCGGCCTGGCTTCTGCACCGCCGCCGCAAGGCGCTCCGCAAGACAGCTCTCTGAGCCTCGGCAACCGCCATGCAGAACGCGTCTGGAAACCCAAAGAGACCGCGCGGGGCGGCTCGGGAGAGAGGGGGAGTCACGAGCACGAGCCGCCCCGCGTGGGGGTCCCGCCTGACGGGCCGGTGGGCGGGGGGCACCCGGGGCCCGGCGGGGGCGCGGTTCGATGGGGGATACGAACCGCGGACTTGCTCTCGCGAGATCGGGGAGTGCGTGGGAGCCGATCTCAAGGAGAGCGTTGTCAACTTCGCAGAGTCCTGCAGCGGCCACAAGGCCGCCGCATTACTCCATTAGTGTGATGTTTTCTACTGAAAGTAACGCTAAGGATTCGAACCGCGTTCGATTCGCGAATGGAAGTGACAGTCGCCACTTTCGTGTCACGGCGCTGCGATGATCACATAACTGTCGGGTGAAGCGCACAACCAAAACTGCGGGTCACCGCGCGCTGCGGGAGGGTGGATCCGGCGGAGGGCAGCGGCCTCCGCGCACCCGATGAGGAGCGGCGAGATGACCGATCGCAACGCCACCACGCAGTGGACCGGAGACCTCAAGGGCGGCTCCGGCACCGTCACGCTGGACTCGTCCAACGCCGGCCAGTTCCCGGTCACCTGGGCGTCCCGGGCCGAGGAACCCGACGGCCGCACCAGCCCCGAGGAACTGATCGCCGCGGCCCACTCCGCCTGCTACTCGATGCAGCTCTCCGGCCTGCTCACCGCGGCGGGCACGCCGCCGGAGCGGATCGACACCAGCGCGGAGGTCGCCTTCGGCCCGAGCGGCGACGGCTTCGCCATCACGGGGATCGCGCTCACCGTGCGGGCGAAGGTACCGGGAATCGCCCCGGACGTCTTCGACCGAACGGCCCAGAAGGCGAAGGAGATCTGCCCGGTCTCGGCCGCCCTCACCGGAACCACCATCACCCTCGACGCAGCCCTCGACTGAAGCGCCTGTTTCCAGGCTCGTTTTGCGTGGCGGTGCGGGTGGCGGCCCCCTGCGGGAGTTGCAGAGGCCTTCTCGCTGTGGGATCCCCGACATCATGAATGCCAACCACGCCGGGGCTGTCCTCGCTGGGAGAACCCCGGAGGGGTGGGCGCCGTGAACCTGCGGCGGTGCAAGTTGCGTATGTGGGCTAGGCAGCTTCAAAGACAGCAACCCGCGCCACCACACCCGACGCCACAAGCTCCCGAACAACCTCTATAGCCTGGGGTTATGACTTCGACCCTGGTGCTGCTGCGGCACGGTGAGAGCACGTGGAACGCCGAGAACCTGTTCACCGGTTGGGTGGACGTACCGCTGTCGGAGAAGGGCGTGGCCGAGGCCAAGCGCGGCGGTGAGCTGTTGCGCGAGAGCGGGGTGCTGCCGGACGTGCTGCACACCTCGCTGCTGCGCCGCGCCATCTCGACGGCGAACATCGCCCTCGACGGCGCGGACCGGCACTGGATCCCGGTTCGCCGCGACTGGCGGCTCAACGAGCGCCACTACGGCGCGCTGCAGGGCAAGAACAAGAAGCAGACCCTCGAGGCCTACGGCGAGGACCAGTTCATGCTCTGGCGTCGCTCGTACGACACGCCGCCGCCGGAGATCGAGCTCGGCAGCGAGTTCAGCCAGGACGCCGATCCGCGTTACGCCGACCTCGGCGCCGACCTCCCGCGCACCGAGTGCCTCAAGGACGTGGTGGCCCGGCTGCTGCCGTACTGGGAGTCGGCGATCGTGCCGGACCTGCAGGCCGGCCGCACCGTGCTGGTCGCCGCGCACGGCAACTCGCTGCGCGCGCTGGTGAAGCACCTGGACGGGATCTCCGACGGCGACATCGCGGGCCTGAACATCCCGACCGGCATCCCGCTGCGCTACGACCTCGACGCCGACCTCAAGCCCACCAACCCGGGCGGCACCTACCTCGACCCGGAGGCCGCCGCCACCGCCGCGGCAGCGGTCGCGAACCAGGGTCGCTAGTCCGATCGGCCCAAGCGCGTGGGGCACCCGTTGCCAGGTGGCTTGGTAAGGGTGCCCCGCGCTCGTCCCCTAGATGGGTGGCGGATGGCGAGAAGTCGCCGAGGTGGCGAACGGAGCGCGACGGTCGACCGGGCGGTACGTGAACTGGCTCCCAGCAGGGGGTGAAGCAGAGGTGAAGAAGCCCCCTTTTCGTGTCACGGGTATCACGGAACGCCCTCGTAGACTGGCCTTTCCCCACCCCGGCTTGCTTACGATGCTGGCGTGACCGCATTGGGCTACACCGCCCTGATCATCGGCGCGCTCGCACTGGGCGCGATCGGCGGCTTCGTCGCAGCTCGGGGATCCCGGCGCCGCGGCAAGCCCGAAGGCCCGACCGTCGCCGAGCTCCTTCAGCGGCTGGTGCACACCAGCGACAGCGGCGTGGTCGTGCTCAACAAGTTCGGCGACGTGGTGCTGCACAACCCGCGGGCCGACGAACTCGGGCTCATCCGCGACCACCAGGCCGATCCGCGCGCCCGCAAGGCCGCCGAGCATGCCCTGCTGACCGGCGAATCGGTGCCCGTAGACCTCTCCCCGCTCAACCGCGCCGGCACCACGCTGCGCGGCAGCGGCCCGGCCGCGGTGCTCGGCGAGGTGCGCCCGCTCGGCGACGGCTTCACCGCCGTCGACGCCGCCGACGAGTCCGACTCGGTCCGGCTGGAGGCCACCCGGCGCGACTTCGTCGCGAACGTCAGCCACGAGCTCAAGACCCCGGTCGGGGCGCTCGCGCTGCTCGCCGAGGCCGTGCTGGACGCCGCCGACGACGCCGAAGAGGTGCGGCGGTTCTCCAACAAGATCCTGCACGAGTCGACCCGGCTCGGGACGCTGGTCTCCGAGCTCATCGCGCTGTCCCGGCTGCAGGGCGCGGAGCGGCTGCCCGAGCTGACCACGGTCGGCGTCGATGCCGTGGTGGAGGAGGCGTTGGGCCGCTGCCGGCTGGCCTCCGAGTCCGCGGGGATCGAGATCGCCGTCGACGAGCCCACCGGCTACCTGCTGGACGGCGACCGGACGCTGCTGGTGACCGCGCTGAGCAACCTGATCAACAACGCCATCTCGTACTCGCCGCCGGACAGCCCGGTGTCGATCAGCCGACGGTTGTCCGGCGACTTCGTGGAGATCGCGGTCACCGACCGCGGCATCGGCATCGAGCCCGAGTACCACGAGCGGGTGTTCGAGCGGTTCTTCCGGGTGGATCCGGCGAGGTCCCGCGCCACCGGCGGCACGGGCCTGGGCCTGGCCATCGTCAAGCACGTCGCCGCCAACCACGGCGGCGAGGTCAAGTTGTGGAGTCGTACCGGGACGGGCTCCACCTTCACACTTCGGGTGCCCAGGCACGGCACGACCGACGGCCAGCCGGCCGCAGCAGAGCCGGTGTCATCAGCGGATCGCGCGGGCAGTGTCGCCCGCTCGGCGACGGAGAGCGCGGACGGGGTCACAACCGTCGAAACGGGAGGAGTCCGGTGACCAGGGTGCTGATCGTGGAGGACGAGGAGTCCTTCGCCGACCCACTTGCCTTCTTGCTGCGCAAGGAGGGCTTCACGGCGGCGGTCGCCGCCAACGGCCCGGAGGCGTTGGACGAGTTCGATCGAAACGGTGCGGACATCGTGCTGCTGGACCTGATGCTGCCGGGCATGAGTGGCACGGACGTGTGCAAGCAGCTGCGCCAGCGCTCCTCGGTTCCGGTGATCATGGTGACCGCCCGGGACAGCGAGATCGACAAGGTCGTGGGCCTGGAGCTCGGCGCCGACGACTACGTCACCAAGCCGTACTCGGCGCGGGAGCTGATCGCGCGGGTGCGCGCGGTGCTGCGGCGCCGCGGCGAGGCGGAGGAGCTGCAGCCGCAGGTGCTGGCGGCCGGGCCGGTGCGGATGGACGTGGAGCGCCACGTGGTGACCGTGGACGGCGCCGACGTCAACCTGCCGCTGAAGGAGTTCGACCTGCTCGAATACCTGCTGCGCAACGTCGGCCGGGTGCTCACCCGCGGCCAGCTCATCGACCGGGTGTGGGGCGCGGATTACGTCGGCGACACCAAGACGCTGGACGTGCACGTCAAGCGGCTGCGCTCGAAGGTCGAGCCTGACCCGGCGGACCCGCGCTACCTGATCACCGTCCGCGGCCTCGGCTACAAGTTCGAGGGCTGACCGCGGGCGAGGACGCCGTGCGACCGAGCCCCCGGAGCGGGCCCCTCGGGGGCCGCACCGGGGGCTCTCGCACGCCGATCGGCCGAGTGCGCAGCGCCGACGACTGACCGATCGACCGAGGTCGGAGGGCCGATCGGCCAATCGGCGAACAGGGTGCGAGCGGGCAATCTTGAGCCGTGAGCAATCCGATCCCCAACGCCCTCGGACGCGTCCCCGGCGCGCCTCTGCCGCCCGTCGCGGCTGTTCCGCCAGGCAAGCCCGCCGCCAAGCGCATCGTCGAACTCGACGTGCTGCGCGGCTTCGCGCTGTGCGGGATCCTCCTGGTCAACATCCCGCCGATGATGCACATGGACCGGACGGTGGACTACCAGGTCCTGCCGGTCCCGCACGTGTTCGACATGTTCGTCCAGCAGCGGTTCTTCCCGATCTTCTCGCTGCTGTTCGGCGTGGGGTTCGGGCTCTTCCTGGCGAGCGCGGGCCAGCGCTCGGCGCATCCACGCGTGGTGTTCCTGCGCAGGCTGGTCGTGCTCGCCGGGCTCGGCATCGTGCACCAGTGCCTCCAGCCCGGCGAGGCGCTGCTGCCGTACGCGATCCTGGGGCTGGTCGTGCTGCTGCCGATGAGCTTCCTACCGTGGTGGGCGAACCTGCCGATCGGCGCCGCCCTGATCGCCGCCTCGACCACCTTCGCCAGCGGCGGCATATCGCTTGTCCCGGGCATGATGCTGACCGGCTTCGCCCTGGCCCAGAGCGGGCTGCCCGCGACGCTGCACCGCCGTGCGGGCCAGATCGCGATCGTGTTCGCAGCGGCCGTGGTCGCCTCCGCCGGATTCCTGGTGCTGCAGGAGCAGGACCCGCTGAACGCCGGCTTCACGCATTCGTCGGCGGCCGCCGGGCTGTTCATGGCCATCGCCTACGCCACCGGGCTGCTCCTGCTGATGCGGACGCCGGCTCGCAGCGCGCTGTCCGCGGTGTTCGAACCGCTGGGGCGGATGGCGCTGACCAACTACGTCACCGCGACGCTGCTGGTCCTCCTGCTCGGCCCCCTGGTCGGGCTGTGGGAGTCGGCGGAGTGGGGCGCGCTCATCCCGCTGGCCGCCGGCATCCTCGTCGTCCAGATCGTCTGGAGCCGGCTGTGGCTCGCCCACTTCCGCTACGGCCCGCTGGAGTGGGTCTGGCGCTGCGCGACCTGGTGGAGCATCGTCCCCAACCGCCGGGTAACGGCCTAGGGCGGACTGCGTGCACTCAGCGTGACAGGTCCCTCGGGCCTCGCCTTAGACGGCGAGGTCCGGGGGGTGATGTTGGCCGCATGACCTGGCGCACTGCTGCCCTGGTTGGCCAGGTCTGCGGCGTGCGTGGGGTGGGTTGGTAGGCCGTTTGCTGCCCCACCTCGCCCCCGACCGCGTGCGCAGCCGGTAATTTGTCGGGCATGCGCCTAGGGGTGCTCGACGTCGGATCCAACACGGTCCACCTGCTGGTGGTGGACGCGCATCGTGGTGCCCATCCGACCCCGATGACATCGGAGAAGACCGTGCTGCGGCTGGCCGAGCGGATCGGCTTGCACGGCGGACGACTCGCCGAGGAGGACGCTGCGGAGCTCGTCCGCACCGTCGCCGACGCGCAGGAGGCTGCCATCGCCGCAGGTTGCGAAGAGCTGATGGCCTTCGCGACCTCGGCGATCCGCGACGCGGACAACGCCGCCGAAGTGCTGGCTCGGGTGCGCGCCGAGACCGGCATCGAACTGGAGGTGCTGCCGGGCGAGGACGAGGCCCGGTTCACCTTCCTGGCGGCCCGCCGCTGGTACGGCTGGTCCGCGGGCAACCTGCTGATGCTCGACATCGGCGGCGGTTCGCTGGAGATGGCGGTCGGCATCGACGAGCAGCCGGACCTGGCGGTGTCGTTGCCGCTGGGCGCCGGGCGGCTGGCCCGCACGATGCTGCACGACCCGCCGACCCAGGACGAGGTGAAGAAGCTGCGCGAATGGCTGCAGGGCCAGCTGGCGCCCACCGCGAAGCGCTTCCGCAAGCTGGGGCGGCCCGACCGCGCAGTGGCCAGCTCCAAGACGTTCCGGTCGCTGGCGAGGCTGACCGGGGCGGCGCCGGCCTCGTCGGGACCGCGGGCGCCGCGCACGCTCACCGAAACCGGCCTGCGGCAGCTGCTCGCGTTCATCACCCGCATGTCGTCGACCGACCTGGCCGCGCTCGACGGCGTGAGCGGCGCGCGGGCGCACCAGCTGGTGGGGGGCGCGCTGGTGGCCGAGGCCACCATGCGGGCGCTGGGCCTGAAGGAACTCGACATCTGCCCCTGGGCGCTGCGGGAGGGTGTGATCCTGCGACGACTGGACCACACCAATGGAGACAGTCACACTGCCATCCAGGCCCGCGCAACACTGGGGCTCGCGGAGTCGGGGTCCGCGGACGTAACTGGACGCCAGACGCAGCACGGGGCACGGTGGGAGCGATGAGTCGGGACAGCGGGGCCGATCAGCCCACCCAGCGCACCGTTGCGGAGCTGCTCGCCGAATACGGCGGCAGCTCGCAGAAGAGTGCCCGCCGTCGGCGCCGCAGGGCCGAGGATCCGTCCGAAACCGCACCGCAGGCGATCATCGAGCGAGTGCTGTCGGACAGCGGCCAAATGCGCGCCGTGCCGCCGGACGGCGAGCCGCCGCAGCGCCGCGGCCACCGCCCGGGCGCGCCGAACCCGGCCGCGCAGCAGCCGGGTCCGCAAGCACCCGCGCCGCAGCCTCCGGCTGCTCAGCAGTCGGTTCCGCAAGCACCTGCGCCGCAGCCTCCGGC
>NZ_FNOK01000025.1:73902-131285 GCF_900106995.1 Saccharopolyspora shandongensis
GCGCCGCAGCCTCCGGCTGCTCAGCAGTCGGTTCCGCAAGCACCTGCGCCGCAGCCTCCGGCCGCTCAGCAGCCTGCAGCTCCGCCACCGCCGGCAGCACCTGCCACGCCACCTCCCGCAGCGCCTCCCGTGGCCTCGGAGCCAGCGGCGGAGGCCACGGGCGCCGGCTACTGGGCTCAGCGGTTCTCCAGCGCGGGCAAGGGCAAGGCGTCGCCCCCGTCGCCCCCATCGGCTCCGCCGGAAGGTGATGTCGAGGCGACGATCCAGCAGCCTGCCTTGCGGCGGCCGGCACCGAAGCAGGAGGCTCCCGCTCCCCCGGCGCCGCCGAAGCCCACTCCGCAGGAGGGGCTCACGGAGCAGCTGCCGCGCGTCGCGCCCGCCAAGTCCGAGCCCGACCCGGAAGGCACCGCGGTGCTGGCCTACCCGCCTGCACCAGCGCCCGTACCGGCACCAGCGCCCGCGCAGCAGGAGGAGGAAGCGCCGGACGAGCTGGAAGACCCGTACGACTTCGACTCCTACGACGAACCCGAGCCCGAGTACGCAGAGGACGACTACGACCCGGAGCTGCCCGCGGGCTTGGACGCGGACGAATACCGCGACGGCGAACCCGATGACGAGCCCGTCTCCGCGGGCAAGGAGTGGGGCACGCTGGTGCTGCAGGGCGTCGGCGGCCTGGTCGGCGGCGGGCTGGTCTGGGTCGGGTTCCGCTGGTTGTGGGGCACGAACGCCCTGGCGGCGCTCGGCGCCGCGCTGGTGATCACCGGTCTGCTGGTGTTCATCGCGTGGAAGTTCTTGCGCACCAACGATCTGCAGACGATCCTGCTGGCGGTGCTGGTCGGCTTGTTCTGCACGGTGTCCCCGGCGGCACTGCTGCTGTTCAGCCACTCGTGAGGCACCGGCGCGCAACGACCCATCCACCGTCGGTCATGCTTGGCAGGCGATGACAGTGCAACCGCCCCAGCGCGAGGAGGCACCCGGCCGGATCCCGGTCGGGCTGTCCAGCGCGTCGGTGTGGCCGCAGCCGGCGCGTGCGGCGTTCGAGATGGCCGCGGACCTCGGGTTCGACGGCGTCGAGGTGATGGTCTGGGCGGACGCGGTCAGCCAGGACGTCTCGGCGCTGCACCGGCTTTCCGAGCAGCACGGCGTGCCGATCCTGGCGATCCACGCACCGTGCCTGCTGATCACGCAGCGGGTCTGGTCGTCGGAGCCGGAGGAGCGGCTGCGGCGGTCCGTCGTGGTGGCCAGCGAACTGGGTGCGCAGACGGTCGTCGTGCACCCGCCGTTCCGCTGGCAGCGCCGCTACGCGGAGCGATTCGGCGAGCTGGTCTCGGAGCTGGAGGAAACCAGCGGGATCTCGATCGCCGTGGAGAACATGTTCCCGCTGCGCCCGCCGAGCACGCTGAACCGGTTGCGCGGCGGCAAGAGCAGCGGGCTGTCGGCGTTCAAGCCCTCGCCGGACCCGACGGAGGTCGGCTACCGCAACTACACGCTCGACCTGTCGCACGCCGCTGCGGCGCACGTGGACGCCATCGAGCTGCTGAAGCGGATGAAGGACGGCCTCGCGCACGTGCACCTGGCGGACGGCACCGGCGCGCCGCGGGACGAACACCTGGTGCCGGGGCAGGGCAACCAGCCGTGCGCGGAGGTGTGCGAGGCGCTGGCCGCCGACGGCTACCAGGGCGCGGTGGTCCTGGAGATCAACACCCGCAAGGCGCGCAATCCCCAGCAGCGCGCGGCATTGCTGTCCGAGGCGCTGTTGTTCGCCCGGCTGCACCTGGAGCCGCTGCGCGCGGGCTGACCGGTTTCTCCTGGTCAGGGTCCGGGCGCGGTTTTCCGCGCGATAGCCCGCAAAAACCGCGCGCGGGCGGTCGGCGCGGCTAACCGATGCCTAGTGATCAACTTCTCCGAAGGTCACTAGAATCAGTGACCATGAACTCGTTGCGCGCATCGGTCGCCGAGCGCTTCCGCCCGCTGGACCGCACGTGACAGAGGTCCTGGATCCCTTCGCGGCGGCCACTTCGGTGCGCTCGCTCGGCGACGGCACCTTCGTCGCCCACCTGCATCCCGACTGGGCTGTCGGAGAACGCCCGCACGGCGGCTACCTGCTCGCGCTGATGGCCCGCGCCCTCGGCGACGTGACCGGGCTCGCGCCGCTTTCGATCAGCGCCCAGTTCCTGCGTCCGCCCCGGGTCGGCCCGGTGCTGGTCCGGACCGAGGTGCTCAAGGCGGGCAAGACGGTGACGGCCGCCCGCGCGCAGCTGGAGCAGAGCGGCCAGGTCTGCGTGGACGCCACGGTCACCCTCGGCAAGGTGCCCGAGTCGGAGCCCGAGTGGTCGGATCTGCCCGACATGCCGGTGAACCCGCCGTCGACCGCGATCGATCTCGCCGCCACCGAGGCCCGAAAGTACTTCGCCCTGGCGCGCGTCTGCGACATGCGCCTGGACGCGAGCACCGCGGACTTCCTCAACGGCGGCATCGGCGAGCCGCGGCTGCGGCTGTGGGCCAAGCCCCGCGAGGCGCAGCCCGACCTGCTGTTCGGACTGGTCGCGGGCGACCTGACGGTGCCGGTGACGCTGAACCTCGGCCGGTTCGGCTGGGCGCCGACGGTGCAGCTCACCGCCCTGCTGCGGGCTCAGCCGGCGAACGGCTGGCTGCGGATGGTGGTGGACTGCCGCGCGGTGCACGGGCAGTGGTTCGACGAGGACGTCATGGTGATCGACTCGGTCGGCCGACTGATCTGCCAGGCCCGCCAACTCGCCCTGTCCCCGTGACCAGATCTCCCCGCGATTTCAACGAAAATCGGATCGCTGATCTCCAATGAAATCGCGGGGTATCGGGGTCAGTTGAGGCGGGTGACGTCGAGGCCGCCGTCGGCGTGCTGCTTGCGCAGGCGCTTCTTGTCGAACTTGCCGACGCTGGTCTTCGGCGCTTCAGGGATGAACGTCCAGTACTCCGGCACCTGCCACTTCGCCACCTCGCCCGCGAGGAAGTCGCGCAGCTCGGCCGCGTCCACCTGCTGACCGTCGCGGAGCACCACGGCCACCAGCGGCCGCTCGGACCACTTCTCGTCCGGCACGCCGATGACCATCGCCTCGGCCACCGCCGGGTGCCCCATCACCTTGTTCTCCAGGTCGACCGACGAGATCCACTCGCCGCCCGACTTGATCACGTCCTTGGCCCGGTCCGTCAGCTGCACGAACCCGTCCGGCGTGATGAACCCCACGTCGCCGGTGCGCAGCCAGCCGTCGTTGAACTTCTCCGGATCGTCGTCGCCGTAGTACGCCCCGGCGATCCACGGCCCGCGGACCTCCAGTTCGCCGACGCTCTCGCCGTCCCACGGCAGCACCGAGCCGTCGTCGCCGACCAGCCGGCCCTGCACGCCGGCGGGCAAGCGCCCCTGGCTGGCGCGGTAGGTCCAGCGCTGCTCGTCCGTGACGCCTTCCGGCGGCCGGGCCACGCTGCCCAGCGGCGACGTCTCGGTCATGCCCCACGCGTGCAGCACCGAGATGTCGTACTTCTCGTGGAACGCCTTCATCAGCGACGGCGGGCACGCCGCGCCGCCGACCACGACCTCGCGCAACGAGGACACGTCGTGCGGGTCGGCCTCGAGGTGCTGCAGCACGCCCTGCCAGATCGTCGGCACCGCCGCGGCCATCGTCGGGCGCTCCGCCTCGATCATCTTCAGCAGCGGCTCGGGCTGCAGGAACCGGTCCGGCATGATCATCGACGCGCCGACCATGAACGCCGCGTACGGCAGGCCCCACGACATCGCGTGGAACATCGGCACCACGGCCAGCGACCGGTCCGCCTGCGACAGGGCCATCCCGTCGGTCATGCACACCTGCATCGAGTGCAGGTAGATCGACCGGTGCGAGTAGACGACGCCCTTCGGGTTGGCGGTGGTGCCGGAGGTGTAGCACATCGCGGCGGCCGAGCGTTCGTCGATCTCCGGCCAGTCGAACACCTCCGGCTGCCCGGCCAGCAGTTCCTCGTAGCCGTGCACCGCCACCCCGGCCGGCGCCTCCAGTGCGGCCTTGTCGCCGCCGGCGACGATCACGTGCCGCACCGTCTTCAGCTCCGGCAGCAGCTTCTGGAACAGCGGCAGCAGCGTCGCGTCGACCAGCACGACCCGGTCCTCGGCGTGGTTGGCGACGTAGACGAGCTGCTCGGGGAACAACCGGATGTTCAGGGTGTGCAGCACAGCGCCCATCGACGGAACCGCGAAGTACGCCTCCAGGTGCTCGGCGTTGTTCCACATGAACGTGCCGACCCGCTCGTCGCCGGTCACGCCGAGGCCGCGCAGCGCGTGCGCCAGCTGTGCCGTCCGGCGCCCCACCTCCGCGAAGCTGCGGCGCCGCGCTCCGTCGCCGGTCCAGGTCACGACCTCCGCGGACGCACCGTGCGGCCCGCTGCCCTGCTGGAGGATCCGAGCGATCGAGAGCGGGCCGTCCTGCATCGTGCTGAACATGATCAGAGCTCCTTTGGGCTGGTCATTCAGGCGCGAAACATCGCTCGGCCGTGGCGGGGCGCTGTGGTGGCAGACACAGTAGCGGCTGGAATCGACCTTCGGGAGGGGTGGACACGCAGCGTGCACCGCCGGTTCGCGCCGCGTGCGGAGAGTGGTCTGGCACCCTGAGCGGCATGACGACGATCGCCGTACTCGGAGCCGGAAAGATCGGGGAATCCCTGCTGTCGGGGCTGCTGAAGGCGGGGCGTGCCCCGTCGGACCTGCTGTTCACCGAGCGGTTCCCGACGCGTGCGGAGGAGCTGACCAAGACCTACGGCATCACGCACGTCGAGGTGGCCGATGCGGTGCAGCGCGCGGACGTCATCGTCGTCGCCGTCAAGCCGCAGGACATCGAGCCGCTGCTGGACGAGATGGCGCCGAACCTGCCCAGCGGCAGGCTCGTGGTGTCGTTGTGCGCGGGCCTGCCGACGAAGCTGTTCGAGCGCCGGTTGACCGAGGGCACCGCGGTCGTCCGGGTCATGCCGAACACCCCGATGCTGGTCGGCGAGGCGATGAGCGCGGTCTCCGGCGGCGCGCACGCCTCGGACGCCGACCTGGCGCTGGTCGAGGACCTGCTCGGCAGCGTCGGCAAGGTCGCGCGGGTGCCCGAGAGCCAGCAGGACGCGGTGACGGCGCTGTCCGGCTCGGGCCCGGCGTACTTCTTCTACCTGGTCGAAGCCATGATCGACGCCGGCATCCTGCTGGGCATCCCGCGGGCCACCGCCGCGGACCTGATCGTCCAGTCCGCGGTCGGCGCGGCGGCGATGCTCCGCGAGGGCGGCGGTCACCCGGTGATGCTGCGCGAGGCGGTCACCTCGCCGGCGGGCACGACCATCGCTGGCATCCGCGAGCTGGAGAAGCACGGCGTGCGCGCGGCGCTCATCGACGCCATCGAAGCGGCCCGCGACCGGTCCGTCGAGCTCGGCAAGGCGCACGAAACCGACGAACCCGCCTGACGCCGGCGCGACGCGTGAGGAGCGGCGGTTTCGCGCGAAACCGCTGTTCCCACGCCTGCTGGGTGGTGGTTTCGCGTGAAACCGCCACCTCCGCGCGCGACTCAGCGGCGCTGCCAAGACCAGTTGGTGCGAACTACTCAGGGCCAAGGGGGACGTTCGGCCATCGCAGGTGCCCCGTGTGTCCCGCTACTCTCGATAGAGCACGTGCGTGAGGTTTCCGTCGGAGGGGAAGCCGACGGCGCGACACGTGCCGAAGGGCACGGTGAAGCATGTCTGCGAACTCCGAACCCAGCCAACAGGCGCCACCGAGCATGGGTCAGGTGCGGTTCCTCACCGTCGCAGAGGTCGCAAAGCTGATGCGGGTGTCGAAGATGACGGTCTACCGGCTCGTGCACGCGGGCGAGCTGCCCGCAGCACGGGTGGGGCGTTCGTTTCGGGTTGCCGAGAAGGACGTCCACGCGTACCTGGAAAGCGCCTACTACAACGCGGGCTGAGATCGCTCGGCCGGCCGTTTGCGCAGGTGACCGGCCGCGAGCCCGACGGGCGGCCGATGGCGGCCCGGACGGCTCGCGCGCCCGGTCGGCGGCGCTCGGCGGCGTTTCGAGGACCACGGCGGAAGGCCTCGAGACCTGCAGGTAAAGTTTTGGGTTGGTCGTGCCAGGTGTGCGCGTTCATGCGGCTGCACCGGTGCGGGAGACGTTCGAACTGCCGTCAAGAGCGAAGGAGTCCGCATGGGCTCGGTCATCAAGAAGCGCCGCAAGCGCATGTCCAAGAAGAAGCACCGCAAGCTGCTCCGCAAGACGCGCGTCCAGCGTCGCAAGTTGGGCAAGTGACCTGCGCACCGCCGCCGGCCGATGGTCGGCGGCGGTTGTTTTTTGCCGGTGGGCCCGTGCACACGGCCGACTCGTCCTGGTGACCCGAACGCCGTGGTGAGCGGCGCATTCGGCGGTAGCATCGCAGTCGGCGAGCGTGCCGGAGAGCGCAGGGAGACACAGTGGGCCCGAATGTCGTGCTGGTGACGGGGGTCAGCCGGTTCCTGGGCGGGCACCTCGCCGCGCGGCTGGCGGCCGATCCCTCGGTGCGGCGGGTCCTCGGCGTGGACACCGTGCAGCCCGGCCGCGATCTGCTGCGGCGGATGGGGCGCACCGAGTTCGTCCGCGCCGACATCCGGAATCCGCTGATCAGCAAGGTCATCGCGAACGCCCAGGTCGACACCGTGGTGCACGCGGCGGTCAACTCCCATTCCGGGCCCGGCGGGCGGGCCACGACGAAGGAGATGAACGTCATCGGCACCATGCAGCTGCTGGCCGCCTGCCAGCAGTCGCCGCTGGTGCGCAAGGTGGTGGTCCGGTCGACCTGCGCGGTCTACGGGTCGAGCTCGCGGGACCCGGCGGTGTTCACCGAGGAGATGGAGCCGAAGGACCTGCCGTCGTCCGGCTACGCCAAGGACGCGGTGGAGATCGAGGGCTACGTGCGCGGCTTCGGCCGGCGCCGGCCCGACGTGGACATCACCACGCTGCGGTTCAGCAACCTGATCGGCCCGCGCATCGACGCCGTGCTGTCCCGCTACTTCGCACTGCCGGTGGTGCCGACCGTGCTCGGGTTCGACGCGCGGCTGCAGATGCTGCACTCCGAGGACGCGCTGGCGGTGCTGGAGCGGGCGACGATGGTGGACCGGCCCGGCGTGTTCAACGTGGCCGGTGACGGCGTGCTGATGCTCTCGCAGGCGATCCGGCGCGCCGGGCGCGTCGCGATGCCGCTGCCGAGCACGGCGGTGCTGCCGCTGACCCAGTTCTTCCGCAGCGCCCGGCTGGTCGACTTCTCGTCGGAGCAGCTGCGATACCTCAACTTCGGGCGGGTGCTGGACACCACGAGGCTCCGCGAGGAGTTCGGGTTCACCCCGCGCTGGACCACCCAGCAGGCCTTCGACGACTTCGTGCGCGGCCGGGGCCTGCGGCCGGTGATCGACAAGGAGAACATCCTGGCGCTGGAACGCGGCGCCGGTGACCTGCTGGCGAAGCTTCGGTGACGGAGGCGGCATGAGCGACGGTCGCGCCCGACCGGGTGCGGGGGCGTGATGGCGGATGCGCAGGTGATCCCGCTGCGCGCGGCGGACCGGGAGCAGCTGGAAGCCGCGAAACCACCGGAACCCGGCTGGGAGGACGCCGTCATCGACGCGCTGGCGTTCGCCCGGCGGCGGTTGCTCGGCGACTACCAGGTCGACGAGTTCGGCTTCGACCAGGAGCTGACCGACGAGGTGTTCCTCCGGCTCCTGCGGCCGGTCTACGAGAAGTGGTTCCGGGTAGAGGTGATCGGCGGCCACCACGTGCCCGTCGACCGCGGCGCGCTGGTGGTGGCCAACCACTCCGGCACGCTGCCGTGGGACGCGCTGATGACCACGGTCGCGCTGCACGACCACATCGAGGCGCCCCGGCACCTGCGGATGCTCGGCGCCGATCTGCTGTTCTCGATGCCGGTGCTCGGCCCGCTGGCCCGCAAGGCCGGGCACACGCTGGCCTGCAACCCGGACGCGGAGCGGCTGCTGACCAACGGCGAGCTGGTCGGGGTGTGGCCGGAGGGCTTCAAGGGCATCGGGAAGTCGTTCAAGGACCGGTACAAGCTGCAGCGCTTCGGGCGCGGCGGGTTCGTGTCGGCCGCGCTGCGCACCGGCGCGCCGATCGTGCCCTGCTCGATCGTGGGCGCCGAGGAGATCTACCCGAAGCTGGCGGACATCAAGCCGCTGGCGCGGTTGCTCGGCGTGCCGTACTTCCCGGTCACGCCGTTCTTCCCGCACTTCGGGCTGCTGGGGGCGGTGCCGCTGCCGTCGAAGTGGTACATCGAGTTCGGCGAGCCGATCGAGACCTCGTCGTTCCCGGAGGGCGCGGCGGACGACCCGATGCTGGTGTTCAGCCTCAGCGACCAGGTTCGCGAGATCATCCAGCAGACCCTCTACCGCCTGCTCTCCCAACGCACCAACGTCTTCCTCGGCTGACCGCGGTTTCAATTGAAACTGGGCTCAACCTGGTGAGTGCCGAGGCCAGGGATTGTAAGGCGGTCGCCGTGCCGGTGCCGCGTTGCGGACCGGGCCGTCCGTTGTTCTATTTGTGCTGGTGAACGTGCTTTTTCCGTGAGCTCTAACGCGGAAATCCGGACAGTTACCAGACGAAGCGGACGGTGCGTGATGAGCTACCCCTCGACCTTCGGCTCCCAGGACCCCTTCGCGGATCTGCTCAACAGGTTCTTCGGCATGTCGCCGATGACGTCGCCGCCCGCCGTCCAGCGAGTGCCGATCGGCCGACTGCTCAGCGAGTCCGCTACCGAGCTGATCGGCAAGGCGTCCGAGCGCGCGAGGCAGGACGGCAGCGACGACCTGGACACCGAACACCTGCTGTGGGCGGCGACGCAGGTGGAGCCGTCCCGCAGCCTGCTGGTCCAGGCCGGGGCCGAGCCGGACCACCTCGCCTCGCGGATCGCCGAGGTGCTGCCCGGCGCCAGCGCGGAACCCTCGGCGAGCCCGGGGCTGACGCCCGCCGCGAAGCGCGCGCTGATCGGCGCGCACGCGCGGTCCCAGGCGGCGGAGAAGTCCTACATCGGGCCCGAGCACATCCTGGCCGCCCTGCTCGACGATCCGGACTCGGCGGCGGTCAAGCTGCTGGACTCCTACGAGATCAACACCCGCAAGCTCCGCGACCGGGTCGACCGCGCCGCGACCAACGAAAACATCCCGACGACCGCGGGCAGCGACACCCCGACGCTGGACGAGTACAGCCGGGACCTCACCGAGGAGGCCCGCGCGGGCAAGCTGGACCTGGTCGTCGGGCGCGCCGACGAGATCGAGCAGACCGTGGAGATCCTTTCCCGGCGCAGCAAGAACAATCCCGTGCTCATCGGCGAACCCGGCGTCGGCAAGACCGCGATCGTCGAGGGGCTGGCGCAGCGCGTCATCGCCGGCGACGTCCCGGAAACCCTCCAGGACAAGCGGGTTCTCGCGCTCGACATGACCGGCCTGGTGGCCGGCGCGCAGTACCGCGGCGAGTTCGAGCAGCGGCTGAAGAAGGTGATCGACGAGGTCCGCGCCGCCGAGGGCTCGGTGATCCTGTTCATCGACGAGATGCACACCATCGTCGGCGCCGGGGCGAGCGGCGAGAGCAGCATGGACGCGGGCAACATCCTCAAACCCGCGCTGTCCCGGGGAGAACTGCACGTCATCGGGGCCACCACGATCGACGAGTACCGCAAGCACGTGGAGAAGGACGCCGCGCTGGAACGCCGGTTCCAGCCGGTCCTGATCGCGGAACCCACCGTCGAGGAGACCATCCAGATCCTGCAGGGCCTGCGCGACTCCTACGAGGCGCACCACGGCGTCCGCTTCTCCAATGAGGCGCTCGCCTCGGCCGCCACCCTCTCCGACCGCTACATCAGCGACCGCTTCCTGCCGGACAAGGCCATCGACCTGATGGACCAGGCGGGCGCGCGGGTGCGGCTGCGGTCGGTCAGCCGCAGCGGCGACGTCCGGGAGCGCGAGGACCGGATGGCCAAGCTGCGCCGCGAGAAGGACCAGGCCGTCGACGCCGAGGACTACGACCGGGCCCGCGAGCTCAAGGAGCAGATCGAGGGCCTGGAGGGGGAGATCGCCGGTATCACCGAGCGGCGCGAAGGCGTCGCGGACGTGACCACCCAGGACATCGCGGAGGTGCTGTCCAAGCGCACCGGCATCCCCGTCGCGCAGCTGACCGAGGACGAGAAGCACCGCCTGCTGCGGCTGGAGGAGGCCCTGCACGAGCGGGTCGTCGGCCAGGACGAGGCGGTCCTCGCGGTGGCGGAGGCGGTCCGGCGCAACCGGGCCGGGATGGCGCACCCGGACCGGCCCATCGGGTCGTTCCTGTTCCTGGGGCCGACCGGCGTCGGCAAGACCGAGCTGGCGAAGGCGCTCGCGGAGCTGATGTTCGGCGACGAGCACAAGCTGATCCGCTTCGACATGAGCGAGTTCCAGGAGAGGCACACCGTGTCCCGGCTGGTCGGCGCCCCGCCCGGCTACGTCGGTTACGAGGAGGCCGGGCAGCTGACCGAGAAGGTCCGCAGGCAGCCCTACAGCGTGCTGCTGTTCGACGAGATCGAGAAGGCGCACCGGGACGTGTTCAACACGCTGCTGCAGGTGCTCGACGACGGCCGGCTGACCGACGCCCAGGGCCGCACCGTGGACTTCCGCAACACCGTGGTGATCATGACGAGCAACGTGGGCGCCCAGCGCATCCTGGCCCACGAGGGCGACGTGGACGCCATCCGGGACGAGCTGATGGACGACCTGCACGCGAGGTTCGCGCCGGAGTTCCTCAACCGCATCGACGAGACGATCATCTTCCACCGGCTGACCGAGGACGACCTGGCGAAGATCGTCGACCTGATGCTGGACCGCAGCCGCCGCCTCCTGCGCGCGCAGGAGATCGACCTGGAGGTCACCGAGGCGGCCAAGAGGTGGCTGACCCGGCGCGGGTTCAAGCCGGAGTTCGGGGCCCGGCCGCTGCTGCGCACCATCCAGACGCAACTGGACAACCGGATCTCCAAGCTGCTGCTGCGCGGCGAGGTCCAGCCGGGCGACACGATCCTCGCCTCGCTCGAGGAGGACGAGCTGATCTGCACCCTGGCCCGGCCGCACGAAGCGAACGTCCCGGCGCAGGCCGGGGACAAGGCGCCCGAGTCGAGCAAGGTCTGAAGCTCGATGCGGCTCTTGGGGAGCTTGGTCAACGCGGCGGTTTCACACGAAACCGGCGTTCTCCACGCCTGCCGGGCGACGGTTTCGCGCGAAACCGCCACCGCCCCAACAGGCTTCGCCACGTCCGGGAGAGCTTCCGCAGCACCCGGAATCGCCGTTGCGGCGGAGCCACCCGGAGCGGTGGTCTGGGCGGTTCGGGAGTGCGCCGGTCCGAATCCCGTGGGAAGGATGGATCATGAGTAGCCTTTCGGATGATCCGACCCAGGCGGTGACCGACCGGCTCGCGAAGCTGGCCTGGGGGTCCGTGCTCGTCGTCGGCCTCTGCTCGCTCGTCGTCGGCGTGCTCGCGCTGGTCTGGCCGCGGGCGACGCTGATCGTCCTCGGCGTGCTGTTCGGCGTCTACCTGCTGGTCAGCGGCGTGCTGCAGATCATCGCGGCGTTCGGCACGCACGTGACGGCGGCGATCAGGGTGCTGGCGTTCATCAGCGGCGCGCTGTCGATCCTGCTGGGCTTGCTGTGCTTCCGGGGCGAGATGCAGTCGATCCTGTTCCTGGGCCTGTGGATCGGCATCGGCTGGCTGTTCCGCGGCGTCACCCAGACGACCGCGTCGATCGCCGACCGGGCGATGCCCGCGCGCGGCTGGCAGATCTTCATGGGCATCGTCACGGCCCTGGCGGGGATCGTGCTGATGGTCTCGCCGCTGACGTCGGTGGCGCTGCTGGTCCTGTTCGGCGGGATCTGGCTGGTCGTCCTCGGCGTCGTGGAGATCATCACCGCGTTCCGGATCCGCTCCGCCGCGAAGCGGCTCGCCACTGGATGACCCCGATGACCGGACGCGCGAGCGGGAGGGGCGCGCCCGGCCTTCGGATGGGCCGGTGCGGTGGGCGGGGATGCCACCGCACCGGCCCGGTTTTCGCGTGGCCGCCGTCGGTGTGCGCGGTCATGCTTTCGCCGAGTCCCAATCCACTACCGGTGGGGAGAATCCGATGAGTTCCCGGCTCAACCCGTACATCAGCTTCGACGGCGACGCCCGGCAGGCGATGGAGTTCTACAAGAGCGTCTTCGGCGGCAACCTGACGGTGAGCACCTTCGGCGAGTTCGGCGCCCCGGACCCGAGCAGCGCGGACAAGGTCATGCACGCGATGCTCGAGACCGGCAGCGGCTTCACGCTCATGGCCTCCGACACGCCGCCGGGCATGGAGCACAAGCCGGGCACCAACATCTCGGTGAGCCTCAGCGGCGACTCGGAGGACGAGCTGCGCGGCTACTGGGCGAAGCTGTCGGAGGCGGGCACGGTGGCGGTCCCGCTGGAGAAGCAGATGTGGGGCGACACGTTCGGGATGTGCGTGGACCGGTTCGGCATCGGCTGGATGGTGAACATCGCCGGCTCGTGACCGGCGCAGGTGATTTCCGGGGCCGCGAGCCCGCCGGCTGCTACGACCGGCTGGAGGGCTCGCGGCCCGTTCGTTCAGGACCGGTCGCGGCGCCGGTAGGCGAGGCCGGCCGCTACCGCCCCCGCGATGGCGCTGGCCCCCATGATCGAGTTCAGGCCGATCCGCGCCGCCTTGCGGCCCGTCCGGAAGTCCCGGACCTCCCAGCCGCGGGCCCGGGCGATGTCGCGCAGCCGCTGGTCCGGGTTGACGGCCACCGCCGTGCCCACCGCCGACAGCATCGGGATGTCGTTGGCCGAGTCCGAGTACGCCGTGCAGCGGCGCAGGTCCAGGCCTTCGCTGGCGGCCATCGCCCGCACCGCGTGCGCCTTCGCGCGCCCGTGCAGCATCTCGCCGACCAGCCGGCCCGTGTACACGCCGTCGGAGCTCTCCGCGACCGTGCCCAGCGCGCCGGTCAGCCCGAGCCGCCGCGCGATGATCTGCGCCAGCTCCACCGGGGTCGCCGTCACCAGCCACACCCGCTGGCCGGCGTCGAGGTGCATCTGGGCCAGCGCCCGGGTGCCCGCCCAGATCCGGTCCGCCATCAGCTCGTCGTAGATCTCCTCGCTGAGCTCCACCAGCTCCGAGACCTTGCGGCCGGCCACGAACGACAGCGCCTGCTCCCGGCTGGCCTGCATGTCCTGCGGGTTCTCCCGGCCGCCGACCCGGAACTTCAGCTGCTGCCAGGCGAACCCGGCCAGGTCGGTGGCGGTGAGGAACTTGCGGGCGGCGAGTCCGCGGGCGAAGTGGAACAGCGAGGCGCCCATCATCATCGTGTTGTCGACGTCGAAGAACGCCGCGGCGGTGAGGTCGGGCGGGGTGGCCAGCGAGCCGTCTGGGACGGGTGCGGCGGCGACGGCGGCCTCGGCGGACGCGCGACCGGCCACCTTCGCGCTGTCGATCGGATCGGAGCCGGGCGCGCGCGAGCTCTGGTCCGCGCCATCGGCTGAGCCTTGACGTGTCGGCACCGCCGCGCCTCCCGGGGGTCCTCCGGTGTTGTCGTGCGAAGTTCCAGGTCTTGCCGACCCGGGCCGACCCGGCTCAGCAGGTCTCTAGCTTAAGACCTGGCCGCAACCGAACTTGCGCACCTCCGCCGTGGCGTGGTGGTCCGCGATCCCCGCGGAAATCGGACCTCCGATTTCCGCGGGGATCGCGGCGGGAGGTCAGCGGAGGTCGTCGGGCAGCAGCTGCGCCAGCCGGCGGATCGCGCGGTGCTGGAGGGCCTTGACCGCCCCCTCGTTGCGCTGCATCGCGGCCGCCGTCTCGGTCACCGACAGGCCCTGCAGGAACCGCAGCCGGATGCATTCGCGCTGGTCGGGGTTGAGCTGCCGGACGCAACTGAGCAGCTCTCGGTGGGTCGCCTCGGTGAGCACGTGCTGTTCCGGGCCGAAGTGCGTCCGGCCGACCGGCAGGTTGTCGGTGACGTCGGAGGTGGGGATCTCCAGCCGGTTCCGGCTGGACTTGATGTGGTCGAGGATGAGGTTCTTGGCGATGGTGATGAACCAGGCCGCCACATCGCGGCCCTGGTAGCTGATGGAGGCGATCCGGCGCAGCGCGCGCAGGAACGTCTCGCTGGTGATGTCCTCGGCCAGGCAGTGGTCGCTGACCCGGAACAGCACGTACCGGTAGACGATCTGGGCGTACTCGTCGTAGAGGTGGCCGAAGGCGTCGTTGTCGCCCTGCTGCGCGGCGCTGACGTAGGCCCAGCTCTCGGTGCCCGGCCTGGGCACCGATCGGGAGACCGGGACGTCGACGCTGCGGAAGGGTGCGGCCGGGGCGGGGGGTGCGAGCGTCTTCGGGCTGCTCATCTCTTGCGACCTCCTGCCGTCGTTGGCGGACCGGCTTGGTGCGGGTGAGACGCACCGGTGCCGGTGTCATGTCGCGGTGTCCGGCGGACACCCGCCTCCGGCCGGCCAACGGGGCTCCGATGGCCTGGTGACGCCGGGGGCGTGGGCGTTGGAGCAGCAGCATACGTGTTGTTACTCGGAAGTAGGTAGTACTACTCGGTGACGCTCTGGTTGCAGAGCGTGTTCAGCCGGGGTGCGACGCCTAACTCCGACAGGTGATTTTGGACACTTGACCAGCGCGGTCGGTGTCGTGCCGTTACCCGGCCCGCTGGGTACTTTGGAGGCCGCGAAGTCGGCCCGAATTTCTCCCTGGAGCGAAGGCATGCACGAGGTGACGGTGATGACCCGCGAGGGTTGCCACTCCTGCGCGGACGCGATCTCCGACGTGCGGCGGATCTGCGCAGAGCTCGATGTGTCGTGGTCCGCGCAGGACGTGGACACCGACCCGGAGCTGCGCGCGGAGTACGGCGACCGGGTCCCGGTGATCTTGATCGATGGAGTCGAGCACGGCTACTGGAAGGTCGAGGAGGACCGCTTCCGCCGGGCCCTGGCCCGCTGACCCGTGATCTTGGCCGGTGGTCGGTGCGGGTTGCCGCCATCACGTGCTCCAGACCACGCGTTTTGGCACGTCGGGGGGCCATCGGCAATGATGGCGGGGAAGGCTTGCGCCTCCGGCGGAGTCCGGCCCTGCGACTTTGTGCATGCGTTCACAAATTAGTTACGGTGTACGGGTCGGGTCGCCGGATTCTCGGTGTGGATCAGCGGATCAGGTGTCGAGCCGTCGGATGCCGGCGGCGTTCGCGGATGACGCCGAGCAGCCGGTCGGCGGACCGGCCGGTGTCGGAGCCCCAACCTGAGCAGCGATGTCGGGAAGTGGGCGACGACCGCCGCGCCTCCGGGCGCGGACGGGCAGGCCAAAGCAGCAGGTAGGGCGAGGGAGATCCAGCGTGACGGCCCACGGAGCGGACGTGCAGGACGGTGACGGGCAGGCCGAGGCCGATTCCCGGACCGACTCCAAGCAGTCGCCGGCGATCGAGGTCCCCGCGGCTCGGGAGCGCGCCAGGGCGATCCCGGAAGCCGCCGTCGCCCGGCTCGCGGTCTACCTGCGGGCGCTGTCCAGTCTCGCCGAGCAGAACGTGGGCACGGTCTCCAGCGATGAGCTGGCCGTCGCCGCCGGGGTCAACTCCGCGAAGCTGCGCAAGGACCTCTCCTACATCGGCTCCTACGGCACCCGCGGCGTCGGCTACGAGGTCGCGGTGCTCATCGGCCAGATCGAGCGCATCCTGGGCCTGACCCGCAAGCACAGCGTCGCGGTGGTCGGGATCGGTAATCTCGGCCACGCGCTGGCCAACTACGGCGGCTTCCCGGGCCGCGGCTTCCCGGTCTCCGCGCTGTTCGACCTCGACCCGGACCTGGTCGGCGTGCCGGTCGGCGGCATCCCGGTCAACCACATCGACGACATCGTCGAGGTGTGCGCCGAGCGCGAGGTCACCATCGGCGTCATCGCCACGCCCGTGCAGGGCGCCCAGGAGGTCTGCGAGCGTTTGGTCGCCGGCGGCGTTACGTGCATCCTGAACTTCGCGCCCGTCGTGCTGCAGGTCCCCGAAGACGTCGAGGTGCGCAAGGTCGACCTGGCGGTGGAGATGCAGATCCTGTCGTTTCACGTGGCCCGACGTCAGCAGGAAGCGGCGGCGGAAGCCGGCCGATCCGATGTGGACGGTGCGGACATCGGTCCGCCGGGCGGCGGAGATCGGGTGTCGGGTCAGGTCGAATCGGCGGACAGGATGGTGGAACGGCTGTGAACCTGCTCACCGTCGGGATTTCCCACCACAGCGCCCCGGTGCGGGTGCTGGAGCGCGTCGCGATCGGCGGCGATGACGTCGCCAAGCTTCTCGGCGAACTGCTGCAGCGCGAGCACATCTGCGAGGCGTTCATCATCTCGACCTGCAACCGGGTCGAGGTCTACGCCGTCGCGGAGACCTTCCACGGCGGCCTGGACGACGTGACGTCCGTGCTCGCCCGGCACGCGGGTGCGGAGGTAGGCGAGCTCGCCGACCACCTCTACGTCTACTACGCGGGCGCCGCGGTGGAGCACCTCTTCTCGGTGTCCGCGGGCCTGGACTCGATGGTCGTAGGTGAGGCGCAGATCCTCGGCCAGCTGCGGCAGGCCTACGGCGCGGCTGACGAGAACGGCACCGTCGGCAAGACGCTGCACGAGCTCGCGCAGCAGGCGCTCCGCGTCGGCAAGCGGGTGCACGCCGAGACCGGCATCGACGCCGAAGGCGCGTCGGTGGTCTCCGAGGCGCTCGCCGACGCCGAGGTCGCGCTCGACGGCTTGGCCGGGCGCAGCGCGCTGGTGGTCGGCGCGGGCTCGATGGGCGGCCTGGCCTCCGCGCAGCTCAAGCGCGCGGGCATCGGCGAGGTCGTGATCGCCAACCGCACCGCGGCCAACGGCGAGCGGCTTGCCTCGTCGCTGCGCGCCGACGGCGTCGCCGCCCGCACCGCCGACCTCACGGACCTCAGCAGCGCGATCGCCGCGGCCGACCTCGTGGTGGCCTGCACCGGCGCGATCGGCGCGGTGGTGACCGAAGACGTGGTCGCGGCGGCGCTGACCGTCCGCGACGACCGCCCACTGCTGTGCTGCGACCTCGGCCTGCCCCGGGACATCGCGCCCGAGGTGGCCGGACTGCCCGGCGTGACCGTCGTCGACCTGGAGAGCCTGCAGCAGCGGCTGTCGGACAAGCAGGGCGGCAACGAGTCCGAGCGGGCCGCACAAATCGTCGCCGAGGAACTGCGCGGCTACCTCGCCGCGCAGCGCTCGGCCGAAGTGACTCCGACCGTGACCGCGCTGCGCAAGCGCGCCGCCGAGGTCGTGGACGGCGAACTGCTGCGACTCGATTCGCGGCTGCCTGAACTGGACGGCGACGTGCGCGACGAACTGGCGCGCACCGTCCGTCGCGTGGTGGACAAGCTCCTGCACACGCCGACGGTCCGGGTCAAGCAACTCGCGTCGGTGCCCGGCGGTGCCGGGTACGCCGACGCGCTCCGAGAGCTCTTCGAACTCGATCCGCAGACGACTGCCGTGCTCGGCACCCCGCAGGCCGACGAGAGCCTTCCCGGCGGGGTCACCGTCGCCCAGGCGCGCCTGCGCGGTCGAGCAGAACAGGACGGTGAGGACCGTTGAACAAGACCCTCCGCATCGGCACCCGCGGCAGCGCCCTCGCGATGGCGCAGTCGTCGAACGTCGCCGAGGAGCTGGAGAAGGCGGGTTACCCGACCCAGCTGGTCGCGGTGAAGACCCCCGGCGACCTCTCGATGGCGCCGATCGCCGAGATCGGCGTCGGCGTGTTCACCTCGGCGCTGCGCGAGGCGCTGGCCGCCGGCGAGGTGGACGTCGCGGTGCACTCCTTCAAAGACCTGCCGACCGAACCGGACCCCCGGTTGTCGCTGGCCGCCGTCCCGGTCCGGGAGGACCCGCGGGACGCGCTGGTGGCACGGGACGGTCTGACGCTCGGCGAATTGCCCCCGGGGTCCGTTGTGGGCACCGGTTCGCCGCGCCGCGCCAGCCAGCTCCGGGCCCTCGGCCTGGGGCTGGAGGTGCGCAGCATCCGCGGCAATGTGGACACCCGCCTGCGGAAGGTGACCGACGGTGAGCTGGACGCCGTCGTGCTCGCCCGAGCCGGGCTGGCCCGTGTGGGCCGGCTTGCGGTGATCACGGAAACGCTCGATCCACTGCAGATGCTGCCCGCGCCCGCCCAGGGCGCGCTCGCAGTGGAATGCCGCGTCGATGACGTGGACACCGAGCACCTGCTGCAGTCCGTTTTGGACGATCAGGCCAGCCGCGCCGCGGTGGCCGCCGAGCGCGCCATGTTGTCCGCGCTCGAAGCGGGCTGTAGCGCGCCGGTCGGCGCGCTGGCCGAAGTGGTGGATGACCTCGACGAGGACGGGCGCGTGGCGCTGCGGCTGTCCGTGCGAGGGGTGGTGGCGACCGACGACGATCAGTTGGTGCGCGCCTCCGCCACTGGTGAGACGACCGCCGCCGAGCAGCTGGGCCGGGAATTGGCCGCCCAGTTGCTGGAAGCCAGGGCCGCTTTGCTCAGCGGACCTGGCAGTAGTTGATGGGGAGTGCCCTGATGACCCGAGCACGTAAGACCCCCGGACGGATTGCTTTCGTGGGCTCCGGTCCCGGTGACGCGGGACTGCTCACCGTTCGGGGCCGGAATGTGATCACCCGCGCAGCGCTGCTGGTGACCGACCCGGACGTACCCGCCGACATCGTCGGACAGGCAGCCGACGGCGCCGAGGTCCGCCCCGCCGTGGGCGACCCGGCGGACGTGGCCAAGGACCTGGTGAACGAGGCCTCGACCGGTCGCACCGTGGTGCGGTTGGTCGCGGGCGACCCGCTGACCGCCGACGCGGTGGTCCGCGAGGTCCAGGAGGTCGCCAAGACCGGCGCCGCCTTCGACATCATCCCCGGCGTCGCCGGCGGCAGCGCGGTTCCGGCCTACGCCGGCGTCGCGCTGGGCGCGGTGCACACCGAGGTCGATGTCCGCGGCGACGTGGACTGGGCCTCGCTGGCCGCGGTGCCCGGCGCGCTGGTGCTGCACACCACCGGCAGCCACTTGGCCGAGGCCGCCTCGCGCCTGGTCGAGCACGGCAGGCCGGCGACGACCGCCGTGGCGGTGACCGCCTCCGGCACCACCGTGCAGCAGCGCACGATCGACACGACGCTGGCCTCGCTGGCCGCCGACGCGGGTGAGCTGCAGGGCCACCTGGTGGTGACCATCGGCGACATCGTGTCCGAGCGCGGCAAGCTGTCCTGGTGGGAGTCGCGCGCCCTGTACGGCTGGAAGGTCCTGGTGCCGCGCACCAAGGAGCAGGCCGGCGTGATGAGCGACCGGCTGTGGTCGCACGGCGCGGTCTCGCACGAGGTGCCAACGATCTCCGTCGAGCCGCCGCGCAGCCCCGCGCAGATGGAGCGCGCGGTCAAGGGCCTGGTCGACGGCCGCTACCAGTGGGTGGTGTTCACCTCGGCGAACGCGGTCCGCGCGGTGTGGGAGAAGTTCGGCGAGTTCGGGCTGGACGCCCGGGCGTTCTCCGGCGTGAAGATCGCCTGCGTCGGCGAGGCCACCGCGGAGAAGGTCCGCTCCTTCGGGATCATCCCGGAGCTGCTGCCCGCCGGTGACCAGTCCAGCGATGGCCTGCTGCAGGAGTTCCCGCCGCACGACGACATCCTCGACCCGGTCGACCGGGTGCTGCTGCCGCGGGCGGACATCGCCACCGAGACGCTGTCGGCCGGGCTGCGCGAGCGCGGCTGGGAGGTCGACGACGTGACGGCCTACCGCACGGTCCGCGCGGCGCCGCCGCCGGCCGAGACCCGCGAGATGATCAAGACCGGCGGGTTCGACGCGGTGTGCTTCACCTCGTCGTCCACCGTCCGGAACCTGGTCGGCATCGCGGGCAAGCCGCACGCCCGGACGCTGGTGGCGTGCATCGGTCCGAACACCGCGGAGACGGCGAAGGAGTTCGGCCTGCGGGTCGACGTCCAGCCGGAGATCCCGCGGGTGGAGGACCTGGTGGACGCGCTGGCCGAGCACGCTGCCCGGCTCCGCGCGGAGGGCGCGCTGCCGCCGCCGCGCAAGGCCAAGCGGGCTCGCCGCAGCTGATTTTCCGAGTGGAGGGCGCCTTCGACCGGCATGGCCGGGCGGAGGCGCCCTTCGCTTTGCGGGGCATCTTGAGCGGCTCTGGGTCGTGAGCGTTTTGGGCTGCCATAGCGCTCCAAAACACTCACGACCCCGTCGCCAGCGGAAACGCCGACCACGGAAGTCCGGGGCGGCAGCTCGTTCAGAAGGCCTCGTCGATGCCGTTGCGCTTGCAGAACTCGGACAGCTTCTCGGGATCGGCGAAGAGGTACGTGGTCGAAGCGTTCCCGACCTCGACGAACCGGCGCGGGTCGCTCGGGTCGGCCGGGCGGAGGGCGTGGGCCATCCCCGCGGTGACCTCGATGTCGAGGTAGTCGCCGTTGTCCTCGGTGTCCCAGGAGTGCGACGAGCCGCCGTGGACGAAGGAGAACCGGAACCCCTCGGATTCCTCTTCGTCGATCTCGATCGCGTCGCCGTCTTCATCGATGCCGACCAGCTCGACGTCGGAGACCTCCACGGTGCCGCCGGCGGCACCGACGAACTCGGCCAGGAGGTCAACGTAGCTCGGCGGGTAGGACCCGGAATCCGGGTCGAAGTCGACCGAACGGCCCGCCCGCTCGAACACCGCCAGCAGCAGGTCGTACGGCGACACCGGGCCGGGGGCCAGCTCGTCGGCGACCTCCGCCGCCCACTCCGGGACCAGGCCGAGAACGGTCAGCTCCGCGGCGAGGTCGCGGGCCGGTGCGGCGTGCGTGACCAGGCTGCGCAGGCGGGGCAGATCCTCGTCGTGCTCGTCGCGTTCGGCGAGCTTCTCGACGGCCCGCGTGGCCGCCGACATCGCGATGGGCCCGCCGATGCGGACCAGCGCATCGCAGAAATCCCACGGGGATCGCCGCGCGGCATTCTTGACGATTCGCACCACCAGTTCGGCGACTTCGGGATCGGCCGATCCGCGGTAGCGCTCGCTGAGCACCTCGATCGCTTCCTCCGGGAACCGCGTCCAGTGCTCCCGGGCGTGGCGCTCGGCGAGGCCGGAGTCCAGCGCCGCGATGGCCTCCAGCGCCTTGCCCGGCGCATCCCGGTGCGGTGATTCCAGCGCTACTTTCTCCAGCAGCGGCAGGCTTTCCCGGCCGCGGCCGGCCAGAGCGTCCACTGTGCACCGGGTATCGCCGTTCATGAGCCGGTCGGCGCACCGCTCCAGCGCCCACTCGTAAACTCCCGGCTCTGCTCTCGCGGCGATCGCAGCCAGGGCATCCGCGGGCCACTGCGCGTGGTCGATCGGCAGGTCCAGCCACCGGCGCACCTGGTCGGCCACCTCCCGGCCGGGCGAGGTTCCGGCGGCCGCGTTCAGCAGCACCCAAGCCGTCGAAGTGCGTTCCTCGCTGCTCGGCAGCTCGTCGATCGCCGACTGCGCCAGCCGCAGCAACCGCGGTCCGGCTGCGGCGATGCGGAGGATGCCGAGCGTGGCGGCGGCGCTGCGGCGCACCGCCTCGTCGTCGGAGCCCAGCATTTCCAGCAGCCACGGGGCGAGCAGATCTTCGTGCTCGGCGAGCGCCGCCGAACCGGATTCGTCCGCGCCGATCCGGAGGGCGGAGGCCGTGTCCTCCCAGCGAGCGGGGTCGGCCACCAGATCGGCGAGCAGGTCGCCGGCGGCCTCGTCCCGAAGGCGAGCGAGAGCCACGGTGGCGAACGTCCGGTCCCAGCCCGCGCCGGACCGGGCGGCCGCCCGCAGCTCGGCGCGATCCTCCTGGGTCATCGCGGCGAGCAGCCGCAGATCTGTCGCGTCGTGGAAGGAGATGTCGCCGGGATTCGCGAGCATCGCGGCCAGGCGCGACGGCCGAGCGGTCAAGTCCTGCTCCAGGTGCAATCGATCGAACAGATGTGTGGAAGCTAGCAACCTCCAGGCCCGGAGAACGGGGTTTTGGCCGGGATTGGCGAGGGTGGGCACTCACGACCTGTCTAAGGGCAGGCCGAGCCCTCGGGACGTCCGTTCTGCCGGATCGCTACGCTCGGGGTATCACCCCGCCGAGCCTGTTTGGGGAGCCGCTGTCATGTACCCCTCGCACCGTCCGCGCCGACTGCGTCGCAACCCCGCGCTGCGCCGACTGGTTTCCGAGACCTCCGTGGAGCCCCGCCACCTGGTGCTGCCGATGTTCGTCCGCGAGGGCGCGAACGAACCGGCGCCGATCCCGTCGATGCCGGGCGTCCTGCAGCACAGCCGCGACTCGCTGCGCAAGGCCGCGGTCGACGCCGTCAACGCCGGTGTCGGCGGGCTGATGCTCTTCGGCGTGCCGACCACGCACGACGCCGAGGGCTCCGGCGCGGTCGACCCGGACGGCATCCTCAACGTCGCGCTCCGCGACCTGCACTCCGAGCTCGGCGACGACACCGTGCTGATGGCCGACCTGTGCCTGGACGAGTTCACCGACCACGGGCACTGCGGCGTCCTGGACGAGGACGGCAACGTCGACAACGACCGCACGCTGCAGATCTACGGCGAGATGGCCGTGGTCCAGGCCCAGTCCGGGGCCCACGTGGTGGGCCCGAGCGGCATGATGGACGGCCAGGTCGGCGTGATCCGCGACTCGCTGGACGCGACCGGTTTCGGCGACACCTCGATCCTGGCCTACTCGGCGAAGTACGCCTCCGCCTTCTTCGGCCCGTTCCGCGACGCGGTGGACTCGCAGCTCAAGGGCGACCGCAAGACCTACCAGCAGGACCCGGCCAACGGCCGGGAGGCGCTGCGCGAGGCCGATCTGGACCTCGCCGAGGGCGCCGACATGGTGATGGTAAAGCCCGCGATGTCCTACCTGGACGTGCTGCGCGACATCGCCGGCGTGGCCGACGTGCCGGTGGCCGCCTACCAGGTGTCCGGCGAGTACTCGATGATCGAGGCCGCGGTCGCCAACGGCTGGCTGGACCGGCAGCGCACCGTGCTGGAAACCCTGACCTCGATCCGGCGGGCCGGCGCCGACATTGTCCTGACCTACTGGGCGGCCGAAGCCGCGCGCTGGCTGCAGGACGCGCGGGCATGACGGACCTGGGGCAGCGGGTGGACGCGTTCGGCCGACCGGTACCCGAGCCGGAGCCACCGTCGGCGCCGCAGGCGCTGCAGACGGCGAAGTGGCTGTGGCTCGGATCGGTGCTGCTCGGCGTCGTGCAGGCGTTCGTCCAGCTCCTCGACCGGCCGAAGCTGATCGCGGAACTGCGCCACATCCAGCCGGGCATGACCACGCAGGACCTGGAGGCCGCGGCCAACAGCGGGATCATGTTCACGTTCCTGCTCAAGGCGCTGATCCTGCTGGTGTACCTGATGCTGTCCCGGCGGATGCTGGAAGGCCGCAACTGGGCGCGCGTCGTGCTCACCGTCTTCGGCGGCTTCGGGATCTTCAACGCGCTGATCACGGTGCTCACCGTCTCGCTGGTCGGCGGGGAGCTGATCCGCCAGATCACCGGCGTCGGGATCACCGGTGCGGACGTAGCGTTCTCGCTGGTCGTGATGCTCGTCCAGCTCGCCGCGATCGTGTTCATGTACCGCCCGGAGGCGAACCGGTTCTTCCACGCGGTGCGCAACCGCCGCATCGGTAACGCAACGGGTCGGCCAGGTAACGGTTGGTCATAACGCCTGGACGTCGGCCTCCGCGATTCCTAACCTGGAGCAGGTGACACCGCCGCAGGAACCAGAGCGCGACCCGCAGGTGCCCGGCCACGAGCCCTCCGGGCCGTGGCGGCCGACCACGATCAACTACGCCTTCTGGTCTGGGATCGCCAGCGCGGTGGTGGGCTTCGCGATCCTGGCGGCATCGTTCCTGCTGGTGTCCGACGCCGAACTGCAGGCGGTGCTGGAGGAGACCGCCGCGCAGGGCCAGCCGATCACGATGGACCAGGCGCGCAGCATCTACCAGGCGGTGCTGGTGATGGTGGTCGTGATCGTGGTGGTCATCGCGGCGTTGTGGATCATGTTCCTGTTCTTCATGCGCCGCGGGCGGAACTGGGCCCGGATCGTCATCACGGTGATCGGCGCGGTGTGGATCCTGCTCACGATCCCGTCGGTGGCCAGCGGCAGCATCGTGGCCTCGCTGCTGTCCTTGCTGCAGCTGCTGGCCGTGGCGGCGACCATCGCCTTCGCGTACCTCGCGCCGTCGAACCAGTACTTCCAGCTCGGCCGGCACCGGTGAGCGCATTTCCGATACGTCGGGATGGTCCGCTGTATTAGTGTTTTCGGGTGACGTCGCCCCAGAACCCTTGGCAGCAGAACCCGAACCCGCAGCCCGCGGGCTATCCGCAGGCGCCGATGGGGTATCCGCAGCAGGTGCCTGGTGGGAAGCCGCGCCTGCCCGGCACCGTGAACTTCGCGAGCATCCTCGGGCTGGTGGTGCCGCCGCTGTCCGCGGTGCTGAGCGTCATCAGCTTCGTGGTCCTGCTCGTCATGCTCAGCGACTACCTGGAGAGCACCTGGTCGGTCTTGGCGGTGAGCGCCTTCTTCACCGTTGCCGCGGTGGTGTGCGCCGTCCTCTGGATCGTCTTCTCGCTGGTGATGCGCCGCGGGCGCGGTTGGGCGCGGATCGCGCTGGTGGTCCTGGCCGTCCTCTGGCTGCTCTACGACCTCTACTCGATCGTCTCGTTCTTCCTGACGGTCGGCGGCGACTTCGGGTCGGCCATCAGCCAGCCGACCGTGATCATCGGCATGGTCCAGATGTTCCTCGTGATCGTGACGACGGTGCTTTTCCTCGTGCTGGTCTTCCTGAAGCCGTCGAACGACTACTTCAAGGCCATGCAGGGCAGGTGAGTTTGACCAACCAAGTGGACAGCGGGTCTGCCCTGTTCATACTGTTTGCCGCGTGACTCCACCGCAAAATCCTTGGCAACAAGGTGGGTACCCGCAGGGCGGGACTCCCTCCGGCGGTTTTCCGCAGCAATACCCGCAGGGCGGGTTTTCGCAGTACCCGCAGTCGAATCCGTTCGCGGCGCCACCGGTGCCCGCGCAGGAGCTGATGTCGTTCCAGCGGCCGATCACCGTCGAGATCGCGTTCTGGATCGCGGTCGTCGTGCCGCTGGTCGCCACGGTGCTCTCCGTGCTGAGCTACCTGATGCTGCAGGGCTTCGTGAACGACTCCATCGCCGGCACCAGCGGTGACTCGGACATCGACCGGCAGATCGCGTCCATCGCCAACGGCTTCCTGCTGTTCTTCTTCGTGGTCCTCACGATCATCTACCTGATCCTGACCGGGCTGTGGATCCTCTTCGGCTTCAAGATGCGAGCCGGGAAGAACTGGGCGCGGATCACGCTCACGGTCCTCGCCGGCATCTGGATGCTGGTCGGCGTCATCAGCCTGATCCAGGGCGGCAGCATGACGATGACCGGCGACCTGGACGAGCAGCAGCTGCCCGGCTCGTTCTTCGCGTTGTCCTACAGCCAGACCGGGCTCGGCCTGGTGGGGATGCTCGTGTTCGTCGCGCTGGTCTACCTGAAGCCGTCGAACTGGTACTTCAAGGCGACGAGCCGGTTCTGATGGATTCGCCGCGACCACTGCGCCTCGCCATCGTCCTGTGGTGGGTGGTGGCGCTCGTCCTGGGGTTGCAGTCGGTGCTGATGTGGATTGGGCGCGGCGACCTGGCGGGGCGGTTGATCGCGCAGGACCAGGCCACGCCTGCGGACGCGGCCGACCGCGCGCAGCAGCTGCTCCTGGTGAACACGGGAATCGCGGTGGTGCTGGTGGCGGCCTACCTGGTGCTGGGGGCGTTGATGTTCCGGCGGCGCGCGTGGGCTCGCGGTGTGCTGTCGGGGTTCGCGGTCGTGCACCTGCTGATGTTGCTGGGCACCGGGGCGGTGTTCAGCGTGAACGTGATCGTGCTGATCCTCGGCGCGGCCGCCGCGGTGCTCATGTGGCGGCGCCCGAGCACGGACTGGCTGACGGGTGAGCATGACTGAACCGGTGCTGTACTCGGAGCGCGGCAGCAGCTGGTGGCCGGTGCTGTGGGGGCCGGCGTTCGCGCTGCTCGGCCTCGGCGTCGAAGCGTTGACGCCGGGCCCGGTGAACGCGCCGCTCTGGGGGCTGGTCGGCGGTGGGCTCGCGGTCGCCGCCGCGATCTGGGTGTACGGCCGCCGCAAGCTCGTTTCGGTGCGGCTTACGCCCGCGCAGCTGGTGCTGGGGCGGGAAGAACTCGAGGTCGGCCGCATCGCGGCGGTCACCGACGTAGGCGCGCCGGTGGGGGCGCGGGTGCTCGGCGGGAGCTGGACGGTCCCGAAGGGAACCGGCGAGGTCCCGCTCCGGCTCGAACCCGACGAGGTGGTCCTGGCCTGGGCGAAGAACCCCGAAGCGCTGTCGTCGGCGCTCGCCCGGCTCGTGGAGAGGTGACCGCGCGCGGCCTCGGTGCTGGTTCGCGGTGCGCGCGGTCGGTCATGAGACGCTTCTTCGCGTGACGACTCCGGAACCGTGGCCCGCCTCCGGGCCGCGACTCAGCGACGACGACGTCGAGCACGCCGATGTTCCGGCCGGCTCGGCCGGGCTGAACCAGCCCTGGCGGGCCGCCGTGGCCGGGATCGAGCTGGTCGTGGCGGTGGGGCTGGGGCTCGCGGCCTGGTGGTCGTGGCAGCAGGGGACGGTGACGATCTACCTGCCGGGACCGGAGGGCGCCGTCGACGTCGTCACCAGGTCGATCGGGAGCTGGCTGGCCGCCGCGGTCGGCGCCGCGACCCTGGCCGGGCTGTTGCTGCTCGACGGGATCCGCCAGCTGGTGCTGGCGCTGCGGGCCCGCCGCCGGGAGTCGAACGGGGTGTGACCGGTCACTTCGCCGCGCCTGTCAGACTGGTGACGTGACAGCTTCTGCGAACCCCGCATCGAATTCGAACGACGATCCGGCTCCGCGGTCGCGGCAGCTGTTCGAGCGCGCTCTCGCGGTGACGCCGGGCGGCGTCAACTCGCCGGTCCGGGCGTTCCACTCGGTCGGCGGCACGCCCCGCTTCATGGTCCGCGGCGAAGGCGCGTACCTGTGGGACGCCGACGGCAACCGGTACGTGGACCTGGTGTCCTCCTGGGGCCCGATGATCAACGGGCACGCGCATCCCGACGTGGTCCGGGCGGTGCAGGAAGCCGCTTCGCACGGCCTTTCCTTCGGCACCCCGGGCGCCGGTGAGATCGACCTCGCGCAGGAGATCATCGACCGCGTCGAGCCCGTCGAGCAGGTCCGGTTGGTCAACTCGGGCACCGAGGCGACGATGAGCGCCGTGCGGCTGGCCCGCGGGTTCACCGGCCGCCAGAAGATCGTCAAGTTCGCCGGCTGCTACCACGGCCACGTCGACGCGCTGCTGGCCAGCGCCGGCTCCGGGGTCGCCACGCTGGGGCTGCCGACCTCGCCGGGCGTCACCGGTGCGCAGGCGGCGGACACCATCGTGCTGCCCTACAACGACCTCGACGCCGTGCGCCAGGTCTTCGCCGAGCAGGGCGACGAGATCGCGTGCGTGATCACCGAGGCCGCGGCGGGCAACATGGGCGCGGTCGCGCCGCTGCCCGGTTTCAACGCCGGGCTGCGGGAGATCACCGGCGCCGCCGGGGCGCTGCTGATCATGGACGAGGTCATGACCGGTTTCCGGGTCTCCGCGGCCGGCTGGTTCGGCGTCGACGGCGTCGCCGGTGATCTCTACACGTTCGGCAAGGTGATGTCCGGCGGGCTGCCCGCGGCCGCCTTCGGCGGTCGCGCCGAGATCATGGCCCGTCTCGCCCCGTCCGGGCCGGTCTACCAGGCGGGCACGCTGTCCGGGAACCCCGTCGCCGTCGCCGCCGGGCTGGCCAACCTGCGCGCCGCCGACGCCGAGGTCTACGCGGCGCTGGACCGCAACAGCAAGCGGCTCGGCGACCTGTTCGGCGCGGCACTGACCGCCGAGGGCGTGCCGCACCAGGTCGCCTTCGCAGCGAACTTGGTCAGCGTCTTCTTCAGCGAGACGCCGGTGCACAACTACGAGCAGGCGCAGGCCCAGCAGGTCTGGCGGTTCCCGCCGTTCTTCCACGAACTGCTCCGGCGTGGCGTCTACGCGCCGCCGAGCGCGTTCGAATCCTGGTTCGTCAACGCGGCGATGGACGAAGCGGCATTCGAAGTGATCGCCGAAGCGCTGCCGCACGCGGCCCGCGCCGCGGCCGCGGCCACCGCCCCGGGGGCTGACGCATGACCGGCGAGAAGACGGTGGTGCACTTCCTGCGCCACGGCGAGGTGCACAACCCCGAGGGCGTCCTCTACGGGCGGCTGCCGGGGTACCGGCTGTCGGACCGGGGAGAGCAGCAAGCGAAGGTCGTCGCGGAGTTCCTGGCCGGGCGCGACGTCGCCCACGTCGTCGCTTCGCCGTTGCAGCGCGCGCAGCAGACGGCCATGCCGATCGGCGGGATGTTCCAGCTCGGCGTGGCGACCGACGACCGGCTCATCGAAGCCGACAACCGCTTCGAGGGCCTGAAGGTCTCGGTCGGCGACGGTGCGCTGCGGTCGCCGAAGCACTGGCCGAAGCTCTGGAACCCGCTGCGGCCGTCGTGGGGCGAGCCGTACCTCGAGATCGCGCACCGCATGCTGGGCGCAGCGCACCGGGCCCGGTCGGCGGCGGCCGGCCACGAGGCGGTGTGCGTTTCGCACCAGCTGCCGATCTGGACGCTGCGCCGGTTCCTCGAGGGCAAGCCGATGTGGCACGACCCGCGGCGGCGGCAGTGCTCGCTGGCGTCGCTGACCAGCCTGGTGTTCCGCGGCGAGGAACTGGTGCGGATCGCCTACGTCGAACCGGCCGGTGAGACCGATCCGAAGGTGACAGGGGCATGAAACGACTTGTGGTGCGGCTCGGACTCGTCGCGGCGACGTTAGCGCTGGTCGCAGGCTGTGCGACGCAGGGCGACGACGCGGTGCCGCAGGGCGGCGGCGGTGAGTTCACCTTCGTCTCGCCCGGCGGGCAGACCCGCATCTTCTACCCGCCGGAGCAGCGCGGCAGGGTCAGCGGGATGTCCGGTGACAGCCTCCTGGAACCGGGCAAGCAGATCGGGCTGGACGACTTCAAGGACAAGGTCGTGGTCCTGAACATCTGGGGCTCGTGGTGCGGGCCGTGCCGGTCGGAGGCCGACGACCTGCAGGCGGTGCAGGACAAGACCGCCGCCCAGGGCGTCCAGGTGCTCGGCATCAACGTGCGGGACAACCAGTCGGCCGCCGCGGACTTCCACCGCGACCGGGGCCTGAGCTACCCGTCGATCTTCGATCCGGCGGGCCGCACGCTGCTGGCTCTGCGGCAGTTCCCGCGCAGCACCGTGCCGGCCACGATCGTGCTCGACCGGCAGCACCGGGTCGCGGCGGTCTTCCTGACCGAGATGCTGGAGAGCGAACTGCTCCCCGAGGTGCAGAAGGTCGCCGCCGAACCGCGCTGACGTTCCAGCGCAGCGGCTATCGGCGCGCGTCCGGTACCGGCCTCGGGAAAGCGGGCGCGCGCTGGGTTTTCGCCATGTGGTGTGATGCTCACCTCCGACGGGGTCCGCTGGTCCTGAAAACGCGGGACTTTAGGCCCTGGCGAGCCCGCATCGTGCCTGCGCAATGCGTTCACCAGGAAAGATGTGGGCCGGTTCACCGAGCCCGGTGGTAGATCGCCCTCTTGACTTTCCTACCCTCGAGGTGTGAACCCCACCGAGCTCGCCGCGACCGGACCGCTGCTGTTCGCGGCGGCGATCGCAGCGCTCGCCGGGGCGATCAGCTTCGCCTCGCCCTGCGTGGTGCCGCTGGTGCCCGGATACCTGGCCTACCTGGCCGGTGTCGTCGGCGCCGATGCCCCGCCGGTGAACGTCGCGGAAGCCGAGCAGAGCCGCCGCGGGCGTTGGCGGGTCGCCGGAGCGGCCCTGCTCTTCGTGGCCGGGTTCACCGTGGTGTTCGCATCCGGGACGTTGTTGCTGCTCGGGCTGTCCGACGCGCTGCTGGCGAACGAATTGTTGCTGCAGCGGATCGGTGGCGTGGTCACGATCGCGATGGGCCTGGTGTTCGTCGGGTTGGTGCCCGCGCTCCAGCGCGACCTGCGCATCCACCGGGTGCCCAGGGCCGGGCTCTGGGGCGCGCCGCTGCTCGGCGCCGTGTTCGGGCTGGGCTGGACCCCGTGCCTCGGGCCGACGCTGGCGGGCGTGACCTCCATCGCCATCGCCACCGACGCGACGACTGGCACCGCGGTCCGCGGGATCCTGCTGGTCGCCGCATACTGCCTGGGCCTGGGGATGCCGTTCGTGCTGCTCGCGCTGGGCGCCCGGTGGGCCATCCGGAGCGCCGGGTGGTTGCGCCGCCGGGCCCGGGCCATCCAGATCGCGGGCGGTGTGTTGCTGATCGTGGTGGGCCTCCTGCTCGTCACCGGTTTGTGGGGAGAGCTGATCGCAGTGCTGCGTGAGCCGATCGCCGGTTTCGAAACGCTGATCTGATGCCGGGATTCCTCAAGATCACCCTGGCGTTCCTGCGCAACACGTGGCGCGGGCTGACCTCGATGCGCACCGCGCTGGTGCTGCTGTTCCTGCTCGCGCTCGCCTCGCTGCCCGGCGCGTTGATCCCGCAGCGCTCGCTCAACCAGTCCGAAGTGGACCGCTACTTCAGCGACTACCCGACGCTGGCGCCGATCTTGGACAAGCTCGGCGCTTTTGAGGTGTTCAGCTCCGTCTGGTTCGCCTCCATCTACGTGCTGCTGTTCATCTCGCTGATCGGCTGCCTGCTGCCGCGCTGCTGGGAGTACTACAAGCAGTGGCGCAGCAAGCCGGTCCGGACGCCGCGCAACCTCGCCCGGATGCCGCACTACGAGAAGGCCACCCTCGACGCCTCGGTCGACGAGGTCATGACCTCCGCCCGCAAGCGGCTGCGCGGCTGGCGCATGGTCGAACGCGAGGAGGCCGACGGCGGGCGGTCCATCAGTGCCGAGCGCGGCTTCCTGCGGGAGATCGGCAACCTCGTCTTCCACTTCGCCCTGGTAGGCATGCTCATCAGCGTCGCGGGCGGCAAGCTGTACGGCTACGAAGGCCAGGTCATCGTGGTGGCCAACGGCTCCGAGTTCTGCAACGCCGGCACCTACAACTACGACTCCTTCCGCGCCGGGCTCACCGTCGACGGCACCCAGCTCAACCCGTTCTGCGTGCGCGTCAACGACTTCGACGTGAAGTACCTCCCGACCGGGCAGGTCGAGAGCTTCCGCGTGGACATGCAGTACCAGGCCGACGACGACCTGGACACCAACACCTGGCAGCCGTACCTGCTGCAGGTCAACCACCCGCTGCGCATCGCGGGCGACCGCGTCTACCTGACCGGCAACGGATACGCCCCGCAGTTCACGGTGACGTTCCCGGACGGCCAGCAGCGCACCGGGATCATCCAGTGGCAGCCGGTTTCCGTGCAGACGATGCTCTCGCAGGGCGCCACCAAGTTCGACCCGCCGGGCGTGCTGGACGACGTGCAGCGGCGCCAGAAGCAGCTCGCGATCACCGGCCTGTTCGCGCCCACCGCCACCTTCGACGGCAAGGTGCTGAGCTCCGGCTTCCCGGACCTGCTGGACCCGACCGTCGCCGTGGACGTGCTGCGCGGCGACCTCGGCCTCGACTCCGGCCGCGGTCAGTCGATCTTCGGCGTCGACCAGTCCATGGTGGATCAGGGCAGGCTCGAGCGGGTCGCCCGCAAGAACCTGCGCCCCGGCGAGGACATCACCCTCGACGACGGCACCAAGGTCCGCTTCGACGAGGTCAAGCGCTGGGCCAATCTGCAGATCTCGTACGACCCGTTCCAGCCGTGGGTGCTCGGCTTCGCCATCGCGATCATCTTCGGCATCGGCACCTCGCTGACCATCAAGCGCCGCCGCGTGTGGGTCCGCGTCGTGCCGAACCCGGAACCGGACGAACCCGGTTCCGCGCGTACCGTTGTCGAAGTCGGCGGACTCGCCCGCACCGACCAGGCCGGTTACGGCGAGGAGTTCACCAGGCTGACCGCCGATCTCCTCGGCACGGGCGTCGACCACTCGCCGGAGTCACGCGCGGTCGCTGGGCCCGCGCGCGAAAGGAAGAGCTGATGCCGGTCAATCAGACGCTGTCGACCTACAGCGACATGGCGTACGCCACATCCGTGGTCGTCTACATCGCCGCGATGCTGCTGTACTTCGCGGAATTCGCCTACGGCAGGACCGGGGCGGGCGCCCGCAAGAAGGAGCCGGCCCTGGTCAACGCCGGTGGCGGGGCCACCGCGACGCCGACGATCGGGCACGTGGAGACGCCGGCGAAGCGCCCGCTGAGCGAGCGGCTCGGCGGCATGGCCGTCGCCATGACCGTGCTCGGCGCGCTGGTCCACGCGGCCTCCCTCCTGATGCGCGGTTTCGCCACCGGCCGGGTGCCGTGGGGCAACATGTACGAGTTCGGCTCGGCGATCTGCCTGGCTGCAGTGGTCGCCTGGGTCATCGTGCTGTTCCGGCAGCTGCGCGCGGAGCGTCGCGAGGCCACCCCGACGCAGCTGCGCGGGCTCGGCGGTTTCCTGATGTTGCCGGTCATCCTGCTGCTGTTCCTGTCCGGCACCGTGCTCTACGCCCAGGCCGCGCCGTTGCAGCCGGCGCTGCAGTCGTACTGGATCGTGATCCACGTCGCGGCGGCGATCGTCTCCAGCGGCGTGCTCCTCTTCGCCGGTGTCGCCAGCGTCCTGTACCTGCTGCGGTCCCGGTACGAGAACAACCCGCTGAAGCTGGCCAAGTTCGGCTCCCGGCTGCCGACCAGCCAGGCGCTGGACCGGATGGCCTACCGCGCCACGGTGATCATCTTCCCGGTCTGGACGTTCGCGATCGTCGCGGGCGCGATCTGGGCCGAGGCCGCCTGGGGCCGGTTCTGGGGCTGGGATCCGAAGGAGACCTGCTCGTTCATCGCGTGGGTCGTCTACGCCGCGTACCTGCACGCCCGGGCCACCGCCGGTTGGCGGGGAGTCCGGTCGGCGTGGATCAACATCCTGGGCCTGGCCGTCATGATCTTCAACCTGTTCTTCATCAACATCGTCGTCGCGGGACTTCACTCGTACGCTGGACTGTGAGCCGGTGATCCGCCCCGACCGGGGCGAGGCCGAAAACCGGCCGCTGCGACCGCGATTCCCGGAACACCGCCCGCCACCTGCACAAGTCAGGTTCGGCAGGCGGTGGTCTTTTGCGGAGCCGACCGGCCACCCCCGGTGACTTGTGGGTATATCTGGGACTACCGTGCCTTGCGGAGACGGGGAGATCTCGATTCGGTCCGGCAGGGCGCGACTCGACTGTTGGAGGGACGACAACGGTGACCGGACAGTACGAAGAGCCCGAAGCGCGGCGTGAGACGGGCACCGCCGCGTCGCAGGCCGACGGTGCGATCGCCGAGCAGCAATCCACGGGCAGCGGGAACGGAGCGGCGCTGGAGGGGCAGTACGCCGACCCGGAGACCTCGCCGGGACAACCGCATCCCGCCGGGCACCCGACGCCGTCGTACGTGGACCCGTCGCAGGCCGAGCAACCCCGCCAGTACTTGGTCGGCGACGCCCCGCAGCCGTACTACCCGGGCGGTGCGCCCGGCGGCGCCGCAGCGCAGCCGCAGTACGCCGAACCGAGCCAGTCCGGCCCGCAGCAGTTCCCGGCGAGCCCGCAGTACGCCGACCCGGCGGTTTCCGGCCCGCACCACCAGCCGAACGCCTCGGGTCCGCACCAGGTGCCAGGAGGGCAGTCGGGTCCCTACCCGGTTTCCGGCGGACCGTCCGGACCCTTCCCACCGGTTTCCGGTGGAGCGTCCGGGCCGTATCCGCCAGTTTCCGGAGGAGCATCCGGGCCGTACCCGCCAGTCTCCGGAGGGCCGTCCGGGCCGTATCCGCCGGTGTCCGGTGGAGCATCCGGGCCGTACCCGCCGGTGTCCGGTGGACCGTCTGGGCCGTACCCGCAGCAGAACCAGCAGGGCGGGCCGCAACCGGGCCCGCAGCAGTCGTATTCGTCATACCCCCAGGCTGCCCAGCCCGCGGGCGGCGGGGATCAGCCGTTCGGCCAGGACCTCTCGTCCGCTCAGCTGCTCCGGCCGACCAAACGGTCACCCCAGTCGGGTTGGCGCAAGGCCGTCTACCTAGCCAGCGGCAAGACCGTGAACTTCGGCGAGGGGCCGGCCGACCGGTGGCGGCGCGAGCTGATCGCCCGGATCAACCAGCCACTGCAGGGCTGCTACAAGATCGCGATGCTGAGCCTCAAGGGCGGCGTCGGCAAGACCACCACCACCGCCACGCTCGGCTCCACCTTCTCCTCGCTGCGCGGCGACCGGGTGATCGCCGTCGACGCGAACCCGGACCGCGGCACGCTGAGCCAGAAGATTCCGCTGGAAACCACCGCGACCGTGCGGCACCTGCTCCGGGACGCGCACCGGATCCGCAAGTACAGCGACGTCCGCTCCTACACCTCGCAGGGGCCGAGCCGGCTGGAAATCCTCGCCAGCGAACAGGATCCGGCCGTTTCCGAGGCGTTCAGCGAGGACGACTACCGGCGCACCATCACGCTGCTGGAGCACTTCTACAACGTGGTGCTGACCGACTGCGGCACCGGCCTGATGCACTCCGCGATGAAGGGCGTGCTGGACATGGCCGACTCGCTGGTCATCGTGTCGTCCAGCTCGATCGACGGGGCGCGCAGCGCCTCGGCCACATTGGACTGGCTGGATGCGCACGGGTACGGCGATCTGGTGGCTCGGTCCGTCGCCGTGATCAACTCGGTCCGCCCGGGGTCCGGCAAGGTCGACGTGGACAAGCTGGCCGCGCACTTCGGGGCGCGCTGCCGCGCGGTTTCGAAGATCCCGTTCGACCCGCACCTGGAAGAGGGCGCGGAGGTGGAGCTGGACCAGCTCGAGATGCCCACCCGGATGGCGCTGCTGGAGCTGGCGGCGATCGTGGCCGACGACTTCCCGCAGGCTTCTGGCCGCAACCGGAGCTGACGGTCCGTCGGGGTGGGCACCGCAGCCTGCCCCGACGGCGCGCTCAGTCGTCTTCGCCGCGGCGCTGCTTGCGCTGCTGCTCGCTGATCCGACGCAGGAAATCGGGATCGTCGTCCGGTGCGATAGGCGCCTGCCGGGGGCGCCCGCGGGCCTCCCCGGTCCCTTGGGGGCCGAAGGCCTTCCACATCAGCACGACGATGGTGAGCGCACCGATCGCTGCCAGCACGTAGATCATCGTGGCCACCTCCAACTGTTCCGCTTCGAGATTAGCCAATCTCGGGCGTGGTTGTCGCCGTCGCAGGTGGTGTCATCGCAGGCGGATCCAGGTGGCGCCTCGCTGAGGGGCGAGGCGCCACCTGGATCGGCGGTCGCTGGGACCGCCGGCGATCTTCAGGTCCTCGGTGGCGGGGCGCTGGCCGACGGCCGAGGCGTCGGCTCGGCGCACCGATTACCGCTCAGACCGACCGGTTGACGTCGTTCGTCAGCTCGGCCAGCAGGGTGCGGACCTCGGACTCCCGGAAGCGGCGGTGGCCACCGGGGGTGCGGATGGAACCGATCCGGCCGGCGGTCGCCCACCGGGTCACGGTCTTGGGATCGACCCGGAAGAGCGCAGCGACCTCACCGGGGGTGAGGAGCTGCTCCTGACCGTTCTGGCGAGGCTGCTGGGTCGTCGCGGTCACAGGTGACCTCCACGTTGCGAGTAGTGGGTTTTCGGGCATTCCGGTCGCATCCTGGCACCTCGATGGTCAGGTACTCGAACATTTGGGTTTAGGTAAAGGGAAGGTAAGGGACGAAAACGGCGCTTCGGGCGCCCGCGGCGGCCCGGCCGGAAGGTGCCCGGCCGGGCACCGCTCGTCTTGCTCTACCCTGGATGACGTGCAGGAACAGCAGAAAACCCCAACCTCGGGCCAGGGCGCGCAGTCGAACCTCACGCGCGACATCACGCTCTACACCCTTGCCAGGCTGGGACTGGTGGCCGCAGTCACTGTGGTGCTGGTCCTAGTGCACGTTCCCGTGCTGGTCGCGCTCGCGGTGGCCGTCGTGGTGGCGATGCCGTTGTCGCTGCTCGTCTTCGGCGGCCTGCGTCGCAGGGTCGCCGCCGGGATGGCCGAACGCGGGGCGCGCCGCGCCGAACTGCGCGCCCAGTTGCGCGGCGAGCGAATCGCGGACGTGCAGTGATCGGCGGCTCCGACATCGACCGCTCCTGTGTCCGAACCCGCGGCTGGACCAGCGAGGCCGTGCGGATCATCGACGCCGACGCGAACCGCAGCGCGGACACCCACCTGCTGCGCTTTCCGCTGCCCGCGGAGTGGGGCATCGACCTCTACCTCAAGGACGAGTCAACACATCCGACTGGTTCGCTCAAGCACCGGCTGGCCCGATCGCTGTTCCTGTACGCGATCTGCAACGGCTGGGTGACTGAAAACACACCGGTGATCGAGGCTTCGTCGGGCTCCACGGCGGTTTCCGAGGCCTACTTCGCGCGCCTGCTCGGGCTGCCGTTCATCGCGGTGATGCCCAGGTCCACCAGTCGCGAGAAGGTGTCGCTCATCGAGTGGCACGGCGGCCGCTGCCACTTCGTGGACGAGCCGGGCGCGATCTACGACGAGTCCCGCCGGCTGGCCGCCGAGCTCGACGGCCACTTCATGGACCAGTTCACGCACGCCGAGCGGGCCACCGACTGGCGCGGCAACAACAACATCGCCGAATCGATCTTCGAGCAGCTCGCGCTCGAACCGCACGCCGAGCCGGCGTGGGTGGTGGTCGGTGCGGGCACCGGCGGCACCAGCGCGACGATCGGGCGCTACCTGCGCTACCGCCGGCACAACACGAGGCTGGCCGTCGTGGATCCCGGGAACTCCGTGTTCTTCGACGCCTGGCGGGACGGCGACCCGAACCGCACCAGCGACTCCGGTTCGCTGATCGAGGGCATCGGACGGCCGCGGGTGGAGCCCTCGTTCGTCGGCGAGGCGATCGACCGGATGATCAAGGTGCCGGACGCGGCGTCGATCGCCACGATCCGCTGGGTCGAGAAGGTGCTCGGGCGGCGCGTGGGCGGCTCCACCGGAACCAACCTGTGGGGCGTTTTCGTCCTGGTTTCGGAGCTGATCCAGCAGGGCCGCAGCGGCAGCATCGTGACGCTGCTCTGCGACGGCGGCGAGCGCTACACGCACACCTACTACGACGACGACTGGGTCGCCGAGCGCGGGCTGGACCTGACCGCGCCGACCGCGGTGCTGGACCACTTCCACGCCACCGGGGAGTTCCGGGCAGACTGAACGCGGGAGCCCGCGCAGGAAGGTTGGTGTGTCGGTGAGGCGTTGGGGTTGGCTGTCCGCGGTTGCGCTGCTCGGCGTGGTGGCCGGTTGCACGTCGGGAGAGCAGGCACCACCGACGGCCGCACCGTCGACGCCGACCACTTCGGCCGAGGAGTCCGCGACGGAATCCGCGAGCCCGTCGATCACCCGGAAAGTGCCGCCGGAACAGCAGAAACGGCTCGCCGATCTGCCCGCCGACCAACTCTGCGGCCTGGCCGAGCGGGAGGAGCTGAGCGCCCTGGCGTTTCCGGTGGAGCGCGGGGAGTTCCGGGAGATCGGCTTCGATCCGCCCGTGCGCGGCTGCACCTTCCAGGCCAGTTCGGGCGGGCGTTCCGTGCTGATCGGCGCCCAACCTGAGGGCTTTGCCACGCTCGGCCGCGAAGAGGTCGAGCTGGGCTCCGTTCGCGGCACCCGGACCATGCGCGCTAGCGACTGCACCGTGTTCGCAGGTGTGGCGGGCGCGACGCTGCAGGTCTCGGTGACGGCCGGCGAAGCGAGCACCGACCAGTGCGAGAAGGCCGAACTCGTCGCGGAGTACGTGCTCCCAGCCGTAGTGGGGTGATCGGCCCCCGACAGCTTTGGCGGGCCTCTAGCTGGTGCTGATAAGCGAACGGCCTGTTCACCTCGTCTATCGAGGCGAACAGGCCGTTCGCTGCACATCAGCCGGTGCGGAAACGAGTTCCCGAGCGACCGTCCGCGTCAGCCGATGGCGACGGCGACGCCGGTGAGGATCGCCCACGCCAGCATGGCGAAGCCGGTGTCGCGCAGCGCGGGGATCAGGGCGCGTCCCTGGGATCCGCCTGCCACCGCGCGCAACGGCACGATGAGCAGTGGCAAGGCGAGGAAACCGAGCAGCGCCCAGGAGTTCCGCAGCCCGATCAGGACCGTGATCAGGAACGGGACGAGCGTCAGCGCGACGTAGAGCGTGCGGGTGTCGCGATCGCCGAGCAGCACCGCGAGGGTGCGCTTGCCGGTGACGCGGTCGGACGGGATGTCGCGGAGGTTGTTGGCCACCAGGACCGCGCTGGACAGCGATCCGATGCCCACCGCGGCGCCGATGCCGGAGCCCGAGATCGTGTCGGCCTGCACGTACATCGTGCCCAGCACCGCGACCAGGCCGAAGAAGATGAACACGGCGAGCTCGCCGAGACCCGCGTAGCCGTAAGGGCGTTTGCCGCCGGTGTAGTACCAGGCCCCGGCGATGCAGAGCGCGCCGACGGCCAGCAGCCACCAATGTCCACTTAGGAAGACGACGCCGAGTCCGGCGATCGCCGCGAGCCCGAAGCAGGTCCAGGCCGCCGCGCGCACCGCGGTCGGCTTCGCCGAACCCGAACCGACCAGGCGGAACGGGCCGACCCGGTCGTCATCGGTGCCGCGGATGCCGTCGGAGTAGTCGTTGGCGAAGTTGACCCCGATGATCAGCAGCATGGAGACGAGCAGCGCCAGGACCGCGGTCACGGGGTCGAACCCGTCGATCCCCGCCGCCGCGCCGGTGCCGGCGAGCACTGGTGCGATCGCATTCGGGAAAGTGCGGATGCGAGCGCCTTCGATCCATTGAGCGACAGTCGCCATGTGAGCCATCTTCGCGCACTCGCGAGGACCGTCGGTGAGAGCCTCCCCGGATTCAGGAAACGAGCAGTGCTGCCAACGCGCGCCGATCCGGCTTCCCAGGCCCGCGCAGCGGCAACTCCGGGAGGAAGGCGATGCGCTTCGGCGCGGCTGCCGAGCCGAGCCGCTCGCGCACCGTGGCCCGGAGCGCGTCCTCGGCCGGCGGGGCAGCCGGATCCGCGGGCACGACTGCGGCGACCACCGCCTCGCCCCATTCCTGGTCGGGCACGCCGAGCACGCACGCCTCGCGGACTCCCGGCTGTTCCGCGAGAACCCGCTCGACCGGCAGCGGCGCCACATTGACCCCGCCGCTGATGATCATGTCGTCGGCGCGGCCCAGGACCTCCAGCCGGTCGTCCTGCCACCGGCCCAGGTCGCCGGTGCGGAACCAGCCGGCGGCGAACGCCGGTGCATCGGGCTGATGCCGATATCCCCTGGCCAGCATCGGTCCGGCCAGCAGGATCGGCCCGGTCTCCCCGTCGACGTCGACCTTCGCGACGTCCAGCGGTCGTCCGTCGTAGACGCAACCGCCAGAGGTCTCGCTCATCCCGTACGTCGTGGTGACCCGCACGCCGGAGTCCTGGGCCCGGCGAAGCAAGGCCGGTGGCGTGGCCGCGCCGCCGAGCAGCACCGCGTCGAATTCCCGCAGCGTGGCAAGGCCATCGCCGCCCGCGTCGAGCAGCCGGGCCAGCTGCGTTGGCACCAGGGCCGTGTAGTGCGGGCCGTCCGCGGCGAGCACCTGCCGGGCCGCCGCCGCGAACCCGTCGGGGCGGAACCCGGCAGAGGTGTCGACGGCGTGCGGGCTGGTGCCCGCCAGCAGCGCCCGCACCAGGACCTGGATGCCCGCGATGTGGTGAGTGGGCATCGCCAGCAGCCAGTGGCCGGGGCCGCCGAGGCGGCGGTGGGTGGCTTCGGCGGAAGCGCGCAGCGCCGACGCCGGGAGCAGCACGCCCTTCGGGGCGCCGGTGGATCCGGAGGTGGCTATGACCAGCGCAGTCGGGTCGTCGGGGTGGTCCTCGGCGGCGGTCAGCGGCGTGCCGTCGGCGAGGGCGGCGACGAGTCGGCGGGACTCCGCCGCATCCCCGGCGGCGACCGGCAGCAGCGCCGGCCCGTCGCCGTGCAGTGCCCGCGTCAGCGCAGGTAGCACGGCCAATGCCCCGGATCCGGGTGGCACGGGAAGCGGCTGCAGGTCGCGGGCGTTCGGCATCCGCCCATTGTCGGGGAGCACCGGCCTCGGGGACCGCGCGGCTGCGACGAGAATTTCGACACTCGATCACCTGTTCTAGCGATCAAGTGTTCGAATTCTCGGCCGATGAAATTGGTACGCGCTTGGAAGGAGTCGAGAAATGATGGTTCTGATCGTGCTGATGTGCCCGGCCGACCTGCTGGTGGACCTCTTCGGCGGGTGGCCTGCGGGAGATGGTGGGCGAGACCGGTTCCGCGCCGGAGCAAGCGGTGCGGGCCCTCCCGGAACCGGCCCCGACGGCTCAGAAGTACCAGGGGAAGGCGGACCAGTCCGGGGTCCGCTTCTGCAGGAACGAGTCGCGCCCTTCGACGGCCTCGTCGGTCATGTAGGCGAGGCGGGTGGTCTCGCCGGCGAACAGCTGCTGGCCGACCAGCCCGTCGTCGATGGCGTTGAACGCGTACTTGAGCATGCGCTGCGCGGTCGGGGACTTGCCGTTGATCTCGCGGGACCACTGCAGCGCGGTCGCCTCCAGCTCGTCGTGCGGGACGACTGCGTTGACCATGCCCATCTGGTGCGCCTGCTCGGCCGTGTAGGGCCGCCCGAGGAAGAAGATCTCGCGGGCGAACTTCTGGCCGACCTGACGGGCGAGGTAGGCGGAGCCGAAGCCACCGTCGAAGCTGCCGACGTCGGCGTCGGTCTGCTTGAAGCGAGCGTGCTCGGCGCTGGCGAGCGTGAGATCGCACACGACGTGCAGACTGTGCCCGCCACCTGCGGCCCAACCCGGCACGACCGCGATGACGATCTTCGGCATGAACCGGATCAGCCGCTGCACTTCGAGGATGTGCAGCCGTCCGGCGCGGGCCGGGTCGACGGTGTCGGAAGTCTCGCCGTCGGCGTACTGGTATCCGGAACGGCCGCGGATCCGCTGATCACCGCCGGAGCAGAAGGCCCAGCCGCCGTCCTTGGCGGACGGGCCGTTGCCGGTGATCAGCACGCAGCCGACGTCGCTGGTCATGCGCGCGTGGTCCAGGGCGCGGTACAGCTCGTCGACGGTGTGCGGGCGGAAGGCGTTTCGGACGTCCGGGCGGTCGAAGGCGATGCGCACGGTGCCTTTCCCGGGGCCGTCTTCGACGCAGCGGTGATACGTGATGTCGGTGAAGTCGAAGCCTGCCACGGGCTCCCACAAAGCCGGATCGAACAGCTCAGAGACACGGGGATTCTGCACACCTGGGACAATAGGCGCAGCAGGCGTTCGGCGCGGGGGCCTCCCCGCAGCCGCCCGGCGCTTGCGCGAACGAGGGCGAGAGGGACCATGGCCCCCTCGGCTGGAGTTCGCAAGCGATGTTCAGAGGTGATCGGTTGAATCCGTCCACGGCCCAGGCTGAGGTCATCGTCGACGAGCTCGTCCGCAACGGGGTGCGGCAGGTGGTGCTCTCCCCGGGGTCCCGCAACGCACCTCTGTCTTACGCACTGTACCGAGCCGCGCACGCAGGGCGGTTACGACTGCACGTTCGCATCGACGAGCGCAGCGCGGGTTTTCTCGCGTTAGGACTGGCGTCGCGGACGCAGTCGCCGGTCGTGGTGGTCTGCACTTCCGGTACCGCGGCGACGAATCTGCATCCGGCGGTCAGTGAGGCGTACCACTCGGGCGTCCCACTGATCGTGCTGACCGCGGACCGGCCGCCGGAGCTGCGCGCGGCTGGTGCCAACCAGACCATCGATCAGCACCGGCTGTTCGGCGCCGAGGTCCGCATGTTCGACGAGCTCGCGGTCGCCGAGAGCCGACCGGGGCAGAACGCGTACTGGCGAAGCCAGATGTGCCGGGCCTGGCACGCCGCGGCCGGCGGCAAGCGAGGCGGCCCGGTGCACCTGAACATCCCGTTCCGGGAGCCATTGGTGCCGGACGGGGACGACCAGTGGTGCGAGTCGCTGGCCGGCCGCCCGGACGATGCACGGTGGACGGAGGTCTCCCAGCGAGGTCAGGCACCGAGCGAACTGTCCCGGGTGCGTGCTCGGCGCGGACTCGTGCTCGTCGCCGACTGGGGTGCCGAGAAAGCCGGCGAGTGGGGCGATCGGTACGGCTGGCCGGTGTTGGCGGAATCCGGTGGCGTGGGTGTCGGTGGCTCGGCGGCGATCAGCACCGGGATGTGGCTGCTGAACCTGCCCGAGTTCATGCAGGAGCACCGTCCCGAGCAGGTGCTTTGCGTCGGTCGCCCGACTGTTTTCCGGCAGGTCCAGCGATTGCTGGCGGACACCGACGTGGAGGTGCTGCTCGCGCACGGCGGGGTGGACTGGGCGGCTCCGGCGCACAACCTGCGGGAGGTTGCGGAGACTTTCGGCGCCGCTCCGGGAGATGCCGATCCCGAGTGGCTCACCGCGTGGCAGCACGCCGACCAGAAGGCGTCCGAGGCTCTGCACGCCGCGCTCGACCTGGAGCGCTGGCCGAGTGGAGCCGCGGTGGCGCGCGAGGTCGTCGATGCGTTGCCGGAACAGGCCCTGTTGGTCCTGGGGTCGTCGAACCCGAGTCGTGATGTCGCGTTGGCCGCGCGCCAACGATCCGATGTGGTCGTGCACCAGAACCGGGGCGTGGCCGGCATCGACGGCACGGTGTCGACCGCGATCGGCGCCGCGGTCGCGCACGGCCAACCCGCCTACGCGCTTCTGGGCGACCTGACTTTCCTGCACGACAGCAACGGATTGATGCTGGGGCCGTACGAACAGCGGCCGGACTTGACGATCGTCGTGCTCAACGACGACGGCGGCGGCATCTTCGCCTTGCTGGAACAGGGAAGTCCCGAGCACCGGGAGGCCTTCGAGCGGGTCTTCGCCACGCCACACGGAACCGACATCGGCAAGCTCTGCGCGGCGCACGGGGTCGACCACGTGTTGGTGCGCGAGCGATCCGAGCTCACCGCTGCCCTGCAGCGGCGACCGGGTCTGCGCGTCGTCGAGGTGCGGGCGGATCGCACGGCGCTGCGTTCGGTGCACCAGCGCTTGCTGGCCGCAGTTCGCACGGCGCTTCTCGGCTGACGGCTGGGCTCGTCGCCCAGCCTGCGGGCTACCGTGCTCGGGTGGCTGGCGGCGATCTCTTGGGGCTCCGGCAACGACGCTGGCCGCTGTGCCCTCCGCTGGCCGACGGGTTGAAGCACGCCTATCGGGATCGGTGGGTCCGGTTCCACAGCTTGCCGGGGTCGAAGCGCTATCCGGACACCGCCGACGAGTACACGACCTTGCTCGACCGGCAACACGATCCTGGACGAGTTGTTCACCGGTCAGGAGGTCTACCTCATCACGTGTGACTGGTCAGATAGCCCGGAGCCGGGTGCACGGCCCGACGAGCACGCGCGGCTGCAGCCCGGCGCCTGCCATTGGACCTCCGTGCGCGCGCTGGCTTTCCAGCCATCCCGAGGGTTTCTGAGCTCGTCGTGAATCGTCCGTGTCCGCGCGACACAACGTGAACCTGCGGTGGTCGGTTGCGTGTTCGGGTCCTGCGGCATCGCCGTCCCAAGACGGAAGGCCTGCGCAACTTCCTGGGTGCCTAGTACGGCCGATCCGGCTGCGCACCGTTGTTCTCACCGCTCGGGACACGTTCTGTCCTGCAGTCGGGGCGATCGGCGTCACACGGTCGTCCGATGCGACCGGGGCGACCGGTGTCGCTCGAAAGGTGGGTATTTATCCGCAGATCGGGGCGGCCGGTCGGCCGCCGCCGGTGCTCCCGCCACTTGCTTTCGCGGATTTTCGCTGCACGGTGGGAAAAACCTGTGATCCGAAAACATGCCTGGTCGATGGGAGTCTCCTTACTCTCCTAGCGACCATGATGTTCGAGGAGGTGGCAGGTGTTTCGACGACACGGCCTGCGAGCCACGGCGGCGGCGTGCTGCGCAACGGCTCTGCTCGCTACACCGGCGTTGGCCGGCAGTGACGGACCGGGGGCGCCCGGTGCGGGAGACGACTACTTCCCCGGTTACGGCAACGGTGGGTACGACGTCTCGCACTACGACATCCAGCTGCGGTACCAGCCCACGGACGACCATCTGCGGGGCACCACGACGATCGTCGCGAAGCCGACGCAGAACCTGACCGCGTTCAACCTGGACTTCGCGCTGCCCACCAAGTCGGTGCGGGTCAACGGCGCGCCCGCGCAGTTCTCGCAGGACGGCACGGAGCTGACGGTGACGCCGTCGGAGGCGCTGCCCGAGGGGAGCCTCGCGACCTTCGTCGTCGAGTACGAGGGCGTGCCGTCGACGGTCGAGGTGGATGGCATCAAGCCCTGGATCCGCACCTCCGACGGTGCGCTCGCGGTCGGTGAGCCGGAGATCGCCGCCTGGTGGTTCCCGAGCAACGACCACCCCAGGGACAAGGCGACCTTCGACATCTCCGTCGCGGTGCCGGACGGCACCGAGGTGTTGTCCAACGGCGTGAACACCAAGAACGCCAGCCTCGCGGGCTGGACCACCTGGCAGTGGCGCACGACCAAGCCGACCGCCACCTACCTGGCGTTCATCGGCGTCGGGCAGTACGAGATCAGCACCAAGACCGGCGCGTTCGGGCAGCCGCTCGTCACCGCGTACTCCGAAAACCTCGGCGAGCTCGCGGGCCCGGCGAAGGCCAGCGTCGAACGCACCCCGGAGGTCGTGGAGTTCCTCACCGGGCTGCTCGGTGAGTACCCGTTCGAGGCGCAGGGTGGCTTGGTCTCCTCGGAGGGGATGAACTTCGCGCTGGAGAACCAGACCCGGCCGACCTACAGCCACCGGTTCTTCCGGAACGGGGCGAACACCTCGGTGGTCGTGCACGAGAACGCGCACCAGTGGTTCGGCGACTCGGTGTCGGTGGACACCTGGCGCAACATCTGGCTGAACGAGGGCTTCGCGTCCTACGCGGAGTGGTTCTGGTCGGAGGCGCAGGGCACCGGTACCGCGCAGGAGCTGTTCGACCACTACTACGCGTCGCACCCGGCCGACGACCCGTTCTGGCAGACCCTGCCGGGCGAGCCCGGCGCGGAGGAAGTGTTCAGCAAGGCGGTCTACGACCGGGGCGCGATGACCGTGCACGCCCTGCGGAACGTGGTCGGTGACGAGGCCCTGCTCGACATCATCCGGACCTGGGTGTCGGAGAAGCGCTACTCCACCGGCACGATCGAGGAGTTCATCGCGCTCGCCGAGCAGCGCTCCGGCAAGCAGCTCGACGAGCTGTTCAACACCTGGTTGTTCACCAAGGGCAGGCCGCCGGTCGGCGAGGCGACGGGCGTGCCGGTGAGCGCGACCCGCGTTGCGGTGGCGCCGCCGAAGGCCGTGGCGGAGATCGACCGCACCCACGCCCTGCTACACGACCACTGATTCCGCCTGGGCACTCGCGACCGAGTGCCCACGGCGGGATCCGTTTCCGCTAGCGGACGCCTTCGAGGGCTTCGCGGACCGGGAGCAGCTTCGCTTCCGCCTCCGCGACCTCTTGGTCGGGGTCGGATTCGGGGACGATTCCGCACCCGGCGAACAGGCGGATCCTGCCGCCGCCGCGCTCGGCCTCGGTGCCGGGTGCGGCGGCGGTTTCCACTTGGGCGCAGCGAAGCGCCACGGCGAACTCGCCGTTGCCGTTGCCGTCCAGCCAGCCGACCGGCCCGGCGTAGCGCCCCCGATCCATCCCTTCCAGCTCGCTGATCGCCCGCACGGCGTCATCGGTCGGCGTTCCTCCGACCGCGGCCGTGGGATGCACCGCGGCGACCATGCGCAGCAGCGTTGCAGCGCCGTCGCGGGTGCCGCTTTCGCTGAGCTTGCCTTCGACGTTGGTCGCGAGGTGCAGGACGTTGCGCAGCTTGAGGACCTCCGGCTCGTTCTGCACCGTGAGGTCGCTGCAGAAGGGACGGAGGCGAACCGCCAGCGACTCCGCCGCGTAGGCGTGCTCGCTGCGGTTCTTCGCGGAGGCCATCAACTCATCGGCGAGTTGCTCGGTGGTGTGCCCCTCGCGCGGCCAGACCGTGCCGGCCAGCACCTGGGACCGCACTTCGTATCCCTCGCGCTCGAGCAGCAGTTCGGGAGTGGCGCCGACGAGGCCGTCCACGGCGAACGTCCAGCAGGTCGGGTACCGGGCGGCGAGGTTGTTCAGCAGGAACCGGGCGTCGAGCGGCTCGGAGGTGCTGGCCAGCAGGTCGTGGGCGAGCACGATCTTGTCCAGGTCGCCGGTTTGCCGCATGCGGTGCACGGCCTCGGCCACGGCCTGGCGGTAGCCGGTCGAGGACAGTTGCCCGTCGCTGTAGGACACCGTGCCGGGCGGGTGCACGGGCTCGACCGGCGGCTGTTCGGCGGAGCCGTCGCCGATCGTGGTGATCCAACGCACACCGTCGCGTTGCCCGATGACGACTTCGGGAACGATCAGCACCGAGTGCCCGGGGTCGTCGGCGAAGGCCAGGCTGGCGAACGCCACCGGGCCGCAGCCGGGCAGCCCGACCGAGTCGTCGACTTCGAACTGGTGACAGAGCTCTCGCCACCAGTCGTCGGCCCGGTTGAAGCGGTCGGGACCGGAGACGTCCAGGCGGGCCGCGCAGCCCCAGCCGACGAGCCCGGCGCCGTCGCGGACCCAGCTGAGCACGGCATCGGCCGGCAGCAGTTCCAGCAGGGGGCGGTCGTATCGGGGGTCGCCCGCTTCGAGCCTTCGCGTTCGCGCCGTCGGCAGCCTGGGTGTAGTCGCCACTCCTGGAGGGTATGCGTCGCGCTCCAACAGGTGGGCGGCACCGAAGGCATGCGCGTGGCCGTCGACCGGGTGCCTACAATCGGTCACCGTGGCGAGCGATGCGGTGGCGCAGAACGCGGCCGACTCGGTGACCGAGACCAGTACGGATGGTGACCAGTTGGTTGCGGTGCCGCCCCGTCGTCGGGGACGAGCGCGTGCGGCGCGAGGTGTGCTGGTGTTCGGCCTGTTGCTGACCGTGATGGGGCTGTCCATCGTCGGTGCGTGCTTCATCAACGACCGGACTATCGAGGAGTCCAAGGGCGAAGCGGTGGCCGAGGTGGTGGACACCTCGCTGACCCGGACCGTGGTGCGCTTCAACACCGATGAGGGCCGCGTCTACATCCCGCCGAACGGCGTGCTCTACCCGGCCGACTTGCAGGCCGGGCAGCTGGTCCGGGTCGAGTACGACTCGCGGAATCCGGACCTGGTGCGCGTGGCCGGCCGCAACATGACCCTTTCGCTGCTTCCGGTGTCGAGCTCGCTCGCCGTGCTGTGGGCGGTGCTGCTGCCGGTGTACTGGCTACTCCGGCGGCCGACCGCGCGGTGAGTCCTTGGGCCCTTGTACCGCTGATCAGGCTTCCCTAATTCGGCCGGGTGGTGTGACACTGGTTTCCCCGCCGTAAGGGGGCTAGCGGCGGAGTCGCACGACCGATGTGGACCTGTTCGTGGGGGAAGCGGTTCACTCGTGCCGACCGGCCGCCGGCCCGCGTCTGCGAGGTCGCCATGAACACGTCTGAAGTGCAGTCCAGTGCGTCGGATGTGCAGCAGTGGGTGCTCGGCGCACCTTCAATGTCCACTGTGGATCGTTCGGTTCCGGCTGGTGTGCCCGCTCCGGATCTCGCGCAGTACTGCCTGATGCTCGGTGACGATGCGCTGGTCCTGGCGCATCGGTTGTCCGAGTGGGGAATCCGCGCCCCGGAGCTGGAAGAGGCCGCGGCGCTCGGCGCGATCGCGCTCGACCTGTTGGGAGAAGCCAGGATCCTGCTGCACCGCGCGGGTGAGGTCGAGGGCGCGGGGCGCGGCGAGGACAGCCTCGCGTACTTCCGGACCGCCGCGGAGTTCCGCAACGTGCGGTTGGTCGAGATCGACTGCGGGCCGGGGCAGGGCGGCGGCTTCTCGGCCACCGTCGCGCGGTTGCTGCTGTACACCGCGTGGCGGGCGGCGGTGTTCGAACGGCTGACGCGGAGCCGGGACGCCGTGCTGGCCACCCTGGCCGCGCGGTCCCTCGCAGGCCTGACGAGGCACCGCGACCACGCCGCGCAGTGGGTCATCCACCTCGGCGATGCGAACGCCGCCTCGGCGCGGCGCGTGGCGGGCGGGTTCCAGCGGGTGTGGCCGATGACCGGCGAGCTGTTCACGCCGCATCCGGTCGAGGCCCGGCTGGCGGATGCCGGCTGCGGGGTCGATCCGGCGGTGGTGCGCGGTGAGGTGAGCGAGGTGCTGGACGAGGTGTTCTCGGTGGCCCGCTTGGAACGACCGGACCCGACGGAGTTCGGCGAGTTCGTCCGGCCCGGCGGCCGCGACGGGGTGCACACCGGCGGCATGGAATTCCTGCTCGCCGACATGCAGTACCTGGCCAGATCCGCGGCGCAGTCCTGATCAGGTCCGAGAGTTGCGGCACAGGCGATCAGATTGAGTACTTTCCCCCAAGAACTCCGGGGCCTGGCAGGCGCAAAGTGATCTGGGGGGGGCGCTCGGGAACTTCGGTCTGGTCGACAACGTCGGACCGGTGACCGCGGGCGGGACACCGGTTCGGATGCCTCTTCGGCGAAGCGGAAGGACACAACTCGACATGGACGGAATCTGGGTGCAGGTGCTCGTCGCCTTGATTGCGGGAGCGTGTGGGGCTGGGGTGATGTTGGCCGTCGTCTGCGCCCGGAGACGACGGGCCAGGGAGGTTGTCGGACCCACCGTCGTGCCGCCCGCCACGCAGTCGGTCGTGTCCCCGTCGCCCCTGCCGGACAAGTGGCTCAACGAAGTCCAGCGGTGCGAGCAGGCGGTGTACCGGGCCGCTCGGGCCGTCGACGCGGTGTCCTCCACGCAGGCCCGGCACCAGTTGCAGACGGTGGTACGGCGGATGGACGCGGAATTGCCGAACGTTCGGGCGCTTTCCGAGCTGGGACGCGGCCTGGAGAGCAGCGAGTCGCGGGACGACGCCGTGGTGGGCCGGGTGCAGAGCCAGCTCGACGACGCCGCGGCCAGGTTCGGGATGGTCACCGACCACGTGCTGGAGGCGGTCGTGGAATTGGTCGCCGCCCCCGATCTCAGCCGGATCCACGAGCAGGTGCTGGTGCTGCGCGATCAGTTCCCGCTGCTGCGGCCGATGTCGGCGGTGTTCGGCCCGCCTCCGGGTTCGGCTCCCGCCCGTGCGCTGATGACGGCCGCCTGACGATCAGCTCCCTTCGGTGGCCTGCCGCCACCAGTCGTGCACGTCGGCGGCGACACCGGGCGCGGCCACCAGCAGACCGTCCAGCGGGAGCGCGGTCGTGCTGCCGCGGCGGTCCAGCACGGTGGCACCGGATTCGGTGGCCAGCGCCAGCGCGCCCGCGACGTCCCACTCCTCGTACGAGTCGAGGACCGCGGCGATCGCGTGGCCGAGCGCGACCTGGGTGATGGCCAGCGCCGGGGAGCCCAGCAACCGGACCCCGACCTGGGCGCTCGCGGCGTTCGTGATGAACCGGTCCATGCCGCGCCACGGCCCGTTCTTGGTCAGCTCCGTGCAAACGATGCCGCCGCGCGCTTCGCCTTGCACGGGCAGCCGAACCGGGGTGCCGTTGGCACGCATGCCGCGGCCGCGCGCCGCGGCGTAGATCTGCGTGCGGTACGGATCGGCGACCACCCCGACGACCGGCCCGTGCTCGTCGAGCATCGCCAGGCTGTAGGCGCACCAGGGCAGCCCCGCCACGTAGTTGGCGGTGCCGTCGACCGGGTCGACCGACCAGCGGAACCGCGCGGAACCGGCGCGTGCGGCCCAGTGCTCGGCGACGGTGGTGGGCGCGGCGTCGAATTCCTCGCCGAACACCGGGATTCCGGGGAACTCGTCGGCGAGGATCCGGCGGGTGTGCCGTTCGAGGGTGCGGCCGGTGTCGGTGACCCAGTCGAACGGCGACTTCGAACGCCCGCGAAACCAGGGCGGGGTCGATCTGCGCGGGCGGGGAGGGCAGGACCGTCATGCCGTCCCAGGCTCCGTGCGGTGGGTGACCAGAGCGCAACACTCAGGTGACCGGTTGTGGAGTTACAGGTCACGATTGCGAGTTGCCGCACGCGGCGAGTGGTCCGGTCGGCGAGTTGGCGTGGTCTTCGGTTGGCGTTGGCGGTGCCGTCACGTTGCGGTCGACTGTTCGCCGGACCGGGCCGTCACGGTGTGCCGCGTGCGCATAGCGATCGTGACCGAGAGCTTCCTGCCGCAAATCAACGGGGTGACGAATTCCGTGCTGCGAGTGCTGGAGCACTTGCGGCGGCGGGGCGATGCGGCGCTGGTGATCGCGCCGGGAGCGGGCCCGGAGGAGTACGCGGGTTTCCCGGTGATCCGGCTGCCCGCGATGGACCTGCCGCTGGTTTCGTCGTTGCCGATCGGCTTCCCCACGCGTCGGTTGCTGCGCGGGTTGCAGGAATTCCGCCCGGATGTCGTGCATCTGGCGTCGCCGTTCATCGTCGGGGCGCGCGGCCTGGCCGCAGCCAGGCGGATCGGCGTCCCGACCGTTGCCGTTTACCAGACCGACGTCGCGGGGTTCGCCGAGTCGTACGGCCTGGGGCTGACCGCCCGCGCCGCGTGGCGCTGGATCCGTCGGCTGCACGGTGCCGCCGACCGGACGTTGGCCCCGTCGACGTGGGCCGTGGAAACGTTGCGGGAGCACGGAGTTCCGCGCGTTCACCGGTGGGGGCGGGGCGTGGACACCGCCCGGTTCTCACCGCATCGCCGGGATTCCGATCTGCACCGCGAGTTGGCGCCGAACGGCGAGCTGCTCGTCGGGTACGTCGGGCGGTTGGCGCCGGAGAAGCGCATCGAGCGGCTGGCGGCGCTGGACGGGATGCCGGGCGTGCGGCTCGTCGTCGTGGGTGACGGGCCGGAACGCCAGAACCTCGGTGCGGCGCTGCCGGGTGCGGCTTTCCTCGGCCAGCGGACCGGCGACGAGCTGGCGCGGATCTACGCGAGCCTGGACGTTTTCGTGCACACCGGGCCGCACGAGACGTTCTGCCAGGCGGTGCAGGAGGCGATGGCTTCGGGCGTGCCGGTTGTCGCCCCGGATGCCGGCGGGCCCCGGGATCTCGTCGACCACGGCCGCACGGGCTATCTGCTGCCGGCCGAAGATCCCGCTGTGCACGCGGATGCGCTGCTCGCCGCCGTCGCGGAGTTGCGCGACCCGGAGCTGCGGGCGAGGTTCGGCGACGCAGCTCGTACCGCCGTCGCTGGGCGGACTTGGCCCGCGCTGTGCCAGCAGCTGATCGGGCACTACTCCGACGTTGCGAAACGCGTGGAGCCCTTGGCCGCCTGACGGATCAGGTAGCCGGAGACCCACCGCCCGGACAATAAATCCGTTGCGCCACAACGCTTATCCCATTCATCATGAGTGGCGTGATTTCCGTGCGTCGGGTGGTCGAGGGCGAGCTCGCTGCCTTGCGGGAGGTGCGGCTGCGCGCGCTCGCGGCGGACGCTGCCGCATTCGGGTCTACTTTGGACGGCGAGCGGACGCGGTCGATGGCGTTCTGGCGGGAGCGGCTCGCCCGCGGCCCGTGGTTCGTGGCTTGGGCGGAGCAGGAGGCCGTCGGCGTCGTCTCGGCGGTGCCGACGCCGACCCGGGCGGAGTACCGGCTCGAAGCAATGTGGGTCGACCAGGCGTGGCGGGGCGAGGGCGTCGCGGACGTCCTGGTCGATGCGGTCTTGGCGTGGTCGCGGAGCAGGGGCGCGAGCTCCGTGACGTTGTGGGTCTTCGACGGGAACCCGGCTGCCCGGCGTTTCTACGAGCGCGTCGGATTCCGCCCGGTGGGGCGGCGGGAGCAACATCCGGAGAAGGCGGAGCAGGTCAGGGAGTGCCTGCGGATCCAGTTGCGGTCCGACGCCTGATCGTGGGCCGGGCACCGGGGGAAGGGGGACGGAATAGGAATTCCGCAATGCGGACTTGATGGGCGTGCTGGTGATCTCGCTGATCCCGCCACGTACTCTTCGGGTGTGTCTCGGGCCGGTTTGGACAAGAAGCCTCACGAGGTCGCCGCGATGTTCGACGGCGTCGCGCGCAGGTACGACCTGACCAACACGGTGCTGTCCTTCGGGCAGGACCGGCGCTGGCGGGAAGTGACCCGGCGGGCTCTGGCTCCGAAGCCGGGCGAGCGGGTGCTCGACCTGGCAGCAGGCAGCGGCGTGTCGACGGTGGAGTTCGCCCGCTCCGGCGCCTGGTGCGTGGCCGCGGACTTCTCGTTGGGCATGCTGTCGGTCGGCCGGGATCGAGGCGTGCCGATGGTCGCGGCCGACGCGCTCCGGCTGCCGTTCGCCGACGAATCCTTCGACGCCGCGACGATCTCGTTCGGGCTGCGGAACCTGGTCGACACGGCCGCCGGCCTGCGGGAGATGCTGCGGGTGGTGCGCCCCGGCGGCCGGCTGGTGGTGTGCGAGTTCTCGACGCCAACCTGGCAGCCGTTCCGGACGATCTACATGAACTACCTGATGCGGGCCCTGCCGCCGATCGCCCGCGCGGTGTCGTCCAACCCGGATGCCTACGTCTACCTCGCGGAGTCGATCCGCGAGTGGCCGGACCAGCGCGGGTTGGCGGAGCTGATCGCCGAGAGCGGCTGGAGCGGCGTGCAGTGGCGCAACCTCACCAGCGGCGTCGTCGCCGTCCACCGCGCGGTCAAGCCCTCCTGATTCCTCGCGGCTTCAGAGCCAGGTCGTCTCCGGTGGCGAGGCTTCGGCTGAGTGCTGGGCCTGACCGATCGCGGTCATGAACGCTTGCGATGCCGCGGCGAGCGGGCGGTGCGGATCGCGTACCACCGCGATGCGGCGGCGGACCTCGGGGCCGCCGAGCGCCCGGTGTTCGAGCCCGGCGAACTGGATCAGCGGTAGCACCAGCCCGGGCATCACCGCCACGCCGAGCCCGGCCGCGACCAGTCCCGCGACGGTGGTGATGTTCCGCGATTCCAGCACGACGTCTGGGCGCACCCGCGCGGCGGCGAAGGCGCGTTCGGCGTGCTGCCGGATGCTGCTGGTCGGGTCGAAGGCGATGTGCGGTTGGCCGGCGAGGTCCGCCCAGTCGAGCCGCCGGTGTTCGGAGAACCGGTGCGACGGCGGGAAAACGCAGCAGAACCGGTCGGTGGCGATCGGCCGGACCTGCAGGTCCGGCAGCGGTTCGGGCACCACCGTGACGGCCAGGTCGACCGCGCCGCTGCGGACCCGCTGCAGCACCTCGTCCGACATGCCGTCCTCAATGGACAGTTCGACCTCGGGGTGCGTCGCCCGGTAGGCGGAGGCCACGGGCGGCAGCAGGATCGCCGCCAGCGACGGCAGCGCCGCGATCCGCACCCGGCCACGGCTGCCGGCCAGGAACCCCTCGAAGTGGTTGATCCCGGCGTCGAAGGCCTCGACCACGCGCCGCGCCACCCGGCAGAACTCGCTGCCCTCCGGCGTGATGACGAGGTTCCGCGTGGTGCGTTCGAACAGCGTGATGCCGAGCTTGCGCTCCACCTCCCGGACGGTGCGGCTCATCGAAGACTGAGCCAGGTGGAGCTGATCTCCGGCGAGCGTGAAGCTGCCCGCGTCGTGCACGGCGAGCACCAGTCGGAGCTGTTGAAGCGTCAGATCCATGCCCACGGCGAATTAATCTATCAGTAACTCTTGCTTGACGCGCATGAGCGACGCGGATCACAGTACGTCCGTCCGGCAACGGAGGTGCTGCATGCTCGCCGCGAGTGGGTTCCTGACCATCGGGGTCTTCCTGGCCCTGGTGCTGTCCCGACGTGTTTCGGTGCTCTTCGCACTGACCTTGGTGCCCATAGCCGCCGCGGTGGCCAGCGGCTTCGGCGGCCGGCTCGGCTCGCTGATCGCCGACGGCCTGATCACCGTCGCGCCGGTGGCCATCATGATCACGTTCGCGGTGCTCTACTTCAGCCTGATGGTCGACGCCGGGCTGTTCGACCCGGCGGTGACCCGCATCCTGCGCTGGGCCAAGGGCGATCCGCTGAAGATCACGCTGGGCACCGCGCTGCTCACGCTGCTCGTCGCGCTCGACGGCGACGGCGCGTCGACGTTCCTCATCACGGTGTCCGCGCTGTTGCCGATCTACCAGCGGTTGGGCATGCGGCGAATCGTGCTGGCCGGCGTGATCTGCCTGGCCGCGGGCGTGATGAACATGGTGCCGTGGGGCGGCCCCACGGCTAGGGCGATGGCCGCGCTGAAGCTGGACAGCAGCCAGCTGTTCCTCCCGGTGCTCCCCGCGATGCTGGCCGGAATCCTCTGGGTGCTGCTGGCGGCGTACCTGATCGGCCGCGCGGAGCGGAAGCGGCTCGGCGTCATCGAGGTGGCCGTCGCGAACCGCGCCCGTCCGACCGGGGCCGACCGGGTGCGGTACTGGGCCAACGCGGCCCTGACACTGGTGCTAGTCGGGTGCCTGCTCGCCCAGCTCGCGGACCTGGAAGTGCTCTTCCTGGTGGCCTTCCTGGTGGCGCTGCTGATCAACCGGCCGTCCTGGCAGGGCCAGCAAGAACTGCTGACCAAGCACGCGTACAACGTGGTGCTGGTCGTCGCGGTGATCTTCGCCGCCGGGGTGTTCACCGGCATCATGACCGGCACCGGGATGATCAAGGCGATGGCCGAGGGCCTGGTGGCGGTCATCCCGGACTCCGCCGCCGGGCTGCTGCCGGTGGCGACCGCGATCACCAGCATGCCGTTCAGCCTGGTGTTCACCCCGGACGCGTACTACTACGGCGTGGTCCCGGTGCTCGCCGAGACCACCGCGGCGCTCGGCGGCGATCCGGCCGCCATCGGGCGGGCCGCGATCCTCGGCCAGATGACCACCGGTTTCCCGCTCAGCCCGCTGACCGCCTCGACGTTCATCCTGCTCGGGATGAGCAAGGTCGACCTCGGCGACCACCAGCGGTTCATCTTCAAGTGGGCGTTCGGCACGACGCTGGTGATGACCGCGGTCGCGCTGGTCACGGGGGTGCTGTGATGCGCATCGGCAGCGGAGCCGGGTTCGCCGGCGACCGGATCGGACCTGCGGTGGACCTCGCGGCGCGGGCCGGCCTGGACGACCTGGTCCTGGAATGCCTGGCAGAACGCACCATCGCGCTCGGCCAGCAGCGGAAGCTGCGCGACCCGGCGGTCGGCTACGACCCGCGGCTGCGTGCGCGCTTCGAGCGGCTGCTGCCGGTCACCGGCGAGCACGGCGTGCGGGTGGTGACGAACATGGGCGCGGCGAACCCCTTAGCGGCGGGTGCGGTCACCCGCGACCTGCTGGTGGACCTGGGCGTGCGCGGCAAGATCGCAGTGGTCACCGGGGACGACGTGCTGGACCGGCTCGACCTGCGGGTTCCGGCGCTGGAGGACGGGATCCCGCTCGCCGACCACGGCGCGGTCGTCTCCGCGAACGCCTACCTGGGCGCGGACGCACTGCTACCGGCGCTGGACACCGGGGCGAACGTGGTGCTGACCGGACGAGTCGCGGACCCGTCGCTGTTCGTCGCGCCGCTGGCGCACCGGCTGGGCTGGGAGCTCGACGACTGGCCGCGGATCGCGGCCGGCACGCTCGTCGGGCACCTCCTGGAGTGCGCGGGGCAGGTGACCGGTGGCTACTTCGCGGACCCCGGGGTGAAGGACGTGCCGGGCCTGGCCGAGCTGGGGTTCCCGTTCGCGGAAGTGGCATCGGACGGCACGGCGACCATCGGCAAGCTCGCGGGCACCGGAGGCGTCGTCTCCACAGGGACGGTGCGCGAGCAGCTGCTCTACGAGGTGACCGACCCGACCGGCTACCGCACTCCCGACGTGGTGCTGGACTTCCGCCCGGTGCGCGCGGAGCAGACCGGCGCCGACCGGGTCCGGATCAGCGGTGCCGCCGGTATGGCTCGCCCGGCGGAGTTGAAGGTGAGCGTCGGCTACCGCGCGGGGTATCGGGCGGAGTGCGGCATCAGCTATGCCGGGCCGAACGCCGCCGGCCGGGCACGGTTGGCGGCGGATGTGGTCACCACCAGGCTGCGCGGCACCGGGCTGCGCATCAGGGCGGAAGTCCTCGGCGCGCTCAGGGACTCGGGCGAGCCGACGGATGAGTGCCGCCTGCGGGTGGCGGCGATGGCGCCCGATCCGGCGGCGGCCGACGTCGTGTGCCACGAGGTCGAAGCGCTCTACACGAACGGGCCGGCGGGTGGTGGCGGTGTTCGCGCCGATGTCCGCGAGGTGATCGGCATCGTGTCGGCGTTCATTCCCCGATCGGACGTCGAGACCCGGGTGACGGTGCTGGAGGCCGACGATGCTGCTGCATGAAATCGCCCATTGCCGGGCCGGCGACAAAGGGGACACTTCGACGCTGTCGCTGTTCCCCTATCGCGACGACGACTTCCCCCTCCTGGCCCGGGAGGTCACGGCGGAACGGGTCCGCGAGCACCTCGCGGGTCACATCCGGGGCGAGGTGCTCCGCTACGAACTGCCGAACCTGTGCGGCCTGCAGTTCACCTGTCGCCAAGCGCTCGACGGCGGGGTGACTACATCGCTGGCCCTCGACACCCACGGAAAGTCTCTGAGTTCCCGTCTCCTGTCGCTGGTGCTCTGAGAAGGCGGATCGGGAGTGGCGACAAGCCTGTTTTCGCAGACGAACGGCCTGTTGATGGACCGCGGAGGTGTTTAAAGGGGGGTGGTTGCAAGGGGTGTTTTGGGGGTGTGTAAATTTATCCAAGTCAGAGCGACACGGGCCGGGAAAACCGGGCCGAGCCTGACGCGGGGTCGCGAACCAAGCTCCCACGACTGAGTGGTAGAGTGGGCGAGCCCGAAAGGCAAGACTTGAAAAAGCTAAACGCTTCCGCGTGTTGATAACTGAAGAGCCAAGTGGTCCCGAAAGATAACGAATTGGGTCGGTTGAGAAAGCGAACCCCCCGGTTTGACACGGGAAATCACGATGCTCTACAGTGGTAAACACGAAAGCGAAAACGAGGAAATGCTCCCCGGAGCTGCGGTCCCGATAGGGATTGATGCGATGGTGTGGGTGTGTTCTTTGAGAACTCAACAGCGGACTGTTTTGGTTAGTGTTCTTTTATGCCCCCGACCATGCAGATTGTGTGTGGTTGGTGGTTTCTTTGAGTATGACGCTCGCCCGGTTGGGTTTGAGTGTCTGCTGGGATTGTTCAACAGCATTGTTGGAGAGTTTGATCCTGGCTCAGGACGAACGCTGGCGGCGTGCTTAACACATGCAAGTCGAACGCTGAAGCACTTTCGGGTGTGGATGAGTGGCGAACGGGTGAGTAACACGTGGGTAATCTGCCCTGCACTCTGGGATAAGCCTTGGAAACGGGGTCTAATACCGGATATGACACTGGATCGC
>NZ_FNOK01000003.1 GCF_900106995.1 Saccharopolyspora shandongensis
AATCGAACTCCTCCAAGGACTTCCTGCTCGGGAACCGGGCGGTGCGGATACGTCCCTCACCGCCGTGGGACTCGCGAGCGGCGACCTCGCGTTGCAGGCAAGCGGCCAGGAATTCCTCGTGAGACCAGTCCTCGGCCCGGGCCCGTTCAGCCAGGCGCTCGACCGCCCCGGCCAGCGACGGTGCCTTCAACGCCCTGGCGAGATAGGCGATTTCGGAGGCTATATTGCGGTTGTCGGTGCTGGCGGGTTTGCCGGCCCCATCACGCCACCCCCTCTGGGGCGTCGAGGCCGAGTGCGTGGTCGTAATCGGCCAGCACGCGGTGCTCGACGGGTGTGTCGACCGGGCGCAGGCTTGGCCGGCGGGCGTGTTGCCGCAGCCTGGCTGCAGCGGTGGCGTGTTCGGGATCGGTGATGCTTTGATGCGCCGCCCAGCACCGGTCATGCCGGGCGACCAGGCGGCCCCGGCAGATCACCTCCACGTGCTCCAGGTCCCCGGTGATCTCGACGCGGTGACCGATCGCCGACGGGTGCACCGAATAGTCGTTGGCGTCCAAGCGAATGTAGTGATCACGCGGCAACCGGATACCCGCATGCCATCCGGTCACCGGGGCCACCGGCGGCAGGGCCAGCATGGCCTGGCGATCATGCTCCCACCGGTCGACCGGCCGGCACTCCAGGATGCGGTGGTGGCGGTGGTTGGCCCGCGTCAGCCACTCGGCCAGTTGGGCATTGAAATCAGCTGGTCCGGTGAAGCTGCGGCCGGGCAGAAACGAGGTCTCCAGATAGCCATTGGCTCGTTCCACCAGGCCCTTGGCCTCCGGATCACCGGGCCGGCATTGGATCACTGCGATCCCGAGCGTTCCGCGGAAGGCGTTCATCGCTTCGGTCAGCACCGGCCGACCGGCCTTGCGGAACCCGACCGCGGACTCGTTGTCCCATACCAGCGTCCTGGGCACCCGCCCCCAGCCAGACAGCAGCATCCAGTGACCGGCCAGCAGATCCGGGCCCTGCCGAGACGGGATCATTCGCGCCGTGATCACCCGGGAATACCCCGACACCATCACCAGAACCGGCGGCCGTCCCACCTGTCCGCACCCCAGCGGGATGTCCACCGGCGGGAACCACAAGTCGCATTGAGCCAGCTCACCGGGCTGATACACCGTTCGCGACACCGGATCCGGCGGAAGGAACAACGGACGCAACTCCCGCACCCGGTCCTTGAGCACCGTCAGACCCCGCTGCCAGCCGATCCGCTCGGCTATCACCGGCACCGGCATCGTCGGCCACTCCGCCAGCAACTCCCGCACCTGCGGCTCCACCGCATCTACGATCGAGCCCTTCGCCGGCCGCTGATATCGCGGCGGCCCGTCCGAGGCCAACGCCCGCCGCACCGTGTTCCGCCCGACGCCCATCTTCCGAACAATCGCCCGAATCGGCATGCCCTCACACCGGTGAAGCCGACGGATCTCCGCCCAGTCCTCCACACTGATCACTCCCTACTTGTCAGGGAGTGGGTCCATTTTCGCCCGCCCATACAGGGTCAGGATTCACCCGTCGGCGACACCGTGCTCATTTCGGCCGTCTTTGACGGCCGCCCAAGGGAGGTTTCAACACGGACCAGATCCGGAGACTGGGGCCAGTGGACCCGATTCGCCGAAGTCGTCGACGTCGCAAACCCCACCCAAGCCGAAGCGACCGTCAACGCTCACTTCATCACGCGCTGACAGTCGCAGCGTTGCTTGTCCCAACCTCGAGCGCCACGACCTCCACCCGGCGCAGCCGGTGGACGGTCGTGGCGGTTCGCTGGCTTCCATGTTCGACCACCACATACGAAGCTGAGGTTTCGGACGGGTCCAGTCAGGCGCCGCCCTCCGACTACACCGTTCAGACCGCGTCGTTCTTGTTCCATTTGGTCGCCATCCTCAAGCTAGTCGACTGCTACGACTACCAAACGAGCGAGAGCCGAGGATGGGACAAAAGCCCGGCCAGGGCATGGTCTCGCCACTTGCGTAACGAAGCCCTGAGACGACTTCCCGACGCAGCCACGCGGGCCATACGTATCGCAGGAATCGAGTACAAGACGTACGAGACTCCAGTCCTGGGTGGACACATCGTGGGGTATCACTTCTCTGGACCAGATTCCGGGTATCGGTGACGAAAGCATCGCTATTCCCGCGACAAGGAAGGGATTTCCCTTCAACATCCTCACAGGACCGTATGGGTCTTGTTCCAATGGAGGGTTGTCCTCACGAGTCCGCGGGGTCGTGATCGTCGAAATCGACGGCGACGATGTTCCCGACTTCGCACGCCTCACCGAGCCACGCCAGGATGCTCCGGCGGTGTCGCTGCGGTCCGAGTGCGGCAGGCATGTCGCGCGCCCGGCGGACTCACCGGGCCGGTGGTTCATGGCGTCCGGTGCCTTCCTGCACTCCAGTGATTCCCGGTGGGCCGAGCTGGTCGGCCACTCGTTGCCGATCCCGCTGCACGACCGCACCGAGTAAGGCGGATCCTGCGCCGCTCCTTCCTTCCCTCGTACATGGGCTCTGCCGACACGGGTTTCCCCATCGGCGCGGCCTGTTCCGTCCTTATTCGCTTCGTGACAAGGAGCGCCACCCATGACCATCACCGACCTTCTTGCCGCTCGTGCGTTTCTCCTGCGCGCCACCGAACCGCCCGCTCCAGCTGTCGGCGCGTTCGTCGTCGCACACGGCCCGGTGGAAGCGGTCGAACGCATCCGGTCCGGGGCTGCACCGCAGGCGGTCCTGCAGGAGATCTGCAACCCTCGGTCCCGTATCGATGACGACCTGGCGGCGATCGACGCCGGCCGAGGCCGGCTGCTGACTCCGGACGATCCCGGCTGGCCGCACGGTGCGTTCCACAGCCTGTCGGAACACGGCCTCGGCGCTCCCCTAGGTCTCTGGGTTCGTGGCAACGCCGGCCTGGCTGAAAGCACACGTGCGGCCGTGTCCGTGGTAGGCAGCCGCGCGGCCACCGGCTACGGCGAACACGTCGCCAAGACCCTTGGCATGGATCTGTCCCGGTCAGGTGTCACCGTCCTGGCCAGCGGTGCCTACGGCATCGACGGCCACGCCCACTGCGGCGCGCTGCTCGGCCCCACACCTCCGATCGCGGTCCTGGCCTGCGGCGTCGACGTCGCCTACCCCCAGGGACATGCCCGGTTGCTGGATTCGGTCGCGCACAACGGACTGCTGATCAGCGAGTACCCCTTCGGTACGAGGCCCACTCGGCCCCGGTTCGCAGCCCGGGGTCGGCTGCTGGCAGCCCTCGGGGTGGCGACCGTCGTCGTAGAGGCCGGCCTCCGCAGCGGTGCTGTGGCCGTTGCCTATACCGCCGCGGCGCTGGGCCGTCGCGTCTACGGCGTTCCCGGCCCGATCACCTCCGCCGCATCGACCGGCGTAACTGACCTGTTTCGGGCCGGCGTTGCCACTCCTATCGCCGCAGCCGACCACATCACCCATCAGGAAGGCATCCGATGACCGAACACTTCGACCTGGCTGCTCACATCGAGCAGGCGGTGGCTAGCCTCGACCTTCCGAAAGACTGGGACCTTCGTGTCGAGATCCGGCCCCGCCGTAGCACTCTCGGACTCGAACTCAAGCCGGGCGAACCAGTAAGGGTGCTGGCGCCGCCGCACGCCACCCCGGAACAAGTCGCGAATTTCGTCCGCGTTCGCCGGAGTTGGCTCGCGAAGAACATACCCGAGGCCCGGCAGCTTGCCCCAGATTTCGCGGTCAAGGATTTCGTCGATGGTGAGGAGTTCGATCTTCTCGGCCGGACCTACCGGCTCCGGCTCACCGAGGACGGCACGCCTGCACGAACCGAGCGCGTGGTCCACGTCCTGGGAGTCACGGATGTCCTCTACATTCCGCACACCCGGCTCGAGGCGACCCGTAATGCGGTGATCACGCTCTACCGCGACCGTGGATTGACGTGGTCCAAGGAGCATGGTGAGCGGTACGAACGCCGCGGCGGCATCCAGGGCGTGCGATATGAAGTCCGCAGCCTCGGCCGTCGCCGCTGGGGCGCCTACAGCCCGGCCAAGCACCTCGTCAGCCTCCACTGGCCGGTATTCGGACTACCGCTCGAGCTGATCGAGTACGTTCTCGTTCACGAACTCGCCCACGCCACCCGCCCGTCGGGTCAGCCCCACGGGCCAGCCTGGCAACACCAGATGAACCTGTGGATGCCCAACTGGCGCCAGCGCAAGGAAGCATTGGCCCAGGCCGGTCGACGGGCCTGGATGGGCGACTGCCAACCGACCTGATCCGGCACAAGTTGCGAGGCAACGCGTCGCCCGGCCTCATCAGTGAAGCGACGGGCATCCTACGTACAGCGCCGCGCACCTTATACAGGTGTCGGGTCCAACCATGCGTCCTGTTGAGAGGAGTGATAGACATGCATGGTAGACAGGCGACGACGACGAGGTTCGCTCGCCGCGGTGATCCCGATAGGTGGTGGCGTCTACGTGAGCCAGCCGGACGAAACACCTAAGGAGGTCCTGCAGTTACGCGCTTGCAGATCCAAGCTCGATGGCATCAAGAGGGACCTACAGGAAGCTCGCGAGGAGCAAGCCGAGGTCGAGGCGAAGATCACCAACCTCCTCGCACGGCAGCGCGAGGCGCGTAAGGAACGGCATCAAGCGGTTCTCGACGCTGACGCCGCTAAGATCCCGCGTTTGACGATCTCCAAGGAAGTCGGAATGCAGCGCAGCAACGTCTACAAGCTCCTGGAGGACGGAAACGCCTCCGATTCGTAGCTCTGAACGCTTTGCGCGAGTGTCCCGCATCGGTGGAGCAGAGGCCGACCAGTGCCGTGCTGTAGCGGGGCGCGAGCTCGGTACGGACGTCAGCCACACAGCGGTGATGCTGACTGTTGCCGGAAGAACGTGACCGGGTCGACGGGTTGGCTGTCGACTTCGACCTGGAAATGCAGGTGCGGGCCTGTTGATTCCCCGCGATCGCCGACCTCGCCAACGGGTTGTCCAGTGTGGACCCCTTGGCCTTTCTGGACTATGTTGCGGTTGTTGTGCCCGTAGGTGGTGACGACGCCGTTTGAGTGTTGTATGCGGATCCAGAGTCCGTAGCCACGGGCGGGGCCGGAGTCGATGACCGTGCCACTGCTGGCGGCAAGGATGGGTGTGCCTATCGGTGCGGCGATGTCTTGACCGCGATGAAACTCGCTACCTCGCCGACCGAAACCGGAGGTGCACTGCCCCTGCGCGGGAACGGTCCAGTTCCCGGAGGGCGTGCCGGTGCAGGTGGCATCGTGGACGATGCCGAGGAGTTGGCGCGCAGCGTGTTCGTGTTGGGCGTATTCGTGTGGAAATCCGGAGCGCTGGACGGCTTGTGCAGCATCGTTGATGGTCATCTTCTGCCAGCCGGGAACTGCGAGAAGATGCCGATAGAACTGGGTGGTGCTGTAGGTGCTGTTCATGACTTGGTCGACGGTGCCCCATCCTTGGGATGGGCGTTGCTGGAACAGTCCGAGGCTGTCTCGATCGCCGTGATCGAGGTTGCGCAGCCGGGATTCTTGGATCGCGGTCACGAGTGCGATCACCCAGCCGCGTTCTGGGACGTTCATCTGCTTCCCTATTGCGACGATGGTTGCAGCGTTCGTTATCTGGTCCGGTCCGTACCCGTGGCTCGCCGTAGCTGAGTCGGTTGGAGTGCAGTTCGTAGAACCGCCGCTGTTGAAGAGGGTGGCTGCGATTCCCAACAACGCGGCGGCAGCAAGCACGATCACTGCGATGGCGCCGACCAGCACCGTGGTGATGAGTTTTGAGCATGTGCGGATCACCACGCTGGGGACCATGTCAGATCCCTGGCGTGCCAGGGTGGCATCGGTGCGGGTGGGCTCAGGCGTGGCTGCGATGTCGGCTCGATGGCCTCGGGGAAGGTGTTGCTGGCGGTTGCTGGTGGCGCCAGCTGCGGCCAGGCGGCGAGCAGCTCGATCAGCCGTCGGCGCCCGGCTCGAGAATTCCGTAGAGGCAACCACATTTCGGGGGATGCGCCTGCGCCGACGTGCTGCAGGTGTTGGGCGTTGGTGGTGGCGATCGGTAGGTCGTGCGGCCTGACGTGGGTTTTCAGGTGCTCGGTCAGCAAGTTCCGCGCGTGGGTTTCCCGTTGTGGAGTGGCGAAGCACGCCAGCAGCGGAGTGATGATGCGGGTGGTGGTGGCGAGTTCGAAGTAGCCGGGCAGTTTCGCTACGAAGCGGGACAACTGGTAGCTGCCGGTGTCCCACTCCAGGAACCATTCGATCTCACGGTCGCCTTCGCGCCAGCGGCCGTAGCCGTCGGGGCGGACGAGGTCACCGAAATGGCGGGCGCAGCGGGCCTCGGACCACCATGCGGTCACTGCACAGTCATGTCTAGCGAGAGCGTCGGCGAGGAGTGTGGTGAAGAAGCTGTTCACGCCGTGCAGGTGAGCCAAGCGTAGTGAGTAGGCGATGCCGACGGAGCGTTCAGCGCGGAATTTGAGCTCGCGCGGTTCGAGGCCGTCCTCGTGGGCAAGGACATGGGCGCCGGCGGTGTCGAGGACGTAGTACATCGGCGCTCGTCCCCGTCCGATGTAGGGCTGGAAGCGGTCGAGCACGCGCCATTGGTAGAGCCGGCGCAGCCGGTGGTTGGCGGCGCGGCCGGACGGGAACGCGATCGCGGTGATCTGGTGTGTGGTCAGTACGCGGTGTTCGGCGAGCATGCGCGCGATCCACCGGTCGCGAGCGGTGAGGTGGGCGGCAATGGTGGCTTGATGTTCGGTGGACGCGGCCAGCCGTGAGCTGACGCGACCAGGTACCGGAGCGCGAAAATCACGTTGCGGTCTAATGGGTTCCAACATGCAGAGTCCTCCGAACGGGATCGCGGAGACGCACAACGGCGCGCCGCCCAGTGATGCGGGGTTGCCTTGGGACTGGGTGTTTCAGCTCGCGCGGCGCGGGTCAAAGCCACTGGCGTCCGGCTCGTCGTCGTGTGCGCGGTCGGCACTGGAGGCCAGGGGCCGGGTGTGGCGTGCCGCTGCCTGGCGGACCGTCTTGGCTCGTCCGCGGATAGCCGGTGGGAGCGGTTGGGTGGTGACGGTGAACGGTGGCGTTTCCTCGCCGTTGACGACCAGTCGGGTGGCGGCGTGGAAGGCGCCGAGGTGGGCTAGGTCGTGTTCGGAGATCCGGGGGGCGGTGTGGCGGGCGAGTTCGCGGGCGTCTTCCGGTGAGGCGTTGAAGAAGATCTTCGAGCGGGCGTTGGTGGAGATTCCTTCTTTGAGATCTCGCGGGAGTTGGCCGAGGTGCTGGTGTGCGAGCGTCATCGCGAGCCGGTAGCCGCGTGCTTCGGCGAGCATGTCTTCCATGGCGTAGGGCAGGTTGAGGAAGTTGTGCGCTTCATCGACGTAGAGGGCGGCGTCCCGTCGCTGGCGTTGTGGCAGCTTCGCGCGGGCGGTGGTGGCTTGCCAGACACGCGCGACGATGAGTGAGCCCAACAACCGGGTTGTGTCCTCGCCGAGACTGCCTTTGGGGATACGCACCAGGCACAGGCCACCATCCAGCACCGTAGAAAGATCCACTGTGGAAGGACCGGCGGCGATGGCCTTGACTACGAATGACCGCAACAAGAATGCGCGCAGTTTGTTCAGCAGTGGGGCGATGGACTGAGCGCGGGCGGCGTCGGAGAGCTGTTCGTACCAGTTCCAGAATCCGCGCAGCGTCGGGTCATCCTTGAGTTTCTCCTGATGCCGTGCCCGGGTGGCGGGGTCGGTGAGCAAGTCAGGCAGCTTCGCCAGAGTCGGTGTCTCCGAGGCAGCCCGTAGCGACAGGCACGCGGACCGCAGGATGTCCTCGGTGCGCGGTCCCCACGCTGAAGAGAACACCCGAGAGAACACCGACACGAGGTTGTCCACGGCGGCTTCCTTCGGCCCTTCCAACGGGTTGAGGCAGGGCACAGGACCGCGGGTGTCGGCGTCGAAGAGTACGACCTTCTCGGCAGTGTGCTCGGGGAGCCGTTGCAGCACGTCGGTGATCAGATCGCCTTTGGGGTCGATGACCACGGCGCCGCGGTCGTGCTCGGCGTCGGCGAGGATCATCCGCGCCAGGATCGTCGACTTGCCCGACCCGGTGGCGCCGAGGATGTGGAGGTGGTGGCGGGCGTCGGAGACTTGCAATCCGACCGGGCGGGCGTGTCCGGTGTCGGAGATCCCGACAGGACGGATCAGCTCGCCTTCGGTGGGCGTCTTTGGCGGCGGCGGGACTGCCCTTGCTCCGGCGCGGGCCAAGCCGGGCAGCCCCTCGTCGGTGGGTAGATGCGCCACGGCGGCTAGTTCGGGAATCGACAGCAGGTCACCGCGTCGCAACCGGCGTTGAGCCATTGACGTCAGCGGGGCACGCAGCCGGTGGCGCCGGTAGTGGTTGTGTTCGGTGAAACCGGAGAACGCGCTGGCGATCGCGTGCGCCCTGCCCCGGAGTTGCTGGCGGCGCCGAGCGACCTGCGCCGCGGACACCTCGGCGGGCACGGTTGTCGCGACCGCGTACCGAATAATGGTTTCCCACTGGGATCCGCGCTGCTTGGCCACGATGGCGCGGTTCTGGGCGTTGAACTCCAGCGAGGTCTGCGGATCAAGTTTCGTCAGACCAGCCTGGTTTGTCGCTCTGGTCGTAGGTCCGGGGGTGATCAGATCAAGAATGCGGCCCACCATCCGTGTGGACCGCCCGGCATCGAGGTGGCGGGCGGCTCGTCGAGCGCGCTTGACCCGGCGTCCTGTGACCGGGCGCGCGAGGATCTGCACGCAGGCGACCTCGTGCACCCCGAGGCCTACTGGTGCACCGAGCAGCGCGCGGATCGGATCGGTGTCGAACTCCGAGCGGATCGGCAACGCCTCCGACCGTGCCAGGCGCAGCACGCCCCCGGTGACCAGATGGTGGTGCCCATCGGCGGGCTCTGTAAGCAGCGGTGAGCTGGCGGGCGCGCTGCGGGTGTGCGCACCGGGCCAGGCTGCTTCAATGGCGCGCTCGACCATTCCGGGAGGGACTGTGCCCGGCACCCACAACCGAATCTGGACGCCGTCGTGATCGAAGACAAACTCCCAGGCCAGGTGCGGCTGCCCGCGCATTATGCGCTGCAGCATCGGACGCAGCAATCCCACCAGGTTCGACCACACCGCTTGTGCCCCGCCCGGGTCGACGGTCGGCGGCGCCAGGATCGTCACCACGCGGGCCCGATCGTGAAGCGCGTCCTGGCACCGGCGAAACCACCAGCGATGTTGAACCCACAACCCAACCACGACGACAAGCAGCGCCGGCAACGCAACGAACCCCCATGAGCGGACCCACGACCACACCGTGGTGAGGACCGTCTGGATCGTGCCCCACGGATCGGTCAGCAACTCACCAACCAGACTGTCCACAACAGAGCGTCTCAATATCATGGAGCGGCTTCCTCCGCGAAGAAGTGAGCTCGTACACGAGAGCAGGTCAGGCAGCCTTCGATCCCGATTCAGGCGGCATTCGACGGCGCGCGGATCGCGCGCTGGTGATCGCCTGCACCCGCGCGGTGCGTCGGGTGTGTCGTTCGGCGTCGACCTCGGCTTGCCATTCGGAGAACCGGCGGCCCTGCAAGCGACGCAGGAAGTGCGGGATGCGGTTGGCCGGCACTCCCACCAGCTTGGGTCCGAGTACGGCCAGCAAGTCCGAGGCATCCTGCGACGACCAACCCGCGGCGTCGATGGAGGCCTCGTCGGGGAACACGTCGGCCACGCGGTCGGAGGCGGTCAGCTCGGAGTCCTGTGTGCCACCGTAGGAGTACACCCACAGGAAGTTCGCAGGCGGGTCAGGCTCGACGAGTGCTCTGAAGCGACGAATTTCCTTGGTGTAGCAGTAGAAATTCACCCCTGTCCGCTGGCGCATGATGCGCAGCCACGACGCTAGGTAGGCGTCGGAGAAGAAGTCGCCGGAATCGTGAATCCGGATCCAGCCGCCGCGGAACCGGGGCGCTGCAAGCTCACCGAGCATGGCCTGCTCCCAGCCGGACAGGTCGTCGAGCACGAACTGCAGGTTCGCTTGGTGTTTGGCTCGCACGACCGGCCACAGGTAGGCGCCGTGACGGGCGTAGCAGACCTCTCGGCACACACCTGCCGACGGACAGGTGTTGTAGGTACGGCCGTCGGGCAATCTTCCCGCCCAGGCGGGCAAAGTCCAGTTCCACGCGCCGATGGCACGCATTTCTCTGTTCTGGGTAAGCAATCGCCGCGGACGAGCGGGCGATGGATTTGCAGAGCTCGAAGTGTGAGCGGTGTCGATGGAAGGCATAGGGATACCTCTGCAAGAAGGAAAGGCAAGGGGCAGAACGAGGAGATGACGGAACTGCCATCCGATGCGGTGCGGAGGGGCGGTGTTGGTGGTGGGCTATGCGGGGTCGTCGCCGGGTTCGGGGTGGTTCGCCGCCTCGTGAGTCGTGATCTGTGTGACCTCATGGCGGTGTTGGCGCTGACGGCGATAGTGATCGAGGTTGATGACCGTGGTGGCCACGCCATCGGTGTGCACGGTGATCAGCTGGGCATACTCGAGGCTGTGGCGAGGACAGGCGCGGCCTGTGTAAAGCCGGATCAGTCCGCGAATGCCGCGCACGACTAGGACACCGATGGACAATCCAGCGAGGATGATGAGGACGCAGGCGATCGAAATTGCGGCGACGAGTCCTGTGGCAATGGCCCACGAGAGCAGGAAGTCATGACCGAAGGCGTGCACGAGCGAGCCGGGAATGTGCTGACTGGGGTCGCCGGTGGCGAAGAGGGCATACACGTGCGTTCCTCCTTCCTGGTCTAGTCGTCGAGGACGATGTCCTGATGCAGCTCGGCGGCGAAGTCATGACCGGTGGGCGAATCGTCGTCGGTCATGGCGGCCAGTTCGGCAGGGTTTGTGGTGATCAACAGGTGTTCAGCGTCGGAGGCAATGGCGTGGAAGGCGACGCGTTGCGTCCCGGCCGCGAGCAAGCCCTGACCGGTGCCGGCTGAAAGTAGGAACTGCCTTTCCCCCTCCGACAGCGCGAACGTGCGCACGATGTCGTCGATGGATTGCGGCGCTTGGCGAAGGAGAACCTGGGTGGCAGCGTTAGCGATCACGGCTTTGCCGAGATCGGAACCGAGGACATCGCCGACGTCCTGGGTGGCGACGGTGAGACCTGCCCAGTGCTTGCGGGCGGACTTCGCCATGCGCCACAGGAACTCCGCTCCCGACTGCTGCTGCATCAGCAGCCACGCCTCGTCGACGACACACAATCTGGGTCGGCGTGCAGCGGGAGTGGAGATGCGCCGCCAGACCGTATCCAGCGTCAGCAGGATGCCCGCGGGTTTCAGCTCGTCCGGGAGATGCCGCAACGAGGACACCAGCAGGTGCGACTCAGTCGTCTGCGTTGAAGGCCCGTCGAACAGCCCGGAGAATGCTCCCTCGGTGAAGGGGCGCAGGCGAGCAGCGAGATCGTGGGCGACCCGATCGTGGCTTGCTGCGAGGGCAGCTTGCAGGTCCGGCAGCAGCGGTGCTTGGCGTGTCCAGGTGCGGGCATCCTCGGTGATCCCCGCAGCCTGGTAGGTCGCGGTGACCGCCAGATCGAGTACTGCTCGCTCGTCGGCAGTCAGTGATTGTCCGAAAAGGACGGAGAGTAGGGTGTGGCAGAACAGGCTGCGGCGAGTGAGCGCATCGGCCGGGGCAGAACGGCGCCCGTCGGGACGCGTGTGGATCGGCAGGTCGAGCGGGTTGAGCCGGACGCCGTCGGCACCCAGGGGGATGTGAATGCCGCCGACGGCGTTGGCGAGGCGGGCGTATTCGTCCTCGGGGTCGATGATGGCCACCTCGACACCGCGGTAGAGGCTGCGGAGTGCTTCGAGCTTGACCAGGTAGGACTTGCCTGCGCCGGAGCGTCCGAGGATGACGGAGTTGTAGTTCTCGCAGGCGAACCGGTCCCAGTGCACCAGGCCCTGGCTGCCGAGGTTGTAGCCGTAGAGCACGCCACCAGCGGCGGAAGAGGAGGTCACGTCCGGTGGGGGTAGGTCGGGGCTGGTGAAGGGAAACGCCGCCGCCAAGGCGGCGGTGTCGAAGGTGCGGGTCATCTGGATGTGGTCCAGGCCCATCGGCAGGGTGGTCACCCAGCCTTGCAGGGACCGGTAGGTAGTGGGTTTGGCGTCCAGCAGCAGACTGGCCGCCAGCGCTCGCACGGCACTGATCTCTTCGATGAGTTCGTCCTCGGAGCCGGTGTGCACTGTGAGGTAGAGGCCGAATCGGAACAGTCGTCCTTCCCCGCGGGCGAGGCGATCCGAGAGGTCGTAGGCGTCCTCGGTCGCCGCCTCGACCTGGGGATCGGCCAGGCGTCCGTGTGCGGCGTCATCTCGGCGGCCGGACTCCAGCCTGCCGAGTTGCTTGCGCAGCCGGTCGGCGGCCACGCGCGGCTCGATCGGTTCGATGTGCAGGGACACGTCCAGTCGCCCCGGATAGGTCAGCAGGGGTTGCAACCAGCCGGGGTGGACTTCGCGTGGGTAGCCGGTGATGGCGAAGCTGGCGACCCAGTCGTCGCCGATCTGCAGATGGCGGGCGCCGACCTCGATTGCGTCCGGGGTGAATGCGCTGCCAGTTGCCCGTGTCGTGCGGCGGTGATTCCGGGTGCGCATCAGGGTGTGTCCTCCTCGTCGCTGAGGTCCCAGTCCGGGTTGATGGTGATGACCTCGTGGGCACCGGCCATCTCCGGCGAGGGCGGCACTGGACTGTCCGGGTTGGTGGCGGCCGCCAGCACCGCCGTGGCCTGCCCCGCATCCAGCGGGGTGGCCTCGATTCCGGCGGGTGCCAGTAGTTCGATGGCTTCCTGCATCCGCCGCACCAGCCGGGCGGCCGCAGCACGGCGCGCCCCGGCCGAGGCTTCTCGGCCCTCGGTGTTCTCTCGGTGCCGACGTCGGGACCGACTCAGCGCGTCCGTGGAGGCGCTCCCGGCAGGCTCGCGGACCACGAGCAGGATCTGCCGGCGCAGGAGTTCGGCCTGCTCGTTGAGGTGTTGCAGGTAGTCGGCATGATCGAGCGCGGCGTCCTCCAGTGCCGGATGGGGCAGGCTCGCCGCAACACGGTGTCGGAGATCGTCAATGTGGCTGGTGAGGTCCAAGCGTTGGGCGCGCACGAGAATCTGGACACCGGAGGTCAGGCTGTGCAGGTAGCGGCCGAATCCCGCCGCGAGTGCTTCCTGCTCGGCTGGGGTGCGCAACGCGAAGTTGACCGTCGAGCACGCGGCCACCAGCGCGAGACCATCCCGCCCGAGGTCGATCACTCCGGCCTCGCTCACCGCTCGCGCGGGAAGCTCCAGGCCCCCGAGGGCGCCGTCGTCGGCTTCATCGGCGAACGTGGACAGCCACTCGGGCACCGCCGCCGGAGTCTCAGGGGCGGCGACGCGGCGCCGTGGTGACAGACGTTGGCGCAGCGCCGCCAGCAGCAGGCGATCCAACGTGATCCCGTCGCGGGTGACCACCACCAGCAACACGACCGCAACTGCGATCGGCGCAGCCACGACCAGATACGCCACCACCGGGAGCACCGCACGGGTCGCGAGCCATCCGCAGTAGAGGACAAGGCCGGTGGCAGCCATGACGGCGACCTGGCGCGCGGTGAACCCGGCGAGAATGCGGTCCTCACGGTCGACATCGGCCGGAATGCGGACGCTGCGCGTCATCCTGTGTCACCTCCTCGGCGGCGGGTACTGGGGCGGGGCGGATGGACCTTCGGCAACTTCAGTGGCAGCGACGGCTGCTTGCCTTGCGTTGATCTCGGCCGCGAAGCCGGTGATTCCGGTGGCGGAGTCGGTGGCGCTGCCGCGGGGCGGCGGGCTCGCTGGACCTGCAGCGGCAACTGGTACTGCCCGTCGGAACCGAGGCGGGGCTTGTTCTCCGGCCACCCGCCGTCGGCGGGCAGCTTCAGCTGCCGGGCCGCGGGACGCAGCGAGGAAGTCGGCTGCGGCTTCGGTGGCGAGGGGGCGGCTTCTGGCCGCCGGACGCGCTGGACGTCTAGCGGCAGGCGGTACTGCCCATCTCGACCGAGTACGGGTCTGGTTTCCGGCCACTGGCCATCGACGGGGAAACGCAGCTGCTCTGTTCTCGATCGCCGACGTGGCGGATTCGGTGGTGGCAGTGGTGTGGGACGTTGGGGGGCGGGTTGGCGTTGCACGTTCAGCGGCAGGCGGTATTGCCCATCCCGGCCAAGCCGGGGTTTGTTCTCCGGCCATTCCCCATCGAGCGGCAACTTCAGCTGTTGCCCCTGTTCGGTTCGGCCTGGCTGTGCGGTCTTCGGTTTCGGGAAGTTCGGCTGTCGCGCCGAGGGGCCACGCCGTTGACGTGTCACGTTCAACGGCAACATGTATTGGCCGCTAGTAGTCGTCTTCGGCGACTCGTACGGGTCCGCTGAGGTTTTCGGGTGTCCTTTTCCCGGTGGCGTGCCGCGTCGTCCCCGGATCAGCCCGAAGGTCTTGTAGGCAATGAAGGCCCGGACGAGCCTCCCGATGAAGGATCTGCCGCCGCCTCCACGGGCAGCCCCTATGACCCAGAACGGGATTTTGACGAGGATGTAACACAAGGCAAGTGCAGTCAGAAAAGGAATCATGGACCATCCCCCTGGCGCGATACGGGCAATGTGTGGCAGGTCAGAAGATGGTGATTCCGCCGGGTAGATAGAAAATCTTCAAGGCCGAGATGAAAGCGAGAGATTGTGCGACCTGAACGACGAGAACCGCGCCGAAGACACGCCACCACCAAAACGCAATGGACTCGGTCTGCGGCAAGGCATGGCACATCAACACCAGCGGAGCCGAGGCAAGCAAGAGCACGGTCAGCGCAATCCGGACCACATAGGTCAGCAGCACTGCGATAATCATGACCACGAGCGCCAGGACGGTGAAAACGACATACAGATCGCCGTAGGGCGAGAAGTCATCACCTTCCTCCGGCACCTTACCGAGCAGCGTGTCCACGAACACGCGGGACGCTTCTTCCGCTCCGGTCTGATCTCCCAAGAACGCCCGGGACAGCGCGTTGGCGAACTCGATCGCCTTTCCGCCCAGAAACAGCGACAGGTTCGCGGCCACGAACCCGATCACCAGCCGCGGCAGAATCTCCTTCACGGAACTCCGCGTTTGCAATGTCTGATAGGACAGGACCACGACCCCGGCGATCGTGGTCACCAACACATACGCGGCGATCATGATGTTGCGGGAACTGTTCCACAGTTGGCCCATGACGGGAAGCTGGTCGAACTGCGGGGTAGAGAGCAGGGAATCTGCCAGCATGCCCAGCACCCCTTCGAGAGCCGAACGCGCGACATCGGCGAAGAAATCGCGAATCCACCCCGTGAGGAACTCCCCGATCCACGAGCTCTCCGGCTCCTCGGACGCAGGCTCAGGTTCTGGCGTCGGATTCGGCGGTGCCGGTGGTGCGGGCGAGGTGAGGCTGCTCGGCGCCACCGTCGGCAGGAGACATGCCGGGGCCTGTGGCTGGTCGGGGCCGCACGCCGGTTCAGCCGGCGGAAGTGGCAGAGGGAGCGGTTCGCCAGACGGAGGTGCGGGCGCCGACGTGGATTCGGCCCGGACTGTGCCGGTGAAACCGAACCCTGTGACGCCCAGCAACACCACGAGCCCGGCGAGGACGACACACCGAACTCCCGTCCGCCAGATCCAGGACCATGTGGTGGTCATTTTGGCTGGGCCAGGATCTCTTTGAGGATCTCGACCACCACCGGCGCTAGCACGGTCAACCCGTAGCCGATCCCGGCGCTCTTGAACGCCTGCTTGGCCTTCTCCACCTCGCCCGCGTTCCCGCCGGCCATCAGATAGCGGACCCCGCCCACCGTGAGGAACAGGGTGGCGAGCACCGCGAGGATGCCCATGATCCAGTTCCGGGCGTTGTTGAGGACGTCGGTGATCGACGGTCCCGGGGCCTGAGCTAGGACAGGAGGAGCCGCCGTTGCCGAAGCGACGGCGAGCACTCCAAGCGCGACGGCGAGCGCAGCGGCCACCAGCAGCCCCGTCCACCTCCGACGGCATCGTGACAGTGCGGGCAGGGAGGGCTGCGGGCTTGTCGGGAAACGACGGCGAGGGTGAATCGTGATCATGAACGGAACCTCCAGAGGCGATCAGCAGGCGACGAGCCTGGGAAGCGGGCAGGGATCAGTCGCAGCCCTGAAGTCCGAAATTCGGGCCCTCATCGGTCACCGAGCGGTCAACTTCTTTCGCTACAGAACGTGACCGGCTCGCCGCTCTCGACGTCTGCTTGAGCGATAGCCGGGCGGCAGCGGTCTCGCCGGTCGGATCGCCGTCGGTCCGGCCGATGCCGGACTCGATCAGCCAGGCGACGAGTCGGGCTTCGGCCCGACGGCGGATGCTGCGCAGTCCCTCGTAGGTCAGCTCAGCGTGGTGCGGCCAGTCGGCCAGCTCGATGCCTTCCAGCCGGGTGGCGCCGATCAGCTCAGCCTCGGTCCGGGTGAGGACCCCGGCTTCGACGGCGCGAGCTAGGACCAGATCCGGATGGCCGGCCGGGGTTTTGGGTTCGCTGGAGTGAAACCCCGGCGGCTTCGGGATCGGCCCATCCAGTCCGTCCAGCAGTGCCCGGTGCCCGGCGCGATAGGCGGCCCATCGGAGCCGGATCGTGATCCGCCCGGCGGCAAGATCCACCGTGTGCAGCGCGTCGAGGAACCCGCGCAGGACCTCGGCGTGGATGTCGGCCGGGTCATCGGCGTAGCGTTCGGTCAGCCGGGCAGCCAGCGAGGTCAGCATCGGCAGCGCCAACCCGACGGCGGCGACGATCCACGTACCGCCCTCGATCCGGGCGCGGCTGATCACATGCGTCCACACCTGGTCCCATACCCGCCGCGGGCACCCCTTGGCCAGCAGCATGTCCCGGAGTTCGTCGACGGGGATCTCACGGGCAGGCAGGTGATCGAACAGGCGGCCGTCCACGATCACCGGGTGATCGCCCGTAGTCAGCCGCCTGAATGCCTCACGCGCGGCGTCGAGGGGGTTGCCCGGCCACGCTTTGTGCTCGGAGCTAGGTGGGAGTGCCATGTCTCGGCTCCTCTCGAACGGCGGTCAATGACGCCGTCGAGAGAGCCAGGCGCGAAACAGCGCAGCGCACGGTTCCGTACTAAGACAGAGCTAAAACGATCTTCTTGTTCGCGAACAAGAAGATCGCGCTACGGTAGATTTCACGATTGCCCCTTGGGCGAGCAATAGTCCTGTGCGCTGCGGTGTTAGTCGGACACTGTTCCGGCGCTGTCGCCTCGACGGGACGAGAGCGGGAGCAAGAACAAAGATCTTGGGGAAGTTCCGGGGCGATCTTGAACCGGCATGCCGGAGGGCCTAGTGGGGCCCTGCTCACCATTGCTCTCCGCCGACCTTGAACGACCCGCTTGGACGTCGACATGGGGCGATGGACCGAAAGATCCAGTGACGCAGGGTGTCCGTTCCGCATGTGTGAAGGCGAGAATTTTCTGCAGCCCAGCGACGACCGATCAGGGCAGGTTTCGCGGACTTCAGGAGTGCTCTTGGCACAACCCGACGATCAACGGAGCACCCGATGCCTGCCCTCCCGATCCCGGACGCACCACCGCCCAACACCGTGGAAGCCAACGGACTGAGCCACTCGAACGCCGCAGCACGTGAGCCACGCCGCGAACGCTCCGGCCCGTCGGCATCGGCCACAGTGCGACTGTGCCTCGTCGACCCTGCAGCAGGGGCAGACGAGATCGTCACCGCTGCGGTCTCAGTGATCACGAGGACCTACACCGTGCCCGGTGACCGGATCATGCTCGCCACCTCCGCCGTCCCGACCTCGACAAGTCGGCAATGCCGGGACCGACTCGCAGAGTCCATCCTCCGACTCGGCCGCGGCGCGACCACGACCGCAGACCACTCACCTCGCCGCAGCCCTGGGTCAGGAACCTCTGGCGGATGCTCGAGCGGCACTTCGAGGTCCGGGTCCGGACTCGGACCCCGCCACGACCGCCTGATCGAGCCGGTCAGCAACCCGACCGACCGCCCGTCTCTCAACGGTCCTTCCGGCTCGAATTCGGACGGCTTCGCATTGATCATTGCGGGATGGTCTGACTGCCCTGTCGAGCCGTGGGCACTGGCCGACTCGGCGCTCGATCTTGCCGCAGGCGGAGCCGTCGTCGTGCTTACACGCAGTAGCGATCAGCGCAGTGGACGATCCCTCCGCTCGAGGCACCTGACACATCTCGCGGCGCAGGCTGGACTGATCTTGACCGACCGGCTGATCCTGGCCCACCAACTCCCGTCCGCCGCTCGGCCCCCGACCGGACAGGACCGCCGGGCGATCGCACGCGGCGGGCATCGCCGTATCCACACGGCCGCCCAGGTGTTCCGCCACTCGAACCCGCAGTCGGAGGTCCGCGATGCCTAAGACCTCCCTGCGTCCCGGCAGTGTCTGGAACACCGGTCACACCAGTCCGCGCCTACAGATCGCCGACCGGCACGTCGGCGCCACCCGCGCAGACACCGCCCTGCCCCCGGCCGTCACGCAGCACATCATCACTACCTACACGGCCCCCGGAGACACCGTGTGCGACCCCAACCCGGGGCCAGGCCTGGTCCTCGCTGAAGCCGTCCGTGCCGGCCGTAACGCACTCGGTCTCATCACGCAGCTTCGGTGGGAATCAGCACTGGCGGCCAACCTTGACCTCGCGCGAATGGCAGGAGCGGTCGAGACCGCGATCCTGCTGGACAGCGTCGACGATCCCCGCGCCGCCACACTGCCCGGTGCCATCGACCTCGTGCTCACCGGCCTTCGCCACACCCCGACCAGCGACCCGAGTCACGTCCTGGTGGAGCTCTACGAAGACCTGGTCGCAGTCGCCGACTGGCTCTGGCCCAGCGCTCACATCGTGGTCACCTGCCGCCCCTGGCGCCGACACGGACAACTACTCGACCTACCTGGCAAGATCTACGACACCGCCGACGCAATCGGCCTCATTCCCGCCGACCACTGCATCGCTCTGACCGCGCCTGTCCGCGGAAACCGGATACGCCCGAGAGTCATCACCGGCGCCGGGAACACCCCAGAGAACACGGACCTTCACGGCCAGCCCACCGCGTTCGCGGCTCATCTTGACGTGCTCGTCTTTCAACTCCCGACGACCGTACAGCGCGCACACGCTCCTGAACGAGGTGTCGTATGAACAGCCTCTACTACCATGGCAAGACCATTGAGTTGTATGCTGGCGACGCAATTCAAGTCATGAAATGTGCGCCGAACGCTTCTGCGGATTGCATCATCGCATCACCCCAATGGGGGCTTCGCGATTATGGAAGGGCGCCTGCACTCGGCGTCACCTCCGGTTTTCGGGGAGATGCAGCATGAACAAGCACCATTCATGTGGAGACGCGAATGCACCAAACCCTGACGCCGTTTCTGCGGCGGCCGAGCTAGCAGAGGCGGCACACGAGCTGGCCGAAGCGATCCGAGCATTGGCTGAGCATGCTCCCCGTGATCCCGACGCTTTGCTCACCGCCGAACAACTCGGGCATCTCCTGCGGCTCTCGCCGCGCACGCTGAAAGAGCAGGCAGCGGCTGGCGCAATCCCCCATCGCAGGTTCGGCAAGCACTACCGATTCAGCCGAGAAGACGCCGCGGAAATCGTGCGACGAGCCGGCCGAACGGCAACGCCAGGACGGTCACGCCTCCGCATCGCGTGACCGAGACCGAGAGCACACAAATGTCCGTCCCGGCACCAGCCGGGACGTTCGGTAAGAAAAGAACGCAGGAAGGAAGTGAGCATGGCCTACGGCGAACCTGACGGAAGCGCGAAAGGCACTTGGCGCGCCCGCTATAAGCGACCAGACGGAAACTGGGGTAGCAAGTCCGGGTTCACCTCGGAGACGGCTGCCGAGAACTGGGGTAGAGAGCAGGAAGCTCTGATCCGGCGGAACATGTGGATCGACCCTCGGGACGCTGAAACCCCGTTTGGGGAGTTCGCGGAGGAGCTGTTGACCGCCCTGGGACCAAGGCTGGAGCCAAGCACTCTGGCGAAGTATCGGTGCCATTTGGGCAACCAACTCCTGCCGCAATGGGCGGCGTGGCCGTTGATCGGCATCTTCAACAGCTATGTTGAGATCGAGAAGTGGGTCTCGGAGCTGCACGACGACTATGCGGAGTCCACGGTGTCGTCGATTTTCGCTACGTTTTCCACATTCCTGAACGCGGCTGTCAAGGCCCACATGATCCCTGCCAATCCGTGCTCCGGCATCCGCGTCACTGCCGGCGAGTTCGAGCCAAGCAAGCTCGTCGCGACTCCCGTGCAAGTACTGCGGGCAGCCATGCGGCTCTACGAGACGGCTGGCCCGCCGAGCTTCGTCCTTGGTGTGATGGATGCCTACACCGGGGCACGCTGGGGCGAGCTGGCCGGTCAGCAGCGGCACGAGTACAACCGCGAGCTCCGGTCGATCCGGATTGAGGCGCCCTTGAAAGAGATCGGTGGACGGCTGTTCAAAGGTGGCCGTCCTATCGGTCCTGGCGGCGTTGCCGAAGGCCCAGCACCCCGAAGGAGGCCCTCCGGGCGGCCTGGCAGAGGGAAGAAGGGACGCACGAAGAGTCCAGCCGGAACTCGTGACGTTCTATTGCCCCCGAGCATCGCCGCCCTCTACGAGGGGGCCATGGACTCCCATGACAACCCGTTCGTGTTCTGCACGCCCGACGGGAACCCATGGCGAAGGTCGAACTTCCGCCTGCGCTACTGGCGCCCTGCCTGGGACGGCGTGAATCCGGACCAGCCTAGTGCCGAAGATCACGTCCCGGCGATCCTGTCGTGGTTCACCTTCAACGAAGGCCGGCACACCCACAGCTCGTGGCTGACCGAAGACGGGGTGTCAGAGGTGGCACGCCGCGCGCGACTGGGGCAGAAGATGAAGGGCATTGCCCGGGTCTACGACCACGTGACCCCTGCGATGGAAGAGCACCTGCTTGAAGCGCAGGAGTCCCGCTGGGTGGCCTCCATGGCAGCACTGAACACACGAGACCGAGCGCGACTGATGTTGTGGTTCCCACAGCTACGGGAGGCCACCGAACCTGCTCGGAGTGAGATCGCTCCGGACGGCATCGCCATTTCATCGCCATCCGCGAGCTGACAGCAAGCCCGCTCCACGAGGAACAAGGCCGCTGACCTGCGCAAAAGATATGGTGCGCGATACTGGGATTGAACCAGTGACCTCTACCGTGTCAAGGTAGCGCTCTCCCACTGAGCTAATCGCGCGAGGCGGAGGCGGGAATCGAACCCGCGTACAGGGCTTTGCAGGCCCTTGCCTAAGCCACTCGGCCACTCCGCCAGACTCCGCATCCACGCCGAAGTCGGCTGGACCGCCAGAGAATCCAGAGCGGACGACGGGATTCGAACCCGCGACCCTCACCTTGGCAAGGTGATGCGCTACCAGCTGCGCTACGTCCGCCTGCCTGCGACTTCGAAGCCGGAGAACCTCCGGCCCGTCCGCCGCGTTGCACAGTGAACTCTAGACCACGCCCACGACCGCGATCAAAGGGGGGTCACATCGCCCGGCGCGCCGCCGCGCCGGGCCGATCTTCCCCCTGGATCAGCCCAGGTCGTGGGGCAGCAGCCGGGTCAGCGCCTCATCGACGTCGACCCACAGGTTCTCGTTGCCCGGCACCACGACGTCGTAGGTGCGGTCGAGGAAGTCCGCGAGTTCCTGCGCCGAGGCCTCGAAGACCGCGTGGCCGGACGGCGAGCTCAGCTCGATCGCCACGACCTCGGGGTCGTCGACCACCGGCCGGATCGTCACGTCGCCCTCGCCCGCGTGCGCGATCAGCCCGTCGGCGAGCAGGTCGCGGGCGAACACCCACTCGACCCAGCCGGCGCGGCCGGTGCGGAACGCGGCCACCACCGCGTACGGATCCCGGGTGTCGTAACGCAGCTCGACCTGAACCGGCACGGCAGGTGCCTGCGGAGCCAACAGATCGAACACGGCCGTCGAACGGAGTGTCACGTGATCGTTACGCATTGTCCTCCCCTTTCCGCTCCTTCCCGGTCCGTTTATCGACCGAGCAACACAGTTGTGACGCCTCATCGGGCCGAAACGCTCGCAACTCCCGCATAGATCACCCGTACGGGGCAGGCCCCAATTCGCTGGGCAATCAAGCGAACGCACAGCGTGTTCGCAGAGCTCCGGTTTCGGGGCGAACACGGATCCGGTCATCCATTGCGAGACGGACCAGAACCGAAGTCCACACCGGAGGAAGATCCACCGCGAACAACCCGACTCCAGGACGTTGAGTCGCAGGACCCGCACCCCACTCGGTGACCGAACTCCACTACGTTCCGTAACCGAGCGAACCGCTCTTGCAACGGGCCTTCGATCCGTCGCCCTCGTCCTGCGGAACCCTCTGCCGCGCCCGGTCTGACCACCGGGTTTACCGCTTCGTCGAGCTCGCTTGACGTCCGCTCAAGGATAGGCGATCGAACCACCCGGCATTCTCGCAGCGGGGCCCGCCGATGAGACGCTCACCACCACAGTTCCCCGTATCGGGCTAATGGTCCGAACCGTCTCCGTTATCGGTCACGCGTACGCCCGAACGCCCGGTCGAGAGTGGCGTCACACTGTGACCAGGATCGAAGACCGGCGACAGGGCCGAAAGACCCGACACCACCCACTACCGGCGATGATTCCGGTCACATTCGAACCGCGGCGGGCGAACCCGCACCGGCCAACTGCGCGCTTGACACCCTAACCGCGCGGTCACGGCCACAACCGGCCCAGACCCGTATTCTGACGCACATCGGGCACCGCGGGCGACCACCGCCCGACGAGAGGTGCCCAACACCGACGAACGTTCGCAACCGGCAGGTGGACAGCCCTGAACGACACGACCAAGTCGGGACACCGCGAAACCGACGCGGAACCCACCACCGACCAGCAGCGAGCCCCGCGGCTGCACGCCCTGCGCCGGCGCCTGCACGCCGTCCGCGAACGCATCCGCAGCAAGCCCGGCCTCAACATCACCTACCGCGTCGTGCTCGGCGTCTTCGGCACCGCGGTGCTCCTCGCCGGCATCCTGATGATCCCGTACCCGGGCCCCGGCTGGCTCGTCGTCTTCGCGGGCCTCGGGATCCTCGCCACCGAGTTCCACTGGGCCCACCGGGTCAACAAGTTCGCCAAGCGCCACTACCAGCGCTGGGTGCGCTGGCTCGGCCGCCAGCACCTCGCCACGAAGCTCGCCGTCATGGGCGCCACCTGCCTCGTCGTCCTCACGACGCTGTGGCTGCTGGGCCTGTTCAACACCGCCGGAGGCTGGCTCGGCCTGCACTGGACGTGGTTGGCCTCCCCCCTGTTCGGCCCCTGAAAACGATCGTGTATTGTTCTTCTCGTCGCCGGGAACGGGGACGAAACAACAGAACAAGGGCGATTAGCTCAGGGGGAGAGCGCTTCGTTCACACCGAAGAGGTCACTGGTTCGATCCCAGTATCGCCCACAGTGTGTTTTGCCTGATCAGATGGCCTGTTGATGATTTTCATCGACAGGCCATCGGTGTTTTGGGAGCAGATTGGGAGCACGGCGTCCTGACCACACGCACGAATCCGAAGTGGTCACGCCGCAGCCTTGGCTGTCGTCCCAAGTCCATCCACCGTCCTGCTCCCACCGCCGCTGCAGGACGACGAGCATCTCCTCGACCATCACTTCTGTCACGTGTGAGTAGAGGTCGTCGGTGTCCTTACGCTTGTGCCCGAGGCGCACCAGTCGCAGGATGCGCGGGACCTTGTCTTCGATCAGCCACGTCTCGTGAGTATGGCGAAGATCATGGAAGTGCATCTCCTGGTTCAGCGGTGTCCACCCCCGCTCCTCGTCCCCGGCGAGGGCGGGCAGCCAGACCCGACGGCGGAAGTTGGACCGGCGGTGCATTCCCCCGTCGGCCCCTGTGAACACGAACCGCGCGTCGGGATTGCGCTCCCGGTGCCCGGCAAGCTGGTCAGCCAGGACCGGTGGAAGGTGCACGGTGCGGACGCTGGCCGGGGTCTTCGGCGAACCGAGTTCGAGCCGCCCCCGAACCTCGTGCAGGGCGCCGAATTCCGGGTCGACCTCGATGCGCGGGTCGTCGTCGAGGTAGGTGCGGATCCACTGCAACCCGGCCAGCTCGCCCCACCGCAGGCCGGTGTAGGCGGCGGTGATGGTCAGCATCCCGGCATCCGGTGCCATGCGCCCGGCCAGCGCGTCGACTTCGTCGGTAGTGGCGTGGGGCCGTTCGGGTCGGTCGTCGAAGCTGATGCGCAGTTTCCGGCACGGATTCGCGCCGATCAATCCCTCGTCCACGGCTTCGCCAAGGATCATCGAGAAAAGGATGAGGATGTCCTGGACGCTCTTGTCCGCCAGGTTCGGGCGCAGCGTTTTGTTCACCCATCCCTTGACCGCGATACGCGCGATGTCGCCCAGGGCGGTGCCGGACCAGCGGGGCAGGATGTGATTGCGGATGTGTGAGTCGTAGGTCGCCCAGGTCACGTCGCCGACGCGGTGCGCGTCCGACCAGGCACGAATCCACTCGTCGATCGTGGTCTGCGCGAGCCGGGGGTCGGTGAACTGGCGGCGTCGCTGGTCAGACTCCACATCGGCCGCGCGATTGTCCGCATCCTGCTGGGTGGCGAATCCGTTCTCAGTGAAGATTGTTCCGTCGTTCAGACGATAGCGGACACGGAAACCGTCTCCGCGTTTTTCTACCCACGCCATTGTTGGCTCCCTTTCATGAAAGCGTGGATACGGCCATGCCGGAAATTCGGCACGGCCATATCCACGCTCTGTGGAAGGAAAAGCGCACCCTAACGTCGTCGTCGGAGAAGCGGAGGTGCTTACCGAGGAAGGTGCAGGGAATCGCGCGCAGACTGGCCTTGCGGCGTAGCCAGGATTCCTTGACGGCAAGGTGTTTCGCTGCCTCGGCGGGCCTGTACAGGAAGGTGGATCGCGAGGCAGGGGTGGCGCCGTCGTGAGGGGCGTCGGTGCGTGGCTGAACCGGGGGTTTGCGCTTCGGGGTTTGAAGGGGCATCGAGTGATCTCCTCGTAGGTTCAGCGTCACGGGCAGCATGTCGGCGTGTCATCGGTGTTGTTTTTGGGCACCAGCGAGCCTTTCTCGATCTCAATGACGGCCTCGCCGCTGTGCTTCGGGCACAAGCTGGCGATGACCACATCCGCCTCCGCGGCATGATCGCCGAGGTCGTCGGGCAAGGCGCTGGTTGGCACTGCGGGATCGGGGTCGTCGAAACTCGGTGGCCCGTCGACGAGATCAGCCCAGTACGGCCGGGAGGCCGGCTTCGGAGTGGGCGTGAGGTGGGCGGCCCGGGCGGTGCGATCAAGAGCCCTCACGGCGGTCAACGCCGCCTCCTTGCCCGCCGGGGCCGCCTGGCCGTGCGGCTCGCTTTCAGGACGGGGCTGGCGGGCTGGTCGGGGATCGCTGCGGTGCCGGGTCCGGCCAGCAGCACGACCCGCTAGCCCGGCCAGGTAAAGGAGGCGACGATCTTCTCCACGACCGCGGTCGGTCACACGGCCACGGCATCGATCGGCCGGGGCCCGCATGCCCACACCGACGCGGGAGTCGGCGCACCGGAAATGGCCCAAGACCGCGGCTCGGTCCGGGTACGGCGGCGGGCGGAGCCAGGCCGCCGACAACAACTCGACGCCGCCGCGAGCCGTTGCACGCCAGGATGCGAGGGCAAGACTCGACGCGGAGTCCTCTCGTCGACGAGCGGGTTGGGAATGACCGGGCGAGTTCAGGGATGCCTCCGCGGTGGTGCTGCGCGTTGTGTGCTGGTGACATCTCTGAACTCCGAAATAAACACCGGTTGGGGACAACCGGGCCTCGAATTTTTTCTCGCCAACGTGGCCCGGCCGCAGTCGAGGCAGTTTTCGCACACAGGATTCGGAAGATAAAAGCGCGCACGCGCGCGTGAAGCGCGATGGCAACAACATGCGCAGACGAGGCCGTAGATCAGTCAGAGCAAATTCTTCCGGACTGCTCGCCGACCGGGCCGCAGGAGGGCGTGTCACTGCCGGCTCACCCGGCCGCAACTACTACGGTCTCCACACCAGTGAGCTGCAAGTGTGCAGCACACTACACAACGACTCGCCGCAGCCCGGCTTGCTGTCCCGGAGACGGGGCGCCGCGATTCTGCACCTCTTCTGCACCCTCGATGCCAAATCCGGACGCGAAAAGGGACCAGGCCTCCTGACCTGGGTTTTTGTTCCTCCGGCCGGACTCGAACCAGTAACCCTTCGGTTAACTGACCGGTTAGTATTCACCAGTCGCTCTCGGTCGATCTAGCTGGGATATTTGCAATTGCTCACGTCTTGATTCGCCCACATTCGCCCCCAATCGGCGACGATTCTGCACCATAAATGCACCCTCGTTCGTGATCTTGCCGCTGAGACGGCTGGCCAATCCCTTGGCCGTACTGCACAACCGGGCACGTTGTTCTCGGTACGGGAGCGGGCCGCGCCGTAGAGCATCTACACGGCCTCGGCGGCGTCGAACCAGCATGGCGCCTGGACGCGCCTACATGGCGGATCCCGCAACAGCCGTCGGCCGGCGGCCTTTGGCGGCAAAGTCGGCGAAACGCCCAGAATCAACCGAAAAGGCCATGCGCGCTGCCCTTCTGTGCTCGGTGATCAGTGAGATGATCTTGGTTATGTCGAAATCGCCGCGCGTCGTGCTCGCCTCATTCGGTCCTGACCAGTTCGCAACACTCCACTCCGCATGCGAACAAGCCGGATTCGTGCCGGTTTCCTACGCTTACTCCCGCTCCAAGAGACCGCGGCAGCGGAGTTCTCCGAACTCTGGGAGGATTGTCGGCGAAGTTCTCGATGTCATTCCACCCGGCATGGACCTGTTGCTCCCCGGCAGCGCCGACGGTCTGGCCACCGCCCTGTCGGGGTATCACCCCGATCTCATAGTGGTGTACGGGTTTTCGTGGAAGCTGCCCGAAGCCGCACTGCGCTTGCCCCGGTACGGCGTCATCAACGTGCACACTTCTTTGCTGCCGCGGTACCGGGGGCCCGCGCCGGTCCTGTGGGCGATCCGCAACGGTGATGCCGACATGGGCGTGACGATCCACCGCATGGACAGCGAATTCGACACAGGGAACATCATCATTCAGCGAGGCGGCATTCCGCTGGACGACGACATAACTCAGGAAAGTCTTTCGGCGCGAATCAATCCGGTGATCAGTGATCTTCTCGGCATCGCGCTCGAACGCGTCGTGACAGGTTTCCCCGGGATCCCGCAGGACGACTCCGAGGCCTCCTACGCAGGGTTCATGGAACCGGGGTTTTCGCACGTAGACTGGGCGCACACTGCCCGTGACATTCACAACCAGGTTCGCACGTTCCGATTCATGGGATCCGGACGCGGTCCGCTCGGGCAGATCGACGGCCGGTGGGTGAAGATCCTCCAGACCAGTACTACCCGGGCGGAAGGCATCCGGATTGACTGCGCGGACGGGCCACTCTGGGTGACCGAATTCGTGCCCGCCGAGCCACCCGCTACGGACGGCCCAGCGCCTCGGTAAGGCGTTCACGTTTCGCGGCGGCTTTCGGATCTTCGAAGTCGGTGAGGCTTCGCAGGGCTTCCTGCCGGCAGTGCGATGCTTCCGCAGCCGCGTCGGTAGCAGCGAGAGCTACGGCGAGGTCGTCAAGCGTGTGAGCCAGCTGCCAGTGATCTCCGAGTTCGCGGTGGATCGCTGCCGCTCGCCGGTGGAAGTCAGCTGCCTCTCGGAGGCGGCCAAGTTCCTGGTACGCCTGGCCGGTGCCGTGCAACGCCATGGCCTCGCGGCTGCGATCGCCCAAGCGCTGCTGAATGATCGCAGCTTCCTGGCAGGAGACCAGCGCCTCGCCCGGTTCGCCCACGGCCCGCTGAATCCGCGCCAGTTCAACCAACCAATGCGCTTCCCACATTCGGTTGTTGAACTGGCCGGCAATGGCGAGAGCATCGCGGATCGACGAAAGCGCGTTCTCGACATCGCCCGTTTCCCGCAGAGTCATGCTGAGGATGAACAGGGCGTTTCCTTCGCGGGCTCGATCGGCCAGCTCCCGGTAGAATCGCAGTGCCGCATGCAGGTTTTCGATCGCTTCCTCGAATTCTCCGAGCTCGTAGTAGGTCTCCCCGAGATTGCACAGCGCCAAGCCCTCCCGGCGCCTGTCCCCGATCTCTCGTGAGATCACCATGCTCTGTTCGAAGTAGGACTTCGCATCCGCCAGCCTTCGCCGCCGGAGTCCGAGCAAGCCGAGCGCATTGATGGAAATCGCCCTTCCCGGTTGATCGCCGATTTCCTCGCGAACCGTCAAGGCAGCGCGATGGTAACTCTCGCTCTCGGCCAGCCGACGCGCTTGGAAGGACGACTTCCCCAGGCTTTCGAGCATCTCGGCTTCCCCGTGGAGATCGCCGGCCTGGCGAGCGGACTCCAGTCCGATGAGACTGGTAGCCAGCCAATCGTCGAATATGTTCCTGCTCGCGTAAATGCTCCGCAGCATGGCCGAAAGCTGCCATGCGACCCGATGCAGCGGGACGTCCGAGGCAGCACGAGCAGCAGCGACCAGATTGGATCTCTCCACCTCGAACCAGTCCAACGCCTCAGTGCGTCCGCCGAAGGTCAGGGGAACGACATCAACCTCGGGTGGTTCGAGGGAGAATCGCCGAGTGCCGGGGAAGATGACGTGCAGCGCGGAGTCAAGTGTGTGCAGGTACCAGCTGAGCACGCGCCGCAATGCAGTTCGGCGGCTTTCCGGGGTCTCCTCGTGAAGCACCTGGTCGGCCGCGTAAGCGCGCAGCAGATCGTGGAGTTGATACCGCCTGGGCGCGCGCTGCTCGAGCAGATGAGCCCCTACCAGGACATCCAGTTGGCGACGTACCCGACTGCCGTCATCGTTGATCAACACGGCGGCTACCTCTGCGCCGAATTCCGAGCCTGGAAGCAGACCCAGCAGTCGAAACAGCCGCGCCACCTCCGCTGACAGCGTCCGGTACGACCAGGCGAACACGGTTCGAACCGCGTCTGCCTCCTCGTCATCTTCGGCTGTGAGGGCATCCCACAACGCCGACTCGTCGCGGAGATCCGAGATCAGATCGCCAAGCCGCATCAGCGGCCGACTGGCAGCACGCTCCGCGGCGATCCGCAACGCCAGTGGTAGCCGTGCGCACAACCGGGCCAACTCCCGCAATTCAGCGTCGTCGTCACCTGCCCGGTAGCCCGCAGTGACCGCGCGCAACAGCGCGATGGCCTCCGTCTCGGGGAGTACGTCCAAGCTCAGCCGCCGCGCACCGTCTCTGGCGACCAGTCCCGAAAGCCGACTTCGGCTGGTCACCACAACCAAGCACCCTGCCGTTCCGGGCAGCAAGGGCCGCACCTGCCCGACCGACGCGGCATTGTCAAGGATGATCAACACCCGCTGGCCGGCCAGCCGCGAGCGGTACAGGGCGGCCTTTCCCTCAAGCTCAGCAGGAATCGCGGCCGCGGGTTCGCCGAGTGCCCGCAGAAACCGGTCGAGAGCTTCTTCGGCCGTTACCGGAAGACCCGGATCGTAGCCCCGGAGGTTGGCGTACAACTGCCCATCCGGGAAGCGCTGACGCATCAAGTGCGCCCAGTGCAGGGCCAACGAGGTCTTACCGACCCCAGCGGTACCCGTGATCACCGACAGCGCCACCACCATGGGTTCATCACGGTCATCGGTCAGGACCCCGTCGAGGTGTTCCAGCTCCGCGTTCCGGTTGACGAAACTACGCACATCCTGGGGAAGCTGCTGCGGCGTGGGGACGGACGACCGGTCGGCTCCGTGGAAGTGAACACCTCCGTAGACATGCCGGGCTTGCACGACATCAGCTGCCGACCCGGACACTTCCGTGTGGTTGTCGTGCCGCGATAATTCGTCCGGGTCTCCACTGCGCATTCGTCATTCCCCACGAGGAACTGCCAACGAGGCCACCCTGCGTTCGAAATAGCTGGACAGGCTTTCTCCCATCTCATAAAGGTCCTGAATGAACTGCTGGCACCGCGCGATCAGGCTCCTGTCCTGATATCGGATACCGGCTTGAAGAACCCCGTCTTCGTCGTACTCAGCTTGGTACATGACGTCGTTTCCGAGGGTGTAGATCTCGGGCAGCGGACCGCCCTTTTCGAAGTGCTCGACCTGTTTGACGTCCACGACGTGGACTTTGCCGCCGTACTCGTGCCGAATTCGCAGCAGATGCAGTTCCCACTGAAGATAGGGAGTGACCGGTTCTTCGACGACCCTGACCCGCCAGGTACTAAACCCCCGTTCGGCGATCCGCCGATAGTAGTCGGCCAGGCTGCTGCGCCGCGCTTCGATCAGGCGCATCGCTTCAGCCCAATCTCCGCTAGCGAAGGCCACCCAGCTGTCGTTTCCCGGTTCCTTGAAATGTTGTTGGCGCTCCAGCTTCCAGAACCCCGGTTCCTCGATGCGCCAGAAGTGCCGCTGAAAGTCAGCGCGGTACTCGTCGAGCGGCATCCGATCGCCTCGCGCGCAGTCAAGCAGCTCATTCATCGGGTATGTTCAACTTCGCAGCCACGATCGTGGCCCGTGGGATGATCACAAGCCGCTCATCCGTGTCAACAGTCACACCTGCGGGGAGCCGCGACCGGTAGGAGTCCGTGAGATCCCGTCCGATGACTGCGATATCGCCGTTATCGAGCTCCCAGATGTCGGGACAACTGTCGTCCTCAGAGGTCAAACTGAGCTCGTGCGCAGACTTCCCCCATCGCCGTGCAAGCGAGGACGACGGGTCCGCTTCCCACCTTTTTTGGGGCATTTCGCACCTCATATCCGTCCACGGCACGCTTGTCCGCCGCGGAACCGCTCGACCACTGATTCAATTGTTCACAAATCTCGAATTGTCATATTCCAGGAATAGCCCTATCCAGCCAAGGTAGCATGATGATCTTGAGTAGCGTCGTTCGCGTTGTCACTTTGCGCCGATCGGCCCCGGAAGTGCGCCCAATTTGGTGAAGGCAGGCGCCCTACCCAACTCGCCACCGAACGACCCTGGCCCACCAAACGACTACAAGGACTCCTCGAATTCCAATGAGGCGATCGGATGTAACCATGCAGTCACCACGTCGCAGACCACTACGGTTCTCGTTCTACGATGTGTCGGATGGGTGGCGAACTCCAGTCGGCGGAGGCAGCAGGGCTTGCCGAAGAGGTAGCGAGCCTTCGCGCGCTGACTGCACGTCTGCAAGCGGAGAACAGACGGTTGCTGCGCCTGTTGGAGTTGACGCCTGCCCGGGCGTCCCCGCCTGGGCCTGTTCAGACGGGCTTCTTCGAAGCCCGGCCCGGTCCGGTCGATCGGCAGTCGGCACCAGAAGTGAAGGTCGACTTCTTCGGCGCGCTGTTCGCTGCCCGCACGGATATCTATGCGGTGCGGTGGGAGAATACGCGCACTGGCAAGGCGGGCTGGCTGCCAGCGGTGCGCGGCGGGTGGCGTAAGGGTATGCGCCACGAGGATCGGGATTACCTGCCGCTGACCCGGGAGGTTGTGCGGGCCCACCTATCCGGCGAGATGCACATCGGGTTGTATCCGCTACTGGACGGCGATCGGTGCTGCTGGCTAGCGGCTGACTTCGATGGGCAGGCAGCAACGCTGGACGCATTGGCTTATCTGAAGGCCGCGCGGGCTTGCGCAGTACCCGCCGCTTTGGAAGTGTCGCGGTCAGGGGTCGGCGCGCATGTGTGGATGTTCTTCGCCGCACCCGTACCAGCTGAGACGGCCCGTCGACTTGGCACGGCGTTGCTGCGGGAGGCTATGGCGCTGCGCGGGCATATGGATCTGGCCAGTTACGACAGGCTGTTCCCCGCGTAGGATGTGCTACCGGCCGACGACTTGCGCGGTCACGACCTGGGTGTGCTGGTCGCCCCGCCTGGCGCGAGCAAGACCGTAATCGCCTGCGCGGCGTAGACCCCACCCTCGGTCGACTTCGCCAGACATTGTTGAGCCAGGAGATGGGTCGCTCGTGGGTGCGTTTTCTCAGGTCTTCAGAGGCTGTTCAGCTCAGCGCTGACGGCTGATCTTGTGTGGCTGGCGCGGTCACGCATACCTCGCAGGCTCTAGCTGGAGGGCAAACCCACGTCTCAGACTGGCCCGACGTCTAAGCGATCTTCCGCGTCGGGATCACCACCAACTGAACTGCTCCCCGGAAGTTGGACTGAGAAATTCAGTTCCAGCGTCCGGGGAGTAGTCGTATGGATGGGCGTAGTTCGTTGTCTGAGGCGCAACGTGATGACGACGCCCGCTTCGTGGGGTATCCGCGTGGAGTGCGTCGAGCGGGGTCGTCGATGGCGGTGGTGGTGCGTGACGATGAGTGGCGAAGTTCCCGAGGCGGGTATTACGCGTCGGCAGTTCGGGGCGTTGGGAGCGGTGGGGATCGCGGAGGCGGTCGGTGCGGCGGGGTGTTCTGCGGGGGCGCCTGGCGAGGCGCGGAAACCTGCCCCGGTGGGATTGGTACTTGGTCACGAGCAATTCCGGACGCCAGAACTGGTGTCCTTGGCCGAGCGCGCCGAACAGTCCGGCTTCGGCTACCTCTGGGCCAGCGACCACCTGCAGCCTTGGCAGGACAACGAGGGACACTCGATGTTCGCGTGGCTGACGCTCGCGTTGGTCAGCCAGCGCACCCGGTGGATCCCTTTCGGCACGGGCGTGACCTGCCCATTTTATCGGTACCACCCCTCGGTTGTCGCGCAGGCGTTCGCCTCGCTGGCGCTGCTCGCGCCAGGTCGCGTGTTCCTGGGGGTGGGCACCGGCGAAGCGGTCAACGAGCAGGCGGGCACCGGGCACTACGGTCGCTACGCAGAGCGGCGGGACCGGATGGTCGAGTCCATCGGGCTCATCCGGCAGTTGTGGACCGGACAGCGGATTTCGTTCCGCGGTCGCTACTTCCAAACCGACCAGCTCAGGCTCTACGACGTACCGGACCGGCCGCCACCGCTGTACGTGGCGGCGGGTGGGCCGAAGAGTGCCTACGTGGCAGGGCAGTACGGGGACGGCTGGATCACCGAAGCCGGCTCGGCGACCGACCCGAAACTGCGTGCGGCCTTCGCTGACGGTGCGCGCGCGGCCGGGAAGGATTCGGACGCCATGCCCAAGTGGGCCGAGCTGTTCGCGGTCGTCGGCGACCAGGGCGTGATCGACCGCGCGGCGGAGAAGTGGCGGTTCGTCGCCGCTGGCGGCATCGACCAGCCGAACCCGGTCGCGATCCAGCAGGCGGCCCAGCGCGTCCAGCTGAGCGCCGTCACCGCGAACTGGGCCACCGGCACCGACCCAGCTGCGCACGTCGGAGCGGTCCAGCGGCTGGTCGACGCGGGCGTGACGCCGTTTCTGCGCTTCCCACAGGACGATCCGGCGCAGGCCGTCGAGTTCTACGGCGCGCAAGTGCTGCCGAAGCTGAGGAGCTGACACCACTGACCGCGAGCCAGGTGCAACAGCCGCTGCCTGAGCGCAACCACGCCGCCGCCGGGGAACGAAAATCCATAATGGACGATCTCGCTCAGAAGAGTGCGCGGATGCGGATCGGTCGCGTGGGAGCACTCGCACAGCAGTTCATCATGTTGCGGACGTTCTTCACGGATCTGCTGGCGTCCTACCAAGCCTGACATGGACCGTTGAAGCATCACCACAACGACCAGAGCTCTCCGCGCTCTTTGCGCGACAGTCCACGCCAATGCACGCCAGACGCTGGCTCCTGGATCAGGAGCCAGCGTTCTCCAGTCCGATCAGGCAGTCCGCCGACCCCACGAAACTCAAGCTCGACGCGACCGACCCGCGCTGCATGACGAGGTCTCGATACGACAGACCAGCCTCCGGGAGTTGGTCGAAGTAGCAGAGCCGTTCAGTTTCTTGCGATCGGGATTGGCTGGGCCGCGCGGCGCGCGGCTCAGCCCTCCGGGGTAGGCGGGGCGGTCGGGTGTGTGGGGGGGCTCGGCGTGTTCGACAGGTGTTCGTTGTCGTCGATTCGCGCTGTCAGCGAGGCGTACGCTGCCCTCAGGTCGGACAGCCCGTGCTCGTCGTCGACGCCCCGCATCTGCTCCTGCGCGGAGCGCAGCGCTGCCTCGGCGGCGTTGCGGTTGCCGTTCTCGATCGCGCCCTCGGCGGTGTTCAGGTCCTCGCGGGCCGAGCTCGCGGCCTGCACCGCGCGGGTGTGGTCGGCGTAGAGAACCTGGGCCACGCCCCACAGCATGTCGCCGGGCTGCGCATCGCGAGCGGCCATGCCGACACCGGTGAAGGAGATCATCAGAACGGCGGCGGCGGTGGCCACCGGAACCAGATGACGGCGACCACGCCTGCGCTGCGGGCGGTTTCCCGCGACGATCGCGGTGACCGCGGCGTCAGTGTCGACCAGATCGCCGATCGGCACCGCGTCGGCATCCTGCCGCCAGGCGACCAGCAGCGACTCCAGGCTCGGACGCGTGGACTCGGTCGGCATGGACACATCGGGGTTGGTCCCACCGAGAGCGTCGAGTAATGCGTCGTCATCCTGCAGTGCGGTCAGGTCGACCGTAGGTGCGGAGTTTCGAGTTTCGCGGGCCTTGTCATCGTGGAAGATTCGGTCGATGACCTCGGCTGGGTCTATCGACGTCATTGTGGCGGTGGCATCCAGGTGCCGACCGGCGGCGGACAAGAGCCGGTCGATGTCGGCATCTCCGGTCACTACGGGAATTTCAGGCCCGGCCGCCGAGGCAGGGCTCGCCATCCGGTCGTCGTCGGTGGTCATCGCGCACCTCCAGTCGGGTTCCTGACGCGCCCGATGCCCAGTTCAGCGAGCACGTCAGGGCCAATGGATCGGCGGAGCTTCTCCCGGGCTCGGTGAAGCTTTGTCGTAACGTTGGTGGCGGTCAGGCCAAGTTGAGCGGCGATCTGGCCACGCGGCACACACGCGATCGCAAGGTCAAGGATCAACCGCTCCTCATCCGACAGTTCTGCCATCGCGTCGGCGAGAACACGCAAGGCGCTACGCGCTAGGTGACGGTCCTCGTAGCTTGCCTCTTTTTCCTCGAGGTTCACCATGTCCAAGGGATCGTGGAGTTCGCCGGCACGGCGCCGAGATCGCTGTTCCTCCCGAGCCTTATAGCTCATCGCGACGTACACGAAGGCTAGGCGCCGTCCGCAATCCGCATTGGCCAGTTCCCTTCCCCACGCTCCCCACGCGATGCACAGGGCGTCTTGAGCGATGTCCTTCCCTGCGGCCTCCGGCAGCCCGCTAAAACCGGCGTACCGCCTCGCAACGGACGCCAGTTCTCTGTCGTTCTCCTTCATAAACGCCTCGAAGTCACGCCGTAGGTCTTCATCGTCTACAGGCATCTCGCTCCGCCTCGGCCACTAGACCCTCGCCGAGGCGGGAATCGGGCACGCGCACGATGATGAGCGCCCGGCCACGTCGGGACTTGTCAATCAGCAGGGTTCCATCAGGGGCGGTGGAAAGGACCGACTTGTAGGTTTTTCTTCGTGATCGCTCGATGGCCAGTGCCAGCAGCATCGCCGCTGCGAGCCCTACTGGCCACGGCGCGTTGGCCAGAAAACCCATCAAGATCATGACTGGCATCCGTTCGTCGGTCGTTGTTCCGCTGTCATCTCGATATGACCGACGGAGGCCAGATGTCACACCCTCGACCAAAATTCGCGCCAAGAATGGCGTCTACCTGCGGGGCGGTCGGCCCCGCGCATTGCGCGGATGGTTCTACCGGACGGTCGTCGTGACAAAGTCTGGGCAGACCCGGGGCGCACCGGCCTACGCCGCGTGTGCTTGTGCGACCCGTCGGGCGAAGCGAGCCTGTCGAAGGTCCGTTTCGGCGGGTTGTGCACCGATGTTTGCGTTCTTGGACTTAGGACGTGCACGTTCAGCACACCCGGTTCTCTGCGGTCTTTGAAAAGCTGGGCGTGCAAACGATTCATTCGCGGATGGAGGATGCGGCGTCCGGCCGCTAGCCTCCGAGACCATCCAGGGCCATGTCGCGCATCTTCCGGACCTGTGTCCGGGTGCCACCGCGCCCGGGGTTGAGGCCAGCGCCCTGCTAGGCCGGTTCTTCCGGGCGGTAGCTCACCCGGTCAACCGAACATCGTCATCCGCACCCAGATGAGGAGTCGCAATCATGTCTGAGTACGTTCCGATGCCACCGGTGCTCGAACCGGCCGCCGCCGAGTTCGCGGCGGCGACTGCCAAGCCGCCGTTTCTGTTCGACCTCGGCCCGGTCGACGGCCGCAAGATCGTCGACGACGTCCAGTCCAGCGACATCGCCAAGGCCGCGGTCGACGACGAATGGATCACCGTCGACGGCGGCCCGACCGGATCGGTGGAGGCCCGCATCGTCAAGCCCGCCGGGGCCACCGGTGTCCTCCCGGTGATCATCTACCTCCACGGCGCCGGTTGGGTGTTCGGCAACGCCCACACCCACGACCGGCTGGTCCGCGAACTCGCCGTCGGCGCTAATGCGGCCGTGGTCTTCCCCGAGTATGACCTCTCCCCCGAGGCCCGCTACCCCGTCGCCATCGAGCAGAACTACACCGTCGCCCGCTGGATCGTCACCGACGGCGCGAGCAAAGATCTGAACGCCACCCGCATCGCCGTCGCCGGCGACTCGGTGGGCGGCAACATGTCCGCTGCCCTGACGCTCATGGCAAAGGAGCGCGGCGACGTGCCGCTGGTGCAACAGGTGCTGTTCTACCCGGTCACCGACGCAGCCTTCGATACCGACTCGTACCACGAATTCGCCGAGGGCTACTTCCTGCGCCGCGACGCCATGTACTGGTTCTGGGATCAGTACACCACCGACCCCGCGCAGCGAGCGGAGATCACTGCGAGCCCGCTGCGCGCAAGCGTCGAGCAACTCAAAAACCTGCCGCCGGCGCTGGTCATCACCGGCGAGGCCGACGTGCTCCGCGACGAGGGCGAGGCATACGCCAACAAGCTGCGTCAGGCCGGCGTCCCGGTGACCGCCACGCGTTACCAGGGCATCATCCACGACTTCGTGATGCTCAACGCCCTACGCGAAACCTACGCCGCCGATGCCGCCATCAACCAAGCCACCGCCACACTGCACGCAGCCCTCCACATCACCACCTGACCCAAGCTGGGTGACTCTGCCGAGACCCGGAGCGCGCACAGAGTATCGCTCTGTGCGCCGCGCGCCCGTAGGGTTTCGGTCGAAGCTGGGAGGCATCCGCAGCAGCTGCCGACTGCTGCGCCTAATGGAGACTGGCACATGAAAATCCTCTTCGACGCTGGGCAATTCGCCCCGAAGGATCGCGCCGCGGCTTTCGAGGCCGCGTTCGCCAGTGCCGTATCACCAACCCGGGTCCGGTTCCTCACCGAGCACCCGGCGTCCATTCAAGCCCGTGTATCTGGGACCCAACTCCACCGCAATGTCACGCTGGTACATACCGTCCACACCAGTGCCGTGCACGAACGTGCCGAGGAACACCGGAACCGGACCGGACCAGACCGGATCGCGTTCGTCCTGTTCGACGGTGCGCCCGGCTACTACGAGCACCACGGTTACCACCGACCGTTGCGTCGCGGCAATCTCTTCCTCACGGATCTGAACGCTGCATTCAATTACAGCTGTCAGGGCACCGGCACGGGCTTTAGCATCCAGGTCGAGCGTTCCCAACTGGAAGCGAGCGTGGAGACCATCCGTTCGGCCGACCACCGTCTCGCGACCAGCCCCCTGTACGGCGTGGTCCACGATCACCTGGCTTCCCTGGCCACCTACGCCCCGCTGCTGACCAGCCACCAGGCCCGTGAGGCCACCGCTGAAGCGACCGTCACCCTGCTGAAGGGACTGGTGGCCAGCACATCACAGGACGACTACCAACGCCGCGCCGCTGTCCACGACCATCTCCTGGGCCGGGTCACGCTCTACGTGCGCATGCACGCCGCCGACCCGGACATCAACCCTGACCAGATCGCTGCAGCTCACGCAATTTCGGTCCGCAAGCTGTTCCAGCTGTGGCAGTCCCAACCGCTTTCCCTCAACGAAACAATCATGCAGCTGCGACTAGAAATCGCTCAGCGACGCCTGCTCGCGCAGCCGAACCTCACCATCGCCGCGGTGGCCCGCGCCTGCGGGTTCGTCGACGCATCGCACTTCTCCCGCCGTTTCCGCAACGCCCTGGGCTGCACGCCAACCGACTGGCGTGCCTTGCACCGCAAGCATCCCCCGTCGCGGGCGAAAGCGGCTTCAGACTGGACGGGAAACACCAAATCCCCGCGTTAGACGCGGCGGCATTGGAGACCGCGCACCGGATCGGCATCGTGCACCGCGACGTCAAACCGGGCAACGTGCTGGTCGGCGAGCTCGGGGAGATCAAGCTGGGCGACTTCGGCATTGCCCGCAACGGTGTCGACCCCACCCTCACCCGCAGCGGCTATCTGATGGGTACACCCGCGTACCTCGCACCGGAGGTCGCCGGGGGCCCCGGCCACGCCGTCGGCGGATCTGTGGAGCCTCGGGATGACGCTGTTCGGCGCTGCTGAAGGACATCTGCCGTACGACAACAGCAATCCGCTGGTGGTCCTCAGCATGATCGTCAACGGGGAGGTACCGCGGCATCAGCAGACCGGGCCGGTCGGTGAGGCGATCAGAGTGGTGATCGACTTGGCGCCCGCGTACCAGGCCACAGCGGGTGGTGGCCGACAACGAGGTTCCGCACCGTGACCGGGCCTCGGGACTTTATGCGGCGAGGGCGTGTTGTTCACGCGTAGCCGACGTGTCGAGTGTGGACGCAAGTCAACGAACGTGGCCGCGGACGTCTTCCAGGAGCGCCTGCTGGAGTTCGTCAGTGTCGATGTCGAAACCGGCCAGCAGCGAGAGCATCAGGGGGTCGGCTTCCGCGAGCAGTGCGGCAACGGGGTGGTTGGTTCCCATGGTTCATGTAAATGCTGTTCGACTCGCACCGGGGGCACGAACGCACACCGGAGTGTGCGCGGCCTGCGTCATCGCGGTTGACGCTGGCCATAGGTTCGAGTCTGGGTGCGGTACAGCCTGCGATGGTTTGGCGGGAGCACGGCGGGGAGCAAATGGGGAGCAGCACTGTGCGTTGAACGGCTGTGAACGGACTTCAACTGACTTGAACGTACCCACACTGACCCACAGAAGTGTATTTTCGCAGGTCAGCGTGGTGTTTCGTGTTCCGTTCACACCGAAGAGGTCACTGGTTCGATCCCAGTATCGCCCACGCGTTCATAGGTGAACCCTGTCTGCCATTGGCAGACAGGGTTCACTTGTATTTTGCCGTGGGGGTCGAACCCCCACACCCCCACGATGCGGTGGCCCGTTTCATCGGCTCCTTGCGTCGGGAGCCGTTCCCGGCCTGGGTTTCCGACCAGCCCTTGCCCTCGGCCGCTTCGCATCAGCGTGGAGCGTGTTGGGCGGCTCGGCAGGCTTGGCAATGGGTTGGTTCGGTGGCTTCGTCTTCGGCCCTTCTGGGCCGGGTTCGTTTTGGTGCGCTCGGGTTGGTCTGCGTTGTGGGCGCTTCGGGTTTCGTGCAGCAGCGCTGGTTCTGTTCTTGTTGTGGCGGTTGGGGTTCGTGGGGTTTTTCAGGGCCTTTGTTGTTGGGTTGGGACTTCTGCTCTGGGGGCCGAGCTCAGGTAATTTCCCACCCTGGTCACCAGGAGGTCCATCTCGTAGGCGATCGTTCCCACGTCCGCTTCTTCTTCTCCCAGTATCGCTAGGCATGCTCCGGCTCCCGCCGCAGTTATGAAGACGAACGCGTGGTCCAGCTCCACCAGCGTTTGGCGCACTCCGCCGCCGCCGAAATGCCTTCCCGTTTCCTTCGCCAGGCTTTGGAACGTCGCCGCCATCGCCGCCAGGTGCTCGGCGTCCGCTGTGGACAGACCCGCCGAGCGGGCCATCAGCAGGCCGTCCGCCGAGAGCACCACTCCGTCACGGGCTCCCACCACCCGCGTCACCAGGTCGTCCAGCAGCCAGTTCAGCTCACCATCGGGGCCGATCCTGTCCGTCATCCGCGCATTTCCCCTTCGTCGGACCGGTCATTCCGGTTCCTCCGCTTGCCGCGCCTCGCGCGTGCCGCGTTGGAAAGCGGCCATGTTGCCACGGCTTCGCTCCGGCGAGTGCCCGGCACGCCCGGAATCGCCGTCACCCGACTCCGAATTGCGGGCATCCGGGCGAATTCTCGGCGGGGTCGGCAATCTCGGCTCGAGTTCCTCCCAATCCGCCGGGCGGGTGAAATCCATCCTGGTGTCGAACATCGGCTCGGTCGCCAGGATTTCGGTCGGCAGGAGAACCGTCGCCACCGTGCCGTTCCCAGTCGCCTCCTGCAGGACGACCTTGATGCCGCGGCGCGCGGCGAGCTGCGACACCACGAACAGCCCGAGCCGGGGATCGCCGCGCAACGTGATGTCCTCGAACCGCGGCGGCGTCGACAGCCGCACGTTGGCGTCGTCGCGGTCCGCCGGGCGCATTCCCAGCCCTTCGTCCTCGATCCGCACCAGCACACCGCGCCGCTCGTTGCTGCCGTACACCTGGACTTCCGAGCGCGGCGAGGAGAACGACGTGGCGTTGTCCATCAGCTCCGCCAGCAGGTGGATCACGTCGCCCACCGGAGCACCCACCAGCGAGACCTCGGGCATCGGGTGCATCCGGATCCGGTCGTAGAGCTCGGTTTCGGCCACGGCCGCACCCACCACGTCCGCCAGCCGCACCGGCTTTCGCCACTGCCGCCCCGGTTGCTCGCCCGCCAGGATGATCAGGTTCTCCGCGTTGCGGCGGGCTCGGGTGGCGAGGTGGTCGAGCCGCAGCAGCGCGTCCTGCCGCTGCGGGTGCTCCTCCCCTCTCGTCAACTCCTCGAGCACCTTGAACTGGCGGTGCACCAGCCCCTGGTTCCGGTGGGCGATGCCCAGAAAGACCTTGTTGATGCCGGACTTCGCCTGGTTCTCCCGCACCGCCGCGGCGACCGCGGTGTGGTGCGCGGTGTTGAATGCCTCCGCCACCTGCCCGATCTCGTCGTTGCCGTGTTCCAGCGGGGACAGCTCTTCCTCGACGTCGATCTGCTCGCCGCGCTTGAGCCCGGACATGATGTCGGGCAACCGCTTGCTGGCCAGCCGCAGCGTGTCGTCGCGCAGCTTCGCCAGCCTGGTCACCAGCGTCCGGTCGACCAGCCGCCGGGCGTTGCGCGCGGCGAGCACGATGCCGACCAGCACGGCCAGCAGCGCCGCGAGGCTGCCCACGATCACCTGGACGAACCGGTCGGTCCCGTTCTTCAGGCCGAGGTCGGACGTGGTCTTGGCCTGCTCGATGGCGATATCGACCAGGTCCTCGGCGACCGCGTTGGTGGACTGCCGCCACTCCTCCTCGTCAACGGCGAACTTCCCGCTGCGCTGCGGCGGATGCTCGACGAGCGCGTTCTCGAAGCCGACCAGGCGCTGCCAGTCCGGGCTGGCGATGAGTCGCCGGTACATGTCGATCGTGCTCGGTGCGGCGGCGGGCACCGCGCTTTCCAGCCTGGAGTGGTAGGCGCCGGCCAGGGCGGAGAAGGACAGGTGGTCCTCGGTGTTGAACTCACCGCCGACCAGCGCGGCACCACCCAGCGATGCGGCCTGGGACATCTGGTCGGCGGCGCGGAACACGTCGGTCGCCACCAGGGCGGCCTGGCTGACGGCCAGGTCCGGCGTCACCCGCGACTGGGTGTCGAACAGGTTGACGCCGGCGTCGAGCAGCCGGTTGTAGAAGCGGAATGTCTCGGCCTTCGACGAGTTCCCGGCATCCGCTCGGACGCGCTGCTGCGGCAGCTGGATCAGCAGAGCATCGAGGTCGCGCGCCCGGATCGCGATCCGCGACGGTGCCTCCTCGGCCAGCTGCCCTAGGTTGGCGCGCATCTCGCCGACGGCCCTGTCGGTCATCGCGCGTTGCGCGATCAGCGCGGCCGGGTCGATGTCCGGGCGGCTGAGCCGCTCCATCGCCAACTGGCGCTCCTTCTGCAGGGCCGCCAGGCTGTTCACCGCCGGGATCGAGGCGTTCTTCACCCCTACCGCGATCACCCTCGCGCTGTAACCGTCGTACACGGTCAGCGACGAGAATCCGAGCCAGAGGGCCAGCAGGATCACGCTCGGCACCACGCCGATGCGCGTCAGGCGGGCTCGGATCGTCCTGTAGTCACTACCCGAACTGCTCGTCCGCGTCACAGTGCTCCGCTATGTCGAACCCCCTGCGACCAGCCCGCTCCCGCACCAGCGCGGGCGGTCGCGCGGCCAAACACTAGCACAGGGTGATCATGAAAACACGGAAACGTTTCATCACCGTTGCCCGCGGTCAGGCGTCGTAGCGCGGTTCGGTGCGGAGCAGGAACGTGGCGTCGTCGCCGGGCCCGAGCTCGCGCGGCTCCGCGCCGCGGGTGAACAGCCGGGCGCCGGTGCTGCCGCCGAGCTCGGCGTGCTCGCCGCGGACCCGCAGCCAGGCGCCCTCCCGGAGGCCCAGCACGGGCACGTCGTTGTCCTCCAGGAACTCCGCGATCCGCTGCTCGCGGGTCTCGCCCATGTGCGTGCTGCCCGGGTCGGGGTCCAGGTAGTGCGGGTTGATCTGGAACGGCACCAGCCCGATCGCCTCGAACGACGACGGCTCGACGATCGGCATGTCGTTGCTGGTCCGCAGGCTGGGGCAGGCCATGTTGGTGCCCGCGCTCGCGCCCATGTACGGCGTGCCGCCGCGCACGGCCTCGCGAAGCGCGGTGACCAGGCCGAGCCGGTGCAGCGTGGACAGCAGGCGGAAGGTGTTCCCGCCCCCGATGAACACGGCCTCGGCCTCGCGCACCGCCGCCACCGGGTCGTCGGCCCGGTGGATGCCGTCGACGGTGATGCCCAGCGGCGCGACCGCGGCCTGCACCGTCGCCGCGTAGCCGTCGTGATCGCGCTTGGCGAACGGGACGAACAGCAGCCGCCCGCGACCGGCCAGCAGCTCGGTCACGGCAGGCATGGCGTGTTCGAGGAAACCCGTGCCGTGCTTCATCGAACTGGACAGCAGCAGCAACTCCACGTCGGCCTTCTTTCCCATCGGACAACTCCAGGCCAGGCTATCCCGACCCGACGGAATCCACAGTGGACAGGGTCAGCGGGGCAGGGGCTGGGTGCGCTCGCCGGTGCCCGCCCACAGGTCCTCGACGTACTGCTGGAGGGTCCTGCCGAGCAGGTAGGCGCCCGCCGGGGCGACCACGGTGAACGTGTCGTCCGGTGACTCCGGGATCACGGCGGAGCGGCCGGACGGCGCGTGGTGCACCTCGATCCCGAACGGGCCGTTGCGCACCGCGCCGGAGAGGACGCGCAAACCCACCGTCAGGCGGGCGGTCATCCCGTCCGCGCGCCGCAGCAGGTCGCCGATGGCGTGCGCGTCTTCCGGCGGCACGCGGCGGCGCTTGAGCTCGTAGGCCAGCCAGTCCACCTGGCGGTCTCCGCGCTGCTCGGCGTCGGCGCGCGCCTCGGCCAGCACGCGGGTCGGCACGGTGACCTCGCAGCCCTCGGCCGGTTCGCGGTCCGGCAGGCAACCCACCAGCGCCGGCCACGGCGCATCGGGGCGGACCTCCTTCGCGGTCACCGACCCGTCCTGCACCAGCACCCGCACCGCGTGTCCGTTGCCGACCGCCACGACGGCGCGCCGCTCGGCCTCACCGGGGACGTCGACCTGCGCGAATCCGAACACCGATGCGCGCGCCAGGTTCGCGGCCAGCTCGTCCCAGGGCCCGCCCGGCGGCTCGTCCGCGGTCTGCGGCCGCGCGATCAGGAACGCCGCGACCTCCGGCCCGACCGCGTGCTCGCGCAACAGGCCGCCGAACTCCCGCAGGCTGCATCGCATCGCCGGCTCCGTGGTCCATCAAGATCCCCTGTGGGCGGCAGGATATCCGGGGCGCTGCCCGCTTCGCGGCGTTTTGGCCGGGATCGACAGGTGTCAGCGTTCTTCGACTTGGGGTCGGGTGCGGCGCACGATGCCGGCTAGGGCGCTGCTGACGATCGTGACGATCAGCGCGCCCCAGAACGCCGACCAGAAGCCGTCGACGTGGAACGGCAGCCGCAGCTCGCCGGCCAGGTAGCTGGTCAGCCAGAACAGCAGCGCGTTGACCACCAGGCCGAACAGCCCGAGCGTCAGCAGGTAGAGCAGGCAGCCCAGCGTCTTCGCGACCGGCTTGAGCACCACGTTGATGATGCCGAAGATCACCGACACCGCCAGCAGCGTGAGGACCTTCGCCGTGGTGTCCTCGCCCTCCAGCGTGATGCCGGGCAGCGCGGTGGTGATCCACACCGCGACCATGGTGATCAGGATGTACAGCAGCGTTGCCACGACGCGCCCCTCCCTGCCGGCTTCCGCCACGAACATCATCGACGCTACCGGTGTCCGGGCGTCGCGCGCTCGCGCGGCGTTGTGATCTCCGGTTCAGTTGAAGAGGGTCGCCATCAGCCGGAGGGCGTCGCCGTCGGTGTCGTCGTGCGCCTCGGCGAACCGGAAGACGAGACCTTCGCGCAGGCCCCAGGGGCAGATCTCCAGCTCGTCCACGCCGATGGTGCGCAGGATCAGCTCGGCGACGATGGCCCCGGCCAGGATGCGGCGGGCGCGGCTGCGCGACACGCCGGGCAGCGCCGCCCGCTGCTTCTGGTCCAGCTCCGCGAGCCGCGGGATCCAGGGGCGCAACTTGGCGCGGAGCAGCCGGTCGGGGTGGCGGGCCATCCTGCCCGGCGAGCTCTCGGTGAGCACGGCCAGCTGCCGCAGCACCTTGGACAGCGCCACCGGATGTCCGAGGTCGCGGTCGGAGAAGGTGCGCAGCGAGCCGGGGATGGTGCCGCGGACCGCCGCGACCAGCTCGTCGACCTGCTGCGGCAGCGGCGGATCGTCCGGCAGGTACTGCCTGGTCAGCCGGGCCGCGCCGAACGGCAGGGAGACCACGTCGGCGGGTTCGCCACCGGTGCCGGTGGCCACGTCGATGGTGCCGCCGCCGATGTCCACCATGGTCAGGACGGTGCCGCAGCGGCCGTGCCAGCGGCGGGCGGCGTGGTAGGTGACGGCGGCCTCGTCGCGCGGGCTGAGCACGCCGATGCGCACGCCCGCCGCCTCGCTCAGCCGCTGCCGCAGCTCCGCGCCGTTGACCGCGTCGCGCACCGCCGAGGTCCCGTACGCGATCAGCGCGTCGGGCTTCTCGTCGATGGCCGCGTTCACGCAGTGCCGCACCGCCCGCACCGCGTGCTCGACGCCGAGCTCGGTGACCAGACCGTCCGCGCCGGTGTGCTCGGCGAGCCTGGTCCGGGCCTTCACGCTCCAGTCGGCGCGCGGCATCCGGGACCGATCGAGGTCGACGATCTCCAGGCGCGCAGCAGAGGACCCGATGTCCAGCAGAGCCAATTTCATGCCGCGACCGCCCGACCACGCGGCTCGTGGCGCGGCGTGGTGGAGGTAATCGGCGGCATGGTCCCATTGTCGGGGTCATTTCGACCGAAAATCCCGCTACACCAAGGTTTTATTGAGAGTTGTGTCACATTCCCGGGGTCGGGCGCCGTCTCCCGGCGCGACTTACTCGGCGGTAGCCTCTGGGCTACCTCGGCGGCGTGGCCGACGCCCCGGCCTCGCCGCTCGCCACAGACCGGAAGGGTTCGGCCAATGCGCATCGGGATGCCGCTGAACTACAGCGGAGGGTTCAAGGAAACCGTCGACGACCTGGCCACCTACGAGAAGGCCGGACTGGACATCGTGTACGTCCCGGAGGCGTACTCGTTCGACGCGGTCAGCCAGATGGGCTTCATCGCCGCCCGCACCGAACGCCTGGAGATCGCCTCCGGCATCCTGCAGATCTACACCCGCACGCCGACGCTGACCGCGATGACCGCGGCGGGCCTGGACTTCGTCTCCGACGGCCGGTTCACCCTGGGCATCGGCGCGTCCGGGCCGCAGGTCATCGAGGGCTTCCACGGGGTGCCGTACCACGCGCCGCTGGGCCGGACCCGCGAGATCGTCGACATCTGCCGCCAGGTCTGGCGCCGCGAGAAGGTCCAGCACGAGGGCAAGCACTACCGCATCCCGCTGCCCGCCGACCAGGGCACCGGGCTGGGCAAGCCGCTGAAGATCATCAACCACCCGGTGCGCGACCGGATCCCGATCATGATCGCCGCGATCGGCCCGAAGAACGTCGAGCTGGTCGCCGAGATCGCCGAAGCCTGGCAGCCGATCTTCTACCTGCCGGAGCGGGCGGCCGAGGTGTGGGGCGAGCCGCTGGCGGCGGGCAAGGCCAAGCGCGACGCGTCGCTGCCGCCGCTGGACGTGGTCGCCCAGGCGCCGCTGGCCATCGGCGAGGGGCTCGACGACCTGCTGGACTTCGCGCGGCCGCACGTGGCGCTCTACGTCGGCGGGATGGGCGCGAAGGGCAAGAACTTCTACAACAACCTGGCCCGCCGCTACGGCTTCGAGGCCGAGGCTGAGCTGATCCAGGACCTCTACCTCAGCGGCAAGAAGGAGGAGGCCGCCGCGGCGGTGCCCCGCGAGCTGCTGGAGAAGACCTCGCTGGTCGGCACCGTGAGCCACGTCAAGGAGCGGCTGGCGGCGCTGAAGGAATCGGGCGTCACGACCCTCAACGTGACGCCGCTGGCGGGCGACGCGGTCGGCCGGGCCAAGCTCATCGAGCAGGTCAAGCAGCTCGCCACCGACGCCTGATCGAGGTTCCGCCTCCGGCGTGTCGGGGTCTGACACGCCGGAGGACCGCAGTTTCCATTGAAATTGCGGGAAGATCGGTAGCTCGCGCCTCAGGCGAACTGCATTCCGACTCCCAGCGTGCTGCGGGCGGGTAGCAGGCCGGAGCCGATGGCCTTGCCGAAGACCGGCTCGACGAGTTCGGCCAGCGCTCCCGCGCTCGCCTCCCCCAGCTCTCGCCAGGGGCCGGCGGCCAGCTCGTCGGTCCGGCGTTCCACCTCCGCGCGCAGCCGGCGCCCGCTCTCGGTCGCCGCCCCCTCGGCGTCCACCAGGCCGCGGGAGAGCAGGCGTTCCCGCGCGGCGGACCACTGCTCGTCGCTCCAGCCGCGGCTGGCGAACACCTCGGCGGGCGCCGCGCCCACCGAGGCGAACGAGACCAGCGCCTCGACCGGATCCAGCCCGGCGTTCAGCAGCGCCGAGACGTGGCCGTCGCCCCGGTGTTCCCGCAAGATCGTCGCGGCCTGCCACAGCACGAGGTGCGGCTCGTCCGGCCAGGGCAGCCCCGCGTTCGCCGCCGCCAGCGGTCGGCCCGCGGTGTCGACGGCCTCCGCCGCGCGCCGGGCCAGCTTCGCGGCCTCGGCCACCGGAACGCCGTCGAGCAGCCGCCGGAAGGTCCGGTCCATCGCGCTCGCGCGCGCCGCGAGGACCCGCTCCGGCGAGGCGATCTCCCAGGCCGCGGGCACGTGCTCGCGGACCAGCTGCGGATCGAAGCTGTAGAACGCCGCGGCCACCAGTTCCGCGCCGGCGGCGCCGAGCGGCGCGGAACGCCAGGCGAAGTAGCTCGGCCAGCGCTCGTCGATCCGGTAGCCGAGCTCTTCCGCCTGCTCGAACGCCTCGGGCGCGTAGTAGAGCAGTGCGTGCACGGGCTCCAGCAACCACCACATCCGCCTTGCCAGGCCCAGTTCGTCAGCCATGACCCCTCCCCAATCTTGTCGCTGACAAGATTGACCCTGCCAGCCTCATCTTGTCAATGGCAAGATGTATGCATGAGCACGGAGCGGCCCTACCACCACGGAGATCTCCGCCAGGCCCTGCTGAACACGGCGGTCGAGATGATCGCCGAGCACGGCCCGGCGCAGCTGAGCCTCCGGGACCTGGCCCGGCGCGCCGGCGTTTCGCACGCCGCGCCGCGGCACCACTTCAAGGACAAGGCCGGGCTGTTCACCGCGCTGGCCGCGCAGGGCTACCGGCTGCTCGCGGAGGCCTTGGCCGACGACCTGACGCTGATCGAGCTGGGCGCCCGCTACGTCGGCTTCGCGGTGTCGCACCCGTGCCACTTCGACGTGATGCACCAGCCGGACCGGTGCCACCCCGACGATCCCGACCTGCTCGCCGCGAAGGCCCAGGCCTGGGACGCCCTGCGGGCGGGCCTGCCCGCGGCGCTCGACGACGCCGGAGCCGACCGGGCCGCACTCGCGGCGTGGTCCATCGCGCACGGCTTCGCGACGCTCCGCCTGACCGGCAACCTCCCGGCGGCGGCGCGCGACCGGGATCCCGCCGAGGCGTTCCGCGAGATCGCCGGGCTCCTCGACGTCGCCCCCGACTGAGGCGTTTCCGCAGGCGAAAAGCCCGTGAGCACGTTGGGGCGCCACAGCAACCCAACGCGCTCACGGGGCCCGACCAGGCCGAAACCTAGGCTTCCGCCACCGCTTCGCGGGCGTGCTGGGGCTCTGCCGAACCGGCCTTGTTGGTCTCGCGCAGCAGCAGCACCGAACCGAGCGTGCACAGGCCCATCAGCAGCAGGTACACCGACACCGACGCGGAGCTGCCGGTGGCCGCCAGCAGGGCGGTCATGATGAACGGCGTGCCGCCGCTGACCAGGATCGCGGCCAACTGGTAGGCCAGCGACGCGCCCGAGTAGCGGACGCGCGGCGCGAACAGCTCGCTCAGGTACGCCGCCAGCGGCCCGTAGGTCAGGCTCGACCCGATGCTGCCCACCGTCGCCGCGATCGCCACCCCGGCGATCGACGCGGTGTCGACCAGCCAGAAGAACGGGAACGCCCACACCGCCAGCAGGACCGCGCCGGCCACGATCAGCGGGCGCCTGCCCCAGCGGTCCGACAGCGCGCCGCTGACGAAGATCACGACGATGCCGACCGCGGACGACACCAGCGTCACCGCCAGCAGCGACTGGCGCGGCATGCCCAGCTCGCGGGTGCCGTAGTCGAGCAGGCCCGAGATGCTGATGTAGAAGATCGAGTTGGTGGCGAAAAGCAGTCCCGCACCCAGCAGCACGGTCCGCTTGCTGGAGCGCAGCACCTCCATCAGCGGCGCCTTGACGACCTCGGCGTCCGCCTTCTCCTTGCGCTCCTTCAGCTCCTGGAACACCGGGGTGTCCTCGATCTTCATCTGGATGTACAGCACGACCGGCGCCAGCACCGCGCTGGCCAGGAACGGGATCCGCCAGCCCCACGCCTGGAACGCCTCGGGGCTCAGCGCCGCGCCGACGGCGAGGAACGTGATGTTGCCGAGGATCACGCCGAACGGCACGCCCATCTGCCCGAAGGTGCCCGCCATCCCGCGCCGGCCGCGGCCGGCGTTCTCGGTGAGCAGCAGGACGATGCCGCCCCACTGCCCGCCGACCGCGATGCCCTGCAGGAACCGCAGCGTCACCAGCAGGATCGGCGCGAACACGCCGATGGAGGCCGCGCCCGGCAGCACGCCGATCAGGAACGTCGCCGTGCCCATCATGATCAGGCAGGTCACCACCGCCGGCTTGCGGCCGATCTTGTCTCCGAGGTGCCCGAAGATCAGGCCGCCGACGGGCCGGGCGATGAAACCCGCCCAGAACGTCGCGAAGGACAGCAGGACGCCGATCAGCGGGCTGGCGCCGGGGAAGAACAGGTGACCGAAGACCAGGGCCGCGGCCGTCGCGTAGATGAAGAAGTCGTACCACTCGATGGAGCTGGCGATCAGCGCCGCGATCATCAGCTTCTTGGGGGTCCTGTTGGCGTGCGTCGTCGGGTCACTCGCAGTCATCGACAGACTCCCTTGGCTTGGTGACTGGAGACCAAGATCACTTTCAGACCGACCGGTTGGTACGACTGTGATGTGCGTCTCTGCTCTCGTCAAGACCGAATTCACATCCAGACCGAAGCCGTCTCAGTGCCCCATTTGCGCGTTCGGCTGGTCACGACGGAGCAACTCGTCCGGGCTCCCCCGCACCAGGACGGGCGGTACTCGATCGCGTCGGGCGGTTCGAGCAGGAGAGACTGTCGGCGTGACTGGATCGACGCTGCTGCACCTGCTGCCGCTGAAAACCTTCCACGCCGACCGGGACTCCCCCGTCAGATCCGCCAGCCTCGAGACCGAGGGCTTCGTGCACTGCTCGCCGGACGAGCGCACCGTGCTCGCGGTGGCGAACACCCTGTACCGCGAAACGACCGAACCGATGGTGGCGCTGGAACTGGACCCGGCGAAGCTGTCGGCGCCGGTGCGCTGGGAGGAACCGATCCCGGCGCCCCCGGCGGGCACGCCGTCGGATGCGCTGTTCCCGCACGTCTACGGGCCGCTGGAGCGGGAGGCGGTGATCGGCGTCCGCTACGCCCGGCGCGACGCGGCGGGCCGCTACCTAAGCTTGGAGACGCGCAGCCGGACCGCCGAGGAGTTCGACCTGCTGCCGCACCCGGAGGGCGGCTGGTACCGGCAGACCTGGGCCGGGCCGGTCCGGATCGAGCACAACGGCGGCACGCGGTCGAGCGCGACGATGATCTACTTCCTGCTGCCGCCCGGCCAGCTGTCCGCCTGGCACACGGTCGCCTCCGACGAGCTGTGGCTGTGGCACCGGGGCGGGCCGTTGACCCTCAGCCTGGGCGGCGACGGGCCGCGCCCGGTCGACGAACCGGAGCGGTTGGTGCTCGGCGCGGGCGCCGGCCAGGCGCCGCAGGCCGTGGTCCCGGCCGGGACCTGGCAGTGCGCACAGGCCGCCGCGACGGCCGAGACACTGGTCAGCTGCGTTGTTTCGCCAGGATTCGACTTCGCCGACTTCCGCGTCCTGTAGGCCGGTCGAAGGAGTGCCGGGGTCCGGGGCGGCGCATCGCGCCGGGACCGCCGGCAGGTGCCGCGTCCCGGCCGCGGACCGCCTCGGCCGGCGTCCGGAGCATCGCGAGGACCACGGCGGCGAGGGCGTTGCGCCGGGGTCGCCCGCCCGGCACCGCTCGCTGCCGGTACTCGGCGACGAGCCTGCCGGTCTCGCGATGTCGGCCGCGCGCGGTTTCGCGGCGCGGCACGCCGGAACCGAGCATCTTGCGCTCCACCCAGGACATCGCGATCAGCATGCCGATGATCGCTCCGATGCCGATCGAGGCAGCCCATGTGAACCCTGCCAGCGAATTGATCACCGGCACCACCCCCCACGCCGCAGCGGGCCACCGGTTCCAGCGACGTTGCCGTCGATGCGAAACGGCACCGCACCAATGCCGTTTTCGCTGTGGCCCTTGGAGATTCACCGTAATTCGGGACTTTCATGACCGCCGGGCGTGAACCGCCCCACTCGCCCGAACAGGTGAAAAGTGATCAGGTTCGCCGGGGCACCGGACGGCGGGCCCGACGTGATCGGCCGGACAGTCCTTGATCGGGCAAAACGCGTGGAACCGGAGCTACCATCGAAAACGGTCCGGCCACCGCCGGCACCCGGCGCGCGAGAAGGCTCGGCGCCGGGCAACCCGCCGCGATCGGCGCGCGTGTTCCACAGCGGCCCGCTGTTCGCACCGGGATCGTCTGCGGGCCGCGATTATCAGGGGAGGTAATCGGGTCGTGAGGGGTTACACCGTCCACCTGCTGTTCCATCTGCTGGCGATCGCGGCCGGTGCCGCGTGCGGCATAGCGGGCGGGCTGTGGTGGTTCGGCGGCGACCCGAGCGGCCTGTGGCTGGGGATCGGCGCGCTCGCCGTCGGCGTCATCGTGCTGATCCTGGAATCCCTCTACATCAGCGCCGACCAGCCGGCCGCGCCGCCGCGGCAGCCGTCGCGACCGCCGCTGGAGTCGCGGCCGCGGATCCCGCTGCCGCCCCGCGAGCGCACCCGGCCCGATCTCGAACCCGTGGCGGCCCCGCCGTCGGACACGCTGCTCCAGCCCTCGATGGACGCCGCCAAGTCCGTCGATCAGGAGACCAAGACCTCGGCTCTCGACGCGCTCGACGAGAAGTGGAGCGACGACCGGTCGACCCGCCAGGTCTGATCCGCGACCGACCGCACGCAACCTGAACGCACTCCGCCGCGTCCTACGGACGCAAGATCCACAACCAGGAGTGCCACGATGGCTACGCAGGACCACGCAGTCCTAGCCAGGGACGTGCGACGCAGATTCGGCCCGGTGGAAGCCGTGCGCGGGCTGGACCTCGACGTTCCCTACGGCGAGGTGACCGCGCTCGTCGGACCGAACGGCGCGGGCAAGACGACGTTGTTGTTGATGCTGGCCACCCTGCTGGCGCCCGACTCGGGCGAGCTGCGGGTGGCCGGCCTGGACCCGGTGGCGGATCCGCTGGCGGTGCGCCGCCGGCTCGGCTGGATGCCGGACGCCTTCGGCGTGTACGACCAGTTGACCGCCCGCGAATACCTGGACTTCTTCGCGGCGGCCTACCGCCTCCCGGCCGCCGACACGCGGACCCGGATGGCCGAGCTGCTCGAACTGGTGCACCTGGCGGAGTTCGCCGACCAACCGGTGCACGTGCTCTCGCGCGGGCAGAAGCAGCGCCTCGCGGTCGCCCGCGCGCTCGTGCACCGGCCGTCGGTGCTGCTGCTCGACGAGCCCGCGTCGGGCCTCGATCCGCGTTCCCGCGTCGAGCTCCGCGACCTGCTGCGCGCCCAGGCGGCGGAAGGCACCGCGGTGCTGGTGTCCAGCCACATCCTCAGCGAGCTGTCCGAGGTCGCGGACCGGGTCGTGTTCGTCAACGGCGGCCGGACCGCCGGCCAGCACCGGATGGACGAGCTCGATCACCGCGCGGTGTGGCGGGTGCGCGCGCTCTCCGGCGACCTGGTCGCCGCGTTGGAACGGCACGGGATCGAGCACGCCGCCCACGCCGCCGGGGCCGACGTGCAGGTGGCTTCCGAGCAGGCCGCGGCGGAACTGCTCGCGCGGCTGGTCGCCGACGGCGTGCAGGTGTCGAGCTTCGCCCCGACCGGCAACCACCTGGAATCCGCCTACCTGGCCTACACCGAGGAGCGCCGATGACCTTGAGCGGCATCAAGATCGTGGCCAAGCAGGAGTTCCGGGTGCGGCTGCGCACCGGCCGGTGGCGGTGGCTGCTGGCCGCGTGGTTCGTCGTCGTCGCGGACTTCGCCGCCCTGCTCAGGTACTCGCTGGCGGTCGTGCGCGAGGACTCCGACATCGCCGCCGGGAACACCGGCATCCCGCTGTTCGGCGGCGTGATGCTGTTCGTGCTCGCGCTGGCGCTGCTGGTGGCGCCGGCGCTGACGGCGCAGTCGATCAACGGCGACCGCGAGCGCGGCACCCTCGCCACGGTGCAGGCGACGCCGCTGTCTGCGTGGGAGATCACGCTGGGCAAGTTCGCGGCCGCCTGGATCACCGGGCTGGTCTTCCTCGGGCTGACGCTGCCGTTCGTCGTGTGGGCGTTGTTCGAGGGCGGCGTCGGGCCGTTGCGCGCGCTCGCGGTGCTCGCGGTCGTCGCGCTGCTGATCGGCGTGATCTGCGCGATGGCGCAGGGCCTTTCGGCGCTGTTCGCGCGCGGGATCACCTCGACGCTGATGTCCTACCTGCTGGTGTTCGCCCTGACCGTGGGCACGGTGATCGTCTTCGGCCTGTCCCTGTCGTTGACGATGCACGAGAAGACGTACACGCCGACCAGTGAGGCAGCCTCCTACGGCGGCGAGCCCTACACCTATCAAGCGCCGCAGCCGCAGTACGTCTGGTGGCTGATGGCGCCGAACCCGTTCGTCGTGCTCGGCGACGCCGCCCCCGCCCCGCCGAGCCGGATCAACCCGCGCACCGGCGAGGAAGAGCCGATCATCGAGATGGATCCGCTGAGCACCATCGGGCTGATGGCGCGCAGCATGCGGGCGGACCAGGACAACTACGACAAGGACGCATTGGCGGCGAGCCCGGCCGTGTGGCCCTACGGGCTCGGGTTCAACGTGCTGCTCGGGGCCGGTGCGCTGTGGCTGAGCGCGAACCGGCTGCGCACGCCGGTTCGCGGGCTCACCCGCGGCGTGCGGATCGCCTGACGCCGCGGATCCGCTGAGCCGCTCCCCGGCTCAGCGGATCGGCAGCAGCACGCCGTGCTCGGATTTGGCGCGGGCGCCGGATCCGGCGCCCGCGCCGCCGCCCTGATCACGGCCGCCTCACGATGAGTCGACACATCTTGCCGAGAGTGACCTGAGACACAATCCTGTCCTCAGGTACGCCGATGTGGCGCGAGCGGGCCGACGGTCCGCCCGGGCGCCTGGGTGAGGAGGGCCACCCATGTCAATCATGCGTGTCAAGTCGGTCGAACAATCCATCCGAGATGCCGAGGCCCCGGAATTCCGCCTGCGCCGCGTGCTGCGCGCGGTCGATCTGCTGGGCATCGGCATCGGCGCCATCATCGGCACCGGCATCTTCGTGCTGACCGGTGTCGCCGCGGCCACCGATGCCGGACCGGGCATCGCGATCTCGTTCGTCATCTCCGGATTCGCGTGCGGCTTGGCCGCGCTCTGCTACGCCGAGTTCGCGTCGGTCGTGCCGGTGGCCGGCTCGGCGTACACGTTCTCCTACGCGTCGATGGGCGAATTCCTGGCCTGGATCATCGGCTGGGACCTGATGCTGGAGTTCATCCTCGGCGCTTCCACCGTGTCCGTCGGCTGGTCCAGGTACTTCGTCGCGGCGCTCGACACGATCGGCCTGGGATTGCCCGATGCGTTGACCGCCGCCCCGGGCGCCGGCGGCGTGGTGAACCTGCCCGCCGCGATCATCGCCCTGATCCTCACCGCCGTCCTGGTGATCGGCATCCGGCTCAGCGCCGCGGTGACCAACGTGGTCGTGGCGATCAAGCTCGCCGTGGTGCTGTTCTTCATCATCTTCGGCGCGTTCTTCATCAAGGCGTCCAACTGGACCCCGTTCATCCCGCCGCACCAGCCGCCGGAGCCCGGCGCCGTGGCGGCACCGCTGGACGAGCCGCTGGTCAACGCGTTCTTCGGGCAGACCGGGTCGTTCGGGCTGAGCGGCCTGGTGGCGGGCGCGGCGCTGGTGTTCTTCGCCTACATCGGCTTCGACATCGTCGCCAGCGGCGCGGAGGAGACCCGCAAGCCGCAGCGCGACATGCCGATCGGCATCCTCGGTTCGCTGGCCGTCTGCTCGATCTTGTACGTGCTGGTGTCGCTGGTGATGACCGGCGTCGTCAAGTACGACCAGCTGGACACCGCGGCGCCGATGGCCACCGCGTTCCAGGCGATCGGCGCGCCGTGGGCGGCCGGACTCGTCTCGCTCGGCGCGATCGCCGGCCTGACCACGGTGATCCTGATCCTGATGCTCGGGCAGGCCCGGGTCGGGTTCGCGATGAGCCGGGACGGCCTGCTGCCGGTGTGGTTCGCCAAGGTGCACCCGAAGTTCCGGACGCCGTACCGGATCACCGTGATCACCGGGATCGTGGTGGCGGCCATCGCCTCGCTGACGCCGATCAACGTGCTCGCCGAGATGACCAACATCGGCACCCTGTTCGCGTTCGTGCTGGTGTCCATCGGCGTCCTGGTGCTGCGCCGCACCCGGCCGGACCTGCCGCGGGCCTTCCGGGTGCCGTGGGTGCCGGTGATCCCGATCGTGGCCGCGGCGGCCTGCCTGTACCTGATGCTCAACCTGGTGGGCTGGACGTGGATCCGGTTCGGCATCTGGATGCTGATCGGCCTGGTCGTCTACTTCATGTTCAGCAGGAGGCACAGCAGGCTCGGCAAGGCCGAGAGCACCGAGAAGACCGCCGGGGAGGGCTGACCTCAGCCGAGCCGCTCGTCCACGTAGCACCAGGCCCAGGACTCACCTGGCTCGAAGGAGCGCACCACCGGGTGGGCGGTCCGGTGGAAGTGGGCAGTGGCGTGCCGGTTGGGGCTGGAGTCGCAGCACCCCACGTGCCCGCACGCCGTGCAGATCCGCAGGTGCGACCAAACGTGCTGGCCGACGGCGAGGCAGTCCTCGCAACCGTCCTCGCGGCTGGGCGTCGGCGCGAGGACCGCCGCCTCCTGCAAGTGCGCACAACTCATCAGAACCTCCAAGGGACTGTTTCCAAGCTCATTTTGCGTAGCGGTTCCGGTGGCGGAACCTCAGGCGCCTTCTCGCTGTGGGATCCCCGACATCATGAATGCCAATTCACCACGCCGGGGCTGTCCTCGCGAGAAGACGCCTGAGAACCCGCGGCGGTGCGAGCTGAGTCCCGCACCACAAGCGGCTGCCGCCGCTTAAAACGCGATGCGGAAGCGCGGCGTCTGCGGCTCGAAGGACAATGTGCTGTCGAACGTAAGCCACCGGCTGCGGATTCCGCAGGCGCCCTCGACCGGAGACAGCATGCACGACCTACCCGCGTTGATGGCCCTGCTCGCCGGGGCGCTCGCCGTGACCGCAGTTTCCCGCCGGACCGGGATCTCCGCGCCGCTGGCGCTGGTCGTGGTGGGCCTGGCCGTCTCGTCGATCCCCGGCGTGCCGGACTACACGATCGATCCCGACCTGGTGCTGCTGGTGATCCTGCCGCCGCTGCTGTACTCGGCCGCGCTCAACAGCTCCACCATCGGGATCCGCGCCAACCTGCGGCCGATCGGGCTGCTCGCGTTCGGGCTGGTGCTGTTCAGCACCGCCGTCGCCGGGGTGCTCGCGTGGTGGCTGGTGCCGGGCATGCCGCTGGGCGTGGCGCTGGTGCTGGGCGCCGTCATCGCGCCGCCGGACGCGGTCGCGGCCACCTCGATCGGCCGCCGGCTGGGGCTCCCGCGCAAGATCATGACGGTGCTCAGCGGCGAGAGCCTGGTCAACGACGCCACCGCGCTGACCGCCTACCGGGTGGCCGTGGCCGCCGTGATCGGTACCGGCTACTCGCTGCTGGCCGGGGTCGGCTTGTTCCTGCTGGCCGCGGTCGGCGGCGCGGTGATCGGCTACGCCATCGGCTGGGTCGTGCACCGCGTCCGGCGGCTGCTGCGCGACGACATGCTGGAGAGCGCGGTCGGGCTGATCGTGCCGTTCTTCGCCTACCTGGTCGCCGAGGAGGTGCACGCCTCCGGGGTGCTCGCCGTCGTGGTGGCCGGGCTGTACCTGGGGCACCGCGCGCCGTCCGGAAGCGCGGCGACGCGGCTGCAGGACCGGGCGGTGTGGAACGCGGCGGACACGCTGCTGGAAGCGGTCGTGTTCGCGCTGATCGGCCTGCAACTGCGCAGCGTCCTGGAAAGCGTGTCGACGGACTTCGGGCCGCTGGTCGTCGCCGGTCTCGTCCTCACCGCCGGGATGGTGCTCGCCCGCGGCGCATGGGTGTTCCTCGTGATGTACCTGCCGGAATTCCTCCGGCGGCGCAACCCGGACTGGCGGCACAAGGTGATCGTGTCGTGGGCGGGGATGCGGGGCGTGGTGTCGCTGGCCGCCGCCTCCGCGATCCCCACCGCGACGCTGGCCGGGGAGCCGTTCCCGCACCGCAACGAGGTCCTGTTCCTGACCTTCTTCGTGACGCTGGCGACGCTGCTGCTGCACGGCACCACGCTGCCGTGGCTCATCGGGCTGCTCGGTGTGCGGGGCACCGAGGACTACACCGACGCGCTCGCCGAAGCCGAAGCGCAGCACAACGCCGCCCGCGCCGCGCAGGAGCGGCTCGACGAGCTCACCGCGGAAGCGGAGCCGCCAGGCGACGTGGCCGAGCGGCTGCGCCGCGCCGCGCAGCAGCGCAGCAACCGGGCGTGGGAGCGGCTGGGCCGGTCCGCCGACGAAGTCGGCGAGAGCCCGACGGCGGCGTACCGCCGCCTGCGCGGCGAGATGCTGGCCGCGGAGCGGACGGTGTTCGTGCAGTTCCGCGACGACCGCCGCATCGACGACGAGGTGCTGCGCCGAGTCATGCACCAGCTGGACCTGGAAGAGCTCTGGCTCTCCCGTGACTAGCAGCGCCGGGCCGCTGCTACGTCAGGAAGCCGAGCTGCGAGGAGAGTTCCTTGGCCGCGACGCGCATCGCGCCGACGACCTCGCGCATTCGCTTGCGGGAGAAGCGGTACGACGGGCCGGAGGCGCTCAGCGCCGCGATCACGTCGCCCTCGTGGTTGTAGACGGCGACCGCCGCCGCGTTGAGCCCGAGTTCCAGTTCTTCGTAGCTGGTCGCGTATCCGTCGCGGACGATCAGCTCGAAGTCCTTGCGCAGCTCGCCGGCGCTGGTGACGGTCCGCGTCGTGTAGCGCTCCAGCTGCCGGACGAGCACCTCGTCCTGGTCCTCCCGCGGCGCGTGCGCCAGCAGGACCTTGCCGCTGGACGTCGCGTGCAGCGGGGTGCGCTGGCCGACCCAGTTGTGCGCCGTGACGGCCGCCGTGCCGCGGGCCTGGCTGATGTTGATGGCGACGTCGTTGTCCCGGATCGCGATGTTGACCGTCTCGCCCAGGTCTGCGGCCAGCGATTCGCAGAAGGGCCGGCCCAGTCGGGGCAGGTCCATCCGCTCGGTCGCGGCGCCCGCCAGCCGCACGATGCCGAAGCCGATCGCGTACTTGCCGCGCTCCCCCAGCTGTTCCACCAGGCCCCGGGCTTCCAGCACGCTCACCAGCCGGGAGGCCGTCGACTTGTGCACTCCCAGCTCCCCGGCGATCTCGGTGATGCCGGCTTCCCCATTGCGCGCCAGCAGTTCCAAGACGGTCACAGCCCGGTCGACGGACTGCACCAGGGCGCCAGAACTCCTTCCGCGTGCTTCAGCTGCGCTACCCACCGGTCAACCGTATCCGTTCGAGGTGCACATCCCGGAACCATCCGTTGTCCCTCTTGACGTTCTCGCAACCAAAGGGTCAGATTTGTTGCGAATACTACGCTCTGTTCCTCATTGTGCAACGGAGGTCGGCTTGTTGTCATTCCCCGCGGCCGCCCCACCGGCCGTGATCGAGGCATGAACACCGTGGTCGTCGTCGGCTCGTCGGTGGCGGGCTGGCGGGCCGCGCAGGAGCTGCGCGAGCAGGGCTTCGACGGGCGGCTGGTGATCGTCGGCGCGGAACCGCACCGACCCTACGACCGGCCGCCGCTGTCCAAGGAATTCCTGGCCGGGAAGCTGCAACCGGAGGAACTCGCGCTGGGCAGCGAGCAGGAGGAGGCCGACCTCGCCGCCGAGTGGCGGCTGGGCGTCCCGGCGGCGCGGCTGGACACCCGGCGCGGCGCCGTGGTGCTCGCCGACGGCAGCGAGCTCCGCGCCGACGGCGTCGTGCTGGCCACCGGATCCGCCCGGCGGAGCCTGCCGGGCGGCGCCGAAGCCGCCGGCATCCACCGGCTGCGGACCGTCGACGACGCGTTGGCGCTGCGCCGGGAAATCCACGCCGGCGCCCGGGTCGTGGTCGTCGGCGGCGGGCTGATCGGCACCGAGATCGCCTCGACCTGCCGGTCCCTGGGCGCGGCGGTGACCCTCGTCGACGCCCAGCACCTGCCGCTGGCGCGCACCCTGGGCATCGAGCTGGCGCCGCTGTGCTTCGCGCAGCACGAGGACCACGGGGTTCGAGTGCGGTGCGGGACGCCCGCCCAGCGCGTGCTCGCGGACGACCGGGTCACCGGCGTGGAGCTCGCCGACGGCCGCGTGATCCCGGCCGACGTCGTGGTCGTCGAGGTCGGCGCGGAGCCCGCCACCCGGTGGTTGCGCGGATCGGGGCTGAAGCTGCGCGACGGCGTCGTGACCGACTCCGGGTGCGTGACCGCGTTGCCGAACGTGGTGGCGGTCGGCGACATCGCGCGTTACCAGCCCGCGCACCGGTCGCACACGGTGCGCAGCGACCACTGGTCGACGGCGATGAACCAGCCGCCGGTCGCGGTGCGCAACCTGCTCGCCGGGCACACCGCGGCGGCCTTCACCGGGGTGCCGCACTTCTGGTCGCAGCAGTACGGCTCGACGCTGCAGTTCGCCGGGTACGCCGGGCCGAAGGACCGGATCACGGTGGTGGACGGTTCGCTGAAGGCACGCCGGTTCGTCGCGACCTACCAGCGCGGCGGCCGGACGATCGCGGTGTTCGCGATGAACAGCCCCAAGCAGTTCGCCACCCACCGCCGTCGCCTCATCACGGCCCTGACGAACCCCGGTCCGGCGGCATCCAGAGCGGTGAGGTGAACGGACCGTTCGCTCCGCCAATCGAGGCGAACGGGCCGTTCGCTCCAGGACCGGGTCAGGACGCGGCGAACTCCTGCGCCGCGTCCAGGAGCAGGTCCGCGAGGTAGTCGGCGAAGGAGTTGCGGACGAGGATCCGATAGGCCGGTTCCGGGGTCAGCTGCCAGAGGATCGCCTGGGTTCTGCCCAGCAGGGTCTGGGCGCAGTGGCCCGGGGTGAAGGACCTCGGGTGCAGGTCCAGGGAGCAGATCTTCTCCAGGACCTCGCGGGACAGCGGGCCGGACAGGCGCAGCGCCGTGCGGTTCGCGGATACGTCCACTGTGGATCCCAGCGAGTCCGCGAGCGCGCCGCGCACCGAGGCGACCAGCTCGGCCGCGCGGCCGTCCGGGGCCACCAGGAGCCACTCGTCCGGGCCGAGCCAGAGGGCCGCGGCGTTCTCGTCGCCCGAGACGAGGTTCGGTTCGTGGTGCGGCAGCGCGAGATCAAGCGCGTGCTCGACGCGCGCCACCGCCGGGCTGCCCGGGTGCACCCGCAGGTTCACCTGGGTCAGGAACGGCTCCTCCGCCAGCCGCAACCGATCGGTGCCGATCGCGGAGAACTCGGCCGCCCGGTGGGCGAGCGGGCTGCGGCGCAGGGACAGCGTGTCGACCTGTGCGGGGCTAGCGACCGTCACGGCGGGCTCCTTCGACGTCGTAGAACAGCGGCTTGGTCACCTCGACCTGGATCGACCGGCCGTCGAGCGGCACGTCCAGCACCTCGCCGATGCGCTGACTTCCGTTGCGCACCAAGGCCATCGCGAACGTCCGGTCCAGGATCGCGCTGCGGTAGCTGGACGTGACGTGCCCGAGCATCGGCACCGGCGGCTCCAGCGGGGTGCCGGGCTCGACCAGGTGCGCGCCCTCCGGCAGGAGTTCCGCCGGGTCCAGCGGCAGCAGCCCGACCAGCTGCTTGCGATCGGTTCGCGCGGTGTCCGGGCGGCCGAACGAGCGCTTGCCGATGAAGTCCTTGCGCTTCGACACCACCCAGTCCATGCCGAGGTCGTGCGGCGTCACGGTGCCGTCGGTGTCCTGTCCGACGATCACGAAGCCCTTCTCCGCCCGCAGCACGTGCATCGTCTCGGTGCCGTAGGGCGTGATGCCGAAGTCCCGGCCCGCCTCGTGCACCGCCTCCCACGCCGCCATGCCGTACCAGGAGGCGACGCTGATCTCGAACGCCAGCTCGCCGGAGAACGAGATCCGGCTGATCCGGGCCGGAATCCCGTTGCCCAGCGCGGTTTCCCGGAACTCCATGAACCCGAACGCCTCGGCCGAGACGTCCAGGTCGGGCGCCACGCGGGCGACGACCTCCCGCGAGTCCGGGCCGACCACCGCCACCGTCGCCCACTGCTCGGTGACCGAGGTGCAGTGCACCGCCAGGTGCGGCCACTCGGTCTGCAGCCACTCCTCCAGCCACTCCAGCACCGCCGCGGCGTTGCCGGTCGTGGTGCTCATCAGGTAGCGGTCCTCCGCCAGCCGCATCGACACGCCGTCGTCGAACACCATGCCGTCCGCGGTGCACATGACGCCGTAGCGGGCCTTGCCGACCGGGAGCTTGGCGAAGGCGTTGGTGTAGATCCGGTTCAGGAACTCCGGCGCGTCCGGCCCGACGATCTCGATCTTGCCGAGCGTCGTCGCGTCCTGCATCGCCACCCCGGTGCGCGCCGCCAGGCATTCGCGCCGCACCGCCGCGGCCATGTCCTCGCCGGGGCGCGGGTAGTACCAGGGCCGCTTCCACTGGCCGACGTTCTCGAACTCCGCGCCGTGCGCGACGTGCCAGGAGTGCATCGGCGTGGTCCGCACCGGGTCGTGCAGCGCGCCCCGGTCCCGCCCGGCCAGCAGCGCGAACGACACCGGCGAGTAAGGCGGCCGGAACGTCGTGGTGCCCACCTCGCCCGGCGATTCGGCCAGCAGCGCGTCGGCGATCACGCCGATGGCGTTCACGGCGGAGGTCTTGCCCTGGTCGCTCCCGGTGCCGATCGTGGTGTAGCGCTTGACGTGCTCGACCGAGCGCATCCCGGCGCCGACCGCGCGCCACACGTCGGCGACCGTGGCATCCCGTTGCAGGTCGACGAAGTGCTCCGTCCACCGCGCCGGGTCGCCGGTCTCGGCGGGCACCAGCCACAGCGGGCGCGGCTGCGCGACCGGCCGGTCGCCGGTCACCGGCGGGACGGGCGGCGCGGCGATCCGGAAGCCGCTCTCGGTCGCCGCCTCGGCCCCGGCCGACAGGCCCTGGGCGAGGCAGCCGGCGAGGTCGTAGGTGCCGCGCGCGGCCCCGATCACCTTGGGCAGCCCGGGTTTCTGCTCGGGCACGAACCCGGCCACCAGCTGGTCCCAGCGCACCGCGCCGCCCGCCTGGCTGAACAGGTGCACGGCCGGACTCCAGCCGCCGCACACCGCCAGCAGATCGCACCCGACGTCCACCGGGGTGCCGGCGATCAGTCCCGCGCCGTCGATCTCGGCGATCCGCGCGGACGACACCCGCCGGTCCCCCGTCGTGCCGACGACGGCGGAGCCGGTGAACACTTGAGCGCCGATCGACCGGGCCTGCTCGACGAGCCGCTGCGGCGGTTCGGGCCGGGTGTCGACGACCGCGCGGACACGCGCGCCCGCGGCGGCCAGGTCGAGCGCCGCGAGGTAAGCGCTGTCGGACGTCGTGACCACGACGGCCTCCCGGCCCGGCAGCACCGCGAAGCGCTTGATGTAGCTGCGCACCGCCGAGGCGAGCATGATGCCCGGCCGGTCGTTGTCGGCGAAGACCATCGGCCGCTCGTGCGCCCCGGTGGCCAGCACCACGCGCTGGGCGCGCACGTGCCACAGACGCTGGCGGTTGCCGCGGTGCTCGGCGATGAGCAGGTAGTTGTGGTCGTAGTGGCCCACGGTGGTGGCGCGGGTCAGCACCCGCACCTCGGGCAGATCGACGAATTCCCGCGCCGCGCGGGAGATCCACTCGACGGCGGGCCGGCCGTCGATGCGCTCGCCGCCGTCCAGCAACGACCCGCCGAGCTCGCGGCCCTGCTCCACCAGCACCACCCTGGCGCCGCTGCGCCCTGCCGCCAGCGCGGCGGCGATCCCGGCCGGACCGGCGCCGACCACGACGACGTCGGCGTGCACGTACTTCTTGTCGTAGACGGTGGGATCCGGCGCGTTGCTCAGCCAGCCGATGCCCGAGAGGCTCGCGACCTGCAAGCCGTCGTAGAGCTCCAGCCGCGTCGCGGGCACCAGCGGCTCCGGGCCGCCGTCGAGCACCTGCACCAGCGCGTTCGGTTCGGTGCAGTCGGCGGTGACGATGCCGCGCGGGCGGTCCCGGTAGATCGACGGGCCCACCTCGATCCGGCCGTTCGCGAGCAGCGCCGAGGCGAGCGTGTCGCCGGGATGCCCGGCGAACTCCATGCCGTCGAAGGTGCAGCGCAGCGTTCGGGTCCGGTCGATGCGACCGCCCTCCGGCAGGCGGGAAGGAGGAGTAGGCCGTGTCATGGCGCCACCTTTCCGGGCATCTCCGGGTGCATCTCGTTGGTCGCGGTGTCGCGGACGACGTTGAACCAGCGCCGGCAGCCCGCGGAGTGCGTCCAGCGCTCGTGGAACAACCCGCGCGGGTTGTCGCGCACGAACAGGTACTCGGCCCAGGCGGCGTCGTCGACGTCGGCGGGGCTCTCGGGGTAGTCGACGTGGGCCTGACCGCCGTAGTGGAACTCGGTCTCGTCCCGATCGCCGCACCAGGGGCAGTGGATCAGAAGCATCAGGGCCTCCAAACGGGGTCGTGAGCGTTTTGGATTGCCATGGCGGTCCAAAACACTCACGAGCTCAGTGGGCGACGGCGGCTGCGCCGTGTTCGTCGATCAGGGCTCCGGTTCGGAACCGGTCGAGGCCGTAGGGCTCGTTGAGCGGGTGCGGGGAACCGGTGGCGATCGTGTGCGCGTACGCCCAGCCCACCCCGGGCGTGGCCTTGAAACCGCCGGTTCCCCAGCCGCAGTTGAGGAAGAGGTTCTCGAACGGCGTCGGCCCGATGATCGGCGAGGCGTCCGGCGTGACGTCCACGGTGCCCGCCCAGGTCCGGATCACGTGCGCCCGCGCGAAGATCGGGAACAGCTCCAGCGCCGCGGCCATCTGGCGCTCGATCACGTGCACCGATCCGCGCTGGCCGTAACCGTTGTAGGAGTCGATGCCCGCGCCCAGCACCAGTTCGCCCTTGTGCGCCTGGCTGCAGTAGACGTGCACGTGGTTGGACATGACCACGCACGGGTGGATCGGCTCCAGCAGCTCCGACACCAGCGCCTGCAGCGGGTGGCTCTGCAGCGGCAGGCGCAGCCCGAGCGTGTCGGTCAGCAGCGTCGTCCGGCCGGCCGCCGCGAGCGCCACGCGGCCCGCGCCGATCGGGCCGAGCGACGTCCGCACGCCGGTCACCCGGTCGCCGTCGGTCTCGAATCCCGTTACCTCGCAACCCTGGATCAGGTCCACGCCCATCTCGTCGGCCTTGCGGGCGAACGCCCACGCCACGTGGTCGTGCTTGGCGATCCCGCCGCGCCGCTGCAGCGTCGCGCCCAGCACCGGGTACCGGATGCCGTCGGAGAGGTTCAGGATCGGGCACAGCTCCGCGATCTCGGCCGGCTCCACCCATTCCGCGTCGACCCCGTTGAGCCGGTTGGCGAACACCCGCCGCCGGGAGTCCCGGACCTCCTGCTCGGTGTGCGCGAGGTTGAGCACGCCGCGCTGGCTGAGCAGGAAGTCGTACTCCAGCTCGGCGGGCAGCTGCTCCCACAGGTCCAGCGCGTGGTTGTAGAGCGCCGCGCTGGCGTCGAAGAGGTAGTTGGAGCGGATGATCGTCGTGTTGCGCGCCATGTTGCCGCCGGCCAGCCAGCCGCGTTCGAGCACCGCGACGTCGGTGATGCCGTGGTTGCGCGCCAGGTAGTAGGCCGTCGCCAGGCCGTGGCCGCCGGAGCCGACGATCACCACCTCGTAGTGCCGCTTGGGTTCCGGGGTGCGCCACAGCCGCGGCGGCGGCTCGGGCAACAGGGGACGTGACACCGCAGCCTCCCGCAGAAGCAGGTTCTACCAGGGGAAATGACACGAGTAGAAGTTATCGACAACTGATATATCAGTCTTTCGGGTAGGCTACGAGACGTGCCCGCAGCCGTCAATTCCCGATCCGGCGACCCGCTCTCCCAGGCCGAGCGCGCGTACCTGACGCTGCGCGACCTGATCCTGACCCTGCGGCTGCCGCCCGGCGCTCCGGTGCAGGAGGAGCCGCTGACCACCGAGCTCGGCATCGGCCGCACCCCGTTCCGGGAGGCAGTCAAGCGGCTGGAGGCCGAGTCGCTGGTGGCGATCTACCCGCGCCGCGGCAGCTTCGTCACCGAGGTCAACATCACCGACCACGCGCTGATCGCCGACGTGCGCCGCCGCTTGGAAGGGCACGCCGCCCGCCGCGCCGCCGAGCGCGCGACCGAGGCGGAGCGGTCCGAACTCGACGAGCTGCGGGCGCTGGCCGATGACCTCGGCGGCGAGCAGGCGGTGATCATGGACGTCGACTCGCGGGTGCACCGCACGATCTACCGCTGCACCCACAACCGCTACCTCGAAGGCACCCTCGGCCAGTACTACAACCTGGCGCTGCGGATCTGGCACCTGTTCTTCGACCGGCTGCCGGACGTCTCCGAGCACGTCGAGGAGCACGCGGAACTGCTCAAGGCGGTGATCGCCGCGGACGCCGACCGCGCGGACCGCATCGCGGTCGCCCACGTCGACCACTTCGAGCAGGCCATCCGCCGGCTGATCTGACCGCGGTTCCAACGGAAATCGAAGATCCGGTTTCCATTGATATTGCGGCCCCGCCCGGGGCGCCGAGGCGGATCTCGGGGATTCCCCTGACCCCGCAACGTGATCCGCGTTGATCCGTTCCGGTCGGCCGCCACCCGGACGCGCGCGCCGGGGCGCACCGCGCGTGGCCTCCGGCCCTCGACCGGCCGATGCGGAAATTGACTCGCGCGTGTCCTTGACGCGACCCTTGGTCGAAGCGCACTGTTGCGATACACGCGGAGAGTTGTCGTAGACGCAACAAGGCGGCAGCGATGGATTCGAGCACCCAAGTCCTCGTCGTCGGGGCCGGCATCGTGGGGTGCAGCACCGCATACCACCTGGCGCGCCTCGGGATCACCGATGTCCTCGTGGTGGAACAGGGACCGCTGTTCGCCACCGGTGGTTCCAGCTCGCACGCGCCCGGCCTGGTCTTCCAGACCAACCCGTCCGAGACGATGAGCCGCCTGGCCGCCGACACCGTCCGCTGCTACGCCGGGCTGGAGCTCGACGGGCTGCCGTGCTTCCACCAGGTCGGCGGGATCGAGGTCGCGGCGACGCCGGAGCGCTGGGCGGATCTCCAGCGCAAGCTCGGCTTGGCCACCGCGTGGGGCATCCGGGGCGAGCTGCTCGACCCGCGGCAGGTGCACGACCGCATCCCGCAGATCGACCCGGCGCGCATCCACGGCGGCCTGCACGTGCCCACCGACGGCGTCGCCAAGCCGGTCCGCGCCGCGGAGGCGATGGCGCGCGAGGCGAAGCGGCTCGGCGTGCGGTTCGCCGCGGGCACCGAGGTGATCGGCTTCGAGGTGCGCGACGGGCGGATCCGCACCGCGCACACCTCCGGCGGCGACGTGGCAGTGCAGACCGTGTTGTGCTGCGCGGGAATCTGGGGCCCGCAGGTCGGCCGGCTGGCCGGGGTGTCGATCCCGGTGCAGCCGCTGGCGCACCAGTACGCCGTGACCAGCCCGGTGCCGGGCCTGGAGCCGGCCGACGGCGAGGTCCGGCAGCCGATCCTGCGGCACCAGGACAGCTCCATGTACTTCCGGCAGATCCACGACCGCTACGGCATCGGCTCCTACCAGCACCGCGCGATCCCGGTGCGCAGCGACGACCTGCTGCCCACCGCCGCGCCGGGCGCGGGCGCCGAGGCGCCGTCGGAGGGCGGCGGCTGGAAGGGCATGGCGTCGGTGCAGCCGTTCACGCCCGAGGACTTCGCCGGGCCGTGGGCGGATGCCTGCGAGCTGCTGCCCGCGCTGCGCCACACCGAGATCACCGAGGGCATGAACGGCCTGTTCCTGTTCACCGCCGACGGCATGCCGGTGCTCGGCCCGAGCAACGAGGTCGGCAACTTCTGGGTCGCCGAGGCCGTCTGGATCACCCACGCCGCCGGGGTCGGCCGGGCGATGGCGCAGTGGCTGGCCGGCGAGGTGCCCGGCATCGACCTGCGGCAGGCCGATCTCCGCCGCTTCGAGGACTTCGCGCACAGTCCGTCCTATGTGGGCGAACGCGGCGCGCAGAGCTTCCGCGAGGTCTACGACATCATCCACCCGCAGCAGCCGCCGGAGCACCCGCGCCCGCTGCGCACCAGCCCGTTCCACGACCGGCAGCGCGAGCTCGGCGCGGTGTTCCTCGAAGCGAACGGCTGGGAGCGGCCGCACTGGTACGAGAGCAACAAGTCCCTGGTCGACGGCCGCGACATCGCCCAGCCTGGGCCGTGGGCGGGGCGCTACTGGTCCCCGATCGTCGGCGCCGAACACCAGGCCACCCGTGAGCGAGCAGCGATGTACGACATGACTTCCCTCCCCCGCGCGGAAGTCACCGGTCGCGGCGCCCTGGACCTGCTGCAGCGGCTGACCACCAACCAGCTCGACCGGCCGCCCGGCTACGTCACCTACACGCTGATGCTGGAGCCCACCGCGGGCATCCGGGCCGACATCACGGTCGCCCGGCTGGCGCGGGACGCCTTCCAGATCGGCTGCAACGGCCCGCGCGACATCGCCTGGCTGCGCCGCCACGCCGACGAGGCGGTCCAGGTCCGCGACATCACCGGCGGCACGTGCTGCATCGGCCTGTGGGGGCCGCGGGCCCGGGACGTGCTCGCGAAGCTGGCCGACCGGGACGTCTCGCACGAGGCCTTCCGGTTCTTCCGCGCGAAGCGGCTGTTCGTCGGCGAGGTGCCGGTACTCGCGCTGCGACTGTCCTATGTGGGCGAACTCGGCTGGGAGCTGTACGCCTCGGCGGAGTTCGGCAGGCGGCTGTGGGACCTGCTGGCCGCCGCCGGCGCCGAGCACGGCATCTTCCCCGGCGGTCGCGGCGCGTTCAACGGACTGCGCCTGGAGAAGGGATACCGAGCCTGGGGGGCGGACATGTGGAGCTTGCACGATCCCGATGAAGCGGGCCTGGCCTTCGCGGTGAAGGCGGACAAGGGCGAGTTCATCGGGCGGGACGCGTTGCTGCGGCGCCGGGAGCAGGCCCCGCGGCGGCGGTTGTGCTGTCTGCGGATCGACGACGGCACCGTGTTGATGGGATCCGAGCCGGTGTTCGCCGACGACGCCCCCGTCGGCTTCACGACGAGCGCCGGCTATGGGCACAGCGTCGGAGCGAGCCTCGCCTACGCGTGGCTGCCCGCCGAGCTGTCCGATCCGGGCACCCCCGTGCGGGTGTCCTACTTCGACCAGCGATATCCGGCGACGGTCGTCGCTGACCCCGTGTTCGACCCCGAGATGACCAGAATGCGCTGCTGATCGGCGCACTTCCACGCCAGACCTGCAAAGCGCCCGGCCGCGGTGATCGGCCAGCGGTGCGGGTGCCGTACACCCCGCTGCACCCTCGGATCTGAAGGAGCTTGTCGTTGAAATCGACTTGGTTCTTGCTTTTGAAGCGGCGAAGCCGCTTAGCCCACCCTCGCAGCTCGCGCCGCCGCGGGTTCTCAGGTGGTGTCTCGCGAGGACAGCCCCGGCGTGGTGTATCGGACATACATGAGTCGGGGATCCCACAGCGAGACGCCGCCTGAGGTTCCGCCACCCGCACCGCCAAGCAAAACGACCACGAACCAGTCACGGAGGAACCAGTCATGAGCATCAACCCGAACCCCGGCGTCCTGCTCTACCCGCGCCTGCGCAAGTCGCCGTTCTTCTACGCCTCGCGGCGGCACGGTGTCGGCCTCTACAGCGTGTACAACCACACCTACCACGCCCGCCACTACGGCGACCCGATCGGCGAGTACTGGGCGCTGCTGGAAGGCGTGACGCTGTGGGACGTCGGCGTCGAGCGGCAGGTGGAGATCACCGGACCCGACGCGTTCGAGTTCACCAACATGCTCGTGCCGCGAGACCTGACCAAGTGCAAGGTCGGGCAGTGCAAGTACGTGTTCGTCACCGCCGAGGACGGCGGCATCATCAACGACCCGGTGCTGCTGCGGCTCGGCGAGAACCACTTCTGGCTGTCGCTGGCCGACAGCGACGTGCTGCTGTGGGCGAAGGGCCTGGCGCACAACCTGGGGATGGACGTGCAGATCCGGGAGCCGGACGTCGGGCCGGTGCAGATCCAGGGGCCGAAGTCGCGGGACGTGCTGGTCGACCTGTTCGGCGAGTCCATCTTGGACGTTCCCTACTACTACGCCGTCGACCGCGAGCTCGACGGCATGCGGGTGGTGGTGTCGCGCACCGGCTACACCGCCGAGCTCGGCTACGAGATCTACCTGCACGACGCGAGCCGCGACGGCGTGAAGCTGTGGGACGCAATCTGGGAGGCCGGGAAACCGCACGACCTGAAGGTGATCGGGCCGTGCCACATCCGGCGCATCGAGGCCGGCATCCTGTCCTGGGGCTGCGACATCACCTACGACACGAACCCGTTCGAGGTGGGCTACGGCTTCGAGAAGACCTGGATGGTCGACCTCGACCAGGAGGCCGACTTCATCGGCAAGGCCGCCCTGCGGCGGATCAAGGACGAGGGCATCAGCCGCAAGCTCGTGGGCGTCGAGATCGGCGGCCCGAGCGTGGGTTCGTTCAACGACGGCGCGATGATCGACACCTTCGACGTGCACGACCCGCACGGCCTGCGCATCGGCGAGGTCACCTCGGCCTGCTACTCGCCGCGGCTGGAGCGCAACATCGGCTACGCGATGGTGCCGATCGCCTACCACGAGCTGGGCACCGAGCTGGTGGTGGACACCCAGCACGGCCCGCAGGAAGCGGTGGTGGTGGAGAAGCCGTTCCTGGATCCCACCAAGGACATCCCGAAAAAACTCGTCCGGACGGCGTGACGGGGAGGTGATCGCGATGGACGCCAACGCCGAGCTGCTGGAGCAGTACCTGATGAACGCCCGGTTCGAGGTGCTGCCGCTGCGCGGCGCGGTCGAGCAGGCCGAGCTGCTGCCGGCCGGGACGACCGTGACCGTCACCGCCTCCCCGTCGAAGGGCACCGAGGCGACGCTCGACGTCGCCGCCCAGCTGGTCGGCCGCGGCCTGCGCGCGGTGCCGCACCTGGCCGCCCGCCTGATCGCCGACACCGCGCACCTGACCGCGCTGCTGGACCGCGCGGACGGGCTCGGGTTGTCCGAGGTGTTCGTGGTGGCCGGTGACTCCCCCGAGCCGCGCGGCGGCTTCCCGGACGCGTTGGCGCTGCTGCGCGCGATGGACGAGCTGGGCAGGAGGCCCGCGCGAGTGGGCATCACCGGCTACCCCGAGCGGCACGCGTTCATCTCCGACGCCTCGACGATCCGCGCGATGGCCGAGAAGTCCCGCTACGCCGACTACGTCGTCTCGCAGATCTGCTACGACCCGCACACCGTGGCGGCCTGGATGACGGCCGTGCGGGCCCGCGGCCTGGCGCTGCCGATCCACATCGGGGTGCCGGGCGTGGTGGACGCGCACCGGCTGCTCCGGATCTCGCTGAAGATCGGGCTCGGCGAGTCGATGCGCTTCCTGCGCAAGCAGCACGGCGTGGTGTCGAAGCTGCTCACCCGCTACACGCCCGAGGAACTGCTCGGCGAGCTGTCCCCCTACCTCGCCGACCCGTCCCTCGGCATCGCGGGCTGGCACTTCTTCACGTTCAACGAGATCGCGAAGACCCTGCAATGGCGCCACGACCTGGTCGCCAGACTACGGGAGGTCCCCGCATGAACATTCCGTCCGATTTGGACATCTCCCGGGCCACCGCGCTGCTGCCGCTGGAGGAAGTCGCGGCGCAGCTGGGCATCGGCGCGCACCTGCTCGAACCCTACGGGCACAGCGCGGCGAAGATCTCGCTGGACGCCCTCGACGAGCTGCCCGAGCGGCCGACCGCGCGCTACGTCGTGGTCTCGGCCATCACGCCCACCCCGCTGGGCGAGGGCAAGACCACCACGACAGTGGGGCTCGGCCAGGCGCTGCGGCACCTCGGCAAGCGGTCCGCGGTGGCGATCCGGCAGCCGTCGATGGGCCCGACGTTCGGCATCAAGGGCGGCGCCGCGGGCGGCGGCTACAGCCAGGTGGTGCCGATGGAGGCGCTGAACCTGCACCTCACCGGCGACATGCACGCGGTCACCGCGGCGCACAACCTGCTGGCCGCGATGCTGGACAACCACCTGGACAAGGGGAATTCGCTGGGCATCGACCCGAACCGGATCACCTGGCGGCGGGTGCTGGACGTCAACGACCGGGACCTGCGCAACATCGTCACGGGCCTGGGCGGCCGGCTCGACGGCACGCCGCGGCAGACCGGCTTCGACATCACGGCGGCCAGCGAGGTGATGGCGGTGCTCGCGCTTTCCACGTCGCTGCAGGACATGCGGCGACGGCTGGGCCGCATCGTCGTCGGCTACACCCGCGACGGCTCGCCGGTCAGCGCCGAGCAGCTGCGGGCGGCCGGCGCGATGACGGTGATCATGCGCGAGGCGATCAAGCCGAACCTGATGCAGACCACCGAGAACACGCCGGTGCTGGTGCACGCGGGGCCGTTCGGCAACATCGCGCACGGCAACTCGTCGGTGGTGGCCGACCGGATCGCCAGCCGCTGCGCGGACTACGTGGTCACCGAAGCGGGATTCGGCGCCGACATGGGCGCGGAGCGGTTCTTCAACATCAAGTGCCGCACGTCGGGCCTGCGCCCGGACGCGGCGGTGCTGGTGGCGACGGTGCGCGCGCTGAAGGCGCACTCCGGGCGCTACAAGGTGGTTGCGGGCAAGCCGCTGCCCGCGGCGATGCTCGCGGAGAACCCCGACGACGTGCTGGCCGGGGCGGCGAACCTGCGCAAGCAGATCGACAACATCCGCCTGCACGGGGTGTCGCCGGTGGTGGCGATCAACGCGTTCCCGACCGATTACCACAGCGAGCACGAGGCGATCCGGCAGGTCGCCGAGGCGGAGGGCGCGCGCGTCGCGATCAGCAACCACTTCCTGGAGGGCGGCAAGGGAGCGGTGGAGCTGGCCGAAGCGGTGGTCGCGGCGGCCGAGGAGCCGAACGGCTTCCAGCTGCTGTACCCGGATTCGGCGGACCTGCGGGCGAAGATCGAAACGATCGCGACGAAGGTGTACGGCGCGGACGGCGTGTCGTACCTGCCGGCGGCGGCCCGCGCCCTGGACGGCTACGAGGCGAACGGCTTCGGCGACCTGCCGGTGTGCATCGCCAAGACGCACCTGTCGCTGAGCTCGGACCCGGCGCTGCTCGGCGCCCCGACGGGCTGGACCCTCCCGGTCCGGGAGGTCAGGGCCTCTGTGGGTGCGGGCTTCATCTACCCGATCTGCGGCGAGATGCGGACGATGCCGGGTCTGGGCTCCCACCCGGCGGCGGAGGCGATCGACATCGACGACCACGGCCAGATCATCGGCCTGAACTGAGGTGTCAGGCGTGCCGCGGGCCCAGATCGCGGGGAGCGGGGCCGTCGTAGGCGGGCAGCAGGGGGCGCGGCAGCGGGCCTTTGATGCGGGTGTTCTGGGACTTCTCCTCCCAGGCGTGGGAGAGGATGCCGACGCTGCGGGAGAGGACGAACAGCCCCCTGCCGAGTTCGGGCGGGAACCCGAGCTCGCGGTAGATGATGGCGGTCGCGCCGTCGATGTTCATCGGGACGGGGCGGCTGCGGCCCTGGGACAACGCGCGTTCCAGGGCTGTTCCGGCGCGCAGTGCCCGGCCGGGAACTTCCCCGGTCGTCACGGCCTCCTCCACCAGCGCCAGCAGCGGGTCGCGGCGTGGATCGCGCGGGTGGAACCGGTGACCGAATCCGGGAACGTGGCGGCGGTCGGCGCGGTAGTCGGCCACGAGTCGTTCGGCCGCCGCGTCCAGATCGGCGCCCTGGGATGCGGCTTGTTCGAGATCTGCCAGGACCTGCATGCATTGCTGACCGGCTCCGCCGTGCACGTCGCCGAGCAGGTTCACCCCGGTGGCGACGGCGTTGTTCAGGCCGAGTCCGCAGGTGGCCGCCATCCGGGCCGCGGCGATGGACGGCGCTTGGGGCCCGTGGTCGACGGCCGCGACCAGCGCGGCCTCCAGCAACCGGCGCTGGGCCGCGGTGGGGAGTTCGCCGCGCAGCATCAGCCAAATCGTGTCGGCGAAGGACAGCTGGCCGATCAGCTGCTCGACGGGGTAACCGCGGAGCAGGATCTCCCCCGGCCGGATGCGGCTGACGCCGGTGCGCCACCAGCCGGTGACCTTGTCCTCGTACTCCTCTGCGGTGTCGAAGGCAGGGGTGTTCATACCGCTCCTCCTTCGCGCAGCTCGGCGATTTCCTCGACGCCGTAGCCGAGTTCGGCGAGCAGATCGTCGGTGTGTTCGCCGAGCAGCGGTGGTGGGGCCTGCGGCCCGGGCGCAGCGCCCCGGACGTGGATCGGGCTGCCGAGCACGCGCAGCTCGCGCCCCGGGCTGCCGGGGAAGGGCAGCTCGTGGACGAAGTCCCGGGCGGCGATCTGCTCGTGGGCCAGCGCTTCCGGGACGGTCAGCACGCATGCCGCTGGAACCCCGGCGGAGGCCAGCAGCCGCTCCCATTCCGGCGCGGTCCGTGCGGCGAGGGCCTTCTCGAGCTCCGCGGTCAGCTCGTGGCGGTTCGTCTTGCGCGCCGCGCGTTCGGCGAAACGCGGGTCCTCGGCCAGTTCCGGGCGTTCCAGGATCCGGCACAGCGCGGTGAACTGGCGCTGTTCGTTGGCTGCGATGTTGAGCATGCCATCGGCGGTGGCGAACGTTCCCGACGGCGCCGCGGTGAAGTTGTCGTTGCCCATGGGGACCGGCTCCTGGCCGGCGATCAGCTGGTTGGAGACGACCCAGCCCATGGCGGTCAGCGCCGCCTCCAGCATGGAAACGTCGAGCCGGACGCCCTCGCCGGTGCGGTCGCGGTGCACGATCGCCGAGGCGATGGAGAACGCGGCGGCCATGCCGCCGAGGGTGTCGGCGACCGGGTAGCCCGCGCGCAGCGGCCCGGTTTCGGGCGTGCCGGTCACGCTCATCATCCCGGACAGGCCCTGCACGATCTGGTCGTACGCGGGCCGGTCGCGCAGCGGGCCGTCCTGACCGAAACCGGAGATCGAGCAGCACACCAGCCCTCGGTTGGCTTCCCGCAGCACGTCCCAGCCGAGCCCGAGCCGATCCAGGACGCCGGGGCGGAAGTTCTCCACGAGCACGTCGGCCTGCCGCACGGCGCGAAGCAGGACCTCGCGCCCGCGCGGCGACTTGAGGTTGACCGTCAACGAACGCTTCCCGCTGTTCTGCGCCAGGAAGGAGGCACCAAGGCCGTCCTCGTTCAGCGCCGGGTCCGCACCCAGCCGCCTGGCGAGATCGCCGGCACCGGGGATCTCCACCTTGACGACATCCGCTCCCAGCAGCGCCAGCTGGTACGCCGCGAAGGGCCCGGCCAGCACGTTGGTCAGGTCCAGCACGCGGACGCCGGCGAGCAGGTTGGCGGGACGCGGGGAGAGCTGTTCGCTCACGCGGTACCTCCGATGAATTGCAGATCCGACAGCCGCTCGGCCGCCTTCGTCAGAACGGGCACGAACGCGCTGACGCGTTCCTCGGTGAAGCGGGTGGTGGGGCCGCCGAGGCCCACCGCGGCGACGACCCGGTCGGCCGCATCGGTGATGGGCGCCGCCACCGCGGACACGCCGTCCTCGCGCTCGCCGTGGCTGACCGCCCAGCCCTGGTCGCCGGCCCGGCGCACCCGTTCGGCCAGGACCGCTTCGAAATCCGGGCCGCGCCCGGCGGCCAGCGCCGCGCGGTGCAGGTCCTGGGCCGCGCCTCCGCTGAGCAGCACGTGCCCGGACGCGCCCGCCCACAAGGGCATCGCCGCACCGATGCGCACCACGTGGCGCAGCTGCTGAGTCCCCTCGTGCTGAGCGACGCACACTCGCGAGATGCCCTGCCGGATGTAGATGCGCGAGGATTCGCCACCCGCCTCGACCGACAGGACGCGCAGGCATTCGACCGCCTCGGGCGGCAGCTGCCAGGCATCCTGCGCGAGCTGCGCCCAGCGCAGCAGCCCGCCACCCGGGGTGAGACGACCGTCCCCACGAGACCAGAGCAGCCCGCGCTGCTCCAGCGTGGCGACCAGGCGGACCACTGTGGACTTCGGCAGCCCCGTGGCGTCGATCAGCTCCCGCATGCTGCGCGAACGGTGGGAATCATCGAAAAGCGCCAGCAGATCCAGTGCGCGCAGCACGCTGCGCACTCCCTCGCCGCCTTCTCCTGCTGAGCTCTGCATCGGCCGTTCCTTGCCTTCGGATATCACTTTGGACCATCTAGTAGCACAATCATACCATTCTGCGACACTCGCCTTCCCCGTTGAAACAAGCCGGCAGCAGTGCGGATTCCGCACGGAGACCACGCCCTAACCGACCTTGTCCTCGGCGTGGGCACGAACGCCTTCGCGTTCTCTCGTCTCGCGTGCAAGCGCGACGGTGACGACGGTGATGCCGCAGGTCAGCAACAGGAAGATGACAACACCGGCGATGCTGTGGTCGAACCACAGCAGCAGAGCACTGGCGAGCAACGGGGCCATCCCGCCGGTGAGGACCGTGCCGATGTTGTTGGCGACGCCCACGGCCGTGAATCGCACCCTGGTGCCGAACAGCTCCGCGAAGAAGGCCGGCTGAGACCCCAGGATGGCCGACTGCCCGATCCCGAGGGTCAGCAGCAGCGCCAACCAGATCAGCCAGGCCTGCTCGGTGTCGACCATGCGGAAGAAGGGGTAGCAGGCCGCCGCCATCACCAGCGCGCCCAGGATGCTGACCGGACGCCTTCCCCAGCGGTCGGAGAGCGCCCCGAACAGGGGCACGGATACGAGCTTCACAACGGAAACGGCCATGATCCCGGTGAGCAGCGGACCGGTGACCAGGCCGGAATCCGCCGCGTACGCAACGGAAAAGGTGCCGAAGACGTAGTACCCGCAATTCTCCGCGGCCCCGGCGCAGATGACGATGACCATCTCCTTGGGGTACTTCCGCCACGACTCCACGAACCGGCTCGCCGCCAGCCGCCGCCGCAGCGGCTCCTTCCCGGCACGCTCCGGCCGCTCGGCCGCCAGGCGCTTCAACTCCTGCTGGAAATCATCGGTCTCGTCCAGCGACCTGCGGACCCACAACCCGAACAACGTCAGCACCGCGCTGAGCAGGAACGGGATCCGCCAACCCCAGTCCAGGAACGCCTGCCCGGAAAGCGTCGTCGAGGCCAGCGCCATCGCACCCGTCGACAGCAGCGTTCCCGTACCCGTGCCGATGGCCGGGAGGCTGGAGAGCAACCCGCGCCAGCGCGGCGGCGCGTTCTCGAACAGCAGGATCAGAGCGCCCGTCTTCTCGCCACCGGCCGCGAAGCCCTGGAGGAATCGCAGGAGCGTCAGCAAAACCGGGGCCGCGACGCCGATCGCGCCGTAAGTGGGCAGCAGCCCGATCCCGGTGGTGGCGATCCCCATCAGCAGCAGCGTGACGACGAGTACGTGCTTGCGGCCCTTGCGGTCGCCCAGTTCGCCGAAGTAGGCGCCGCCGAGCGGGCGCCCGAGAAAACCGATGGCGAACGTGCCGAAGGCCGCGATCGTCCCCACCAGCGGGTCGCCGCCGGGGAAGTACAGCTTGTTGAACACCAGCGATGCGGCTGTCGCGTACAGCGCGAAGTCGTACCACTCCACCGTGGTGCCGAAGACCGCCGCTGAGATCACCCGAGGCTGAAACAGCGGGCGTTGCCCGGTTGGCGTGCTCATGGGACTCCCTTGTCGCCTAGTCGTACCGCCTGATGGCACTAATGTCTCGCCAGGCGGCTTGGCGATAGTACGAGCGAGACTCCCATCCGACAAGGGTTGGGCGAGACCGCCGGAAAACCCGCGCCCCGACGCCTAGCCGGCCGGCGGGATCAGCGGGCGAAGCGGATCACGGGTCCGATCTCGTCGACCTGGCGGCCCGACCGGTCAGTCCGACAGCCCCAGGCGCAGGTGTTCGATGTGGTAAACGGCCTCGTCGAGCAGCTGGGCGACGTGGTTGTCGTACAGCGAGTAGACCACGCTTCGGCCGGAGCGGTTCCCGACGACGAGGCCGAGGGAGCGCAGCAGGCGCAGCTGGTGCGAGACCGCCGACTGCTCCATGCCCACCGCCTCCGCCAGTTCGCCCACCGCCATCGCGCGCTGGCGCAGTTCGCTGAGGATCAGCAGGCGCGACGGCGCGGCCAGGGCCTGCAGGGTCTCCGCGACCGAGGCGGCCGACGCCGCGTCCAGCCGCGCAGTCGGCGTGACATCGCGCTTGACCACATGCCCCATGTCCGGGAGTCTAACGTTCTGGCACATATGAACGATTGATCAGACGTTCATGTATTGTGCTCGCCCGGACCGCAACCGACTCCGGAGGGCTGCTCGCGATGACCGCCGTCACCGACCGCACGACCACGCCGATACCCGAGCCGCCGAGCACCCGGCGCGGCCTGTTCGCGCTCCCGGAAGCGCGGTGGGCCGCCGCGGCGCTGGCGGCGTTCCTGCTCGGCCTCGCCGTGCAACTCTCCGGCGGCCCCGCCGGGCTTTACTGGACGCTGTACCTGGTCTGCTACGCCACCGGCGGCTGGGAACCATGCCTCGCCGGGCTGCAGGCGCTGCGCGAGAAGACGCTGGACGTGGACCTGCTGATGATCGTCGCGGCCATCGGCGCCGCCGCGATCGGGCAGATCACCGACGGCGCGCTGCTGATCGTCATCTTCGCCACCTCCGGCGCCCTGGAGGCCTACGCCACCGCCCGCACCGAGGACTCCGTGCGCAGCCTGCTCGACCTCGCGCCGGAGACCGCGGTGCGGGTGCGCGACGGTGCCGAGGAGACCGTCGACACGGCGAAGCTGCAGGTCGGCGACGTGATCGTGGTGCGACCCGGCGAGCGGATCGGCGCCGACGGCGAGGTGCTCGAAGGCACCAGCGACGTCGACCAGGCGACCATCACCGGCGAGCCGCTGCCGACGGCGAAACGGCCGGGCGACGAGGTGTTCGCCGGCACCCTCAACGGCACCGGCGCACTGCGGGTGCGCGTCGCGAAGGACGCCTCGGAATCGGTGATCGCGCGCATCGTGGCGCTGGTCGCCGAGGCCAGCGAGGCGAAGGCGCCGACGCAGCTGTTCATCGAGAAGATCGAGCAGCGGTACTCCATCGGCGTCGTGGCGGCCACGCTCGCGGTCTTCGGGATTCCGCTGCTGTTCGGCGACGATCTGGAGGGCGCCCTGCTGCGCGCGATGACGTTCATGATCGTCGCCTCGCCGTGCGCCGTGGTGCTGGCGACGATGCCGCCGCTGCTGTCGGCGATCGCCAACGCCGGACGGCACGGCGTGCTGGTGAAGTCGGCCGTGGCGATGGAACGACTCGGCGAGGTCGAGCTGGTCGCGCTGGACAAGACCGGCACCCTCACCGAAGGCACGCCGCGCGTGGTGCGGGTCGCCCCGGCCGACGACCACGACGCCGACGAGCTCCTCGCGCTGGCGGCCGGCGCCGAGCACCTCAGCGAACACCCGCTGGCGCGCGCGATCGTCGCGGCGGCGCACGAAAGGGGCCTTGCCATCCCGGCCGCCGAGGACTTCCGGGCCACGCCGGGGTTCGGCGTATCGGCCACAGTGGACGGACGCGACGTGACGGTCACCAGCCCGCGCGGCTCGGACATCGCCGCAGATTCGGAAACCGCGGGCCACACCGCGGTGCTGGTGACCGTCGACGGCTCCCCCGCCGGAGTGCTCGAGATCGCCGATCGGCTGCGCCCGGACGCTGCCGAAGCGGTGCGCGGGCTGCGGCAACTGACCGGCGCGGAGCCGGTGCTGCTCACCGGCGACAACAAGCACGCGGCCGTCCGGGTCGCGGCCGAAGTCGGCATCGGCGACGTGCGCGCGGACCTGCTGCCCGCGGACAAGGTTGCGGCCGTGCGGGAATCCGGGCGGCGGACGATGGTGCTGGGCGACGGCGTCAACGACGCGCCCGCGCTGGCCGCCGCGCACTGCGGGGTGGCCATGGGTCGCACCGGCTCCGATCTCACGCTGCAAACGGCGGACGTGGTGATCGTCCGCGACGAGCTGGGCGCGGTGCCGAAGGTCGTGGACCTGTCCCGCCGGGCCCGCCGCCTGGTCAAGCAGAACCTCGTCATCGCGGGCACCTTCATCGCGGTGCTGGTGGTGTGGGACCTGGTCGGGAACCTGCCGCTGCCGCTGGGCGTGGCGGGCCACGAGGGCTCGACGATCATCGTGGGCCTCAACGGCCTGCGCCTGCTCGGCGAACGCGCCTGGCGCCGCCGCTGACCGGTTCGGCCGCGCCCTGACCTCCGGGGACGCGGCCTGACGCGCTTCGGCGACTTCCTCACCGCGGAACGCTGATCAGTCCTCCGCCAGGGACACCTCGGTGAAGCGGATCGCGAAGCCCGCGCCGTCCGGCGAGGCGCACATCGGGCCGGCCTCGGCCGGGAGGTCCGGCGGGAAGTACGCCACCCGCAGCACGGCCTTCGGCTCGCTGCCGTCGGCGGCGTAGCGGACCGTCACGGTGTCGCCCGCCCGCTCCAGTTCCAGCGTGATCGACTCGACCGGCCCGCACACCGCCTCCAGCGGCACCACGCTCCAGTCCGAGACGTCGCGGGTCACCACGGCGCTGAGCAGCTGCTCGCCGTCGACCAGCTCGATGCCCGCCTTGATCCAGTTGCGCTCGTCCAGCCGCAGCAGCAGCCCGGCCTGGTCGTACTGCTCGCGGTAGTCGCCGAACAGGCGGGTCGTCAGCTTGAACCGCGGTCCCACCGGCCGCAGCAGGGCGTGCCCGCTGTCGCGCACGAATCCGTAGTGCGTCGTCCGCCAGAAGTCCGTGCCGGAGTCGGCGGTCACCGTCAGACCACCGTAGGACAACCAGTTCACCGGCGGGTTGAGCCACCGCCAACCACTGAGCCCGAACAGCGTGATGTCCTCGGCCTGCTGCATGCCCACCCGTCTCCACTTGTCGGCGGGGCCGGCTGTCGTCAGCGGACGACGACCACCGGGCAGGCCGCGTGGTGCACGAGCTTCAACGCCACCGACCCGACCAGCATGCCGGTGAAGGCGCCGTGCCCCTTGTTGCCCACCACCAGCAGGTCGGCCTGCTTGGACAGCCCGACCAGCTCGTCGACCACGTGCCCGCGGATGAGCCGGGATCGCAGGTCCACGTCGGGGAAATCGGCCTGGACCGCCGTCACGGCGGTGTTCAACGCCTTGTTCGCCCGCTCTTCCAGCTCGGTGTCCGGGGTCGGCAGACGATATCCGAATTGGACCGGCTGGTGCCAGACCATGATCGCGTGGGCGATGCCGCCGACCTCGCGGATCTGGTTGGCGGCCCAGCGCAATGCCCGCACCGACTCGTCCGATCCGTCCACTCCGACTGCGATGGTCTGCGGCATGCCCGGCTCCCTTCGGCGACGTTCTGGGTGATCCCGCCGGGATGGTAGGGCAGACCGGGGTGCTCCGCGACCGCCGGAACGGTCGCATTCCGTCAGAGCTGGTTGACGTCGGTGATCCGGATGACCGCGCCGCCGGCCTCGTCGGACGCGGCGAGGTCGACCTCGGCGCTGATGCCCCAGTCATGGTCCTCGTCCGGGTCGGCGAAGATCTGCCGGACCAGCCAGCGCTCCGGCTCCTCGGTGATCAGCAGCAGCGCCGGGCCGCGCGCGTCCGGACCTGCGCCGATCTCCTCGTGCTGCTCGAAGTACTCCTCCAGCGCGTCGGCCCACGCGTCGGCGTCCCAGCCGCTGTCGCCGTCGAGCTCGCCGAGCTCGTCGTAGCGGCGCCGGGCCGCGAGCTCCACGCGGCGGAACAGCGCGTTGCGCACCTGCACCCGGAAGGCCCGCTTGTTCAACGTGATCCGCTCCGGGCCCTCGTCCACCGCGACGACCGCCGGCTCCGCGCCCGGATGGCGCAGCTTCTCCCACTCGTCGAGCAGGCTGGAGTCGACCTGCCGGACCAGCTCGCCGAGCCACTCGATGATGTCGGTGAGCTCCTCGGTCTTGGCGTCGTCGGGCACCGTGTGCCGCAATGCCTTGTAGACGTCGGCCAGGTAGCGCAGCACCAGGCCCTCGGAGCGGGCCAGCCCGTAGAAGTTGACGAACTCGACGAAGTTCATCGCCCGCTCGAACATGTCGCGGGCCACGGACTTCGGCGACAGCTCGTGCTCGCCGACCCACGGATGTCCCTTGCGGTAGGTCTCGTAGGCGGCTTCCAGCAGCTCGGCCAGCGGCTTCGGGTGGGTGATCTCCTCCAGCAGCTCCATCCGCTCGTCGTACTCGATGCCATCGGCCTTCATCTGCGACACGGCCTCGCCGCGCGCCTTGAACTGCTGCTGCGAGAGCACCTGCCGCGGATCGTCCAGAGTGGACTCGATCACCGACAGCACGTCCAGCGGGTAGCCCGGCGACTCGGTGTCCAGCAGCTCGATCGCGGCCAGCGCGAACGGCGAGAGCGGCTGGTTGAGCGCGAAGTCGAACTGCAGGTCCACGGTCAGCCGCACCCGGCGGCCCTGCTCGTCGGGCTCGTCGAGCTGCTCGACCACGCCGGCGGACAGCAGCGCGCGGTAGATCGCGATGGCCCGCAGGATGTGGCGGCGCTGCGTCGGCCGGTCCTCGTGGTTGTCCGTCAGCAGGTGAGACATAGCAGTGAAGGCATCACTGTGCCGACCGTTGGAGGGCCGGTTGATGACGTTGAGCAGCATCGCGTGGTTGACGTTGAAGCTGGACCGCAGCGGCTCCGGCTCCGCGGCCACCAGCTTCTCGAAGGTCTTCTCGCTCCAGGACACGAAGCCCTCGGGCGCCTTCTTGCGCACCAGCTTGCGCTTCTTCTTCGGGTCGTCGCCGGCCTTGGCCATCGCCCGCTCGTTCTCGATCTCGTGCTCGGGCGCCTGCACCACCACGTAGCCGGCGGTGTCGTATCCGGCGCGGCCGGCGCGACCGGCGATCTGGTGGAACTCACGCGCCTTCAGGTGCCGGGTGCGGACCCCGTCGTACTTGGTCAGCCCGGTGATCAGCACGGTGCGGATCGGCACGTTGATGCCCACCCCGAGGGTGTCGGTGCCGCAGATGACCTTGAGCAGCCCGGCCTGCGCGAGCTGCTCGACCAGCCGCCGGTACTTCGGCAGCATCCCGGCGTGGTGCACGCCGATGCCGTGCCGCACCAGCCGGGAGAGGGTCTTGCCGAACCCGGCGGTGAACCGGAATTCGCCGATCGCCTCGGCGATCCGGTCGCGCTGCTCGCGGGAGGCGACCTTGACGCTCATCAGCGCCTGCGCCTGCTCCAGCGCGGAGGCCTGGTTGAAGTAGACGACGTACACCGGGGACTGCTGCCCGGCCAGCAGCTCCTCGATCGTCTCGTGCAGCGGCGTCTTGGCGTAGCGGAAGGACAGCGGGATCGGCCGCTCCGCCGAGGTGACCACGGCGGTCTCCCGGCCGGTGCGCCGGGTCAGGTCCTCCTGGAAGAAGGTGACATCGCCGAGCGTGGCGGACATCAGCACGAACTGGGTGCGCGGCAGCTCCAGCAGCGGCACCTGCCACGCCCAGCCGCGGTCGGGCTCGGAGTAGAAGTGGAACTCATCCATCACGACCTGGTCCACGTCGGCGCGGTCGCCGTCGCGCAGCGCGATGTTGGCCAGGATCTCCGCGGTGCAGCAGATGATCGGGGCGTCGGCGTTGACGCTGCTGTCGCCGGTCATCATGCCGACGTTCTCGGCGCCGAAGACGTCCACCAGCGAGAAGAACTTCTCCGACACGAGAGCCTTGATCGGCGCGGTGTAGAAGCTGCGCTTGCCCGCGGCCAGCGCGGTGAAGTGCGCCCCGGTGGCGACCAGGCTCTTGCCGGAGCCGGTCGGCGTGCTCAGGATCAGGTTCGCCCCGGTCACGACCTCCATCAGCGCTTCTTCCTGCGCCGGGTAGAGCTCGATGCCCTGGTCGGTGGTCCAGGACACGAACGCGTCGAGCAGCGCGTCGGGGTCCGGGGTGTCGGTCGTCAGGGCGGGGAGCTGGTCGGTGAGCTTCATCAGTCACCCATCGTCCCTGCTCAGCTCGGGCCGGAGTGACCCGGGGTGGCCGAACCCAGGCTGTGGGAGGCACGCCGGTTCACGTGCTGGTGTTCGGGACCTGCGATCGGGGACCATTGAGGCACGTGCGGGAGGAGGGGTGTCATGGCGAACCGGAACGTGCGCTTCGTCGGCGGGCCGCTGGACGGCCGGATCCAGGACCTGCGCGACTCGGAGGCGGTCGCGGGACGGCTGCTGCGGCACGTCCACCTGCACGACGGCCCGAAGATCGAGACCCACTACGAGCTGCACTACACCCCGGAATCCGGCTGGGTCTACCACCTCTGCGGCCGCCGACCGTGACCGAGGGTGATCGATCAACTACTTGTACCGACTGTACAATTCGCGCATGAGCGTCGAAGCTGTACACATGGACGACAGCGCCGCCATCGAAGTCAACGTCTCGTCTGCCCGCGCTCAGCTGCCGACCTACATCGAGCTGGCGAGCGAGGGGCAGTACGTCTACCTGACCCATCGGGGCAAGCGGGTTGCCGCGCTGGTGGCAGCGGACGTCGCCGAGCACTGGGAAGCCGAGGAAGACGCGCACTGGGCGCGCCGCGTCGCTGAGGCGGAAGAGTCGGGGACGGTTTCCTGGGAAGCGGCGATCGTCGCCTTGGAGCGGGATCGGTGACCTACCAGATCGAGATCACCCGCGACGCCCTGAAGACCCTGGCCAAGCTGGACAAGCCGATCCGGCGACGGCTGCAGGTCGCGATCGATCAGCTCGCCGCAAATCCGCGCCCCGCCGGGGCCATCGCACTCAAGGGCGTTTCCGGTTACCTGCGGATCCGGGTCTCGGATTTCCGGGTGATCTACCGCGTCGAAGATGGACGCCTCGTTGTCGTGGTGGTCGCGGTCGGCCACCGTCGCGAAATCTACGAGCGCTGACGTCGGTGCACCTCGCGACCCGCGACGTGCCGCGAGGCACCCCCGGGATCGCCTGGGAATGGGACTGACCGGACCGCCGCCGGACTACCGCACCAAGCCGCTAAGTGAATCGCCGCTAGGTTGTCTTGCGACCTGATTCACAGATCAGGGGTATTCCCAGAACCGGGCACTCGGCTAATCTCACCTCCATGGTGGCGCACTCGATGTCGAGCGGCGGCGGGCCGGACCTCTCCTCCGCCACACCCGTGGACCGCGAGCAGTGGCGGTCTCAGGTCAAGAAGGTGCTGCAGCGATCCGGGCTGATCGGCGAGCAGGCCCCGGCCGGTCCGGTGGAGGACGTGCTCGCCTCGACGACCTACGACGGCATAGCCGTGCACCCCCTCTACACCGAGGGGCCGCCCGAGGCCGGCTCGCCCGGGCTGGCGCCGTTCGTGCGCGGCAGCCGCCCGCAGGGCAGCGTCGCCGAGGGCTGGGACGTGCGGCAGCGGCACGAGAACCCGGATGCCGCCGAAACCAACCGGGAAATCCTGGCCGACCTCTACAACGGCGTGTCGTCGCTGTGGCTCCGGCTCGGTTCCGGCGGGCTGGCCGTCGACGACCTCGCGGACGCGCTGGAAGGCGTCCACCTGGACATGATCGGCGTGGCCCTGGACGCGGGCGAGGACTTCGGCGCCGCAGCCGAGGCTTTCCTGGTCGTGGCTGCCGAGCAGGACGTGCGCGGCAGCGCGCTCAGCGGCAACCTCGGCGCCGACCCGCTGGGCGTGCAGGCCCGGACCGGGCGCCCCGGCGACCGGGACGGCGCGGTGCGGTTGGCGCGCCGCTGCGCGACGGAGTTCCCGGAGTTGAAGGCGCTGGTCGTGGACGGGTTGCCGTACCACGACGCGGGCGGCTCGGACGCGCAGGAGCTCGGCTGCTCGCTCGCCGCGGGCACGACCTACCTGCGGTGGCTGACCGAGGCCGGGCTCGACGTCGACACCGCCGCCGGGCTGCTGGAGTTCCGCTACGCCACCAACGCCGACCAGTTCCTCGGCATCGCCAAGCTGCGCGCCGCGCGGCGGCTGTGGGAGCAGGTGACCCGCGCCTGCGGCGCGTCGGAGCCGACGCGGGCGCAGACGCAGCACGCCGTGACGTCGGCGGCCATGCTGACCAGGCGCGACCCGTGGGTGAACATGCTGCGCACCACGATCGCGACCTTCGCCGCCGGGATGGGCGGCGCGCAGGCGGTCACCGCGCTGCCGTTCGACGCCGCGATCGGCCTGCCGGACGGCTTCGCCCGCCGCATCGCCCGCAACACGCAGTCCCTGCTGCTGGAGGAATCGCACCTGGCGCAGGTGATCGACCCGGCGGGCGGCTCCTGGTACGTCGAGTCGCTGACCGACGAGCTGGCGCAGGCCGCCTGGCAGTGGTTCCAGGAGATCGAGGCCGCGGGCGGGCTGCCCGCCGCGCTGGAATCCGGCCTCGTCGCCGAGCGGCTCTCGGCCACGTGGGAGGAGCGCCGGGCGGCGATCGCGCACCGCGCGGACGCGATCACCGGCGTCAGCGAGTTCCCGAACCTGGACGAGGCGCCGCTGGAGCGCGAGCCCGCACCGCAGCAGCCTTCGGGCGGCCTCCCGGTGCACCGCTACGCCGAGGACTTCGAGCGGCTGCGCGACGCCGCCGACGCGCGGCTCGCCGAGACCGGCAGCCGCCCCGCGGTGTTCCTCGCGACGCTCGGCTCGCTCGCCGCGCACAACGCGCGCGCCTCGTTCGCGCGGAACCTTTTCGCCGCGGGCGGCATCGAGAGCACCGACGCCGGAGCAACCGAGTCCACCGATGACGTTCTGGCGGCGTACGCCGGCACGCCGGTGGTCTGCCTTTGCTCCAGCGACAAGGTTTACGCCGAGCGCGCCGCGGAAACCGCCGCCGCGCTCAAGCAGGCCGGGGCGAAGCACGTGCTGCTGGCCGGAAAGCCGGGCGATCCGCCGCCGGAGGGCGTCGACGGGTTCCTCTTCGCCGGGTGCGATGCGCTGGCCGTCCTCACCGACGTCCACGAGAAGCTGGGAGTGGGCCGATGACACAGATCCCGAACTTCGCCGGCATCCCGCTGGATGCCCCGCCCGCCGCCGACCCGGCTCGGTGGCAGGCCGAGATCCTCGCCGCCACCGGCAAGGCGGCCGACGCGCTGGTCTGGGAGGCGCCAGAGGGCATCGGCATCAAGCCGCTCTACACCTCGGCCGACGTCGAGGGGCTCGAATTCCCGCACACCTACCCGGGTTTGGCGCCGTTCCTGCGCGGGCCGTACCCGACGATGTACGTCAACCAGCCGTGGACGGTGCGGCAGTACGCCGGGTTCTCCACCGCCGACGAGTCCAACGCCTTCTACCGCCGCAACCTGGCCGCCGGCCAGAAGGGCCTGTCGGTGGCGTTCGACCTCGCCACCCACCGCGGCTACGACTCCGACCACCCGCGCGTCGCGGGCGACGTCGGCATGGCCGGGGTCGCGATCGACTCGATCTTCGACATGCGCCAGCTCTTCGACGGCATCCCGCTGGACCGGATGAGCGTGTCGATGACCATGAACGGTGCGGTGCTGCCGGTGATGGCGCTTTACATCGTCGCCGCCGAGGAGCAGGGCGTCGCGCCGGAGAAGCTGGCCGGGACCATCCAGAACGACATCCTCAAGGAGTTCATGGTCCGCAACACCTACATCTACCCGCCGCAGCCGTCGATGCGGATCATCTCCGACATCTTCGCCTACACCTCGCAGCGGATGCCGAAGTTCAACTCCATCTCCATCTCCGGCTACCACATCCAGGAAGCCGGGGCGACCGCCGACCTGGAGCTGGCCTACACCCTCGCGGACGGCGTCGAATACCTGCGCGCCGGGCGGCAGGCCGGGCTGGACATCGACGCCTTCGCGCCCCGGCTGTCGTTCTTCTGGGGCATCGGGATGAACTTCGCGATGGAGGTCGCAAAGCTGCGCGCGGCGCGGCTGCTGTGGTCGAAGCTGGTGCAGACCTTCGAGCCGAAGAACCCGAAATCGCTGTCGCTGCGCACCCATTCGCAGACCTCCGGCTGGTCGCTGACCGCCCAGGACGTCTACAACAACGTGGCGCGCACCTGCGTCGAGGCGATGGCCGCCACCCAGGGCCACACCCAGTCGCTGCACACCAACGCGCTCGACGAGGCGCTGGCGCTGCCCACCGACTTCTCCGCGCGCATCGCCCGCAACACGCAGCTGCTGCTGCAGCAGGAATCCGGGACCACGCGGGTGATCGACCCGTGGGGCGGCAGCTACTACCTGGAGCGCCTCACCAAGGACCTCGCCGAGCGCGCCTGGGCGCACATCGCCGAGGTCGAGGACGCGGGCGGCATGGCCCAGGCCATCGACGCCGGCATCCCCAAGCTGCGCATCGAGGAGGCCGCGGCCCGCACCCAGGCCCGCATCGACTCCGGGCGGCAGCCGCTGATCGGCGTCAACAAGTACCGCTACGACGGCGACGAGCAGATCGACGTGCTCAAAGTGGACAACGCCGGGGTCCGCGCGCAGCAGCTGGAGAAGCTGCGGCGGCTGCGCGAAGAGCGCGACAGCGCGGCCTGCGAGGACGCGCTGCGCCGGCTCACCGCGGCGGCCGAGGCGTCCCTTTCCGATTCGGCGCAGCCGACTGAGCGCCCCAACGACATGGCGCACAACCTGCTGACGCTGGCCGTGGACGCGGCGCGGGAGAAGGCGACCGTCGGCGAGATCTCCGATGCGCTGGAGAAGGTCTTCGGCCGCCACTCCGGGCAGATCCGTACGATCACCGGCGTGTACCGGGACGAGTCGGGGCCGTCGGAGCAGCTGGAGGCGGCCCGCAGGCAGGTGGTGGACTTCGCCGAGGCCGAAGGCCGCCGACCGCGCATCCTGGTCGCGAAGATGGGGCAGGACGGCCACGACCGCGGCCAGAAGGTGATCGCGACCGCGTTCGCCGACCTCGGCTTCGACGTCGACGTGGGCCCGCTGTTCCAGACCCCGGCCGAGGTGGCCCGCCAGGCAGCCGAGTCGGACGTGCACATCGTCGGCGTCTCCAGCCTCGCCGCCGGGCACCTGACCCTGGTGCCCGCGCTGCGCGACGAGCTGGCCGAGCTGGGCCGGGAGGACATCATGGTCGTCGTCGGCGGGGTCATCCCGCCCGCCGACTTCGACGCCCTCCGGCAGGCCGGGGCCAGCGCGATCTTCCCGCCCGGCACCGTGATCGCCGACGCCGCGCTGGGCCTGCTCGAAGAACTCCGCACCCGACTCGACCACTGATCATGCCGCGACAGATCGACGTCCAGGACTACGCCAAGGGCGTGCTCGCCGGTTCCCGCACCAAGCTGGCGCAGGCGATCACGCTCGTCGAATCCACCCGCGCCGACCACCGCGCGCTGGCGCAGGAACTGCTCGTCGAGCTGCTCCCGCACAGCGGCGGCGCGCACCGCGTCGGCATCACCGGCGTGCCCGGGGTGGGCAAGTCGACGTTCATCGAGGCGCTGGGCTCGATGCTGACCGCGGCGGGGCATCGCGTCGCGGTGCTCGCGGTCGACCCGTCGTCGACCCGCAGCGGCGGCAGCATCCTCGGCGACAAGACCCGGATGGGCCGGCTGGCCAGCGACCCCGCCGCGTTCGTGCGGCCGTCGCCGTCGGCGGGCACGCTCGGCGGCGTCGCGCGCGCGACGCGCGAGACGATCGTGCTGATGGAGGCGGCCGGATTCGACGTCGTGCTGGTGGAAACCGTCGGCGTCGGCCAGTCCGAGGTGACGGTCGCGGGCATGGTGGACTGCTTCCTGCTGCTCACCCTCGCCCGCACCGGCGACCAGCTGCAGGGCATCAAGAAGGGCGTGCTGGAGCTGGCGGACGTCATCGCGGTCAACAAGGCCGACGGCGACCACGCCGCCGAGGCCCGCAAGGCGGCCCGCGAGCTCCGCGGCGCGCTGCGCCTGCTCACCCCGGTCAGCGCCGCGTGGACGCCGCCGGTGCTGACCTGCAGCGGCCTGCAGGGGCTCGGGCTGGACACGGTGTGGGAGCAGATCGAGCAGCACCGGGCGGCGCTGGACGAGGCCGGCGAGCTGGCCGACAAGCGCAGCCGCCAGCAGGTCGAGTGGACCTGGGCCCTGGTGCGCGACCAGCTGATGTCGGAACTCACCCGCCACCCGGCGGTGCGCGCGATCGTCGGCGACGTGGAAACCCGGGTGCGGGCGGGCGAACTCACCGCGAGCCTGGCGGCGGAACAGCTGCTCGACGCCTTCCGGAAACCCGGCCGGGAGTCCACGTAGGACGAGGGCGGATACTGGCCCGAGCAGACTCGACCCGGGAGAACCATGCGGATCAGCGTTGACCCCAGCTCGGACGTGCCGCCCTTCGAACAGGTGCGGTCGACGATCGCGGAGCAGATCAACAGCGGCGAACTCCCGGTGGGCACCAAGCTGCCGACGGTCCGCGCCCTGGCGGCCGACCTGGGCATCGCGGCCAACACGGCGGCGAAGGCCTACCGGGAACTGGAGCAGGCGGGCCTGCTCGAAACCCGGGGCCGCGCAGGCACTTTCGTCTCGGACGCGGGAAACCAGGCGGCGGCCCGAGCCGCGGAAGCGGCGGCGACCTACGCCCAGATCACCCACGCCCTGGGCATCCCCGCCGACGAGGCCCTTGCCATCGTCCGAGCGGCCCTGAAGGCGTGATCCGGTTCAGGCGACTATCGCGAGGAGCGCTGTCGCCGCGTCGATCAGGGCGTGGTCGCCTTGCGCATCCGCTCGTCGGCGGGCTTCGGCGACGGTGATTCCGCGGGTGGCGAGCCGCCAGAGGTCGTCCGGCCGCATGGTGATCGTGGCCGCTGTTCCACCCACGGGCTCCGCCTCGTCGCCGGCCATTCGCCAGCGGCCGTCGTCGGACACCGCGTGCCAGGTTCCGCCGGAAGGCCCGGGAACGACGACGCGGACTGCGGTGCCGTGCGGGCGGGCGACTTCGCGCAGCGCGTGGGGCAGTGCGCGCACGAACGTGTCCAGCACGGGGTGCACCAGTTCGGGTTGGTCGGCACCCGGTCGCCCCACCGCGTCCCTGATCTGCTGCTGGTGCACCCAGAATTCGGTGTAGTCCCGAGCGATGTCCAACCAGGCCGGGCTCGGACCGGGGCCGGCCCAGGACACGTCCAACGCGGCCGGTGCGGTGAGGTCGAAGGTCCCCCAGAGCCTATCCAGCTCCGGACCGAGGTGCGCCAGCAGCCCGATCATGAGCTCGGGGCTGCACTGCCGCGCGGCTCGGACGAATTCGTCGTTGGTGCGGGCCAAGTAGCCGGGCAGGGTCTCGTCGTTGGCGAAGGTCGCCCCGGCGAAGCCGTCCCGGCTTCCCGAGATCCGCCGCAGGTAGTCGTTCAGGACGTGCCCGACCACGTCGTGCACGTCCCAACCCGGGCACACCGTTTCCCGCGCCCAGTCCGCAGCGCTCAGCGACCGGAGCAGCGCGAGCAACTCCTGCCGCTCCTGGCGGAACAGGGGGCGGACGTCCAGCACGGGCCCGAAGATCGTCATGCGGGAATGCTCCCACCACCCGCACCACGCAGCCATCGAATTTGGCCCGCCCGAAGCCAGGTCAGCCGGCGGGGACGCTCCACAGCCGCACAACGCCGTCCTCGCCCGCGGTTGCCAGGGTGCGGCCGTCCGGGCTGAACACCATGTTGTTGACGCGCTCGATCGCGGGGCCGATCTGCTCGGCGGCGGCCACGTTCCACAGCCGCACGGTGTCGTTGTCCTTGATGGCGAGCACGCTTCCGTCCCGGTTGGGCACTTGCCAGGAGCCGTCGGGAATGGTGCTGGGCTGGCGGATCTGGTTGCGGCTGGACAGGTCCCACAACCGCAGCCAGTTGGTCTTGGTGGACGCGCTGGCGGTCTCGTCGTCGGACGTGGTCGCGGTGGCCTTGCCCACGGTCATCAGGACGCGGCCGTCGGGGCCGAACGCGGTGGTGCTGAGGCTCTCCGCCCGGGGCAGGCTGATCGGGTCGCCGATCTGCCGGCGGCTGGCCAAGTCCCACAGGATCACGGCGCTGACGTCGTTCTCGGACCCGGACTTGTCGGTCCACTGCACGCTGATCGCGACGGTGCGGCCGTCCGGGCCGAAGGTGATCCCAGGACCGCCATACTCCTCGTCCCGGACGTTGAGATCGCCGATCTGCTGGCCACCGGCCACGTCCCACACCCGCACGACGTTTTCTTCCACGTCGTCCGCTTCCGAAACATCCTCGTCGTAGCTGACCGCCAGGTAGCGGGCATCCGGGCTGAACACCAGCCACTCGGACCGCTCGGCCAGTTCGCCGATCCCGGCGATGGGGTGCTGGTCGACCTGGGCGCCGCTGGCCACGTCCCACTGGCGCACCGAACCGTTGGAGCCGTCGTAGATCGCGGCGAGCAGGGTTCGGCCGTCCGGGCCGAACACGAGGTCGTTCAGGCCGTCGAGCGGGCCGATGATCTGGCCGACCTGCCGCTGTTCGGCGACGTTCCACAGCTGCACGGTGCTGTCCTGGTGGACGGTCGCCATGGTGCGGCCGTCCGGGCTGAACAGCAGACGCCGGGCCGGGACGACAGCGGCCATCGAACCGACCTGGGGAACCTGCGGCGGCGGCGAGGAGGAGACCTGCGGCGGCGGCTGCAGCGCCCAGATCAGGACGCCGACCAGAGCCAGCGCGACGGCGGCGACGCCGAGGCCCAGCAAGTGCCGCCGGGCACCCCCGTCGGCCGTCGGCTCGGTGCGCGTGGGCGGGGTTTCCTCTGCGGTGGCCTCGCGGGTCGCGTCGACCGGGCCGGTGTCCACCCGGGTGGACACCACCGTCGGCGTGCCGGTGATCGCAGTCGGCACCTGCGACGCGTCGAGGAGCCGGGCGATGTCGGCGTTCCGCTGCGCGATCAACCGGTGCACCCCGGCGGGCCACGGCCGCGCTGCCGGAGCGATCTGGCCGATCGATTCCAGCAGCTCGGCCGGGGTCGGCCGCTCGGCGGGATCCTTGGCCAGGCACGGCTCGGCGATGCGCCGGACCGCGCCGGGAATCCCGGAGAGGTCCGGGTCGACCAGCACGACGTTGTTCAGGGTCTGCAGGGTCGCCGTGTCGGCGAACGGGCTGGCACCCGTGCAGGCCGCGACGACGACCGAACCGAGGGAGAACACGTCGCTGGCCGAGGTCACCGACTCGCCCTTGGCCTGCTCGGGCGACATGTACTCGGGCGAGCCGACCAGCCAGCCGGCCCGGGTCAGGTCGCCGGTCCGGTCGCCGTTGACGGCCCGGACGATGCCGAAGTCGATGACCCGGGGACCGTCCTCGGCGAGCAGCACGTTGGACGGTTTCAGGTCCCGGTGCACCAGCCCGGCCCGGTGGATCTGGACCAGCGCGGTGGTCAGCCCGGCGGCCAGGCGCAGCACCGATTCCTCCGGCAGCGCACCGATGGCCGCGGCCGTCTCGTGCAGCGAGGGACCGGGCACGAAAACCGATGCCAGCCACGGCGTGGGCGCGTCCGGGTCGGCATCGATGACCGCGGCGGTGTACGCGCCGGACACCGCGCGAGATGCCTCCACCTCGCGGCGGAACCTCGCCCGGAACCCGTCGTCCTCGGCGAACTGGTCGTGCACCAGCTTCAGCGCGACCAGCCGGCCGTCCGGGCCGCTGCCCAGCAGCACCCGCCCCATCCCGCCTCGGCCCAGCTCCGCGAGCACCCGGTACTGCCCGACCTCGCGCGGGCCCGACGGACCTAACGGCCTCATGACAACCCCGTTCCAACCAGTGCCGGATCGGTTCCCAGAGCACCGCCGGACGTCACATCGGCCGCCATGATCCCCAGCCGGGATCGCGCGGATCCAAAGCACGAATCCTAGTCAGGAAAGCCTCTCGACGTGAAGCGAACCGCACATCGCGGCGACCGCGCCCGCCGCGAACGGAGGAGCGCAGGTCAGCCGACTTCGGCCTGCAGGGCTCGCATGGTGTTGATCTCGTCCTGCTGGGTCACGAGGACGTCCTGGGCCATTTCGTGGACCTGCTCGTCCAGGCCATTGGCCATGACGTCGGTGGCCATCGTCAGGGCGCCCTCGTGGTGGGCGATCATCAGCCGGAGGAACAGCCGGTCGAAGTCCGCTCCCCTGGAATTCTCGAGCTGCGCCAGCTGTTCCGGCGTCGCCATGCCCGGCATGCTCGCGTGGTCGTGGCCGCCGCCGTGGCCACCGTGTCCACTGTGGCCGGTCTGCTCGTCGAGGCCGCGGGTGGCCAGCCAGCCCTGCATCGCGCCGATCTCCGGGCCCTGCGCGCCGCCGATTCGCTCCGACAGCGCGCGAACCTTGGGATTCTGCACGCGTTCCGGGGACAGCGCCGTCATCTCCACCGCCTGCTGGTGGTGCACGATCATCATGCGGACGTAGTCCGCCTCGACCTCGACCGGCGTGCTCCGCTCCGGCGCCGCGCTCGCCACCACCTGCGGCTGATCGCCCGGCGCGCCCGGCAGGACCACCGGCGGCGACGCCTGCTCCGTCGCGCAACCGGCCAGCGCGCCCACCGCCAGAAGTAACGCGGCTGTTAACCGGCGCATCGAATCCTCCTTGTGTTGCAGGCAATTGCGGCCAATTGGCCGATAGGGCCACGATCCGGGCATAACAATACTGATCTCCAGCGGTACTCGGTACCGCCCATTTCGACTGCCCGAACGCAGGGCAGCGACGAGCATGGGAGTGGATGGTCTTGAAACCGAGCCCCAGGGGAAGGCTGCGCGCGCTGGGCGCGGCGATCGGCGTGTTGACTCTCGGCTTAGCGCTCGCCCCGGCATCCGCGGCGACGCCGCCGAACAACGGCCCGGAGGAACTCTCCGCGCAGACCGTTGCCGCGCCGGCCGGCGAAGTCAGCAAGAGCGAGAACATCGAGCACGTCACCAACCTGCCGAAGCAGGCGCCGTTCAACACGCTCGAAGCCTTCGGCACCGACATCGCCTTCAAGCAGAACTACGCGTTCGTCGGCAGCTACGACGGATTCGTCGTCTACGACATCAAGAACCCGAAGAAGCCGCAGGTCGTCACGCAGGTGCTCTGCCCCGGCGGCCAGGGCGACGTCTCCGTCTCCGGCAACCTGCTGTTCGTCTCCACCGACTACCCGCGCACGAACAACACGTGCACCAGCGAGAAGACCGACGCCAAGGACCCCAACGGCTGGGAGGGCATGAAGGTCTTCGACATCAGCGACCCGGCCAAGCCGCGCTACGTGTCGGCGATCGCCACCGACTGCGGCTCGCACACCAACACCCTGGTGCCGGACAAGGCCGGCGAGGCGGTGTACCTCTACGTCTCGTCGTACGGCCCGCGCGCGGAGTTCCCGAAGTGCCAGCCGCCGCACGACAAGATCTCCATCATCAAGGTGCCGCTGGCCAACCCGGCCGAGCCGGTGGTGGTGGACGCACCCGTGCTGTTCCCGGACGGCGGCAACCCGGGCTCGCCCGGCACCAGCGCGACCACCGGTTGCCACGACATCACCGCGTTCCCGGAGAAGGACCTCGCCGCCGGCGCCTGCATGGGTGACGGCGTGCTGCTGGACATCTCCGACCGGGAGCAGCCGCGGGTGATCAACCAGGTCCGCGACGAGGAGAACTTCGCGTTCTGGCACTCGGCGACGTTCAACAACGAGGGCACCAAGGTCGTCTTCACCGACGAGCTCGGCGGCGGCGGCGCGGCCACCTGCAACGAGGCGACCGGCCCGACCCGCGGCGCCAACGGCGTCTACGACATCGTCGGCTCGGGCGCGGACTCGAAGCTGGAGTTCCGCAACTACTTCAAGATCCCGCGGCACCAGGCCGACACCGAGAACTGCGTGGCGCACAACGGTTCGCTGATCCCGGTCGACGGCCGCGACATCATGGTGCAGGCCTGGTACCAGGGCGGCGTGTCGGTGTGGGACTTCACCGACTCCACCAAGCCGGAGGAGATCGGCTTCTTCGACCGCAGCGCGTTCGACCCGTCGAAGCTGCAGACGGCGGGTTCCTGGTCGGCGTACTACTACAACGGCTACATCTACTCCAGCGGCATCCAGGAAGGCCTGGACGTGCTGGACATCAAGGACAAGCGGACGGACTCGGCGAAGAAGGTCCGCTTCGAGGAGTTCAACCCGCAAACCCAGCCGGTGTACCAGAACTGAGCCGGTAGCGAAGTGATGCGGCCCCCGCCGGAACACCCGGCGGGGGCCGCTCCGCGTTTCCGGGCTAGCCCTCCGGGCCGAGGAAGTCGGGGACGTCGAAGGCGAACAGCGGCTCGCCGAAGTGGGCTCCCGCGCCGACCTCGCAGCCCATCTCGTGCCAGGTGGCCGCCTGCTCCGCCGTGTCGATCCGGCCCACCCACAGGCGGGCCCCGCAGGCCTCGACCAGCGGCACCAGCGACCGGATCGCCTGAACCTCCGGCACGTCCGCGGACTCCGCCGCGTGCACGAGGTCGACGAGATCGTCCGACAGGCGCACCGAGTCGACCGGGAGGTCGCGCAGCAGGCGCAGTTCGTCCGCGGAGCCGTGGAAGCCGTGCAGCGAGGTCTTGATGCCGCGGCTGTTGAGGTAGCGGACGTTGTCCCGGGCTTCCTCGTGGTCGCCGCTGATCGCGGCCATCGGCAGGCACAGCCGCATCCACGTCGCGTCGATGTCGCAGGAGTCCAGCACCCGGTGGATCACCGCCGCCAGGTCCGGGTCCTGGCCCTGGTTCGGGCTCAGCGACAGCTTCAGCTGCACCTCGTAGCCCGCCGTACGCCACTCGCACAGCTGCCGCCACGCGGTTTCCAGCATCCAGTCCCGCAGCGACAGGGTGACCCCGGAGCGCTCCGCGAGGCGCTGGCACTCGCCGTGCTCCAGGGTGCCGTATTCGCTCGTCTCCCAGCGGAGTTCGGCCTCCAGCGCGACCAGCGCGCCGTTGTCCATGCGGGCCAGCGGCCGGTAGAGGACCTCGAACTCGCCGTGCTCCAGGCCGCCGGGCATCACCGCGGCCAGCTTCGACTCGATCCGCTCCTCCGGCGCCGTGTCCGGGTCGAACAGCGCCCACTGCCGCTTGCCCGCGGCCTCCGCGCGGCGCAGCGCGACGTCCGCCGCCCACAGCATGCTCGCCGCGTCCGCGTCGGCCGCCATCCGCTCCACCACGCCGATCCCGGCCGACGCCGCGATGCCCTGGTCGCCGACGTAGACCGGCTCGGCGAGCAGGTCGTTGATCTGCTGGGTCAACGTTGTCACCGGCGGTGTCTTCTCCTGCTGCCAGAGCAGGATCGCGAACTCGGTGCCGCCGAACCGGGCGACTATCCCCTCCTCGTTCTCGACCAGCTGCTCCAGCCGCCGGGCCACGGCCTTGATCACCCGGTCGCCGACCTCGTAGCCGAGGCCGTCGTTGATCAGCTCGAAGCCGTCCAGGCCCAGCTGGTAGAGCGCCAGCCGGGCGTCGTTCGGCAGGTTCGCCAGCGCCGCCTCCAGGCGGGTGTGGAAGAACTGCCGGTTCGGCAGCCCGGTCAGCGCGTCGTGCAGGGCCTGGTACTGGAAGCGGTCCTGCAGCAGGTGCAGCTCGGTGATGTCCTCGACCATCGTGACGAAGTGCCGCGGCGCGCCGTCGGAACCGCGCAGCACTGACACCGCCAGGTAGACCCACGCCTCCTCGCCGGTGGCGTGCTGCAGGCGCTTGCGGTCGCTGAGCCGCTTCGAGCTGCCGCCCTCGGCGAGCTCGCGGTAGGCCGCCGTCAGGTATTCGGCGTCGTCGGAGTGGAACAGGTCGTGGATCGTCATGGCCGCCAGGTCGTGCGCCTGGTAGCCCAGGGTGTTCTCGAACGCCGGGTTCACCTGGACGAACTTCCCCTCCAGGTCGCAGATCGCGACCCCGATGGGCGTCGTCGTGAACACCTCGCCGAACCGCGCCTCGCTGGCCGCGAGCTCCCGGTCGGCCTTCAGCTTCGAGCGCAGCAGCGCCTTCTTCAGCGTCTCCTGCTGGACGAAGGTGCTCTCCCGGTCGGCGGCGGCGTAGCCGGCCGCGACCGCGGTGACCAGCCCGAGGATCCGGCGCACCGCGTCGTTCCCGGGCAGCTGGACCAGCTCGTCGCGGAGCAGGTTCAGGCTCAGCGGCAGGCTGTCCTCGCCGGTGGCGTGCATCTCGACCAGCTTGCTGCCGACGGTGCGACCCACCTCGTCCACAGTGGACGGATCGTCGAGGGCGCCGACGACGCGGTCGACGAGTTCCTGCAGCGTCTGCTCGACGGTCTCGCGGGACAGCGGGATGTAGGACGCCGTGCTGAGCTGCGCCGCCCAGCGGCGTGCCACCTCGGCCCGCCAGTCGGCGTCGTACCGCTTCGGGTCCAGCACGTCCGGCATTCCGCTCGGGGCGTCCGGAGTTCCCTCGCTCATCTCACCCGTCCGTCAACGTTCGGCGAATCGCCCTGGTCGCACACCTTCCTAGCATCACCGGAAATCAGCGCCACGCCCCCCGTGACCCGTCATCGCTTGCGTCCCACCCCTGCGTAGATCTGCGAACCGCCGGGCTCGTCGGCGGCCCGTTCCGGCCGGTCCGGCCGCCACAGCGCGGTGCCGACGACGCCCGGCTCGACCAGATCGAACCCGGTGAACAGCTCGGTGATCTCCGCGTGCGTGCGGGTGTGGATCGAGTCCGAGCTGCGCCGCATGACTTCCACCACACCGGCCATCTCGTCCGGGCTGATGTCGGCGGTGAAGTGCGACAACGCCAGGTAGCTGCCGGACGTCAGCGCGTCCCGGTAGCGGGTGATGATCCCCGGGGTGTCCTGCTCGTGCGACACGAAGTGGAACACCCCGGCCATGATCAGGCCGATGGGCTCGTCGAAGTCCAGCAGCCGCCGGGTCTCCGGGTGCTCCAGGATGGTGCCCGGCTCGGCCAGGTCGGCCTGGATGATGGTGGCGTTGTCGTTGCCCTCCAGCAGCAGCTGGCTGTGCGCGACGGCGACCGACTCGTAGTCCACGTACACCACACGCGCCTGCGGGTCGGCGGCCTGGGCGATCTCGTGCACGTTGCCCACGGTCGGGATGCCGGAGCCGACGTCGAGGAACTGCCGCACGCCGTGCTGCGCCATGCAGACCACGGCGCGCCGCAGGAAGGCCCGGTTGAGCCGCGCCACGTCGCGCGCGCTGGGCAGCGCGGTCAGGAACTTCTCGGCCAACGCCCGGTCGGCGGCGAAGTTGTGCGCGCCGCCCAGCAGGTAGTCGTAGAGCCGCGCCGCGCTCGGGATCTCCTCGTCGACGTCTTGGGGTACCCACGTCGCCTGTTCGGTCACGGTTCGCCTCGCTTCTAGCGCCGTTGCGTGTCGGCCAGACTACTGGGTGACACTAAACGGCTTGACGGACGTGACCGCGCCGCGACCGTCCGTATCGATCGAGATCGGCCTACACGTGCCGGACCGTGCCCCGCCGCTCGTACTCCATGGTGGTCTCCACACCCAGCGCCACGTCGGCGCCGAAATGCCGCTCCACCAACCAAAGCGCCAGGTCGAGCCCCGAGGTGACGCCGCCCGCGGTCACCAGGTCGCCGTCGTCGACGACGCGGCCGCGCGCGATCCGGCCGCCCTGCGCCGCGAGATCGGCGATGGCCTGGTGGTGCGTGGTGCACGGTCGGCCTTCGGTGATCCCGGCCGCCGACAGCAGCATCGCGCCGGTGCACACGGCGGCCAGCGTCAGGCCGGGACGCCGGGCGTCGCGCAGGATGGCCGGGAGGTGGCCGCGCCGGATCTCGGCGGGCACCCCGGGCTGGTCCGCGGGCTTGCCGTAGCCGCCACCGGCCACCACGATCAGGTCCGCGTCCCGCGGCGACCAGCCGGCGGCCTCGAGCTTCGTGCCGAAGGCCGAGGAGATCGTGCCGGGCTCGCCGCCGGTGACGAATTTCGATTCGATGCGCGCGCCGTGGTGCACGGCATGCTGGAAGACCTCGTTCGGCGCAACGAAGTCCAGGTCGTCGGCGCCGTCGAACACGAGCACGTGCACGCGCAGCCGGTCGCGCTGCTGGGCGTGCGCGGGAGTTGCCATCACACCGCCGGCCACGGCCACGGCCGCGCCGGTTCGGAACAGGGATCGTCGGTTCATGCCGTTGATCCTGATCTTGCCCGCCGCCCGGGACCAGCAGCCGGAATGCCGCTTTCCGCTAGATTCTGGTCATGCACGTTGTCGGTGTGCTGGCCGTGGACGGCGTGGTCGGCTTCGACCTGACCACCGTGTGCCAGGTCTTCGCGTCGGCCTGGTCGCCCGGCGAGGAAAGCCCTTACGAGGTGCGGGTCTGCAGCGCCGAGGACGCGCTCGTCACCGCCGTGGGCACCGGCAGCTTCCGGCTGTCCGCACCGTTCACCCTCGCCGATCTCGCCGATGCGGACACGATCGTCGTGCCGGGGCTGCGCGATCACCGGCAGCCACCGGCACCGGAGGCGCTGGACCTGCTGACCACCGCCGCGGCCCGGGGCGCGCGCATCGCGTCGATCTGCACCGGCGCGTTCCTGCTCGCCGCCGCCGGATTGCTCGACGGGGCGCGGGCGACGACGCACTGGGACGCCGCCGCGCGACTCGCCGAGACCTATCCACGGGTGCAGGTGGACCCGTCGGTGCTGTTCATCGACAACGGGCAGGTGCTCACCTCTGCCGGGGTGTGCGCCGGCATCGACCTGTGCCTGCACCTGATCCGCCGGGATCACGGCGCGGCGCTGGCCGCCCACGCAGCCCGGCGGATCGTGATGCCGCCGTACCGGGACGGCGGCCAGGCGCAGTTCATCGAGTACGAGCGGCCCGGCGGCAGCCTGCAGCCAACGATGGACTGGATGCGCGACAACCTGCACCGCGACCTCGCCCTGGACGAGATCGCGGAACGGGCGAGGGTGAGCGTCCGCACGCTGAACCGCCGGTTCCGCGCCCAGACCGGGACTACGCCGCTGCGCTGGCTGGTGCTGGCGCGCGTGCACCGGGCGCAGGAGCTCCTCGAAACCACCGACCTGCCGGTCGAGGTGATCGCCGACCACGTCGGCTTCGGTTCGGCCGCGGTGCTGCGCCGGCACTTCGGTGAGCGCGTCGGCAGCAGCCCGATCGCGTACCGCACCGAGTTCCGGCGCAAGCAGTTGCGATGAGCGTCAGTGCGCCTCTTCGAGGGTTTCCCCGTCCGCGACCAGGGCATCCAGCTCGGCGACGTCTTCGGCGGTGAGCGCCACGCCCGCGGCCGCGGTGTTCTCCTCGAGGTGGCCGAGGGAGGAGGTGCCCGGGATCAGCAGGATGTTCGGCGAGCGCTGCAGCAGCCAGGCCAGGGACACCTGGGCCTGGGTCGCGCCGCGGCGCTCGGCGACCGCGCGCAGCACGTCGTCCTGGCGGGCGCGGCTGTCGGCGAAACCGGAGCCCAACGGGAAGAACGGGACGAACGCGGCGCCGGCCGCCGCGGTCTGCTCGACCAGATCGGCCGACGTCCGGTTCACCACGTTGTAGAGGTTCTGCACGGACGCGATCTCGGTGTGCCGCCGCGCCTCCTCGAACTGCGCGGCGGACACATTGGACAGTCCGATGGCGCGCAGCAGGCCCTGCTCGCGGAGCTCGGCCAGCGCGCCGAGCTGGTCGGCCAGCGCGATGCCCCGGTCGACGGTGTGCCGCAGGTAGACCAGGTCCAGGGTCTCCAGCCCCAGGCGGCGCAGGTTGTCGTGCACCTGCGCGCGCAGCGCGTCGGGGTGGTTCAGCGGCAGCCACGCCGCCTCGTGGTCGCGGTACGCGCCGATCTTGGTGGCCAGCACGAGCCCGTCGCGGTAGGGCCGCAGCGCCTCCGCGATCAGCTCGTTGACCACCCACGGCCCGTAGAAGTCGCTGGTGTCGATGTGGTCGATGCCCAGCTCCACGGCGCGGCGCAGCACTCGGATCGCCTGCTCGCGATCGGCGGGCGGGCCGAACACGCCGGGCCCGGCCAGCTGCATCGCACCGAAACCGAGCCGGCTCGCGGTCAACTCCGCGGTCAGCGGGAACTTGCCACCCAGGGCGCTCGAAGCACTCGTCACGCCGCGATGCTGCTAGAAAACCGCGACCTCGGCAACAAGCCGTTGCTCACATCGTTGTCTTTGAAGCGGCGCAGCCGCTTAGCCGCACCGCCACGCAAGACGAGCCTGGAAACAAGAATTCACACCTGCGGCATCAGGAGCAGCCAGGTCCCGCCGATCACCACGGCGACGAGTCCGACGAGGAACCAGATCGCGAGCCAGATCCCGGCGGGCAGCCCGGTGAGCCGGGCGAGCTGGTCGGCATCGGAGTTCGGGGCGCGGCCGCCGGTGCGCTTGCGGCGCAGCTCGGCGATCGGCCGCAGGCCGCCGAAGAGCAGGAACCAGCTGAACAGCGCGCAGCACAGCGCCTGCCAGGCCGGCGTCGCGAACCAGGACACCGCGAAGATCACGCCGCCGGTGAGCACGATCGACAGCACGCCGTAGGCGTTGCGGATGGCGAGCAGCATCACGGCGAGCAGCGCGATGCACACCCACAGCATCACGTGCGCGAGGTCGACGGTGACGAGCCACGCGCCGCCGAGCCCGAGCAGCGACACCGCCGGGTAGCCGGCCAGCAGCGTGAACACCATGCCCGGCCCGGTCGGCTTGCCGGTCGACACGGTCAGCCCCGAGGTGTCGGAGTGCAGCCGGATGCCGTTCAGCTTGCGCCCGCTGAGCAGCGCGACCACCGCGTGCCCGCCCTCGTGGGCGATGGTCACCACGTTGCGCAGCAGCAGCCAGGTGTTGCGGCTGAGCACCAGGAGCAGCGAGAGCACGCCCGCGATGAGCGCGGCGACGTTGCCCGAATCCAGCAGTTGCGCGGACCACTCCCGCACTAAATCGTCCACAGTAGACACCCAAGGTCGGCGACAGACCGCGGCCCAGCGTAGCCGTAGTTCAGCCGGAGGCGCGGACGACCAGCTCCGGGGCGATGGCGACGCCGCGGGACGCGGCCTCGTCGCCGGCCAGTTGCGCCCCCAGCCCCCGGACCGCCTCCGCCGCGATCTGCTCCTGCGGCTGCCGCACCGTGGTCAGCGCGGGCTGGGCGAGTTCGGCGTACGGGATGTCGTCGAAGCCGGTGACCCGGACGTCCTCGGGCACCCGGACGCCGCGCCGCGCCAGCTCGCTCAGCACGCCCAGGGCGATCGTGTCGTTGCCGCACACGATGCCCTCCGGCAGCGGCCCCTGCGCCAGCAGGCGCTCCGCGGCCTGCTGGCCCCATTCCTTGCTGAAGTCGCCGAGCAGCACGTCGGCACCCTCGCCCGCGGCGCGCCGGAAGCCGTCCAGCCGGGCCTGCGCCGACGAGTCGGTCGGCCGCGACCCGACGAACACCAGGCGGTTCGCGCCGAGCCCCAGCAGGTGGCGCACGACCTGGCTCACCCCGGCCTCGTTGTCGACGCCGACCCAGCTGCCCGCGAAACCGTCCACCCGCAGGTCGAGCTGGATGACGGGAACCCGCGCGGCGGCCGCCGCCAGCACCTCGCCGCTGCGTTCGCGGTGGCACGGGATCATGATCAGGGCGTCGACCTGGCGATCGAGCAGCGCGCGGACCTGGCGCTGTTCGGTTTCCGGCTCGTAGTGCGAGTTCGCGAGCAGCAGGCTGCGCTGCCCGCCCTGCAGCTGCTTCTCCACGGATTCGACGAGCGTGGCGAAGAAGGGGTTGCCGATGCGCGGCACGACCATGCCTATGGTGTGCGTGGTGCGGCTGCGCAGTGCGGCGGCGACGACGTTGGGCTCGTAGTCGAGCTCGCGCGCGGCCGCGAGGACCTTCTCCCGGTTCTCCGCTCGCACGCCGCGCTGACCGGACAGGGCGCGCGACGCGGTCGCGACCGACACCCCGGCTCGCGCCGCCACGTCGTGGATCGTGACGCCCACGCCACCTCCTCGGTCTCGTACCGCCTGGAGCGTAATCGATTTCGCGCCGATTTCTCCACAGAATCGGGGACGTCCCGAACCGATTCCGCAGATTTGCGGAAACCGATTCCACGGGCATTTCCCCAGCTCCGGCGAAAGCCCGGGCATCCAGGTGGTGGCCTCGCGGCGGTCAGAGCGGGTCAGCCGAAGTAGGTGGCGACGTCCAAGGCGCCGCCCGCGGCCTCGAACTCGGCCCGGGCCGCCTGCCGGAGGTCCGCGTCGGCCAGGTAGTCCACTGTGGTCAGAGCCAGGCCGATCGCGCCGTCGAGCACCGCCCGGTCGCCCGCCGGAGTCGCCGCCGCGGCGGCGAATTCCTCGGTGTGCAGGGCGAGGTTCGGGTCGCCCAGGCCGATCATCGGGTGGATCGCCGGGAGCCGGTAGCTGAGGTTGCCGAGATCCGTCGAGCCGGTGAGGTACTCCGGGACGACGCCGCGCGGCAGGGACGTCCGGCCGCGCCGGGCCTGGTGCCGCGCCCAGCGGGCCGCCAACGCGTCGTTGTGCCGGATGGGCAGGTAAGCGGGGTTGTTGTCCCAGTTCAGCTCGACGCCGCAGCCCGTCATCGAGGCCGCGCCGTGCGCGATCGCCTCGATCCGGGCGGCGAGGTCCTGCAACGAGCCCGGCTCGGCGGACCGGACGTAGAACACCGCGGCGGCGCGGTCGGGCACGACGTTGGGCCGCTTGCCGCCGTCGGTGATGATCCCGTGCACCCGGTCCGTGGACGGCATGTGCTGCCGCATCGCCGCGACGCCCTGGTACGTCGCCACGACCGCGTCGAGCGCGTTGCGGCCCATGAACGGCTGCGCGGCGGCGTGCGCGGCGACACCGTGGAACACCACCTCCACCTGGCGCCGCCCGAGGAACGGGTGCGCGGCGATGTCGTGGGAGAACGGGTGCAGCATCACGACCGCGTCGACGTCGTCGAAAAGGCCTGCCCTGGCGAGGTGTTCCTTGCCGCCGCCGCCCTCCTCGGCCGGCGTGCCGACCAGGCTCACCCGGCCGCCGGTCGCCGCCACCGCGGTGGCGGCGGCGAGGAACCCGCCGACGGCCGCCGAGCAGATGATGTTGTGGCCGCAGCCGTGCCCGATGCCCGGCAGCGCGTCGTACTCCGCCAGCACCGCGACGTGCGGGCCGTCGCCGCCCGCCTCGACGCGCAGCGCGGTGTCCAGCCCGCCGACGCCCACCTCGGCGTCGTGCCCGTGGCGCCGCAGCAGCTCGGCGGCCTGGGCGACGGACCGGTGCTCGGCGAACGCCTCCTCCGGGTGCGCGTGCAGATCCCGGCTCAGCGCGACGAGATCCTCCGCGTTGTCGTCCACCCACCGCTCGACGTCGGCGCGCAACGCCTCGCCGGCGCCCGCGAACTCGGAGCGGATCGGCTCTGCCGCGGCGACCGCCCGCTCGGTAGCAGCGGAAACGGCGCGGAGGTAGGAGTCATCGGGCTGCCTAGGCTGAGTCACACCCCGACTCTAAAACCTGTGGACAAACGCGTCTTGCGTGGCGGCGCTGCGAATCATCGCCGCGCGACGCCGTCCTGCCGGGGAACCGGCCCGAGCACCCGGTGCGCCAGGAGCGTGCCGCCGACGACGGCCGACGGGATCACCACGAGCTGTGCGACCGGGATCAGGCACAGCAGGTAGGTCGGCAGCCCGAAGCCGAAGACCGCCGCCCGGTGCTGCCGCAGGGCCCGGCGCCGGTCGCGGAAGGTCAGGCCGCGCCGCTGGAACACCAGGCCGACCATCTCCAGGGTGACCAGCCACGCCCCGAAGAGCGCGCCCAGCACCAGCGCCGCGATCTGCCCGACCACCGGGATGAACCCGATGCCGAACAGCACGATCGCGCCGACCAGCGCGATGCCCACCAGCTTCAGCGAATCCCGCACGCCGCGGCCGAGCTGCCGCGCGAAACCGGCGCCGTCGTCGGAGGCGTCCAGCCCGAGCTGCTGCTCCGCCTGCTCGGCGATGTGCTCGTAGAACGGTCCGCCGATGAGCAGCGTGACGGCGATGAACGACACCGACGCCAGCAGCCCGCCCGCGCCGACCAGCGCCACGCCCACCAGGATGCGCAGCCCCTGGCGGGCGGCATCGCCCCAGCTGTCGGCGAACGGCGTCATCCAGCTGACCAGGTCGGGCGTGAAGTAGATCAGCGTGCCGAGGCCGCCCAGCAGCAGCAGGGCGCTGATCAGCGCCGGCAGCGCGCCGAGGAACAGCAGCTTGGGATTGCGCAGGATGATGCCGAAACCGGTGCCGAGCGTGCGGACACCGGAGAGGAACGAACTCATCAGGATTGGTCTCCCGTGCGGTGGCGATCAACGCCCACCGTATCGGCCGCGGCTCGGCCGCCGGGAGGGAACGGCGGATCAGCGCACCGTGTGGTGCCGGTTGCGCCGCGGATGCGGCACCGACCGGGGCCGCCGGTCGGCGGCCGGCCGGGGATTCCGGCGGTCCTCCTGGTGGTTCGCGTGCAGCTCCAGCAGCAGGACATCGGGGTTTTCCCCGGCGTGGCTGCGCCAGAGCATCCTCAGCAGCTCGTCCTCGGCTAGCACCCAGCGACGGCCGAAAACATCATCGTCACTCATGGCGGCTCCAGCATCCCCGCGGCTGTTCACGCATGGTGCACGTGCGATCTCTCCCCGCTAACCATACCTCGCCGGCCGCCTGCGGTGATCCGTCTCACCGGACCGCGCCTCGCGGTTGCCCGCGGGGAAGAGGTCAACTTAGGTTAGCCTTTCTTGCCAGAACTTCGGGCGGTCCGCCCGAACCGGACGACGAAGGACTTCGGTGATGACCCCTCCCCCAGGAGCTGGTGACCGCGGCAGGTTCGGCCGTCGGGGCTTCCTGATCGGCACGACCGGCGTGCTCGCCGCCGGACTGGCCGCCGGGCTGACGGCCTGCGGCGGCTCCGGCGGACCGGGCGGGACCGGCAACGCCCAGACCGGGCCCGGATTCCCGGCGAACATCCCGAACCGGTACGGCGCGGCGGAGATCAAAGCCGCGCCGCAGCGCGTCGTCACCCTGGGCATCACCGATCACGACGTGCTGCTGCCGCTGGGCGTGATCCCGGCCGGGCTGACCAAGTGGGGCCCGTGGGAAAGCGGCGTCGGCCCGTGGGCGGAGCCCTTCCTGAGCGGTCAGCGCCCCAAGGTGTTCGGCAGCGAGGTCGACGTGGAAGGCGTCATCGCGCTCGCCCCGGACGTCATGATCGCGCTGCAGAGCGCCTTGACGCAGGAGCAGTACAACCGGCTCAGCACCTTCAACCCGGTGGTGGCGCAGCCGCCGAACTCCATCGACTACGGGGTGAACTGGCGGGTGCAGGCCGAGACGATCGGCCAGGCGCTCGGCAAGCAGGCCGAGGTCGCCAAGCTGCTCGCCGACACCCAGGCACGCATCGACCAGACCCGCCAGGCGAACCCGCTGTTCGAGGGCAAGACGCACGTGACGGTCCGCACCGACTCGGCGGGCACCTACGCCGCCTACACCAAGCAGGACGCCCGCACCGCGCTGCTGGAGCAGCTCGGGCTGCGGCTGTCGCCCGCCATCGAGAACCTCGACAGCGGCGGCAAGTTCAACGTCAAGGTCAGCAAGGAGCAGGTGTCGCTGCTGGACGCGGATGTCGTGATCGTGACGACCGCCAAGGCCGCCGACGTGGACGCGGTCCGCAAGGACCCGCTGCTGAACAACCTCCCGGCGGCCAAGCGCGGCGCCCTGGTGCTGCTGGACGACTACGACCTGACCATGGCGCTGGGCTCGGCCACCGTCTCCAGCATCCCGTTCGCCCTGGAGCGGCTGACGCCGAAGCTGGTCGACGCGCTGAGCTGACGGACCCCGGGTTTGCACCCGGCTCGCGCGGCGGCAACGATACGTCGCTGTGACACGCAAGCCCCACGAGCAGGACTCGCCGGACGCGAAATCGCCCGTCCACGTGGACGAGTTGTCCAAGCGGATCATCGAACAGCTGCAGCAGGACGGCCGACGGTCCTACGCCGCGATCGGCAAGGCCGTCGGCCTGTCCGAGGCAGCGGTGCGCCAGCGCGTCCAGCGGTTGCTGGACTCGGGGATGGTGCAGATCGTCGCGGTCACCGATCCGCTGCAGCTCGGCTTCCTGCGGCAGGCGATGATCGGCGTGACCGTGTCCGGCGACGTGCAGGAGGTCGCCGACCGGCTCGCGGAGCTGCCGGAGATCGAGTACGTCGTGATCACGGCGGGCTCGTTCGACCTGCTCGTCGAGGTGGTGTGCCGGGACGACGACCAGCTGCTGGAAGTGATCAACCGCCGCATCCGCAGCCTGGAGTCGGTCACCGGCACCGAGACCTTCGTCTACCTCAAGCTCCGCAAGCAGACCTACGCCTGGGGCACCCGGTAGCGCGATCAAGGCGCCCAACACCAACTTCTACCGCGCGCCGGTCCACGCCGACGGTGAAAAAGGCCCCTTCCGCGAGACCGTGTCGTCGCGGAAGGGGCCCAAGTCGCCGATCGTCAGGCGATGATGCGGATCGGGTCCTCCAGGAGGCCGGTCAGCAGCTGCAGGAACGCCGCGCCGACCGCGCCGTCCACCGCCCGGTGGTCCGCCGACAGCGTCGCCCGCAGGATCTTGCGGGCCACGAACTCGCCGTCGCGAACCTGCACCTCGTCGCGGGCCGCGCCGACCGCCAGGATCGCCGCCTCCGGCGGGTTGATCACCGCGCTGAACTGCTCGATGCCGAACATGCCCAGGTTGGAGATCGAGAAGGTGCCGCCGGACATCTGGTCCAGCTTCAGCTTGCCCTCGCGGGCCCGCCCGGCCAGCTCCCGGCTCTCCGCGGCGATCTCCGAGACGCTCTTGCGGTCGGCGTCCTTGATCACCGGCACGACCAGGCCGTTGTCGATGGCCACCGCGACGCCGAGGTTGATGCGCTTGTGCTGCAGCATCTTGTCGCCGGCGAACGAGACGTTCACCGCCGGGTTCGCGCGCAGGGCCGTCGCCACCGCCTTGACGATCAGGTCGTTGACGCTGACCTTCGGGCCGCCCGCGGCCTGCAGGCGCTCGTTGAGGGTCGCCCGGAAGGCCATCAGGTCGGTGACGTCGATGGCGCTGGTCAGGTAGAAGTGCGGGGCCTGCTGCTTGCTCTCCGTCAGGCGCTTCGCGGTCACCTTGCGGATGTTGCTGAGCGGGATCTCCTCGACGTCCTCATTGGACACCACCGGAGCGGCGGCCGGCGCGGCGGCAGCCGGAGCAGCGGCGGCCGGGGCGGCCGAGGCGACGGCCTCGATGTCGGCGCGGATGATCCGCCCGCCGGGGCCGGTGCCCTGCACCGTGGACAGGTCCACGCCCTTCTCCTTGGCGACCGCCTTCGCCAGCGGCGACGCCTTCGGCTTCGCACCCTGCTCAGCGGGCGCAGCCGGCGCGGCCGGAGCCGGCGCGGCGGCGGGCTCGACCGGGGCCGGGGCCTCGGCGGCCGGAGCCGCAGCGGCGGCGGGCGCGGGGGCCGGGGCGGCTTCCGCGGCGGCACCGGAGCCGTCGCCGAGGATCGCGATCGGCGTGCCGATCGGCACCGTCGCACCCGCGTCGACGAGGATCTTCTCCAGCACCCCGTCGTCGTAGGCCTCCAGCTCCATGATGGCCTTGTCGGTCTCGATCTCGGCCATCACTTCGCCGCGCTTGACCTGGTCACCGACGTTCTTGTGCCAGGTCGAGATCACGCCCTCCTCCATCGTGTCGGAGAGCCTCGGCATCTGAATCTCAGTCATGGTCTTCCTCAGCAGATACGTTGGGATCGGAAAGCTCCACGCGCCCAGTCGGGCCGAACGTCAGGCAAGCGGCGCCAGCCGCTTTCAACCGCCCTCGCAACCGGCACCGCCGCGGGTTCTCAGAAGCCTTCTCGCGAGGACAGCCCAGATGCCGCGTATTGGTCATACACAAGTCTGGGATCCCGGAGTCGAGAAGGCTTCTGAGGTTCCGCTACCCGCACCGGCACGCAGAGCACCCGAAACCTCTCCTAGCGACGGCGGCCGACGGCGTCCAGCGTTTGGTGGACAGCGGTCGTAAGGGACTCGGCGGACGGCAGCGCGGCCCGCTCCAGCGGCTTGGCGTAGGGCAGCGGAACCTCCGCCGCGGCGACGCGACGCACCGGGGCGTCCAGGTAGTCGAACGCACCGTCCGAAATGGACGCGGCGACCTCCGCACCGATGCCGTAGGTCAGCCAGTCGTCCTCGGCGATCACGGCGCAGCCGGTCTTGCGCACCGACTCCACGACGGTGTCGCGGTCCAGCGGCCGCAGGCTCCGCAGGTCGACGACCTCGGCGTTGATGCCCTCTTCGGCCTGCAGCTTCTCGGCGACCTGCTGGGCGACCATGGCCATCCGCGAGTAGCCGATGATGGTGATGTCGGTGCCCTGCTTGGTCACCTTCGCCTTGCCGATCTCGGCGGGCTCGACGATGTCCGGGACCTCGCCCTTGGTGTTGTACAGCGCGAGGTTCTCCAGGAACAGCACCGGGTCGTTGTCCCGGATGGACGCCAGCAGCAGCGCCTTGGCGTCGGCCGGGGTGCTCGGCGCGACGACCTTCAGGCCCGGCACGAACGCGTAGTACAGCTCGATGTTCTGCGAGTGGGTGGCGCCCAGCTGCTGGCCGCCGCCGCCCGGCGTGCGCAACACCATCGGCACGCTGGTCTGCCCGCCGAACATGCCGTAGATCTTGGCCGCGTGGTTGACGATCTGGTCCAGCGCGATCAACGAGAAGTTGATCGTCATCAGTTCGACGACCGGCCGCAGGCCGAGCATGGCGGCGCCGACCGCGGCGCCGACGAAGCCCTCTTCGGCGATCGGGGTGTCGCGCACGCGCTTCTCGCCGAATTCCTTCAGCAGCCCGGCGGTGATCTTGTAGGAGCCTTCGAAGACCCCGATTTCCTCGCCGATGAGGAAGACGTCCTCATCGCGCAGCATTTCTTCGCGAAGCGTGTCGTGCAACGCTTGGCGATAGGAGATGACGGCCAAGGGTTTTTCTCCTGCACAAAAGCATTGGTGAACCCCGTGGATCTCTCCATTGGCGTCAGAGAGATCCACGGGATCTGTGGCGGGGTGTCGCGAATTCGCGGGGCAGAAGCCTCAGAAGACCGGGTCGGCCGGCAGGCGCCGCGAGTCGTTGGCCACTGGAGTGGCGTAGGTGTAGTCGAACAGCGTCGAGGGGTCCGGGTGCGGGCTGTCGTCGGCGAACGCGACCGCCGCGTCGGCCTCGGCCTGCGCCTTGCGCTCGATCTCCACGGCGGCGTCCTCGTCGAGGATGCCCGCCTCGATCAGCTCGGCCCGGAAGTTCGCCACCGGGTCGGCCTGCTTGGCCTTCTCGATCGAGTCCTCGCTGCGGTACTTGGCCGGGTCGACCACCGAGTGGCCCTTCAGCCGCTCGCTGACCGCCTCCAGCAGCGCCGGGCGACCGCTCTCGCGGGCCTCCTCGACCAGGCGGCTCGCCGCGTCGCGGACGGCCAGCACGTCGTTGCCGTCCACCCGCTCGCCGTGCATCCGGTAGGCGGCGGCGCGCTTGAACAGGTCCGGCTCGGCGGAGGACTTGTCGACCGTGGTGCCCATCCCGAGCTGGTTGTTGATCACCACGAAGACCACCGGCAGGTTCCACAGCGCGGCGATGTTCAGCGCCTCGTGGAAAGCACCGATGTTGGTGGTGCCGTCGCCCATCTGGCACATCACGACCTGGTCGCCGCCGCGGTAGTCGATGGCCATCGCGGCACCGGTGGCCAGCGGGACCTGCCCGCCGACGATGCCGTAGCCGCCGAGCAGCCCGGCCTCGACGTCGAACATGTGCATCGAGCCGCCCCAGCCCTTGGAGGTGCCGGTGGTGCGGCCGTACAGCTCGGCCATCACGCGGCCGGGCTCGATGCCCTTGGCGATCGCGTAGCCGTGCTCGCGGTAGTTGGTGAACAGCAGGTCGCTCTTGCGCAGCGCCCGCATCAGGCCGACGACGGTGGCTTCCTCACCGAGGTTGAGGTGGCAGTAGCCGCCGATCTTGGCCTGGGTGTAGCCCTGGGCCGCGCGCTCCTCGAAGCGGCGGATCAGGGTCATCTCGTAGAAGTAGTCCTTCAGGAGCTCCGGCGACTCACCGGCGAACCGTCCGCCGCCGGAGCCGCGTACCGAACCGGCGCGGCGCGACTTGGTGGCGCGAGTGGCAGGCTTGGTGCGGGTAGCAGTCTGTGCCATCACAGATCCCCTTCTCGTTCGCTCAGCGCTTCTTCGGCGGCGCGACGTGGACCGGCAGGCCGAGGGCGGACATCGCCGCCTCCATGCCGATCTCGCCCAGGGTCGGGTGCGCGTGGATGGTCTCGGCGAGTTCGTCGAGGGTGGCCTCCAGGGCCATGGCGAGGGCGCCCTCGGTGATCAGGTCGCTGGCGGAGTGCCCGATGATGTGCACGCCCAGCACCTCGCCGTACTTCTTGCCGGCGACGATCTTCATGAAGCCCTCGGTGTCGCCGTAGCTCTGCGCGCGACCGAGCGCGGCGAACGGGAACTTGGCGGCGACCACCTCGTGGCCGGCCTCGATCGCCTTGGCCTCGGTGAGCCCGACGCTGGCGATCTCCGGGTGGGTGAAGGTGGCGGCCGGGATGACGTTGTAGTCGATCGCGGCGTGGTGCCCGGCGATCGTCTCGGCGGCGACCACGCCCTGGTGCGACGCGACGTGCGCGAGCAGCGCCTTGCCGGTCACGTCGCCGATCGCGTAGACGTGCTCGACGTTGGTGCGCAGCTTGTCGTCGACGGTGATGAAGCCGCGCTCGGTGGTGGCGACGCCGGTCTTCGCCAGGTCCAGGTTGGCGGTGTTGGGCTTGCGGCCGACGCCGACCAGCACCACGTCCGCGTCGATCTGCTGCGGCTTGGCGCCGTCCACGGTGACCTTCAGGCCGTCGGCGGCCTGGTCGACGCGGGACACGGTCGCCTCGGTGAGCACCTTGATGCCGCGCTTGGTGAACGAGCGGCCCAGCGCCTTGCCGACCTCGACGTCCTCGGCGGGCACCAGGGTCTTCTGCATCTCGATGATGCTGACCTCGCTGCCGAGGGTGGCGAACAGGGTCGCCCACTCGGCGCCGACCGCGCTGCCGCCGATGATCGCGATGCGCTTCGGCACCTCGGTGAGCCCGAAGGCGCCGTCGGAGGTGATCACGCCGGGCAGGTCCGCGCCGGGCAGCGGCAGCTGCACGGGGACCGAGCCGGTGGCGATGATGACGTCGCGGGCCTTGACCTGCTCGATGGGCTGCGCGCCGGCCGGTTCGGCGGCGTAGCGCGGGCCGTCGGCGCCCAGCGGCGACTCACCGGTGGCGTAGACGTCCACGGTGGTCGGGCCGGTGAACCGGGCGTGGCCGTTGATCACGGTGACGCCATTGGTCTTGAGCAGGCCGGCGACGCCGTCGGTGAGGCCCTTGACGACGGCGCTCTTGCGACGCGTGATCGCGTCGTAGTCGACGGTGACGTTCTCGACGTTCACCCCGAAATCGGCCGCGTGCAGCACGGTTTCGTACACCTCGGCCGAGCGCAGCATCGCCTTGGTGGGGATGCAGCCCCAGTTCAGGCAGACCCCGCCGGGCCGTTCCTTTTCCACCACGGCGACCGCGAGGCCGCGCTGCGCGGCCCGGATCGCGGCGACGTATCCGCCGGGGCCGCCGCCCACCACGAGAAGGTCGAACTCCTGCACTTCGCTGTGCTCCTTTGACTGCACGCGCCGGTTACGGAAAGCCCGGATCGAGCGGGCAATTCTCACTGTGAGTGTCGTGAGCACGACCACTCCCGCGCTATGCCCGCTCGCCCAGACTTCTCGGACAACGAATGTGCAAAGCGCACATTCCTCCGCGTGACACACACAACATGTAACGCGATCATCACCGACAGTACTCGAGACGTCGATCACGTGACGCGAGACACACCTAGGCACGAAAAGGCAAGCGGCGGCGCCGACTCGAAGTCGACGCCGCCGCCGGCAGCCAGAAATACGCGCTTTGACCGAATGTCACGCTTGCACAGTCAAGCGCCTGACCGCGTGAACGTGCACATCCTCCGGACCGCCAACCCGGCGTACGCGGCCGCGCCGTCGCCGAGCACCGCGTCGTCGAACCGGGCTCGCGGCGAGTGGTTGTTCGGCGCCTTCTCCGGGGCGAGGTCTTCCGGGCAGGCGCCCAGGGAGATCATCGCTCCGGGGATCTCGTCGAGCACCCGGGAGAAGTCCTCCGAAGCGCTGAGCGGTTGGGGAGCCGGGGCGAAGCGGTTCTCGCCGTGCAGCTCCCGCAGGGCGTGCGCGACGAACTCCGCCTCCGCCTCGTCGTTGACCGTCACCGGGTACTGCTCGGCGAATTCCGCCCGGACCTCCGCACCGTGCGCTGCGGCGATGCCCGCGCAGACCTGGACCGCGCCGTCCTTGACCACCGCCTGGGCGTGCCGGGAGAAGGACCGGACCGTCGCGGCGAAGACGACCTCGTCCGGGATGACGTTCTCCTGGGTGCCGCCGTGGATCGTGCCGACCGTCAGCACCACCGGGTCGAAGATGTCGAACCGGCGGGTCACGAAGGCCTGCAGCGCCAGGACCATCTCGCACGCCACCGGCACCGGGTCCACCGCCCGGAACGGCGCCGAACCGTGCCCACCACTGCCCCGGACGGTCACCTCCAGCCGGCTGGACGCCGAGAGCATCGGCCCGCCGCGGGTGGTGAAGAGACCCCCGCGCAGGCCGGAGATCACGTGCAGCGCGTAGGCCGCGTCGGGCTTGCGCCCGGAAGCGGACAGGAGGCCCTCGTCGAGCATCCGCGCCGCGCCGTCGTAGCCCTCCTCCCCCGGCTGGAACATGAACACCACGTCCCCGGCGAGCTGATCCCGGCGCGGCGTGAGCAGCTTCGCCGCACCCAGCAGCATCGTCGTGTGCAGATCATGACCGCAGGCGTGCATCCGGCCGTTGTCCGCGGCGAAATCCAGCCCGGTCTCCTCGACCACCGGCAACGCGTCCATGTCCCCGCGCAGCAGCACCGTCGAGCCCGGTCGCGATCCGCGCAGGACCGCGGTGACCGAGCCGAGCCCGGTCCCCGTCGACACGTCCAGCCCCAGTCCGTCCAATTCGGACAACACGCGTTCCTGGGTGCGCGGCAGCCGCAGCCCCAGCTCCGGAACCCGGTGCAGATCATGGCGGATCCGCACCAGGTCCGGCTGCAGGGCGCGGGCGTCGTCCAACAACGTCGGCAGAGCGATCATGGGAGTCCGTTCTCATCAGGATGTGCGCACGACTCGTTTCCGCTTGCGGCAGCGGGAGATCAGCCGCGTCTGAGCACCGCGGTGCCCAACAGCGTGATGACAGCGGTACCGGCGGCGAACCACGGAACCGCGGTCAGGTGCCCGAGCGCCGCGAGCCCCTCCGCCAGCAGCGGGAAGGTGCCGCCGAACAGCGCCACCGCGAGGGTGAACGGCACGCCCATCGCCACGACCCGCACCGCCACCGGGAAGACCTCGCTGTAGAGCACGTTCGCCACGGCCGTCGTCGGCGCGACGCCGAGCACCAGGTAGCAGGTCGCCACCGCCCACATCGGCAACCAGCCCTGAGCGAGCGCGGTCATCAGCGGCACCGTGCTCAACGCCAGCAGCAGGGCCCCGATGCGGAACACCGCCATGCCGCCGAAGCGATCGGCCAGCAGCCCGGAAACCACCATCGCGGCGATCAACGCGAGCAGGCTTGGGATCATCGCCAGGTCGGACGCGGCGGAATGGACGACTCCGACCTGCGCGGCGTACTCCGGCAGGTAGACGGTGCCGAAGTAGACGCCGACCGTCGTGCCGGTGGTCATCAGGAACACCGCGAGCATGTTCCGGGCGTGCTCCAGCAGCTTCGGCCGCGGCGCCGAGGTTGCCCTACCGGCCTCGAACTCCTCGCTCTCGGCGGCGATGCGTCGCACCCAGAACGCCACGAGCCCGAAGAGCGCCGCCACGACGAATGCGATCCGCCAGCCGCCGTTGGAGACCCCCTGCGTGCCCTGGAAGAGCACCAGCGCGCCGACCACCGCAAAGCAGAGGATGTTGCCGATGAACGCCCCGGTGTAGGACAGGCCGCTGTAGAAGAACTTGCGGCGCGGCGGCGCGGTCTCGGTGATGTAGGCCGCGACGCTCGGGTTCTCCCCGCCCATCGCGATCCCCTGCAAGGCGCGCAGCAGCACCAGAAGCACCGGAGCCGCGACCCCGATCGTCGCCGCGGTGGGCAGCGCCGCGATCAGCAGGCTGCCGAGGCAGATCGTGGCCATGCTGACGATCAATGCGAACCGCCGGCCCCGCGCGTCGGCGATCCGGCCGAGCAGGTAACTGCCGAACGGCCGGACCACGAAGCCCACCGCGAATCCCGCGTACGCCGAGAGCAGCTTGGTCAGCTCGTCGTTCCCGGCGAACATCTGCGATGCGAAAAACGGCGCCAGAATCGCGTAGATCGTCCAGTCGAACGATTCGACGATCCCGCCGACCGTCCCGGCGATCAGCTCGCGACGTCCCTTCGGCGAAACCGCCGCTCGCCCTGGCCGCGCTGCCAGGGCCTCATCCACCTGCGCCACCACTCACCTCCGAGGTGTGTTCGTGCGGAGCAGAGTGCGAGCCGGTGTAGCTACCGGAAAGGAACCTGCGCGAGAATGCAGGAAAAAGCGCGAGGGCTGGAGGGCGATGCAGGAAAAGGAGCGAACGCTGGACGAGCTGGACCGCTCGATCCTGCACGCGCTGCAGATCTCGCCCCGCGCCTCGTGGACCGAGGTGGGCCGCGTGCTCGACGTGGACGCGGTCACCGCGGCGCGGCGCTGGGATCGGCTGCGCAGCACCGGCCAGGCCTGGACGACCTGCTACCCGGGGGTCCGGCTGATCGACGCGATCTTCACGGCTTACGTCGAGGTCGACGTGCAGTCCGGTCGGGCGATGGAGGTGGCCCGGACGCTGGCGACCTACCCGCAGGTGGCCACCGTCGAACACCTGGCGGGCGGCCGGGACCTGCTGGTCATGGTGCTGATCCAGGATCTCGGCGCGCTGTCGGAGCTGGTGTCCGAACGAATCTCGGCACTGCCCGGGGTCGCACGCACCCGCGCCGCGCTGGGTACCCGGGTGTTCACCGAAGGCTCCCGGTGGCGACTGCGCAGCCTCACCACCGCCCAGCAGCGGCAGCTGGCCCGACCGGCCGCCGACCAGCCGCGCGCCAACCTCGACGAGCACGACCACCGGCTGATCACCGCCCTGTCCCGGGACGCCCGGGCACCTGCGGTCGAGCTGGCCCGGGAGACCGGGCTGAGCGCGCCGAACGTCCGCCGCCGCATCGCCGGCCTTACGCACCACGGAGACGCCGTGCTGCGGTGCGAGGTCGCCCGCAACCTCACGGAATGGCCGATCGCCGCCACCCTCTGGGCCAGCGTCCCGCCCGGCGAGCTCGACAAGGTCGTGCAGGGCATGGGCGCCCTGCCCGAACTGCGGATGTGCTCGTCGGTCACGGGCCCGCACAACCTGCTGTTCACGCTGTGGCTGAAATCCGTGGCCGACTTGGCGCGCCTGGAAGCGCTGCTGGCCGACCGCCTGCCCCAACTCCACCTCGTGGACCGGGCGGTGACGCTGCGCATGGTGAAGCTGATGGGCAGGCTGCTCGACGAGGACGGCCACGAGTCCGGCTGCGTCCCGATCAACCCGTGGTCCCCGCCGAAGCAGCTGCCGGATCCCCGCCGGTAGGGGCGGCACCGAATCGGCACCGCCCCTGCGGGTCAGCCGCCCGACTGCTGGCGTTGCACCGCCAGCGCCGCGTATGCGACGGCTCCGTCGCCGAGGACCGCGTCGTCGAATTGGGCGCGGGGCGAGTGGTTGTTCGGCGCGTTCGCCACATCGAGGTCGGCCGGGCAGGCGCCGAGGGCGATCATCGCGCCCGGCACCTCGTCGAGGACTCGGGAGAAGTCCTCGGAACCGGCGACCGGGTTGGGCGCCGGGGCGAAGCGCTCCTCGCCGTGCAACTCGCGCAAGGTGTCGGTCACGAACGACGTCTCGGCCACGTCGTTGACCGTCACCGGGTACAACTCGACGAACTCCGCGTCCAGCTCGGCTCCGTGCGCGGCCGCGATGCCCTCGCACACCCGGATCGAGCCGTCCTTGACCACCGCCTGGGCCTCCGGCGAGAACGACCGGACCGTCGCGGCGAAGGTGACCTCGTCGGGGATGACGTTCTCCTGGGTGCCGCCGTGGATCATGCCCACCGTCAGCACGACCGGGTCGAAGATGTCGAACCGGCGGGTGACGAACGACTGGAGCGCGGTGACCATTTCGCACGCCACCGGCACCGGGTCCACCGCCCGGAACGGCGCCGAACCGTGGCCGCCGCGCCCGCGGACGGTCACCCGCAACCGGTTCGACGCCGAGAGCATCGGCCCGCCGCGAGTCGTGAACACCCCGCGCTTGATCCACGACGACATCACGTGCAGGGCGTAGGCCGCGTCGGGCTTGCGGCCGCTGGCCTCGAGCAGCCCCTCCTCGATCATCCGCGCCGCGCCGTCGTAGCCCTCTTCCCCGGGCTGGAACATGAACACCACATCGCCTGCGAGCTGATCCCGGCGCGGGGCCAGCAGTTTCGCCGCACCCAGCAGCATCGTGGTGTGCAGGTCGTGCCCGCAGGCGTGCATCCGCCCGTCGCCGGCGGCGAAGTCCAGCCCGGTCTCCTCCGCGACGGGCAACGCGTCCATGTCCCCGCGCAGCAGCACCGTCGGGCCGGGCCGGGCCCCGCGCAGCACTGCCGTGACGGAGCTGACCGATTCCCCGGTGGACACCTCCAGCCCAAGACCATCCAATTCGGACAGAACACGCTCCTGGGTGCGCGGCAGCTGCAACCCCAGCTCCGGAATCTGGTGCAGGTCGTGGCGGATCTGCACCAGATCCGGGTGCAGCGCACGGGCATCGTCTAGCAAGGTCGACAAGGAAGTCATGGCAATCCTTCTCCGAATTCAGTCCTGTTTGAACAGCGCGGTGCCCACCAGCGCGATGGCGGCGACGGTGGCGGCCACCCAGGGCACCGCGGCGAGGTACCCGGCCGCGCCGAGGCCTTGCGCCAGCAGCGGGAAGGTGCCGCCGAACAACGCGATCGAGAGGGTGGACGGCACACCCATGCACACCACCCGCACCTCGACCGGGAATCCGCGCGCGGACAGCACGTTGGCCAGCGCGATGGTCGGCGCGACACCGAGCACCAGGTAGAGGGTCGTCACCGCCCACACCGGCAACCAGCCCTGCGCGAGCGCCGTCATCAGCGGCACCGTGCACAACGCCAGCAGCACCAACCCGATCCGGAACACCCGCATGCCGCCGAAGCGGTCCGCCAGGATCCCGAACACCGCCATCGCGGCGATCAGCAGCAGCAGGCTGGGGATCATGCTCAGGTTCGAGCTCGCGGCCGGCGCCGCACCGACCTGCGCCGCGTATTCCGGCATGTAGGTCGTGCCCAGGTAGTAGCCGACCGTCACCCCGGTGGTCATCAGGAACACCGCGATCATGTTCCGCATGTGCCCGGCCAGCTTCGGCCGCTGCACTTCGCGCTTGCCGCTCTCGAACTCGCCGCTCTCCGCCGCGATGCTGCGCACCCAGAACGCCAGCACACCGAACACCGCCGCGATGACGAACCCGATCCGCCAGCCGCCGTCCACGACGCCGGGCTTGCCCATCACGAGCAGCAGCACGCCCACGACGGCGAAGCACAGGACGTTGCCGATGATCACGCCGCTGTAGGACAGTGCGCTGAACAAGAACTTGCGGTTCGACGGTGCCGTCTCGCTGATGTACGCGGCCACGCTGGGCGCTTCCCCGCCCATCGCGACGCCCTGCAGCGCCCGCAGCAGCACCAGCAGCGCCGGAGCCGCGACCCCGATCGACGCCGCAGTGGGCAGCAGCGCGATCAGCAGGCTGCCGAGGCAAATGGCGATCATGCTGACCATCAGCGCGAACCGGCGGCCTCGCGCGTCGGCGAGCCGCCCCAGCAGGTAGCTGCCGAAGGGCCGGACCACGAAGCTCACCGCGAAGCCCGCGTAGGCGGCCAGCAGCTTGGTCAGCTCGTTGTTCCCGGCGAACATCTGCGACGCGAAGTACGGCGCCAGCACCGCGTAGATCGTCCAGTCGAAAGACTCGACGACGCCGCCCACCGTCCCGGCGAGCAGCTCCCGGCGCCCCTTCACCGAGACCGCTGATCTCCCTGGTCGCGTTGCCAGGGTGTCGTCCACCTGCGTCACGTTCACCTCCGAGGTGCTTTCATTCGGAGCAGCGTGCGACCCGGCGGCAAAAGTCGATAGAAACCCGCGCGAGAATGCATGGAAAAGCTCGAAGGGCAGGTCCGGATGCACGAAACTTCACTCGACGAGCTGGACCGCTCGATCCTGCACGCGCTGCAGATCTCGCCGCGCGCCACCTGGACCGAGATCGGTGGCGTGCTCGGCGTGGATTCGGCCACCGTCGGGCGGCGCTGGGAACGGCTGCACGCGGCGGGTCTCGCCTGGACGACCTGCTACCCCGGGATGCGGCTGGCCGGCTCGATCTGCATGGCCTTCATCGAGATCGACGTGCAGTCCGGGCAGCAGGTGGCGGTCGGCCGCGAGCTCGCGACCTACCCGCAGGTGATCACCGTCGAGCACATGGCGGGCGGCCGGGACCTGCTGATCACCGTGATGATCCGGGATCTCGGCGCGCTCTCCGAACTGCTGTCCGACCGCATCTCACCGCTGCCGGGCGTCATGCGCACCCGCGCCGCGCTGGGCACCAAGGTCTTCACCGAGGGATCCAGCTGGCGGCTCCGCGCGCTGACGCCATCCCAGCAGCGCCGACTGACCCACCCGACCGCGACGGACCTGCCGCCCGCGACCGACCTCGAAGAACGCGACCGCAGGCTGATCACCGCGCTGTCCCGGAACGGCCGGGTGACCGCGGTCGAGCTCGCCCAGGAGACCGGTCTGAACCCGCCCAGCGTGCGCCGGCGGCTGGCCGGGATGACGCACAACGGCGGCCTGTCGCTGCGCTGCGAGATCGCGCGCGACCTGACCGACTGGCCGGTCTCGGCGAGCCTGTGGGCGAGCGTGCCGCCGGGACAGCTGGACAAGGTGGTGCAAGGCCTGCGGGCGCTGCCCGAGCTCCGGCTGTGCGCATCCGTCACGGGCCCGCAGAACCTGCTGTTCACGGTGTGGCTGAAATCGGTGGCGGACTTGGGCCGCCTGGAAGCGCTGCTCGGCGAGCGCCTCCCCCAACTGCAGCTGGTCGACCGAGCGGTGGCGCTCCGGCAGGTCAAGCTGATGGGCAGGCTCCTGGACGACAACGGCCACGCCGAGGGCTGCGTCCCGATCGACCCCTGGCTACCCCCGAAGTCCCTACCGGCCGCCTAGTCCCGGAGGCCGTCGCGGAGGCGCAGCGCGGACAGCGCCAGCGACAGCGACACGTACGCCGAGCGGCCGTAGAGGGGTTGGCCGATCAGCGACGTGATGCGGTGCAGGCGGTTGAGGACCGTGTTGCGGTGGCAGTGGAGGCGGACCGCCGCGTTGGCCGTCGAGCAGTTCTCCTCCAGCCACGCCGCCAGGGTGTCCAGCAGCATGTCGCGTTCCTTGACCGGCAGCTCCAGGATCGGACCGAGCTGGGACTCCAGCATCCGCTGCGCCAGGTCCGGCGACTGCACCAGCAGCGCCTCCGGATACCGCTCCTCCAGGGTCACCAGCTCCGCGGCGCCGTACGACGAGGTGCCCAGCGTGGTGAGCGCGAGCTGGTGGGCGAGCCCCACCTCCGCGAGACCGCGCACCGGCGGCGACACCGCGACCCGGCCGCGCGCCAGCGGTCGCAGCGCGTCCAGCGCGAGGTCCTTGCTCCGCTGCTCCAGCGCCACCAGGCCCACCAGCGAATCGGCGCGCACCTGCCACACGGAGCGGAAGTGCAGGGCGCTCAAGGCGTCCTGGTGCCCGCGCAGCGCGAAGCCGCCGTCGCTGGTCAGGTCGGCGACGATCACCAGGTACCGCCCGCCGGTGGGCAGGTCGAGCTCCTTCGCGGTGCGCTGCGCGAAGGCGATGTCGCGCGCGCGACCCGCGAGCAGGTCCTCGACCATGGCGTGGCGCCGCTGGTCGTCGCGGCGCAGCCGCTCGAGCTCGGTGTTGCGGTAGGACGTCGACAGCGTCGAGGACAGCCCGTCGATGACCGTCCAGATCGACGTCGCGACGCCCAGCACCGAGTCGGGGTCGGCGCCGTCCTGGTGCGCCTGGTCGACCAGCGCCTCCCAGGCGATCCGGCCGCCCAGCCGGAACGTCCGCAGCATCACCTCCAGCGGCACGCCCTGTTCGGCGCGGCGGCGGCCGATCGCGGCCGCCACGTCGTCGCCGTCCGGCCCGGGCACCTCGCCGCTGAGGATCTGCAGGATGCGTTCGAGGTACTGCCGGCAGCCCTCCCAGAGGTCCTCCTTGGGAACGGGGCTGTAGTCGGTCCACTCCGGGTTGTCGGTGAAGATCGCGGCCATCAACCGCTCGGTGAGAGCGGGCACGTCGGCCAGGCGGGCCCGGGCCAGCGCGTGGGTGACTTCGGCGGCGGAGTCGGCAGGATCAGCTACCACACCCAGGAACGATACCGGCCACCCGCTGTTCTTCTTTGAAGCGGCGCAGCCGCTTAGCCCACCCCCACAACCGGCACCGCCGCGGGTTCTCAGGCGTCTTCTCGCGAGGACAGCCCCGACGTGGTGAATTGGCCATTCATGATGTCGGGGATCCCACAGCGAGAAGACGCCTGAGGTTCCGCCACCCGCACCGCCACGCAAAACGAGCCTGGAACACCTTTTGTTCATCGCTCGATTCGCAGCAGTCCCTCCTGCGCGACCGTCGCCACGTGGCGGCCGGAACGGTCGAAGACGTTGCCGCGTCCAAGTACCCGACCGCCCGCCGCAACCGGGCAGTCCTGGTCGTAGAGCAGCCACTCGTCGGCGCGGAGGTCTTCGTGGAACCACATCGCGTGATCCAGACTGGCCAGCTGCAGCCCCTTGGCGTGCCGGTCGACGCCGTGCAGCAGGAACACCGGCTCCAGCAAGGTCATGTCCGAGGCGTAGGCCAGCGCGCAGGCGTGCAGCAACGGATCGTCCGGCAGCTTCTCCGGGGCGCGCATCCACACCAGGTGCCGGGAGGCGTCGCTCGGCTCGACCGGCGGCGGGTACGGCGGGTCGTCGACGTGGCGGAGCTCGATCGCGCGCGGCTTGCGCCACCAGTCCGGCACCGGCACGTCGGAGTCGGCGAAGCGCTCGTGCAGCGGCAGCAGCTCCTCGGGCTCGGTGGTCCGCGGGAACTCCGCCTGGTGCCGCACGCCGTCACGGCCGCGCTGGAAGGAGACCAGCGCGGTGAACACCTCCACCCCGCCCTGGCGGGCGATCACCCGCCGCGCCGAGGTGGCCCCGCCGTCCCGAATTCTGTCCACTGTGTACTCGACGAGGTCCGTCGGGTCCGCGGGCCGGACGAACAGCGCGTGCATCGAGTGCACCGGCCGGTCGCCGGCGACCGTGCGCCCCGCCGCGGCGATCGACTGGGCGAGCAGCAGCCCGCCGAACAGGCGGAGCTTCGGCATCGGCTGGGTGCGGCCCAGGAACCGGTCGGTGTCCGGCTCGGCCAGGTCGAGCAGATCCTGCAGGCGGGGAACGTCCATTACCTGAATCAACTACGCACAACAGGTGGTATCAAGTTGCACGTGACAGGCGACACAACCGGCGGATCTGGGGCGGCCGAGCGGTGATCGAGGCTGCGATGCGCGCACGCTCCCCCCGGCTTCCCGACGAGCTGGCCGGCCGGCTGCGGGAAGGGATCATGACGGGCCGGCTGCGGCAGGGCGATCACCTGCACCTGGAGCGACTCGCCGAGCAGCTCGGCGTCAGCGTCACGCCGGTCCGGGAGGCGCTGCTGGCCCTGCGCGGGGAGGGCTTCGTCGACCTCGAACCGCGCCGCGGGTTCACGGTGGCGCCGCTGAGCCGGCAGGACTTCGAGGACGCGCACCGGCTGCAGGCCACCATCGCCGGCGAGCTCGCGGCCCGCGCGGCGCGCCAGATCGACACCGAGCGGCTCGCCGAACTCGGTGCCCTGCTTGAGGAAATCCAGATGGCGAGCCAGTTCGCACTGCTCGACATGGGCGAGCCGGTGGCCCGCTTCCACACCGTGATCTGCCGGGCCGCCGAGTCACCGAAGCTGTCCTGGTTCCTCGGCATCGCGGTGCGCTACACGCCGCGCAACGCCACCGCCGACGTGCCGGGCTGGCGGGAGATCGCGGTGGCCGACCACCAGAACCTGCTCACCGCGCTGCGCCACCGGGACCCAACGGCCGCGCGCGCCGCGATGCACCAGCACATCACCCATACCGGACAGTTACTGATCCATCACCTGCAGCAACTCGGCTTGTGGTCCGAGACTCCCGAAAACCCACCCCCGCCAGGGAGTTCCGCATCACACCTGGAACATGGCGACGGTCGCTAACGTTGTTCCCCCTCGTGGCGACACCCCAGGTGAGACGCCCGATGTGGCGTTCGCCGCAATCGCCTTTTCTGTTCCTACGCGAGAATCCGGGGGCACCAGCCATGCAGAGCAACAGCCGCACCTTCGTGTCGGTTGTCGGAACGGTGATGATGGTCGTGACGACCGTTCTGCTCGCAACGTGGAGCCCCGCTCAATCGGATACACCGGTACAACCGGCGGCGAACGAGGCCGCGATCGTCGTGGACCACTAGGTCTCCCGGACCACGTCCCGCGGGCGCTTGTCGTTGCGCAGCCCCGAAAAGCGCGGGTGCCGCAGCTTCCCGTCACCGGTCCACTCGGTGAACCCGACCTGCGCGACCAGCTCCGGCGCCACCCAGTGCGCGCCGGGCTCGGTCACCGGGTCGGCGAACGGCGAGCGCTCGCGGGCCAGCTCGTCGAGCCTGCCGCGCAGGTCCCGCAGCGTGCGCTCGTCGTAGCCGGTGCCGACCTTGCCCGCGTAGCGCAGCCGCGATTCCTGGTAGTAGCCGACCAGCAACGCTCCGAAGCCGAACCGGGATCCCTTGGGGTCGGTGTAGCCGCCGATGACGAATTCCTGGTCGGCGACGCACTTGAACTTCAGCCAGTCGCGGCTGCGCCCGCCGTGGTAGGGCCGGTCGGCACGCTTGGCGATCAGGCCCTCCCAGCCGCGGCGGCACGCTTCGCGGAAGAACGCCTCGCCGTCGCCCGCGCGGTGCGCGCTGAACCGCAGCGGGTCGGCGAAGTCGAAGCACTCGCGCAGCAGGCGCTTCCGGGAGCGCAGCGACAGCCTCGTCAGGTCGACGCCGCCGAAGGCGATCAGGTCGAACACGTAGTAGTGGACCGCGACGCCGGTGCGGCGGGCCGCCCGCGGATCGGTGAGGTTGAGGCGCTTCTGCAGCCGCGCGAAGCTCGTCCGGTCGCCCTCGAAGGCGACCATCTCGCCGTCCAGCACGAACCGGTCGGCGCCCTGCGCGGCGAGCGCGTCGATGATCTCCGGGTAGGAGGCGTCGACGCGCTTGTGGTTGCGCGACCACAGCACCGGGCGGTCGCCGTCGCATCCGGCGATCACCCGCGCCCCGTCGAGCTTGCGCTCGAAGATCCAGTCCGGGCCGGAGAACCGGTGGTGGGTCAGCGTCGCCAGGGCCGGCTCGTGCCAGGTCCCGCCGGGCCAGGACCTCAGCAGACCGCTTTCGGCATCGTCCAGAAGGCGCAACGGGTCGTTCATCCTTTGCGGAATACCCGCCGAATTCGGCGGTGCAAACCGGTTCAGCTGAGAGCCAGCTGTGAACGACCTGTGATTTGGACCCCGCGAGAGTTCCCAATCGGGTTAATGCGAGAAACTGGATGAGCCGTCCTCACCCGCAATACCAGCGGGCCCGACCGCCGAAGGTGAAAGCACGCGATGTCGAAGAACAAGAATCCCGTGACCGAGAAGAGCGGGCTGTCCACGAACGTCATCCTCACCATCGTGGTGGTTGTCGTCGCCATCGTGGTGATCGGGGGCGTGCTGCTGTTCAACCGCAGCGGTTCGGAGAACAACGCGTCCAGCGGTCCCGCGGTGGCGGCCGAGATCCTGCGCAAGCCCGACAGCCACGTGCTGACCTCCGCGCCGGACGACAAGGTCACCGTGGTCGAGTTCCTCGACTACCAGTGCCCGGGCTGCCACTCGTACTACTCGGGGCTGACCAAGCAGGTCGAGAAGGACTACGCGGGCAAGATCACCTTCATCACCCGCAACTTCCCGCTCGACATGCACCCGCTGGCGAGGCCGGCCGCGCAGGCCTCCGAGGCCGCGGCGGTGCAGGGCAAGTACAAGGAGATGTACCACGCCCTCTACGACAACTACGAGGCGTGGGCGCTGGCGCCCGACGGCCAGAACGTCAGCACCGACGAGGCCAAGGCGCGCGGGCTGTTCGACCAGTACGCCCAGCAGCTCGGCCTCGACGTGGACAAGTTCCGCCAGGACATGAACTCGCCGCAGGTGAACGCCAAGATCGACGCCGACGTCGCCGACGGCGAGAAGGCCGGAGTGCAGGGCACGCCGACGATCTTCATCAACGGCAAGGAGTTCGACGCGGGCAACGTCCAGACCTTCCAGCAGCTCAACGACGCCTTCCGCGGCGAGGTCGAGAAGGAGCTCACGAAGTGACCGACGCCCACGCCGTCGAGCCGGCCGCCGCCGAGCGATCGCACCCGGCCGGCGCGCCGCGCGGCCTGGGCTGGCTGTACGTCGTGGGCGGCGTCATCGGCTTCGCCGGATCGTTCGCGCTGATCCTGGAGAAGCTGCAGAAGCTGGCCAACCCCGGCTACGTGCCGACCTGCAGCATCAACCCGATCATCTCGTGCGGTTCGGTGATGGAGAGCGCCCAGGCGGCGGTGCTCGGCTTCCCGAACCCGCTGATCGGGGTGGCGTCGTTCCCGGTGGTGGTCACCGCCGGGGTCGCGGTGCTGGCCGGGTTCCGGCCGCCGCGCTGGTTCTGGCTGGGCATGCAGCTCGGCACCACGCTGGCGGTCGGTTTCATCCACTGGCTGGTGGTGCAGAGCCTCTACGAGATCGGCGCGCTGTGCCCGTACTGCATGGTCGTGTGGGTCGTCACCATCCCGCTGTTCTGGTACACGACGCTGCACAACCTCGAGGCGGGCAACTTCGGCGGCGGCAAATCCGTCGGCGCGGCGCTGCGCCAGGTCCACAGCGTGGTGCTCGTGGTGTGGTATCTGGTCATCGTGGCCCTGATCCTGCAGCGGTTCTGGGACTACTGGACCACCCTGGTGTAACCGGCGGGCCGTCCGTTTGTTCGGTCCGGGCCTCGGGTACCAGGTGACTGTGAGTGAGGTGTGCCCCGCACCGACCGAGACGAGGTGGCCCGGGATGAGCGTGGAACGCGAGCTCGCGCACGTCGAGCCGGAGACAGCCGCGACGAACCTGGTCGAGGTCCGCATCGCAGCCGAACCCGCCCAGCTGGCGGTCATGCGGGCCGTCGTCGGCGATCTCGCGATGCGCGCCGACTACGACGTCGACACCATCGCCGACCTGCGGTTGGCCGTCGATGAAGCGTGCTCGTCGCTGGTCCGGCTGGCCGCCCCGGCCGCGACGCTCGTCTGCCGGTTCCGCATCGCCGGCGACCGGCTGTCGGTCACCGCCGAGGTCATCAGCGACGATGCGTTCGGGCCCCGCAAGGACACCTTCAGCTGGCGCGTGCTGAGCGCGTTGGCCGACGTTGTGTCAACCTCGGTCGAGTCGGATCCGGCTGCCAACGGCAGCCACCTGGTGCGGATCGAGTTGACCAAGGGACGGACGGCCCACGTGTGAAACGAGCGGACTCCAAGCCGACGGCGCATTCGCGCAACGAGCGCTACGACCGGCTGGCGCCGCTGTTCCGCGAGCTCGCGAAGCTGGGCAAGGAGGATCCGCGCCGCGGCGCGCTCCGCGAAACGCTGGTGACCGAGCACCTGCCGGTGGCCGAGCACATCGCCCGCCGCTTCAGCCACCGCGGCGAGTCGCAGGAGGACCTCACCCAGGTGGCCACGCTGGGGCTGATCAACGCGGTGGACCGCTTCGACCCGGAGCGAGGCGTGGACTTCCTGTCCTACGCGGTGCCGACGATCATGGGCGAGGTGCGCAGGCACTTCCGGGACACCGGCTGGGCGGTGCGGATGCCGCGCCGGCTGCAGGAGCTGCACCTGTCGGTGTCGGCGGCGATCGCCCGGCTGTCGCAGGAACTGGGCCGCGCGCCGACGCCGAGCGAGCTCGCGAAGCACCTCGGGATCGGCACCGACGACGTCTACCGCGGTCTGGAGGCGGGCAACGCCTACCGCAGCGCCTCGCTCGACGAACTGCTGACCGACACCGACGAGATCCCGCTCGGCGACGCCATCGGCTCCGACGACGCCGAACTGGCCGAGGTGGAGAACCGCGAGATGGTCCGGCCGCTCCTGCAGGACCTGCCGGACCGCGAGCGCCGCATCCTGGTGATGCGCTTCTTCCGCGGCATGACCCAGACGCAGATCGCCGAGCAGATCGGCATCTCGCAGATGCACGTCTCCCGCCTGCTGGCGCGAACGCTCGGCTTCCTCCGCCAACGCCTGGAGGAAGACCGACCGGCCGAAACCGCCGCCGAGCAGTAGCCGACCCGGAAATAGGAAGCCGCCCGGGACCCGTCGGGGGATTCGGGTCCCGGGCGGCTGCTCGGGGGCACTACAGGGAGATGCCGCGTTCTTCCAGCCAGGGCAGCGGGTTGATCTTGGTGCCGTTTACGTGGACCTCGAAGTGCAGGTGCGGGCCGGTGGACTGGCCGCGGTTGCCCATCGTGGCGATCTTGTCACCGGCATCGACCCGCTCGCCGACGCTGACGTCGATGGTGTTGATGTGCCCGTAGACGGTGATCGTGCCGTCGTCGTGCTGCACCCGGATCCACAGGCCGAAGCCGCTGGCCGGGCCGGCCTCGATGACCTTGCCCGCGGCCACCGAGCGGATCGGGGTGCCGATGCTGTTGGCGATGTCGACGCCCCGGTGGCTGGTGCCCCAGCGGGCGCCGAAGCCGGAGGTGAAGGTGCCTTCGGCGGGCTTGACGAAGCTGCGCGCCTTCCGCTTCCGCTCCTCCTCCGCGCGCTTGGCGGCCTCGGCGGCGGCCCGCTCGGCCTGCTCGGCCCGCTCCGCCTCCGCGCGGGCGGCCTCGCGCTCCTGCTCGATCGCCTCGCTCTTGTCGATCTTCTCGATCTCCTCGGCCGAGTCGATCCGGGACTCGGCGGCGAGCAGCCGGACCGCGGCGGGGCTCCGGGTGGTCCCGGTGACGGCGAGGCTCAGGTTCTTCGAACCGGTGAGCCGCGGCACGGGTCGGTCGAGCTCGGAAGCGGCGTTGGCGACCATCGGCTGCCCCACGGCGGCGAAGGCGCCTCCGGCGACGATGGTCGCGACGACCTTGCTGCGAACCGGGAGGGTGGCCGTCGGGGTATGGCCGCCCTCCTTGCGGTGCTTGCTCATCTTCACCTTCCGTCTCGGGGGATCCGGTCGCTGCCCCGCCGGGGGATTGCGGGGTGGCCGCCTCTTCGGGGGTGAGGCATCTCCTGTGACCGAACCGTGACGTACGAGCCGCGAACGTAGCTGAGGGTCATCGATAGACGCAAGCGTTGACCCGATCGGCGGTAAAAATCAGCACCGACGCCACTTGGCCAGTAACTCTGAGTGGTTCATGAAGATGACCATTCGATAACGGTCGATCCGGAAATCGCCGATTCGGCCGAGCCTGCCGGGCAGCCCACTCGAAACGATCAAGGCGTCGATCGTTTCCGCTGGTCCAGAACGAAAACGATCAGGCCGAGCCGCCGCATGCCGCCCGCCACACCACCCGGCGCCCGCCCCGCCGGATCCACAAAGGACACCGCGCCGCGCCGGCACCTGAACTCCGCGATCACCCGATCGACAAGATCAATCGGCCCCGAAAGTGGCCTTCGGCACACGAAGCGCGAAACCGCGCCGCAACCTTCCCGCAGTTTGAGAGCAGTGCCGCTCTATCGCGGGATCTGTTTCACTGTCCCGCATGACGCCTGGTGATCAGTGGCGGCTGCTCGTGCAGCGCCTCCACGTCGACCTGCTCCGCGTCACCTCCGCAGGGTGTCGGTGCGCGCGGTAGACCCGCCCGCTGCCTCTTCTCCCCACCCCGAACCGGATCTCGCCCGGCTGCGCAGCGCCGCATCGCGGCTCGTCGCGCGCCCACGCCGGTACTCACGCACGCACCTACGGAGACATCGTGCAAGCATTCCTGATCTTCGCCATCGGCGGTTTCGTCGCGCAGCTGGTCGACGGCTCACTCGGCATGGCCTACGGGGTGACGTCCACGACGATCTTGCTCACCGCCGGCCTCACGCCGGCCCTGGCGTCGGCCTCGGTGCACCTCGCCGAGCTCGGCACCTCGGTCGCCTCCGGCCTGTCGCACTGGAAGTTCGGCAACGTGGACTGGAAGGTGGTGCTCACCCTCGGCGTGCCTGGCGCCGTCGGCGCGTTCCTCGGCGCCACCGCGCTGAGCAACCTCTCCACCGAGGCCGCCGAGCCGTGGATGTCCACGATCCTGCTCGCGCTCGGCCTCTACGTGCTGCTGCGGTTCGCGATCCGCCCGCTGCAGCGCCGCCGGCTCACCGGCGTCAGCCCGAAGCTGCTGGCCCCTCTCGGCCTGGTGGCCGGGTTCGTGGACGCCACCGGTGGCGGCGGCTGGGGCCCGGTGGCGACGCCGACGCTGCTGAGCACCGGCAAGATCGAGCCGCGCAAGGTGATCGGTTCCGTCGATACCAGCGAGTTCCTCATCGCCGCCGCGGCGAGCCTGGGCTTCCTGACCTCGCTGTCGCACCAGGAGCTGTCCTGGACCACGGTCGGTGCCCTTCTGCTGGGCGGCGTGCTCGCGGCGCCGCTGGCGGCCTACCTGGTGCGCATCGTGCCGATGCGGCTGATCGGGGTCGGCGCCGGCGGGCTGATCGTGCTGACCAACGCCCGGACGCTGATCAAGAACTTCGAGCTGCCCGCTCCGTCGCCGACCATCATCTACGCGGCGATCGTCGTGGCCTGGGTCGCGGCGCTGGTCTACACGGTCCGCGTGATCCGGGCGGAGCGGCGGGCGACGACCGAGGTGGGCGAGCAAGCCGCCGAGCCGGTCGGGCACTGACCCGATCCGCCTCCGGACGGTGAAGGTTTACCCACGTGCCGTATCGCCGAGATCAACCGAACGAGTTACTGTTCGGTAGACCGTGTGGAAGCCCCCCGACACACGGTAGGCGCCCCGGGTGCGAAGTCACGCTCCGCGCCCGGGGCACCGCTCCCCGTTACCGGCCGCGATCGACGGCGGCGACCGCGGCGTTAGTGCTCAAGTGTGCCCGGCCGCGTTGGTATATTCCAGCCGCCACGCGGCCCAGTCGTGAGCCCAGTTGCAGCACCCGTCGTTCAGCGATCCGCACGCAGCGGATTCGCGGCGTGGCGCCAATTGACGGTAGGCCGCATGGCGGCGACGTCGACCCGCTCCTTGTACTTGTCCGCCACCCGGAACAGCGACTCGATGAGCGTGTCCGACAGCAGGTGCGGCTCCAGCCCCAGCTCGACCAGCCCGGTGTGCCGGACGTTGTAGTAGTGCTCGCCCTGCTCGACCCGCGGGTTGTCCAGGTACTCGATCTCGATCGGCCCCCCGTAGCCGTTGGCCACGATCTTGGCGATCTCCCCCACCGAGAACTTCTCGGTCATCTGGTTGAACACCCGGAACTCGCCGCGGTCGGCCGGGTTCTCCGCGGCTAGCCGGATGCATTCGACGGTGTCGCGGATGTCGATCAGGCCGCGGGTCTGGCCGCCGGTGCCGTACACCGTCAGCGGGTGGCCGAGCACGGCCTGGATGACGAACCGGTTGAGCACCGTGCCGAAGATCGCGTCGTAGTCGAACCTGGTCGCCAGCCGCACGTCGCGCGCGGTCTGCGGGGTCTCCTGGCCGTAGACGACGCCCTGGTTGAGGTCGGTGGCGCGCAGGCCCCAGGCCCGGCAGGCGAACTCGATGTTGTGGCTGTCGTGCACCTTGCTCAGGTGGTAGAACGAGCCGGCCTTCTTCGGGTACAGCATCCGGTCGGTCCGCCCGTTGTGGGTGACCTCCAGCCAGCCTTCCTCGATGTCGATGTTCGGCGTGCCGTACTCGCCCATCGTGCCCAGCTTGACCAGGTGGATGTCCGGGTCGACCTGCTGGATCGCGAACAGCACGTTGAGGTTGCCGATCACGTTGTTCTGCTGGGTGTAGACCGCGTGCCTGCGGTCGATCATCGAGTACGGCGCGGCCCGCTGCTCCGCGAAGTGCACGACCGCGTCCGGCCGGAAGTCCGCGATCATCGCCTCGGTGAACTCGCCGTCGACCAGGTCCCCGTAGTAGGACTTGATCGACTTGCCGGAGACCTCGCGCCAGGCGTCCAGGCGGACCTGCATGGGTTCGATCGGCACGAGGCTGTCCACGCCGAGCTCGTGGTCATAGCCCCGGCGGGCGTAATTGTCCGCGACCGCGACCTCGTGACCGCGGTCGGACAAGTGCAGAGCGGTCGGCCAGCCGAGGTAGCCGTCCCCTCCGAGGACGAGGATTCGCACGCCTTAACTCCTCCAGTTCACCCGTTGGATACAAACACCCGGCATGGTCTCATCTCGTGACCATTCCATGACCAACTCCCCTTTTCCTTGCCCCGCACTGAGAATTCGCTGAGTCCGGACTCGGTATGGTGCGGCCTGGCCGAATCGCATCGGAACGGAGCCCGAATGGCGCAGCAGACCAGCACCAGGAGCCGGTACTGGCGGCTGCTCGGCCGCTTCGCGGCCGCGTCGGTGGTGGCCACCGGAATCAGCCAGCTGGTGTTCCTGCTGTCCTACTCGCTCGGTGCCACGCCGGTGGCGTCGACCGTGCTGGCGTGGCTCTCCGGCGCGATCCCGAACTTCGTGCTCAACCGGCGCACCTGGGGCGGCGGCGGGCGGGCCGCGCTGCGCGGCGAGATCCTGCGCTACGGCGCGATCTCCGTGGGCACGGCGCTGCTGGCCGCGCTCGCCACGCACCACGCCGAGTCGCTGGCGCACGCGCTGTTCCCGGACGCCCGGGCCGGTCAGGTCGCCGTCGTCTGGGGCGCGTTCCTCGCGACCTACGCGGTGATGTTCGTGGTCAAGTTCTTCCTGATCGACCGGTTGGTGTTCCGGCGCTCCCGCCACCAGGTGCCGAGCACGACCCGCGCGTAGCGGTAGCCGTAGCGGAAGCTGCCGCCCTTCTTGCTCACCCCGGCCGTGCGCGGCAGCATCCGCATCGGCTGCTCCAGCACCCGGTAGCCGCGGCTGAGCACGCCGACCAGCAGCTCGGACGACTGGTACTGCGGCTGCTCCAGGGTCACCGAGTTGGGCACCTCGGCCCGCATGCCGCGGAACCCGAACGACGTGTCCGTGATGTGCTGCCCGGTCAGCGCGGTGACCAGCCAGGCGAACACGTAGGTGCCGACGCGGCGGATCAGCGCCGGCCGCTCGTTGCTGCCCAGCCGGCGGGATCCCGTGACGAAGTCGGCGCGGTCGTCGATCAGCGGGCGCAGCAGCTTGGGCAGCTCCGCGATGTCGTACTGGCCGTCGGCGTCGGTGGTGACGATGTAGCGCGCTCCGCGCTCGGCCGCCAGGTGGTAGCCGAGCCGCAGCGCGGCGCCCTGCCCGCGGTTGGTGGGGACGACGCAGGTCTGCGCGCCGTGCTTCAGCGCGACCTTGGCGGTGTCGTCGGTCGCGCCGTCGACCACTACCAGCTTGTCCACGTCCAGGCCGCAGCTGTAGGCCGGGATCCCGTCGAGCACCTCGCCGAGCGACTCCTCCTCGTTGTAGGCGGCGATCAGCACGACCGCCGGCGCTAACGACTGGTCGCCGTAGCGCGCGGCGTAGTCCTCCAGCGCCGCGCGGTCCACCTCGCTCGGGAAGGTCGTGGGCATTCTTCAACTCTCCTTGGGGATTCGGGTCGTGCGATCAGGGCGGTCACGCCGAGCGCACCCGCGAGCGGGAGCAGGATCAAGCCCGGCAACTGGTAGCGCCAGGAGAACTCCATCGCCGCGGCGGTGCCCAGCACGGTGGTCGCCAGTCCGGCGGGCAGCAGGCACACCGCCCGCAGCCCGGATCTGCGGGCCCGGCCGACGCCGAGCACCGCGAGCGTCGCGACCACCAGCGCGCCGCCCAGGCCGATGCCCGGCGTGTAGCCGCCGCCGAGCTGATAGGCGCGCAGGAATCCGGCCAGCGCCGGGTCGACCGAGTACGTGCCGCCGCCGTAGAGCTCCGCCCACTCCGCGACGTACCAGTCGGGGGCGAACATCGGGTAGACCGCCTGGAACTGCCAGCGGTCCAGCGGCACGTCGCCGGGGGTCTGGGTGCGGGTCGGGGCGAATCCCTTGAAGAAGTCGCCGGCCATCCCGCCGAGCACGTCCAGCGGCTGCTGCAGCAGGACCTTGCGGGTGAACGAGCCCTGCGCGGCGGCGACGTCCATGTCCACCGGCAGGAACTTCGCGACGTTCTCCTGGACGTTCCAGAAGTGGATGTAGAAGTCGATGCCGTTGGCGGCGCGGCGTTCCAGCGGCTCGTTCGGGCAGACGAGCTTCTCCTCGACCGTCAGGTCCAGGTTGTCGCACTCGGCGACCGCCGCGGCGCGGCCGTACAGGGCGCCGCCGCCGGAGCCGCCGAGGCCGAACGAACCCGTCCACGTCAGGTGATAGAGCGAGTAGCCGAACACACCGGCCGCGAACCCGCCGACGAGCGCACCGGCGGCGATCAATCGCCGCGACCAGCCCTCCCGCGGCCGCCAACCGGTCGCCAGCAGCACGAACGCCGCGGCGGGAACCACCAGCGTCACGCCCACGACGCGCACCACCACCGCCGCGGCGAGCACGATCCCGGCCAGCGCGGCGAGCCTCGGGCCCGGCGCGCCCCACCAGGTCAGCACGTAGATCGCGACCAGCAGCAGCACCTGGAACAGCAGATCGGACATGATGTTCTGCTCGATCTGCAGCTGGTAGGCGTCCAGCAGCACGGGCGCGGCGGCCAGCGCCGCGAGCCACGTCCGGGCCCCGAAACGCCGCAGCAGCGCGTAGATCCCGATGCCGAGCCCGAGGCCGAGCAGGTGCTGCACCACGACCACGCAGGTCAGGCCGCCGATCTTCAGCAGCGGCCACAGGAACAGCTCGTAGCCGATCGGGTTGATGCCGCCCGGGAAGAACGCCCCGACGTCGTCGAGGTAGCGGAACGAGTCGATGTAGAGCAGCGCGGGCCGGTAGGCCAGCTGCACGACGATGCGCAGGGCCAGCCCGGCGAGCAGGAGCAGCGCCAGCAACCAGTGCCGGCGGAGGGCGCGCGCGAGCGCCGCGCTCATCGCGCCCCGCGGAAGTCCGCCCAGACCGTGCGAAGACCCTCGGTGAGCTCGACGTTCGGGCGGTAGCCGAGCTCCCGCTGCGCCTTGGATACGTCCACGATCACCGCGGGCATCTCGCCGTTCTTGGCCGGCACGTGGGTGACCGGCACGTCCTCGCCGGTGGCCGCGCGGACCGCGTCGATGAGCTCCAGCACCGAGATCGAGCGCCCCGAGCCGATCACCACGGTGCCGGTGTACTCCTCGTCCCACGCGGCGAGCACGCCCTGCACGACGTCGTCGACGTGCACGAAGTCCCGCGACTGCGAGCCGTCGCCGTACACCTCGACGCCGCTGCCGGCCGCGGCCGCGCGCATCAGCCGCGGGATGAAGCTGTCCTTGTGCCCCATGCCGGGCCCGTAGATGTTGGTGAAGCGCAGCGCGCAGGTGGCCAGCCCGTACGCCCCGGCGTAGCCGGAGAGCAGCATCTCGCACGCCGCCTTGGTGGCGCCGTAGGGCGTGAGCGGGCGCAGCGGCAGCGCCTCGGAGATGGTGCCGCGGCCGATGTCGCCGACCACCGCGTTGGTGGAGGCGAGCAGGAACCGCCTGATGCCGCGGATCCGGGCCAGTTCCAGGAGTTCCTGGGTGACCGCGACGTTGCTGGCGTAGGTCTCGGCGGGCTGGTCCACCGAGCGGAGCACCGAGGTGATCGCGGCCAGGTGGATGATCCCCGCCGTGCCGGCCTGGACCGCCGCCTCCCGCACCGCCGGGTCCCGCAGGTCGCCGTCGACGTGGGTCAGCAGCTCGCTGCGCAACTCGGCGGGCGGGTCCTGCAGGCCGACGGTGGTGACCGGCGTGCCGCGCTCCAGGAAGGCACGAACCACGGCTCTGCCGACGAAACCGGTGCCACCGGTGACGACTACGCGATCGGCCTGGGCAGTGTCTGCTTCAGAAATTGTGGCGCTGCTTGGCACGCGCCCGACTCTAACGGCCGCCGGATCCGCCCCGGTCTACACCCTTCCCTCTACTGGGCCAGGAATTCCCGGAGCCCGTTCAGCCCGGTCCGGTAAACGCCGTGCGCGAAGGTCTTGTCCATCTTCTCCTCGTCCGCGGCGTCGGCGTCCCAGTACGAGTACCACTCGACGAAGCTGTGCCCGGTGTCGGTGATCGGCGCGACCCGGATCGTGGAGCGGTAAGTGCGCACCGGGAACGGGCTTTCCACGAACTCGTAGGTGTAGCTGCGCTCGACGTCGTCCAGCGACACCAGCCGTTCCCGGACCACGCCGCCGTCGGCGAGCGTCAGATGCCGGACGCAGCCCACCGCGTCGGCGACGCCGCCGCCCTCGATCTCGCTGCCTTCGATCGCCACGTGCCACTGCGGCAAGCCGTTGAAGTCGCGCACCGCCTGCCACACCTGCTCGGCAGAGGCCTCGATCACCGCGCTGGTATAGGACTTCGCCACCGTTCCTCCCAACCTTTTTGTAAGCGGCGCAACCGCTTAGCCCACCTGCGCAACCCGCACCGCCACGCAAGACGACTTCTTCTATTTTCTCAGTTGTGTGAAGGCTTTCGTCCGTTCGGTCAGTGCTTGCTCGGTCGGTAGTCGTTCCATGCTGCTGGCGCCGTAGAAGCCGTGGCAGCGCTTGGTCCGGGCCAGCACGTACGCGGCGTCTTCCGGCGTCGAGATCGGCCCGCCGTGGCAGAGCACCAGCACGTCGTCTCGCACCTCGGCCGCCGCCTGCGACCACTCGTCGATCAGGGCCACGCACTCGTCCAGCGGCTTGGCGGTCTCCGCGCCGATCGCGCCGCCGGTCGTCAGGCCCAGGTGGCACACGATGATGTCCGCGCCCGCCTCGGTCATCGCCCGCGCGTCCGCGCTGGAGAACACGTACGGCGTGGTCAGCAGGTCGGCCTCACGCGCGGCGGCGACGAGCTCGACCTCCAGGTCGTAGCCCATGCCGGTCTCCTCCAGGTTCGCCCGGAAGGTGCCGTCGATGAGCCCGACCGTCGGGAAGTTCTGGATCCCGGCGAACCCGAGGTCGCGCAGCTCACCGAGGAACCGGTCACGCAGCATGAACGGGTCGGTGCCGTTGACGCCGGCCAGCACCGGGGTGTGGCGCACCACCGGCAGCACCTCGCGGGCCATCTCGACCACGATGTCGTTGGCGTTGCCGTAGGCCAGCAGCCCGGCCAGCGAGCCGCGCCCGGCCATCCGGTAGCGGCCGGAGTTGTAGATGACGATCAGGTCGATCCCGCCGGCCTCCTCGCACTTGGCGGACAGGCCGGTGCCCGCGCCGCCGCCGACGATCGGCTCGCCGCGCTCGACCTTGGCGCGGAACCGGCGCATCAGTTCGGCCCGGTCGAATCGGCTCATGCTCTCTCCCACTCGGTTCTCCCGGCAGATCCGGCGACTTCCCGGAACGCCGCGACCAGCGCGGCGGCGAACTCCGGATCGTTGACGTTGTGCGGCACCCGCTCGACCCGCCGGTCCCCGGTCTGCCGCACCTGGCCCTCCAGCGTCTCGAACAGCACCGCGTCCGCCTCGGGATCGTGGAAGGGCCGCCCCGGGGCGTCCAACATGGACACTCCGCCGACCGGGAGGAGGAAGCGCACCGGGCCGTCGCAGGCGTTGAGCTTGGCGGCGATGAACTCGGCGATGCGCCGGCATTCCGCCGCGGACGTGCGCATCAGCGTGACCTGCGGGTTGTGCGCGTAGAGGTTGCGGTCCCGGTACTGCGCCGGAACCGTGTCCAGCGCGCCGAAGTTCACCATGTCCAGGGCGCCGCAGGAGCCGACGTAGGGCACGCCGGTGCGGGCGATGGCGTCCAGCCGCTGCTCCCCCGCGCTCATCACGCCGCCGGCGATCAGGTCGCACACCTCGGTGGTGGTGATGTCCGCGACGGCGCGGATCAGGCCGTCGTCGACGAGCTTCTCCATGGCGCGACCGCCGGTTCCGGTCGCGTGGAACACCAGCGGGTCGTAGTCGTCGGCCAGCTGCCCGGCCACGGCCGTCACGCACGGCGTGGTGACACCGAACATGGACAGCCCGATGGCGGGCTTGTCCTCGACCGCGGGCACCGGGCGCGTCACCGCGCCCAGCAGCGCGTGCGCGGCGTTCCCCAGCACCTGGCGGGAAATCCGGTTCAGCCCGGCGACATCGGTGACCGACGGGAACATCGCGATGTCGGTGGCGTCCACATAGGCCGAAACGTCGCCGGAGGCCACTGTGGACACCATGACCTTGGGCACGCCGACCGGCAGCGCGCGCATCGCGGGCGTGATCAGCGCGGTGCCGCCCGAGCCGCCGAGCCCGATGATCCCGGCGACGTCCCGCGCGGCCAGGAACCGTTCGAACGCCACGGCCATCGCGGCGACCGCCGAGCCCCGATCGCCGGTGAACACCGCGCCTGCCCCGCCCGGGTGGTGCGCAGCGACCTCGGCGGCCGACACGTCCGCGTCGGAATTTCCCCCGGTGGTGGACAGATCCACGGTGACCACGGGATGACCGCCGGCGATCAGCGCGGCGACGTAGTGCAGCTCGGCGCCCTTGGTATCGAAGGTCCCGACGACGTACGCGCTGCCCATTCGCGCCCTCCGCGGCTCGGAATCGGGTCAACCCCGCGAAACTCTACTGGCGGCGCCGCCCTCGCACAGTCGGCAGATCAGGCGACTACTGCTCCAGCCGCTTCTGCGCCTCGGCCAGGTTCCTGGTGACCTTCTCGATCGCCCGCTCGAAGCCGTCGCTGAGCTTGTCCAGCTCCGTCTCGAACGCCTGCATCGTGCGGTCCGGCTGCGGCTTCGCCGCGACGTCGTCCTGAGCGGCGTTGACGGCCTCCCGAACGGCATCCGCGATGGCCGCGACGCCGCTGCCCAGCAGCCGCGGCTCCAGGTGCAGTTCGTCGATCTTCCCGTCGGCACCGACGGTCACCCGCACGGCGCCCCCGGCAGCACTGCCCTGGCCACGGACGTCGTCCGCCATCACGTGCCCTCCCAAGTCCGAACCCTCCACGACCATCTCACAAGACCCATTCACCGCAACACGTTTCGACTCGATCTACGAGCGGCAAAGGTCACCGGGTCAGCAACTCCAGAAGCTCAGCGTCCTCCGCGAGAAACCGGCGCACCTGGTTCGTCCGATACTCATCGTGACGAGCGAAGTACTCACGCAGCGCTGTCACCACGATCTCGTGCATCGAGCAACCCTCTCGTTCGGCAGTTTCACGGAGCTTCGTGTTGTCGTCGTCATTGAGCCGCAAGATCAGCCCCATGCCTACACACAGTAGCGAGCCCGATGAAACAGCCCCCGGTGCGGACACCGGGGGCTGTCGTCAGGGCAATCGGTCAGTGGCTCTTGCCGTCCTTGCCGAACAACTTGTTCTTGACCTGGTCGATCTTCTCCTTGTTCTTCGGGTCGGAGGCGTACTTCTTGGCCTGGTCGATCACCTTGCGGCCCTGCGGGCTGCTGGCGAAATCGGCGACCTTCTTGAACAGAGACATCGTCGCTCCCGGCGGTTCGACAGTTACGGCTGCCACCAGGCTACCGACAAATCGGTCATGAATCAGCCGAGTACGCCGCCGATCGATGCGTGGCCCTTCAGCAGGTTCCGCGCCACGGTGCGGCGCTGGATCTCGTCGGTGCCCTCGAAGATGCGCAGCAGCCGCAGGTCGCGGTACCAGCGTTCGACCGGCAGCTCCTTGGTGTAGCCCATGCCGCCGTGCATCTGCAGGACCCGGTCCACGATCTCGTTGGCGCGGGTGGCGCCGAAGAGCTTGGCCACCGACTGCGCGTGCCGGGAGTCCATGCCCTGGTCGACCTGCCAGGCCGCCTGCAGCACGAGCCAGCGCAGCGCCTCGATCTCCACCGCGGAGTCGGCGATCATCCACTGGATGGCCTGGCGCTCGGCGATCGGCTTGCCGAAGGTCTCGCGGGTCTTGGCGTATTCCATGCCCATCTCGACGAGCCGCTCGCAGGCGCCGAGGGCGTGCGCGGGCAGCAGGTAGCGGCCGCGGCCGATCCACTGCATGGCGAGCTTGAAGCCGTGGCCGACCTCGCCGAGCACGTTGCGCTCCGGGACCCGCACGTTCTCGAACACCAGTGCCGCGGGCTGCCGCTCCCACGGGCCCATGATGTCGATCGGCTCGGACTTCCAGCCCGCGTCGCGGTCGGCCAGGAAGCAGGTGACGCCGCCGTTGGCGCCCTTCTCCCGGTCGGTGACGGCGAAGACCATCACGAAGTCGGCGTCGATGCCGCCGGTGATGAAGGTCTTCTCGCCGTTGATGACCCACTCGTCGCCGTCCTTGACGGCGGTGGTGCGCAGGTTCTTGGCGTCCGAGCCGGCACCGGGCTCGGTGATCGCGAAGCACGACTTGCGGGTGCCCTCGATCGTCGGGAGCAGGTAGCGCTCCTTCTGGTCGTCGTTGGCGTAGTAGAGGATGTTGTCGGCGTAGCCGCCGAAGCGGAACGGCACGAAGGTGCGGCCGAGCTCGACCTCGATGAGCGCCGTCATCACCGCCGACAGGCCCATGCCGCCGTACTCCTCGGGCGTCTGCACGCCCCAGAACCCGGCCTGCTTCGCCTTGTCCTGCAGTTCCCGCTGCTCGTCCTTGGTCAGGCCGCGTTCCCCGGCGCGCTCGCGGCGCAGTACCTCCGGTTCCAGCGGCACCAGTTCGCGCTGGACGAAGTTGCGCACCCAGTCGCGGATGTCGCGCTCTGTGTCGGACAGCGAGAAGTCGACCATCGCCGGGATCCTTTCCTGCGGCCAGCTAACTAACGTCGTTAGTTTTGTGGCAGCCTAAGGCGGTCCCGGCGACCGCCGCAAGGGATCCGACGAGGAGAAGACGTGCCCAGACCGACCACCCCCCGGCTGTCGCCGGAACGCATCCGGCGGATCGGCCTGGAGATCATCGACGCCGACGGGCTCGAAGCGCTGTCCATGCGGCGGCTGGCCGAACGCCTCGGCGTCCGCGCGGCGTCGCTGTACAACCACGTGTCGACCAAGGACGAGCTGCTGCACGAGATCGCCGACGGCGTGATGACCGCGGTGGACGTGTCGGGCTTCGACGTGGACTGGACGACCGGCCTGCGCACCTGGGCGCGCTCCTACCGGGCCGCCCTGATCGCCCACCCGAACCTGGTCCCGTTCCTGGCCTACGGCCCGGCCCGCCGGGAGAACGCGCTGCGCCGGGCGGACGCGGTGCACGGCGGCCTGACCAGGGCGGGCTGGCCGCAGCGCTACGCCACGATGATCGGCGCCTCGACGAAGTACCTGGTGGTGGGCTCGGCGATGGGCTCCTTCAGCGGCGGCTTCCCGGACGACGCGGCGCTCTACGGCGACCGCTTCCCGCACCTGAACAAGGCCCACCTGCTCCGCGAGCACGCGGCGGAGATCGACGCCGACAGCTTCGAGCTGGCCCTGGCCGCCCTGGTCGACGGCCTGGCGAAGCAGTACCGCGAGCTCACCGCCTGAAATCACGCACCCGCCCGGTTGACGTGGGTCACGTCGGTTCGTAGCGTCGGCGTTCACACAACCGAATACCGCGCCCACGACGTCGTGCGGGAGAGACTCCGGCCCGTTCCGGGACCGGAGCGCCGAAGGAGCAATTCTCCCCAGCAAACTCTCAGGCACCGGCACCGCACGACACCAGGCGAACACGGAGAAAAGCAGGAGCACCCGCTTCTCGCCCACGGTGCAAGCTGCCCCCTCGCGGGCGGCGAAACTCTCAGGCCAATGACTCCGGGGAGACCGCCCGACCAGCGCAAGCCCGCGCAGGTCGGGGTCGAGGCGTCCCCGATAAGGTTGGGCTCAGTGAGCTGACCGGCCCTCGACTGCCGACCGGCGCCCACCAGGAGGAGTCTCACCATGTCGTCGCCACGACAGACACCCTTGCACCACGTGCACGAAGCCCTCGGGGCGACGTTCACCGAGTTCGCCGGCTGGCGGATGCCGCTGCGCTACTCCGGTGACACCGCCGAGCACAACGCGGTGCGCACCGGCGCCGGCCTGTTCGACCTGACCCACATGGGCGAGATCCGGATCAGCGGGCCGCAGGCCGCCGAGGCGCTGGACTACGCGCTGGTCGCCAACGCGTCCTCGATCAAGCCCGGCCGCGCCCGCTACACGATGATCTGCAACGCCGCCGGCGGCGTGCTCGACGACCTGATCGTCTACCGGCTCGGCGACGAGGAGTTCCTGGTGGTGGCCAACGCGGCGAACGCCGCCGTGGTCTCCGCCGAGCTGGCCGAGCGCATCGGCGGCTTCGACGCCGAGCACCAGGACGTCTCCGACGACTACGCGCTGATCGCGGTGCAGGGCCCGAACGCGGTCGCGATCCTCGCGCAGCTGACGGACACCGACCTCGCCGAGGTCAAGTACTACGCGGGCTACCGCAGCCGGGTCGCGGGCAAGGACGTGCTGCTGGCGCGCACCGGTTACACCGGCGAGGACGGCTTCGAGCTGTTCACCGAGCCCGGCGACGCCGAGGCGGTCTGGCAGGCGCTGACCGAGTCCGGCGCCGAGCACGGCCTGCAGCCCGCCGGGCTGTCCTGCCGCGACACGCTGCGCCTGGAGGCCGGCATGCCGCTGTACGGCAACGAGCTGTCCGCCGAGCTCACGCCGTTCGACGCCAACCTCGGCCGGGTGGTCAAGCTGGACAAGGCCGGCGACTTCGTCGGCAAGGAGGCGCTGGCCGCCGCGGCGGAGAAGCCCACCGAGCGCACGCTGGTCGGCCTGAGCACGGAGCAGCGCCGGGCGCCCCGGCACGGCTACCGCGTGCTGGACGCCGACGGCGCCGAGATCGGCGTCGTGACCAGCGGCGCCCCCTCCCCGACGCTCGGCCACCCGATCGGGATGGCCTACGTGGACCGCGCCCACAGCGAACCCGGCACGCAGCTGCAGGTCGACATCCGCGGCAAGACCGTCGCGGTGCAGGTCGTCGAGCTGCCGTTCTACCGCCGCAATGCCTGACGAGAAATACACAGGAGGCAACACCATGTCGACACCGGACCTGTTCAACGACCAGCTGGCCGCGGTGGACCCCGAGGTGGCGGCGGCGGTCGGCGCCGAGCTCAACCGCCAGCAGAGCACGCTGGAGATGATCGCCTCGGAGAACTTCGCACCGCAGGCCGTCCTCGAGGCGCAGGGCTCGGTGCTGACCAACAAGTACGCCGAGGGCTACCCGGGCCGCCGCTACTACGGCGGCTGCGAGCACGTCGACGTCGTCGAGCAGCTGGCCATCGACCGGGTCAAGGAGCTCTTCGGCGCGTCCTACGCCAACGTGCAGCCGCACTCGGGCGCCCAGGCCAACGCGGCGGCGATGTTCGCGCTGCTCAAGCCGGGCGACACGATCATGGGCCTGGACCTGGCGCACGGCGGCCACCTGACCCACGGCATGCGGATCAACTTCTCCGGCAAGCTCTACAACGTGGTGCCCTACCACGTGCGCGAGGACGACCACCGCGTCGACATGGACGAGGTCGCCAAGCTGGCGCGGGAGTCCAAGCCGCAGCTGATCATCGCCGGCTGGTCGGCGTACCCGCGGCAGCTGGACTTCAAGCGGTTCCGCGAGATCGCCGACGAGGTCGGCGCCTACCTGATGGTCGACATGGCGCACTTCGCCGGCCTGGTGGCCGCCGGGCTGCACCCGAGCCCGGTGCCGCACGCCCACGTCGTCACCACCACCACGCACAAGACGCTCGGCGGTCCGCGCGGTGGCGTGATCCTGTCGGCGGACCAGGAGTTCGCGAAGAAGTTCAACTCGGCGGTGTTCCCGGGCCAGCAGGGCGGGCCGCTGGAGCACGTGATCGCCGGCAAGGCGGTGGCGTTCAAGGTCGCCGCGTCGCCGGAGTTCGCCGACCGGCAGCGCCGCACCGTGGAGGGCGCGCAGGTCCTGGCCGAGCGGCTGCTCGCCGACGACGCCGCCAAGGCCGGCGTGCAGCTGGTCTCCGGCGGCACCGACGTGCACCTGGTGCTGGTGGACCTGCGGAACTCCGAGCTGGACGGCAAGCAGGCCGAGGACCGGCTGCACGAGATCGGCATCACCGTCAACCGCAACGCGGTGCCCAACGACCCGCGGCCGCCGATGGTGACCTCCGGGCTGCGCATCGGCACCCCGGCGCTGGCCACCCGCGGCTTCGACAAGGAGGACTTCGCGGAGGTCGCCGACGTCATCGCCGAGGCGCTCAAGCCGGGCTTCGACGAGTCGGCGAGCGCGAAGCTCCGGGAGCGGGTGGAGGCCCTGGCCGCCAAGCACCCGCTGTACCCGAACCTCTGACATGTGATCGGCGGGTAGCCTCGAGCGCCGCATTTCGGTCCACAATGACCGAAATGCGGCGTTTCGTGCCTCTGGGTCCTAAGTGGACCATGTTGGAACTGGGAAAAGGCTCGATTTCAACTGTGCCCAATCGCTTGCCAGCACTGCCCGAATGTCGGATCATCTGCGCAGTTTCAGCGAAACACGCTGGCGATTAAGGAGTCACGCTTCGATGAGCCAACCAGAGGCCGAGGAGTACCGGAAGGATCTGAGTACCCGGCACATCAACATGATCGCGATCGGCGGGGCGATCGGGGTCGGGCTGTTCCTCGGCTCCGGCAAGGCGCTGCACCAGGTCGGGCCCGGCCTGATCCTGATCTACGCGATCGCCGGATTGATGATCTTCTTCGTGATGCGGGCGCTCGGCGAGCTGCTGATGTACCGCCCGGTGAGCGGATCGTTCGCGGAGTACGCGGGCGAGTTCGTCGGCCCGTGGGCCAAGTTCGCGGTCGGCTGGGGCTACTGGCTGGTGTGGATCGTCACCGGCATGGCCGAGATCACCGCGGTCGGCAAGTACTTCCAGTTCTGGTTCCCGACGGTTCCGCAGTGGATCCCCGCCCTGGGAGCACTGATCGTGCTCAGCGGGGTGAACCTGATCGCGGTGAAGCTGTTCGGTGAGTTCGAGTTCTGGTTCGCCCTCATCAAGGTGCTGGCCATCATCGGGCTGATCGTGCTGGCCGCGGCGATCCTGGTGTTCGGCTTCAGCGACCTCGGCGACACCGCGTCGCTGAGCAACATCTGGTCCCACGGTGGGCTGTTCCCCAACGGCATCGCCTCGTCGCTGCTGGCGTTCCAGATCGTCATGTTCGCCTTCGTCGGCGTCGAGATGGTCGGCCAGACCGCCAGCGAGAGCAAGAACCCGCAGAAGGTGCTGCCGCGGGCGATCAACTCGGTGATGTGGCGGATCCTGATCTTCTACGTGGGCGCGCTGATCGCGCTGACCGCGCTGGTCCCGTGGTTCCAGTTCCCGGCCAGCGGTAGCCCGTTCGTGCACGCGTTCACCCTGATCGGCATCCCGGCGGCGGCCGGCGTGATCAACTTCGTGGTCACCACCGCGGCGCTGTCGTCGTGCAACAGCGGCATCTACTCCACCTCGCGGATGCTGCGCTCGCTGTCCGAGGACAGTCAGGCGCCGCGCTCGGTGGGTGTGCTCAGCGGCCGGGCGGTGCCTTCGAGGGCCATCGCCGTCACGTTCTGCGCGATGCTGATCGGCGTGGTGCTCAACTACTTCGTCCCGGAGCAGGCGTTCACCTACATCACCAGCGCCAGCACCGCCGGCGCCATCTTCACCTGGGGCATGATCTTGATCGCGCACCTGGTCTACCGGCGCAAGGTCGCCCGCGGCGAGCTCCCGGCCGGGCCCTTCCGGATGCCGCTCGCGCCGTACTCCAACTACGTCGTGCTGGCGTTCCTCGCGTTCGTCGTGGTGCTGCTGGCCTTCGACGCCGAAACCCGGATCGCGCTGTACATCACCCCGGTGCTCGGGATCGCGATGGTGATCGGCTACCTCGCGGTGCGCAACAAGCAGCCGCAGCAGGAGTCCGCGAACAGGTGAACGCCTGATCAGGATTCCAGGTAGTGCAGGACGGCGAGGACCCGGCGGCTGTAGCCACTGGTGCGGGCGAGGTCGAGCTTGTCGAAGATCGCGTTCGCGTGCTTCTCGACCGCGCTCTGCGAGATGTGCAGGTGCGCGGCGATGCCGGCGTTGGTGCGGCCCTGCGCCATCTGTTCGAGGACGTCGCGTTCGCGGGGCGTCAGCAGCGACTGCGGATCGCGGTCGCTGCCGGACAGCAGGCGCCGCACCACCTCCGGGTCGAACGCCACGCCTCCGTCGGCCACCCGCTGGAGGGCGTCGAGGAACTCGTCGACCTGCACCACCCGGTCCTTGAGCAGGTAGCCCACCCGCGCGGTGTCGCCGGTGAGCAGCTCGACCGCGTAGCGCTTCTCCACGTACTGCGAGAGCACCAGCACGCCGACGCCGGGGAACCGGCGCCGGATCTCCAGCGCGGCGCGCAGGCCGTCGTCGGTGTGCGTGGGCGGCATGCGGACGTCGACGACGGCCACGTCCGGCTGCCACGCCGCCACCTCCGCGAGGAGGCTCGGCGCGTCCCCGACGGCGGCCACCACGTCGTGCCCCTCCTCCGCCAGCAGGCGCACCAGGCCTTCGCGCAGCAGGGTGGAATCGTCGGCCAGGATCACCCGCACGGCAGCTCCGCGACGATCGTCGTCGGGCCACCGACGGGACTGTCCACTGTGAACTTCCCGTCCAGCGCTGCGACGCGCCGCGCCAGGCCGGAAAGCCCGGCGCCGCGCACCGATGCGCCGCCGGCGCCGTCGTCGTCGACCCGAACCACGAGCCACCCCTCTTCCCGATCGACCCGGACGGTGACGATACCCGCGCCCGAGTGCTTGGCCGCGTTCGTCACGGCCTCCGAAACCACGAAGTACGCCACGGCCTCCACCTCCACGGCCGGCCGCCGCGCCACCTCGTACCGCAGCTCGACCGGCATCCCGGCGCGCTCCACCAGCGCCGCCAGGGCCGGGTGCAGGCCCCCGGCGTCCAGCGCGGCCGGGTAGACCCGCCACGCGACGTCGCGGAAATCCCGGAGTATCTCCTGGGATTCCTCGTGCGCCTGGCGCAGCAGCTCGGCGGCCCGGTCGCCGTCGCCGGCGCGCCGGGCCCGGCCGATCAGCATGCCCAGCGCCACCAGCCGCTGCTGCACGCCGTCGTGCAGGTCGCGTTCGATGCGGCGGCGCTCCTCGTGGATCGCGGCGACCACGTCGGAGCGCGTGGTGGAGAGCTGTTCCACCCGTTGCCGGAGCTGCTCGGCCCGGTCGGGTTCCAGGAACCGCTCGCCGAGCGCGCGGTCCATGACCGCGACGCCCGCGAGCCCGGTCAACGACAGGAACCCGAGCACCGAGCAGAAAACGATCAGGTAGACCGTGAGCCAGAACTTCTCGATGCCGGAACGACCTTCCAGCGGATCCCCGACGGTGATCCAGAGCTCGACGAGTTCGACCAGCATGCCGACCGCGCCGTAGGCGATCAGGGCCAGCACGATCGCACCGAGCAGCCCGACCGCGCAGCGGACCGCGAGATACCGCAGCGCGCGAGCGCCGTCGGGTCGGCCCGCATGGCTGCTGTCCAGGTACTTCGCCAGGCGCCGCCGTTCGAGTTCGGCCATCGCCTGCGCCCCGGCGAACGCCGGCGAGGCGACCCGGGCGCGCAGCCGGGGCAAGATCAGCAGTCCGGTCAGCGCCAGACCGGCCGACAGCACGAAGACGAGTTCGACCAGCGCCGTGCCCGCACCGAGCACGACGCCGAGGAACACCCGCAACCATCGACGCATGATCCGAGCCTAGCCACGGCGACAACCTGCGGTTTTCCACAGGTGAGTCGCCGGGAAACCGCATTCCGCGCGGTGCCGCGGATTCCTAGCGTTCGGATCATGAACTTCCTCGCGCAGCCCGGCACCGCCCAGCCCGATGGACTGGTCGGCTGGATCACCGGGCTCATGGACACCATCGGCGGCCCCGGCGCGGGGCTGGCGGTGGCACTGGAGAACCTGTTCCCGCCCATCCCCAGCGAGGTGATCCTGCCGCTGGCCGGATTCGCCGCGAGCCGGGGCACGATGAGCCTGCTCGGCGCGATCCTGTGGACCACGCTCGGTTCGCTGGTCGGCGCGGTCGTGCTGTACTACCTCGGCGCGTGGCTGGGCCGCGACCGCACCCGCGCGATCGCGGCGAAGCTGCCGCTGGTCAAGGTGTCCGATGTGGACCGGACCGAGGCGTGGTTCGCCCGGCACGGCACGAAGGCGGTGTTCCTGGGCCGGATGGTGCCGATCTTCCGCAGCTTCATCTCGCTGCCCGCCGGGGTGGAGCGGATGCGGATGCCTGCCTTCCTGGTGCTGACCGCGCTCGGCAGCCTGATCTGGAACACCGCGCTGGTGCTCGCCGGCTACCTCCTCGGGCAGAGCTGGTGGATCGTCGAGTCCTACGTGGGGATCTTCCAGAAGGTCGTCGTCGTGGCGGTGGTCGTCGCGGTCGTCTGGTTCGTGGCCGCGCGGGTCGTCCGGATGCGCAAGGCCCGGGCGTGACTCAGGGTTCGAGCTCGGCGCGCAGCCACTCGTGGAACTCGCCGATGTGGTGTTCCGAGGGCACCAGCACGCCGCCGCCGGCATAGGCGCGTGAGCTCATCGCCGGCTGGCAGCGCTCGCAGGCGTCGAAGTCCTGCTGGTTGACCCGGTGGAACAGCTCGACCGAGCGCGACACGTCGCGGCCCTGCTCGACCACCTCCGGCGCGTACAGCCAGTCGCACTCGACGAGCGTGCGGTCGGCCGCGAGCGGGAACATCCGGTGCACGATCACGTGGTCCGGCACCAGGTTCAGGAACACCTGGGGCCGGATCGTGATCGCGTAGTACCGCCGGTCGTGCTCGTCGCCGACGCCGTCCAGCCGCCCGAACCCGCCGCTGCCGTCCACCGTGAACCCCTCGACGTCCGAGCCGAACTCGGCGCCGTGGCCGACGTAGTACTGGGCGGCGTAGCCGTCGGCGAACTCGGGCAGGACCTCGGTGAGCTCCGGGTGGATCGTGGCGCAGTGGTAGCACTCCATGAAGTTCTCGATGATCAGCTTCCAGTTGGCCCGCACGTCGTAGCTGATCCGGCGGCCGAGCGCGAGGCCGTCGACGCCGTAACCACCGATCACGTCGTCGCCGCCGAGCCGCCCCGAGACGGCCTCGATCACGGTGTCCTCGAACGACGGCGGTTCGTCGGCCAGGCAGACCCACGCGTAGCCGAGCCATTCGCGCAGCGCGACCGGGATCAGCCCGTACCGCGTCCGGTCGACGTCCGGCATCGAGGTGAGGTTCGGCGCCGCGATCAGCTTGCCGTCGGTGCCGTAGGTCCAGGCGTGGTAAGGACATTGAAAGGACCGCTTCACCTGACCGGCATCTGCGACGCACAGCCGTGCGCCGCGATGGCGGCAGATGTTCAGGAACGCCCGCAGGGCGCCGTCGCGGCCCCTGGCGATCAGCACGCTCTCCCGCCCCACCTGGACGGTCCGGAACTGCCCGGCCGCGGCGAGATCGGCGGCGCGCACGGCGCAGAACCACATCGCGCCGAAGATCCGGTCCTGCTCCAGCGCGAACAGCTCGGGGTCGGTGTAGTAGTGGCCGGGCAGCGTGGAGATGAGGCTGGACTCCTGGTCCGTGGTCGTCATGGTGTCCCTTTCAGCTGCGCAGACGCTTCATCTCGGGGTCGAAAAGCGGCTCCTCGGCGACCACTGCGGGCACCTTCTCGCCGAAGTACTCGATCTCCACGGCGTTGCCGGGCACGGCGAGCGCGCTGGGCAGCCAGGCGTACGCGATGCTCTCGCCGATGCTGTAGCCGTAGGCCGCGCTCGTGACGTAGCCGACCGGGCCACCGCCGGCGTGAACGGGCTCGGACCCCATGACCACGGTCTCCCGGTCCTTGATCAGCAGCGGGCTCAACCGGCGGCGGGCCTCCCGCCGCTGCAACGCGTCGCGACCGAGGAAGTCCTTGTCCATCCGGACGGCGAACCCGACACCGGCCTCGAACGGATCGTGCTCGGTGGTCATGTCCGCGCCCCACGACCGGTAGCCCTTCTCCAGTCGCAGGCTGTTGAAGGCGCTACGGCCGGCGGCGATGATCCCGTGCCGCTGACCGGCGTCCCACAGCACGTCCCAGAGCCGGCGCCCCTGGTCGGCGTCGGTGTACAGCTCCCAGCCGAGCTCGCCCACGTACGACAGGCGCATGGCGGTCACCGGAACGCCGCCGACGAACGCGCGCTTGTTCTTGAAGAAGCCGAAGCCCTCGTGCGAGAAGTCGGTGCTGGTCAGCGGCTGCACGAGGGCGCGCGCGAGCGGTCCCCACACGCCGATGCAGCAGGTCCCGCCGGTGATGTCCCGGACCTGCACCCGGCCGTCGTCGGGCAGCTGCCGCCGCATCCAGGCCAGGTCGAGGTTCCCGTTGGCACCGACCTGGAAGTGCTGCTCGGACAACCGGGCCACGGTGAGGTCGCTGCGCACCCCGCCGGCGGCGTCCAGGGACAGGGTGTAGGTGACCGAACCGGGTTTCTTCGCGAGCTGGTTGGTGGTCAGCCACTGCAGGAACTCCAGCGCCCCGGGCCCGGTCACCTCCAGCCGCTTGAGCGGCGTCATGTCGAACAGCGCGACGCGCTTGCGGGTGACCAAAGCTTCGGCTCCGGCGATAGGCGACCAGAACCGCGAGGCCCAGTCCCCGCGAGCGGGCACCTCCTCGACCTCCGGCAGCCCGGCGTTGGCCGCGTACCAGTGCGGGCGTTCCCACCCGGCGGCTTCGAGGAACTCGGCGCCGAGCTCCTGCTGCCGCTCGTAGAACGGGCTCGTCCGCATCGGGCGCGGCTCCTGCCCGGGTTCGAGGGGATGCAGGATGTCGTAGACCTCGACGAAGCTGCGGCAGCTGCGCGCGTGCACGTATTCGGGGCTGCGCTGCATGGGTTCGAACCGGTTGAGATCGCACGAGTGCAGGGACTCCGCGGGCTGCCCGTCGACGAGCCACTGCGCCATCGCCCGGGCGACCCCGGCGGAGTGCGTGATCCACACGGCCTCGGCCAGCCAGAACCCGCGCAGGTCGGGATGCTCGCCGAGCAGCGGCATCCCGTCCGGGGTGAAGGAGAACAGGCCGTTGATCCCCTCGACGACCTCGGTGTCGGCCAGCGCGGGCAGCAGCGAAACGGCCTCCTCCCAGCCGGGCTGGAAGTCGGCGGCGGTGAACGGCTCGATGGACGGCATCTCGGCGGTCTGGCCGGGGGCGCGGATGTCGGTGGCGTCGATCGGCAGGGGGCGATGCCCGTAGTAGCCGATGCCGATGCGGTCGACGTGCTCCCGGAAGTAGAGGTCGCCGTCCTGGTGCCGCAGGATCGGCAATCCGGCCTCGGTCCGCTCGTCGTTGCGACCGGCGATGGCGGCGACCGGCCCGGTCTTGGCGTACTGGTGCGCCATCGGCACGAGCGGAACGTCGAGGTCCACCAGTGCACCGATGCGCGGCCCCCACATGCCGACGCAGGAGATGACGACGTCGGCGGGAAACCTGTCCTCCTCGGTCACGACGGCGGTCACCCGCCCGCCGCCGCGCTCGACGGACACGACGCGCTGCCCGGGCAGGAACCGCGCGCCCCGGGCCATCGCACGCCGCGCCTGCGCTTCGGCGGCGCGCACCGGCTTGGCCAGCCCGTCGGTGGGAATGTGCAGCCCGCCGAGGATCCGCGCCGGATCGACCAGCGGGTGCAGCTCGGCGCACTCGTCGGGACCGATCAGGTGGCTTTCGACGCCCCACGAGGTGAGCCAGCCGTGCCGCCGCTCGACCTCGTCCCAGCGCGCCGCAGAACCGGCGACCTCGAGCCCGCCGAGCGACTGGAAGCACCACCCGCCGTCGAGGTCGAGGCCGCGGTACTTGGCAGCGGTGTAGGCCGCGAACCGGGTCATGGTCCGGCACGGGTTGGCCTGGAACACCAGGCCGGGGGCGTGCGAAGTGGAGCCGCCGGTGGCGAACAGCGGGCCCTGTTCGAGGACGGTGACGTCGGTCCAGCCGCGTTCGGTGAGCTCGTCGGCCAGCGAACAGCCGACGATTCCGGCTCCGATGACGACCACGCGGGGTTGGTTGCCCATGAGGCCTCCTGGGTGGGTGCGTCGACGCCGGGGCACGGGGCACCGGCTCAAGAAGCAGCAGGGATTTTGTTGCGCGATGCGCGCCAAGTTTCGTTGAGAGCAACACCGTCGCCGGTAGCGCCGGGAGCCGTCAAGAGCGCGAGACGGGTTTTTCGGCCGTGTAACACGAATGGAGGCCGCGCACGATGTGCCAACCGAACCCCTTGACGAGCCCGGGACCGAAGCCGCACATTGTTGCGCATCGCACTCCGTGTTCTGGATAGCGCAACGGAGGTCCAAGATGTTCGAAGCCTGCCGAGTGTCCGATCTGCCACCCGGCGAGTCCGTCCGCATCGAGGCGCATGTCCCGATCGCGGTGTTCAACGTGGAAGGCGACCTCTACGCCATCGACGACACCTGCACCCACCAGGACGCCTCGCTGGCGGAGGGCTGGGTGGAGGACTGCCGGGTCGAGTGCCCGCTGCACGCGGCGGCGTTCGACCTGCGCACGGGCCTGCCGTGCGGCCTGCCGGCGAAGCGCCCGGTGCGGACGTACCCGGTGCAGGTCGCAGACGGAACGATCTACGTCGAGACCGAAGCGCAGGAAGTCGCATGAGGGCGGTCGCGATCGTCGGCGCGTCCCTGGCCGGCTGGCGAGCGGCGCAGGAACTGCGCGCGCAGGGCTTCGACGGCCGGATAGAGCTGATCGGAGACGAACCGCACCGGCCGTACGACCGACCGCCGCTGTCGAAGGACTTCCTGGCCGGGAAGCAAGAAGCGAGCGACCTCGCGCTGGCGGAGGAACCGGACCTCGCCGAAGTGGACGCGACCTGGCGCCTGGGCCGCCGCGCTGTCGCCCTGTCGACGACGGACGGTGCGATCGAGCTGGACGACGGCACCCGCTGCCTAGTGGACGGGATGGTGATCGCAACCGGCGCAACCCCGAGAACGCTGCCCGCAACGCCACCAGGAGTGCACACGCTGCGAACCCTCGACGACGCGATTGCCTTGCGCGAAGACCTGCGCCCGGGAGCGCGAGCGGTGATCGTCGGTGCCGGATTCGTGGGCGCCGAGGTGGCATCGACCTGCCGAGCGCTCGGTCTCGGAGTGACGGTGGTGGAGGCGCTAGAAGTTCCGCTCGCGCACGTCGTGGGCCCGGAACTCGGAGCGGTGTGCGCGGCCCTGCACGAGGACCACGACGTGCGACTGCTCTGCGGAGCGGGAGTCAAGCGACTGCACGGCGAGCACCGGGTCACGGCGGTCGAACTGACGGACGGCACCGTCCTCCCTGCCGATGTGGTGGTGATCGGCATCGGAGCCCGACCGAACACCGACTGGCTGCAAGGCTCGGGCGTGACGGTGTCGAACGGCGTGCAGTGCGACGCAGGCGGAGTCACGAACCTGCGAAACGTGGTGGCGGTCGGCGACGTGGCCAGCTACAGCACGCCGAATGGAGCGCAGCGGTTCGAGCACTGGACAACGGCGCTGGAACAACCGGCAACGGCGATCCACAACCTCCTCGCGGGCCGCACGGCGCGGCACTTCACGGCGGTGCCGTACTTCTGGTCAGAGCAATACGGGGCCCGAATCCAGTTCGCGGGCCACGCGACCCCGAAGGACGAGATGGAAATAGTCGACGGAGCACCGGACGACCGCCGCTTCGTAGCCCGGTTCCACCGAGCGAACGAAACAACGGCAGTCCTAGCGATGAACAACCCAAAGCTGTTCACCAAACACCGCAGACAACTAGCCTCAAAATCCACAACACCGGTCGGCTGACACCAGCGCCACCAAATCCGGGCGTCACGAATCGCCCGCCGGGCCCCGTGGTGCGGGGATGAGGCCCCGGAGGTATTCGCGGTGCTGGGCGGGTAGTGCTCTGCCGCCTGGTCTGGGTGTTCGTCTGGGGTCCACTGTGGGCGGTGGAATGAACTCGGGTCTCCCATCGCACATGGCGATCTCCCACCGTTGGTTGTGGAGTGTGCGGTGGTGGTGACCGCAGAGCATGACCATGTTGTCCAGATTGGTGGCGCCGCCGTCGACCCAGTGCTCGACGTGGTGCGCCTCGGGTGTTCCCGGCGGCCGGTCACACCCGGGGAACGCGCACACGCCATCACGTCGGAGCAGTGCGGCGCGGATGTGGGTAGGTGCGGTGCGTTTCGCCCTGCCCACATCCAGCGGCAGGCTGTCGCCGTCGAGAACCATCGGCAGTACCTCAGCGTCGCAGGCGATGCGGCGTACGTTCTGCGCGGTAATGGCACGTTCGGTATTCAAGGCGCCGGGCATGCCGTCCTCGTTGACGAACCCCAGACCCCGCTTCAAATCGTCGAAGTCGATAGAGATGGCCATCTGCGGACGCTGCCCACCAGCACGCGGCATTCCGTCATGGTCCAGCGCCAGGTCCAGCAATGCCGCGAAACCGTCGGCGTTCCGCTGCCCCGTCGTGCGGGGGTCTTTCTCCCCGTCGATCTCGGGGCGGGGTGCGGCGAGGGGTTGTATGAGTGCGGCGAACTTCGCCCCGGTTTCGCGGTCCAGCTTGGCTTTGATGACAGTCATGCCATCCCGGGCGGTCGCGTAGTGAAGTTCGCGTGCTTCGTGCTGGTTTTCCTCGTTGCGGTAGGCGCCGTCTTGGTCAAGGAGGTAACGGATGCGTTCGGCGAGTTTCTCCAGCTCCCTCGGCGACATCGTCCGCGCATACCCGGCGAGAGTCGCCTCGACCTCGGCGACCTGGTGACAGCGAGCGTACTCGGGTAGGCGCCGGATTCCGTTGACGATGACACGCGCGTGCTCCAGCCCGATCGCACCCTCAGACAAAGCGGCGGCGGTGTCGGGCATGTCGGGCGGCATCGTCTCGCCATACAAGCTCCGCCGGTCTTCGACGTTACGGGCGACCGTGACGCGGGTTTTCGCGTCACGCGGATCGATGTTGAGCAGTCCTTGTAGCCAGACTTGTAGTGATCGGGCGGTGGTGTCGGTGTGGATGGCGCGGTGGTCGGCTTCGGCGATGCATTGCAGCTGTTCCCACAGCAGCACCCGCATCTCCTTCTCCAACCCCTGAATACGGGCCGCGAGTTCAGTATCAGTGCATGACACCACCGACTGTGCGGGCGGCGTGGCCTGCACAGTCAAGTCCTGGGTGTTCAGTAGCGGTGTCATGCCAGAATTGTCCCGCACTCGAACTTGTGTTCGCACGTTTTTTATGGTCGCTTGATCAGGTGAAACACCCCACCCAAGACTGCAAATACCGCCCCATGCCAAGGAAAACGGTCACGACACGCCGAAGGCGACCCCATCCACCACCAAACCCAGCACCACCATCGACCACGCGCACGGCACCCGACGACCAGAGGTCAATTCCCAACGAAATCGCGCCCTCGCCACGCGACCCGACCCCGCCAATGGATCAACCCGAAACGGAACCCCCACCAGCCCTAGCCAACCCGAAAAACCCCACCCCGCGACGAAAGCCGCGAACGAGCCATCCCACTCCGGGCCATCCCCGCGATACAAAGCCGAACCGGGGCTGCGTTCCGGATGTCAAGCCTGAAACCCCGAAGGGGCGGCCGCCAGGCCGGGCTTGACCTCCGGAACGCAGCCCCCACAATCCACCAATCGCGGGGATGGCCCCAAAACACGCCGAACCCCCAAAAGCCCCAACCCCAACCCCAACCCCAACCAAAAAACAGGCCCCCAGGAAAACCCAAGAGCCTGCCCAACCCCCCAAAAGTCAAGCCGCGGACTCAACATCCTCCAGCGCACCGTCCGAAGAAGCCTCCGAAGCAACGGCGGCCCGCTGAGAACGCCGCCGCTTGGCGTACCAAACCGCCACCCCGACAAGCAGGACAACAACGACCAGCACCCAACTGGCCCGCCCCAACGTCTCCTCGATGTACTTGGCCGAAGCCCCGGCGGCCCACCCGATGCTCACATGCGTCGCGGACCAAGTGATCGCCCCGATCAGCGAAGACACGAGGAACCGCCCGTAAGACATCCCGCTCGCCCCGGCCGCGGCCGGCATCAGGGTCCGCACCACCGGCAGGAACCGCGCCACCAGCACGGCCCCCACGCCCCACTTGCACAGCAGCTCCCCGGCCCGGTCCCAGTGCTTCTGGCCGAGCTTGCGCACCACCTTGGTCTCGCGCATCTTCAGCCGGTAGCGGCGCCCGAGCCAGAACCCGATGTTGTCGCCGACCGCCGCGCACACAGCGACGACGGAGGCCAGCAGGATGAAGAACCCGACGTCGGTCACCGCCGCGGAGGCGATCAGCAGGCCGCTCTCGCCGGGCACCAGGAAACCCAGGCCGATGGTGCATTCGCCGAGCACCAATGCGCCGGTCACCAGTACCAATAGCGGCTTCGGCAAGCCTCCGACGACTGCCAGAATGTCGCTGATGAAGGTCACGGGACGGGCTCCTAGGCATGCGTGCTGGCATTACCCCCTTCACGCTACCGGCGTAACGGCGGCCCAGTCTCCGGAATGCCCCTTAGCCGTCCCTGAGACCGGGCTCACACCGGCCCTTCCGGGTCAGCAAGCCTTCACCCACGAGCATTCCAGGGCGGTTTCGTCGACCGGCGTGCCCGGGTCGTCGACGTGCGTGCGCGATTTCGGCACGTGCACCCGGCCGCTCGGCCGGTCGTCGGCGCCGTCGTACTCGGCCAGCCTGATCGCGATCGCATCCTCCAGATCGCGCGGGGAACCGGTGAGGAAGTCGTTGAACACCACGGAGAAGACCAGTTCGCGGCCGTTGGCGGCGGTGACGTAGCCGGACAGCGAGGTGACCCCGGTCAGCGATCCGGTCTTGGCGTGGACGTTGTTCTCCGCCGCGGTTCCGCCCATCCGGTTGCGGAGCGTGCCGCCGACCATGCGGTCCGCTACCCCGGCGACCGGCAGCGCGTCGTACCAGGACCGGAACCACGGCCGCTCGCGCACGTTGTCCAGCAGCAGGGCCAGCTGATCCGGCGTCACCTGGTCCATCGTGGACAGACCGGAGCCGTCCACCACGCGCAGCACGTCCGGGTTCACGCCGAGGCCGCTCAGCTTCTCGGTCAGCACTTCGAGCCCGGCCGACCAGCTGCCCTCGCCTCGGACTTCTCGCCCCATCGCTTTGACCAGGACTTCCGCGTGTCCGTTGTTGCTCAGCTTCAGGAACGGGACCAGGAGTTCCCGCAGCGGCATCGACTGCCGCGAGGCGAGCGCCCGAGCGTCGGCCGGCGCGGCTCCCTCCCCCGTCCCCTTGACCACCACGCCGTGCGCGGCCAGCGCGCGGGCGAAGACGTCGGCGGCGTACGCGGACGCGTCCGGCACCGAGGTGAGGTCTTCGAACGGCTGCGAGCCGGCCGGCACGCTCCCGGTCACCACCACCCGGGATCCGCCGTGGTCGCGCTGCACGGTCACGTCGGGTTCGCCGTCCGCGGCCGAAGTGGTGGTCCGGTTGTCGATCTGCACGACGCCGGTGGCCGGTTCCAGCCGCACATCGGCCCGGCTCCCCTCGGCCGTCGGGCTGACCCGAACGAGCGCGGTTCCGGCGTCGAAGTCGGTGTTCGGCGCCACGGTCAGCGCAGAAACCGGTGCGGCGTAGTAGTAGGGCTCGTCGTCCCACGCCCAGCCGGTGCCCAGCGGCACGTCGTCGAACCAGGTGTCATCGGCCAGCAACCGACCGTGCACGACCCGAACCCCGGACGCCGCAACCTGTTCCGCGAGCCGTTCGTAGTCGGCGGCGAGCAGCGTCGGGTCGCCGGTGCCGCGCAGGTAGAGGTCGCCGAACAGCGCCGGCCCCTGCTGGCGCCCGGCGGTCACGACGTCGGTGCGGAACCGGTAGTCCGGCCCCAACGCCTCCAGCGCCGCGGCCGAGGTGAGCAGCTTCGCGTTCGACGCCGGAGTCGCGCGGTCGGTCGCCTGCCTGCTGTAGAGCACCTCGTCGGCGGCCGGGTCGCGCACCACGACTCCGGCGTGCGACCCGTTCAGCCGCTCATCGGCGAGGATGTCGTCGAGGTCGACGCGCAGCGCGTCCGGCCCGCTGGGGGCCGCTCCGGACGGCGCTACGAAGGCGACCGATGCGCCCAGTGCCGCGGCGAGCCCGAACGCCAGTCCCCAGCGTCGACGCATGAGCAGCTCCCTCGGCTCGCCCGGACGGATCATGCAGAGTAAGCACGATCATCACAGGCGGTCAACGGAATTGCTCAGCCGACGGCGATCGCGGTCGCCATGGCCAGCAGCGCACCGCCACAGCACCGCTCGAAGACCTTCCGCCGGCGCGGGTCGGACAGGAAGGCGGACAGCCACTGCACCGAGGGCACCACGACCAGCCACCACGCCGCGAACGCGGCCACGGCGACGCCGCTGAGCAGCGCGGCCTGCTTCACCGGCTCCGCCGCCGGGTCCATGGCTTGCGGCAGCAGCGTCAGGAAGGTCAGCATGACCTTCGGGTTGAGCACGTCGGTCAGCAGCCCGCGCAGGAAGACGGCGCGACCGGAACTGGGCACGTCCACCTCCGGGGCCCTGGCCACCGCTCCGGACTTGCGGAGGATCTGCAGGCCCATCCAACCCAGGTAGGCGACGCCGATCACCTTCACCACCAGCAGCGCCGCGGGCACGGTCATCACCAGCGCGGACAGCCCCAGGGTCGCCGCCGTCGCGTGCAGAAGCAGTCCGCAGGTGACCCCCGCCGCCGCGAGCCAGCCCCAGCGCGCGCCGTTCGCGGCGTTGCGCGTCACCAGCACGAAGTCCGGCCCCGGTACCAGGACGATCACCAGCAGCGCCAGCAGGAACGACCCCCAGGCGATGTGCACGACTGCTCCTTCGAATCGAATCAGCGGTGGATTGCCCATATCTTCCGCCGTTCGTTCGCCGTCTCGCCAGTTGCGCCGTAGCATGTTCGGTTATGCAGGAATCTGTAGAACTGGATTCGGTCGACTGGCGGATCTTGGAGGAATTGCAGAACGACGCGACCTTGCCGAACCGGGTGCTCGCCGAGCGGGTCGGATTGGCGGCTTCCAGCTGTCTGCAACGGGTTCGGCGACTTCGGGAACAGGGCGTGATCACCGGGTCGCACATCGACGTCAACCCGGCGGCGACGGGGCTGGCGCTGGAGGCGGTGGTGGCGATCAACGTCCGCCCGCACACCCGGCAGGTCGTCGACCAGTTCCGGGAGTTCGTGATGGGGCAGCCTGAAACCCGCTCGCTGCTGCACGTCAGCGGTCAGGCGGACTTCCTGCTGCACGTGGCGGTGGCGGACACCAAGCACCTGCAGGAGTTCCTGGTGGACAAGCTCGCGTCCCGCACCGAGGTCCGGCACTTCACCAGCTCGATCGTGCTGGAGGAGCTGCACACGCGAGCCCTGACACCGCCGCGGCAGCTGCGCCCGAAGCGCCGCCGCCGGTCCGGCGAGGGGTGATCAGTCGCCGACGCGGAGCAGGCCTTCTTGCACGACGGTCGCGACCAGCTGGCCGTCGCGGGAGAAGAACCGGCCCGTGGCCAGGCCGCGAGCGCCGGAGGCGCTGGGCGAGGCGCAGTCGTAGAGCAGCCACTCGTCGGCGCGGAAGCGCCGGTGGAACCACATCGCGTGGTCCAGGCTGGCGCCGTTGACCTTGTCCAGGCCCCAGTACACGCCGTGCCGGGCCAGCACCGCGTCGAGCAGCGTCATGTCGGACGCGAAGGCCGCGATGCACACGTGCAGCAGGTCGTCGTCGGGCAGCACGCCGTCGGCGCGCATCCACACCTGGCTGCGGGCCTCGCGCGGGCGGCGGCTCATCCACGGCGGCTCGGTCACGTAGCGAACGTCGATCGGCCGCGGCTGGGCGCGCCCCAACTTCTCGATCATCGAGCCGATCTGCTCGCCGTAGGTCGGCAGCGTCTCCGGGTCCGGGACCTCGGGCATGGGCTCGGCGTGGTCGATGCCGTCCTCGTCGACCTGGAAGGACGCGGACAGCGAGAAGATCGTCTTGCCGCGCTGGACGGCGACCACTCGGCGCGTGGTGAACGACCGGCCGTCCCGGGTGCGATCCACCTCGTAGACGATCGGGATGCTCGGGTCACCGGGCCGGATGAAGTAGGCGTGCAGCGAGTGCACCCGCCGCTCCGGCGGCACCGTGCGGCCTGCGGCGACCAGCGCCTGGCCGGCGACCTGACCGCCGAACACGCGGACCGGCGACGCGGCCGGGCTGACGCCGCGGAAGATGTTCTCCTCGATGCGTTCGAGGTCGAGCAGCGCGACCAGGCTGTCCAGCACCGGTTGGCCGTGCGGCATGCCGTTCACGTCGAGCGGAACCTCGCCCTGCAGGTGGGTTCCGGACGGATCGGCCGCGGCGGCTCGGGCAGCTTCGGTCACTGCGCGCTCCTTGGGGTTGTACGCCGGATCTCCGGACGGGAGCGCCGGGTGGCTCCCGTCCGAGAATGCGGATCAGACGTGGTCTTCCTCGCCCAACCGGTGCACGCGGATGAGGTTGGTGGAACCGACCGTGCCGGGCGGCGAGCCGGCGACGACGACGACCATGTCGCCGCGCTGCGATCGGCCGATCGACAGCATCGCCTGGTCCACCTGCCGCACCATCTGGTCCGTGGTGTCCACCTTAGGCACCAAGAACGTCTCCGTCCCCCAAGTGAGAGCGAGCTGACTCCGCACTGATTCCTCGGGGGTGAACGCCAGCAGCGGCAGCCTGGTGTGCAGCCGCGCGAGCCGGCGCACGGTGTCGCCGGACTGCGTGAAGGCCACCAGGGCCTTGGCGTTGAGGCGTTCGCCGATGTCGCGCGCCGCGTACGAGATGACGCCTCGCTTGGTGCGCGGGACGTGGCTCAGCGGCGGCGGTGCCGTCGATCCCGCCTCGACCGCTTCGACGATGCGCGCCATCGTCTGCACGGTCTCGATCGGGTAGCGGCCGACGCTGGTCTCGCCGGAGAGCATCACCGCGTCGGTGCCGTCGAGCACCGCGTTGGCGACGTCGGAGGTCTCCGCGCGCGTCGGACGCGAGTTGTTGATCATGGAATCGAGCATCTGGGTCGCGACGATGACCGGCTTCGCGTTCTCCCGCGCGATCCGGATCGCCTTCTTCTGGACCAGCGGCACGTGTTCCAGCGGCAACTCGACGCCGAGGTCACCGCGGGCGACCATGACGCCGTCGAAGGCCAGCACGATGGCCTCCAGGTTGTCCACCGCTTCCGGCTTCTCCAGCTTCGCGATCACCGGGACGCGGCGGCCGACCCGGTCCATCACCTGGTGCACCAGGTCGATGTCGGCCGGGCTGCGGACGAAGGACAGCGCGATGAAGTCCACGCCCAGCTCGAGCGCGAACTCCAGGTCCTCGATGTCCTTCTCGGACAGCGCGGGCACCGAAACATCCATGCCCGGCAAGGAAATTCCCTTGTTGTCCGAAACCGGACCACCTTCCGTCACCTCGCAGATGACGTCGGTGTCCTCGACGCCGGTGACGGTCAGCCCCACCTTGCCGTCGTCGACCAGGAGTCGGTCGCCGACCTTGGCGTCGTTGGCGAGGCCCTTGTACGTGGTGGACACCCTGTCGTGGGTGCCCTGGACGTCGTCGACCGTGATGCGCACGATGTCGCCGGTCCGCCACTCCACCGGCCCGGCGGCGAACTTGCCGAGTCGGATCTTCGGTCCCTGCAGGTCGCCCAGGATGCCGACGGCGCGACCGGACTCCTTCGCCGCGGCTCGGACCATCTCGTAGACCTGCTGGTGATCGGCGTGGCTGCCGTGGCTGAAGTTCAGCCGGGCGACGTCCATTCCGCTGCTGACGAGCTCAGCCATCTTGTCCGGTGTGGCGGTGGCTGGGCCCATGGTACAAACGATCTTGGCTCGTCGACTCACGTTATGCCAGCGTAGTCTGTTGACCGACGCGCGCAGCACGCAGCCATGCCTGTCGACGTGGATCGGGGAGATCGTTGCTGGATCATTACAGAACGCGGCTCACCCGGATTCCGTTCGGCGTCGCGGTGCTGGCCAGCCTGCTCATCCTGTTCATGCCGGCGTCCGGGGTGCCGACGGCGCCGCCGGGCACCGACAAGGTGGTGCACTTCGTGCTGTTCGCGGCGCTGGCCGCGACCGGCCGGATCGCCGGGTTCCCGACGTCGCGGCTGCTGCCGGCGCTGGTCGGCTACGCGATCGCGTCGGAGATCATGCAGGGCCTGCTGCCGATCGGGCGCAGCTGCGAGGTCACCGACGGCCTGGTCGACGTGGCGGGCGCGGCGGCGGGCTGGGCGCTCATCTCGGCGGCGCGGCGGGTGCGGCGAATCAGCGACGCTTCTTCTCGGTGACTCCGATGTGGTCGGCGCACCACTGGTTGAGCTCGCGCACCGCGCGCCAGGACTGCCGGACGCGGTCGATGCAGGCGCGCTCATGCAGGACGTCGTCGGCTTCCCAATCGCGGGACGCGTAGAGCGTGCGGTGCCGCAGCAGGTCAAGCCGGGGATGCCCGGCGGAGAACCCGCGCGGCCGGCTCTTGAGCGCCTCCCCCTCGATCCCCCAGCCCTGCTCGACGAGCGCGGCCAGCAGCGACCGCAGCCGCTCGCCGTGGATGTCGGTGTCGACGGCGGCGCGGAACCGGGCCAGCTGGTCGGACTCGGTGTGGTAGCAGCCCCCGGCGACGAGCATCCCGTCCGCGCTGACCTCGACGTAGTAGGCGCCGCCGCCGCGCCCCAACTCGATCACGGCGCCGCAATGCGTCTTGTAGGGCGACTTGTCGGCGCTGAACCGGACGTCCCGGTGCGGCCGGAAGACCTTGCCCTGCCCGAATCCCGGCCCGAACTCGGGCTCCAGCTCGGCGAGCAGCGCCTCCATCGGCGCCCGTACCTGCGCCCGGTAGAACGCGAGGTTGTCGTTCCAGTAGGCCTTGGCGTCGTGCACCTCGCGCTGCGAATCCACCAGGCCGGCCTGGACCCGTTCGAGCCCTTCGAAGAACTCGCCCACTCCCCTGCCGAAGCCCTCGAACCTCGGCCCTGCGCTTTCGCCGCCCACTGCTCCTCCCCCCGTTGCCCCGACGATGATCCGCGATCGCCCGTCGTCCGCGTGCCGGGGGGGTGGAGAAAGAACTGCGGCGCCTGACCGAACCTGGGGATTGCCGGTCAGGCGCCGCAGCCATGAAACCGGTCATCGGACTGCGACCTCGATGACCGATATTCAAAAGACGCGAACGTCACTCGCGTGCCCCAACATTAAGCAAGCCGCTGGCATATACCAACTCGATACGGAATATGCCACCCCTTCGGGCGAAAGGACGGCCGCCACGAGCCCGGATCACGCGAGTCCACAGTGGCCACCTGCCGCCCGCGCGAGCGAAAATTCGCGTGACCGCAGCCTTAGGCTCGGAAGCCATGGACGAGGACTTCGAGACGGTCATCAACAGCGAGCTCGAACTGCTCACCCCCGGGGTTCGCGCAAATGACGATGCGGTGCGGGCGCTGCTGCACGAGGACTTCCGCGAGTTCGGCGCATCCGGGACGATCTGGGACCGGGAGACGGTCGTGCACGCGACCCGCGCGAGCAGTTCGACGCCGATCCAGGCGGACGACCTCCGGCCGGTGCGGCTCGGCCCGGACGCGATCCTGCTGACCTATACCGCGCGGATGGAAGACTCGACCTCCCTCCGGACGGCCATCTGGATCCGCGCAGACGGCGCCTGGAAGCTGCGCCACCACCAGGGAACGCGCCTCCCGCCGGGATCGTGAACCGGTTCAGCCGAGCACCGGAACCTCCGCATCGTGCTCGCCGGACTCCGGGCCACCGCCTAGCGCGGAACAAGATCCCAGGTCAGGGGTCGCGCAGCGGGTTAAGCTCGGGATGTGGTCTCCACTGCTCGAGCCCGTGTGCGGGAGTCAGCGGGCAACCTCCCGGCCGACGTCACGAGCTTCGTCGGCCGACGCCGCGAGATCACCCTCACCAAGCGGCTGCTCGCCGAGTCCCGGGTGGTCACCCTCACCGGCCCCGGTGGCGTCGGCAAGACCCGGCTGGCGATGCGGGTCGCGGGCAACATGCGCCGCACGTTCCGGGACAAGTCCTGGTGCGTCGAGCTAGAGGACGTCCGGGACGGCTCGCTGGTGGTCGACGCGGTCATCGAACAGCTCGGCATCGGCGGCCCCACCGGTGGGGAGGACATCGACACCGTCATCGAGCAGCTCAAGACCCGCGAGATGCTGCTCGTGCTGGACAACTGCGAGCACCTGATCGAGGACGTCGCGCTGCTGGTCGACGCGGTGGTGCGCTGGTGCCCCGGGGTGCGGGTGCTGGCCACCAGCAGGCAGTCCCTCGGCGTCGCAGGCGAGGCGACCCTGGTCGTCCCGCCGCTGCAGGTCCCCGACATCGAGCACCCGCCGCCGCCGGAGGCCTACGAGCAGTTCTCCTCGGTCCGGCTGTTCGTCGACCGGGCCCGGGCCGCGGTCCCCGAATTCGAGGTCACCGCCGACAACGCCACCGCGCTGATGCGGCTCTGCCACCACCTCGACGGCAACCCGCTGGCGATCGAGCTGGCGGCCGTCCGGCTGCGGTCGCTGTCGCTGCAGCAGCTCGAAGAGCGCCTGGCCGAGCGCTACGACCTGCTCACCGAGGGCCGCCGAGGCGCACCGGCCCGGCAGCAGACGCTGCGCGCGCTGATCGACTGGAGCTACGAGCTCGCCTCCGGCCAGGACCGGCTGACGTGGGCGCGGGTGTCGGTGTTCTCCGGCTCCTTCGACCTCGCCGCCGCCGAGCACGTGGCCAGCAACGGGCTCTCGGACGCCGACGTGCTGAGCGCGATCCACTCGCTGGTCGACAAGTCCGTGCTGATGCGCGAGGAAGAAGGCGGCGAGGTCCGCTTCCGGCTGCCGCACACCCTGCGCGAGTACGGCCAGGACAAGCTCGTGGGGTTCGGCGAGCTGAAGGCCATGCAGCAGCGGCACTGCACCTGGTACGCCGACCTGGCCGGGCGCTTCGCCGCGGAGTGGATCGGCCCGGACCAGGTCACCTGGGTCAACCGGCTGCGCAGCGACCACGGGAACCTGCGCGTCGCCTTGCGCACGGCTGCGGCGAATCCCGAGACGGCCGGGACGGCGCTGCGGATGTGCACCGACCTGTGGCAGTACTGGGGCATCCGCGGCCTCAACGGCGAAGCCCGGCACTGGCTCGACCAGGTGCTGGCCACCGCGCCCTGCGAGACGCCCGAGCGGGTGCGCGCGCTGCGGGTCAGCGCCTGGTTCGCGCTGCTGCACGGCGACGTGGAGACCGTGCAGCCGACGCTGGAGCAGGCGACGGTGCTGGCCGCACAGCGTGGCGAGGAGACCGAGAAGGCGCATCTGGCGCTGGTGCGCGGGATGGCGGCGTTCGCCCAGAACGACTCGCCGCGGGCCGCCGTGCTGGTAGAGGACGCGCTGGGCCAGTTCCGCAAGCACGAGATCTCCGTCGGCGAGCTGTTCGCCCTGTTCGGCCTCGGCCTGATCAAGGGCCTGGGCGAGGATCCCGAGACCGGGCTGGGCGTGCTGGCCGAAGGCACCCGGTTGTCGGGCGGCCGCGGCGAGCTGTACTGGCATTCGTACCTGCTGTGGGCGTCGGCGCAGGTGGAGGCGCGGCGGGGCGACCTCGAGCGGGCGGAGGCCGCGGCGAAGGAGGCGCTGAACCTGCAGCGCAAGCTGGACAACCGGCTGGGCATCGCCTTCAGCATCGACACGCTCGCCTGGATCGCGCAGCAGCAGGGCAGGCACGACCGCGCCGCCCGGCTCTTCGGCGCGGCTTCGGCGGTGTGGGACGCGGTGCGCGCGGCGCCGGGCTTCTGGGCGCGGTTCGCCACCGACCACGACGAGCACGAGGCGCAGGCCCGGACCGCGCTCGGCGAGTCGGCCTTCCAGGACGCGTTCGACCGCGGCCGCCAGCTGTCGCTGGCGCACACCGTCGACTTCGCGCTGGAGGTCAAGCGGCACGCGCGGCCGCGCACCGAGGACAACGTGCACCCGATGCCGCTGACCCGGCGGGAGCAGCAGATCGCGGAGCTCGTCGCGCAGGGCAACACCAACAAGGAGATCGCCGAGAGCCTGGTGATCGCGCAGCGCACCGTCGAGGGCCACGTGCAGAACATCCTGACCAAGCTCGACTTCTCGTCCCGCGCGCAGATCGGCGGCTGGGTGGCCGCGCAGAAGGCGAGTGACGCGAGCGACATCGCCCCCAGATAATCTCACTTTGGGTAGTTGCGACCTTCCGAAACGTCGCCCATCTGGGCGAATCTAGGTATCCGTGTACGTACAAACCTCGGTGCGCGAACACTCTCCGTGCCGGATTCTCGGTTCTCGTGACCCCCGACGAACCGAACACCCCCGATCGAAGTCTCCGACAGGCCGGGTGGCACCGCTGGGAGAGGGCGGTACCGCAGACGGCGAGCTGGCTTCGCGCAGCGTTCCTCAGCGACTCCGCCGACCGGCAGCACCGCGTCCCCCCGAAGATGCGGTCGTTGCAGGTCGGTGCCGCAGTCGCCGCGTTCGGCGTGATCGGCGTCTTCGCCGGCACCGCCGGCGCGAAGACCGAAGCCCCCGCGGTCGAAGCCGCCGCGCACGTCGCCCCGCTGGCCGGACAGCTCCCCGCCCCGGCCGTCACCCCACCGGCTCCCGAAGCCGCCCCGGCCCCCGCCGCGCAGCCCGCCCCCGAGGCCGCGCCCGAGCCGGCCAAGCAGGAACAGCCCGCCGAGCAGGTGGCGGAGAAGCCCAAGGACCAGATCGGCGCCTGGATCGACGAGGCGATCGGCGTCCTGGACAAGAACGGCATCCCACGCGCCCAGGTCGACGCGGACGCGATCCGCACGATCATCATGCACGAGTCCAACGGCGACCCGAACGCCACCAACGGCTGGGACTCCAACGCGGCGGCCGGCACCCCGTCGATCGGTCTGATGCAGACCATCGAGCCGACCTTCCAGTCCTTCGCGCTCCCCGGCCACGGCGACATCTACAACCCGGTAGACAACATCATCGCGGCCACCCGCTACGCGATGACGACCTACGGCTCGGTGGCCGACGTCCCCGGCGTCGCCGGTCTCCGCTCCGGCGGCAACTACTCCGGCTACTGATAGCCGCTACTCGGCGGCCGTCAGCCCTGTCAAGGTTCCTTCCAGGGCTTCGGCGACCAGTTCGCGCATGGCCCACTCGGCCCGCGCCCGGTCACCGCTGCGGATGCACTCGGCGATTTCGCAGTGCAGCCGCACGGCGACCGGGCGCGGGTGTTCGGGCATCAGCCCGCGCCCGGCCCGCCACCGCAGCAGTTCCTCGACGACCTCGTGCAGCTGGGCGAACATCTCGTTGCCCGACGCCGTCAGCACCAGCCGGTGGAAGGCGACGTCCGCGTCCATGAACGTCTCCAGGTCGCCGGCTCGCGCCGTGGCGACCATCCGCTCGGCGAGGCCGACCAGGCGCGCGGCGTCCTCGTCGTCGCAGCGCTGCGCGGCGGCCGCCGCGGCCATCGGCTCCACCGCGGTGCGCAGTTCCGCCAGCGTCTTCAGCTGCGCCGTGCGGTCGGCGGCCAGCAGCCACCGGATGAGCAGCGGGTCGAAGGCGTTCCAGTCCGCGCGCGGCCGGACCACGATCCCGACCCGCTTGCGGCCGATGACCAACCGGATCGACGCGAGGCTGCGGACCACCTCGCGGGCGACGCTGCGTGAGATGCCGAAGCGCTGCTCCATCTCGTCGATGCGCAGCACGCTGCCCGGCCGGTGGACGCCCGCTGCGATCTCGTGACCGAGCTCGTCCAGCACCTTGTCGTGCAGCCCTCCGGCCATCCGGCACGCCCCTTTCGCCCTTGAAATCGCCTTCAAACATAGGCGCTCCGGGCCGGGTGATCCGCCTAACAGACATACTTAATCGGTCCACATGCCAATAAAGTCATACTTATTGCTTAGGCTGTGCCGCGCACCAGCTGCTCAACGAGGAGCCCTTCCATGCCAATCAGCCCTTCCGGCGCCCTCTCCGTCCTAGCCCAGGCATCCGGCACGTGGACCGCCCAAGACACCCGACTGCTGGCCGCCGCCATCGCGGGCATCGCGGTGATCGTCGTGCTGATCAGCTGGGCCAAGCTGCATCCGTTCCTGTCGCTTGCCCTCGGCGCCGCCACCCTCGGCGTCGTCGCCGGGATGCCCTTCGACGACCTGGTGGAGACCTTCACCAAGGGACTCGGCAAGACCGTCGGCGATGTCGGCCTGCTCGTCGCGCTCGGCGCGATGCTCGGCAAGCTGCTCACCGACACCGGCGGCGCCGAGCAGGTCGTCGAGACGGTGCTGCGCCGCACCACCCGGCGGACGCTGCCGTGGGCGATGGTGTTCATCGCCGCGCTGCTGGGCCTGCCGATGTTCTTCGAGGTCGGCGTCGTGCTGCTGGTCCCGGTCGTGGTCATGGTCGCCAGCCGGTCGAACCAGCCGATGCTGCGCATCGGCATCCCCGCGCTGGCCGGGCTGTCGATCCTGCACGGCCTGGTGCCGCCGCACCCCGGCCCGCTGGCCGCCGTCGACGCGCTGCACGTGGACATGGGGCTGACGCTCGCGCTGGGCGTCGTCGTCGCGATCCCGACCGCCATCGTCGCCGGTCCGCTCTTCGGCTCCTACATCTCGAAGCGCGTCGAGCTGCCCCCGGCGACGCACCTGCTGGGCAAGTCCCAGCTCGACGCCTCGCCCGAGAAGCGGCCCGGGTTCTTCGCGTCGGTGTCGATGCTGCTGCTGCCCGTCGTGCTGATGCTCGGCAAGTCCGTCGCCGACCTGCTGCTGCCCGAGGACACCATCGCCTACCAGGTGCTGGACACCGTCGGCACGCCGATCGTGGCGATGCTGCTGACCGTGCTGATCGCGATCGTGGTGCTCGGCACCGGCGCCCGGTTCACCCGCAACCGGCTGTCCGACGTGATCGGCAGCTCGCTGCCGGCGATCGCCGGGATCATCCTGATCGTCGGCGCCGGCGGCGGCTTCAAGCAGACCCTGGTCGACTCCGGCGTGAACAACATGATCACCGACTTCGCCAGCGGGGCGCACCTCTCGCCGCTGGTGCTGGGCTGGCTGATCGCCGTCGGCATCCGGGTGGCGACCGGCTCGGCGACGGTGGCCACCATCTCGGCGGCGGGCATGGTCGCGCCGCTGGTGATGGGCCTCCCGCCGGCGCAGGGCGCGCTGGTCGCGCTGGCCATCGGCTCCGGGTCGCTGTTCCTGTCGCACGTCAACGACGCCGGGTTCTGGCTGGTCAAGGAGTACTTCGGGATGACCGTCGGGCAGACCCTGAAGACCTGGTCGGCGATGGAGACGCTGCTGTCGGTGACGTCCTTCGCCGTGATCCTCGGCCTGTCCGCGGTGCTGTGACCCCGCGGTCGTGAGCGCGCGGGCCCCGCTTTCGCGCTCACGACCGCGCACGCCGGGCGAGGTATATTGGCGGGTCGGGCCTGCGCGTCGCACGCGGGCTTCTACCCCCGACCCTCCCCAGCACGAGGTGGCGAATTGTCCAAGGCCCGAGCAGATCGGGATGCCGTCCGCACGCAGGAGATCGCAGCCGAGCAGCAGTACCTCTCGATGCTGTACGCGAAGCTCGACGCGCTGCGGCAGGAAACCACGCAGCGCCTGAAGAACACGCTGCGGGACAGCGGCGGGCCGCCGCAGGCGCGCACCGAGCGCGACATCTCCACCAGGATGTACACCGACAAGCTCACCCAGCTGAGCGCGGTGGAGCACGGGATGTGCTTCGGGCGGCTGGACCTCGACGGCGGCGAGACGTTCCACGTCGGCCGTCTCGGGCTGTTCGACGAGGACAACGAGTACGAGCCGCTGCTGCTGGACTGGCGGGCCCCGGCGGCCCGGCCGTTCTACCTGGCCACCGCCGCCGCGCGGGACGGCGTGCGCCGCCGGCGGCACCTGCGCACCAGCTGGCGGAAGGTGCTCGACTACGAGGACGAGGTGCTCGACCTCGACACCGCCGAGCAGGGCAGCGACCTGGGCCTGGCCGGCGAGGCCACGCTGCTGGCCCGGCTCGACGCCCGCCGCACCGGGCAGATGCAGGACATCGTCGCCACCATCCAGGGCGAGCAGGACCGGATCATCCGCGCCGGGATGAACGGCGTGCTGGTGGTGCAGGGCGGTCCCGGCACCGGCAAGACCGCCGTCGCGCTGCACCGCGCCGCCTTCCTGCTGTACACCTTCCGCGAGCAGCTGTCCAAGCGCGGCGTGCTGGTGGTCGGCCCGAACCAGACGTTCCTCCGCTACATCGGGCAGGTCCTGCCGTCGCTGGGCGAAACCGGCGTGCTGCTGTCCACTGTGGGCGGTCTCTACCCGGGGATCACGGCCACCGGCGAGGAATCCGCGCGGGCGGCGGAGATCAAGGGTCGCGCGAGCATGGTCGAGGTGCTCGCCACCGCGGCCCGCGACCGGCAGCAGGTGCCCGCCGACTACACCGAGATCACCTTCGACCGCGAGGCACTGCGCATCGACCGGCGCACCGCGACCCAGGCGCGCACCCGCGCGCGCCGCTCCCGCAAGCCGCACAACCTGGCCCGGCGGATCTTCCGCAACGAGATGTTCTCCGCGCTGACCCTGCAGGTCGCCGACCGGCTCGGCCGCGACCTGCTGGACCGCCGCGACCTCGACGACATCAACCGCGAACTGCGCGCCGACGCGGTGGTGGGCAAGGCGCTGGACGAGCTGTGGCCGGAGATCACCCCGCAGGAACTCCTGGACGACCTGCTGTGCTCGCCGGAACTGCTGGCCTCCGCCACCCGCAAGCACCTCGACGACGCCGAACGCGACGAGCTGCTGCGCCTGCCGGGCACGCCGTGGACGCCCGGCGACGTGCCACTGCTGGACGAACTCGCGGAGCTGCTCGGCGAGGACGACGCCCAGGCCCGGGCCGAGCGCGAACGCCAGGAGCGCGAAGAACTCGCCTACGCGCAAGGCGTTCTGCACATCATGGAGCAGGACGAGGAGCTCGCCGACGAGGAGCGCCTGCGCGTCTCCGACGTGCTCGACGCCGAGCTGCTGGCCGAGCGGTTCCGCAGCAGCAGCGACCTGACCGCCGCCGAACGCGCGGCCGACGACCGCACGTGGACCTTCGGCCACGTCATCGTCGACGAGGCGCAGGAGCTGTCGCCGATGGCGTGGCGGGTGCTGATGCGGCGCTGCCCGAGCCGGTCGATGACGCTGGTCGGCGACGTCGCCCAGACCGGCGCCCTGGCCGGGGCCGACTCCTGGCACGAGGTGCTGCACCCGTACGTCCAGGACCGCTGGAAGCTGGTCGAGCTGACCGTCAACTACCGCACCCCGGCCGAGATCATGGCCATCGCCGCCGACGTGCTGTCCGAAATGGACACCGACCTGGTGGCGCCGCGCTCGGTGCGCACCAGCGGGCACCGGCCGTGGACCCGCCGGATCCCGGCCGCCGACCTCGGCGCCGAGCTCCCGGCGGTGATCACCGACGAGCTGCGCGAGATCGGCGAAGGCCGGCTCGCGGTGCTGCTGCCGCCGGAGCTGCTGGCCGGGATCGGGCCGCGGCTGGCGGAATCCCTGCCGGAGGCGGTGATCGGCACCCGACCCGACGACCTGGAAGCACCGGCGGTCCTGCTGACGGTCGACCAGGCGAAGGGCCTGGAGTTCGACTCGGTCCTGGTGGTCGACCCGGCGGCGATCGTGGCGGAGTCCGAGCGCGGCCTCAACGACCTCTACGTGGCGCTGACCCGGGCGACGCAACGCCTCGGCGTGGTCCACCCGGACGAGCTCCCGACGGTCCTGCGCGGCATGTGAAACCGTGGTGACGGGTCCGCGCAAGGCACGCCACCAAGATCATCGAGGACGTCAGCAACCTGGGCCACAATGCCCCCATGACCGATCATCAGGCTCCCGCCCGTCCACTGCTGCGCCGTCCCCAGGACGGTGAACTCATCGACGTCGCCGGTGTCGCGCACTTCTTCCGCCTCACCGGCGAGCACACGGGCGGGCACTTCGCCTTCGAGGAGTTCAGCCTGGCTCCCGGCATCATTGGTGCCAGGCCGCACGTGCACGACGGACACGACGAGTACTTCTACGTCCTTGAGGGCGATTTGACGCTCCACACCGGAGACGGCGAGGTGACGGCCGGCTCCGGACATCTGCTCGCCGCCACTCGCGGCACCCCGCACGGCTTCCGCAACGCGGGCCTGGTCCCCGCACGCGCCCTGTGCCTCTACACCCCCGCCGGCTACGAGAACTACTTCCGCGACGTCCACGCCGCCGTGAGCGCCGGGGCCGAGGCGACCGACGAACTGCTGGCCGAATTCCGCAGCCGTTACCGGACCCGCTCCCACCAGGTTCCCCCGAACACGCCTTAGCTGTGCAGTAGCTGGTGTTGATCGACGGAGTGGCTCGGCTGCTCGAACACTGCTCTCGGTCGGTCCCTGGATCGACTTCCGGATCATGCCGCCAGACTTTCCGACGACATGACGAAGCGCCCACCCGGCCGGATTGATACCGGATGGGCGCTTCCCTTTCGGCCCTGGAAGATCACACCGCCAGCGGGAGCGCCGTGGGGTGCACCGGCGACGGGAGCTGGGAGGCTCCGGTGAGGTGGGCGTCGACCGCGCTGGCCACCGAGCGGCCCTCCGCGATCGCCCACACCACCAGGGACGCGCCGCGGTGCGCGTCGCCGCAGACGAACACGCCCGGCGCCGTGGTCTCCCAGTTCGAGCCGCAGCCGATGGTGCCGCGCTTGGTCAGCGAGATGCCCAGGCCGTCCAGCAGCGGCATGTGCTCGACGCCGTCGAAGCCGATGGCCAGCAGCGCCAGGTCGCAGGGGATCTCCTGGACCTCGTCGGACACCGGCACGACCTGCCGGCGGCCGTTCTCGTCGCGCTGCACCTTCACCTCGCGCAGCCGTACTGCCCGCACGTTGCCCTCGTCGTCGCCGACGAACGCCTCGATCGCCACCGCGAACTTCCGCTCGCCGGCCTCCTCGTGCGCCGGGTAGGTGCGCAGGATGTACGGCCAGGTCGGCCACGGCGACCGGTCGTCGTCGCGGGTCGTCGGCGGCTGCGGGTAGTTGTCCAGCTGCGTCACCGAAAGCGCGCCCTGCCGGGTCGCGGTGCCGTAGCAGTCCGCGCCGGTGTCGCCGCCGCCGAGGATGATGACGTGCTTGCCCTGCGCCGAGATCGGCGTCGGGCCGTCGCCCTCGCACTCCTTGTTCGCCGGCACCAGGTGCTCCATGGCCAGGTGCACGCCCTTGAGGTCCCGCCCCGGGATCGTGGTGTCGTCACGACCGCGCAGCGCACCCACCGCGAGCACCACGGCGTCGTAACCGGCGCGCAGCTCCTCGACGGTCAGGTCGACGCCGACCTCGCAGCCGGTGATGAACCGGGTGCCCTCGGCGCGCATCTGCGCCAACCGCCGGTCCAGGACGGACTTCTCCATCTTGAACTCGGGGATGCCGTAGCGCAGCAGGCCGCCGATGCGGTCGTCGCGCTCGTACACGGTCACCTCGTGCCCCGCGCGGGTCAGCTGCTGCGCGGCCGCCAGCCCGCCCGGCCCGGAGCCGACCACGGCCACCCGCTTGCCGGAGTGCACCTCCGTCAGCCGGGCGGTGACGTAGTCGTTCGCCCAGCCGACCTCGGCGATGGTCTCCTCGACCCGCTTGATGGCCACCGCACCGCCGGCCTCCGGCGAGATCGCCAGCACGCAGCCCGCCTCGCACGGCGCGGGGCACAGCTTGCCGGTGAACTCCGGGAAGTTGTTGGTGGCGTGCAGCCGCTCGGCGGCGTCCTGCCACTGGCCGCGGCGCACCATGTTGTTCCACTCCGGGATCAGGTTGCCCAGCGGGCAACCGGCCGAACCCGAGTGGCAGAACGGGATGCCGCAGTCCATGCACCGCGCCGCCTGCGTGGAGGTCTCCGCCTTCCGGTCCTCTGTGGACAGCGCGGCGTAGACCTCCTGCCAGTCGCCCAGCCGCTCGTCGACGGGGCGCTTGGGGGCGTCGGCCCGCGCGTGCTTCAGAAATCCCCTCGGGTCAGCCACGGGAAGCCTCCATGATCGCCTCGTCCACATCCCGGCCCTCGATCTTGGCCATCCGCATGGCATCCAGGACGCGCTGGTAGTCGCGCGGCATCACCTTGGTGAACGCCGCCGAACGCCGCGGCCAGTCGCCGAGCAGCGAGGCCGCCACCGCCGAACCCGTCAGTTCGTGGTGCCGCTGCACGATCTCGTGCAGCCAATTCAGTTCCTTGGCGCTGGGCCGCTGCAGGTCCACCATCGCGGTGTTCACCCGGACCGGGTCCAGGTCGAGCACGTAGGCGATGCCGCCGGACATCCCGGCGCCGACGTTGCGGCCGGTGCCGCCGAGCACCACCGCGCGACCGCCGGTCATGTACTCGAAGGCGTGGTCACCGGCGCCCTCCGCGATCGCGATCGCACCGGAGTTGCGCACGCAGAACCGCTCGCCGACCTTGCCGCGCAAGAAGATCTCGCCGCTGGTCGCGCCGTAGCCGATCACGTTGCCCGCGATCACCTGGTCCTCGGCGGCGAACGCCGAATCCGGGTGCGGGCGCACGACGATCCGCCCGCCGGAGAGGCCCTTGCCGACGTAGTCGTTGGCGTCGCCGACCATCTCCAGCGTGATGCCCGGCGGCAGGAACGCGCCGAGCGACTGCCCGGCCGACCCCTCCAGCTCCACGTGGATGGTGTCCGCGGGCAGGCCCTCGCCGCCGTAGCGGCGGCTGACCTCGGCGCCCAGCAGCGTGCCGACCGTGCGGTTGACGTTGCGCACCGGCAGCTCCAGCCGCACCGGTCGCGCGTCCTCCAGCGCCGCCTCGGCGAGCTGGATGAGCGTGCGGTCCAGCGCGTGGTCCAGGCCGTGGTCCTGCTCGCGGACCCGGCGCCGCACCGGCGAGTACGGCGTCTCGGGCTCGGCGAACACCGGGGTCAGGTCCAGGCCGCGCGCCTTCCAGTGCGCCATCGCCTCGTCCTTGCCCAGCGCCGAGACCTGGCCGATGGCCTCGTCCAGGGTGCGGAACCCGAGCTCCGCCAGGTACTCGCGGACCTCGTGGGCGATGAACTCGAAGAAGTTCACCACGTGGTCGACCTGGCCGGTGTAGCGCTTGCGCAGCACCGGGTTCTGGGTGGCGACCCCGACCGGGCAGGTGTCGAGGTGGCACACGCGCATCATCACGCAGCCCTCGACCACCAGCGGCGCGGTGGCGAAGCCGTACTCCTCGGCGCCCAGCAGCGCGGCCACGATCACGTCGCGGCCGGTCTTGAAGCCGCCGTCGACCTGCACCGTGATCCGGTCCCGCAGGCCGTTGAGCAGCAGCGTCTGCTGCGTCTCGGCCAGCCCGACCTCCCACGGCGTGCCGGCGTGCTTCAGCGACGTCAGCGGCGCGGCGCCGGTCCCGCCGTCGTGGCCGGAGATCAGCACCACGTCGGCGTGCGCCTTGGACACGCCCGCGGCGACCGTGCCGACGCCGATCTCGGACACCAGCTTGACGTGGACCCGGGCGTGCTCGTTGGCGTTCTTCAGATCGTGGATCAGCTGCGCCAGGTCCTCGATCGAGTAGATGTCGTGGTGCGGCGGCGGCGAGATCAGCCCGACGCCGGGCGTGGAGTGCCGGGTCTTGGCGATCCACGGGTACACCTTGTGGCCGGGCAGCTGCCCGCCCTCGCCGGGCTTCGCGCCCTGCGCCATCTTGATCTGGATGTCGGTGGCGTTGACCAGGTATTCGCTGGTGACGCCGAACCGGCCGCTGGCGACCTGCTTGACCGCGGAACGGCGCTCCGGGTCGTAGAGCCGGTCGACGTCCTCGCCGCCCTCGCCGGAGTTGGACTTGCCGCCGATCCGGTTCATCGCGATCGCCAGCGTCTCGTGCGCCTCCGCGGAGATCGCGCCGTAGCTCATGGCGCCGGTGGAGAACCGCTTCATGATCTCCGAGATCGGCTCGACCTCGTCGATGTCGATCGGCGCGCGGCCGCTGTTCAGCTCGAACAGCCCGCGCAGCGTGCCACCCTCGGCCGACAGCCGGTCGCATTCCGCCGTGTACTTGCGGAACACGTCGTACTCGCGGGTCTTGGTGGAGTGCTGCAGCAGGAACACCGTCTCCGGCGTGAACAGGTGCAGCTCGCCCTCGCGGCGGTAGGAGTAGTCGCCGCCGACCTCCAGCTTGCGGTGCGCCCGCTCGGTCGAGTTGTCCGGGTAGGCCCGGCGGTGCCGCTGCGCGACCTCCTCGGCCAGCACGTCCAGCCCGACACCGCCGAGCTTGGAGGTGGTGCCCTCGAAGTACTCGCCGACGACCTGCCCGGACAGGCCGACCGCCTCGAAGACCTGCGCCGCGGTGTAGGCGCCGACGGTGGAGATGCCCATCTTCGACATCACCTTCAGCACGCCCTTGACCAGCGCCTGAACGTAGTTGCGGATCGCCACCTTCGCCCGCGTGCCGGTGATCCGACCGGTGGCGATCATGTCCTCGATGGTCTCGAACGCCAGGTACGGGTTGACCGCCGCGGCGCCGTAGCCGAGCAGCGTGGCGACGTGGTGCACCTCGCGGGCGTCGCCGCTCTCCACCACCAGTGCGACGCGCAGCCGCTCCTTGGTCCGCACCAGGTGCTGGTGGACCGCCGAGACCAGCAGCAGCGACGGGATCGGCGCCATCCGGTGGTCGGAGTCGCGGTCGGAGAGCACCAGCACGCGCGCCCCGGCGGCGATCGCCTCGGACGCCTCCTCCCGGACCCGCTCGATGGCGTCGGCCAGCGCCTCACCGCCACCGTCCACTTCGTACAGACCGGAGAGCACGGCGGAGGCGAAGCCGGGCAGGTCGCCGTCGTCGTTGATGTGGATGAGCTTGGCCAGCTCGTCGTTGTCGATCACGGGGTTGGGCAGCACGATGTGCCGGCAGGACGCGGCCGACGGGGACAGCAGGTTCTGCTCCGGCCCCATCACGCGTGCCACCGAGGTGACGATCTCCTCCCGGATCGCGTCCAGCGGCGGGTTCGTGACCTGCGCGAACTGCTGCACGAAGTAGTCGTAGAGCATCCGGGAGCGCTGCGACAGCGGCGCCGGCGGGGTGTCGGAGCCCATCGACCCCAGCGGCTCGCCGGCGCCGGTGGCCATCGGCGCGAGCAGCAGGCTGAGCTCCTCCTCGGTGTAGCCGAAGGACAGCTGGCGGCGCACCACCGACTCGTGGGTGTGCACCACGTGCTCGCGGTTCGGCAGCTCGTCGAGGTTGAGCAGCCCGGAGTGCAGCCAATCGCCGTAGGCGTGCTCCCCGGCGAGGGCGGACTTGATCTCCTCGTCGTCGACGATGCGGCCCTGCTCGGTGTCGATCAGGAACATCCGGCCCGGCTGCAGGCGGCCCTTGGCGACCACCTCTTCGGGCTTGAGGCTGAGCACGCCGGTCTCGCTGGCGAGCACCACCCTGTCGTCGACGGTCCGCCACCAGCGGGCCGGGCGCAGCCCGTTGCGGTCCAGCACCGCGCCGACCAGCGTGCCGTCGGTGAAGGTGACGCACGCCGGGCCGTCCCACGGCTCCATCAGGCTGGCGTGGAACTGGTAGAACGCCTTGCGCTCGGGGTCCATCTCGGCGTGGTTCTCCCACGCCTCCGGCACCATCATCAGCACCGCGTGCGGCAGGCTGCGGCCGCCCAGGTGCAGCAGCTCCAGCACCTCGTCGAAGGAGGCGGAGTCCGAGCCGTCGCCGGCGCAGATCGGGTACAGCCGGGAGAGGTCGCCGGGGATCAGGTCGGACTCCAGCAGCGCCTCGCGGGCCCGCATCCGGTTGCGGTTGCCGCGGATCGTGTTGATCTCGCCGTTGTGCGCGACGTAGCGGAAGGGGTGCGCCAGCGGCCACGACGGGAAGGTGTTCGTGGAGAACCGGCTGTGCACCAGCGCGATCGCGCTGACCAGCCGCTCGTCGCCCAGGTCCGGGAAGAAGGCGGGCAGCTGCTCGGTGGTCAGCATGCCCTTGTAGACCATGGTGCGGCTGGACAGCGACGGGAAGTACAGCTCCAGCCCGTCCTGCTCGGCCACCCGCTCGGCGCGCTTGCGCAGGCCGAACGCCAGCCGGTCCAGTTCGACGCCCGCCTCGCCGTGATGCCCGGCGACCAGCAGGATCGCGAAATGCGGCATGCACTTCTGGGCGGTGGTGCCCACGCCTGCCCGCTCCGGGGTGATCGGCACGTCGCGCCAGCCCAGGACGCGCATGTTCTCCTCGGCGGCGACCCGCGCCACCAGCTCCACCGCCCGCGCGCGCTGCGCGGGGTCGGTGGGCAGGAACGCCATGCCCGCCGCGTAGCGGTGCCGGCCCGCCTCGTCCGGCTCCGGCAGCTCGACGCCGGTCTCGGCGCGCAGCAGCTCGTCCGGCAGCTGGAGGAGGATGCCCGCACCGTCACCGCTGGTCGGCTCGGCACCGGCGGCGCCGCGGTGATCCAGGTTGGCGAGCGCGGTCAGTGCATCGGCGACGATGCCGTGGGAGCGACGGCCGCGGATGTCGGCGACCATGGCGACACCGCAGGAATCCTGTTCCGCAGCCGGGTCGTACAACCCCTGGGCTGCTGGGACGGCGGAGAAGACCACTGCGCAGACCTCCCTCGTCATTTCTCGTGCTGGAAGCCCCCGGTCAATTACTGACCTGACTTCATGACTTCTGGGCACGGGACGACGCTGGCCCGCAGATGGCTCCAGGTGGCACGACAGAAGTTTTCGGGCTTTCGAAAGCCCGCTCGTGACCGGAGCGTTCAGAGAACTTTAACAGCCGCGATACCCGGAAGCAGCACTCTGGGCGTGATGCTAACCATCTTGTAGTAACACACTCGGTTGGGTTACCGCGCTCGCGACCGAACGCCTCCGAACACGGTCCGTCGTCAAATTTAACCGCTGGGTCGCGTCCCGGGTAGCCCCCGTGCCGCAGGACACTCCCGGACGGCGCGGACGGCCGATCTTCTCCTGATATCTTTCCTGCTCAGAGCGCCCGCGACGCGGGTGCTCGCGGGACGCCAGCGCCAAGCGAAACCGGTGTGAATCCGGTGCTGTGCCGCAACTGCGATGGCCCGCCCCGGGCGGGCACGAGCCAGGTCGCCTTGTGCGTGGCGTCGATGTCCGCCACTCCCGGTGCAGGGGTGCGGCTCGCTCCCGGAAGCCCGGGACCGCGCCCGCCACGCACCGGCCGAACCGTTGGGAAGACATGATCGGGTTCCGCCGACTCGCCGCCCTGCTGCTCGCGATGCTCGCCCTGCTAGTCGGGGTCACCGCGTGCGCCACCCGTCCCCACTCCGAGGCTCCCGCGCCGGCCGACGACCCGGCCTCGGCCTTCCCGGTCAAGGTCGAGCTGCCCGGTCAGCCGCCCGTGACGGTCGCGCAGCAGCCGAAGCGGATCATCTCGCTGTCCCCCACCGCCACCGAGACGCTGTACGCGATCGGCGCCGGCGACCAGGTCGTCGCGGTGGACCAGTTCTCCGACTTCCCGGCGGAGGCGCCGCGCACCGACCTCACCGGCTTCACCGCGGACGCCGCCGCCGTCGGCGCGCACACCCCCGACCTGGTCATCGCGCCGGACAGCGCCGCGAAGCTGGCGGACGGCCTGAAGGTGGTCAACGTGCCGACGCTGCTCACGCCGTCGCCGGCCACGCTGAACGACGCCTACAAGCAGATCGAGGTGCTCGGGCAGGCCACCGGGCACACGAAGCAGGCCGCCGAGCTGGTCGACCGGATGCGCTCGGAGATCGACGAGATCGTCCGCACCACCCCGCGCCCGGCGCAGCCGCTGAGCTACTTCCACGAGGTCAGCCCGGACTACTACACCGCGACCTCGCAGAGCTTCGTCGGCAACGTCTACAGCCTGTTCGGACTGCACAACATCGCGGACCCGGCGGGCGGGAGCTTCCCGCAGCTGTCCGAGGAGCACATCGTGCAGGCCAACCCGAACGTGATCTTCCTGTCCGACGTCAAGTGCTGCCAGGTCAACGCGGCGGCGGTCGCGGCCCGGCCGGGCTGGAACACCCTGGACGCCGTGCAGCACGGCCGCGTCGTCGAACTCGACGACGACATCGCGAGCCGGTGGGGCCCGCGGGTGGTCGAGCTGGTGCGGGCGATCGCCGGCGGCGTCGCCAAGGCCCAGAACGGGTGACGAAGGCGCTCGGCGGGGCACTGAAGCAGACCAAGCTGCGCCCGCACCACCTGCTCGTCGGGGTGGCGGTGCTGCTGGCGAGCGTCCTGCTGTCGGTACTGCTCGGGGCCGCCGAGCTCGGCTGGCAGCGGGTGCTCGCCGAGATCGTCGCGCAGCTGACCGGCGGCGCCTCGCCGCTGTCCGAGCGGGAGGCGGCGATCCTCTGGCAGCTGCGGGTGCCCCGGGTCGTGCTCGGTGTGCTGGTCGGGGCGGCGCTGGCGGTGTCCGGCGCCGCCTTCCAGGGCGTGTTCCGCAACCCGCTCGCCGACCCGTACCTGCTGGGTGCGGCGGCCGGGGCCGGCCTGGCCGCCACCCTGGTGATCACCGCGGCCCCGGCGGGAGGGCCGTCGGTCCCGGTGCAGCTCGCGGCGTTCGTCGGCGCGCTCGGCGGGGTGGGCCTGACCTGGCTGGTCGGCCGCTCGGCCGGCCGGGACACGGCGACGCTGGTGCTGGCTGGGGTCGCCGTCGGCGCGTTCCTCACGGCCGGGCAGACGTTCGTGCAGCAGCTCCGCGTGGAGTCGTTGCAGCAGGTCTACATGTGGATCCTGGGGCGGCTGACCACCACCGGTTGGCGGGAAGTGCTGATCGTGCTGCCGTACCTGGCGGTCGCGGCGGTCGTGCTCTGCACCTGCGCCCGCCTGCTCGACCTGCTGGGCACCGGCGATGAGGAAGCCGCGGCGCTCGGCGTGCACCCGGGGCGGGTGCGGCTGCTGGTGCTCACCGCGGCCTCGCTGGCCACTGCCGCGGCGGTGTCGGTGGCCGGGCTGATCGGTTTCGTCGGCCTCGTGGTGCCGCACCTGGTGCGGCTGGCGATCGGCGGCAGCTTCCGGATCATCGTGCCGCTCTCCCTGCTGTTCGGCGGGGTCTTCCTGGTGCTCGCCGACATGCTCGCCCGCACCCTGCTGGCGCCCGCCGAGATCCCGATCGGCGTGATCACCGCGTTCACCGGCGCGCCGTTCTTCGCGGTCCTGCTGCACCGGAGGCGCGCATGAGCACGCTCGAAGTGCACGGCCTGTCGGCCGGATATCGGCGCAGCACGGTGATTTCCGATGTTTCGACCACTGTGGACACCGGCGGCTGGCTGGGCATCATCGGGCCGAACGGGTCGGGCAAGTCGACACTGCTGAAGGCCGTCGCGGGCCTGGTGCGGCACGACGGCCACGTGCTGGTCGACGGCCGCCCGCTGGCGTCGCTGCGCCGCCGCGAACGGGCCCGGGCACTCGGCTACGCGCCGCAGATCCCGCAGCTGCCGATCGGCCTCACGGTTACCGACTACGTGCTGCTCGGCCGCACCCCGCACCTCGGCGTGCTGGGCCGGGAGGGCCCCACCGACCTGGACGTGGTCCGCGCCCTGCTGGAGCGACTGGACCTGACGCGACTCGCGGACCGGGCCCTTTCGACGCTGTCCGGCGGCGAACGCCAACGTGCGGTGCTGGCCCGCGCCCTCGCCCAGCGAGCGGGCGTGCTGCTGCTCGACGAGCCGACCACCGGCCTGGACGTCGGACACGCCCAAGCCCTGCTCGACCTGGTCGACGAACTGCGCCGGGAACTGGGCACCACGGTGGTCATGACGCTGCACGACCTGACCCTCGCCGCGCAGTACGCCGAGCGCCTGCTCCTCCTCGACGAAGGCCGCGTCGCGGCCGAAGGAACCCCGGCGGAGGTCCTGACCCCGGCGATCCTGGCGGAGCGCTACACGGCCCGCGTCACGGTCCTGCACACCCCGGACGGCGCCCCGGTCATCGCCCCCGTCCGCGCCTGACCCGCCGTTCCTCTCCCGCCTCCCACGTCACTCGAACTGATCATGTTCGGGATATAGCATCGACGCGTTATCGCGTGCGCGCTATGTTCGGAGCATGTCCCGCGAAACCGGAGGTGCGGCACGACCGGAGGCCATGAGATGACCTGGAAGAAGCTCGATCAGATCCGGCGCGAGAACCCGATCACCGACCAGGAGGAGTACGACGAGTCGTACGCGGAAGCCTCGCTGGCGTTCGAGCTGGCGCGGCTGGTGTACGGGCTGCGCACGGACGCGGGGCTGACCCAGACCGAGCTCGCGAAGCGGATGGGCACCACGCAGTCCTCGGTCGCGCGCTGGGAGAGCGGCGGCAGCCTGCCGACCATCGACCTGCTCGACCGGCTCGGGCAGGCCGTCGGTGTCCGGCTGGAGCTGGTGGCATCGCAGCACGACCCCACCGGCTCCAAGGACTCGCCGAGCGGCGCGGTCGCCTTCGGCGCCCGCTGAGCGCCTCCGGCGCCGTCCGGTCAGTCCTTCGCGTCCTTGCCGTTGCCGTCGGCGCTGCGCGCCTCCGCGCGTTCGTCTCCCGAGTCGTCCGAGCCCTTCGGCTCGTCCTTGCCCTCGTCCTCGTCCGCATCGTCGGCCGTCGCCTTCGGCTCCTCGGCGGGCCGCTCCGGCGTCGCGGCGGTGTCGTCGTCGCCGGGCATCGGCTTGCCGCGCAGCAGCTCGGGGTCCTCGCGCTTGCCGCGCACGTACAGCAGGTACAGGACCGCGCCGGCGAAGACGATCAGGGAGGTGAAGACGTTAATGCGGATGCCGAGGATGTGCGTGGCGTCGTCGGTGCGCATCATCTCGATCCACACCCGGCCGGCCGTGTAGCCGGCGACGTAGAGCGCGAACACCCGGCCGTGGCCCATCCGGAACTTGCGGTCCGCCCAGATGATCAGGAGGAAGACACCGAGATTCCACAGCAGCTCGTACAGGAACGTCGGGTGCACGACCGTGACCGGCGTGCTGTCCATCGCCACGCCCGTGATGGGGTCGGCGAGCCCGGTCGCCGGGTCGATGCGCCGGTAGATCTCCAGGCCCCAGGGCAGGTCCGTCGGCGCGCCGTAGAGCTCCTGGTTGAACCAGTTGCCGAGGCGGCCGATGGCCTGCGCGAGGATGATGCCGGGCGCGACCGCGTCGGCGAACGCGGCCAGCGGCACGCCCCGGCGGCGGCAGCCGATCCAGGCGCCGACCGCACCGAGCGCCACGGCGCCCCAGATGCCCAGGCCGCCTTCCCACACCTTGAGGGCGTCCAGCGGGTTGCGGTCCGGCCCGAAGTACTTGTACCAGTCGGTGGCGACGTGGTAGAGCCGACCGCCGACCAGCCCGAACGGCACCGCGAACACCGCGATGTCGATGACCGTGCCCTCGCGTCCGCCGCGCGCCACCCAGCGGCGGCTGCCGATCCAGACCGCCGCGATGATGCCGGCGATGATGCACAACGCGTAGGCGCGCAGCGGGATCGGGCCGATGAACCAAACCCCTTGCGGCGGGCTGGGGATGGTGGCCAGGAACGGACTCGCCAAGGCGGCAACCGGGGCACTCACGCCGCTTACCGTATCGGTCGCTCCACGAATGGTGAGCACCACCCGGCCCCTGGCGGAGCGAACGGCCCGTTCGCCTCGTTAGAAGGCGCGAACAGGCCGTTCGCAACGGATCAGCGCGACCGGACGCCCCGGGCGAGTTCCGCGGTGAGCTCGCGGACGCCGGCGGGGCCGTCCTGCTCGGCGCGGGTGACGAAGGCGGAGCCGACGATGACGCCGTCGGCGAAGCCGGCCACCTCGGCGGCCTGCTCGCCGTTGCGCACGCCCAGGCCGACGCCGATCGGCAGGTCGGTGTGCGCGCGGGTGCGCTGCACGAGCCCGGCCGCGGCCGAGCCGACGCTCTCGCGCGCCCCGGTCACGCCCATCACCGAGGTGGCGTAGACGAAGCCGCTGGTGGCCTTGGCGGTCAGCGCCAGCCGCTCCTCCGTCGACGACGGGGCGACCAGGAAGATCCGGTCCAGGCCGTGCGCGTCGGTCGCGGCGATCCAGTCCTCGCCCTCGTCCGGGATCAGGTCCGGGGTGATCGCGCCGAGCCCGCCGGCCGCCTTGAGGTCGCGGGCGAACGCGTCCGGGCCGTAGTGGTGCACCGGGTTCCAGTAGGTCATCACCACGGCGTGGCCGCCGGCGTCGGCGATCGAGGACACCACGTCGAAGACGTCGCGCAGCCGGAACCCGGCGCGCAGCGCCTTGTCGCTGGCGGCCTGGATGGTGGGGCCGTCCATCACCGGGTCGGAGAACGGGATGCCGACCTCGACGATGTCGCAGCCGGTCGAACCATCGGTGCCGGTCAGCATCGCGCTGAACAGCTCCTTGGACTCCTCGACGGTCGGGTACCCGGCGGGCAGGTAGCCGATCAGGGCGGCCCGCTGCTCTTCCCGGCAGTTCTGGAAGACCTCGCGCAGGTTCACCGCGACTCCTCGTTGTCGTCGTTGTTCTCGTCGACGAGCCCGAAGTACTTCGCCGCGGTGTCCATGTCCTTGTCGCCCCGGCCGGAGAGGTTGACCAGGATGATCGCCTCCGGGCCGAGCTCCTGGCCGAGCTTGATCGCGCCGGCCAGCGCGTGCGCCGACTCGATGGCCGGGATGATGCCCTCGGTGCGGGACAGCAGCCGGAAGGCGTGCATGGCCTCGTCGTCGGTGACCGAGCGGTACTCGGCGCGCCCGATGTCCTTCAGGTACGAGTGCTCGGGCCCCACGCCCGGGTAGTCGAGCCCGGCGGAGATCGAGTAGGCCTCGATGACCTGGCCGTCGTCGTCCTGCAGCAGGTACGAGCGGGCCCCGTGCAGCGTGCCGGGCGTGCCCTCGCAGAGGGTGGCGCCGTGCTCGCCGGAGGCGATGCCGTGCCCGCCGGGTTCGAAGCCGACCAGCCGCACGTCCGGGTCGTCGATGAAGCCGTGGAAGATGCCGATGGCATTGGAGCCGCCGCCGACGCAGGCCGCGACGACGTCGGGCAGCCGGCCGGTCAGCTCGAGCACCTGCCGGCGGGCCTCGTCGCCGATGACCTTGTGGAAGTTGCGCACCATCATCGGGAACGGGTGCGACCCGGCCGCGGTGCCCAGCAGGTAGTGGGTGTGGTCGACGTTGGCGACCCAGTCGCGCAGCGCCTCGTTGATGGCGTCCTTGAGGGTCGCCGAGCCGCTGCTGACCGGGATGACCTCGGCGCCGAGCAGCCGCATCCGGGCGACGTTGAGGGCCTGCCGCTCGGTGTCCACCTTGCCCATGTAGATGACGCATTCGAGGCCCAGCAGCGCACAGGCGGTCGCGGTGGCGACGCCGTGCTGCCCGGCCCCGGTCTCGGCGATGACCCGGCGCTTGCCCATCCGCTTGACCAGCAACGCCTGCCCCAGCACGTTGTTGATCTTGTGCGAGCCGGTGTGGTTGAGGTCCTCCCGCTTGAGCAGGATCCGAGCGCCGCCGGCGTGCTCGGCGAACCGCTTCGCCTCGGTCAGCAGCGACGGGCGCCCGGCGTAGTTGCGCAGCAGGTCGTCGAGCTCGGCGAGGTACTGCGGGTCGCTCTGCGCCTTGGCGTACTCGGCGGCGAGCTCGTCCTGGGCGGCGATCAGCGCCTCCGGCATGAACCGGCCGCCGTAGACCCCGAAATGCCCGCGCTCGTCCGGGTCGTGCCCCTCCGGCACGGGCTTGCCCGGTCGGTGGGCGCGCGCGGTCTCTGCGCCTACGGTCATTGCCTTACCTCCTGTGCCTTGCGCCGAACCCTGGAACTCGCGGAACCGGTCCGGCTACCGGCTCGGCCGCGGGCACGCTGGGTGCGACCCTGCAGTCACCAGCTGGGTGACCGCCGTCTTGGGATTGTCGCTCGTCACCAGGCCCTCACCGACCAGCACGGCGTCCGCGCCGGATCCCGCGTAGGCCATCAGGTCGCTCGGACCGCGGACCCCCGACTCGGCGATCTTGAGAACCTCCTGCGGCAACCCCGGCGCGATCCGCCCGAACACGTCGCGGTCCACCTCGAGCGTATGCAGGTTGCGCGCGTTGATGCCAATTACTTTCGCACCGGCCTCCAGCGCGCGGTCGGCCTCTTCGGCGGTGTGCACCTCGATCAGCGCCGTCATGCCCAGCGATTCGACCCGGTCCAGCAGCGCTTCCAGCGCGTTCTGCTCCAGGGCCGCGACGATGAGCAGCACCATGTCCGCGCCGTGCGCACGGGCCTCGTGAACCTGGTACGGGCTGATGATGAAGTCCTTGCGCAGCAGGGGCGTGTTGACCCTGGCGCGGACCGCGTCGAAGTCGGCCAGCGAGCCGCCGAACCGGCGCTGCTCGGTGAGCACGCTGATGACCCGCGCCCCGGCGGCGGCGTAGTCGGCGGCGAGATCGGCCGGCTCGCCGATCTCGGCCAGCTCGCCCTTGGACGGGCTGCGCCGCTTGACCTCCGCGATCACGCCCACGCCCGGCGCCCGCAGCGCGGCGAGCACGTCGCGCGGGGGTGCCGCCGCGGCGGACAGCTGTTTGATCTCGTCGAAGGGAATCGCGGATTCGCGAACCGCCAGATCTTCGCGAACGCCTTCGATGATTGATTCCAGAACGGTCACGCGAACACCTCGCCGGCCGTGTCCCGCACACTCGCCTTCAGGTTGGTCCGCAAGTAACCAGATGCGCAGATGAACTCATTGCGCTCGATCACGACACTCCCCTTCCCGCCGTGCCGTCGCATGGCCGATGCTAAACCTCACCGGCCACCGGTCCCACCAAGGGGTAGCCCAACGTCCCTGCGCAACAAGGACCTTCGGCCCTGGCGACGCGCCCGGTCACCGGCTCGGGGCCGCGCCGAACTGGGTTTTCCACCCTTCGGTGAATTTGAAATATTTTCAGCGATCCTGCTCGTCCGTTGGATCGCGCCCGGCGTCCAAGTCGTTCCACATCTGCCGGTCCGGATCGTGGGATTTCTGCTTCGCGGCACCCGGAGCCGAATATTTCGCGCCCATCGCGGGCATCCGGCCGGCCCGGAACGCCACCAGCGCACCGGCGACGAACAGCAGCAGAGCACCTGCGGCCATCAACAGCAACCCGTACGGCCGACTGGCCATCTCGCCGATCGGCGTGCTGCCCGGCGGCACGTCACCGGCCGACCCGGTCGCGAACCAGCCGGAGCCGAACTGCTGGAACACCCGCCAGCCCAGCACGGCCCCCGCGACCGCGATGAGGGCGCCGACCACGCGCCGCAGCCACCCGCCGGTGGCCAGCACCGCGGCGACGGCGGCCAGCGCCGCCAGCGCCATCGGCACCAGCTCCGGGCGGATGTCCCCGCCGGTGATCCCGGCGGAGACCTCGGTGCCGAAGGGCGTGCGGAACCGCTGCTCCACCCAGACGAGCGCGCTCGCGCCCCAGAGCAGGCCGGCGGCGACCAGCGCCAGCAGCACCACCGACCACAGCAGGCCCTTCGACCGCGCGGGCCGGGGGCTCGGCTCAGATCCCGGCTCGGTGGTCAACCCGCTCCCCCATCGCCCGTTCGGTCGCGGGCCGCGACAGCGTCTCGGCCGTCGCCACCGCGTTGAGCACCGCGCGCGCCTTGTTCAGGCATTCCTGGTCCTCGGCGACCGGGTCGGAGTCGGCCACGATGCCGCCGCCGGCCTGCACGTAAGCGGTGCCGTCGCGCACCAGTGCGGTGCGGATCGCGATCGCCGTGTCCGCGTCGCCGGCGAAGTCCAGGTAGCCCACCACGCCGCCGTACTGGGCGCGCCGGGTCGGCTCCAGCTCCTCGATCAGCTCCAGCGCGCGCGGCTTCGGCGCGCCGGAGAGCGTGCCCGCCGGGAAGCAGGCGGCGACCGCGTCGAACGCCGTCCGGCCTTCGGCGAGCTGACCGGTCACCGTGGACACGATGTGCATGACGTGGCTGTAGCGCTCGATGCGGAAGAAGTCGACGACGTGCACCGAACCCGGCTTGCAGACCCGCCCCAGGTCGTTGCGGCCGAGGTCGACGAGCATCAGGTGCTCGGCGCGCTCCTTGTCGTCGTTGATGAGCTCCTTCTCCAGCAGCGCGTCCTCGTCCTCGTCGGCGCCGCGCCAGCGGGTCCCGGCGATCGGGTGCGTGGTCGCCTGCCCGTCGCGCACCGTGACCAGCGATTCGGGGCTGGAGCCGACGATGTCGAACGGCGTGCCGCCGTCGGGGGCGTCCAGCCGCAGCAGGTACATGTACGGGCTCGGGTTGGTGGTGCGCAGGACCCGGTAGATGTCCAGGGCGTCCGCGCTGGTCTCGATCTCGAACCGCTGCGACACCACGACCTGGAACGCCTCGCCGGCCCGGATCGCCTCCTTGGCCTTCTCGATCGCCGCGTAGTGCTCGTCGGGCTGGCGGCGCCGGATGAACTGCGGGGCGGGCCGGGAGAACGTGGCGACCGTCGGCGCGGTCGGGGTGCACAGCGCCTCGGTCATCTCGTCCAGGCGGCGCACCGCGTCGTCGTAGGCCGCGTCGACGCGCTCCGGGCTGTCGTCCCAGTTCACCGCGTTGGCGATGAGCGTGATGGTGCCCTCGTGGTGGTCCAGCGCGGCGAGGTCGGTGGCCAGCAGCATCACCATCTCGGGGATCTGCAGGTCGTCCTCGGTCAGGTTCGGCAGCCGCTCCAGCCTGCGGACCGCGTCGTAGCCGAGGTAGCCGACCATGCCGCCGGTCAGCGGCGGCAGCCCGGGGAGCGGGTCGGTCTGCAGCAGCCGGACCGTCTCGCGCAGCGCCTGCAGCGGGTCGCCGCTGTCGGGCAGACCCACCGGCGGCTTGCCCGTCCAGTGCGCTTGGCCGTCGCGGACGGTCAGCGCGGCGGCGCTGCGGGCGCCCACGAAGGACCATCGCGACCAGGAGCGACCGTTCTCGGCGGACTCGAAGAGGAACGTTCCGGGGCGGTCCCCGGCGAGCTTGCGGTACACCCCGAGCGGGGTTTCGTCGTCCGCGAGCAACCGCCGCACCACCGGGATCACCCGGCGGTCCGCCGCCAGGCCGCGGAACTCTTCGCGTCCTGGGCTGATAGTGCCGATATCACCGTCGCCGACCATGTCGTCATTGTGCCGTCCACCCGATCCCGGCCGCGCGGGACCTCCGCACCGCTTTGCCCTCGGCCCGCCGGGGCGGCGAGGATGGGCGGGTGAGCAGTGGCATCGACCAGAGCGGAACAGAGCCGAAGCGCCGCGGGCGGCGCCGCAGCGGAGCCGACACCAAGGCGGCGTTGCTGGCCGCGGCGCGCGAGGTGTTCACCGAGCAGGGCTACGACGCCGCGACGGTGCGCACCATCGCGGGCCGGGCCGGGGTCGATCCGGCGATGGTCAACCACTGGTTCGGCGGCAAGGAGGGGCTGTTCACCGCTGCGGTGCACATCCCGATCAACCCGGCCGAGGTGGTGCCGCAGCTGCTGGTGGGCGATCGGGAACAGCTCGCCGAGCGGCTGCTGCGGCGGTTCCTGACGGCGTGGGACAACGCGGAGGGCGGCCAGTTCGCGGCCCTGGTCCGCAGCGTCGCGGCCAACGAGCACGCGGTGGGGATGCTGCGGGAGTTCATCCAGAACGTGCTGTTCAACCGGCTGGTCAAGACGCTGGGCATGGACCACGCGGAGCTGCGCACGGCGCTGTGCGGCTCGCAGATCGTCGGGCTGGGGATGGCCCGCTACGTGATCCACCTGGAACCGCTGGCCTCGGCCGACCACGACACCGTGGTGGCCGCGATCGCCCCGAACCTCCAGCGCTACCTGACCGGCGACATCGCCGGCGTCACCGGCCCCTGACCGCCGGTTTCGGCCGGAACCGCGGTCAGTCGAGCAGGACGTCGGCGTCGAAGCAGGTGCGGTCGCCGGTGTGGCAGGCCGCGCCTTCCTGGTCGACCACCAGCAGGATCGTGTCGCCGTCGCAGTCCAGGCGGACCTCGTGGACTTGCTGGGTGTGGCCGGAGGTTTCGCCCTTGACCCAGTACTGCCGGCGGCTGCGGGAGTAGTAGGTGCCGCGGCGGGTGGTGAGGGTGCGGTGCAACGCCTCGTCGTCCATCCACGCCATCATCAGCACCTCGCCGGTGCCGCGCTGCTGCGCGATCGCCGGGACGAGCCCCTCCGCGTTGCGCTTGAGCCGGGCCGCGATCGCCGGGTCCAGACCGCTCATCGAACAGTGATCCCTTCCGCCCGCATGGCGTCCTTGACCTCGCCGATCTTCAACTGTCCGAAGTGGAACACGCTGGCGGCCAGCACCGCGTCGGCCCCGGCGCGCACCGCGGGCGCGAAGTGCTCGACCGCGCCGGCGCCGCCGCTGGCGATCAGCGGCACGTCGACGACCTCGCGGACCGCGCGGATCATCTCCAGGTCGAAACCGGCCTTGGTGCCGTCGGCGTCCATCGAGTTCAGCAGGATCTCGCCGACGCCGAGCTGCTGGCCCTTCGCGGCCCACTCCACGGCGCAGATACCGGTGCCGCGCCGGCCGCCGTGCGTGGTGACCTCGAAGCCGGACGCCGTCGGCTGACCGCCTTCCGGCACGCGCCGGGCGTCCACGGACAGCACCACGCACTGCGCGCCGAAGCGCTGCGACGCCTCGCTGAGCAGCTCGGGCCGGGCGATGGCGGCGGTGTTCAGGCTGACCTTGTCCGCCCCGGCGCGCAGGAGCCGGTTGATGTCGTCGGTGCTACGCACGCCGCCGCCGACGGTCAGCGGGATGAAGACCTGCTCGGCGGTGCGCCGCACCACGTCGAAGGTGGTCTCGCGGTCCGATGAGGACGCCGTGACGTCGAGGAAGGTCAGCTCGTCGGCGCCCTCCGCGTCGTAGGCGCGGGCGAGCTCCACGGGGTCGCCGGCATCCCGGAGGTTGGTGAAGTTGACACCCTTGACGACCCGCCCCTGATCGACGTCCAGGCAGGGGATCACACGCACCGCAACGGCCATGTCCCCAGGGTAGAGACACGGCCGCGCGGCGCGGCGGATGGGGCGTTCTCGCGCGAGAACGTCACTCGCGCCTCATGGGACACGCGCGAGAACGCCGATCAGCCGTCACCAACCCACGTAGGGCTTGATCGTGTTGTCCGGCGTCGGCGGCACGGCTGCGCAGTGGGTGCCTTCCGGCGGCACCGCGCCGTCGACGAAGTACCGGTCGGCCGCCGAGGTGGTGCACTCGCTCCGGTCGTAGACGCCGTGGCCCCAGCCGTCGTAGGTGAGCAGGGTCGCCTGCTCGATCTGGCTGTCCACGTTGGTCGCCCAGTTGTAGCCGGTGGCCGGGTCGTGGAGGGCGTTGAGGATCAGGATCGGGGCCTCGGTGCGGATCTGCGGCACGTGCGGCGGGTTCTGCAGCTGCGCGGGCCAGTCGATGCAGCCCCAGGCGACGGTGCCGCCCACGCCGACCCGCATGTGCGGCGCGGCCTCGTTCTGCTTCCGCCACTCCTCCGCGTACTGCTCGGCGGAGTCGATCTCGGGACGCCAGTCGTTGCAGAACGCCGCCACGTTGTACGGAATCGTCTCGGGTTCGGCCAGGGCCACCGGCGCGGGCTCCTGGTCCCGCAGTGCCTTGAGCTGCGCGGCCAGGTTCTGCCAGTCGGGACCGTAGAACGCGCCGAAGGCGCCGCTCGAAAGCTCCACCGGGCCGATCGGCTTGCCCGGGTCGCCGGGCTGGTGCAGTTCACCGCTGTCGGCGCGCTTGTAGAGCTCGTCGAAGACCGCGCCGACGTCCTCGCCGTGCAGCGCGCACTGCTGGTCCTGCGCGCACCACTTCTCGAACTCGCGGAACGAGTCCTCGGCCGCCGCGGCTTCGGTGGTGAAGAAGGCGCGGGTGTCGAGGCTGTGGTCGAAGACGCTGTCGAGCGCCAGCGCCCGGACTCGCTCCGGGAAGTTCTCGGCGTACATCTGGCCGGTCAGGGTGCCGTAGGAGATGCCGTAGAGGCTGATCTGCTGCTCGCCGAGCGCCTGGCGGAACGCGTCGATGTCGCGGGCGACGGAGACGGTGTCCATGTGGTCGATGATCGGGCCGGTGCGCCGGCGGCAGTCGTCGGCGACTTTCCGGTTGTACCGCCGCATTTCCTCGAACTGCGCGGGGCCGCCCGGCCGGATGTCCGGCGCGTCCGCGACCAGTTCGGCGTCGCATTGCAGCGGGTTGCTGCGGCCGAAGCCGCGCGGGTCGTAGCTGACGATGTCGAACCGCGACGCCAGCTCCGCGGAGAACGGCTGCTCGTGGAGCAGCGCGTCGACGCCGGTTCCGCCCGGCCCACCTGGCATGTAGACCAGCGAACCGATGCGGGCGCCGGGATCCGTCGCCGGGCGGCGCGCGACGGCCATCTCGATCGTCTCGCCGCCGGGCTGCGCCCAGTCCAGCGGTACCTGCACGGTCGCGCACTGGACCTGCGCGTTCTCCGGGCACGGCCGCCAGTCCAGCTGCGGTGCGAGTTCAGCGAGCGCCGGAGCCGAAGCGGCCAGGGTGGCCGTCGCGGCTATCAGCACGCCGAGGCCGGATGCCGATCCTCGCCTCATGAAGACCTCCGATCGTGGGTGAGATCCGCATTTCGGATCTCACCCACGATCGTGCTGATCTTCGGGCGCGGAGTGGATCAGGGATCACCCTGAGAGCACCCGCATTCGCGCGGGCGTCAGCGCACCGCGGCGAGGGCCTCTTCGAGGGTGAAGTTCTGGGCGTAGAGGGCCTTCCCGACGATCGAGCCCTCCAGGCCGACCGGCGCGAGCTTCGACAGCTCCACCAGATCGTCCACACTGGACACACCACCGGAGGCGATCACCGGCGCTTCGGTGCGGGCGCAGACCTCCCGCAGCAGCGCGATGTTCGGCCCCTGCAGGGTGCCGTCCTTGCTGACGTCGGTGACCACGTAGCGGCGGCAGCCGGCGGCGTCCAGCCGGGCCAGCACCTCCCACAGGTCGCCGCCGTCCTTGGTCCAGCCGCGCGCGGCCAGCCGGTGGCCCTGTTCGGTGATCCGCACGTCCAGGCCGACCGCGACCTGATCGCCGTACTCGGCGACCACCCGGTCCGCCCACTCCGGGTTCTCCAGCGCGGCGGTGCCCAGGTTGACCCGCGCGCAGCCGGTGGCCAGCGCGGCCTCCAGCGAGGCGTCGTCGCGGATGCCGCCGGAGAGCTCCACCTGCACGTCGAGCTTGCCGGTCACCTCCGCCAGCAGCGCCCGGTTCGAGCCGCGGCCGAACGCGGCGTCCAGGTCGACCAGGTGGATCCACTCGGCTCCCGCGCGCTGCCAGGTCAGCGCGGCCTCCAACGGGTCACCGTAGGAGGTCTCGGTACCGGCGGCGCCCTGCACCAGGCGGACCGCCTGACCGTCGGCGACATCAACAGCGGGAAGCAGCGTGAAAGTCACGCCCCAACCCTACTGCCAGCGCCTCGACCCGTTCACCGGCGGCTGCGCTCGGCGCGGACGACGGCGACGACGGGCACCGCGAGGACGATCAGCACGAGCAGCAGGACCGTCCACAGCGGCACCCCGGCCTGCAGCAGGTACGGCGCGCCGATCCCGGCGATCATCCCGATCGCGAGCACCAGCGAGATCACCCGCACCCCCGTCGGCCCCAGCAGGCCGCCCCGGCGGGTCACAGGCTGCCCAGCCAGTTCCGCAGCAGCCGCGCGCCCGCCTCCCCGGACTTCTCCGGGTGGAACTGGGTCGCCGTCAGCGGCCCGTTCTCCACCGCGGCGACGAACGGTTCGCCGTGTTCGGCCCAGGTCACCAGCGGCGGCGCGATCGTCTCCGACGCGGGCAGCTGCCACTTGCGGACGCCGTAGGAGTGCACGAAGTAGAACCGGGTGCCCGGCTCGATGCCGGCGAACAGGGTGCTGCCCTCCGGTGGCTGCACGTCGTTCCAGCCCATGTGCGGGAGGACGTCGGCGTGCAGCCGCTCGACGGTGCCCGGCCACTGGCCGCAGCCGTTGGCCTGCATGCCGTGCTCGACGCCCTCGTCGAAGAGCACCTGCATGCCCACGCAGATCCCGAGGACCGGGCGGTCGCCGGCCAGTCGGTGGTCGATGATCTTGTCGCCGCCGACGTGGAGCAGGCCCTCCATGCACGCGGCGAAGGCCCCGACGCCGGGCACGACCAGGCCGTCGGCCTCGGTCGCGGCACGATGGTCGGCGGTCACCTCGACGTCGGCCCCGGCGCGCTCGAGCGCGCGTTCGGCGGAGCGGAGGTTGCCTGATCCGTAGTCCAAGATGACGACTCGTGCCACGCGCCCAGGCTACCGCCCGGACGCATCGGCCCACGTCGCGGGCGGCCGCCCGCAGATCATCCGGCCAGGAACGACCGCACCGACGCGGCGATACCGGTCGGGCCGAGGCCGTGCGCCGCTTCGTGCTCCTCGGCGGTGCCGTAGGCCCGCAGTTCCAGGTCGCGGCGAACGCCCAGCGCGAGCACCCGGTGCGGGGTGTCGGCCAGCGCGTCGTTGACCTCGTGCGTCGACGTGCCGCGCAGGTAGGGCTCCACCAGCACCACGTCGGCGGTCGCCGCCCGCACCGCCTCCCGCAGCCCGCCGGCGTCGAACGGCCGGATGGTGGCGGTGTAGAGCACGGTCACGTCGAGCGTCGCCGTCGCCGCGAGGACCGGCCCGAGCATCGGGCCGACGGCGAGCACGACGCCCCGGCTGCCGCGCCGGACGGTGTGCCAGCCCGGCCCCGTCACCAGCGGATCGGCGTTGACCCGCTCGGAGAGCCGCAGGTAGACGAGGTCGTCGGCGTGCATCGCCGACCGCAGCAGCGCCGAGACCTCGGCCGGGTGGCCGGGCACGTGCACGGTCCAGCCGGGCAGCGTGTCGATCAGCGCGACGTCGCCGGGCGCCATGTGCGTGCGGCCCGCGGTCGGGTAGTCGTAGGAGGCTCCGGTGCTGACCACGACGGCACCGACGCCCTGGTGGTTGAGGTCGAGCTTGAGCTGCTCGAACGGCCGCTCGACGAGGAAGGGCGTGATCGAGTGCAGCACCGGCCGCAGCCCGGTCAGCGCCAGCCCGCCGGCCACGCTCACCAGCGCCTGCTCCCGGATGCCGACGTTGAGCACCCGCCGCGGGTGGCGGGCGGCGGCGTCCACGAAGCGGTCGGCGGAGATCTCCGCCAGCACCAGGGCGACCCGCGGATCGGCGTCGAGCGCTTCGGTGACGGTGTCGACGAACGCTTCCCGCATCGTCGGGGCGATCTTCTCGGTGGTCGGTGCGGTCATCACAGCTCCTTGGGTTCGACCTGGGCGACCACCGCGAGCGGGCGGTCGTGGTGGGTGTCGGCGAGCGCCTCGCGGAGTGCGGCGTGGTCGCGGCCGTCGACGGTGTGCGCGGCCCAGCCTTCGCGGGCGAAGCGGTCGGCGATGCCGCCCGGCCAGCCGGTGCTGGAGGAGCTGTTGTCCACCACGACGGTGGTCAGCCGGCCGAGCCCCCAGCGGCCGGCGACCTGGATCGCCTCGTGGTTGCTGCCTTCGTCGAGTTCGGCGTCGCCGACGAGGACCACGACGCGCGGCCGGGTGCGACCCTGGGCGCGCAGGCCGAGCGCCACGCCGAGCCCGAGCGGCAGGCCGTGGCCGAGGGAGCCGCTGCCGATCTCGACGCCGGGCGCGAGGACGCGGTCCGGGTGGAAGCCGAGCCGGGAGTCGAACTCGCCGAAGCGGGCGAGCTCCGCCGGGTCGAGGAAGCCCTTGGCCGTCAGCACGGCGTAGAAGGCCATCGGCCCGTGGCCCTTGGAGAGCAGGAAGCGGTCGCGGTCCGGGTCGTCGGGACGTCGCGGGTCGACCGACAGGATCTGGTCGTAGAGCACCCACAGCACGTCCAGCGTCGAGGTGGCGGCGGCGGAATGCTTCTCGTCGCCGGTCAGTTCGCTCATCAGCGGGCGGAGATCGGCGTATCCGAATCCGGCCCTCGGTGCGGTGATCGTCATGCGACCAGGGTGGGACTTCGAGCGCACTCGAAGTCAAGGGAAAATACCTGCACTTTGGTCTAGGTTTTAGGTAACCTGGCGGGCGTGTCGAAGCTACCGAAACTGCTGACCATCGGAGAGGTGGCCCACCGCAGCGGCGTCGCCCAGACCGCGCTGCGCTTCTACGAGGAGAAAGGGCTGATCGCCACCACCCGAACCGCCGGGAACCAGCGCCGCTATGACCGCTCGGTGCTGCGCCGGCTGGCGTTCATCCGCTCCGCGCAACGCGTCGGCCTGAGCCTGGAGCAGATCTCCGAGGCGCTGGCGACGCTGCCGGACGACCACGCCCCGACCAAGGCGGACTGGGCGCGGCTGTCCCGCCGGTGGCGCGACGAGCTGGACGCGCGCATCGACGGCCTGCAACGGCTGCGCGACCGCCTCACCGGCTGCATCGGCTGCGGCTGCCTGTCGCTGCGCCTCTGCGCACTGCACAACGCCGACGACAAGCTGGCCGAATTCGGCCCCGGCGCACCGCTCCTGCGCCCGACGGCCGACCGCTCCTGACCGTCCCCACGCATTTGCCGCAATTTCAATGAGCGTTTTTCATCCTGGTGAGCCCGCAGTCGCGGGTCGCAAAGCTGCACGTCGATGGGGTGTCGCATGCGCCGCAGGCGCATAGCCCACCTACGACACCTGCACCGCCGCGGGTTCTCAGAGGCTTCCTGGCGAGGACGGCCCCTCCGCCGTGTATCGGACATACATCAGGAGGGGCACCCACAGACCAGGGAGCCTCTGAGGTTCCGCCACCCGCACCGCCACACAGAACGAGGTTGGAAAAACCTCAATGAAAATTGCGGTCCTGGTCAGGCTTCGCCGATCCAGCGGTACGCCATCTCGGGCCGGCCGACCGCGCCGTACAGCGGGCGGCGGTCGGCCATGCCGTTGTTGACCAGGTATTCGAGGTACCTGCGGGCCGTCACCCTGGACACCCCCGCGGCTTCGCCCACGGCTCCCGCCGGTGCTCCGTCGGGGTTGGCGCGCAGCGCCGAGACGACCGCCGCGAGCGTCTCCTCGCTCATGCCCTTCGGTAGCGCCGCGCGGTCGACGCCGCGCAGCGCGGAGAACGCCCGGTCGATCTCGGCCTGGCTGCTGACTTCCCGGTCGTCGCCGAGGCTGGCCCGGAACCGCGCGTAGTGCTCCAGCTTCTCCCGCATCGCCGCGAAGGTGAACGGCTTCAGCAGGTACTGCACCACTCCGCTGGACACCGCCGCGCGGACGACCTTGAGGTCGCGGGCCGAGGTCACCGCGATCACGTCGGCGTTGCTGCCCGCGGTGCGCAGCGCCCGCGCGACCTGCAGGCCGTCCATGTCGGGCAACCGCAGATCCAGCAGCACCAGGTCGACCGCGGTGCGCTCGACGAACCGCAGCGCCGCCTGCCCGGTGCGGACCCGGCCCGCGACCGCGAACCCGTCGAGCCGGTTCACGTAGGCCTCGTGCGCCTCGCCGACCAGCGGATCGTCCTCGACGACCAGGACCGAGATCACCGCGCCACGCCCGTTCCCGAGCGGCCGGGCAACCGGACGGTGAACACCGCGCCGCCGTCGTTGTGCACCTCGATGCTGCCCCGGTGGCGGCGCACGCTCTGCCCGACCAGCGCCAGCCCGAGCCCGCGGCCGCCCTCCTTCGTCGACCAGCCGCGCTGGAAGACCCGCTGGGCGCTGTCCGGGTCGACGCCCGGCCCGTTGTCGGCGACCCGGATCAGCACACCGTCCGATGTGGACCGGATGGTCACCTCGACGCTCGGGCGCGAGCCCTCCAGCGTCGCCTCGACGGCGTTGTCGATCAGGTTGCCGAGGATCGTCACCAGGTCGCGGGAGTCGATGTGCTCCAGGTCGACGTCGTCGATCTCGGTGCCCTCGCCGAGCACGACCTCCACGCCGCGCTCCCCCGCCTCGGCGCTCTTGCCCAGCAGCACCGCCGCCAGCACCGGCTCGCCGACCGCGCCGACGACGCGATCGGTGAGCTGCTGGGCGAGCCGGAGCTCCTCGGTGGCGAACGCGACGGCCTCCTCCGGACGGCCCAGCTCGATCAGCGACACCACGGTGTGCAGCCGGTTCGCCGACTCGTGGGCCTGGGAGCGCAGCGTTTCGGCGAAGCCGCGCATCGAGTCGAGCTCGCCGCTGAGCGCCTGCAGCTCCGTGTGGTCCCGCAGCGTCACGACGGTGCCCAGGTCGCGATCGCCGCTGCGGATCTGCGAGACGTTGACCAGCAGCACGCGGTCATCGGTCAGGTGGACCTCGTCGCGCACCGCCCGGCCCAACGCGAGGGTGTCCACAAGGGACACCGGCAGGCCGAGCTCGGACACGTGCCTGCCTTCGGTTTCGACGGGATCCAGCGAGAGCAACACAGCGGCCCCATCGTTGCACAAGGTGATCTGCCCGGAGGGCGCCACCAGCAGCAGCCCCTCGCGCACCGCGTGCAGGATCGCGTCGTGGTACTCGTACATGCGGCTGAGCTCGGCGGGCCGCAGCCCGTGGGTGTGGCGCCGCATCCGGGCGCTGACCAGGTAGGTCAGCAGCCCGCCGACCAGCAGCGCGGCCGCCGCGACCAAGACTAGCGCCGTGACCTGCTCACTGAGCTCGGCGGTGAGCATCTGCACCGTGATGCCGTCCGACACCAGGCCCACCAGCCGGTGCGCGTCGTCGTAGACCGGCACCACGGCGCGCACCGACGGGCCGAGGGTGCCGGTGTAGGTCTCGGTGAACACTTGCCCGGCGATGGCCTCCTCGATGTGCCCGAGGAACCGCTGCCCGATCTGCGTCGGATCGGGGTGCGTGTAGCGGATGCCCGCCGGGGACATGATCGTGATGAAGTCGACCCCGGTCTCCGCCCGGACGCGTTCGGCCAGCGGCTGCAGCCTGGCGGTCGGGTTCGGCGCGGTCAGGCCGTCCCGGACGGCCGGCTGCGTGGCGAGCGTGCGGGCCACCGCGACCACCTTCCCGGTGGCCGCGTCGTCGTTGCGCCGCCCCACGTCGTACCAGGCCAGCAGGGCCCCGGCGAGGACGACGATGGCGACCACGACCACCTGCAGCACGAAGAGCTGGCGGGCCAGGCTCCAGCTGGGCCGGACGCGGCCGAACCAGTTCCGGTCATCGGCGGTGGGCATCACGGATCCGTGTCGGAGATGTGAACACAATGAACAGAAGCGTGACGCCGACGATACCCGGCACAGATAGTCTCTCCCGGCCGGACCGTGATCTGGGACACGGCTGGTGCGAGTGTGACCCGGTAGCCCAGTAGGAGTGCAACAGTGGCAAGCAAAGACGCTGCGCAGACACGCCGTCGGGATAGAACGCATTACCTGTACATCGCGGTGATCGTCGCGGTGCTGGCCGGCATCGCGGTCGGCTTCCTCGCGCCGGACCTCGGCAAGGCTCTGAAGCCGCTGGGCACCGGGTTCGTCAACCTGATCAAGATGATGATCTCGCCGGTCATCTTCTGCACCATCGTGCTCGGCGTGGGAGGCGTCCGGAAGGCCGCCAAGGTCGGCAAGGTCGGCGGCCTCGCGCTGGGTTACTTCATGATCATGTCCGTGGTGGCGCTGGTCATCGGGCTGCTGGTGGGCAACGTGCTGCACCCCGGCGAGGGCCTGCAGATCACCGATTCGCTGCGCGGCCAGGGTGTGAAGCAGGCCGGTGAGGGCGCCGAGAGCACCACGGACTTCCTGCTCGGGATCATCCCGCACACCCTGGTGTCCTCGTTGACCGAGGGAAAGGTGCTGCAGACGCTGCTGGTGGCGTTGCTGGCCGGTTTCGCGCTGCAGGCGATGGGCGACAAGGGCACCCCGATCCTGCGCGGCATCGAGCACATCCAGCGGCTGGTGTTCAAGATGCTGGCGATGGTCATGTGGGCGGCGCCGGTGGGCGCGTTCGGCGCGATCGCCGCGGTCGTCGGCGCGACCGGCGTGCAGGCCCTCAAGGGCCTGGCCGTGATCATGCTCGGCTTCTACATCACGTGCTTGCTGTTCGTGTTCCTGGTGCTGGGCCCGGTGCTGTGGATGTTCGCGCGGGTCAACATCTTCTCGCTGCTGCGCTACCTGGGCCGCGAGTTCCTGCTGATCGTGTCCACCTCGTCGTCGGAGGCCGCGCTGCCGCGGCTGATCGCGAAGATGGAGCACCTCGGCGTGAGCAAGCCGGTCGTCGGCATCACGGTGCCGACCGGCTACTCGTTCAACCTGGACGGCACCATGATCTACCTGACCATGGCGTCGCTGTTCATCGCGAGCGCGATGGGCGACCCGCTGTCGCTGGGCGAACAGGTCGGGCTGCTGCTGTTCATGATGATCGCCTCGAAGGGCGCGGCGGGTGTCAGCGGCGCCGGGCTGGCGACGCTGGCGGGCGGCCTGCAGTCGCACCGGCCGGAGCTGCTGGACGGCGTGGGCCTGATCGTGGGCATCGACCGGTTCATGTCGGAGGCGCGGGCGCTGACGAACTTCGCGGGCAACGCGGTGGCGACGGTCCTCATCGGCGCGTGGACGAAGGAGATCGACCGCGACCAGATGCAGCAGGTGTTCTCGGGAGGAAGCCCGTTCAACGAGCAGTCCTTCGTGGACGAGGGCCACGGCGGCGCGACCAGCGAGGGCGACGAGCCCGAGAAGGAAGCCGTCGCAGCGAAGAGCTGACGTTCCACAGCAGAAGGGTGCCCCCGACTCTCGGTTGGGGGCACCCTTCGCGCGTTCAGGCTCAGCCGTAGATCATCCAGCCGATGCCGCCGACGATGGCCATCAGCGCGGCGACGGCGAGCACCACGGCGAAGAACCGGGCGGTCTTCCACGTCGCGTAGACGCCGCCGATCAGGAAACCCGCGACGGCCAGCAGGATGATCGGCAGGTAGCTCTGCATCACCACTCCCCTCAACGCGGCCAGCGTACCGAGGGGCCCGGGCTCAGCCGGTGACGCCCGGGGCCCCGTTCTCGACCCGGCCGGTGGCCCGGCGCCGGAACGACTGGTCCTGCGCTGCCGCCACCTCGACGTCGTACCAGCCCTGGTCCGTCGGCCACGCCACCGACTCCGCGCCGCCCGCGGCGAGCCGGACCTCGCGCTGCTCGCCGGGCGCGTAGCCCAGGGCTCGCAGGCGCACCGTGATCGGCTCGGCGCCGCTGTTGCGCAGTTCCAGGGACAGGCCGCCGGTGCGGGCGTCGGGGTTCGTCCGCACGTCGAGGCCCGCGGCCTTGCCTTCGCGGGAGCCGCTCAGCTCGAACCAGAACCGGTTCGGCCCCTGCACCGCGAGCCGGTACTCCTCCTTCGCCGGCACGTTCACCACCTGCTCGCCGCGAACGTCCACATGGGACGGTCCGGACAGCTCGCCCGCGTACGGGTAGATCGTGAAGTGCGCCGATCCGGCGCCGACGTTGCCCAGCCGCAGCGTCACCGCTTCCCCGTTGAGCACGGCGGAGACCTGCGGTTGGTACGGCAGGGCCCGCGCCGGGCGGCGGCCCTGCTCCTGCAGCGGGAGCGCCTGTTCCGCCGGCGGCTTGGGGTGCCAGCGCTCGATCGGCTCCGGTACCGGGCCCGGCTCGGCGGGCTTCGGCGGCTTCGCCGCGTTCTCGAAGTCGAAGACCGAGGTCAGGTCGCCGCACGCGGTGCGCCGCCAGGAGCTGATGTTCGGCTCCTGCACACCCGTCCAGCGCTCCAGCAGGCGCAGCACCGACGTGTGGTCGAAGACCTCGGAGTTGACGACGCCGCCGATCGTCCACGGCGACACCACGGTCATCGGCACCCGCGGGCCGAGGCCGATCGGCTGGCCCTCGAAGTGGTCGTCGCCCTCGCCGGACTCGGGCTTCGGCGGCACCGGCGGCGGCACGTGGTCGAAGAAGCCGTCGTTCTCGTCGAAGTTGAGCAGCAGCGCGGTCTTCGACCAGATCTGCGGGTCGGCGATCGCGTCCAGCACCTCGTAGACCAGGTTGGCGCTGCCGACCGGCGTGGAGCTGCCCGGGTGCTCGGAGTCCGCGGCGGACGGGACCAGCCACACCACCTTCGGCAGCCGCTTCGCCTTGATGTCGGCGCGGAGCCGCTCGACGAGGGTGCCCGGCTTGCTGCGGTACATGGCGCGGTCGAACAGGCTGCGCTCGGCGTCGGTCAGCGCATCGCGGCCCGCCTCCAGCTGCTTGAGCAGCCGCTGCTGCTCCTGGGCCGGCTTGTCGAACAGGGCGGTGTAGAACTCCTCGGTGGTGCGGAACTTCCCGTCCACCGCCGCGAGCATCTTGCGGCCGATCTCCTTGAACGTCTTGAAGTACTCGACGGAGTTGTCGGTGAAGTTGTCCCACTCCTGGTAGATCTGCCAGGGCACCCCGGCCTTCTCCAGCCGCTCCGGGTACGTCGTCCACTCGTAGCCGGCGTGGTCGTAGTCGTAGGCGGCGTTGGTGACGGCCCGCTTGGTGGTGCCCGGCTCGTAGCCGGTGGTGCCGGTCCACAGGTAGTTGCGGTTCGGGTTGGTGGAGCCGAAGACCGAGCAGTGGTAGGCGTCGCAGATGGTGAAGGTGTCGGCCAGCTCGTACTGCAGCGGGATGTCCTGCCGCTCGTAGTAGGTCATGGCGGCGGAGGTCTTCGCGGCGACCCAGTCGTTGTTCCAGCCGCCCGCCCAGGCCTTACCGCTGCCGCCCCAGCTGTGGTCAAGGGCGCCGAGGTACTGGATGTCGGAAACCGGCCGCCCCTCCCGCTCGGCGCCCTGCCGCAGCGAGAACGGCAGCACCTCACCGCCGACGGCGGGCTGCTGGAAGACGGATCGCCCATCGGGCTGCTGCAACGGCAATCGGTCGCCGTAGCCGCGCACGCCGCGCAGCGTGCCGTAGTAGTGGTCGAACGAGCGGTTCTCCTGCATGAGCACGATGACGTGCTCGACAGTGTCCAGCCCGCCCTGCGGAACCTGCTTCGCCATGGCCTGGTGGAGCGAAGGCGGCAGCAGCGAAGCGGCGGCAACGCCACCGGCAACACCAGCGGCACCGGCCAACACCCGACGTCGAGAAACCTCAGTCACGAGCGGACATCGTCACCGAAGAAAGCCAAGCGGCGTAAGACCCGCAGTGACGCAACGGTGAACCACCCGTGTCCGCCAAACGGCGTAACCGCAGGAATCCAGACAACCACCCATCGTCGCAGCGCCGGTGGCTAGGTGAGGCAGAAGCGGGCGCGTTCCTGGTTGGCCAGGCGACGGACGCCACGCTCATCGGCCTCGCACAGCAGCGCCTCGGCGTCGGCTTCTACCTTCCAGGTAAGCGCTAAGAATCATTTGAGCTTCTACAGGTGCGCGAAAGCTCCCACAAGGCATTGAGCGCGCTGCTAACGTGACCCGCCGTGAACCGAACCCGAAAGACATTCACGACCAGTGTTTGCGCGGTCGGTCTCGCCGGGATGCTCGCCGCGTGCGGCAACTCTCCGGGAGACCGCACCCCCGGCACCACCCCGGTCCACACCCAGCAGCAGTCAACCAGCCCGCCCCCGCCACCGGCGGCAACAGTGCCCACGCTGGAGGGCATCGCTACACCTCAAGCGCAGCAGGATGTAGAAGCCCTAGCCAGGGGCATCGCCTCGCAGGTGGTCTACGCTTACGCCGACGACATCACCACCTATGCTGAAACGCTGGTGTGCGGCACGAGCGTCGCTGCGGGTACATCGATCAACCCACCAGCGACGATCACTCTCTACGTTTCCCCGAAGGTCGTGGCCTGCCCCGCTGGACTCGACTACCTCAGCCTCACGGGAAACCTGAGCCTCCGGCCACGACTGCCCAACCGTGACGGTGACAGCGACCCCGACCACCTGGACCCCGCCCCCGACGATCCGCAACGCACGCGGGCGCAACCCGACGGACCTCCGAAGCCCCCGCCGCCGAAGCCCACACCAGCAACCGAGCTGGACACGAAAACCGGTCATGGGGAAAGTGGTTCAGCGTATTACTCAAACTGCGCCGCCGCGCGAGCCGCCGGCGCCGCACCTCTCCACAGCGGCGAACCGGGGTACCGGTCTGCATTGGACAGGGACCACGACGGCGTAGCCTGCGAATAACAGCGCGGCATGGGTTTCTCACAACCGACCAGTGCCGACAGTGGTCGGCGTTCGCCGTCGTGATCAAGGATTGCCGCTTCGACTGCTGACCATGGTCAGATGCGCAAGGGCCCCTTGGCCGACTTACTTAGCCAAGGGGTCCTCACCTGAGAAGCCCTTACTACTTCGCAAGATTTTCAAGGACCAGTGGCGCCGCCTGCTGCGCCAACTGACATCCGGCTTCAACGTCGCCGTTGATTTGACCAGCGTGCCGGACAACCCGCTCCTCGGCGCCGGATCTATGTGTCACCCTTCCCATTTCGGAGCGGCGCGCAGCGCTCACCGAAGCGCTCTCCGCGTTCGGGTGACTGCAGCCCTCAACGCTTGCCGTACTTCGCGAAGTCGTCCAGCTCGAACAGACCGGCCGCGCGCGCAGCCGTGACATAGGTGTAGCGACGCTCGCCCACCTGGCTTGATGGCTCGGGGACCTCCCCGCCACCGGCAGCATCGACCGTAATCGGCCAGTGATATCGGTCGGCAAGAGCCTTGAGCGTCGTCACGGCCCGTGGCAGGTGCTGGACGGTGCCAACGGCGAGGACGTTGTGCAGGTCGTACTGCTGGAAGGCGGCGACCATGCCCATCGCGTTGCCAACGGTGTCGCGAGCCTTGTCGTCCGTGATGATCCGCGCAGGGTCGACGCCCTGCCGGACCAGCCAGTCGCGCATCACGTCGGCCTCGGCGTACTGGGTGCGAACCGCGGCGCCGCTGACGACGATCCACGCTTTGGGGAAGCGGTCGGCCATCTCCTTCGCCTTCGTCAGTCGCGTGAGCAGGCCCGCGGACGGTGTGCCGTCCGGGTTCGGAGACTGCCCGAACACCGCGATCACGCCGGGGTCGGCGTCCTGGCGCGGCTCGGAGCTGTACACCGCGTACTGGTCGGCGTCGGTGTTCCCGATGAAGCGTTGAAGGTCGAGGGCCGCGGGCGGAGACTGCTTCTGCAGATGGGAAAGGCGACACCGCGCGTCGTCGCTGTTGCCCATGAAGTGCTGGACCAGCGCCGTGACAGCCAGTGTCTGGATGTCGTCGGGCCTGCGACGCAGAATTTGGTCGAGCTGGGACAGGGCTTCCGGGTACGCGCTGTTGACAAGGTAGGCGTCGGCCTGCAGGCGGTACACGTCGAGGTCGTCCGGGGTTGCCTTCTGCTGGGCGTCCAGTGACGTGTACATCTGGTTCCATTCCCAGCGCCGGTAGTTGACCACCTCGTCGGCCAACTGCGTGTCACGGGCGTAGGAACGCGCGTAGTCCGGCTGCATCCCGTCCATCGCTGCTCCTCGGCCGTCGGCTTTCGGCTTCGGCATCGGGAGCAGCGGGGACAATTCGATCTCGCAAGTGCTCGAGCTCGGGGGCATTGCGGTCGGTTCGGTGTTCTGCGGGGCAGCTTGGACGTTCGGCATCGCGCCGGCGATGAGGCCGGTAGCAAGGAGGCTGGAAGCGATAGCCGTCCGAAGCCGGGCACCGAGAGAAGAGGACATGTGCATTCCGTTCTGAGGGGCAGATCCGGACGGAGGCTAGTCATCCATCCAATCCGCGTAGGGCCCTCGAGCTGAACGTTGCATGATGTCCTGGTGGCTCCCCTTCGCCGCACTCAGCGACGCGGTCGACGCCGTCAACCGGGATCTGGTTATCCGATCGGTTTGAGCGCGAAGGGCGCCCTTGACCGGCTTGGCCGACCAAAGGCGCCCCTCGCTCGAAAAGACTCGCCCCTACAGGGCGCCCTTCGTGGACGGGACGACTCCCGTGAAGCGGGGGTCCGGCTCCACCGCCGCGCGGAGGGCTCGGGCGATCGCCTTGTACTCGGCTTCCGCGATGTGGTGCGGGTCGCGGCCGTGGATGACCCTGGTGTGCAGGTTGATCTGGGCGTGGAACGCCAGCGACTCGAACACGTGGCGGTTCAGGACGAACGGGTAGTTGCCGCCGATCGTGAAACCGTTGTACTGCTCCGGTTCGCCCGTCATCACGCAGTACGAGCGGCCCGAGACGTCCACCGCCGCGTGCGCGAGGGTTTCGTCCATCGGGATCCAGGCGTCGCCGAAGCGGCGGATGCCCTTCTTGTCGCCCAGCGCCTGGCGCAGCGCCTGGCCGAGCACGATCGCGGTGTCCTCCACCGTGTGGTGCGCGTCGATGTGGGTGTCGCCAGTCGACTTCACCTTGAGGTCGAAGGCCGCGTGGGTGCCCAGCGCCGTGAGCATGTGGTCGTAGAACGGCACTGTGGTGTCGATGTCGACCTGCCCCGTGCCGTCGAGGTCGAGTTCGACCAGCACCGAGGATTCCCTGGTGGTGCGTTCGACCCGGCCGATGCGGGTCCCGGGCTGGAATGTCACTTGCTGATCTCCTCGCTCACGACCTTGCTCGCCGCCAGGAAGGCGTCGTTCTCCTCCGGCGTGCCGATGGTGACCCGCAGGTGGCCGGGGATACCGACGTCGCGGATCAGCACGTCGGCGTCCAGGTAGCGCTGCCAGGCGCGGTGCGCGTCCGCGAACCGTCCGAAGAGGACGAAGTTGGCGTCGCTGGGCACCGGCGAGAAACCCTGCTCCCGCAACGCTTCCACGACCCGCTCGCGCTCGTCGATGAGCGCCTGCACCGAGCCGAGGGTGGCCTTGGCGTGCCGCAGGACGGCCCGCGCGGCGGCCTGGGTGACGACCGACAGGTGGTACGGCAGGCGCACCAGCAGCAGGGCGTCGATCATCGCCGGCGCGGCCGCCAGGTAGCCGAGCCGGCCACCGGCGAACGCGAACGCCTTGCTCATGGTGCGGCTGACGATCACCTTCGCCGGGTACTCGCGGATCAGCTCGATCGCGCTGGGCCGGCCGGAGAACTCGGCGTAGGCCTCGTCCACCACCACGATGCCGGGCGCGGCGGCGAGGACGGCGCGCAGGTCGTCCTGCGACACCGACTGCCCGGTGGGGTTGTTCGGGCTGGTCACGAACACCACGCCGGGCTGCTTCTCGGCGACGATGCGGGCGGCCTGCGCGCCGTCCAGGCTGAAGTCGTCGCGGCGCGGCGCCGGCACCCAGTCGGTGCGGGTGCCCGCGGACAGGATCGGGTGCATCGAGTACGACGGTTCGAAGCCGAGCGCGGTACGCCCCGGCCCGCCGAAGGCCTGCAAGATCTGCTGCAGGACCTCGTTGGAGCCGTTGGCCGCCCACACGTTCTCGGTCACCAGCGCGACGCCGGTGGCCTTGGTCAGGTAGGCGGCGAGGTCGGCACGCAGCGCCTTGGCGTCGCGGTCCGGGTAGCGGTGCAGCGCCGTGGCAGCCTCCTGCACCGCGGCGGTCACGTCGTCGACTAGTTCCTGCGGCGGCGGGTAGGGGTTCTCGTTGGTGTTGAGCCGAACCGAGACGTCCAGCTGCGGCGCGCCGTAGGGGCTGCGGCCGCGCAGATCGTCCCGCAACGGCAGGTCGGCCAGCGTCGTGTCGGCGCCGGGCACGTCACTCATGGGGTTCTACCTTCGGTTGTTCCGGGCGCTCAGCCGGGGAAGCGGGCGGTGACCGCCTGCCCGTGCGCGGGCAGGTCCTCGGCGTTGGCCAGCGCCACCACCTGGTCCGCGACGTCGCGGAGCGCCTGCTCGCTGTAGGCGATCACGTGGATGCCGCGCAAGAAGCTCTGCACGCTCAGGCCCGACGAGTGCCGCGCGCAGCCGCCGGTGGGCAGCACGTGGTTGGAGCCCGCGCAGTAGTCGCCCAGCGACACCGGCGCGTACGGGCCGACGAAGATCGCGCCCGCGTTGCGCACCCGCGCGGCCACCGCTTCGGCGTCCGCGGTCTGGATCTCCAGGTGCTCGGCGGCGTACGCGTCCACCACCCGGATCCCGTCCTCCACAGTGGACACCAGGATGCAGCCGGACTGCACGCCGGCCAGCGCGGTGCCGATCCGCTCGACGTGCTTGGTCTGCGCCACCTGGCGCTCCAGCTCGGCGTCGACCGCGTCGGCCAGCTCCTCCGAGGTGGTCACCAGCACGCTCGCCGCGAGCGTGTCGTGCTCGGCCTGGCTGATCAGGTCGGCGGCCACGTGCACCGGGTCGGCGGTGGAATCGGCGAGCACCGCGATCTCGGTCGGCCCAGCCTCCGAGTCGATGCCGATCAGGCTGCGCAGGTGCCGCTTCGCGGCGGTCACGTACACGTTGCCCGGCCCGGTCACCATGTCGACCGGCGTCAGCTCGGCGCCGTCGGTGTCGTGCCCGCCGTAGGCCAGCAGCGCCACCGCCTGCGCGCCGCCGACCGCCCAGACCTCTTCGACGCCGAGCAGCTGCGCGGCGGCCAGGATCGTCGGGTGCGGCAAGCCGCCGAACTCCGCCTGCGGCGGGCTGCACACCACCAGCGACTCCACCCCGGCGGCCTGCGCCGGGACGACGTTCATCACCACGCTGGACGGGTAGACCGCCAGCCCACCCGGCGCGTACAGGCCGACGCGGGCGACCGGCACCCAGCGCTCGGTGACCGTGCCGCCGGGCACGACCTGCGTGGTCGTGTCGGTGCGCCGCTGGTCGTCGTGGACCTTGCGGGCGCGGGCGATCGACTCCTCCAGCGCCGCGCGCACCGCCGGGTCGAGCTCGTCGAGGGCGCGCCGCAGCTCGTCGGCCGCGACCCTCACCCGTTCCGGTCGAACGGCGTCGAACTTCTCGGTGAATTCCAGGACGGCCGCCACCCCGCGGTCGCGGACCGCCTCGATCACCGGCCGGACCCGATGCAGCACGTGCTCGACGTCCATCTCGGCGCGCGGCAGCGTCGCGCGCAGCTCGACGGTGGACGGAACGCGACCGCGCAGGTCGGTACGGGTGAGCATGTGCGTCCTTCCAATACCCGGGGGCTACACCGACCAGGGTAATCGCCGCCGGGCCCCGCCGTCCCCGAACCCGGTCGCAGGTCACCTGGGACAAGCGCGGAATGGGAAAACGTCAACGGCAGACCATTGTTCGCCAGTGGCTTGCCAACATCGGGCAGCTCCTAGAACCTGCCAACATCACCATCAGTGATCGATCGGAGACCCGATGTTCAGCTCACGGCGCAAGGCAGTGACCGTGGCGGCAGCCGCGTGCCTGGTCCTGCTGGCCCCGATCCAGGCCAGCGTGTCCGCGGAGCCGACCGGGGCGACCGCCGCCCAGGACTTGGCCACCTACACCGTTCCCAACACCGACAGCAAGACGCGAACCGAGATCAACCGCACCGGCGCCCAGGTCATCGCGGTGTCCGGCGCGGTGGCCACTGTGGAGGCCACCCCGGCGCAGGCCGAGCAGCTGCGGGCGGCCGGTTTCGCGCTCAACGACGAGACCAAGGTCGCCGACGCGCTCAAGCGGATCAACCCGGCGCAGGCGCAGCAGGTGCCCGGCGACTTCCCGCCCGGGTACGAGGGCTACCACAACCTCGACGAGATGAACGCCGAGCTCGACACCGTGGTCAAGGACCACCCGGACATCGCGTCGAAGTCCAGCATCGGCAAGTCCTTCGAGGGCCGCGACATCCCGGTGCTGAAGATCAGCGACAACGTCGGCCAGGACGAGGACGAGCCGGAGGTGCTGTTCAACTGCAACCAGCACGCCCGCGAGCACCTCACCACCGAGATGTGCCTGCGCATCGCCAACCGGTTCACCGACGACTACGCCACCGACCAGGCCGTGAAGGACGCCGTCGACAACCGGGAGATCTGGATCATCCCGGTGGTCAACCCGGACGGCTCGTCCTACGACGTGGAATCCGGCCAGTTCCAGGGCTGGCGCAAGAACCGGCAGGACTCGGGCACCGACCTCAACCGCAACTGGGGTTACAAGTGGGGTTGCTGCGGCGGCTCCGACGACGACCCGAACGGCGAGACCTACCGGGGCACGGCCGAGTGGTCGGCGCCGGAGACCGCGGCGATGCGCGACTTCATCGACTCACGGGTGGTCGGCGGCGCCCAGCAGATCAAGGCCGCGATCGACTTCCACACCTACTCCGAGCTCGTCCTGTGGCCCTTCGGGCACACCAGCGACGACGTCACCGAGGACATGACGCAGGAGGAGTACGACCGGTTCGCGCGGGTCGGCGGCGAGATGGCCCAGGCCAACGGCTACACCCCGCAGCAGTCCAGCGACCTCTACGTCACCGACGGCGACAGCCTGGACTGGATGTGGGGCCAGCACAAGATCCTGGCCTACACCTTCGAGATGTACCCGGCCAACGGCGGCGGCATCGACGGGTTCTACCCGCCTGACGACGTGATCGAGAAGGAAACCGCCCGCAACGACTCGGCGGTGGACATCCTGATCCGCGAGGCAGGCGCCTGATCCAGCGAGAGGGGGAACGGGCCCGGGGCGCTGTGGCGCCCCGGGCCCTTCCATTTCGAAGGCGGCCACCGCCATGCAAGACGAGCCTGGAAACAGCCATTTGGATAATGGCGGTATGGGCGCCGAACCTGCCGCCACCACCGTGGCCGAGCACCGATTCATCCGGCACGGCTCGTGGCTCATCTGCCCGGTTCTGGGCGCGCTGCTGATCTGGCTGCTGCGGATGGCGGCGGGCTGGGTCGCCGGGCTGTCGTGGGCGCCGTTCCAGGGCGTTTTCGAGCTCGCCGCGTCGGTGCCCGATCCGTGGGGCACCGTCGGCGCAGTCGTCGTCGGCTTGATCATCGGGCTCGGCTTCGCCGGGCTGATGGCGCAGGAGCGGTTGACCGTCACCGTCGAGCCCGGGCGGGTGACGCTGGCCGTCGGCAGCTCGGCGCAGCACATCGCGCGCGACGAGATCGGCTCCGTGTTCCTCGACCGCAAGCACCTGGTGGTGCTGGACGGATCCGGCGCCGAGCAGGCCCAGCAACCGTCCGATTTGGACTGGACGAAGCTGCGCCGGGCGTTCGTCGAGCACGGCTACCCGTGGCGGGAGAAGGACCCGTTCGCCGGCCACTACGCGCTGTGGGTCGAGGACGCCCCGGAGCTGCCGCTGCGGATCAACGCGCTGATGGCGGCCCGCGAGCGCGCGCTGCGCAAGCGCGACGGCAAGGAAGCGGCGGTGCTGCGCACCGAGCTCGCCCAGCACGGAATCCTGGTGCGCGACGAGAAGAAGCGGCAGTTCTGGCGCGCCACCGGCTGAGCCGTTCTCCCCGGCTCTCGCCCGCCGCGGGTGGAACAATCGGAAGATGGACGGTGTCGTCTGGAACCTCGCGCTGGTGCTGCTGTTCGTGCTGTTCGGCGGCTACTTCGCGGCCGCCGAGATCGCGCTGGTGTCGCTGCGCGAGAGCCAGGTCCGCAAGCTCGCCGAACGCGACCGGCGCGGCGCGAAGGTGGCCAAGCTGCGCGGCGACTCCAACCGGTTCCTCTCCGCGGTGCAGATCGGCGTCACCTTCGCCGGGTTCTTCGCCTCCAGCTACGGCGGCGCGACGATCGCGGTGCGCCTGGAGCCGATGCTGGCCGGGTGGGGCCTGCCGATCGGCCTGGCCGCTTCGGTGGCCCTGGTGCTGGTGACGCTGTTCGTCTCGTACCTGTCGCTGGTGCTCGGCGAGCTCGCGCCCAAGCGGCTGGCTCTGCAGAAGTCCGAGGCCGTCGCGCTGTTCACCGCCGGCGTGCTGGACCGGCTCGCGACGCTGTTCCGGCCGCTGATCTGGTTCCTCTCGAAGTCCACCAACGCCGTGGTGCGGCTGATGGGCATCGATCCGCGCGCCGACGAGGACAAGGTCAGCGAGGAAGAACTGCGCGACATGGTGCGCACCAACGAGCAGTTGACCATCGAGGAGCGGCGGCTGCTCAGCGACGCGTTCCGGGCCACCGACCGGGTGCTCGGCGAGGTGATGGTGCCGCGCACCGAGGTCGACTTCCTGGACCGCACCACGCCGCTGCCGGAGGCGATCGCCGAGGTGGCCGGGAAGCCGCACTCGCGGTACCCGGTCATCCGGGACACCGCCGACGACGTCGTCGGGTTCATCCACGTCCGGGACCTGCTCGCCACGACGCACGGCGGCCACGAGGCGCGCACGGTCGGCGATCTGACCCGGCCGGTGACCGCGCTGCCGGCCAGCAAGCCGGTGCTGGCCGCGCTGTCGCAGATGCGGCGCCGCGGCGGGCACCTGGCCGTGGTGGTCGACGAGTACGGCGGGACCGCGGGCATCGTCACCGTCGAGGACCTCGTGGAGGAGGTCGTCGGGGAGATCTGGGACGAGTACGACCCCAGCGCCGCGCCGGTGCGGTCCAAGGGCGACGGGAGCTTCGAGGCCGACGGCCTGCTGCACCGCGCCGAGTTCGAGCAGCAGACCGGGATCGCGCTGCCCGAAGGCCCCTACGACACGGTGGCGGGCTTCGTGGTCAGCCGCCTCGGCCGCGTCCCGGCCGAAGGCGACACCGTGGACGCCCTGGGCCACCGCTTCACGGTCCGCGCGATGGACGGCCACCGCGTCTCACGGCTGCTGGTCACCAAGCTCCCCGAGGAGCAGTGATCCCGTGCCAGGGTCCGCAGTTTCAATTGAAACTGCGAACCTCCGGCGTGTCGGGCCACGACACGCCGGAGGCTGTGGACAACTTCCGCGATTTCAACGGAAATCGGACCTCTGATTTCCATTGAGGGTTTTTCATCCTGGTGAGCCCGCAGTCGCGGGTCGCAAAGCTGCACGTCGATGGGGTGTCGCATGCGCCGCAGGCGCATAGCCCACCTACGACACCTGCACCGCCGCGGGTTCTCAGAGGCTTCCTGGCGAGGACGGCCCCTCCGCCGTGTATCGGACATACATCAGGAGGGGCACCCACAGACCAGGGAGCCTCTGAGGTTCCGCCACCCGCACCGCCACGCAAACTGAGGTTGGAAAAACCTCATTGAAATCGCGGACATCCGGGTCAGGACAGCAGCAGGAAGAGGGATCCCACGACGATCCCGATGACCACCACGATCGCCGCGGTGATCATGAGCGCCCGCATCTTGGGACGGTCGTCGCGGACCTCGGTCTGGGACCGTTCCCGCCACTGCATGAAGGTCGTGCCTTCGCCCTCGCTCAACGTCGACTCCTAGGGTCCGTCGTCACTTGCCGAGCGGTCCCCCGCGACCGCGTTCGCCCCACCTTGTCACATCGACCCGCCGCCGAGGCGAACCACGTGCACCGCCCAATGCCCCAGCAGGTCCTCGTCGTGGCTGATCGCGAGCACCCCCGCGCCCTGCTCCTCGACGCGCCGGTTGACCACCCGCACCAGTGCCGCCGTGGTCGACGCGTCCAGCATCGCGGTCATCTCGTCGCAGATCAGGTACTGGGGCCGCAGCGCCAGCGCCCGCGCCAGGCAGGCGCGCTGCAGCTGGCCGTCGCTCACCTCGTGCGGCCGCCGCGACAGCAGCTCCGCGGTCAGCCCCACCTCGTCGGCCAGCTCGCCGACGTCGCCGTCGGCGCCGGTGGCGCGCAGCGGCTCGGCGATGATCTCGCGCAGCGTGAAGCGCGGATCCACGGCGGGCCGCGGATGCTGGAACACGATGCCGATCGCGGTCCGCTGCGCCCGCGGCGTCGCGTGCCGGAAGCCGGTGACCGGTTCGCCGTCGAGCGCCACCCGCCCGGACCACGGCTCGTGCAGCAGCCCGAGGACCCTGGCCAGCGTGGACTTCCCGCACCCGCTCGGCCCGGCCAGCCCGACCACCGCGCCGGCCGGGACGTCCAGGTCGACGCCGTCGAGCACCGGTTCGCCGCGCCGGTAGCCGGCGACCAGGCCGGTCGCGCTCAGCACGGCGGGTGCGCGGCGACCCACCGGTCGCCGAGTTCGAGCAGTTCCGGATCTCCCGTGCACGGCCCGAATCCGGGCACGTCCGGACAGCGTTGGCAGAACACGCAACCCCATTCCTGTTCGAGGCGGGCCAGTTCGGTGAGGGCCGGCGGATGACCCGGGATCGGCTGGAAGCCGCCGTCGGGCAGCGCGCCGAGCAGCCCAGCGGTGTACGGGTGCCAGGGCTCGGCGAGCACCTGCTCCGCGGGCCCCGCCTCGACGATCCGGCTGGCGTACATCACCGCGACGTCGGTGGCGACCCGGCGGGCGGCCGCGAGGTCGTGGGTGATCAGCAGCACCGCGCGGTCCTCGGCGGCGGCCTCGGCGAGCAGGTCCACGGTGCGGTGCACCAGCGGCCGGTCCAGCCCGGTGGTCGGCTCGTCGGCGAGGATGATCCGCGGGTCGCCGGCCAGCGCCAGCGCCACCGCGACCCGCTGCGCCATCCCGCCGGAGAGCTCGTGCGGGTACCGGTCCAGGTCGGCGGGGTCGAGCCCGACGCGCTCGGCGAGTTCGTCCGGCCCGGCCGCGCCGTCCAGCGCCCGGATCGCCTCGGCGAGCTGGCTGCGCGCGGTCCGCACCGGGGTCAGGTGGGTGCCCGCGGACTGCGGCACTAGGCCGACCTGCCGGCCGCGGACCTGCCCGGCCAGCACCGCTTCCGGCGCGGACAGCAGCTCGATGCCGCCGGCGAGCACGGCCTCGCCGCGCACCTGCGCGTTGCCGGGCAGCAGCCCCAGCAGCGCGGAGGCCAGCACCGACTTGCCGCAGCCGGACTCCCCGACCAGCGCGAGCACCCGGCCCGGCCGCAGCCGCAGCGTCGCATCGGTCACGGCTCGCACCTCGGTCCCGCGCCCCAGCAGGAACCGCACCGAGAGCCCGTCCAGTTCGAGCAGCGGTTCACTCACAGCGCCAACTCCGATCGCCGTCGCGGCACGACCCGGTCGCGCCAGGTCGCGGCCAGCCCGGACACCGCCAGCGTCGTGAGCACCAGCAGCACCGACGGGAACAGCACGATCCACCACGCGCCGAGCAGCACCGCTTCCCGGCCGTCGCCGAGGATGTTGCCGATGCTGGCCAGGTGCGGCGGCAGGCCGAGGCCGAGGAAGCTCAGCGCGGTTTCGTGCCACACGGCGTGCGGCACGAGCAGCACCGCCGACAGCGCGGCCTGCGGCACGATCGCGGGCAGCAGGTGCCGCCGCAGGATCCGCCACCGCGACGAGCCGCCCGCGATCGCCGCGTCGATGTGCGGTCGCTGCCGCAGCGACAGCACCTCCGAGCGCACGATGCGCGCCACCGTCGTCCAGTGGGTGAGGGCGATGGACAGGATCACCGCCACCAGGCTGCCCCGGTACAGCGCGACGATCACGATGCCCAGCAGCAGGTGCGGCACCGAGTTGACGGTGTCGACCAAGCGCATCAGCAGCCGGTCCGGCCAGCCGCCCGCACTGCCCGCGATGGCGCCTACCAGCGAACCGAGCACTGTGGACACCACGGCGCTGATCCCGGCCACCAGCAAGGAGATCCGCAGCCCCGCCAGCGACTGCACGAACAGGTCCCGGCCGCCGGAGTCGGTGCCGAACGGGTGCGCGGGGCTCGGCGCGAGCCGGATCGAGTCGTAGCGCACCGATTCGCTGCCGAACAGCGCGGGCACCACGATCGCGGCCAGCACCAGCAGCGCGAGGCCGCCCAGCGACGCCCAGAGCCGGGCCTTGGGCCGGGCGAGCCGGGACGTCCCGGCTCGCCCGCGCCCCGCGGCGCGCCACGGACCGGCCGATGTGGACGGACGGGCCGTTGTGCTGCGCACGGATTCGTCAGCCATCGGCGGCCACCCTCGGGTCGAGCACGATCGCGGCGATGTCGGCGAGCAGCGAGCCCAGCAGCACCGCCGCCGTGGCCACCAGTGTCAGGATCGCCAGCAGCGGGTAGTCGACGGCGGTCGCGGCGGTGACGACGGCCGCGGCCAGGCCCGGCCAGGAGAAGACCTCCTCGACCAGCACCGCCCCGGTGACCAGCTCCGGAACCCGCGCGCCGATCAGCGTGACGAACGGCAGCAGCGCGGTCGGCAGCGCATGCCGCAGCACGACGACGCGTTCCGCGAGGCCGCGCGCCCGCGCCCCGGTCACGTGGTCCTCGGACAGCGACGTCAGCATCGACTGCCGGACGTGCAGCACCAGCCACGGCGACTGCGAGATGCCCAGCACCAGCGCGGGCAGCGCCAGGTGCTTCGCAACCTGACCGAACGACACCGAGGTGCCCGCGTCGGTCAGGCCCGCCACCGGCAGCCAGCCCAGGCCCAGCGAGAACACCGCGATCGACAGCAGCGCCAGCACGAACGGCGGCACGCCTTCGAGCGCGTGGCCGATGGCGGTGACGAACCGGTCGACCCAGCCGCCCTGCCGCCACGCCGCGACGGTGCCCAGCACCAGCGCGATCACCACGGCCAGCGCGAGCCCGGTCGCGGCCAGCAGGATCGTCCACGGCAGCCGTTCCGCGACGACCTGCGCGACCGGCTGCCGGAACGACCGCGACACGCCGAGATCGCCGCCGAACACGCCGGTGGCCCACTGCCAGAACTGCACCAGCACGGGCTCGTCGAGCCCCAGCCGGGCCCGCACCGCGGCGACGTCGGCGGCGGACGCGCCGAAGATCTCCACGCCGTAGTACTGGTGGATGGGGTCGAACGGGGATGCGGCGGCGAGCAGGAAGATCCCGAACGCGACGATCACCAGCACCGGTACCGCGAACCCGATCCGCCGCAGCACCAGGCGGCCGATCGCGCGGCTCATGCCTGCGGTTTCCAGGCCTCGATGTTCCACCACGGGCCCCAGGTGGTCCCGTGCACGTGCGGCTCGACGGGCGGCTGGTAGCCGGACCACTTGCCGTCGCGCATCACGTAGCTGTGGTCGATGAACGCCAGGTACACCAGGCCCGGGTCAGCGACGTAGGCGCGCTGCGCCTGCTTGTAGAACTCCGCCCGCTTGGCCGGGTCGAGCTCCTGCCTGCCGCCGTCGAGCGCGGCGTCCACCTCGGCGTTGCGGTACTTGCCGGGGTTGTTGTACGTGCCGGTGCCGATGACCGAGGAGTGCAGGCCGGCGTAGGCCTGCGGGTCGGGGTCCATCGGGTTCCCGCCGCCGAGCACGATCCCGTCGGTGGCCAGCCGGGCGGGCACCGCCGAGCGGTCCACCCCGGCGAGCTCGACCTGAATACCGATCGCCTTGGCGTCCGAAGCGAACGCGCGGGCCAGGTCCTTGCGCAGGCTGTCGTCGGCGAAGTACATCACCGTGAACTCCGCGCGGACCCCGCCCCGTTCCCGGATGCCGTCGCCGCCGACGCGCCAGCCGGCGTCGTCGAGCAGCCGCGCGGCGCGCTGCGGGTCGAAGTCGAACCGGGCGGCGGGCTCGTAGTTCGCGCCCATCGACTCCGGGATCGGGGCGTAGGCGGGCTTCCCGTGCCCGCCCAGCAGTGCCTGGATCATGCCTTCGCGGTTGACCGCGAGGTTCAGCGCCTGCCGGACGGCGCGATCACCAGCGACCGGGTGCTCGTTGGGCAGCGCGATGGTGCGGTAGTCGGCGGTGCGGTGGTGCACCGTCCGGTAGCCGTCGCGGCCGACGCTCTCGGCCAGCACCGGCGGCAGCACGGTGCCGTCGAACTCGCCTGAGGACAGGCGCTGGGCGCGGGTGTTGTCGTCCTTGGCGAAGACGACGGTGACCTTGCCGATCGCGGGCGCGCCGCCCCAGTAGTCGGCGTTGGCCTCCCAGGTCATCTGGTCGCCCTGGCGCCACTCGACGAGCTTGTAGGGGCCGGTGCCGACCGGCTTCGTGTTCAGCGGCGAGCTCTCCTGCGGCTTGGGCCCGGCGAGTTGCTCGTTCGGCACGATGCCGAGCACCATCTTCGACGGCCAGGCGGCGTAGGGGATCTTCAGGTCGAACTGCACGGTGTGCGGGTCGAGCGCGCGGACGCCGGCGAGCATGTCGAAGTCCGACGAGACCGTCGAGGCGTAGGCCGGGTCGATCGCGGCCCGGTAGGTGGCGACGACGTCCTCGGCGTCGAAGGGCGTGCCGTCGTGGAAGCGGACGCCGTCGCGGAGCTTGACCGTCCAGGTCTTGGCGTCCGGCGTGGACTGCGGCGCCTCGCCGGCCAGCGCGGGGCGCAGCGCGGCCTGGCCGTCGAAGGCCAGCAGCCCGTCGTAGAACTTCGCGGCGCCTTCCACGCCGTAGCCCAGCAGCGGGTTCAGGCTCTCCGGCTCGAAGCCGTCGGCGAGCAGCATCGACCCGGGGTCGCCGGTGCCCGGCGCGGAGGGCGCGGCGCAACCGGCCCCGAGCAGGCCCAGGGCGACCGGAACGGCGACGAAAAAGGCACGACGATTCAGCACTCTTGAACAATAAGTGCTGTTGCAAGTAGTTCTCAATAACCTGAGATCTTGCTCGCCGGGACGGCGTACCGAAACCCCCGGGGCGGTGGCGGTTTCGCGCGAAATCGCCGGCGTCCCGCACGCGGGGCGGCGATCTCGCGCGAAACGAGGGGGCTCACTCCACCGGCTCGGGCATCCGGCTGACCCGGTACTCGCAGGCGATGACGTCGCCGGTCTTCGGGTCGCCGAGCTCGACCCGCCAGGAGCCGGCGAACTGGTCGACGGCGGCGTCCATCGGGATGGTGCCCGACAGCAGCACGGTGCCCGGCTTGAGCAGGCCGCGTTCGCGCAGGTCGTCGAGCCAGAACTGGGGCGTGAGCAGCTCCGCCAGGGTGCCCCGCTGGATCACTTCGCCGTCGGCCCACGCGGTCAGCGTCAGCTCGTCGATCCGGTCGGCGACGTCGACCAGCCGCCAGGCCTTGCGGCCCAGCACGTCCGGGCCGGCCTGCTTGCTCCACGCGACGCCGTGCACCTCCAGTGCCCGGTCGGTGTGGTCGCAGGCCACGGTCAGCAGCACGTCCCGCTCCTCGGGCCCGGCGACGACCAGCGCCCACTCCGCCTCGCCGGAGGTGCGCTCGTGCTGCGCGGGCACCTCGTCGGCCTGCATCGCCAGGTAGGGCGCGACCGGGTAGAGGCACGGTGTCTTCGTCGGCGCGGGCACACCGAGTTCGGCCAGCTCGGCGACGTGCGCCGCGACGTCCTCCTGGCTGCGCCCGGCGTAGCCGCCGTTGAGCAGAGCCGTCACCGGCACCTCGACGACCTCGCCGTTGACATCGAAACTCAGTGGAAACAAGATGTCCTCCAACGTCCGCATACTGGTTGTATACATTTGGTGTATCACAGTACCCCGGTGGTCGGCATCCACGAGCCGTACGACCCCCGGGAGCCCGGCATCAGGAGAGGGACCTCGATGACCCAAGCGCTACCCACATCGGCCAGGCCGGCCCGCAAGGACCTGATCAAGGCCTTCGTCGCGAGCCTCAGCGGCACCTCCCTGGAGTGGTACGACTTCGCCGCCTACTCGGTGGCGTCGGCGCTGGTGTTCGGCCAGCTGTTCTTCCCCAGCCACGACCCGCTGTCCGGCACGCTGCTGGCCTTCTCCACCTACGCCGTCGGCTACGTCTCCCGGCCGCTGGGCGGCTTCGTGTTCGGCCGGCTCGGCGACGTGCTGGGGCGCAAGCAGGTGCTGGTCATCACCCTGCTCATCACCGGCATCTCCACCGTCTTCATCGGACTGCTGCCGACGCACAGCCAGGTCGGCGCGCTCGGCGCCGTGCTGCTGGTGGTGCTGCGCTTCGCGCAGGGCGTGGGCATCGGCGGCGAGTGGGGCGGCGCGGTCCTGCTGTCCAGCGAGTTCGGCAGCGAGAAGCACCGCGGCTTCTGGGCATCGGCCGCCCAGATCGGCCCGCCCGCCGGCAACCTCCTGGCCAACGGCGTCCTGGCGGCGCTCGCGGCGCTGCTCACCCAGGAGCAGTTCATGTCCTGGGGCTGGCGAGTCGCGTTCCTGCTGTCCGCCGTGCTGGTGCTGTTCGGCCTGTGGATCCGGGTGAAGCTGGAGGAGACCCCGGTCTTCAAGGAGCTGCAGGAGAAGGGCGAGCAGGCCGGGGCGCCGGTGCGGGACGTCTTCACCCGCGAACCTCGCGCGCTGGTGTCGGCGATCCTCTCCCGCGTCGGCCCGGACGTGCTCTACGCGCTGTTCACCGTGTTCGTGCTCACCTACGCCACCCAGCAGCTGAACATGCCGAAGAGCTGGGCGGTCACCGGCGTCATGCTCGGCTCGACGCTGCAGCTCGTGCTGATGCCGCTGGCCGGCGCGCTGTCGGACCGCTGGGGACGGCGGAAGGTCTACGCGGTGGGCGCGGTCGGCGCCGGCGTGTGGCCGTTCGTGTTCTTCCCGATGGTCGGCGAGGGCTCGCCGGGGCTGCTGATCTTCGGCGTGGTGATCGGCCTGGTCTGGCACGCGCTCATGTACGGGCCGCAGGCGGCGTTCGTGTCCGAGCAGTTCAGCCCGGCCCTGCGAGCGACCGGATCGTCGCTGGCGTACACGCTGGCCGGCGTCATCGGCGGCGCGCTGGCACCGCTGCTGTTCACCTACCTGTTCGCGTCGTTCGGTACCTGGTTCGCCCCGGCGTGCTACCTCACGGCGACCTGCGTCGTCACCCTGATCGGCCTGTCTCTCGGCCGCCGGAACGCGCAGTGACCTGCCCGATTTTGCCTAAAATTGGAAACCCCGCCCACCGGGAGGCCCGAGGGTGGGGTTTCCAATTTTGCCTAAAATTGGGAGCTTCCCAGCCGGGAAGCCCGGGTGATGCGGGAGTAGGGTTTCCGATTTTGCCTAAAATTGGGAACCCCTCATCAGCCCGCCAGGACGACCTGCTGCGTTGCCGTCAGGTGCTCGGTGATCGCCTTCGTCGCGGCCTCCGCGTCGCCCGCGGCGAGCGCCGCGAGGATCGCCTCGTGCTCCGCGAGCACCGCCTTGCGCCGTCCGCTGACGCTGAACAGCGCCACGATGCCCGCGCGGATCTGGCGGGCCCGCAGTGCGTCGTAGGTCTTGCTGAGCATGTCGTTGCCGACCGCGCACACCAGCGCGGCGTGGAACCCGTGGTCGCGGTCAATGAACGCGCGCGCCTGGTCGTCGCCGCCGAGCTCGCGCTGGGCGGCCAGCTCGGCGCGCATCTGCTCCAGCGGCACCGCGTCCAGCTCGATGGCGCGGCGGGCCGCGTAGCACTCGATCATCGCGCGGATCTCGAACAACTCGCGGATCTCCCGGCCGCCGACCGGCGCGATGTAGGCGCCGCGCTTGGGCACGAGCTGCACCAGCTCCTCGGCGGCGAGCAGCAGCAGCGCTTCGCGGATAGGCGTGCGGGACACCCCGATCTCGTCGGCGAGCGCCTGTTCGTTGACGAACTGCCCCTGCATCGACGGGTCGCTGAGGACCGTGTCCTTGAGATGGTCGTAAGCCAGTTCGCGTCCCGACGGCAACGAAGACCCCCTGTGTGAAATCTAGCTGCATGCATATCGCTGGTATACAAACATCGTAACGGGTGAGCGCTGGAAGGAGTTTCAAATGTCGTTCTTCTTTGAAGCGGCGCCAGCCGCTTAGCCCACCTGCGCAACTCGCACCGCCGCGGGTTCTCAGACGTCGTCTGGCGAGGACAGCCCCGATGCCGCGTATTGGTCATACGTAAGTCGGGGATCCCACAGTCCAGACGGCGTCTGAGGTTCCGCCACCCGCACCGCTACGCAAAACGAGTTTGGAAACAATCCCTGAAGGATGGTTGTGGTTATGCGGATTGCTCTCTGCCAGATCGTTTCCGGCCCGGACCCCAAGGCGAACCTGGAGCTGGTGGCCGACTACGTGCGGCGGGCCGCCGACGCCGGCGCCGACCTCGCGGTCTTCCCGGAGGCGACGATGGCCTGCTTCGGGATCAAGCTCGGGCCGCTGGCCGAGCCGCTCAACGGGCCGTGGGCCACCGAGGTGCGGCGGCTGGCCGAGGAGGCGGGAATCGCCGTCGCGGCGGGCATGTTCACGCCCACCGAGGACGGCCGGGTGACCAACACGCTGCTGATCACCGGCCGCGGCGTGGACACCGCCTACGACAAGATCCACCTGTTCGACGCCTTCGGCTTCGCCGAGTCGGACACCGTCGCGCCGGGTGAGCAGCCCGTGGTGGTGGACTTCGGCGGCACCAAGGTCGGCTTCACGACCTGCTACGACGTGCGCTTCCCCGGCCTGTTCACGGCGCTGGCCGACCAGGGCGCGTCGGTGATCGTCACCTCGGCGTCCTGGGGTTCCGGTGAGGGCAAGCGCGAGCAGTGGGAGCTGTTGGTGCGCGCCCGCGCGCTGGACTCCACGTCGTGGGTGGTGGCCTGCGACCAGGCCGACCCGCGCAGCATCGGCCGGGAGCCGAGCGGCAAGGCCCCGACCGGCATCGGCTACAGCCTCGCGGCGACCCCGCTGGGCCAGGTGCACGCGCAGCTCGCCGACTCGCCCGAGATCCTCGTCGTGGACATCGATCCGGCCGCGGTCGAGCAGGCCCGCCAAGCCATCCCGGTCCTCGCCAACCGCCGCTTCTGAACCGCGAAGGGCGCCTTCCCGCGCGGAAGGCGCCCTTCACCCGGCCTGCGAACGGGCGAGCTTCCGGCGGTAGGCGAGCGCGGCGAGCACCGCGGCGACGGCCAGGACCGCGGTGGTGAGCAGGCTTCCCTCGATGCCGAACCCGCCGCCGGTGAGCAGGGGCGCGCTGCCCGGCGAGCCGCCGATCTCCAGCACGGTCGTCCGGATGTCCATTCCGGACACCTCGATGCCGTACACGTTGCCCTGCCACCAGTTCCACACCGCGTGGAACGCGCACACACCCCACAGCGCGCCCTCGGCGAGCGCCCAGAACGCCAGCATGACGGCGATCAGCACGATGTTGACCAGCGCGATCACGCTGACGTTGGCGTTGACGCCGTGCAGCGCGGCGAACACCACCGCCTGGAAGGCGATCGCGGCGACCAGGCCCCACTTCCGGTAGGTGACCTGCATCAGGTAGCCGCGGGTGAGGATCTCCTCGGTGCTGGCCTGCACGGCGAACCCGATCAGCGCCACGAGCGCGCCGCCGATCTGCGCGGCGCGCACCGAGCCGATCTCGAACTGCCCGCCGAGCAGGTTGATGCCGACCGGCACGGACAGCAGCACTACGGCCACGACGGCACCCAGCGCGAGGTGCGCGCCGATGCGCGACGCGGGGAAGAACCCGACGGAGCCGAAGGGCCGCCGCTCCTTGACCAGGATCCACAGCGCCAGCAGGCCGGAGGCCCCGGCGAAGCTGAGCATCAGCGCCAGCTGGGTGGTCAACCCCAGCTCGCCGCCGATCAGCGCGCTCATCGGCAACCCGAACGCCGAGACCAGCACCACCGCGGCGACGGCCTGCCCGACGAGCAGGCAGAACAGCACGACGAGCAACCCGACCACGGGCCCGGTGGGCCGCCGGGCCCGGTAGATCCCGCCCAGCAGCGGAGAAGGCAGAACCCGCTCGGGCTGCACAGTGCTCACCAGTACCCCACCCCGATCAACTGAACCATGACGAAATCATGCCCGACATCCACAAGACCGAACACGGTCGGTAGCATTCGATCACTCCGCGTGAATTAGTCGTCGTGCAAGATCCCCGGCGACGAAGCGCTACAGATACGCTGGTCCGGTACCCGTAGGGAGAGGGGCTCGACAATGACCGCACTTCCTGACTGGATGGCGCTACCGCCGGAGGGGCTGAGCGCTGCGGAGTACGAGGCGCTGCCCGAGGAAGTGTGCCGCCGCATCGAGATTGTCGATGGAGCCATCGTCGTGACTCCTGCCCCCCGTCGCTCGCACCAGAGGATCGTTCGCCGCCTTGCGGAGGAACTGGATCTTGCCGCTGGCCCCGGACTCACTGTCGACTTCGATGTCGACCTTCGGCTACGGGACGTACCCCTGCTCAACCGCCGGCCGGACATCGTCGTCTACGACTCAGCTCTGCCGGACGATGTCGTGCTTCGCCCGCAGCACTGCCTGCTGGTCGTCGAGGTGATGTCACCGGGCTCGGTCACCGCCGACCAAACTGACAAGCCCGCCGAGTACGCCGCTGCGGGTATCGAACACTTCTGGCGTATCGAACGCGAACACCAAGACAACGGGCGGCTGGCCGCATTCCGCTACCGGCTGGATCCGACAACACGGCTCTACGCCCCGGCCGGGGTGGACACCGGCAAGCTGGCGGTGTCCGACCCCGTCGAGCTCCGCATCGACTTCGAATCCCTGCTGTGACGGAGCACGACACGAACCACTCCGAGCCTGGTCCCGACGACACGCTTCAGCGCGGCCTCACGCACAACGAGTGGCATCGCACCCATCAGGTACTCGTCGACCAGTGGGACGCGGACCTGTTCGGCAAGATCCTCGCCACCGAGTAGCTACATGTCCAGGCCGAGGTCCAGGGCTGGGGAGGAGTGCGTCAGGCCACCCACCGCCAGGTACTGGACTCCCGCCTCCGCGTAGGCCCTCGCCACCTCCAGGGTCAGGCCGCCCGATGCCTCCAGCTCCGTTCGCGGCGCCGCCGCGCGGGTCCGGCGCACCGCTTCCGCGCACTGCTGCGGGGTGAAGTTGTCCAGCAGGACCAGCGCCACGTCCTCCGCCAGCACCTCGTCGAGTTCGTCCAGCGTGGACACCTCGACCTCCATCGGCAGGTCCGGCGCGTGCTCCCGGCAGGCCCGCACCGCCGCCACCGCCGAGCCCGCCGCGACCACGTGGTTGTCCTTGATCAGCACCGCGTCGCCGAGGCCCATCCGGTGGTTGACGCCGCCGCCGCAGCGCACCGCGTACTTCTGCAGGACCCGCAGGCCCGGCAGCGTCTTGCGGGTCTCCCGGATCCGGCAGCCCGTGCCCTCGACCGCCTCGACCCACGCGGCCGTCGCGGTCGCGATGCCCGAGAGGTGGCACAGCAGGTTCAGCGCCGTGCGCTCCGCCGTGAGCAGGCCGCGGGTCGGCGCTTTCACGCGCAGCACGCAGTCGCCGGGCTCCAGCACGTCGCCGTCGGCCCGCTCGGAGAGCACCGCGTAGGCGTCCGCGCCCAGCACCTCGTCGAGCACCAGCCGCACCAGCGGCAGGCCCGCGACCACGCCCGCCTTGCGGGTGTTGAACCCCGCCTCGGCGACCGCGCCGGCCGGGACCGTCGCCGCGGTCGTCGCGTCCGGCCCGTAGCGCAGGTCCTCGGCCAGTGCCATGCGCACCACTTCGCGCGCGTCGTCCAGATCGATGGTCATGCCGTCCTCGCAATCCCGGCCGCGGTGTGGATGAGGCGCCCCGAGGCGTCCAGCCGGAGCACCGTGCTGCGCCGCCAGCGCAGGTCGTCGGTGTCCGGGAAATCCGTTCGGCGGTGGCAGCCGCGCGACTCCGCGCGTTGCCTGGCCGCCGCCAGCAGTGCCTGCGCGGTCAGCGCCAGCGAGGAGTCCTCGACGGCCTGCCGATTCCTAAGTGGACGGACGATGGCCGCCCGGTTCAGCTCCTTCGTCGCGGTCGCCAGGCCCTCGTCGTCGCGCCCGATGCCGGCGTACCGGCTCATGGTGCGCTGCAGCAGGTCCCGGTCGACCACCGCCATCGCGGACTGCACGGCCGCGCCGGCGGGCTTGCGGTTGAGCAGCCCGCAGCACAGGTCCTTGGCCACCGCCTCGGCCGCGCGCCCGCCGACCACGAGGCCTTCCAGCAGGCTGTTGGACGCCAGCCGGTTCGCGCCGTGCAGCCCGGTGCACGCGACCTCACCGGCGACGTAGAGCCCGGTCACGGCGGTACGACCATCCACACTGGACACCACGCCGCCGCAGGAGAAGTGCACGGCGCTGGCCACCGGGATCGGCTCGCGGACCGGGTCGATCCCGGCCGCCCGGCACGCCGCGTGGACCGTCGGGAACCGCTCGGGGAACCCGGCCCCGATGCTCGTGGCATCGAGGAACACGTGCTCGGCGCCGGTTTCGGCGGCCCGCCGGTTGATCGCCGCCGACACGACGTCGCGCGGCGCGAGGTCGGCGAGCGGGTGCTCGCCCTCCATCACGCGCCGCCCGTGCACGTCGACGAGCACCGCGCCTTCGCCGCGCACCGCCTCGGTGATCAGCGGCCGCCGCCCCCGCGGCCCGCCCGGCGTGTAGAGCACCGTCGGGTGGAACTGGACGAACTCCAGGTCCGCGACGGAGGCACCGGCCCGCAGCGCGAGCGCGATTCCGTCCGCAGTGGACACTTCGGGGTTGGTGGTCGCGGCGTAGAGCTGGCCGAGCCCGCCGGTCGCCAGCAGCACCGCCGGGGCGCGCAGCACACCCGGCCTGTTCTCGGCGTCCATCGCGACCGCACCGACCACGGCGCCGCTGTCACCGCGCAGCAGCTCGACGACGCAATGCTGCTCCAGCACCGGAATCCCGCCGCCGCGCACAGCTTCGGACAGCGCGCGCTGCACCTCCGCGCCGGTCGCGTCGCCGCCGGAGTGGATCACGCGGAACGCGCTGTGCCCGCCCTCGCGGGTGCGCGCCAGCGCGCCGTCCGAGCCCACGTCGAACCGGGCGCCGGTCGCCTGCAGCCTCGCGATCGCCGCCGCGCCGTCGGCGAGGATGTCCCGAACCGCCGGGCGCGAGCACAGCCCGACCCCGGCGGTCAGCGTGTCTTCGACGTGCTCGCGCAGGCTGTCGCCCGGGTCGAGCTCGTCGGGCCGGACCACGGCGATGCCGCCCTGCGCCCAGCTCGTGTTGCCCGCCGTCGCGGAGTCCTTGCTGACCACCAGCACCCGCAGGCCCAGCTCGCGGGCCCGCAGCGCCGCCGTCAGGCCCGCGACGCCGGTGCCGACCACGAGTAAGTCCGCGCCCGCTTCCCAGCTCATTCGCCGCCTCCCGGCTTGCCGATCGCGATCATCCGCTCGACCGAGGCCCGCGCGCGGTCGGCGACGTCCGCCGGCACGTGCACCTCGTCGGCGCCTTCCCGCAGGCAGCGCAGCAGCGCGGCGGGAGTGATCATCTTCATGTAGCGGCAGGACGCCCGGTCGTTGACCGCGCGGAAGTCGATCTCGGGGGCGGCACGGCGCAGCTGGTGCAGCATGCCGACCTCGGTGGCCACCAGCACCGAACGCGCGCCGGTCTCCTTCGCCGCGGTCAGCATGTCGCCGGTGGACAGGATCTTCACCCGCTCCTTGGCGACGATGCCCTCGCCGGCCAGGTAGAGCGCCGAGGTGGCGCAGCCGCACTCGGGGTGGATGAACAGGTCCGCGTCCGGGTTCGCCGCCGCGCGGTCGGCGAGCTCGGGACCGTTGATCCCGGCATGCACGTGGCACTCCCCGGCCCAGATGTGCAGGTTCTCGCGGCCGGTCTCGCGCTTGACGTGCGCACCCAGGAACTGGTCCGGGCAGAACAGCACGTCGCGGTCGGCCGGGATCGAGCGCACCACGTCCACCGCGTTCGACGACGTGCAGCAGATGTCGGTCTCCGCCTTCACCTCGGCCGTGGTGTTCACGTAGGACACCACGACGGCGCCCGGGTGTTCGGCCTTCCAAGCCCGCAGCTCGTCCGCGGTGATCGAGTCGGCCAGCGAACAGCCCGCCCGGGCGTCCGGGATGAGCACCGTCTTCTCCGGGCCGAGGATCTTCGCGGTCTCGGCCATGAAGTGCACGCCGCAGAAGACGATCGTGCTCGCGGAGCTGTTCGCCGCTATGCGGCTGAGGGCCAGCGAGTCGCCGGTGTGGTGGGCGACGTCCTGGATCTCCGGCAGCTGGTAGTTGTGCGCCAGCAGCACCGCGTCCCGCTCGTCGGCCAGCCGGCGCACCTCGCGCGCCCAGTCCGCGGTGGGCTCCACCCCGGTGTAGCCGGCGTCGGTCCGCTCCCAGGTTGCAGTCGCGGCCATGTCGTCCTCCTCGCCGGACCCTCCGGGACGAACCGCCCGAAAGCTCCGCTAACACCCCGGATCAAGCGCTCCGAGGTTTTCGCCTTAGAATCGAAAACGTGCCATATCCTAACACCGCAGGTTGTGCGGACAAGGGCGACGCTGGTCACGAAGTGCTCGCCGGGGTCCTCCAAGTCCGCGACGACGGACTGCAGGTACTGCTCTGGCAACGCGCTCAGGAACCGGACGTGCACCGCTGGTCACTGCCCGGCGGTCGGCTCGCGGCGACCGAGGACGTCGAGACCTCGATCCGCCGCCAGCTGGCCGAGAAGGTCGACGTGCACAAGCTGTCCCACGTCGAACAGCTCTCGGTGTTCAGCGCCCCGGACCGGGTGCCCGGCCGCCGGGTGGTCGCCACCGCGTTCCTCGGCCTGGTGCCCTCCGACATCGACCCCGAGGTGCCCGCCGACACCGCGTGGCACCCGGTCGACGCGCTGCCGCCGACCGCCTTCGACCACGAGCTGATCGTGCTCGCCGCGCAGGACCGGCTGCGCGCGAAGCTGTCCTACACCAACATCGGCTTCGCGCTGGCCCCGGCCGAGTTCACCGTCTCGGAGCTGCGCGGGATCTACTCCGCCGCGCTCGGCTACCAGGTCGCGGCGACGAACCTGCAACGCGTGCTGTCGCGGCGAGGCGTGCTGGAGCCCACCGGCCGAACGCTGCCCGCGGGCCCTGCGGGCGGCCGCCCGCCTGCGCTGTTCCAGTTCACCGCCCGCGACCTGCAGGTCACGGATCCCTTCGCGGTGTTCCGCCCGCCGGCGTGACGAGCGCTCCCGCCACGCGGATCGACCAGCCCGGTCCGCAGATGTGGTGCCATCGGGTGATTTGGGACGTAGGTTTGGGGCGTGATTGACGTGCTGCCGTTGTTCCCGCTGGGCTCCGCGCTGCTGCCGGGCGGCCACCTGCCGCTGCACATCTTCGAGCCGCGCTACCGGCAGCTGGTCACCGACCTGGTCGGTGAGGAGCTGCCGGACCGCCGGTTCGGCGTGGTGGGCATCCGGCAGGGCTGGGAGGTCGGCGAGGACAACGTCGACTCGATGTACGACGTCGGCTGCTCGGCGCTGCTGGACCAGGTGCGGCAGCTGCCCGGCGGGCGCTACGACATCAGCGCCGCCGGCGAGCGGCGGTTCCGGCTGCTGCAGATCGACCGGACCGCGGCTCCGTACCTGATGGCCGAGGTCGATTGGCTGCCGGACACCGCCCCGGAGAACGACTCGCCGGCCCGCCGCGAGCACCTGGTCACCGCCGCCCGCGCGGCCCACCAGCGCTACCACGACACCGGGCTGCGCGGCGGGCGGCGCGACGTGCCCGGCGAGGACGCCGATGCCGCGGCGCTTTCCTACCTGCTGGCCGACGATTGCGTGCTGACCGTCGAGGACCGGCAGGAGCTGCTGGCCGAGACCGATCCGCTGGAACGGCTGCGCAGCATCCGGCGATTGCTGCTGCGGGAGGCCGAGTTCCTCCGCGAGCTCCGCGCGGTTCCGGCACCGCTGACCGAATTCGCGCAACACGCCAGCATCAACTGACGCACTCGCGCGCCTCGCTAGGATCGCCGCATGTCATCACCTGGCAACTGGGGTTCCAACGAGTACGGGCAGTACGATCCGATCACCGGAGCGCCCATCGCCGGTGGTCCCGGCGGATCCACGCCGCAGCCCGGCGCGCAGTACCAGGGTTTCGGCGCGTTCTCGCAGCCCCAGCAGCCACCGCAACAGCAGCAGCACCCCCAGCAGCAGCCGGTCCATCCCGGCATGGCCGGCGGCTATCCGGCGCAACCGGCTCCGCCGGGCAAGAGCCGCGGGCCGCTGATCGCGGCGATCGCGCTCGCCTCGGTGGCCGTGATCGCCATCGTCACGACGATCGTCGTGCTCAGCACCTCCGGTGGACCGTCGGTGGCGTCGCCGCCCCCGCCCCGCACCAGCGCGCCCACCAAGCCGACCAACAGCGCGCCCCCGCCCACGTCGTCGGGGGTGGCCAACCCGAACCTGACGCCGGTGGTGGACGGCTGGCAGGTGGTGACCGCGCCGAAGCGGGGCGCGGTCTACGACGTGCCGGCCGGCCCGGGCTGGAAGCTCGACCCCAACCCGGAGAACATCCACGCCTTCGGCCCGCCCGACGACCCGGTGACCATGACCGGCGTCGCCGACTACCTGGAGGGCTTCTGCACCGGCGACCCCGGCAGCTTCCGGGCGACCACGGGCGTGAGCGCGCGCAGGGGCCCGGACGACACCACCGTGGCCAACGAGACGGCGCAGAAGCTGGCCGAACTCGCTTACGTCCGCGACGGCAACAAGCCCCTGGTCGTCCTCGGCCCGCCGGAGCAGGTGCAGCTCACCGGAGGCATCCCGGCCGTCCGGGTCACCGCTCGCGTCACGCTGATGGCGCCCGGCCCCTGCGACTCCAAGAACGCCGCGGTCAGCGTGCTCGCCACCAACAGCGACGGGCAGAGCTCGATGGTGTTCCTCGCCGTCGCCGATCAGGACGTGCCGGACGCGATCCCGGTCGACACGCTGAACAAGATCACCCAGTCCCTGCGGCAGAGCCCGAAGTGACCGCTCAGCGCAGGCGGCGGCCGAGGTCGTCGAAGCCGTTCCAGGAGGCGGCGAGGCCGTAGCCGAGCGCGACGCCCAACGGCTGGAGCAGCAGCACCCAGCCGTTGCCGACCTGCGGGGCGACCGTGATCAGGTCGCCCAGCTTCGCGTTCGGCGGCATCGCGTAGAGACCCGCGGCGAACGAGGCGCCCATCTGCACGCCCAGCCACGACGCGATCACCGAGCCGAGCACACCGGCGATGAGCAGCACCGGGCCGCGGCGCCCGCGCACCAGCCACAGCACCGCGGCCGTCAGCAACCCGGCGGCGAGGGCGAGCAAGGCGAAGATCGCGATCGCGTCGAAGTCGTGGTAGCCCTCCACCAGCAGCGGGGTCAGCCTGCCCCGCTCGCCGAGCACGCTCTCCTGCGGCGGTGCCAGCCGCGACCACACCCAGCCGATCGGCAGGCCCAGCAGCGCGATCAGCGACACCGCGCTCACCGCGGGCAGCAGGTCGGCCTTGACCACCACGTGCGGCACCGGCGGGGCCAGTCGCGGCACCGGCAGTTCCGCCGCGGCATCGGCCCTGGGCTCGATCCGCTCCGGGACGGCGCGCGTGCCGCCGGACTCCACCGGGCTGTCCGCCACCCGCCGACCTCCTCCTAGCGGCTAACACGACCGTTCTGCTGCGTCACCCTAACGCTCCACCGCGTCCTGCCAGCATCACCCGATGGCGGGGCGCAGGGCGCACATCAACTATTCTGCGCGAGCCCCCATGTCAGCTACGCCGAAGGACGCGCGAAGTGGCGGGAATCCTGCCGAGTCCGCTGTTGACCGGACCGAGCCCGATCGACGAACCTCGCCGAAATTCGGCCGTCCGGCTGCCGCTGCGCAGCACCGTCGTCGAGCTGGTGCTGGGCGCGTTCGTGGCGGCGTTGGTGAGCCTGGTGCTGCAGTTCGCCATCGCCAGGTTGAGCATCAGCGAACCCAGCTTCGCACCGGAGGCCCTCGCGGCCGTCAGCAGCGCGCTGGTGCTAGCGGTGCTGTTCCTGCTGCTGGCGTTCGGGCATCGCCGCTCACCGCGGTGGGCGCGGGTGTTCGGCACCTGGGTGGCGCTGAGCGCGTTCAGCACGTTCGCGCTCGCGATCCCGTTGCAGGCCACCAGGTTCTACTACGGCGGGTCCTCCGTGGACAACGGATTCCGCCTGCAGTACATGACCCGGATGGCCGCCACCCCGGGCCTGGCCGACCTCAACTACGCCGACACCTCCCCCTACTACCCGGGCGGCTGGTTCTGGCTGGGCGGCCGGTTCGCCAACCTCATCGGCTGGGAGGGCTGGGCGGCGTACAAGCCCTACGCGCTGGCCTGGGTGGCGGTGACCACAGTCGTCGCCTTCACGCTGTGGAGCGTCGTGGTGCGCCGTCGGCTCGCGCTGCTCGCGGCGGTGGTGACGGCGCTCGCCGGCATGCTGCACGGCATCGAGGAGCCCTACGCGTGGCCGTCGGCGGCGTGGCTGGCACCGGTGGCGGTGCTGGCCTGGCACGCGCTGCGCCGCCAGGAGCGCGCTCCGCGGTGGGCGCTCGTCTGCATCGGCGGCTACGTCGGTTTCGCGGCGATCACCTACACCCTGCACTTCGCGTTCGCGGTGCTGATGGTCGTGCTGATGGCGGTGCTCATCGGCGCGTTCCGGGTGCACCAGGGGCAGCGGCTGTGGCCGACCGTGCGGCAGCTGTTCCTGCGGCTGCTGCCGATCGGCATCGTCAGCCTCGTCATCGCGCTGCTGGTCTGGTTGCCGTACCTGCTGTCCACGAACTTCCTGCTGGCCAACCCGCGCAGCGCGGCGCAGCACTACCTGCCCGAGGACGGCGCGTTCCTGCCGGTGCCGATGCTGGAGGGCACCGCGTTCGGGGTGCTGTGCCTGGCCGGGCTGGTGTGGCTGCTGCTGCGGTGCCGGCGCAGCGAGGTCGCCGCCGCGATGCTGACCACCGTGCTCGCCGTCTACGGCTGGTTCGTGCTGTCGACGCTGGCGCTGATCGCCAAGACCACGCTGCTGGCGTTCCGGCTCAACGTGATCCTGGACGTGACGCTGGCCGTCGCCGGCGTCTTCGGCCTGCTGGAACTCATCGGCTACCTGCGGCAGAAGCTGGACGCCCGGTACGCGCTGCGGATCAGCATGGTCGCCACCGCGCTCGGGCTGCTCGGCGCGATCACCATCAACCAGGGCGCGATCGGGCTGGCGCTGCAGCCGTCCGTCGACCGGGCCTACGCGGACTACTACCCCACCGGCGACAACGCGATGGGGCAGCGCGATCCGCAGAAGCTCGGCTCGTGGACTCCCGCCGAGGTCGCCGCGATCGCCGAGCTGACCGGCCGCCGGCCGGAGCACAACGTGCTGCTCACGACCGACTACAAGCTGATGTCCTTCAAGTCCTACTGGGGCTTCCAGCAGGAGACGCCGCACTACGCCAACCCGCTGGCGGACTACCAGGAGCGGGCCGCCGAGATCCGCCGGTGGACCACCGCGAAGACCGCCGACGAGCTCCTCGGCATGCTGCGCCACAGCCGGTTCAAGACGCCCAACGTCTTCGTCCTGACCAACCCGGAAAGCCAGTACTCCACTGTGGAGCTTCCGGATGACGAGGCGGGCAAGCTGGTGCTGCAGTTGAAGGACGACGCCTTCCCGCAGCTGCCGAACGTCCGGGACTACGACGTCTACTTCGACCCGGCGGTGTTCGACTCGCCCGCCTTCGCCAAGCGCGAGGTCGGCCCCTACACCATCATCGCGCTGCGCTGACCGGTGCTGCGGCGGATCTTGTAGTTCACCGCCGCCAGCGCCAGGGCGACCGACCACAGCGGCCACAGCAACATCGGCAGCCAGACCAGCACGTATTCGAGGCCGATCCCGGTTTCGGCGAACAGCACCGTCAAGATCACTTTGGACGCCGCGAGCACGAGCACGGACACGGTCAGCGCGGGCACGACGGCGAGGTCGACCGGAACCGGCCGCCCGGCGGCACCGGGGATCCAGCGCGGGAAGCGCTCGCCCCAGGGCCGGATCAGCCCCCAGGTGAGCGCCGCGCCGCCGGTCGCCGCCAGGGCCAGGCCGAGCCCGGCCAGCACCGCGTCGCGCTCCATCGGCAGGTCGAATCCCGGCGCCTGCAACGCCATCAGCACCCGCGTGGCGGCGTAGACCAGCGGCGCCTCCATGGCGATCTTGGTCCACCGCCGGGTCCGCGCGACCGCCCGCTCGTGCACCGCTGCCGGGTCCTGGGCGGCGGCGCTCGCCGTCGCCCGGCTCACCTGCACCCACAGCAGGCTCGCGGCGGCAGCGGCGATCCCGACCTGCACCAGCAGCGACGGCGAGAGGTAGATGCCGAGCCGGTCGACGTGCCCGGTCAGGGCCGAGAACGCCATGAACGGCAGGTATCCGATCGCGGCCAGCACGCCCGAGTCCAGCAGCAGCGCCAGCGCGCCGACCGCGACCACCCCGGCGATCCGGCCGCGCCCCCGCACCGCCGCCACGAGTGTGAGCGCACCGACCGCGGCCAGCACCAGGTGCGCGGCGGGTTGCGGCAGGAACAGCAGCGATCGCCCGAAGGGGTCATCCGCCACGGCGAGCGGGTTGGGGATTCCAGTCGCCCAGCACAGCAGCGCGATCGCGATCAGGGCCAGTCCGGTGATTCCGGCCAGGTAGACCGGGAATCGGTGTCTTTCGGTTGTCATGAACCGATGTTCGCCGGGAGCACCCCTCGCGGACTTCCTCCGCGACGGACCCGCTTCCTCCTCCTCGAGGAGGAGGCGCGGTCACACCACGCCGTTCTCGTAGGCCCAGATCACCGCGTGCAGGCGGTCGCGGACCGCGAGCTTGCGCAGGATCGCGCCGACGTGGGTCTTCACCGTCGTCTCCGCCAGGTACAGCTCGGCGCCGATCTCGGCGTTCGACGAGCCGCGCGCCAGCGAGACGAGCACGTCGCGTTCCCGGGCGGTCAGCGCCTCCCAATCCGGCCGGTGCCGGGGCGCCGCGCGGCGGGCGAGCTCCAGCAGGCTGCCGGTCGCGCGCGGCGAGACGATCGAATGTCCCTTGTGGACCGTCCGGACCGCTTCGACGACGTCTTCGCCCGGCGTGTCCTTGGTGAGGAAGCCGCTGGCGCCGGCCCGCAGCGCGGCGAACAGGTTCTCGTCGAGGTCGAACGTGGTCAGCACCAGCACGCGGGTGCCGGGCACCTCGCCGGTGATCAGCTCGGTCGCGGCGATGCCGTCCAGGCCGGGCATCCGGATGTCCATCAGCACCACGTCCACCCGGTGCGCCCGGCACGCCTCGACGGCCTCCCGGCCCGTCGACGCCTCCGCCACGCACTCCAGGTCGTCGTGCAGGCCGATCACGGTGGTCAGCGCGGACCGGATGAGCTGCTGGTCGTCGGCGACGACGACGCGGATCGTCATCGCGCGGAATACCCGAACTCGGCCCGGACCTCGGTCCCGGCACCAGGCTCGCTGCGCACCACGAAATCGCCTCCGATCTGCCGCATCCGCTCGGCCATGCCGACGATGCCATAGCCGCCGCGCGCGGTGAGATCGGCCGCGGTTCCCGGCCCGTCGTCCGACACCGCCACCACGAGCCGGTCCGCGCCCCAGTCCAGGGCGACCCGGCAGGAGACCCCGGATCCGACGTGCTTGAGGGCGTTGGTGACCGACTCCTGGACGATCCGGTAGACGGCGTGGCGCTGCGCGGTGCTGATCTCGCGCGGAGTGCCGGTGCCGACCAGCTCGACGTCGGCGCCCGTGCCGCGGAACTTCTCGACCAGCTCGGCGAGATCTCCGCCGGTCTCGATGCTCTCGTCGCCGGCGCGCAGCACGCCGAGCATGCTGCGCATCTCCCCCATCGCCTCCCGGCCGACCTCCACCGCCGTGCCGATCATCGCCCGAGCCTTCGCCGGATCGCGGTCGAAGACCAGCCGCGCGGTGTCGGCCTGGGCGAGCACGACGGCCAGCGAATGCGCGGCCACGTCGTGGATCTCCCGGGCGATCAGCCGGCGCTCGGCGGCGATGGCGTCGCGCACCTGCTGCTCTCGTAGCTGCTCCGCCTGCGCCGCGCGTTCCTCCAGCGAGCGCACGTAAGCGATCCTGATCCGCCGGTACCGGCCGAGCGCCCAGGCCGCGAGCACCGAGCCGACCGCTCCGGCCCCCAGCCCGACGACGGCGGGCCATTCGATCGCCGGTTCCGGGTGGTCGAACAGCACCCGTGCCACGACGATCGCGGCGCCGAGCAAACCGCACAGCACCGGCGGCGCGGACCGCTCGGCGTACGCGACGACCGAGTACAGCAGCACCGGGTAGATCAGCGAGAACGGCAGCAACACCGGCGAGACGTCGCCGGGGATGTCCGGCAGCGCTACCAGCACCAGCATCGCGATCGAGCCCGCGACGAACACCCCGGTCGGCCACGCCCGGCGGAGGGCCAGGCACGCGGAGAGCCAGGCCGAGACCGCGAGGAGCGCCGCCCACAGCAGTGGATCGGCGCCCCGCACGGCGGTCAGCGACGTGCCACCGGCCAACGCGAGGACGAGCACCGCCACCACGCCGTCGGCCACCAGCGGTCGGCCCGGCCACGAGATCCGCATCGGACCAAGGTAACCGCGCCACCTGGCCCGGAACCTCCTCCTCGAGGAGGAGATCGTCCCGGCTTCGGGTCAGTGCGTCCCGGGGTGGACCGGCAGGCCGCGGAGGCCGTGGATCAGGCTGCTGAAGCGCCACTGGGCGTCCTCCACCGAGCCGACCGGCCGGAGGTTCGGGAAGCGCTCGACGAGGTGCCGGATGGCGATCTGCGCCTCCAGCCGGGCCAGCTGCGCGCCCAGGCAGAAGTGGATGCCATGGCCGAAGGCCAGGTGGCCGTGCGCGTCGCGCTTGATGTCGAAGCGCTTCGGCTCGGCGAAGCGGTCCGGGTCGTTGTTCGCCGACGTCAGCCCCACCCAGACGATCTCGCCCGCCGGGATCTCCACGCCACCGATCTCGACCGCCTCGGCGGTGTACCGGAACGTCCCGTGGATCACCGGCCCGTCGAAGCGCAGCATCTCCTCGACCGCGGCGGGCACCAGCCCCGGATCCGCCACCAGCGCCGCCCACTGGTCGGGGTTGCGCAGCAGCGCCAGCACCCCGTTGCCGATCAGGTTCACCGTCGTCTCGTGCCCGGCGACCAGCAGCAGGAACACCATCGAGATCAGTTCCTGCTCGCTGAGCCGGTCCTCGTCCTCGGTGGCTTCGATGAGCCCGGTGAGCAGATCGTCGGCCGGTTCGCGGCGCTTGATCTCGATGAGCTCGATCAGGTATTTGGCCATCGCCTCAGCGGCCTGCTTGGCCGACGCGTGGTCCGAGGCGTCGAGCAAGGTGTTGGTCCAGGCCCGGAAGTCGTCCCGGCGGGTCTCGTCCACCCCGAGCAGCTCGGAGATCACCTGGATCGGCAGCGGGAACGCGAAGGCGTCCAGCAGGTCCACTTCGGACCGGTCGGCCATCGCGTCCAGCAGTCCCGCGCTGATCTCCTCGATGCGCGGCCGCATGCCCTCCACGCGGCGCGCGGTGAACGCCTTGACCACCAGCTTGCGCAGCCGGGTGTGGTCCGGCGGGTCCATGTTGAGCATGTGCCCGGCCAGGTCGCTGGCGAACTCCCGGCGGTCCGCAACGGGCGGCAGCTTCTCGTTGATCACCAGCTGGAGCCGGGTGACGTCCTTGCTGAGCCGGGAGTCCGCCAACGCGGCGCGCGCGTCGTCGTAGCGGGTGATCACCCAGACCTCCAGCCCGTCCCGGGTGACCATCCGCTGCACCGGGGTGGCGGCCCGCAGCTGGTCGAACCGGGCGTGCAGGTTCTGCACGAAGTCGTGGTCGAAGACGGGAAGATCGGTGTACGCCTCGGTGGTGGACATCGGATTCCTTCGCACTTGGCATCGTTGACCCTGAAATCCAGTGAACCCCTTTCACGTCCGGCTGTCACACCGATCTGAGAGCCCGCTCAGCTATGCGCGTTCGGCCGCACGCCGCCACTGCCGAACGGCGCAACACCCGTGGCGGAAAGCGTTTTTCGACCGTTTCGTCACCTCGCCGCTTCGCTGCGGATGGCGTCGGTGACGTGCTCCCGGAACCGCCGCGCGGCCGCGGAGAGGTAGGCGTCGCGGCGCCACGCGAACGACAGGGTGCGGTGGCAACCGGGCGAATCGACGTGCAGGAGGGCCAGCGGCGCCACGTCGTGGTGGCCGGCCATCTCCGGGACGAAGCCGACGCCGAGCCCCATGCTGATCAGGAACGCCGTCGCCCCCGGCTCGTTGCCCTCGCAGGCGATCGACAGCCGCTGCCCCGCGGCGGCGAACAACCGCTCCGCCAGCACCCGCGGCCAGTAGCCGTGGTCGGTGGTGATGAACGGCTCGCCCGCCAGTTCCTCGATGCCGACGCTCTTGCGGGACGCCAAGCGGTGTCCGGCTGGGACCGCGAGCAGCACCTCCTCGCGCAGCACCTCGGCCACCTCCAGCGCCGGGTCGTCCACCGGCTGCGACGACAGGCATAGGTCCACCTCGCCGTGGCGCAGCCGCTGCAACATCACCTCCGCCGACGCCTGGTAGAGCCGCACGTCGACGCCCGGGTACTCGGCGCGGAAGCCGACCAGCGCGGAGACGACCGTGTACATCGTTTCGGAGGCGACCACGATGCTGCCGCGCGTCAGCCCGGCCGCGTCGGCGAGCTCCTGCCGGCCGTCGTCGAGCTCCCCCAGCGCGCGGTCGACCCGCCGCAGGAACGCCGCGCCGAAGCGGTTCAGCCTGATGTTGCGTCCCTGCCGGTCGAACAGCGAGACGCCGAGCTCGGTCTCCAGCCGCGCGATGGTGCGGCTCAGCGACGGCTGGGAGACGCGCAGCTCCGCCGCGGCCCGACTGATGTGCTCGTGGCGCGCGACGGTCTGGAAGTAGCGCAGCGGCAGCAGGTCCATCGGATCATCATGCCTCACGAGGCATGAGCACATAGCGAAATTGGCCTTGGAAGGCATCGAAAAACGCCGTTAACGTCGCGATCGACCCGAGATTCCCGACTGCTCAGGAAGAACCGCGATGGCACCGTCCACTTCGGCCGAACCGGCCGCGCCCGCCCGAGACCGGACCCGTCCGGCGTTGTTCGCGCTCCGCCTCGTCGCGGCGGCGCACGCGGTGGCCATCTTCGGGCAACCGGTGTTCGCCGGTGTTTTCCTCAGCGGCGACTACGACATGCTGCACAACCACGCGGTCGGCGCCGACGTCGTCTTCTACCTCGCCCTGGCGCAGCTGGTCGCCGCGATCGTGCTGTGGGCGCTGCGCGGCGCGCGCTGGCCGAGCGTGGTGACCCTGCTGATCGTCCTCGGCGAAACGGTCCAGTACATCGCCGGCCTCAACGGCGCGCTCGACCTGCACTTCCCGCTGGGCGTCGCGCTGATCACCCTGACCGTCACCTCGCTGATCGCGCTCCTGCGGCCGCGCACCCTGGGCCTGCCGGAGGTGACCCGATGAGCGGCCGCCTGGGACGCCGCCGGTTCCTCGGCATCGCCGGCGGCGCCGGGCTGGTGCTGGCCGCCGGGCTGGGCGGCCCCCAGCTGCTGGCGCAGCGCACCTCGACCGGCGCGATCCTGCGCAGCGCCATCCGCCTGCCCGCCCCGTTCCAGCTGCCGCTGCGCATGCCGCCGGTGCTCGAACCCGTTGCGCGGGACGGGAAAGCCGATCGCTACGAGATCACCGCACGGGAGGCGGCGGCGGAGATCCTGCCCGGTGTGCGCACGCCGATCTGGGGCTACGAAGGCATCTTCCCCGGCCCGACCATCGAATCCCGGCGCGGCCGCCCCGCGATCGTCCGGCACCGCAACGACCTGCCGGTGCCGACCGTCGTGCACCTGCACGGCGGGCACACCCCGCCGGAGTCCGACGGCTACCCCACCGACCTGGTCCTGCCCACCCGGGGCTGGTCCGGCGGCCACCACTCGATGCACGACCCGGCGGCCGCGATCACCGAAGGCACGCGCGACTACACCTTCCCGCTCGACCAGCGCGCGGCGCTGCTCTGGTACCACGACCACCGGATGGACTTCACCGGCCCGGCGGTGTACCGCGGGCTGGCCGGGTTGCACATCGTGCGCGACGACGAGGAGGACGCCCTCCCGCTGCCCCGCGGCGAGCGCGAGATCCCGCTGCTGATCACCGACCGCACGTTCGCCGCGGACGGCTCCTTCGACTACCCGTCGCTCGACCCGTCGCTGACCCGGGTGCCCGGCGTGACCGACTCCTACCTGGCCGGCGTGCTCGGCGACGTCATCCTGGTCAACGGCGTGCCGTGGCCGGTCCACGAGGTCTCGGCGACGCGGCACCGGCTGCGCCTGCTCAACGCCTCCAACGCCCGCCGCTACGAGCTCGCGCTCGACCCGCCGCCCCCGAACGGCCCGGCGTTCGTGCAGATCGGATCCGACGGCGGCCTGCTCGAATCCCCGCGCGAGCACGGCAGCATCACGCTCGCGTCCGCCGAACGCGTCGACGCGATCGTCGACTTCGGGCGCTACCCGGTCGGCACCGAGGTCACCCTCGTCAACCGGCTGGGCGCCGGCTCGACGGCGCAGGTGATGCGGTTCCGCGTGGCGCGGCGGGAGCGCGACGACACCGCCATCCCGGCGAGACTGTCCGAAGTGGAGCCGCTGCGCCGCGAACAGGCCGTGGTGACGAGGGATTTCTCCTTCCGCAGCGGGCGGCACGGCGACCGGCACGGCTGGCTGATCGGCGGCCGCCCGTTCGACACCGGCTACGTGGCGGCCCGGCCGCGGCTCGGCGACGTGGAGATCTGGCGCTTCGTCACCGACCTGCACCACCCGATCCACCTGCACCTGGTGAACTTCCAGGTCCTCTCCCGCGGCGGCCGCGCGCCCGGCCCGCTGGACGGCGGCTGGAAGGACACCGTCGACCTGGGCCCGGGCGAGGCGGTGGAGGTCATCGCCCGCTTCGACGGCTACCGGGGCCGCTACGTCTTCCACTGCCACAACGCGGAACACGAGGACATGGGCATGATGGCCACCTTCGAAACGGTGTGACCGCAACGAATTCCCGCACCGGGAGGGCGGTCAGCCGTCGGCGGGCAGGCGGGCCGCGCCGAGGCGGTTGCGGTCCCGGCCGATCCAGTAGCGGCGCAGGACGTCCAGGACGACCGAGACCTCGACGGAGCGGATGCCCGGCAGTTGCGCCAGGTCGCCGGAGAGGAAATCCGCGAGCCGCTCCTCGTCGCGGAAGACGCCCTGGTGGATCACGGTCGCGTTGCCCGCGACCATCGACACGTAGCGGGCGGAGGGATGGCTCCCCAGGGCCCGCCCGACCTCGTCGGTGGAACCCGGCTCGGTGGTCAGCGACAGCACCACCTCCAGGTGGAAGCCCAGCAGGGCGGGCTCCACCTCGACGCGCGGCCGGACGACCTGCCGCTCCAGCAACCCGGCGATCAGCCGGTGCGCGGTGGACTGGCTGACGCCCAGATCGCGCGCCAGCTCGCTGGACGTCAGTCGCGCGTCGGCGTGCAGCAACCGGGCCGCCCGGCGCTCGTGCTCGGAAAACCCTTGGGCCGCAGGCGCTTCGGGCTGCTCGATGCGGTGCGGGGCGAGCACGGCGCGCTGCTCGTCGTCGAGCTGGCGCACCCGCCACGCGTCGGCCCGGCCGAAGGGCCGCAGCACCAGGTCCGACTGCGTGGCGACCACCCCGGCCAGGCCCGGGATGCGCCGCGTCAGCAGGTCCTTCACCGCGTCCCGGCGCGACGGGTGGACCGTGCAGTACACGTCCGCGCGCCCGGTCGTCATGGCGACGTACTGCGCTTCGGGGAGTTCCGCGACGCGGTGGGCGACGTTCTGCAGCTGCCCGGCCTCGGTGGTGATCCAGACGTGCCGGGGATGGGTGTCGGAGAACAGCCGCCAGTCGAGCTGCCCGATCACGCGCAGCAGGCGGTCGCCGTGCAGGCGCTGCAACCGCCGCCCGACGGTGCTGGGGGAACTGCCCAGCGCCTCGGCCAGCGCGTTGATGGGCGCCCGCGGCGCCTCCTGCAACGCGGCGACCAGGTTCAGATCGAGCTCGTCCAGCACGGCATCTCCGACCACATCGTCGATACTAAGCCCACATGCTCCCGCTGCATGAATAGATGCACCACCTCGATCGCCACTATTGACAGTTCCCGTCATGTCCGATTTGAATGTCGCCCTATCGGAGCACCTATGTGATCGACCGCACCGGGTTAGGAGCTGCAAGGTGACCACCACCGGGGACGCGCGGAGCACGCGCTCGATGTCCTTGCTGCTGCGCTTCCTGCAAGGCGTCGAACGCCTGGGGAACAAGCTGCCGCACCCGTTCTGGCTGTTCACCATGATGGCGGGCCTCGTCATCGCGCTCAGCGCGGTGCTCAGCGCCATCGGCGTCTCCGCGGTGTCCCCCGTGGACGGCAAGACGATCCAGGTGAAGAGCCTGCTGTCGGCCGAAGGCGTGCAGGCGATCATCGGCGACGCGGTCGACAACTTCGCGGCCTTCCCGCCGCTGGCGCTGATCATCGTGGTGATGCTGGGCGTCTCGGTCGCCGAGCACAGCGGCCTGCTCAGCGCGATGCTGCGCGGCAGCGTCACCCGCGTCCCGGCCAAGTACCTGACCTTCGTCGTGGCGCTGGTCGGGATCAGCGGCAGCGTGGCCTCCGACGCCGCCTACGTGGTGCTGATCCCGCTGGGCGCGATGGTGTTCAAGGCCGTCGGCCGGAGCCCGGTCCTCGGCCTGGTGGTGGCGTTCGGCTCGATCTCGGCCGGGTACAACGCCTCGCTGCTGCTGACGCCCACCGACGCGATCCTGGCCGGGCTGACCACCACCGCCGCCCACCTCATCGACCCGAACTACACCGTCACGCCGCTGGCCAACTACTACTTCTCGATCGGCTCGGCGATCTTCCTCGCGTTCGTGATCACCCTGGTCACCGAGTTCGTGCTCACCAAGCGCACCGCCGGGATGGCCACCGACGGCGACGGTGCCCCGGACCAGCAGCTCGGCGAGATGCGGCTGACCGCCGCCGAGCGCCGGGGCCTGCGCAACGCCGGGCTGACCCTGCTGGCCCTCGTCGCGGTGCTGGTCGCGGTGCTGGTGCCCAGCGGCTCGCCGTTCCGCGGCGAGGACGGCGACGTCCTCGGCTCGCCGATCATCACCGGGGTCGCCTACGTCCTGGGCTTCGCCTTCCTGCTCACCGGCGCGGTCTACGGCCGCAGCACCGGATCGATCGGCCGCGCCGCGGAGATCCCCGGCGCGATGACCAAGGGCGTGGTCGACCTGGCGCCCGTGGTGGTGCTGTTCTTCGCCGCCTCCCAATTCCTGGCCTACTTCAAGTGGACGCACATCGGCGAGATCATCGCCATCCACGGCGCGGCGCTGCTGCAGGCCGCGAACGTGCACCCGCTCGTGCTGTTCCTCGGCCTGATCGCGCTCGTCACCTGCATCAACCTGGTGATCACCAGCGGCTCGGCGCAGTGGGCGCTGGTCGGCCCGATCCTGGTGCCGATGTTCATGCTGCTCAGCGTGTCGCCGGAGACGACCCAGGCGGTGTACCGGATCGCGGACTCGGCGACGAACCTGATCAGCCCGATGAGCCCGTACTTCGCGATGGCGCTCGGCCTCCTGCAGCGGTACCGCAAGGAGGCCGGGATCGGCACGCTCATGTCGCTGACCATCCCGATCTCCTTCGCGGTGCTGGTCAGCTGGACCCTGTTCTTCATCGCGTGGTGGGCGCTCGGCGTGCCGCTGGGCCCGGGCGCCCCGGTGCGATGAACACGCAAGCACGAGCAGAGAGGTGATGACGAGTGAGCAGTGCGACGGCATTGACCGGTGCGGCCGAACGCGACCTTCCCGAGGTGATCGCCGACCTGCGGCGACTGGTCGAGCACGAGACCCCCAGCAACGACAAGGCCGCGCTGGACGCCGGGCTCGCCGACATCGCGGACTGGCTCGCCGAGCGGCTGGGCGAGCCGACCGCGCGGGCCCGGCACGACTGCGGCGACCGCGGTGACGTCCTCGACATCACGTTCCCCGGCACCGCGGGCGGAACCGTCCTGCTGCTGTGCCACTACGACACGGTGTGGCCGATCGGGACCCTGGCGGAATGGCCGTTCACCGCCGAAGGCGACCGGATCACCGCGCCGGGCTGCCTGGACATGAAGCTCGGCATCGTGCACGGCGTGTGGGCGCTGCGCCTGCTGCGCGAGCTGGAGATCCCGCACCCGGCGGTGCGGTTCCTGCTCACCGGCGACGAGGAGATCGGCAGCATCGCGTCCCGCCCGCACATCGAGCGGGCGTGCGCCGAGGCCACCGCGACCCTGGTGCTGGAGCCCAGCCGGGAGGGCATGGCCAAGGTCCGCCGCAAGGGCCTGGGCATGTTCGACCTGGCGGTCTACGGCGTCGAAGCGCACGCCGGGCTCGATCCGACGGCCGGCGCGAGCGCGATCCACGCCATCGCCGAGCTCGTCCCGCAGATCACCGCGCTGGCCGCGCCGGAGCGCGGCACCACCATCAACATCGGCGCGATCACCGGCGGCACCGGCCGCAACGTGGTGGCCGGCCGGGCGAGCTGCGAGATCGACATCCGCATCCAGGACCCGGCCGAGACGGCCCGGATCGACGCGGGTTTCGCCGCGCTGGCGGTCGCCGACGACCGGATCAAGTTCGACATCACCGGCGACTGGAACCGGCCGCCGATGAACCCGAACCCGCCGTCGGAGCGGCTGTTCGACGCCGCCCGCGCCGCCGCGCAGGACATCGGCCGGGACCTGGAGGGCACGGCCGTAGGCGGCGTGAGCGACGCGAACTTCGTGTCGGCGCTGGGAAAGCCGGTCCTCGACGGGCTCGGCGCGGTCGGCGCCGGGCCGCACTCGCGCGACGAGCACGTGATCCCGGGCGAGTCGCCCGGCCAGATCGCCATGCTCGCAGGCCTGATCAGCCGCCTCCGCGACAACTGAACACCGGGAATGGGCGGTGTGGGGTTGCTGTCTTTGAAGCGGCGCAGCCGCTTGGCCCACCTACGCAGCTTGCACCGCCGCGGGCTCTCAGGGGCCTTCTCGCGAGGACAGCCCCGACGCGTCGTATTTGGACATACGTGTGTCGGGGATCCCACAGCGAGAAGGTGCCTGAGGTTCCGCTACCCGCACCGCCACGCAAAACGAGCCTGGAATCAGGTTCTGCGGATCAGTACGCCTCGAAGCAGCCCGCGCCGAGCAGGCCCTTCAGCTCGCCCTGCAGGCCGTTCTCCGTGGACACGAAGTAGTCGCTGGACAGCGCCAGGCGGGTCGTGCCGCGCGGGCTCTGCAGCTTCAGCTGCACCGGCGTCGTGCCCGAGTGCGCCTGCAGCGTCCGCTTCAGCTCCGCCACCAGCGACTGGTCCACCCGGCCCACCGGCACCTTGATCACGAACGCCGGGTCGGTGCCCGGGTCGGTCTCCGCCGCCGAGATGTCCACCGGCACCGCATCCGAGGCGAACACGCTGATCGTGCCCTCCCGCTCGTTGATGCGGCCCTTGACGGCCAGCGCGGTGTCCTCCACCAGGCAGTCGGAGAACATCTCGTAGGACTTCGGGAAGAACAGCACCTCCACGCTGGCGTCCAGGTCCTCCAGCGTGACGATCGCCCACGGGTGCCCGTTCTTGTTGATGCGGCGCTGGATGCCCGAGATCATGCCGGCGATCTTGAGCTGCTCCTTGCCGCCGCCGAACTCCCGCTCGCCGCCGACCAGGTCGGCGATCCCGGTGTCCTGGTAGGGCGCGAGCAGCCGCTCCGCCCCGTCCAGCGGGTGCGCCGAGACGTACAGGCCCAGCATCTCCCGCTCGTAGGACAGCAACTGCTTGCGCGGCCACTCCTCCAGGGTGAACACCAGGTGCGCCAGCGGCGAGGCGTCCGCGCTGTCCGCCGAGGAGTCCGCGCCGAACAGGTCGAACTGGCCCATCGCCTGCTGCCGCTTCAGCCCGATCACCGCGTCCACCGCGGCCTCGTGGTGCTGCACCAGCGACATCCGGCTGTGCCCCAGCGAGTCGAACGCGCCCGCCTTGATCAGCGACTCGATGACCCGCTTGTTGCAGGCCAGGATCTCCGACTTGTCCAGGAAGTCGGTGAACGACGTGTAGCGGCCCTTCTCCTCGCGGGACTTGACGATCGACGCCACCACGTTGGACCCGACGTTGCGGATCGCGCTCATCCCGAACCGGATGTCGGAGCCGACCGCGGCGAAGGTGTCGCGCGAGTCGTTGACGTCCGGCGACAGGACCTTGACGCCCATCCGGCGGCATTCGGCGAGGTAGATCGCCATCTTGTCCTTGTTGTCGCCGTTGGAGGTCAGCAGCCCGGCCATGTACTCGGCCGGGTAGTTGGCCTTCAGGTACGCCGTCCAGTACGCCACCAGGGCGTAACCGGCCGCGTGCGACTTGTTGAACGCGTAGCCGGCGAAGGGCAGCACCGTCTCCCAGAGCTTGGTGATGGCCTCGTCGCGGTAGCCGTTCGCCTGCATGCCGGCCTGGAAACCCTCGAATTCCTGGTCCAGGACCGACTTCTTCTTCTTGCCCATCGCGCGGCGCAGGATGTCCGCTCGGCCGAGGCTGTAGCCCGCCACCTTCTGCGCGATCGCCATGATCTGCTCTTGGTAGACGATCAGGCCGTAGGTCTCGTCGAGGATGTCCCGCAGGTCCTCTTCGAGGTCGGGGTGGATCGGCTCGATCTCCTTGCGACCGTTCTTGCGGTCGGCGTAGTCGAGGTGCGCGTTGACGTCCATCGGGCCCGGCCGGTACAGCGCGTTGGCCGCCACCAGGTCGCCGAACTCGGTCGGCTGCAGGCGTTTGAGCAGCTCCCGCATGCCGCCACCTTCGAACTGGAACACTCCCAGGCTTTCCCCGCGGGCGAGCATCTCGTAGGTGGTCTTGTCGTCCAGCCCCAGGTTGGACAGGTCGATGTCGCGGTCGTGGTTGTCCTTCACCATCCGCAGCGAGTCACCGAGGATCGTGAGGTTCGACAGGCCCAGGAAGTCCATCTTCAGCAGGCCGATGGCCTCGCACGACGGGTAGTCCCAGCCGGTGATGATCGAGCCGTCGTCACGCGCCCACAGCGGCACCGTGCCCAGCAACGGCTGCGAGGAGAGGATCACCGCGCAGGCGTGCACGCCGGCGTTGCGGATCAGGCCCTCCAGGCCGCGCGCGGTGTCGAAGATCTGCGACACCGACGGGTCGGTCTCGATCAGGCTGCGGACCTCGGCGGCCTCGGCGTAGCGCTCGTGCTGCGGGTCCACGATGCCCGACAGCGGGATGTCCTTGGCCGCGATCGGCGGCGGCAGCGCCTTGGAGATCCTGTCCGCGATGGCGAACCCGGGCTGGCCGTGGTGCACCCGCGCGGAGTCCTTGATCGCCGCCTTCGTCTTGATCTTGCCGAAGGTGATGACCTGCGCCACCTTGTCGCGGCCGTACTTGTTGATCGCGTACTGCAGCACCTCGTCGCGGCGGCGGTCGTCGAAGTCGAGGTCGATGTCCGGCGGGGAGTCGCGCTCCGGGTTCAGGAACCGCTCGAAGATCAGCCCGTGCTCCAGCGGGTCCAGGTTCGTGATGTGCAGGATGTAGGCCAGCAGCGAACCCGCCGCCGAGCCACGGCCCGGCCCGACGTGGATGCCCTGCGACTTCGCCCACCGCGTCAGGTCGCCCACGACCAGGAAGTACGCGCAGTAGCCCTTGGTGTCGAGCACGTCCAGCTCGACCTTGATCCGGTCCAGGCACTCCTGCGTCGCCCCGTCCGGGTACCGCGACGGCAGGTACTGCTCGACCTCGGCCTCCAGCAGCTGGCGCTCGCTGCGGCCGGTGCCGTCGGTGACGCGCGGCATCCGGTCCTGGAAGGCCCAGACGTCCTCGTAGGACTCGACCATCTCCGCGATCAGCAGCGTGCTGTCCGCCGCGCCCGGGACCTCCTTGTCCCAGTACTCCCGCATCTCGGCCGCGGACTTCAGGTAGTAGCCGTCGCCGTCGAACTTGAACCGGGACTCGTCGCTGAGCGTCTTGCCGGACTGCACGCACAGCAACGCGCCGTGCGACTCGGCCTGGTCGACCGTGACGTAGTGGCTGTCGTTGGTCGCCAGCGGCGGGATGCCCAGCTTCTTGGAGATCTCCAGCAGGCCCTGGCGCACCGACCGCTCGATCGGCAGCCCGTGGTCCATCAGCTCCAGGAAGAAGTAGTCCTTGCCGAAGATCTCCTGGTACTCCGCCGCCGCCCGCAGCGCCTCGTCGAACTGCCGCAGCCGCAGCCGGGTCTGCACCTCACCCGACGGGCAACCCGTCGTGGCGATGATGCCCTCGGAGAACTCCGAGATCAGCTCCTTGTCCATCCGCGGCTTGCGGTACATGCCCTCGAAGCTCGCGCGACTGGACAGCGTGAACAGGTTCCGCAGGCCGGTCGCGTTGCGCGCCAGCATCGTCATGTGCGTGTACGCACCGGCACCCGAGACGTCACCGCCCTCACCGAACTCGTCGGTGCCACGCTGCTTCGCCTCACCCCAGAACACCGGCTTCTTGTGGAACCGGCTCCCCGGCGAGAGGTACGCCTCGATCCCGATGATCGGCTTGATACCCGTCTTGCGCGCCTGCTGGTAGAACTCGTCCGCGCCGAACATGTTGCCGTGGTCGGTCATCCCCACCGCGGGCATGCCCAACCGCTCGGCTTCGGCGAACAACGCCCCCACCTTCGCCGCACCGTCGAGCATCGAGTACTCGGTGTGCACATGGAGGTGAACGAAGGGGTCGACAGGCACGGGAAAGTCCTCCTTCGGCGGGCTTCTGGGAGAGGTGCCAGCCTAACTCCCGGCCCCGACGCGATCGGAGATTCCCCCGGCGTTGCGCGGTGTTCCCACGCGGGCGTGGTGTGAGCCGCCCCGCTGCCCCGCCGGCCGGTCGCGAGGTCCGGATCAAAACCACATGCCGTTTACGCCTGGGTTGGGGCGAGCGGGTAGCGTGGCACGACGTGGCTGGCCCTGACCCCGTGGACGTGCGTCTGCTGAGCGTCGTCGCCGAGATGGGCCGTGCGGCGGTTCCCGAGATCGCCGGTCGGCTCGGCATGGACGTGCGCGACGTCGCAGCACGCCTTGCTGCCCTCTCCACGACCGGCCTGCCGCTGATCGTCGGCGTCGAGTGCGACCCCCAGGCCATCCGCAACGCGGTCGCCGCGGCTCAGCACTGGGCCGCGCAGCAGAACATGGCCAGCGGGCCGTACCAGGTGCCCGGGCCGGCCAGCGGCAGCCACCAGGTGCAGCCGTCCGGCTCCTACCCGCAGCCCACCGGCGGCTACCCGATGCCCACCGGCGGCTACCCCGCGCCCTACGGCGGCCCGAGCGGCCCGCAGCCGTTCGTCCCGGCCGGCCCGCCGGCGACGTCCTTCCAGCAGCAGCCCGCGCCGTCGAACCCGATGAACGTGTGGGGGCCGCCGGGATCGGCCTCGTGGGCCCGCGGCGACCAGCAGTGGCCGGGCGCCCAGCCGGCGCCGCAGCAGCAGCCGGTGCGCACCGGCAAGGTCGGCAGCAAGCTCGACGTCGAGGGGCTGGAGGGCGAGCGGATCACGATCCTGCTCGTGGAGGTCGTGGACCCGGCCGACTTCCTGTTCACCGCGGCCGGTTACGAGCTGCAGGACGGCGAGCGCTCGGTCGTCGTGCACACCGAGCTGACCAACCGCGGGGCGACGCCGTTCGCGTCGCTGCCCGACCTGTACCTGGAGCTGATCACCGAGGAAGGCGCGGCGGTGTCGAAGGCGCCGGTGTCGCTGTCCTCCCGCCCACCGCACCGCATCGGCGTGCAGCCGGGCGAAACCGCGGGCGGCCACACGGTGTACGTGCTGCCGGAGAACACGGAGCTCACCAAGGTCCGCTGGACGCCCCGCCCGGGCGACGAACAGCGCACCCTCACGTGGGACATCACCGACCTCTGAACTTCTTGAATTCCGGCCTCGTTCTGCGCAGCAGGAGCTGCTTCGGCCCGATTCCGCCGCGCGTTCATTCCCGGTCGGCGGGGCCGCAAATCCGGTGAATGCCAGAACTCCACGCCCTCCAGTACGTCTGTCCTGGTGATCTACCGGGGCCGAACGGGCGGGTGGTCTTGCGGTTTGCGCCGCGGTGTGGAGAGCTGGAGTCATGACCTCTCCGGAGAGCGGTCGCACCAGCGTCGGTGTGCCGCGCGAGACGATGCCCGGTGAACGCCGGGTCGCGCTCGTCCCGGGCGTGGTGGAGCGGTTGTGCGCGCAGGGCCTCGGCGTCGTGGTCGAGGCCGGTGCCGGGCAGGCCGCGCTGATCCCGGACGAGGCGTTCGCCAAGGCGGGCGCGAGCATCGGCGATCCGTGGTCCGCCGACGTCGTGATCAAGGTGAACGCGCCGACCGAGGCGGAGATCGCCCGGCTGTCGCCCGGCTCGGCGCTGATCGGCTTCCTGGCACCGCTGACCGATCCGGACATCGCCGACCGGCTGCGGGCCGCCGGGGTGCAGGGCTTCGCGCTGGAGTCGGTGCCGCGCATCTCCCGGGCCCAGTCGATGGACGCGCTGTCCTCGCAGGCCAACGTCGCGGGATACCGGGCCGTACTGCTGGCGGCGAGCGAATGCACCCGGTTCTTCCCAATGCTGACCACCGCGGCGGGCACCGTGAAGCCCGCGTCGGTGCTGGTGCTCGGCGTCGGGGTGGCCGGCCTGCAGGCGCTGGCGACCGCGAAGCGGCTCGGCGCCCGCACCACCGGCTACGACGTGCGACCGGAGGTCGCCGACCAGGTGCGCTCGGTGGGCGCCAAATGGCTGGACTTGGGCGTTTCGGCGGTCGGCGAGGGCGGCTACGCCCGGGAGCTGACCGACGACGAGCACGCCGAGCAGACCCACCGGCTCAACTCGGCCATCGCCGGTTTCGACGTGGTGATCACCACCGCCCTGGTGCCGGGCCGGCCGGCCCCGAAGCTGGTCCCGGCGGAGGCGGTGCGCCGGATGCGGCCGGGCAGCGTGATCGTCGACCTGGCGGGCGCGGCGGGCGGCAACTGCGAGCTCAGCGAGCCGGGGCGGACCGTGGTCGGCCACGAGATCACCATCGCGGCCCCGCTGAACCTCCCGGCGAGCATGCCGGAGCACGCCAGCGAGCTCTACGCCCGCAACGTCCAGGCGCTCCTGGAGCTGATGCTCGTCGACGGCCGCCTCGCGCCCGACCTCACCGACGAGGTCCTCGCCGCCGCCTGCATCACCCGTCCGGACCCGGCATGAGCGTCAACGAGCTTCCATAGGCGAACGGGAGGAGAGGCGATGTTCCTGGCCGATCTCGCGGTCCTGGTGCTGGCGGGGTTCGTCGGCTTCGCGGTGATCTCGAAGGTGCCGAACACGCTGCACACCCCGCTGATGTCCGGCACCAACGCCATCCACGGCATCGTGCTGCTCGGCGGCGTGCTCGTGCTGGGCTCCGGGGTGGAGGACCTCGGCTCTCAGCTGCTGGCGCTGGTGGCCATCGTGTTCGGCACCATCAACGTCGTCGGCGGATTCCTGGTCACCGACCGGATGCTGGGCATGTTCAAGCGGAAGCCGGAGGCGACGCGGAAGGGTGCCGACAAGTGATCACCCTGCGTTCGGTGCTCTACATCCTGGCGTTCGCGCTGTTCATCTACGGCCTGATGGGGCTGACCGGCCCGCGCACCGCGGTCCGCGGCAACGCGATCGCGGCGGCGGGCATGGCGGTCGCCGTCGTCGCCACGCTGCTCACCCCGGGCCTGGGCAACTGGGGGCTGATCGTGCTGGGCCTGGTGCTCGGCACGGTCATCGGCGTGCCCGCCGCGCGGCGGGTGAAGATGACCGCGATGCCGCAGATGGTCGCGCTGTTCAACGGCGTCGGCGGCGGCGCGGTGGCGCTCACCGCGTGGGTGGAGTTCCGGGAGACCACCGGGTTCCAGGGCGAGCCGGCGTTCGTGCCGATCTCAACGCTGTTCGCGGCGATCGTCGGCTCGATCTCGTTCTGGGGCTCGCTCGTCGCCTTCGGCAAGCTGCAGGAGATCGTGCCGGGCCGCCCGATCACCGTCGGCCGGCTGCAGATGCCGCTGAACGTACTGCTGCTGGCCGGGGCCATCGCCTGCGCCGTGGCGATCGGCCTCGGTGGCACCGCCGAACTGCTGGTCGTGGCCGTGCTGGTGCTGGCCGGGCTGGCCGGGATCGCGGTGGTGCTGCCGATCGGCGGGGCCGACATGCCGGTGGTGGTGTCGCTGCTCAACGCGTTCACCGGGCTGTCGGCGGCCGCGGCCGGGCTGGCGCTGGGCAACACCGCGATGATCGTGGCGGGCATGCTGGTCGGCGCGTCCGGTTCGATCCTCACCGACCAGATGGCCAAGGCGATGAACCGGTCGATCCCGTCGATCGTGGCCGGCGGTTTCGGCGGCGGCGCGGCCGAAGCCCCGGCGGCCACCGACGGCACGGTGCGCTCGGTCAGCGCGGCCGACGTGGCGATCCAGCTGGTCTACGCCGGGCAGGTGATCGTGGTGCCCGGCTACGGCATGGCGGTCGCGCAGGCCCAGCACGCGGTGCAGGACATGGCGAAGTTGTTGGCGGACAAGGGAGTTTCCGTCGACTACGCGATCCACCCGGTGGCGGGCCGGATGCCCGGTCACATGAACGTGCTGCTCGCCGAGGCCGACGTGCCCTACGAGCAGCTCAAGGAGATGGACGAGATCAACGACGAGTTCGCCCGCGCGGACGTCGCGCTGGTGATCGGCGCCAACGACGTCACCAACCCGGCGGCCCGCACCGACCCGAACTCGCCGATCTACGGCATGCCGATCCTCAACGTCGACCAGGCGAAGGCGATCGTCGTCCTGAAGCGCTCGATGCGGGCTGGCTTCGCGGGCGTGGACAACCCGCTCTACACCGACCCGAAGACGACGATGCTCTTCGGCGACGCCAAAGCCTCCGTGCGGGAAGTGGTCGAAGAGCTCAAGGCGCTGTAGAGCTTTTCTCCGAACTCCTTTGCCTGGCGGTGCGGGTGGCGGAACCTCAGAGAGCCCACGCGTCACCCAAGTCGAAACAGCCGCTGCAGGACGTGAACCAACCCAGGGGCCGTGAGTCTCTTGCTGCCACGGCCGCCCGAAGGGCTCACGACTCCTTGTCGCGGCGGAAGATGTTCAGCGGGTTGTTGCGCTTGGGGCGCTCCGGCTTGTTGCGGCTGCGGTACTCCAGCGTCGGCCAGTCCCCCGCTTCGCCCCCCGCCTGGTTCGGCTCCGGAGCGCCGAGCACCGACGGTGCCGCCTTGCCCACGTCTTCCGCGCTGATCACGTCTCCGAGGCTGGTGAAACCGGCCGGCGGCGTGTCCACGTCGGCTCCGGCGTCGAACACCGGAATGCCGCTGGGCGGCGTCGGCGCATCCGACCCCTCGAACGACTTCGACTGTGCCATCAAGCCCCCTTGCTCGTCACAGGCTTGCCCGCCACCGTACCCGGCTCAGCCGTCCTGACCGCGGAGCTCGTCCAGCGCGTGCTGCAGGTCGGCGGGGTAATCGCTTTCGAACGTGACCCAGCCGCCGGACGGGTGCTCGAAGGAGAGGCTGCGCGCGTGCAACCACTGCCTGGTAATAGCGAGCCGCCGGGCCAGCACCGGATCCGCGCCGTAGGTCAGGTCGCCGACGCAGGGGTGCTTGATCGCCGCGAAGTGCACCCGGATCTGGTGCGTGCGCCCGGTTTCCAGCTTCACGTCCACCAGCGACGCCGCGCGGAACGCCTCCGCCGTCTCGTAGTGGGTGATGCTGGGCTTGCCGCCGGTGACGACCGCGAACTTGTAGTCGTGGCGCGGGTGCCGGTCGATCGGCGCGTCGATGGTGCCGCGGCTCGGGTCCGGATGCCCCTGCACCACCGCGTGGTACCGCTTGTCCACGGTGCGTTCCTTGAACGCGCGCTTGAGCACCGAGTACGCGTGCTCGCTCTTGGCCACGACCATCACACCCGTGGTGCCCGCGTCGAGGCGGTGCACGACGCCCTGCCGCTCGGAGGCCCCGGAGGTCGCGATGCGCACGCCCGCGGCGGCGAGCCCGCCGACCACGGTCGGCCCCTCCCAGCCCGGGCTCGGGTGCACGGCGACGCCGATCGGCTTGTCGACCACGACGATGTCGTCGTCCTGGTGCAGGATCCTGAGCCCGTACACCGGCACCGCGACGACCTGCAGCGGCTGCTGCGCCAGCGGCAGCGTCACCTCCAGCCAGGCCCCGGCGACCAGCCGGTCCGACTTGCCCGCCGGGTTGCCGTCGACCAGCACGTCACCGGACTCGGCCAGCGAGGCGACGGCGCTGCGGGACAGGCCGAGCAGCTTCGACAGGCCGGCGTCCACGCGCATGCCGTCCAGCCCCTCGGGAACCGGCAGCGTACGGAGGTCCGTCACGACTGCGCTGCCTTCTTCTTGCGGTGCACGGTGCCGTCGTAGTCGCGGCCCAGCAGCGACATCAGCACGACCAGGATGCCGCCGCAGACGATGCAGGAGTCGGCGACGTTGAACACCGGCCACACCGCGCCGCCCGGCGCGAACACCGACAGGAAGTCCACCACGTGTCCCTGCAGCGGGCCGGGGGCGCGGAAGAACCGGTCGACCAGGTTGCCGCAGGCGCCGCCGAGCACCAGGCCGAGCCCCACCGCCCAGCCCAGCGAACGCAGCTTCGGCGCCAGCCAGATGATCACGCCGACGACCGCCGTGGCCAGCAGCGCGAGCAGCCAGGTCATGCCGGTGGCCAGCGAGAACGCGGCGCCGGGATTGCGCAGCACGTCGAGGTAGAGCAGGCCGCCGAACAACTCGACCGGCGGTTTGCCCTCCAGGTTCGCGACCACGGCGACCTTGGTGAGGATGTCGATGGCCAGGGCCACCACGGCGACCCCGCCCAGCAACCCGAGCAGCTTCCCGGAGGCGCGCTTGGGCGGCTCCTCCGCCGTCCCGGCCTGCGTATCGAGTGCCTGTTCCGCGGCGGTCGGCTCGGTGCCCGCCTGCTCTGCTGAGGACTCCCTCGGGGAGGACTGCTCGGTGCTCACGACCGCCATTGTCCCCGAACCTGACCGGGCGCATCACGGCAGTACCGATTCGCTGAACCCCGACGCGGAGAACCACCCAATTTTAGGCAAAATCGGAAGCCCTAATCGGTGCGCCCCGCCACGAAGATTCCCAATTTTAGGCAAAATCGGGAGAACCGGCCCAGCCCGGGAAGCGTCCGATTTTAGGCAAGATCGGGACGCATGGAAGTCCGGTTCCGCGGTACGGAGCAGTCAGCCGAGGAAGTCCGGCACCGGGCGCGGGTCGTCGGCGGGCACCCAGCGGCCGTCGACCTGCTCGTAGCGCCACACCGGGCCCATTGCCACCAGCCGCCGCAGCGCGTTCACCAGGCGGTCGACGTGCTCCGCCGTCGTGCCCAGCCCGACGCTGACGCGCACCGCGCGATCGGCGTCCGAGCCCGCCCTCGAGAGCAGCCGCCGCGTGGCCACGTGCGCGCAGAACAAGCCGTCGCGGACGCCGATGCCGTGCTCCGCGGAAAGCGCCGCGGCCAGCAGGCCGGGGTCCTGCCCGTCGATGGTGAAGCTCACCACGCCGACCCGGTCGTGATCGGCGTCGAACAACCGCAGCTCGCGCAGCCCCGGCACGCCGCGCAGCCCGGCCCGCAGCCGGCGCAGCAGCGTCTCCTCGTGCTCGACGACGTCCGGCCAGTTGGCCGCGAGGGTCTCGCAGGCCTTGGCCAGCGCGTGCACGCCGACGGTGTTCGGCGAGCCGGCCTCGTGCCGCTCCGGCCCGGTCGTCCAGCTGACCGACCGCTCCTGCACCAGCCGGGTCGCGCCGCCGCCCGCCAGGTACGGCTCGGCGGCGTTGAGCCAGTCCGCGCGGCCGATCAGCGCGCCCGCGCCGAACGGCGCGTAGAGCTTGTGCCCGGAAATCGCGACGTAGTCGACGTCGAGCTCGCCGATCCGCACCGGCCGGTGCGGCGCGAGCTGCGCGGCGTCCAGCACGGTGCGCGCCCCGCGCCGGCGGGCCACCTTCGCGAGCTCCGCGACCGGCCACACCTCGCCGGTGACGTTGGAGGCGCCCGTGATCACCGCCAGCCGCGGCCCCTCCTGGCATTCGGCCAGCGCGGCGTCGAGCGCGGCGATCGCGTCCGCCGGCGTCTCCGGCGCGGGCAGGCGGCGCACCCGCGGCCCGGACCAGGGAAGCAGCGCGGCGTGGTGCTCGGTGTCGAAGACGACGACGGAGGTGCCGCGCGGCAGCGCCCGCCCCAGCAGGTTCAGGGCGTCGGTGGTGTTGCGCGTGAAGATCACCGAGTCGGTGCGCCGGGCGCCGACGAAGGCCCGGAGCTTGTCCCGGGCGCCCTCGTAGACCCGGGTGCACACCTGGGAGGCGAACCCGGCACCGCGGTGCACGCTCGCGTACCAGGGCAGCAGCTCGTCCACCGCCGACTGCACCGGCTCCAGACAGGGCGCGCTCGCCCCGTGGTCGAGGTTCGCGTATCCGATGTGCTCGCCGGTGACCAGCGGAACCTGCAGCGAGCGGCCGACGACGGCGGGGATCCGGTAGTCCACATCGGACTGCTTCGGGATGTCGATGACGGCAGAAGACATGACGGCCTCCTAGGGGGCCTCATCGGACCCGTCTGGAGGGGTCCGCGCTTGCCGATCGCCCTGCACGACCGGCCAGGTCTTCACCCGGGGCACCCCACCGCGGTTGGAGGGTTGCCGGCCAGCAAGCCGGGGCTTGACGCTGGCACTCATGACCTTCGAATACGGACCTTAGGAAACCGCCGCGGCAGCGGACAACGGCAATCCCGGATCGTGGGAGCGTCCTTGGTCACACCAACCTGGGAAGCGCGAAGGGCGCTTCCCGCCGGGAAATCCGGCGGGAAGCGCCCTCGACCTCGCGGGATCAGGCCTTGGTGACGCCGACCTTGATCTCGATGCCCTCGCCGACGGTGCCGGTCAAGCCGTCCGCCACGTCGCCGGACTCGACCGCGTTCGCCAGGGTTTCGGCCGCGATGAACTCGCGGTGCTCGGCGACGGCCGACAGGACCTCGGCCGGGGCCGAGATCGCCACCGCGATCCGGTCGGAGACCTGGAAGTCCGCTTCCTTGCGGGCCTGCTGGACGACGCGGACCACGTCGCGGGCCAGGCCTTCGGCCGCCAGCTCCGGGGTCACCTCGGTGTCCAGCACGACCAGGCCCTTGCCGCCGGGCAGCGCCGAGGCCGCGCCGGGGTCGCTGGAGACCAGGCGCTCGTCGAACTCGCTCGCCTGCAGCTCGATGCCGGCCGCGACCACGGTGCCGCCGGTGCGCTGCCACTCGCCCGACTTCACCGCCTTGATCACCTTCTGCACGTCGCGGCCCAGCCGCGGACCGGCGGCCCGCGCGTTCACCGCGATCTCGAAGCGGCCGTGCGCGGCGACGTCGGTGCTCAGCTCGAGCTCCTTGACGTTGATCTCGTCGCGGATGAGGTCCGCGAACGGCCGCAGCGCCTCCGCGTCCGGGGTGGCGACCACGAGCTTGGCCAGCGGCAACCGCACCCGCAGCTTGTTGGACTTGCGCAGCGCCGACGTGGCCGAGCACACCTGCCGCACCTCGTCCATCGCGGTCACCAGCGCGGCGTCCGCGGGCAGCTCGTCGACCAGCGGCCAGTCCGCCAGGTGCACCGAGCAGCCGCCGGTCAGCCCGCGCCAGACCGCCTCCGCGGTCAGCGGCAGCATCGGCGCCACCACCCGGCAGGTCACCTCCAGCACGGTGTGCAGCGTGTTGATCGCGTCCCGGTCACCCGCCCAGAAGCGGTCGCGGGAACGGCGCACGTACCAGTTGGTCAGCACCTCCAGGAAGTCCCGCACGTCCGAGCAGGCGCCCGCGAGGTCGAAGGAGTCCATTGCGGCCTGCACGTCGCCTACCAGCTCGTGCGTCTTGGCCAGGATGTACCGGTCCAGCACGTGCTTGCTGTCCACCTTGGACTCACCGGAGACGCCCTCGGCGTTGGCGTACAGCGCCAGGAAGTACCAGGAGTTCCACAGCGGCAGCACGGCTTGGCGCACCGCGTCCCGGATACCGCGCTCGGTGACCACCAGGTCGCCGCCGCGCAGGATCGGGCTGGCCATCAGGAACCAGCGCATCGCGTCGGAGCCGTCGCGGTCGAAGACCTCGTTGACGTCCGGGTAGTTGCGCTTGGACTTCGACATCTTCAGGCCGTCGTCGCCCAGCACGATGCCGTGCGCCAGCACGTTGGTGAACGCCGGCCGGTCGAACAGCGCCGTCGCCAGCACGTGCAGCAGGTAGAACCAGCCGCGGGTCTGGCCGTTGTACTCGACGATGAAGTCGCCCGGGTAGTGGTGCTCGAACCACTCCGAGTTCTCGAACGGGTAGTGCACCTGGGCGAACGGCATCGAGCCGGACTCGAACCAGCAGTCCAGCACCTCCGGAACCCGGCGCATCGTCGACTTCCCGGTCGGGTCGTCCGGGTTCGGCCGGGTCAGGTCGTCGATCTCCGGGCGGTGCAGGTTCGCCGGCCGCACCCCGAAGTCGCGCTCCAGCTCGTCCAGCGAGCCGTAGACGTCGGTGCGCGGGTAGGCCGGGTCGTCGGAGACCCACACCGGGATCGGCGAACCCCAGTACCGGTTCCGGGAGATGTTCCAGTCTCGGGCGTTCTCCAGCCACTTGCCGAACTGGCCGTCCTGGATGTGTCCCGGCACCCAGTTGATCTGCCGGTTCAGCTCGACCATCCGGTCCTTGAACTGGCTGACCGCCACGAACCAGGACGACACCGGACGCTGGATGAGCGGGTTGTCGCAGCGCCAGCAGTGCGGGTACGGGTGGTCGTAGGTCTCGTGCCGCAGCAGGAGCCCGGCGTCCTTGAGGTCGCGGATGATCTGCTTGTTGGCGTCGAAGATGTGCTGGCCCTCGTACGGCGGAGCCTCGGCGGTGAACTTGCCGTGGGCGTCGACCGGCACCGCCAGCTCGACATCCGCCGCGTCGGTGACGGACTTGTCGTCCTCACCGAACGGCGCGATGTGCACGATTCCGGTGCCGTCCTCGGTGGTGACGAACTCCCCTGGCAGCACCTGGTGGGCGTTGCGGTTGCCGACGAAGAAGTCGAACGGCGGCGTGTAGCGGACACCGAGCAGGTCGGCCCCCTTGACCCGCTCCACCACGTGCTCGGCCACGTCCTCGCCGAGCTCCCGCGCGTACGCGCCGAGCCGCGCCTCGGCCAGCACGTAGCGCTCGGTGGCGTTGGGCGGCGCGACCAGCACGTAGTCCACATCCGGGTGCACGGCCGCCGCGAAGTTCGACGGCATGGTCCACGGGGTCGTCGTCCACACCAGGGCCAGCGCGCCGTCGAAGGCCTTGCCCGGCGCGTTGAGCCGCAGTCCCACGGTCACCGCCGGGTCCTGCCGCTGGCGGTAGACGTCGTCCATCTTGGTCTCGGTGTTGGACAGCGGCGTCTCGCAGCGCCAGCAGTACCAGAGCACCCGGAAGCCCTCGTAGACCAGACCCTTGTCCCACAGGGTCTTGAAAGCCCACATGACGCTTTCCATGTAGTCCAGGTCGAGCGTCTTGTAGTCGTTGTCGAAGTCCACCCACCGGGCCTGCCGGGTGACGTAGTCCTCCCACTCGGCGGTGTAGCGCAGCACCGACGCCCGGCACGCGTCGTTGAACGCGGCGACGCCCATCTGCTCGATCTCGGACTTCGACGTGATGCCGAGCTGCTTCTCCGCCTCGACCTCGGCGGGCAGCCCGTGGCAGTCCCAGCCGAACCGGCGCTCCACCCGGCGTCCGCGCATGGTCTGGTAGCGCGGCACCACGTCCTTGACGTAGCCGGTCAGCAGGTGCCCGTAGTGCGGCAGCCCGTTGGCGAACGGCGGCCCGTCGTAGAAGACGAACTCGTTGGCGCCGTTGGCGCCGGCCTCGCGGGCCTGCACCGAGGCCCGGAAGGTCTTGTCGTCGGCCCAGAAATCCAGCACCTGGCGCTCGATCTCGGGGAACACGGGCTGGGCTGCCACGCCGCGCTCACCGGCGTCGCCGAACTGAACCTTGGGATAAGCCATCGCGGTTGTGCTCCTCGCGGTGTGTCGTTTCCGCCGCACGGTCACCGGAACCCCGGTGTCCACACGGGGACGACACCTCGCGCGCATGCCCGCACGAGATCCGCGGTACCACCCCGCTTGCCGCCGGACGACGCCGACGACCACTCGTTGCCAGCTGTGACGGGCTGGACCCGTCCGGTTCTACTGAGGTGCCCAGGCCGGGCACCCGTTCTTCCGGAGGCTCCCCGGTGATGGCCGGATCATTGCCTGGTCAGTCCAGGGTACCGGGCGCCCGCCACCGGTTTTCACCGGTGCGCGGTTTCACACCCAGGTACCCAGCGGGACCGACGTTCCAATCGAAACCGCGCTACACGCGGCGGACCTCTGCGGCCAGCGTCGCGTTCGGCGCGCAGCGGGCGCACGGCGTGAAGCCGAGCTCCCAGGCCTCGCGCAGTGGCAGCGCGATCGTCTTCCGATCGCCGATCCACTCGCAGGTGCGCACGTGGTAGCGCGGCCGTTCGTCGAGCACCAGCACCTCGGCGTCCGGATCCGCCGCTTCCGCGGCGTTGCTGCGCTCCTCGCCCGGCTCCCTGCCGTCGACCGGCGCGGGATCCGCCGGCGGCCGCTCACGCGGCCCGGCCCGGCGCCGCCGCCGATCGGCGACCAGCAGAGCCACACCGACGACGCTGATCAGCACCGACAGCCACGCCAGATCCGGTTCGCCGACGGCGACCGCACCGGCCAGAACACCGCCGGCCACCAGGACCAGCAGCAGCACGACCAACAGCACGCGACCTCACGCCCCTCGCCGAACGCCCCCGATGCACGTCGGCGGCAACGGGCGGTTCAGCCCGTCGCCGCCGATGCGAACGAACTAGCTCAGCCGGCTTCGGCTGCGCGCGCCCCGAAGCTGTAGCTGGCCTGCTGACCGGCCGACCGGCCGCCGCTGCTGTCCGCGGGCGCGGCCGAGCCCCGGTCCTGCAGTTCGCGAAGCTGCGACTCCAGGTAGGTCTGCAGTCGAGTGCGGTACTCGCGCTCGAACGTGCGCAGGGTCTCGATCTTCTTCTCGAGGGCGTTCTTCTCCGACGTGATGTTGCCCATCACCTCGGCGTGCTTGCGCTGCGCGTCGCGCTCCAGGCTCGCCGCCTTGTCGCGGGCTTGCCGCTCCAGCGTCTCGGCCCGCGTGCGGGCGTCGTTGAGCATCGTCTCGGCACGGGTCCGGGACTCGTTGACCATGCTGTCGGACTTCGAGCGCGCTTCGGACAGCAGCTGCTCGGACTTCGTCCGCGCCTCGGACAACATGCCGTCGGCCTCGGCCTTGGCCTCACCGGTCAGCCGGTCGGCCATCTCCTGTGCGAGGCCCAGCACCTTGGCGGCCTGCACGTGGTGGTCACCGCCCGGGGACGTCTGCTCGGCGGCGGTCGGCGCCGGGACCGGGGTAAGCCGGCGCGGTTCCTCCGGTGGGGCGGCCGGGGTCGAGGGAACCGACGCGGCCTGGCTGCGCGCGTCGTCCAAGTCGACCTGCGCGGTCTGCAGCTGGGACTCCAGCTGCTCCACCTGGCTGCGCAGGTCGTTGTTCTCCTCCACCAGCCGGGCAAGCTCGGCTTCAACCAGGTCGAGGAATGCGTCTACCTCGTCCTCGTTGTAGCCCCGCTTACCGATCGGAGGTTTGCTGAACGCGACGTTATGCACGTCGGCGGGGGTCAAGCCCACAAGATCACCTCACGCACTCCTCGGCTGCGGGTAGCCCGGGTTCCCCGTCACCCGGGCTGCACCAGTCGCATCAGTATGAACACGACCAGCAGCAGCACCATAATCGATAGGTCCAGTCCGACGCCGCCGATCCGGACCGTCGGAATCACCCGACGCACCAACTTTACGGGTGGGTCGGTCACTGTGTAGATGCTCTCCAACGCGATTGCAACCCCTCCGACCGGCCGCCAATCGCGAGCGAACACTCGAACGAGTTCGATCACGATACGGGCCGTGAGCAGCAGCCAGAAGAAGAACAGAACGTAAAACAGGACGATCTGCACCGGGTTCACGCTTCAACTGTGCCACCACTCACCCGTAGTTGAAAAAGGCACCCTCGGCCAGCCGCCGCTTGTCCTCCGCCGCGACGTCCACGTTCGGCGGTGAGAGCAAGAACACGCGATTGGTGACCTTCTCGATCGAGCCCCGCAACGCGAACGCCAGACCTGCGGCGAAGTCGACCAGGCGCTTGGCGTCGGCCTCCTCCATCTCGGTCAGGTTCATGATCACCGGCGTGCCGTCGCGGTACTGCTCGCCGATCGTGCGGGCCTCGCTGTAGCTGCGCGGGTGCAGCGTTGTGATCTTGCTCAAGTTGAACTGGGTGCCCGTGTCGGTGACCGCCCGCAGCCGCGAGACGGACTCCCGCGGCGGGTCGACCGGTGTCACGCTGCGCACCGGCGGGTCCGGTGTCCACTGCCGCCGGGGCCGTGCTGCGGGCTCGCGGTACTCCTCGACGAAGCTGTCCGCTTCCGCCTCGGCTTCCGCTTGGTAGCCGCCGCGGGTGCCGACCCGGCGGCGCGCGCCGACCCGGTCCGACGGGCCGTCGTAGGCATCGCGATCGGTGTCGGAGTACCGATCGCGGTAGCCGGGCTCGTCGTCGTAGTCGTCCACCTCGTCGGCCGGGACCATGCCGAAGTAGGCCTTCAACTTGTGCAAAGCGCTCATCGGCATGCCCTTCCTCTGCGACTCCTTAGCACCGAGCACGAGGCGGCCGGCCCTCGACCCCCCTGTTCACGGCTACGGCGAGGTTAACCGCCGCCCACCTAGCAGCGCGGTTCCGACACGCACCCGGGTCGAGCCGTGGGCAACCGCACTTTCCAGGTCGCCGGACATCCCCGCCGACACTTCGCCAGCTTCGGGGTGATCACGGCGCAAGCGCTCGGAGATCTCGGAAAGTGTGGCAAAAGCCACATCGGGTTCGCCACCCAACGGAGCGACGGCCATCACACCCCGCAGCCTAAGATCACTCGTACGCGTGATCTTATCGGCCAGCGCCGACACGTCCTCCGGACGGCAGCCGCCGCGCCCGGTCGACTCGTCCAGGCTCACCTGCACGAGGACGTCCAGCGGCCGCTCCCGCTCCCCCACTTCCAGGGCGTTCGCGGTGGCCCGGCCCAGCGCCTCGACGAGCCGCTCGCTGTCCACCGACTCGACCACGTCGGCCCAGCGGGCCACGGACCGGGCCTTGTTCCGCTGCAGCTGCCCGACCATGTGCCAGCGCGCCTCCGCCGCCGGCCGCAGCGCGGTGAACTCGGCGACCTTCCCGCGCGCCTCCTGCTCCCGGTTCTCGGCGAACTCGGTCAGCCCGAGATCGGCCAGCAGCGCCACGTCCGATGCCGGGAAGGTCTTGGTCACCGCGAGCAGCTCGACCTCGTCGGGCTCGCGCCCCGCCGCGCGGCAGGCGCGGTCGACCCGGTCGCGGACCTCCCGCAGCGACTCGGCCAGCTCGGCCCGCCGCAACTCCTCGCTCACTCGGTCTCCTCCGGCTCGGCCCAGATCACCGCGGCGAAGCGGCCGGTGCGGCCGTTGTCGCGGCGATGGCTGTAGAGCTCCGGGGATTCCATGGTGCAGCGCGGATCGACGCCGATCTTGGCGATCCCGGCCGCGGCCAACTGCTCCCAAAGCCCCGCGCGGAGGTCGAGCCCGGCGGTGCCCTTGCGGGTCTTGCACGCGCTCCCCGGCAGGTGCTTCTCGACGTCGGCCTGCATCTCGGCGGGTACCTCGTAGCACTCGCCGCAGGCCGCCGGGCCGAGCAGCGCCTCGATGCGGTCCAGCCGGGCGCCCGCCTCCTGCATCGCCTTCAGCGCTGCGACGAGCACTCCCACGCGCGCGCCGACCCGGCCGGCGTGCACCGCCGAGACCACGCCGGTCTCCGGGTCGCCGAGCAGCACCGGCACGCAGTCCGCGGTGAGCGCGATCAGCGCCAGCTTCGGTTCGGCGGTCACCAGCGCGTCGGTCGCCTCCACCGGCGCCGGCTGCGGCCCGTCGACGATGGTCGCGGTGCGCCCGTGGATCTGCTCCATCCACACCAGACGGTCCTCGGGCAGGCCGATGCCGTCGGCCAGCTTGCGCTGGTTCGCAGCCAGGGCCGCGGGATCGTCGCCGACCCGGCCGCCCAGGTTGAAGGAGTCGAAGGGCGGCCGGGAACTCCCGCCCTCCCGCGTGGTGATCACGCGCCGAATCCGCACTGCTGCTCAGCCTCCCGAACACAAGTCGACACCGGAAACGCGGTGTTTCCGGTGTCGATTCTCGCTCATGCGCCGTTGCCTGAGGGGTACGACCTAGTAAGCCGCGCAGTTGCCGCAGGCAAGCGGCGAAGCCGCTTCCAACTACGTATGCAAGGTGACCACCCGCGGGTTCTCAGATGTTCTCTCGGGAGGACAGCCCCGACGTGGTGTATTGGACATACATGAGTCGGGGATCCCGGACCGAGAGGGCGTCTGAGGTTCCGCTAGGCGACCACCTTCGCAAAATGACCACCGCACCCTCTTTGCGCTTCAGCGACGCATGAAGGGCGGTATGTCGACGTCGTCGTCGGTGTCGTCGGCGACCGGGATGCCGCGGTTGGACAGCGCACCGGGCCGGCTCGTCGCGGACGTGCCGCTGTGCGTCGGGTAGCCGCCGGTGGCGCGACCGGGCACCGAGAGGCTCTGCTGCCCGGTCGAGGAGCCGTCGCTGCCGAACAGCCCGGCCCGCTGGCCGAGGTTCGGCCGCTGCGGCGGTTCCGGCGCGGGCTCCGGCTGGGCCGGAACCGGCTGGGCCGCCGGCTGTTCCGCCTGCGGCGCGGGCTGCGGCGGAGTCGGCTGCACCGGCGGCGCGGGCTGCGGCGCCGGGGTCGACTGCTGCTGCACCGGCGGCGCGGGCGGCTGCGGCGCGGGCTCGCTCGCCACCGGCTGCGGCGCGGGCTTCTCCACGACCGGAGCGGGCTCCGGCTCCTCGATGCGCGCGCCGACCTTCGTCGGTTCGAGCTTCTTGTGGGTGGGCGTGCCTGCGTCGAACCCGGCCGCGATCACGGTCACCCGCACCTCGTCGCCGAGCGAGTCGTCGATGACCGTACCGAAGATGATGTTGGCCTCGGGGTGCGCGGATTCCTGCACCAGCGATGCCGACTCGTTGATCTCGAACAGGCCGAGGTCGGAACCGCCCGCTATCGCCAGCAGCACGCCGTGCGCGCCCTCCATGGACGCCTCCAGCAGCGGCGAGTTGATCGCCTTCTGCGCGGCCTGCACCGCCCGGCCCTCGCCGCGCGCCGAGCCGATGCCCATCAGCGCGCTGCCCGCGCCGGACATGACGCTCTTGACGTCGGCGAAGTCGAGGTTGATCAGACCCGGGGTGGTGATCAGGTCGGTGATGCCCTGGACACCGGAGAGCAGCACCTCGTCAGCGGACCGGAAGGCGTCCATCAGGCTCACGCCGATGTCGCCCAGCTGCAGCAGCCGGTCGTTCGGGATGACGATGAGCGTGTCGCAGCACTCGCGCAGCTCCTTGATGCCCTGTTCGGCCTGGGCCGCGCGGCGCTTGCCCTCGAAGGAGAACGGCCGGGTGACCACGCCGATGGTGAGCGCGCCGAGCTTGCGCGCGATCGAGGCCACGACAGGCGCGCCGCCGGTGCCGGTGCCGCCACCCTCGCCGGCGGTCACGAACACCATGTCGGCGCCCTTGAGGACCTCTTCGATCTCTTCCTTGTGGTCTTCGGCGGCCTTGTGACCGACCTCCGGGGCCGCACCGGCCCCGAGGCCGCGGGTCAGCTCGCGGCCGATGTCGAGCTTGACGTCGGCATCCGACATCAGCAGGGCCTGCGCGTCGGTGTTCACCGCGATGAACTCGACACCTTTGAGCCCGACCTCGATCATGCGGTTCACGGCGTTGACGCCGCCGCCGCCGATGCCGACGACCTTGATCACCGCGAGATAGTTGTGCGGGGGCGTCATCGGATCCGCCTTCCTGATCGTGGCTCTGTGCTCTCTGGGTCGACCGTCGGGACGACCGCGGTACCGGTCGTCGTCGACGCGGGTTCCCCCCGGTCGCCGTCGGTGCGGGATGCGAGCTTCGGCCGTTCCCGTGCCCGGTCCGGACGGTAGGCACCAACCGCCTCCGCGTCCAGCAGCCACGCCGGGAGTTTCAGCAGGTGTGTTGTGCCGCGCACCTCGTCGCTTCCGTCCCGACCGCTTTCACCGCCGCCCAGCGGGTCCGTCCGCCGCAGCGAGCCCAGTCTTGTTCCTCCCCTTGGTGGCGACCACGTCGCGGACGTGATCACCACCAATACCGTACCCCGAGTACCGCTCACCCGGTCGAGGCAGGCAGAAGAGCCGGTGCGTGAACTCCTTTCGCGTGGCGGAGCCGCGACGAGCGATCCGGAACGCGTCGGGGAATCCTGACCGCAGGTGTCCGGATTCGCTGGCAGGTTCGCTTCCGAACCGTTCCGGAAGAGGAGGAATCCCAGACATGAGTGGACAACTGCACGGCAAGGTCGCGCTGGTCGCCGGGGCGACCCGCGGTGCGGGCCGCGGCATCGCGGTGGAGCTGGGGGCGGCCGGCGCGACGGTCTACGGGACCGGGCGCAGCACCCGGGCGCAGCGCTCGGACTACGACCGGCCGGAGACCATTGAGGACACTGCCGAGCTGGTGACCCGGGCCGGCGGCAACGGCATCGCGGTCCAGGTCGACCACACCGACCCGGAACAGGTCCGCGAGCTGGTCCGGCGGATCGAAGCGGAGCAGGGCCGGCTGGACATCCTGATCAACGACCTCGGCGGCGAGAACCTGATGGACTGGCACAAGCCGATCTGGGAGCAGGACCTGGCCAAGGGCCTGCAGCGGCTGCGGGTCGGCATCGAGGCGCACATGATCACCAGCCACTTCGCGCTGGCGCTGCTGAGCAAGCGCCCGGGCGGGCTGGTCGTGGAGCTCACCGACGGCACCGCGGAGGTGCACGAGCAGTACTACCGCAGCGAGGGCGGCGCGTTCTTCGACATCGTCAAGGTCGCGGCGCACCGCCTCGCCCGGGCGCAGGGCGAGGAACTGGAGAAGCACGGCGGCACGGCGGTTTCGCTGACGCCGGGCTGGTTGCGGTCGGAGATGATGCTCGAACTCTTCGGCGTGACCGAGGAGAACTGGCGGGAGTCCGCGACGGCGCCGGAGGGTTTCGGCATCTCCGAGTCGCCGCAGTTCGTCGGCCGCGCGGTGGTCGCGCTGGCGACGGACCCGGAGGTGGCCCGCTGGAACAAGGAGTCGCTGTCCAGCGGCCAGCTGGCGAAGGCCTACGGCTTCACGGACGCGGACGGCTCCCAGCCGGACGCCTGGCGCTACGTCCTCGAGGTCGAATGGCCCGGCAACCCCGGCAGCCCGGACGACTACCGCTGACCGCCTGAGCGTCAGCCGAATTCGTAGAGGGCGGCGAAGCGGGTGGCCGCTTCGGCCAGGCGGGTGCGGAGGTCCGGTGGGGTCAGGACCTCCGCTTCCGGGCCCAGCGAGAGGATCTGGTCGTAGGCCACGTCCAGGGATTCCACCGGGAACGTGGTGGTCACCCAGCCTCGCGCGTCGGGTTCGCCGGCGGCCGCTTCCGCTTCGCGCGCCGCGGCGCCGTCGGTCGTCGCGTGCAACTTCCGCAGGCCCGCCGGGCTGATCCGGATCCCGACGCGTTCGGTCAGCAGGGAGCGGGAGAACTCGTCGGCCTTCTCCTCCCAGAAGGCCGGGAGGTCGAAGGTCTCGTCGCGGGCGAACTCGTCGTCACCGACCTCCACCTCGCGAAAGCGGTCGACCCGGTAGGTCAGGAACCGCGGGCCGCTGCGGGCCGCCAGGTACCAGACGCCCGCCTTGAGCACGAGCCCGTACGGCTCCAGCTCGCGCCGCACCTCCTCGTCGCCGCGCCGGTACCGGGCGACGATCTTGCGGTCGCGCCACACCGCCCGGCTCAGTTCCGGCAGCACAGCCGGGGTTTCGGCCTCGCGGAACCAGCGGGGCGCGTCGAGGTGGAAGCGCTGCCCCACCCGTTGCGGCGCATCGCGGAACGGCGGCGCCAGCGCGGCCGACGCCTTCAGCCGCGCGGCGACGACGGCTTCGCCGAGGCCCATGTCGCTCGCCGGCCCCGGCACGCCGGCGAGGAACAGCGCCTCCGCTTCCGCCTGGTGGAGCCCGTTGAGCTTCGCCCGGTAGCCGCCGAGCAGCCGGTATCCGCCGGCCCGCCCGCGCTCGGCGTACACCGGCACCCCGGCCGCCGCCAGCGCGAGCACGTCGCGGGCCACCGTCCGCTCGGAGACCTCCAGCTCGCGGGCGAGTTCCGGCCCGGTCATGACCTCCCGCACCTGCAACAAGCACAGCAACGACACCAACCGCGAAGCCCGCACTCCGGGCAAACTACGCCACCGCACCGACAGCCCGCCGCGCGATCCGCGCGACTCGTGATCCGCTTGGCCTCATCTGCTTCGCGCGAAACCGCCGCCGGTCAGCGGAGGCCGGAGGTCTTGAGGGAGGCGACCAGCCACCGCTGGCCGAAGAGGAAGACCAGGATCGTCGGCAGCGCCGCGAGCATCGCCGCCGCCAGCACGTAGTGCTGCTTCGAGGCGTACTGGCCTTGCAGGGACGCGATCCCGACCTGGACCACCCGCAGCGACTCGTCCTGCGCCACCGCCAGCGGCCACAGGAACGAGTTCCAGTTGGCCAGGAAGAACAGCACCGCCAGTGCCGCCAGCATCGGGCGGCTCAGCGGCAGGACGACGTGCCAGTAGATCCGCCAGTGGCCGCAGCCGTCGAGGTGCGCCGCCTCCTCCAGTTCCCGCGGCACCCCGAGGTAGAACTGGCGGAGCAGGAAGATGCCGAAGGCGTTGAACAGGCCCGGCACGATCAGGCCCGCGTAGGTGTCGACCATGCCCAGCCCGCGGACCACGATGAACAGCGGCACCAGGATCACCGGCAGCGAGATCAGCAGCGTCGCGACCACCGAGGCGAACGCGAATCCCCTGCCCCGGAAGGACAACCGGGCCAGCGCGTAGGCCGCCATCGAGTGCAGGAACAGCGCGATCACGGTGACCGTGACGGCCACGAACGCGCTGTTCGCGAGGTAGCGCAGGAACGGCACCTCGGTGAGCACGTAGGCCACATTGGACAGTGTCAGCTCTCGGGGCCAGCCGAGGTCGTACAGCTGCGATTCCGGGCGGAAGGCGCTGAGCAGCAACCAGAGCAGCGGCGCGACGGTCACCAGCGCGACCAGGTAGGCGAGCACCGCCCTGCCGGAGGTCCTACGCATCGAAACGACCTCCCCTCGTCAGGGCGAACATGGCGCCGGTGACCGCGCCGAGGGCCAGCACCAGCAGCGCGCAGATCGCCGCCGCGTAGCCGAACCTGCCGAACTGGAAGGCCTGCTGGTAGGCGTAGTAGACGACGGTCGTGGTGGCGTTGGCCGGGCCGCCGGAGGTGGTGACGAAGACCAGGTCGAACACCTGCATCCCGGTGACCGCGTTGATCGTCGAGGTGACCAGTACGAAGAAGCTCGTCGGGCGCAGCATCGGCCAGGTCACGTGGCGGAACCGCTGCCACGGGCCGCTGCCGTCGATGACGGCCGCGTCGTACAGCTCGCGCGGGATGTCCTGCAGGCCGCCGAGGAAGATGAGCATCTGATAGCCCATCAGGAACCACACGCTGATCAGCACCAGGGTGATCAGTGCCAGCTTCGGGTCGCCGAGCCAGGAAACGCCGTCCAGGCCGGTCAGCCGGCTGACCGCGCCGGTCTTGTCGGCGAGCAGGAACTGCCACAGCAGACCGATGACGACGAGGCTCACCGCGTTCGGCAGGAACAGCGCGGCGCGCACCATCCCGACGCCCGGGAAATGGTCCTTGACCAGCAGCGCGAGCCCGAGCGCGGCGGCGAACGCCAGCGGCACGAACAGCACCGCGTAGGTGGCGGTGATGCCGAAGCTGCGCCACAGCAGGCCGTCGCCGGCCATCAGCCGGAAGTTGTCCAGCCCGGCCCAGGAGACGTTGCCGAAGCCGTCGACGTCGAACAGGCCCACCACCAGCGCCAGGGCCGTGGGGATCACGACGAACAGCAGCAACCCGATCCCGTCCGGGGCGAGGAAGGCGAACGCCGCGGCGGCGTCGGATCTGCGGTCTCCGCTTCGTCGGGTGCTCAATGGATCGGCGCTCCGTCGTAGGTGGACAGGAACGTGTCGATCTGCTCGGCCGCGGCACCGGCGGCCGCGACCGGATCGGCGCCGTCGAGGTGGCAGGCCTGCAGCGCGTCGGAGATCGCCCGGTAGACCTCCGGCGGATACCTCGGCTCGGGACGGGCCTCGGCCATCACCTGCTCGGCGAACACCTTCATCGGGCCGTGGTCGAACGCGCCGTGCTCCTCGGCGGCGCGCTGCACCGAGTAGCGGGGCGGCAGGTTCGTCTTGGCGACGGTGTTCCACAGCCGCATCCGCTCGATGCACGCCGGATCGGCGGAACCCAGCGCCCACACCACGAACTCGGCGGCGGCCTCCGGGTTGGCGCCCTTGGCGTTGGCGACCAGCGCCCAGCTGCCCAGCGACGTGGTGTAGGTGCCGCCGGGCGGGGCGGGCATGGGCGCGACGCCGTAGCGGAAATCCGGTGCCTGCTCGGCGATTTCGGCGATGCCCCAGATCCCGAGCTGCTGCATCGCGCAGTACCCGTCGGCGATGTTGGAGATCGTGTCGTTGGCGCCCGAGCCCCGCACCCGGCGCGGCGCGACGCCGGCCCGCACGGTGTCCTGCCAGAACCGCAGGGCCGCGTGCACGCCCGGGCCGTCGAAGGCGGACCGGCTCTGGTCGGGCGCGAACACCTCGCCGCCGGCCATCCACATCGTCTGGTACCAGGTGAAGTTCTGGTAGTAGCCGGGATTCGTCTCGAACATCATCCCGAAGCGGTCGGGCGTGGTCAGCCGCTCCGCCACCGCGATCAGGTCGTCCCAGGTGCGCGGCAGGTCGCCCTCCGAGAGCCCGGCCTGCTCGAAGGCCGCCTCGCCGTAGTAGAGCGCGAGCGGCTCGATCTCCATCGGCAGGCCGTAGACCCGGTCGTCGACCAGCCGGGTCTGCAGGACCTGCGGCAGGAAGTCGGCCCGCACCTCGGGATCCAGGTGCGGCGTGAGGTCGGCGAGCACGCCGCCGTTGTAGTAGCGCAGGAAGTCGCCGGGGCTGAGCATGAAGACGTCCGGCCCGGCGCCCGCGCTGAACGAGGTCTGCAGCGTCGGCCCGGAGGTGTAGTCCTTGGTCGGCACGTAGCGCAGCCGGACCTTGACGTCGTGGGTGGCGTTCCACTCGGCGGCCAGCCGCACGACCCAGTCGCTGCGCGCCTTCGGCTCGCCGCCGGGCCCCAGGAAGTTCCAGAAGGTGATCTCCTGGGGATTTCTCGCCGGGGCGCAGCCGACCAGAGCGGGAGCGGCGAGAGCGGCGGCTCCGACGCCGCGCAGGAACCCGCGGCGGCTCACGTTCCCCTCCGAACACGCCACGCCGATCACCCCCAGTAAGCATCGGTGTCGCGGTAAACGATTGCTGACGACGCTATTGATCATCCTCCGGGTGAGTCAATGCTCCATTCGTGGCTGCCAGTGTTCGCCATTCACGGCACAGTTGGAGCAGGGTGGACGGACCGTTCGCCCCGATGGACGAGGCGGACGGGCCGTTCGCCCCACACCCGAAACGGCTTGCGCGGCAACGGGAAGCGCTCGCGGTCAGGACAGTTCGTCGGCCCATCGCCGGGACCACTCGACCATCGGCCCCATCGCTTCGACCAGTTCTTCGCCGAGCCGGGTGAGGCGGTAGCCACCTTCGACCACGGTGGGGCTGAGCGCCGAACAGCTCGCGGACACCACCGAGCCCCGGCCCAGTGCCGAGACCTGGAGCGAAGCGGATCTCGCGCTGCTCGCGGCCGTCGACCAACTCGACGCAACCGCGAGCCTGGACGATGCGATGTGGGCGCGGCTGCGCGACCGGTACAGCGACCCTCAGCTGGTGGAGCTGGTAGTCCTGATCGGCTGGTACCGGACGATCGGCTACCTGTGCAACGCCCTCGACCTGGAACCCGAGTCCTGGGCAACGCCCTGGCCCGGCGGCTGATCCTCAGCCCCTACCGCGGTCCCGGCGCGAAGCGGGGTGGGCCGCCTTCGAGGGCTCGGCGGGTCGCGTCGTCGTCGAGGAGGAAGTCCGGACGCTGCGGGTCCTCGTCGTAGTAGCGGTGGAAGACCGGGGTCTGCGAGCCCGACATCGGCGGCACGATCCAGGACCAGTCCACCGGGCACTTGCGGCCCGCCGCCTCCTCCTTGGCCAGGTGCGTCAGGAAGCGCTTCGACTCGGTGTGGTGGTCGGTGATGGTCACCCCGGCCTGCTGGTAGGAGTGCAGCACCGCGCGGTTGAGCTCCACCAGCGCGCGATCCCGCCACAGCGTGTCCTCGCGCGAGGTGTCCAGCCCGAGCTTCTCGGCCACCACCGGGACGAGGTCGTAGCGGTCGGTGTCGCCGAAGTTCCGGGCGCCGATCTCGGTGCCCATGTACCAGCCGTTGAACGGCGCCGCCGGGTACGACACCCCGCCGATGCGCAGCCGCATGTTGCTGATCACCGGGACGGCGTGCCAGCGCAGCCCGAGCTCGGCGAACCAGGGCAGCTCCGGGTGGCTCAGCGGAACCTCCTTGACCAGCTCCGCGGGCAGGGCGAACATGTGCGGCCCCTCCTCGGCCGTCTCCACCACCAGCGGCAGCACGTCGAAGGCGGAGCGCTGCGCCGGCGGGCGCCAGCCGAAGCCGATCAGCGCGTCGGTGAAGCGCACGTACCGCGGATCGCCCAGCACCGAGCCGTCCTGGCGCCGGTAGCCGGCGTAGCGGATCAGCTGCTCGTTCCAGATCCGCGGCGCCGGGCGCTGCGGGATCTCCGGCGGGAACACGCTGATCACCGGGCGGATCTTGCCGTTGTTGGTAGCCATCCGCAGGTGCTGCACGCAGTGCGCCGCGACGGCGGAGACGTTGTGCACGTCGCGCAGGTCCCGCACCTTCAGGCTCCGCCAGTACAGCCGCCCGATGCAGCGGGCGTTGTTGCGCCACGCCACCTGCGCGCCGAAGGTCAGCTCCTGCGGCGTGTGCCGGTAGCTGCCGACGGTCTCGACCTCGTACCGCATCCGGTCCAGCCGCTGCTGCAGCGACCCGGAATCCCGGTTCTCGGCGTGGAAGAGCCGCAGGAACTCCTCGGCCTCGGCGATGTCCACCGGCGGCGCGGGGCGGGCCGGCACCGCGCGAACCGAGTGCAGCCGCCTGGTCCGCTGAGCCTGTCCCGAGAAGACCGACTCCGGTGCGTCGCCACTAACCCTGAACACGACCACACGTTAGCGTGACGAAGACGATCTTGAGCAGCGTCCCGCACACCCGGCGCGATCAGGCACCGCGCAGCGACTGCGCCACGGCGGCGAAGCCGTAGTCGAGCATCTCCGCCTCGTACTCGCGGACCGCGTCGAGCAGGGGTCCGCGGCACTCTACGATGCGGCTGCAGAGCAGGGCCGCGTCGCGCATCGCGACGGCCGCGCTGTTCCCGGTCGGGACCATGGTGTGGATGGCGTCGCCCATCACCGTGACCGGGACGGTCCGCCAGGGTGGCACGGGTTCCGCGGTCCGGACCGTCGTCGAGTGCACGCTCTGCGGATCGCCGAGCCGGACGAGCTCGCCGAGCGCGGCGGGCCAGTCCTCGATCAGTTCGGCCGCCGCCTCCTGCAGCCCGGGCCCGTCCGCGGCGGACTCCGCGACCGGCCGGAGCGAGCCGGGGACACCGACGACCCACATCAGATAGTCCTCGACGCCGGTACCGGTGCGGGATTCGAAGGCGGCCAACGGCATGTACCGGCCGTCCGGCCCGTTCACGATGGAGAACCCGTCCAGCGCGGCGGCAGGCGCCAGCGCCCGCACCCGCGGGGTCAACGGCGTCTTCCCGTAGATCAGGAACTGGCCGGTCTCGACGACCTCGGCGCCGGGCAGCAGCTGGACCCGGATCCGGGAGTGCGTTCCGTCCGCGGCCACCAGCAGGTCCGCGTCGGCGACCTCGCCGCCGGCGAAGAACACCCGCACCCGCCCGTCGTCGAGCAGTTCGTAGCGCTCGAACGGCGAGCCGTGGCGCACGTCCAGGCCGGTCAGGAGGATCCGGCGGAGGGTGACCCGGTCGACCACCAGGTGCTGCCCCGCGGAATCGTCGGAGTCCGGCGGAACCTCCAGGCGGTGGACGACCTGCAGCTGCGGGTCGAGGAAGGACACCCCCGACCCGAGCACGCCCGAAGTCGCCACCGCCCGCTCGTAGAGCTCGGGCGGCAGGCAAGCGCGCAAGGCGAGATCGCCCTCCTGCCCGACGTGGATGCGGTAGCCCTGGCTGCGCTGGTCGACGGCGGCTTCCCGCTCGTAGACCGCGACGCGCAAGCCGGCTCGGACCAGACCCTGAGCGAGCAGGGGCCCCGCGAGGCCCGCTCCTACGACGATGATGTCCACCGAACAGAGATTATCTGAATTCAGATGATCTGTCATCGGGCATAATGCGCACGTGGACAAGCCCGGCGAACATCTCGAGCTGCTGATCGGCGGCGACCTGTACCTGGCCCACCGCTACGCCCGCGCCGCGACCAACCGCGCCCTGCGCGCGCACCGGCTCGACCTGCGCCACTTCGCGGTGCTCGGCCACCTCGCCGAGGCGGGCCCGACCCCGCAGAGCGCACTGGTGGGCCACCTGCAGATGGACAAGTCCTCGATGGTCTACGTGCTCGACGAGCTGGAGCGGCAGGACCTGGTCAACCGCCGCAAGGACGAGCACGACCGCCGCCGGTACGCCGTCCACCTCACCGACGAAGGCCGCGCCCGCCTGGCCGAAGTCACCCGGATTGCGGCGCAGACGATGAGCGAACTGCTGGCGCCCCTGTCCGAATCCGACCAACACCGCCTGCACACCCTGCTGACCCGCTTCATCGACCACGCAGCCAACGAAACCTGAACTCCGCTCAGGCCACCGTCGACAGCGCCTAGGTCATCGCGTGCGCGGCTTCGGCGAGTCCGGACTTCAGAGCTTCGACGCCTCGTCCCACGGGCCCGGGAAGTCCTTCGCCGAGTCACGCCGCCGGAAGCGGCGCGTCAGGCCACCGTCGGCAGCGCCGGGGTCGTCACGTCGTAGACGTTGCCCGGGCGGGTCAGCAGCGGCGGGAGGATCGCCGCCTTCCTCGGGGTTTCCTCCAGCGTTCCCCAGTGGACCTCGCGGTCGCCCTTGAGCGCCAGGCGGATGTCGTTCGGGTTCTCCGCGATCACCGCCGTCACGTCCGCGCGCACCGGCTGGGAGAGGGCCATCAGCACCGTCATCGCCGCGCGGGTCGCCGCGTCGTTCTGGGATGCCTCGCGCACCCGGAGCTCCGGCAGGTCCGCCGGGCGGTCCGGGACCGCCTCGAACGGCACACCGCCGGCGTCCACGAGCTGAATCCCGTTGCGGGCCACCAGGAACGCCACCGGCACCCGCTCCGTCACCTGGACCTGCACCGTCGACGGCCAGCTCAGCGACACCTGCACCGCGGCGATCTTCGGCACCACCTGCAGCCGGTCGTGGATCTGGTCGACGTCGACCTGCAGCATCGGCGTGCCCAGCTCGATGCCCGCCGCCTGCACCACCTGGTCCTGGCCCAGCGTCGCGTTGCCGACGACCTGCACCGACCGGACGCCCAGCAGCGGCGTGAAGTACAGCACGAGCGCCACCGTCGTCACCGCGGCCAGCACCGCCGGGAGCGCCCAGCGCCGCCACTTCGGCGGCGCCGACGCGCCGCCCCGCACCGGACGACCCCGGGTGCTACGCATCCCGGGACGTTCCGTTGCACGGCGGCGCGTCGGGGTCACCCCTGGTCCTCCGCGGTGTCGCGGTCGAACTCGCGGAGGATCTCCGGGCCGAGCATCGTCACGTCACCGGCCCCCATCGTCAGCACCAGGTCGCCCGGCCGGGCCAGGCCCGCGACCAGCGGCGCCGCCGCCGTGAACGACGGCTCGTAGTGCACCTTCCCCGGCGGCAGCGGCACTTCGTCGGCGATCAGCTTGCCGGTGACGCCGGGCTCCGGGTCTTCCCGCGCGCCGTAGACGTCCAGCACGACGACCTCGTCGGCCAGGCCCAGCGCCGTCGCGAACTCGCCGGCGAACGCCGCCGTGCGGGAGAACAGGTGCGGCTGGAACACCACGATCAGCCGGCCGTCGCCGACCACCGGCCGCGCCGCGCGCAGCTGCGCATCGACCTCGGTGGGGTGGTGGGCGTAGTCGTCGTAGACGCGGACGCCATCGGCGCGGCCCTTGAACTCGAAGCGCCGCCGGACGCCGCCGAACGCGGCGAGCCCGTCGAGCAGGCCGCCGAGCGGCGCGCCGAGTTCCAGCCCGGCCAGCAGCGCGGCGACCGCGTTGCCCGCCATGTGCTCGCCCGGCACCGCCACCTGCACGTCCACGCGCTCGCCGCCGAGCTCCACGGTCGCCACCCCGGAGCCGTGTTCGGCCCGGTATTCGACCAGCCGGGCATCGCCCTCGCCGGTGACCGATTTCCCGTAGCGCCGCACGCGAATCCCGAGCGCCGCCGCCTTGTCGGCCAGCGCGGCCGAGCCCGCGTCGTCGGCGCAGGCGATCAGCACGCCGCCCGGCTCGATCCGCTGCACGAACTCGTCGAAGACCGAGATGTAAGCCTCGGCAGTGCCGTGGTGGTCCAGGTGGTCCGGTTCGACGTTGGTCACCACCGCGACCGATGGCGAGAACACCAGGAACGAGCCGTCGCTCTCGTCCGCCTCGGCGACGAAGATGCTGCCGTCGCCGTGGTGCGCGTTCGCGCCCGACTCGTTGAGGTCGCCACCGATGGCGAAGGACGGGTCGAAGCGGCAGTGCTGCAAGGCCACCGTCAGCATCGACGTCGTCGACGTCTTGCCGTGGGTGCCCGCGACGCACGCCACCCGGTGCCCGGCCATCAGCGCCGCCAGCGCCTCGGCGCGGCGCAGCACCGTGACCCCCCGGCGCTGCGCCTCGACCAGCTCCGCGTTGTCCTGCTTGATCGCGGTGGACACCACGACCGCCGTCGGGTCCGCGTCGAACTGGTCCAGGTTCTCGGCCCGGTGGCCGATGCCGATGTGCGCGCCCTGGGCGCGCAGCGCCAGCACCGTGCGCGAGTCGCGGGCGTCCGAGCCGGACACCTCCTGCCCGCGGGCCAGCAGGATGCGGGCGATGCCGCTCATCCCGGCGCCACCGATGCCGACCAGGTGCACCCGGGCCAGCACGGCTTCCAGGTCCGAAAGGTTCGAGGGGGATGTTCCGGTCACTGTCCGGCCACCTCCAGCACGATCTGCGCGAGCACCCGGTCCGCCTCGCGGTGGCCGCTGCCCAGCGTCGCCCGGCTCATCTCCTGCAGCCGCTGGGCGTCGAGCGCCAGCGGCAACACCTCGTCGATGACGCGCTGCGTGGTCAGCTCCGCGTCCGCCACCAGCCGCGCACCGCCCGCGGCGACCACCGGCTGCGCGTTGAGCGCCTGCTCGCCGTTGCCGTGCGGCAGCGGCACGAACACCGCGGGCAGCCCGACGGCCGAGACCTCGGCGACGGTCATCGCGCCGGACCGGCACACCACCAGGTCCGCCGCGGCGTACGCCAGGTCCATCCGCTCCAGGTAGGGCACCGCCGTGTACACCGGCGCGCCTGGAACCTGCTGCACCGCAATGGTGTTCTTCGGGCCGTGCGCGTGCAGCACGCCGACTCCGGCGCGCCCCAGCGCTTCCGCCGCGCCGGAGAACGCGGTGTTCAGGGTGCGGGCGCCCTGCGAGCCGCCGAACACCAGGACCGTCGGCGCGTGCGGGTGCAGCCCGAAGTGCTGGCGGGCCTGCATCCGCAGCGCCCACCTGTCCAGCTGCGTGATCGACTCGCGCAGCGGGATGCCGATGGTCTGCGCCCCGGCCAGGCCGCTGTCCGGGGTCGCCGACAGCACGCGTTCCGCGAACTTCGCGCCGACCTTGTTCGCCAGCCCCGCGCGCGCGTTCGCCTCGTGCACCACGATCGGCACCCGGCCGCGCGCGGCCAGGTAGGCGGGCAGCGACACGTAGCCGCCGAAGCCGATCACCACGTCCGCGCCGACGCGCTCCAGCACCTCGCGGGTCTGCTTCACCGAATCCCGCACCTTCAGCGGCAGCTTCAGCAGATCGACGTTGGGCTTGCGCGGCATCGGCACCGGCGGGATGAGCTCCAGCGGGTAACCGCGGGCCGGTACCAGCCGGTTCTCCAAGCCCCGCTCGGTGCCCAGCGCGGTCACCCGGGCGTCGGGCCGCAGCCGGCGCACCGCGTCGGCCAGCGCCAGCGCGGGCTCGATGTGCCCGGCGGTGCCGCCGCCGGCGACCACCACCGACAGCGGCCGCCTGGCCATGGCGGCGCCCCGCGGGTCGGCCGCAGCACCCTGGTCGATGCGGACCGTCTGCTCCCCGCTCAACGGTGTCCTCCTCGTGTCTGCGCCCGGGATCCGGGTCGTCCGCTGCGCGCACCACGCGCGCGCGTGTCCCCGCTTCCCCGGCGAGTTGCCGCCGCCCCGGAGCTCTTCGCGCCGGGCCGGCTTCGTGGGGTCGGTCGTGCCGGCCGCCGCTTCGCCGGTGGCCGGTACGGCGCCGGGGTGGGCAGCCGCAGCAGCTTGCCTACCCGACCCGGCCCCAAAGACCGTAGCGCGGCGATGGCCTCGGGTTCGTGCCGGGCGAAGTTCGCCAGCAGGCCGAACACCAGCATCGCCGTGACCACAGACGATCCGCCGGAGGAGATCAGCGGCAGCGGCAGCCCGGTGGTGGGCAGCAGGCCCACCACGTAGCCGACGTTGATGATCGCCTGCCCCACCAGCCACGTCGTCAGCGTCGCCGAAACCAGCCGGATGAACGGGTCGGTGTTGCGGAACGCGATGCGCATGCCCACGTACGCGGTGGTGCCGAAGAGCATCAGCACGATCGCGCAGCCGACGAACCCGAGTTCCTCACCGATCACCGCGAAGATGAAGTCGTTGTGCACGTTGGGCAGGTACTGCCACTTCGACCAGCCCTGCCCCAGCCCGCGGCCGAACAGACCGCCGTCGGCCAGCGCGAACAGCGCCTGCGAGGCCTGGTAGCCGTTGCCGGACGGGTCGGCGAGCGGATCGAGGAAGCTGGTCAGCCGCGCCATCCGGTAGTCGGCGACCATCGCCAGCACCACGCCGCCGGTCACCGCGCCCAGCAGCATCACCAGGAACAGCCGCAGCGGCGCACCGGCGAACCACAGCAGCGCCAGCAGCACGATGAACAGCGTGATCGTGGACCCGAGGTCGGGCTGCATCATGACCAGCGCGAACATCAGCAGCGCCGCGGGCACCACCGGCACCAGCAGGTGCCGGTACTGCGTCATCAGGCCGCGCTTGGTGACGAGCACGTGCGCGCCCCACAGCGCGAAGGCGATCTTGGCGAACTCGACGGGCTGGAACGACACGCCGGCGACCACGAACCAGCTCTGCGCGCCGTTCAGCTTGACGCCCAGCGGCGTCAGCACGGCCACCAGCAGCCCGAGGCAGATCGTCAGCAGGATCAGGCTGTACCGGCGCATCAGCCGCACCGGCACCCGCATCGCGGCGTAGAACACCAGCAGCCCGGCGAGGCAGTACATCACCTGCTTGCTGAACACGCTGTAGGACGAGCCGTCCTTGTCGAACGAGTCGACGCTGGAGGCCGAGAGCACCATCACCAGGCCGAAGATCGTCAGCAGGCCGAAGACGGCCAGCAGCAGGTGGAAGGACGCCAGCGGCCGGGTCAGCCAAGCGGTCAGCGGCGACAGCACGGTCCGGGTGGCGCGCTTCCTCGGGCTGCGCGCGGCGGGCTTGGTCATCGTGGTCACGGCGGATCACCCGCCGTGCGCCGCCGGGGCATCGGCCAGCACCGCGCGCACCGCGTCGGCGAAAGCCCGGCCCCGGTGGGCGTAGTCGGTGAACATGTCCATCGACGCGGCGGCCGGGGCGAGCAGGACCACCGAGCCCGGACGCGCGAACTCGTCGGCCGCGCGAACAGCTTCCAGCATGCCCGCATCGTCCCCCGCGGCGACCTCGCGGACCGGCACATCCGGCGCGTGTCGGGCCAGCGCGGTGGCGAACCGGCCCCGATCGCGGCCGATCAGCACCGCGGCGGCGAGCCGATCGGCGTTGGCCGCGACCAGTTCGTCGACCTCGGCGCCCTTCAGCAACCCGCCCGCGATCCACACCACCCGGGGATGCGCGCGCAGTGCCGCGTCCGCCGCGTGCGGGTTGGTCGCCTTGGAATCGTCTACATAGGACACGCCGGCGGCCTCCGCGACGACCACCGACCGGTGCGCGCCCGGCTGGAACGTCCGCAGCCCGTCGGCCACCGCCGCCGGCTCGACGCCGCAGGCCCGCGCCAGCGCCGCCGCGGCCAGCGCGTTCGCCACGTTGTGCGGGCCCGCCGGATGCACGTCCGCGAGCCCCGCGAGCACCACGCCATCGCCGAAGGCCCGGTCCACCAGCGAACCGCCCGCCACGCCCAGCTGCCCCTCCGCCGGGGCGCCCAGGGTGAAGGAGACCCGCCGGGCGTCCGCCACGGCAGCGGCGGACAGCCGGGTCGACCACTCGTCGTCGGCGTTCGCGACGGCGACGGAGTTGCCGGCGTACACCTTCGCCTTGGCGTCGCCGTAGGCGTCGAGGGAACCGTGCCAGTCCAGGTGGTCGGCGGCGAGGTTGAGGACGACGGCGGCGAACGCCGCCACGGAATCCGACCAGTGCAGCTGGAAGCTGGACAGCTCCACGGCGAGCACCTCGTGCCCGGCGCGGACCGCGTCGACCACCGGCAGCCCGACGTTCCCGCAGGCCACCACGTCGACGCCGGCGGCCCGCAGGATCGACTCCAGCATGCTGACCGTCGTCGTCTTGCCGTTGGTGCCGGTGACCGCCAGCCACCTGGCCGGCACCTCTTTCTCCTGGTCCAGCCGCCAGGCCAGCTCGACCTCGCCGATCACCTCGACGCCGGCCGCCACGGCCGCCGCCAGCAGCGGCGCGTCCGGCCGCCAGCCGGGGCTGGTGACGACCAGGTCGGTGCCCGCGGGCGGCTCGACCAGTCCGGCTACCAGCTCCGCGCCCTGCGCCTGCAGCGACGCCAACGCCACCAGCCGGTCGGCGGAGGCGTCGGTGACGGTGACCGTCGCACCCGCCGCCAGCAGCGCCTCGGCGGCCGAGCGGCCGGACACCCCGGCACCGGCCACCAGCACGTTCCGCCCCTCGAACCGCCCTGCCACCGGTCCGCCTCCCTAACGTGTCTTCGCAGTCGGCCGTGCGACGGCCCCGACGCCCGTCGTCACTTGAGGATCATGGCCTTCTCCAGCCAGTCCGCGTAGAACAGGCCGACGCCGAACATGCAGCTGATCCCGGCCAGCACCCAGAACCGGATGATCACCGTGGTTTCCGCCCACCCGGCTAGCTCGAAGTGGTGGTGGAACGGCGCCATCCGGAACAGCCGTCGCCGGGTGCTGCGGAACACCACGATCTGCAGCACCACCGACAGCGCCTCGACCACGAACACGCCGCCGATGACGATCATCAGCAGTTCGGTGCGGGTGACCATGGACAGCCCGGCCAGCAGGCCGCCCAGCGCCAGCGAACCGGTGTCGCCCATGAAGATCTTCGCGGGCGCGGCGTTCCACCACAGGAAGCCGACGCAGGCCGCCATCGCCGCCGCGGCGACCACCGCGATGTCCAGCGGGTCACGCACCGTGTAGCAGCCCGGCATCGGGCCCGACGGCGCGAAGCAGTCGTTGCGCAGCTGCCAGAACGAGATCAGCACGTAGGTGGCCAGCACCATCGCCGCGGTGCCGCCGGCCAGGCCGTCCATGCCGTCGGTGAAGTTGACGGCGTTCGACCAGCCGCTGATCGCGACGTAGGCGAAGATCACGAACCCGATCGCGCCGAACGAGATCACCGTGATGTCGCGCAGGAACGACAGCTCCACCGATGCCGGGGTGACGCCGTTGGAGTTGGCGAACCGGATCGCCAGGATCGCGAACAGCACCGAGGCGATCAGCTGGCCGACCAGCTTCGCGGTCTTGTTCAGCCCGAGGTTGCGCTGCTTGCGGATCTTGATGAAGTCGTCCAGGAACCCGACGATGCCCAGCGCCGTGGTCAGGCCCAGCACCAGCAGCCCGGACGCGGTCATCGGGTCGCCGCCCATCAGGTGGCTCACCAGGTAGCCGACCCACATGGCCACCAGGATCGCCACGCCACCCATGGTCGGGGTGCCGCGCTTGGCGGCGTGCTGGCTCTGCACCTCTTCCCGGATCTCCTGGCCGAAGCCCTGCCTGGAGAACACCCGGATCAGATAGGGCGTGAACAGGATCGAAACGACGAGCGACACGGCGGCCGCCACGAGGATCGGCTTCACGGCTGCTGCCTCCCCGCGTCCCCTTCGGCCAGCAGTGCCTCGGCGACCCGCCACAGCCCGGCGGAATTCGATGCCTTGGTCAGCACCACATCACCGGAACGCAGCTCGGCGCGCAGCAGCGCGACGGCCGCATCGACGTCCGGCACCAGAACCGACTCCTCTCCCCACGACCCCTCCAGCGATGCCGCCTGGTGCATCACCTGGGCCTGCTCGCCGACCACCACCAGCCGGTCGATGTTCAGCCGGACGACCAGCCGTCCGATCTCGTCGTGCGCCTCGGTATCCGACTCGCCGAGTTCGGCCATCGGTCCCAGCACCGCCCACGCCCGGCCCGGACGCCCGCGGGTCATCGCGGCCAGCGTCTTCAGCGCCGCCCGGACCGACTCCGGGTTGGCGTTGTAGGCGTCGTTGACGACCGTGAAGCCACCCGGCGCCTCGCTGACCTCCATGCGCCGCGCGGACACCCGGCGCACCGAGCCGAGCCGCTCGGCCACCTGCTCGACGGTCGCGCCGAGCTCCAGCGCCACGGCGGCCGCGGTCAGCGCGTTGCCCACGTGGTGCTCGCCGAACAGCGGCAGCGTCACCCGGGCCTCGCCCTGCGCGGTGACCAGCGTGAACGTCGGTCGCGCCAGCTCGTCGACGTCGACGTCCACGGCGCGCACGTGCGCGTCGGGATGTTCGCCGACGAAGACGACGCGGGCCTTCGTGCGCTCCGCCATCGCCGCGACCAGCGGGTCGTCGGCGTTGAGCACCGCCACGCCGTCCGCGGGCAGCGCCTCGACCAGTTCTCCCTTGGCCTGGGCCACCGCCTCCTGCGAGCCGAACTCGCCGAGGTGCGCGTGGCCGACGTTGAGCACCGCGCCGATGCGCGGCGGCGCCACCTCGCAGAGGTGCGCGATGTGCCCGACGCCGCGCGCGGACAGCTCCAGCACCAGGTGCCGGGTGTTCTCGTCGGCGCGCAGCACGGTCCACGGGTGGCCGAGCTCGTTGTTGAACGAGCCGGGCGGCGCGACCGTCGAGCCCATCGGCTCCAGCAGCTGCGCGATCAAGTCCTTGGTGGACGTCTTGCCCGACGAGCCGGTCACGCCCACCACGGTGAGCTGCGGCAGCCGGTCGACCACGTGGCGGGCCAGCTTCGCCAGCCCGGCCAGCACTGCGGCACCGGAACCGTCCACGTCGCCGGCCAACGCCAGCGCGCCGTGCCTGTCGTCGTCCACCGGCGGCACGATCACCGCCGGGGCGTCGACCTCCCGCGCGGCGAGCACGCCCGCCGCACCGTCCGCGATCGCCTGCGCGGCGAAGTCGTGCCCGTCGACCCGTTCCCCGGGCACGGCCACGAACAGCCCGCCGGGTTCGATCTTGCGGGAGTCGAACTCGACACCCGCGCTGACGATCTCCGGGCCTTCCGCACGATGAAGCCTGCCGTCCACCGCTTCCGCGATGTCAGCGAGGCTGAGCCGGATCAACTTGCCTCCTCGTCGCCCTGCCCCCGACGAACATCGGTTTTCCCTGGGGCCCCGAGCCTATGGCGCAGGGCTGCGGCGAGTTCCTCCCGGTCGGAGAAGGGGTGCACGACGCCCGCCACCTCCTGCCCTGTCTCGTGGCCCTTGCCCGCGACGACGACGATGTCGCCCGGTTCGGCTCGCTCGACCGCCGCGGTGATGGCCGCGCGCCGGTCGCCGATCTCGATCACGTCCCCGCGCTGGTCGGCGGGCACCTCCTGCGCACCGGCCAGCATGGCCGCCCGGATGTCCGCCGGGTCCTCGCTGCGCGGGTTGTCGTCGGTGACGATCAGCAGCTCGGACCGGCGGGCGGCCGCCTCGCCCATCAACGGCCGCTTCGCGACATCCCGGTCGCCTCCGCAGCCGAGCACGACGATCACCTTGCCGTCGACCTGCGCGCGGGCCGCGTCGAGCACCGCGGCGACCGCGCCGGGCTTGTGCGAGTAGTCCACCACAGCGGTGAATTCCTGCCTGAGCGCGACACGCTCCATGCGGCCGGGCACGTCGACTTCCGCGAGGCCGCGCTCGATGGCCCAGGTCGGCACGTCGGCGGCGTGCAGGACGCCGATCGCGAGCAGCGCGTTGGCGACGTTGAACGGGCCGGGCAGCCGCAGCCGGATGTCCAGCTCCAGGCCGTCGGGGCCGTGCGCGGTGAAGGTCTGCTCCCCGGTCGGGAACGCCTGCACGTCGGTGGCGGACCAGGTCGCGTCCGCGGCGGTGGACACCGTGATGGTGTCCGGCTTGACCAGCCGCTTGCCCCAGTCGGTGTCGATGCAGACGACCTCGTGCTCGGCGCGGCCGTCGAACAGCAGCGCCTTCGCCTGGAAGTAGTCCTCGAGGTCGCGGTGGAAGTCCAGGTGGTCCTGGGAGAGGTTGGTGAAGGCGCCGACGGCGAACCGGGTGCCGGAGACGCGGCCCATGGCCAGCGCGTGGCTGGAGACCTCCATCGGCACATAGGTCACCCGGTGCTCGACCATCACGGCCAGCAGCGCCTGCAGGTCCGGCGCCTCGGGGGTGGTGAACGCGCTGTCCAGCCGGTCGCCCGCGATGCGGGTCTCGACGGTGCCGACCAGCCCGGTGCCGAACCCGGCGGCCTGCAGCGCGGACTCCAGCAGGTAGGTCGTGGTGGTCTTGCCGGAGGTGCCGGTCACGCCGAGCACCTTGAGCTTCTGCGACGGGTCGCCGTAGATCAGCGCCGAGGCGGTGCCGAGCACGCCGCGCGGATCGTCGTGCACGAGCAGCGCGACCTTGCCCTCCCGGACGGCGGGGTGCTCGGCGAGGGTGACCCGCTCGATCCCGGCCTGGTCGGTGAGCACTGCGACGGCGCCGGCATCCAGCGCCTGCTCGGCGAAGTCGGCGCCGTGCACGCGGGTGCCCGGCAGCGCGGCGAACAGATCGCCAGGACGAACGTGCTGAGCACGCAGGGTCGCCCCGGTCACCGGCGCTGCGGCAGCGCTGTGACCAGGGGCGCGAAGTACGCGCGCGCCGATGAAATCGGCGAGCTTCTCGATCTCCACCGGCTCGACGTGAGACGGGCGAGGTGGAGCTGTCGCGACCGCGGAAGGCACGTCGCGACAGGCTACCGGTACCACCTGAGGAAGCATCCCCATGGTCGGCCACCTGTTCGGTCGATCACCGGCTGCGCCGTCCGGCCCAGCACCGATTCGCCCACACCGCCGCACTCCCGAGGTGCAGTAGAACTCGTCCGACTCGGATATTCGGGCCACGCCGCGGCGAGGCCGCCGACGCGGGGCGCGGCGTGCGACTGGGCACCGACCGCCTACGGCGTGATCTGCCAGTTCCTGCCGCCGGTCTTGGACAACACCGCCGAGACCGTGCTGTCGACCACATCCGTGGCACACGATGCGGTTTCCGCGCTCTCGACCGCCCTGCGCGAAGCCATCGCGGACCACGAGGCGACCGGCCGCCCTGCAGCGCATGGCCGACGAACTCGGCGGCTGAGGAAAAGATTGAATGAGGAGCCCATGAGCGACCTCGGGCATCTAATTCGCACGCCTTGCACGGTGTACCTCACGCTTGGGAAGCCCGTCTCAAAGACGACGAAAGCGTCAACTACTACCGCCTGGACCCGGGGAACAAACCACGGAATCCCATGCAAAAATTGCCGAACGAATCGCTCTGGAAGTTCCTCGCAGATCACATCGGACACCCGCTGATCATCAGATTCGACTACGAAGACGGCATGGCGGAGGCCGAAGAAGACTATACCGAGATCGGAGGCGAAGCCGCCGATGATAACGTCCCCCCATCAGTCCTGCACCGGTGGCAGGATGATCGAGACAAGCCTCTTCGCGCAATCAGCGTTCGCAACGCAAACGAATCGTCGATGGTCGCACGAAATTTGAGCCTGCCAAGCCCGTACGTGCTCCGCCAAATCGCCGATACCGATGCCTCACAGATCGTATTCAGGCACTTCGAGCAACTGTGGACCAAAATCGGCCGGTAGCGGTCGAGCTGCTGCATTCCCGTTTCGAGGATCCAGCCCGCGAGCGTGACCCTTCCCTGCTTCCAGGCATGTGGCAGGAGCATTCCCGGCGCACCCGCCCCGACTCGGCGCGATATCAGAAACAGTAGCCGCGTACTGCCCTCCGGATGTGCAGAACCTCGAAGCCGGCCGGAACCCGTGACCGATGATCTGCGGTGACGTCACCGCATCTCGGAACCGCAAGACGCGCAAGCCCCCACCGCCGCCGGCACCACGCTCACGGGTGGCGCGAAGGAGCCGCGAATGCAGGCTGTCATCGGCTGTTCAGGTGTTCTTGATGGTGTTCGGCAGTGGGGGTCGCTAGCGTCCTTCCCGTTCGTTGGAGATTTTTGCGCTCCGGGAGGACTTCGTGAACAAGAACCGTCTCGTTCGATTAACCGGCGCCTGCGGTGTTGCCGCAGCACTCGTGCTCGCTCCGCTCGCCGCGCCGAGCGTGATCGCCGAACCCGCATCGCAGGCCGTTCAGATGAGTCCCGCCGATGGCACCGCGCAGGGCGCCGTCGAGTGGTTCCAGCAGCACCAGGGCGACACCTCCTACCAGGGCCTCTGCGAGAAGGCCGTGGAGAACGCCTGGGGCACGACGGGCGTCTGGCCGTCCGCGATCGCGCACTGGCAGGGCGCGGTGCGCGCGGGCAAGGCGCACACCGACGGCTCCACCCCACCCAAGGGCGCGTTCGTGTACTGGAACATCAGCCAGTACGGGCACGTCGGCATCGCCGACGGCAAGGGCGGCATCTACGCGAGCAGCATCGGCGGCAAGATCGGCCACGCCGACAGCGTCTCCTACTTCAAGAACTACCTCGGCTGGAGCGACCCGCAGGTGCCGCGCGGCTGACCACAGTGGACACCCTCGGCCGGTCGCGGGCCTTCCAGGACGCCCCGGAAGGCCCGCGGCCGCCGTCAGTGGCCGTCGCGGGGCACGTCGCTGCCGGACTTGCCGACCAGGAAGTCCAGATCCGCGCCGTCCGACGCCTGCAGCACGTGGTCGTAGTACAGCCGCTGGTAGCCGCGCGGGTACGGGTTGTCCGGATCCTTCCACTCCGCCCGGCGTCGGTTCAGCTCGTCCTCCGGCACCTCCAGGTCGACGCGGCGGTTCGGCACGTCGATGCTGACGATGTCGCCGGTGTGCACGAAGGCCAGCGGGCCGCCCGCGGCCGCCTCCGGCGTGACGTGCAGGATCACCGTGCCGTAGGCGGTGCCGCTCATCCGGCCGTCGGAAATCCGCACGATGTCGTCGAATCCGCGGTCCTGCACCTTCTTCGGCACCGGCACGTTGGCCACCTCCGGCATGCCCGGATAGCCCTTCGGCCCCGCGTTGCGGACGATCAGCACCGTGTTCTCGTCGACGTCGAGGTCGTCGTCCTTGCAGACCGCGCAGTAGTCGTCGACGTCCTCGAAGACCATCGCCGGGCCGCGGTGCTGCAGCAGCCGGGGCGACGCCGCGGACTGCTTGATCACCGCACCGTCCGGCGCCAGCGAGCCGCGCAGCACGGCCGTTCCGGTGCCGACGGCCTGGAACGGCTCGTCGAACGCGGTGATCACCTCGCGGTTGTGCACTTCCGCGCCGGCGATGTTCTCGCCCATCGAGCGGCCGTTGACCGTCACCGCCGAGCGCTCGACCAGGTCGCCGAGCTCCTTCAGCACCGCGGGCAGCCCGCCCGCGTAGCAGAAGTCCTCCATCAGGAACTTGCCGCTGGGCTGCAGGTTCACCAGCGTCGGCACGTCGCGGGTGTCGGTGTCGAAGTCGTCGACGGTCAGCTCCACGCCGACGCGCTTGGCGATGGCGATCAGGTGCACGACGGCGTTGGTGGAGCCGCCGATCGCGGCGTTGGCCCGGATCGCGTTGCGGAACGCGTCGCGGGTGAGCACGTCGGAGGGTTTGAGATCTTCCTCGACCATCTCGACGATGCGCTGCCCGGTCTGCTGGGCGGCGGCGTAGCGGCGCGCGTCGACGGCCGGCCAGGACGCCGCGTACGGCAGCTGCATGCCGAGCGCCTCGACGATGCAGGCCATCGTGGACGCGGTGCCCATCGTCATGCAGTGCCCGTTGGAGCGGGACATGCAGCCCTCGATGAAGTAGCACTCGTCCTGCGTGATCTTGCCCGCCACGAGGTCGGCCTCGGCCTGCCAGACCGCGGTGCCGGAGCCGATGTCGGTGCCCCGGTACTTGCCGTTGAGCATCGGCCCGCCGGTGAGCATCGCGGTGGGCAGGTCGACGCTGGCCGCCGCCATCAGCAGGCCGGGCGTCGTCTTGTCGCACCCGGACAGCAGCACGACGGCGTCCAGCGGGTTGGCGCGGATGGTCTCCTCGGCCTGCATCGCGAGGAGGTTGCGGTAGAGCATGGTGGTCGGGCGCATGAGCGTCTCGCCCAGCGCCATGTTCGGGAACTCCAGCGGGAAACCGCCCGCCTGCCACACCCCGCGCTTGACCGCCTCGGCGATCCGCTGCTGGTGGGCGTTGCACGGTGCCAGCTCGGACCAGGTGGTGCCGATGCCGATCACCGGGCGGCCGTCGAACACCTCGTCGCTGTAGCCCTGGTTCTTGACCCAGGATCGGGCGGTCATCCCGGCCCGGCCGTGGGCCCCGAACCAACTCGCACTGCGCCGTGGCGTGCTCATGCGTCCTCCATCGCCGAGACCATGGTCTGACCACTGCGACGTAACCAGCTCGCCCGGCCGGGCGCAATAGCCCGGCCCCGACCATCCGCAATCTCGAACAATGGTTGCGATACCGGACGCGCCATTGACGACCCCGACCGGCCGCCCTACGCTCGTGACCCAAATCACGAACGTAGTTCGATATTTCGAACGCTCACCACCTCAGTGGGAGGCACGGTGCACACCGGCGAGCGAGCGCCCGACGAGGCGCTCACGACCGCGATCCGGCGGGTCATGGTGCGGCTGCTGCCGTTCCTGTTCTTCATGTACGTGATCGCGTTCCTGGATCGCGTCAACATCGGGTTCGCCAAGCAGGAGTTCCAGGCGCACGCCGGGATCTCGGAGGGGGCCTACGCGCTCGGGGCCGGGCTGTTCTTCATCGGGTACGCGCTGTTCGAGGTGCCGAGCAACCTCATCATGACGCGGGTCGGCGCGCGCTGGTGGATGTGCCGGATCATGGTGACCTGGGGCATCATCTCGGCCGCGATGGCCCTGGTGAACAGCGAGTTCCTGTTCTACCTGCTGCGCTTCCTGCTCGGCGTCGCCGAAGCGGGCTTCTTCCCCGGCGTCATCCTGTACATCACCTACTGGGTGCCGCACGCGTACCGAGCGCGCTGCAACGCGCTGTTCTACTTCGGCATCCCGCTCGCCTCGGTGCTCGGCGGCCCGCTCTCCGGATTGCTGCTGGAACTCGACGGCGTGGCGGGAATCCTGGGCTGGCAGTGGATGTTCGCGGTCGAGGGCCTGATCGCGTGCGTGGTCGGCGTGTGGGCGTACTTCTACCTGGACAACAAGCCCGTCGACGCCAAGTGGCTCTCGCCCGACCAGCGCACCGCCCTGCAGACGGCGGTCGACCGCGAGGCCGAGGCCAAGCAGGCGCACGGCCCGCACCGGATGTGGTCGACCCTGGTGGACCGGCGGGTGCTGTACTTCTGCCTGATCTACTTCCTGATCCAGTGCAGCGTCTACGGCATGACGTTCTACCTGCCGACTCAGGTGGCCGCCGCCGTAGGCAGCAAGGTCGGCCTGCTGGTCGGCCTGGTGACGGCGATCCCGTGGACCGTGGCGCTGCTGGTGAACATCGTCGTGTCCACCGGAGCGGACCGGCTCGCCCAGCCCAAGAAGCGGTTCGTCGCCGCGGCGTGCGTCGCCACCGGATCCGTCGGCATCGCGGCGTCGGCGTTCTTCAGCAGCCCGGTGCTGGCGATCGCGGGCCTGGCGGTGGCCGCCGCCGGGTACATCTCGGTGCAGCCGGTGTTCTGGACGTTCCCGGCGGCGTACCTGACCGGCACGGCCGCCGCGGCCGGCATCGGCCTGATCAACTCGCTGGGCAACCTGGGCGGATTCGTGGCCCCGATCGCGAAGACCTGGATCGAGACCTCCTTCCGCTCGCAGACGGCGGGCCTCTACCTGCTGGCGTTCTGCGGCTTCGCGGCGGCGGCGCTGTTCCTCACGCTGTCCCGTTTCAAAGCCCCCGCCGAGGAGATCCAGACCTCACCGAGCAAGACCGGAGGGGCCACCTGACGGCGGGTCGGTCGAACGACCGTGGTGCGACAAGCCGCTTGATATACATGGCTAGCCGCATCACGACGTTCGGGGGGACAGCAGCTCTTCCAGCAGCTGGGAATCCAGAGCATGGCGGAACTACGCGACCGCAGGCTGCGCGGCGAGCCGGATCCCGACCCGTACGGCGACGCGTTCCTCCTGATCGACGGCTGGGAAGAGCTACGAGCGGTGTTCCCGGAGACAGACGTCTACGTCCGCCAGCTGGCTGAAAAAGGCCTGACGTTGGGCATCCACGTGCTCGTCGCGGCCAAGCAGTGGGCCGCCATCCGCCCCGGGCTGCGGAATCTGCTGCAGACCCGCATCGAGCTGCGGCTCTCGGACTCGGACCAATCGGAGATCGGCGCCGAGCACGCCGCACGCGTGCCCCAGCGCCGACCGGGCCGCGGCATGCACCCGAGCAAACAGCACTTCCTCACCGCGCTACCCCGGGTGGACGGCGCGAAGCTCGACGCCCTGGTGGAAGCCGACCAGAAGAACGGGCGGTGGCCCCGCCGCGCGCAGGAGGTCTACCGCGACAGCCACGCCGAAGCCGTCGCGGGCCTGGTCGACCGCGTGCGCTCCGGCTGGCGCGGATACCCGGCTCCGCCGGTGCGGCTGCTGCCGACGGAGCTGCCGTACCGGTTCCCGCCGGCGAACGACCCGAAGCAGATCCCGCTGGGCATCGGCGAGAAAGCCCTGCAACCGGTGCACCTGGATTTCCGCCGGGAGCCGCACTTCTACGCGATCGGCGAACGCGGATCCGGCCGGACCACGCTGCTGCGGACCATCGTCCGCGGCATCACCGAGCGGTACTCGCCGCAGGAAGCGCTGATCATGCTGGTCGACTACCGGCGCACGCTGCTCGGGTTCCTCACCACCGAGCACCTGGCCGCGTACGTGATCACCCCTGACCAGCTCAGGAGCCACGTCGAGGACGTGATCCCGGCGCTGCGGAAGCGGATGCCGGGGCCGCACGTGACGCAGGAACAGGTGCGGAACCGCTCCTGGTGGTCGGGCCCCGACCTGTTCATCGTCATCGACGACTACGAGCTGGTGGCGTCCGGCGGCGAGAACCCGCTCGCGCCGCTGGCGGAGTTCCTGCCGATGGCCGCCGATCTCGGCCTGCACGTCGTGCTGACCCGCGACTCCGCCGGTGCGACCCGCGGGATGTTCGAGCGCTTCACCTTGACGCTGCGCGAAACCAGCGCTCCGGCACTGGCGATGAGCGCGAACGCCGATGCAGGCAGGCTGATCGGCGTCACGCACTCTCGCCCGCTCCCGCCCGGCCGGGGCACCCTCGTCAGCCGCCTCGACGGAAGCCAGCTGATCCAGACGCCCCTCGTCCCCTGACGCCGAGCGCTGTCAGGGGACCTGGAGGGTCTGGATCGGCGCTGGCTCCTTGGACGGCGGGACCTGGTAGCGCTGGGTGAGGAACGACGCGACGTCGTGGAACAGCGGCGCCGCCGACGAACCGTCCTGCGTCCCGTACGCGGGCTGGTCCAGCATCAGCCCCACCACGAAGCGCGGGTTGTCCGCGGGCACCATCCCGGCGAAGGTGATCCAGTACTTCGACTGGCTGTAGCAGCGGCAGGCCGGGTCGACCTGCTGCGCCGTCCCGGTCTTGCCGGAGACCTGGAAGCCCGGCAGGGCTGCGCCCGGCCCGGTGCCGTCCTGCTCGCGCCCCGGCCCGTTCTGCACCACCGAGCGCAGCATGTCCCGCACCGTGTGCGCCGTCTCCGGGCTGACCACCTGCACGCCCTCCGGGCGCGGGCGCTCAACGCGCGTGCCGTCCGGCCCGGTCTCCGCCGCGATGATCCTCGGCGGTATCCGCACCCCGTCGTTCGCGATCGCCTGGTACATGCCCGCCATCTGCAGCACCGTCATCGACAGGCCCTGACCGATCGGCAGGTTCGCGAACGTCGACCCGGACCAGGACTGGCGCGGCGGCAGGCTGCCCGCGCTCTCCCCCGGCAGGCCGCTGCCGGTCACCTGGCCCAGCCCGAACTTCCTGGCCAGGTCGTAGAACCGGTCCTCGCCGAGCTGCTGCGCGACCATCAGGGTGCCGACGTTGGAGGACTTGCCCAGCACGCCGGTGAAGGTCAGCGGCAGCGTGCCGTGCGGCCAGGCGTCGCCGACGGTCCGGTCGGCGACCTTGATGGAACCCGGCACCTGCAGCACGGTGTCCGGCTTGACGATGCCGTCCTCGATCGCCCCGGCCGCGGTGATCACCTTGCCCACCGAGCCCGGCTCGTACGGCGTGGTCACCGCTGGGTTGCTGTCCGGGTTCTCGCCCCACGACGGGGCTCCCGGGTCGAAGGCCTTGTCGTTGGCCAGCGCGTAGATCTCGCCGGTCTTGGCGTCCAGCACCACCGCGCTGGCGCTCCTGGCCTGGGCCGAGCGAGCGTAGTCTGCGAGCTGGCGTTGCAGCATGAACTGCAGGTCCGAGTCGATCGTCAGCTGCACGTCGGAGCCCGGGATCGCCGCCTTCAGCTCCCGCTCGGTGCCGGGGATGACCAGGTTCGAATCCCTCGCCGTGTCGGAGACCTTCTCTCCGGCGGTACCGGCCAGCAGCGGGTCCATCGAGGCCTCCAGGCCCATCTGGCCCTTGACCTTCCGCTCATCCGGCCGCCAGTTCGCCGCGCCGATGATGTTCGAGCCCACATCGCGCGCCGGGTACTCGCGGGTCGCCCGGTACTCGGCGCCGATGTGCGGGTACTTCTCGGTGATCAGCCGCGCCTGGCTCGGATCGATCGGCGGGCCGAAGTAGGTGAACCCGGCGTCCTTGAACAGCGCGTCCAGTACTTGTTGCTCGCTGATCACGCCCGGCAGCACCTGCCCGATGTAGCGGGCGATCTCCCGCTTGTACTGCTCCGAAGTGGGTTTCGCGGGGTTCTTCGCGTGCTCCTCGTCGAAGGTCTTGGTCAGCAGGTTCGGGTTGGCGTAGAGCTGCCGCGATTCACCGCTGAACGCGAGCACGTTCCCGCTGCGGTCCGTGAAGGATCCGCGCTCGGCCGGGATGATCTGCTTGGCCGCGCGCTGCGCCTGCGCCTTCTCGGACAGGGCGCTGGCCTCGAACCCCTGCACCTGGATCAGCTTGCCGCCGGTGAGCACCAAAGCGATCACCAGCAGCAACCGGCCGACGAGCAGCCGCCGGTTGCTGCCGGCCACATTCGTGCGCGCGGTGCGCCGCCGGATGCCGCTGGCCGACCCTCGGGCCATCAGCGGCCCGCCTGCGCGACCTGCTGGTCCGCGGGAGGCTGTTGCGGCGCCTGGCCTTCCGCCGCCGGAGGCTGCGGCGGAGCGGGCGGCGGTGCCGCGGTGACCTTCTTCGGCTCACCGATGACGGTCACCGAGCCGTCCGGTTGCTGGACGAGGTGGGCCGGAGAAGGCGCCTGCCGCAGGCCGGCTTCCTCGGCTCGACGCTGGATCTCCGGCGTCGAGCCCATCGAGCTGACCTCGCTCAGCAACTGCTCCTTGCGCTCGCTCAGCGCGTTGATCTGGTCCTCGCCCTGCTGCAGCCGGTAGCTGCCGCTGACCGCGGCGATGGACAGCCACAACGTCGCGGCCAGCCCGGTGGCCAGCACCGCCATCACCACGACCACCAGCGGCAATCGCGCGAGCGAAACCCGCTCGTGCAGCTGCTTCGCCTTCGCCTTGGGCTTCGGCTTCGCCGCGGGACGCCGCTCCTCCACGCCCTGCCGCAGCTGGCGCGGCCGACGGTCGGCGGGCTCCCGCGCCGACCGGTCCCGCCGCTCCTCGCGACGCGCGTAGGCGCGCTCGGCCGCGGCGGACCGCGTCCGAGGCTTCTCGCTCGTCTTCTGTCCCGACTTCTGGGTGGGCTTCTGCCCCGACTTCTTCTGGCTGCTCTTCTGCGCAGTCTTCTGGGTGGCCTGTTGCGTTCGCTCGGCGGAACCCGCCCGCGAAGCGGCTTTCTTGCCGGCGCGCGTAGGTGCAGTCATCTCGCCTCCCTCGCCTTGCCGCTCATGCGTTTCCCCGGCCCACCCGCTCCGCGGCCCGCAGCCGCACCGATGCGGCCCTGGGGTTGGCCTCGATCTCCTGCTCACCGGCGAGCTCGGCGCCCCTGGTGAGCAACCGGAATTCCGGTCCGTGGCCCGGCAGTTCCACCGGCAGGTCGACCGGGGTGCGGGACTTCGTCCGGTCGGCGAAGGCCCGCTTGACCATCCGGTCTTCCAGCGAGTGGTAGGACATCACCACGATCCGACCGCCCACGGCCAGCGAGTCCAGCGCCGCCGGAAGCACGCGGTCCAGCACGTCGAGCTCCGCGTTGACCTCGATGCGCAGCGCCTGGAAGGTGCGCTTGGCCGGATGCCCGCCGGTGCGCCGGCTCGCCGCCGGCACGGTGTCGTAGAGCAGCTGGACCAGCCGCGCGCTGTTGGTGAACGGCTCCTTCTGGCGTTCCCGGACGATCGCCGCGGCGATCTTGCCCGCGAACTTCTCCTCGCCGTAGGTCCGCAGCACCCGCGCCAGCTCGTCCGCGCCGTAGGTGTTGAGCACGTCCGCGGCGGTACGCGGTGCTCCGGGGTCCATCCGCATGTCCAGCGGCGCGTCGTGCGCGTAGGCGAAGCCGCGGGCGGTTTCGTCCAGCTGCAGCGAGGAAACCCCGAGGTCGAACAGCGCACCGTCCACTTCGGTCAGTCCGAGGTCGGCGAGCACGTCGGCCCACTCGTCGTACACCGCGTGCACCAAGTGGATGCGGGAGGCGTAGGGCGCGAGCCGCTCACCGGCCAGCCGCAGCGCGTCCGTGTCGCGGTCCAGCCCGACCAGCGTCAGCCCGGGGTGCGCGGCGAGCATCGCCTCGGAGTGCCCGCCCATGCCGAGCGTGGCGTCGACCACCACCGCCCCCTCGCGGGACAGCGCGGGCGCGAGCAGCTCCAGCGTCCGGTCGAGCAGCACGGGAACGTGCTTGTCGCGGGCGGATCCGCCCTGATCATGCCGCTGTTCGGCCACGGCGGTCCCTCCCTTCCCGCGTGCCCCGTTCCGGTTCGACATCGCGGTCGAATACCGCCGATCGCCACGCGCGAACGGCGCGTGGCGATCTTCGGTAAGCCCCCAGGTTTTCCGGATCCCGTCAGGTCCCCGCCCGCCCGTCGCGTCCTGGTGCCGGGGAAGATGCACCAGGCATGCGATAGCCGAGCGGACCGAGGCCTCACGAAACCCGGATCCCTTGCCGTCAACTGCCGCCCCGCCGGTCGGCGGAACGCTCAGAACACGCCGGGCAACACCTCCTCGCGCGCCTTCGCATAGCCCTCCTCGTGCTCGTCGAGGTAGCTCTGCCACCTCTCCGAGTGCCAGATCTCCAGGCGGTTGATCGCGCCGATGACCACGCACTCCTTGGCCAGCCCGGCGTAGCGCCGCAGCTCCGCCGCGATCTTGATCCGGCCCTGCCCGTCCGGCTGCTGCTCGTCGGTGCCGGCGAACAGGTACCGCTGGTAGGCGCGGACCGCCTCGTTGGTGAACGGCGCCTCGGCGACCTTGCGCGCCATCTGCTCGAACTCGTCGCGCGGGAAGACGTAGAGGCAGTGGTCCTGTCCCTTGGTGACCATCAACCCCCCCGCCAATGCTTCCCGGTACTTCGCCGGCAGCGTCAAGCGCCCCTTGTCGTCGAGCTTCGGATGGTGGGTACCGAGGAACATCCCGGTCCACCTCCCTGCCCAGGCCGCCGGCACGGCGACCCCGGGACCCGCCCCGGCGCCGCCCTCTCCCCGAACGGCCTCCGGACCGATGCTCCCGCTGGTCGCCAAAACCCGATGGCCATCGGAAGCAGTGCCCACCTGAAGCAGTGCCCACTACAAGCAGCAGGACCCCCGTTTGCCCCACCTTCCCCCACACTACCCCACTTCACTCCACCGTCAACACGAGTTGCCCCGGTTCCCCCGGCAGGATTGACCCCGTTTGCCCTGGTAGCACAGCGTGGTGGCGAAGTGGGGGGTTTCGCCGTCCCGACCTTGATCAACCCGTCGGGGCGCGCGGTTATGCTCGGGAACCGCCCGACCCGGACACCGGTGGCCGGCCGTGGCGCGAGCGCGGTGGGGCGAAGTGGGGCGAGGCGGTCCGCCGCCTCGGCGAGGTTCGGTGCGGGTGTCCCGCCGGGCACCGCCGGTTTGGCAGACTGCACGTGCCCGCCGGTCTCGATCAGGTGATCGTTTCCGATTCGCCGGGTGATGCCGGCGCGGACCGCGACAGCCGCCCGCCGGCCGCAGACCTTGGAGGTTCGCATGCGCGACCGTTCCGGCGTGCTGCCGCGCCGCAACACGCAGGAGGTGGCGTGACGCCCGAAGCCCAGCTGTCCGGCGCCGCGCCGGCCGGCACCGAGCCCACACCGAGCATCGACCGGTTGCACGGCACCATCCAGCGCATCGCCGCCAACGTCGAGCAGGTGCTGGTGGGCAAGCCCGAGGTGGTGCGGGTGGCGCTGGTCACCATGCTCGCCGAGGGCCACCTGCTGGTCGAGGACGTGCCCGGGGTCGGCAAGACCTCGCTGGCCAAGGCCCTGGCCCGGTCCATCGACTGCTCGGTGAGCCGGATCCAGTTCACCCCGGACCTGCTGCCCAGCGACATCACCGGCGTGTCCATCTACAACCGGCAGACCGAGTCCTTCGAGTTCCGGCCCGGCCCGGTGTTCGCCAACATCGTCGTCGGCGACGAGATCAACCGGGCCTCGCCGAAGACCCAGTCGGCGCTGCTGGAGTGCATGGAGGAGAATCAGGTCACCGTCGACGGCGAGACCTACCCGCTCAGCGCGCCGTTCATGGTGATCGCCACCCAGAACCCGATCGAGATGGAAGGCACCTACGCCCTCCCCGAGGCGCAGCGCGACCGCTTCACGACCCGGGTGTCGATCGGCTACCCGGACGCCAAGGCGGAGCTGGCGATGGTGGACGAGCACGCCGGGCACGACCCGCTGCGCGACCTGCGCCCCGTCGCCGACAGCGGCGAGGTGCAGGCCTTGTTGCGGGCCGTGCGCCGGGTGCACCTGTCCACCGAGATCCGCCGCTACGCGATCGAGCTGGTGACGGCGACGCGCCAGCTGCCCGAGCTGCGGCTGGGCGCCTCGCCCCGCTCGACCTTGCAGCTGGTCCGCGCCGCCCGCGCGCAGGCCGCGCTGTCCGGTCGCGAGTTCGTCGTCCCCGACGACGTGCAGGCGATCGCCGTGCCGGTGCTGGCCCACCGGCTGGTGCTGACCAGCGAGGCCCGCGCGTCACGCCGCTCGGCGACGGACCTGGTGCGGCAGCTGCTCAACCGGATCCCGGTGCCGCGCGGCGACAGCGACGGCGAACGCAGGTAGTCGTGCTCTCGGGGCTGACCATCCGCGGGCGCTGCCTGCTGGCGGCGGGCGTGGCCGCCGGTCTCTGCGCACTCGTGCTGGACGAGCGGGACCTCCTGCGGGTGTCGGCGTTCGTGATCGCGCTGCCACTGCTGGCGCTGCTGCTGGCGAGCCGCACCCGGTTCGGCATCGCGGCCCGGCGGCACGTGGTGCAGCCCCGCGTCCCGGTCGGCACCGAGGCGGGCATCCAGCTGCACGTCACCGGCAGCGGCCGGCTCCCGGTCGAGGGCTTGGTGCTGGAGGACAACACGCCGCACGCGCTCGGCGGGCGACCGCGGTTCCGGCTGGACTCGGTGCCCCGGCACGGCGGCACGATCCTGGAGTACTCGGTGACGCCGACGCTGCGCGGCATCCACCACATCGGGCCGCTGCGCACCCGGATCAACGATCCGTTCGGGCTCTCCGAGTTCGAGCGGGAGCTCGCCGGCCGCAGCCGGCTGGTCGCGGTGCCGAGGGTGTTCCAGCTCACCGGGCTGCCCGCCGGTTCGGGGCTGGGCACCGGCGACGACGGCACGACGCGCCTGCGCTCCGGGCACGGCGACGACGACACGATGGTGCGGCAGTACCGGCACGGCGACGACATCCGGCGGGTGCACTGGAAATCCACCGCGCGCCGCGACGAGCTGATGGTGCGGGTCGAGGAACGGCCCTGGCACGGCGGTGTCACGGTGCTGCTGGACCGGCGGTCGGCGGCCCACCGGGGCAGCGGCGCGCGCAGCAGCGTCGAGTGGGCGATCTCCGCGGTGGCCAGCATCTGCCTGCACCTGCACCAGACGGGCCAGCAGGTCCGGCTGGTCACCGAGGACGGGCAGGGGCTGACCGGCGGCACCGGGCCGTCCGACGGCGGGCACGACGACGACGCGGTGCTGGACGCACTGGCCGCGGTGCGCAGTTCGCCGCAGCGCGACCTGGTGGCCACCCGCGACCCGGGCAGCGGGCAGGAGCTCATCGCGGTGCTCGGCGAGACGACCACCGCCGCGGTCGCCGAGCTGACCAAGCTCCGTCCACAAGAGACTCGAAGCCTCGCGCTGCTGCTCGACGTCGGCGCCTGGAACGGGGAGAACGGCGGCGGTTTCGACCCGCAGCAGACCGCCCGGCGACTGCGCGCGGCCGGCTGGACGGTGGTCGTCGTGGACGGCCCGGCGGTCGCGATCTCCGACGTCTGGCAGCGGCTCTGCCGGGAGACCACCGCACCGGAATCGGAGGTCGCGACGTGACCGCGAACCGGATGACGGCGGCCATCGACATGTCGTTGGTGGCGACCGCGGCCGCGGCGCTGGCCGTGCTGTGCGCGTCGACGGCGTTCGCCGGAGTGCTCGCCGACAGCCGGTGGGTCTTCCCGGCGCTGGTCACCGTGCTGGCCGTCGCGGCCATCGGGGCGCTGTGCCGCCAGGTGCGGTGGTCGCTGACGCTGACCATGCTCGCGCAGCTGTTCGGCCTGTTGGTGGTCCTGGCCGCGCAGTTCGCCGAGCACGCGTTGCTCGGCGTGCTGCCCGGCCCGGCGGCCCTCGGGGAACTCGGCCGCCTGCTGGCCGAGTCCGGCGACCTGGTGCGGACCGGGGTGCCGCCGGTGCCCGCCGAACCGGCGCTGCAGTTGATGGTCTGCCTTGGCCTGGGGCTGGTCGCCCTGGCCGTCGACGTCATCGTGGTGACCTACCGCAGCCCGGCGGTGGCCGGGCTGGTGTTGCTGTGCGTGTTCGCCGTCCCGGCGTCGCTGGCCGACGACATGCTGCCCTGGTGGGCCTTCACCGCGGGCGCGCTGGGCTACGCCGTGCTGCTGGCCTCGGGCGGCCAGCACCGCAGGTGGCGGCGGCAGGAGGACCGCAACCAGGTCGCGCACACCGTGTTCGGCCGCTCCAGCGCCACCATCGCCGGAACCGCCGGGGTGATCGCGGTGCTCGCGGGCGTGGTGTTCACCGGCGTCGGCACCGAAGGCCGGTTGCCGGGATCCGTGCCGGAGCAGTTCGGCGGCACCGACGGCATCGGGCTGCAGCCGTTCACCTCGCTGCGCGGCCAGCTCGACCGGGACCGCGTCGTCGAGCTGTTCCGCGTCCGCGGCCTGCGGCAGGACACCTACCTGCGGGCGATGACGCTGCGGAAGTTCGACCCGGAGCGCGGCTGGGAGCTGGAGGGCCTCACGCAGGGCGTCGACGCCAACGCCAAGCTCGCGCCGCCCGACGGCACCGACATCATGCTCGGCGACGACGAACGGGTCGAGATCCAGCCGATCGGCTACCGGGATCCGTGGCTGCCGGTGTTCGGCATCCCGCTGTTCGTCTCGGGGATGGGCACGAACTGGCGCTACGACCCGGCCGCCGGGATCGTGTTCACCCAGACCAACCAGGAAAGCCGCCCCTACGTCGAGCAGCTGCTGGTCCAGCGGCCGACGCCGGACCAGCTGCGCCAGGCCAGCGGCCCGGCGCCGATCGCACCCGCCTACCTGGACGCGGCGGGGATCCCGCCGCAGGTGGCCGACCTGGCCAGGCGGCTCACCGCGAACGCGCCCACCGACTTCGACAAGGCGGTCGCGCTCAACCGCTACTTCACCGACCCGGCCAACGGCTTCCGCTACGACCTGGAGACGGCCCCGGCGACCGGCGGCGACGCCCTGTCGGACTTCCTGTTCCGCGGCAAGCGCGGGTTCTGCGAGCAGTACGCGTCGTCGATGGCGGTGCTGCTGCGCTCGGTCGGCATCCCGTCCCGGGTGGCGATCGGCTTCACCCCCGGCTACCGCGACGGCGACGAGCGGGTGATCACCACCGAGGACGCGCACGCCTGGGTCGAGGCGTACTTCCCCGGCTGGGGCTGGCAGACCTTCGACCCGACGCCGCTGCGCGACGGCCGAACCGCGCTGCCGGAGTTCCTGAACAGCGAGTTGAACCCGGCTCAGCAACCGGCGCCGCAGCCCGGCCAGGCCCAGCCGAGCACGTCGCCCACCACCGGCTCGGTGCCCGGGTCGGAGCACCCGGACGGCGCGGACGTCGGCACCCCCCGGGTACCGCGCGAGGCGGAGAGCTCGAACCCGTGGCCGGTCGTGATCGGCGTCCTCGTGCTGGGATTGGTGCTGCTCGCGACGCCGGCCGTGGTGCGGGAGATCCGCCGGAGACGGCGGCTGCGCGCGGTCGCCGAAGGCGCGGAGGGCGCCGCGGGGATCGCCTGGCGGGAGGTGCTGGACGAGTTCCAGGACCGGGGCACGCGGCCGGCGGCCGCCGATACCGCACGCCGGGTCGCGACGGGGCTGATCGAGCGCCACGGCCTGGACGAGCCCGGCGCCAAGGCGATGCGCGCGCTGGTGGTGGCGGTGGAGCGGGAGTGGTATGCGCCACCGGGGCAGGAGCCGGAGGCGACGCTCCCGCAGACGCTGCACGGCGTCCTGGACAGCCTCCGCCGCACGGCGCCGCTGGACTGGCGCTCGCGCCTGTTCCCCCGCTCGGTGCTGGAACTCCGCCAAGCCAACCGCTGATCCCGGCCAGAGTTCGTTCTGGATCCGGAGATGCGATACCGGGCGTGCGAATCCGACGCGATGAAGCCGCATGGCGCGGATTGGCGATTTCGCGCGAAATCGCCCTACCGCAGCCCCGAGACCGGCCGAGGGTGAAAGCGCGCGTACAGCGGAGATCGCCGCCGGTTCCGCTCGGTGGAGCGGAACCGGCGGCGATCTCCGGGTCGATCAGCCGCTATTGATCGAAGCGTTTGCGGAAACGCTCCTCCATGCGCTGCGTGAAGGAGCTGCGTCCGGGCTTGCTGCGGTCTGCGCCCCGCTTCGGCCGACCACCACCGCCGTTCTCCAGTCCCGATTCGATGTCGTCCCCGCCACCGCGCAACGCGGACAGGACGATCACTGCTCCGCCGAACATCACGAGGAAGCCGACCACGCTCAACACGGGGATGTCGGCCGGCCTGAGGGCCGGGATCACCGCACCGATTACCAGCAGGGCCAACCCCAGGACGAAGACGGCGATGCCCTGCAGCCGCCGACGTCTGGATGGGCGATGCAGCCGTCCTCCGCGCACGGTGGAGGCGAACTTGGGGTCCTCGGCGTAGAGCGCGCGCTCGATTTGTTCGAGCTGTCGCTGCTCGTGCTCGGAGAGTGGCATGACTCCTCCTCCGGCACAGGTCTCTCAGTGGCGCCGGAGACCCGGTGGGCTTTTGCCCACGCAGGCTGGGGACCGGCGAACGCTTGGGGGCGTTACCCCTGAGGATACGGTTCCCGGCACGCGAGTACTACCCGGTCCCGGCACCGGAACTGTGCGAGGTTGCCTACATCATCCCCTCGGGGCAGTGATCGATCCGCGCCGCGCCCCACGCCTGGCGGAAACGGCGACGTCAGGCCGGTCGGCGTGCGATGGCGTGGAGCCGGGTCGCGATGTCCCGCAGCGGTGCTCGGAGCGCCGCCGCCCGCTCCAGCTCGGCCATCGTGTCGGCAGCCCGGGGGTTGTTGTCCAGCGCCGAGCCGGGCACCAGGTCGCTGAGCACGCCCTGGCCCTGGATCAGCTCCACGGTCAGTCCGGCACCCGCCAGGACCTCGCGCAGGCCGTCGGTGTCGAACCGCCGCTGCAGCGTGTCCGATGCCTCGTCGAGCCGTCCGTTCGGGTCCTGGATCAGCTGCAGCGCCTCGGCGAGCCGGCCGGCCAGCGCCCAGCCCAGGACGGCGGCGTACCGGTTGGCGGCCAGCACCGACACCGCGCCGCCGGGCGCGGTGGCCTCGGCCAGCGCCGACACCGCCGCTTCGACGTCGTCGACGACCTCGAGGAGCCCGTGCGCCAGCACGAGATCGGCGCCGCCTTCCGGGCTGAGCGCCGACAGCGCGTCGGTGTCGCCCTGCAGCGGGGTGATCTGGTCGGCCACGCCGGCGTCGACGGCCCGGCGCTGGAGCATCGCCAGCGCGTTCGGGCTCGGGTCGACCACCGTCACCGAGCAGCCCGCGGAAGCCAGCGGCACGGCCCACACTCCGCTGCCGCCACCGACGTCGAGCACCCGCGGCGGGCGCCCGCCGCGGCGCCGCCGCGCAGCGTCGAGTTCGGCTTCCAGCACCTGGTGGACGGCGTCGGATCTCATGTGAGCAGCGTAATGCGGGGTCGCGGGCGGTTTCACCGGAGGGCGGATCGGCGGATCCCCGGCGGCATTCCGCAGAACCCGTTCCGCCACCCGCAGCACCGGGGTTGATCAAGTTTCAGGGATCAGTTCTGGGACGGTCGCCGGTTCCGTAGGCTACGACCGTGCAGACGGTGGCAGTGCTGAGTCTCAAGGGTGGCGTGGGCAAGACGACCGTGGTGCTCGGGCTTGCCTCGGCCGCCATGCGCCGCGGGGTTCGGACGTTGGTCGTCGACCTCGATCCGCAGTGCAACGCGACCGCGTGCCTGGAGCCGGAGGAGACCACCAAGGGCCTCAGCGACGTCCTGGCCGATCCGAGCCCGGAGGTGCTGCGGGCGGCGGTGACCGGCAGCTCCTGGGGCGAAGAGGTCGACGTCCTGGTCGGTTCCGAGGACGCCGAGAGCCACAACGGCCAGCACGGCGACGGCGAGCACCTGTCCCGCCTCACCACGGCACTGTCCGAATTGGACGGACTGATCGCCGACGGCGAGCTGCCGTACCAGCTGGTGCTGCTGGACTGCCCGCCGTCGCTGGGGCGGCTGACCCGCTCCGCGCTGATCGCCGCCGACCGCGCGCTGCTGGTCACCGAGCCGACGATCTTCGCGGTCTCCGGCGTGCAGCGGGCGTTCGAGGCGGTGCAGGCCGAGCGCCAGTCGACCAACCCGGATCTGCAGCCGCTCGGCGTCATCGTGAACCGGGTGCGGCCGCGGTCCCACGAGCACCAGTTCCGCATCGACGAGCTGCGGGACATCTTCGGCCCACTGGTGCTGCCGGTCGCGCTGCCCGATCGGCTGGCCGTGCAGCAGGCGCAAGGAGCGTGCATGCCGATCCACCAGTGGGGCACGCCGGGAGCGCGGGAAGTCGCGCTCGCGTTCAACCTGGTGCTCGCCCGCACGCTGCGGGCCGGCCGTCCGCGCCGCGCCGAGCCCGATGACGACGAACTGCTGGACGGTGCCGAATGACCACGACGTTGTTCCTGACGTTCGTCTTCGTCGCGCTGATCGGCGTGTTGACGCCGGGCCTGGACACGATGCTGATCCTGCGGCATTCGCTGCTCGGCGGGCGCCGCGTCGGGGTGGCGACGTTCCTCGGCATCAACCTCGGCTGCTTGATCTGGGGCACGGCGAGCGTCGCGGGCCTGACCGCGCTGCTCACCGCCTCCCAGGTGGCCTACGACATCGTGCGGGTGGCGGGCGCCGCCTACCTGCTCTGGCTGGGCGGCTCGGCGCTGTGGAAGTCGTTGCCGCGCAACAGGGTTCAGCAGGCCGACGACGTCCCGGTCGAGCGAGTGGCGCTGACCGCTTTCGGCGCGCTGCGCTCCGGGATGGTCACGAACCTGCTCAACCCCAAGGTCGGCGTGTTCTACGTCAGCCTGCTGCCGCAGTTCCTGCCGCCAGGAGCGGCGGCGTTCGCCTGGGGCCCGCTGCTCGTGGCGACGCACATCTCCATCGGGCTGCTGTGGTCCACCGCGCTGGTGTGGCTCGCCGGCCGGGCCAGCGCGCTGTTCCAGCGGCAGCGGGTGCGCGCCTGGCTGGACCGGATCACCGCGACGGTGCTGATCGGCCTGGGCCTGAAGCTGGCAGCCGAGGGGTGAGCGAGCCCTGCCCGAAGGCGACACGGTCTTCCTCACCTGCCACCGGCTGCACGAGGCGCTGGCCGGGCAGGTGCTGACCCGCGGCGAACTGCGGCACCCCCGCCTGTCCACATTGGACCTCAGCGGTCGGCGGGTGCGCGCGGTGCGCCCGGTGGGCAAGCACCTGCTGATCCGCTTCGACGACGGCCACACCCTGCACAACCACCTGCGCATGGACGGCGCCTGGCACCTCTACTCCCCTGGCACCAGGTGGCGGCGGCCGGCGCACCAGGCCCGGGCGGTCCTGGGCACGGCCGACCGGGTGGCGGTCGGGTTCAACCTGCACGACCTCCGCTGGCTGCCGACCGCGGTGGAATCCGAGCTGATCGGCCACCTCGGGCCGGACCTGCTCGATCCGGAGTGGGACGACGGGCACGCGGCAGAGGCGATCCGGCGGCTGACCGCCGACCCGGACCGGGAGCTCGGCCGGGCGCTGCTGGACCAGACCGTGATGGCCGGGGTCGGCAACATCTACCAGACCGAGGTCTGCTTCCTGCTGGGTCGCTCGCCGTGGACGCCCGTCGCGGAGATCGATGCGGCCCGCGCGGTGCGGCTGTGCCGGGAGTTGCTGCTGCGCAACGCCTGGCACCCCGAGCAGTCCACCACCAAGAGCCTGCGGCGCGGCACCCAGCACTGGGTCTACGACCGGCGCACCTGCCTGCGCTGCGGCGGCCCGGTCCGCCGCGGCATCCAGGGCGACGACGTCGAAGCCCGCGTCACCTACCACTGCCCCCGTTGCCAACCCTGACCGCGGAACCGCAGGTCAGCTTTCGGTGGCCGCGTCGCGGGCGTCGGCGAGGCTCCGCAGGATCGGGTAGATCAGCACGATGCCGACCGAGCCCCACACGAGGCCGGTGATCCGGAGCTCCCCCACCTGCAGCGTCAGGTTGCCGACCCCGGCGATCACCGCGGTGCCCATCACCACCAGGTTCACCGGATCCGCGAAGTCCACCGCGGCATCCAGCCAGACCCGCGCCCCGACCAGCGCCAGCAGCCCGAAGAGCACCAATGTCGTGCCGCCGAGCACGCCGAGCGGAATCGTGTTGATCAGCGCGCCGAGCTTCGGCGAGAACGACAGCACGATCGCGCCCACCGCGGCGACCAGGCAGGCCGCCGTCGAGTACACCCGCGTCGCGGCCATCACCCCGATGTTCGCCGCGTAGCTGCTCAGGGCCGACCCACCCGCCGAGCCGGCCAGCGTGGTGGCCAGGCCGCCGCTGATCAGCGCGTCCCCTACGTACGGGTCGAGGTCGCGGCCGCTCATCGCGGCGACCGCCTTGAGGTGCGCGACGTGCTCGGCGACCAGCACGATCACCAGCGGCAGCACGAACGGCATCACCGAGATGTGCGCCTGCGGGACGATCAGCTGGGGCAGCCCGAACCAGGGCGCGGCGGCCAGCTCGTCGATCCGCTCCGGGACGAGGTCGCCGGTCAGCACGGCGTAGATCCACCCAACCAGCACCCCGATCAGCACCGCGGCCCGCCCGGCCATGCCCCGGCTGAGGACCGTGAGCAGCACGATCGTGCCGAGCGTGAGCACCGCGGGCATGCGCTGCTCGCCGAACCAGGACACCGACTGGGGCGCGAGGCTGAGCCCGATCATGAGCACGACCGCGCCCGTCACCACGGGCGGCATCGCGGACTCCAGCAGCCGCACGCCCAGCGCCTTGACCGCCACACCGACGGCCATCACCACCAGGCCGACCGCCACGATCCCGCCGAGCAGGGCGGCCGGGCTCGCACCGGCCTCACCCGCGGCAGCGCCCAACGGCACCACGAATGCCACCGACGCGCCGAGGTAGGTGGGCACCCGATTGCGGGTGAGCAGCAGGAACAGCAGGGTGCCGACGCCGGAGAGCAGCAGCGTGGTCGTCAGCGGGAAGCCGGTCAGCAGCGGCACGAGCGTCGTGGTGCCGAACATCGCCAGGAGGTGCTGCAACCCGAATCCGATGGTCAGCGGCCAGCTGAGCCGCTCCTCGGAGGCCACCACGGCATCGCGCACCAGGCGTCGACCGTTGCCGTGCACGGTCCACAACGCCACATCGTCCTCCCCCGAGCCGCCCGGTCGGGCGAGGCCCTGCCACGGCATGTGATGACAGGGGGAAGATTACTATTTCGCATCACACAATCAAGCCAACCCGCTCGGAGGATCGACGAAAACGTCGACTACCAGCAGTGATATCGGCTCGGCGTGTCGCGTCAGACCTGGCCGGATCGGCGCTGCGGGTCCGCGTCGGGCCCGTCCGGCCCGAAGATCTCCCGCAAACCGGCGGCGAGCCCGGCCAGCCGGTCGGTGGCGTCCTGCATCAGGTACTTCTGCTCCGGAGCACCGCTGGCGGCCACGGCCCGCCCCGCGGCGGCGACCAGACCGCCGTACCCGTCGAGGCCCTCGTCCAACTCCTCGCGCAGCCGCTGCACATCAGCCTGCAACGCGGGCTTCTGCGCCTCCGGCGCGTGCGGGATCGCCGCCTCCACGGCGACGATCCGCTCCGCGACGCGCCGCAGCTCCGCTGCCGCGATGTCCGCGGTGGCCCGCGCGTCGGCTGCGGCGCTGCCCGCGCCCGCCGACGTCAGCTGCGTCAAGGAGTGGCGCAGGCTCTGCTCCGCATCGCGCAGCCGCTGCATCGGAACCCGCGCCGCCGACCCCTGCGGGGGCAGCGCCGCGGGTTCCGGCTGCGGCTCGGGAAGCGGCGTCCTCATGAGCCGCCGGTACTTCAGTCCCACCTTGACCGCGCCCAGGCCGCTGATGACGGCGAGGCCGCCCAGGCCAATGGTGCTCGTGTACTGCAGGAACGACCCCACCTCGGCACCCAGCGCGCCCCACATCTCCGGCAGGGACGCCGAGGCGGCCGCGCCGGCGCCGAACACGCCGGCCGAGGCCGCGCTGCCCGCAGCAGCCCGCTTCGCCCGCTTGCGCTGCCGCAGCAGCCGAGCCCGCGGATCGCGCCAGCTCGCGAACCTCCGCCGCACCTCGGAGAGGAGCGGGCCGCGCATCTGCTCCAGCGCGGCCTCGCCCAACTGCGTCAGCTCCTGCTTGCGGGACTTCACGCCTCGCTCGCTCAGGCTTGGCCGGCTTGCGGATTCTGCTGTTGCTGCGGCTGGGTTGCCGGCTCACCGGCAGCCTGCGAACCGCCGGCGATCTGCTGCTGCTGTCCGCCCGCCACCTGCTGCTGCCCGGTGCCCATCGAGGCGCGCAGCTGCGCGAGCCGGCTGGCACCGGCGGCGTCGATGGACGCCTGCTGGACCTCCAGCATGCGGCCCTGCACGCTGTTCTGCGCCAGCTCCGCCTCGCCGAGCGCGGTGGTGTAGCGGCGCTCGATCTTGTCCCGGACCTCTTCCAGCGACGGCGTGTTGCCGGGCGCGGCGATCTCGGTCATCTGCCGCATCGACGCGGAGACCTGCTCCTGCATCTTGGCCTGCTCCAGCTGGCTGAGCAGCTTGGTGCGCTCGGCGATCTTCTGCTGCAGGATCTGCGCGTTGCGCTCCACCGCCTGCTTCGCCTGCTCGGCGGCGCCCAGCGACTGGTCGTGCAGCGTCTTGAGGTCCTCCACGCCCTGCTCGGCGGTGACCAGCTGGCTGGCCAGCTGGGTGGCGGTCTCCTCGTACTTCTGCGCGGTCGCCTCGTCGCCGTTGGCGCGCGCCTGGTCTGCCATCACCAGCGCCTGCTTCGCCGACGCCTGCAGCTTCTCGACCTCGCCGAGCTGCCGGTTCAGCTTCATCTCCAGCTGGCGCTGGTTGCCGATCACGGAAGCGGCCTGCTGGGAGAGGCTCTGGTGCTGCTTCTGGGCTTCCTCGATGGCCTGCTGGATCTGTACTTTCGGGTCGGCGTGCTCATCGACCTTCGACGAGAACGCCGCCATGAAGTACTTCCAGGCCTTCACGAACGGGTTGGCCATCTCCTCCGCCTGCCTTCTTCTGTGCTCGGCTGCCCCATGCCGACACGACCGCACCGGGCGTGCCCGCTGGTTCCATCGTGTCAGGTAGTCGTGTCGGCTTCCACCAAACACGGTAGTTCTCCGGGATTTACCCGGAGCCACGACCCAAGATCGAACCAGAAAGCCGCCGCCGCCCGCCCACCGGGCCCCGAAAACGGTCGTGAGTGCCGAAACGGTCATACACCGCTTCGGCACTCACGAGGTTGGTCTTGTTCCTAAGCCGCTACCACTACGCCGCCCGGCTTGCGCACCGGCGCGCTGATCCGCTGGCTGAGCATCGGCTGCAGGCGGTCCGCGCAGGCGCGCGGTTCCGCGTCCGTACCCGCTTCCGCGCCGGTCAGCTGCTGCTTGGCCAGTTCGGCGTCCGAGAGCTCGGTGCCGATCAGGCTGGGCACCAGGCGGCCGCCGTCGATCTCCGCCGGCGTGGCCTGCTCGACGACCGACGGCACCACCAGCGTCTCGTCGAGGTCGCCGGCCACGGTGACCAGGAGTTCCGGCAGCGGCAGGTCCAGGGCATCGCAGATCGAGGCGAGCAGCTCGCTGGACGCCTCCTTGCGGCCCCGTTCCACCTCGGAGAGATATCCGAGGCTCACCCGGGCAGCGCGCGAAACGTCCCGCAAGGTCCGAGACTGTGCGGTCCGGGCGCGGCGCAGTCGTTCACCGACCGCCTCCCGCAACAATACGGTCATCGCGCGCCTCCCTTCCTTCGTCGCCTACCGCGTGCACCACGCGTGAACGCCACCTACGTTACTCATCCGAGGGCCCGAACGAGAACGATCGCCCACAAGTCCGCCGAGGGCGAACGCACGGTGACCGTTCTCGGGCGTGGCCTTCTGCCAGCGCACAGCGCCCCGTTGAGTCAACGCAGCAGATCCGCGAAGTGTTCCAGCGCCACCCGAACGGCCGCAGCCCGCACGGCGTGCCGATCTCCGTCGAGGCGCACCGACCGCACCGTAGCGCCATCCGGGCCGGCGAATCCGAGGTGCACGGTGCCCGGCGCCACCCCGTCCTGCGGGTCGGGACCGGCCACGCCGGTGAGCCCGATGCCCCAGTCCGCGCCGCAGCGCCGGCGGGCGCCGTCGGCGAGCATCTCCGCGACCCGCGGGTGCACCGCGCCGTGCGCCGCGAGCAGATCGCGATCGACGCCGGCCAGCTCAGCCTTCAGATCGGTCGCGTAGACGATCAGCCCGCCGCGGACCACGTCGCTGGCCCCGGGCACGTCGGTCAGCACGGCGGACACCAGGCCGGCCGTCAGCGATTCCGCGGTCGCGACCGTCTCACCGCGCCGCCGCAAAGCCTCGAGCAAGGCCGCGACCTGCGACAACGGCAGCCCGATGTGATCGACGATCACGCGCCGACCTTGGCCCGGCCGGCGGCGCGCAGCCGCACCGCGCGCACGACGTAGTCGAGCCCGGTCACGACCGTGGCGACCAGCGCCGCGCCCATCACGATCCAGCGGGGCACGTCGGCCCAGGCGCCGAGCGGCAGCAGGTAGAAGCCGATGGCGAGGGCCTGCAGCAGCGTCTTGACCTTGCCGCCGCGGCTGGCCGCGATGACGCCGTGCCGGATCACCCAGAAGCGCAGCAGCGTGACGGCGACCTCGCGGCCGATGATCACCCAGGTGACCCACCAGCCGAGGTCGCCGAGGAGGCTCAGTCCGACCAGCGCGGCGCCGGTCAGCGCCTTGTCCGCGATGGGGTCGGCGACCTTGCCGAAGTCGGTGACCAGGCCGCGCTTGCGGGCCAGGTCGCCGTCGATGCGGTCGGTGATGGAGGCGATCGCGAACACCGCGGTGGCGATCCACCGCCACAGCGTGTCGTGCCCGTCCGCCCAGAACAGCGCGACGAGGAAGACCGGCACCAGCGCGAGCCGGGACACGGTCAGGATGTTGGCGATGTTGACCAGCGGCACGGGCTCGGACCGCGCCCCGGTCGGGTTCGCGGCTGCGGAGTCGGACGTCGCGCCATCGGCCGTCATGGCTGCTCCCCGGACCTGTTCTGCACGGGCGTGCTGTCGATCGGGCGCACCACTAGATCCACGCCTTCGCTGTCCACCACCTGGCAGAGCAGCACATCGCCCACGTTGACCTCTCCAGGATCCGCGACGAGGCATTCCCCGTCCACCTCCGGTCCCTGGTGTTCGGCGCGGCCGGCGCACTCCTCGTCGCTGATGCGCTCGACGAGCACCCGCACCTCGCTGCCGATGCGGTCCTCGGCGCGCTGCGCGATCAGCTCGTCGACGAGGTCGGAGAGCTTCTCGACGCGCTCGTCGACGACGTCCGGATCGATCTTGCCGTCGAAGCCGGCGGCCTCGGTGCCGTCCTCGTCGGAGTAGCCGAACACGCCGATGGCGTCCAGCCGCGCCCGGGTGAGGAAGTCCTGCAGCTCGGCGAAGTCGTCCTCGGTCTCGCCGGGGAAGCCGACGATGACGTTGCTGCGGATGCCCGCATCCGGGGCGAGCTCGCGGATCTGCTCGATGAGCGCCAGGAACGACTTGGTGGAGCCGAACCGGCGCATCCGGCGCAGCACCGACTCGCTGGAGTGCTGGAACGACAGGTCGAAGTACGGCGCGACGCCGGGCGTGGTGGCGATGGCCCGCACCAGGCCGGGACGGGTCTCGGCGGGCTGCAGGTAGGACACCCGCACCCGGTCGACGCCGTCGATGGCGGCGAGCTTCGGCAGCAGCACCTCCAGCGCCCGCGCGTCGGCCATGTCCTTGCCGTAGGAGGTGGAGTTCTCGCTGACCAGGAACAGTTCCTTGGCGCCGTGCTCGGCCAGCCAGGCGGCCTCGCCCAGGATCTCCTCCGGCGGCCGGGACAGGAAGGAGCCGCGGAAGGACGGGATGGCGCAGAACGAGCAGCGCCGGTCGCAGCCGGAGGCCAGCTTCAGCGCGGCGACCGGCGAGTCGTCGAGCCGGCGGCGCGCCACCGCGCGGGCGGCCGGGACCCAGCCGTGCCCGGGCACCGAGACCTCGGCGGCCGCGGCGGGCCGGGCGACCGGGGTGATCGGCAGCATCTTGCGCCGGTCGCGCGGCTGGTGCGACTGGATGGCCTGCCCGGCGACGACGTCGTCGAGCCGGTCGGCGAGGTCGGCGTAGTGGTCGAAGCCGAGCACCGCGTCGGCCTCGGGCATGTGCTCGGCGAGCTCGGCGCCGTAGCGCTCGGCCATGCAGCCGACGGCGACGACCTTCGCACCGGTGTCGGCGGCGGCGAGCAGCGTGTCGACGGAGTCCTTCTTGGCCGATTCGACGAAGCCACAGGTGTTGACCACCACGACGTCGGCGTCGTCGGCGTCGACGAGCTCCCAGCCGCGACCGTGCAGGTTACCGGCGAGCTCTTCGGAATCGACCTCGTTGCGGGCGCAACCGAGCGTGACCATGGCGACTCGGCGGTGATTTTGCTCGGTTGACATGCGAGGAGCGTAACGTCCCGGCCGCCGCGCCCTGCGCACGAGCCCGTCGGGCGAAAACCCCGGCCGTGGTCAAGATTACGGCCGCCCGCCGACCACTCGAACCCCCAGTTGGTTAGGCTTGCCTAACATGACAGCTCTCGTCGAGGTGCGCCCGGCCCGAGTCCGCGACGCCCGCACGATCAAGGCGTTGATCGACCACTACGCGGGAAAAGTGGTGCTGGGCAAGGAACTCGTCACGCTCTACGAGGACATCCAGGAGTTCTGGGTCGCCGAACAGGCAGGCCGGATCGTCGGCTGCGGCGCGCTGCACGTGCTCTGGGAAGACCTCGCAGAAATCCGCACCGTCGCCGTCGATCCGATGGCCAAGGGCCGCGGCATCGGCCACGCGCTCGTCGCCCATCTGGTCGCCACCGCCGGCGAGCTGGGTCTGTCGCGGATCTTCGTGCTGACCTTCGAGACCGAGTTCTTCGGCCGCCACGGCTTCCTGCCGATCGCCGACACCCCGGTTCCGCCGGACGTCTACGACGAGATCCGCCGCTCGCCGGACGAGGGCGTGGCGCAGTTCCTGGATCTCGCGCACGTGAAGCCGAACACCCTGGGCAACACGCGCATGCTGCTGCGACTGGGCGCGTGACGCGCGGAGAATGCGCATGCTGCGACAGGATCGCGGCGCTACGATGCTCGCATGAATGACTATGCGTCATCGGCGATAACAATTCGACGGGCTCGGATCGCCGACGTGCGGATGATCAAGTCCCTGGTCGACGCCTACGCCGGCGAAGTGCTGCTGGCCAAGGAACTCGTCACGCTCTACGAGGACATCCAGGAGTTCTGGGTCGCCGAGCGCACCGAACCGGACGGCACCGGCCACGTCGTCGGCTGCGGCGCGCTGCACGTGCTCTGGGAAGACCTCGCCGAGATCCGCACCGTCGCGGTGGATCCGGCGACGAAGGGCCACGGCATCGGCCACCGCCTCGTGCACCAGCTCGTCGACCTCGCCCGCGAGCTGGGCCTGTCCCGGGTGTTCGTGCTGACCTTCGAGACCGAGTTCTTCGGCCGCCACGGCTTCCGCACCATCGACGGCGCCCCGGTCAGCCCGGACGTCTTCGAGGAGATGCGCCGCTCCGTCGACGCGGGCGTGGCGGAGTTCCTCGACCTGGCCAACATCAAACCGAACACGCTCGGCAACACCCGGATGCTCCTGGAGCTCGACCGGTAGCGCCCGACCGGTCGAATTCGGGGTCACCGTTCTCGTGCCGGATGCCCGAACGTCCCGCGAACACCACCCGCACCAGCTATAACACGGGGAGTGATCCGTTCGGCTCCGAGGAGACCAGCCGTGGAACGTTCCCCTGCTCGCCGTGGCTTCTTCGCTTGCGCCGCGGCAACCGGCGCACTGTTGCTCACCGCCGGCACCGCGCACGCCGACCTCAGCCAGACCCAGCTGCGGAAGGTGACCGACGAGTACCTGTACGAGTTCTCCCTCGACACGTTCACCGGAACCCGCGCCGAGCAGCCCTACGCGGATCAGCTCGACTGGTCCTCCGACGGCTGCTCGATGTCGCCGGACAAGCCGCTGGGCTACAAGTTCCGCACCAGCTGCGAGCGGCACGACTTCGGCTACCGCAACTACAAGAAGCAGGACCGGTTCGGGGAGGCCGACCGGAAGAAGGTCGACGACAACTTCAAGGCCGACATGTACTCGGTCTGCGGCAGCGACGTGGTCTGCAAGGGCACCGCGAACATCTACTACTACGCGGTGCGCGAGTTCGGCGGGACGAGCGGTTCGACCGCCGAGGCCGTCGAACTGGCCCAGGTCAAGCCGGTGCTCTCGGGCGCCGGATCGCTGCTGGAGTACCACGCGGTCAACGCCACCGGCGAGGTCGTGCGGCTCGGCGCGAACGGCTGAGCACTGAGTGCGAACGGCGGAGGGCGCGTCCCGAGCGGGACGCGCCCTCCCCCCGTCTTCGCCGGGTTTTTTCGCCGTCTCGAAAAGGTAATGTGCCCTTCGCGCCCCGGCGCACGGCGAGAAGGGAACACGAATGGTCAAGCGGCAACTTCCGCGCTGGTCCGAACTGCGTCCGCTGCTGCGGGTCAAGCCCCCGCAGCTGAACACGACCGAGCGGCGCCTGTCGGCCGCCCACTCGATCGCCGACCTGCGGGCCATCGCCCGCCGCCGGACGCCCCGCGCCGTGTTCGACTACACCGACGGCGCCGCCGAGGCGGAGATCAGCCTGCGCCGCGCCCGGCAGGCCTTCCGCAACGTCGAGTTCCGCCCCTCCGTGCTGCAGGACGTGTCCAAGGTGGACACCGGCAGGACCATTCTCGGCGGCCACTCCGAGCTGCCGTTCTCCTTCGCCCCCACCGGTTTCACGCGCATGATGAACCACGAGGGCGAGCCCGCGGTGGCCCGCGTCGCGGAACGCGCGGGCATCCCCTACGCCCTGTCCACGATGGGCACCACCTCCATCGAGGACGTGGCCGCGGCGGCACCGAGCTCCCGCAAGTGGTTCCAGCTCTACCTCTGGCGCGACCGCGAGGCCAGCCGCGAGCTGGTGCAGCGCGCCCAGGACGCCGGCTACGAGGCGCTGATGCTCACCGTCGACACGCCGGTCGGCGGCGCGCGCCTGCGCGACGCCCGCAACGGCCTGACGATCCCGCCGGAGCTGACCCTCAAGACCATCGCCGACGGCGCCATGCACCCGGCGTGGTGGTTCAACCTGCTCACCACCGAGCCGCTGTCGTTCGCCTCGTTCAAGCACTGGTCCGGCACCATACAGGAACTGATCAACTCGATGTTCGACCCGTCGCTGAACCTCGCCGACCTGGAGTGGCTGCGGGAGCTGTGGCAGGGGCCGCTGATCGTCAAGGGCATCCAGAACGCCGACGACGCCCGGCGCGTGGTCGAGCGGGGCGCCGACGCGGTGGTGCTGTCCAACCACGGCGGGCGGCAGCTCGACCGGGCCCCGACGATGCTGGAACTGCTGCCGTCGGTCCGCGAGGCCATCGGCGGCCGGGCCGAGATCCTGCTGGACACCGGCATCGTCAGCGGAGCCGACATCGTCGCGGCGATCGCGCTCGGCGCGGACTCGTGCCTGATCGGCCGGGCCTACCTGTACGGCCTGATGGCGGGCGGCGAACGCGGCGTCCAGAAGACGGTGGACATCCTCCGCACCGAGATCGTCCGGACTCTCCAGCTGCTGGGCGTCCACGCGATCGACGACCTCAACACCACCCACGCCACCCTGCGCCACTGAATTCTCCGCAATTGCCGTTGAAACCGAACCTTCGATTTCAACGGCAATTGCGGACGACTCCCGCGATTCCAATTGGAAATCGGACCCCTGATTCCCATTGAGCGTTTTTCATCTTGGCTGGTGACCGCAGCCGCGACAGCCAACGGACCGAATCCCGAAAGCAGGCGCATAGCCCACCCACGCAGCTCGCACCGCCGCGGGTTCACGGTGCCCACTCCCCTGGAGTTCTCCCAGCGAGGACGGCCCCACCGCCGTGCATCGGACATACATCAGGTTGGGCACCCGCAGCCCAGGCGGGCGCTGAGGTTCCGCCACCCGCACCGCCACGCACAACGAGGATGAAAAACCTCATTGAAATCGCGGATCGTCAGCGGCCGGGGCGCGGGTCCAGCGGCTTGGGGTCGTGGCTGCTCGCCGTCCCGACCGTCGCGTCGATCGGGCCCGTCGCGTGGAACGCCTCGCACGGCCCGCCGATGTACTTCTCGAAGTCGGTCGCGATGTGGATGACCGACTTCCCGTCCGACGTCGGCAGCACGGTCGGGCTGAAGTTGCGGCAGACGCTGCCCTGGTTGTAGCTGATCCGCACCGGGGACGGGATCTCCCGCCAGCCCCGCGCCAGGTCGGACGGGTTGTCGTTGACCATCAGCGTGCGCCCGTTGCCCGGCGCCCAACCTCCGTTGTCGCCGCCGAGCATCTGGTACGCCAGCAGCAGCCGCCCGTTCGGGCCCGGCCCCGGCGCCCACGCGATCGTCGGCGTGCCCAGCGGCTGACCGCCGGTTTCCGACACGATCTCCGTGCCCAGGTCAGATGGGTCGCCGAAATCCCAGCCGTCGGCCGAGGTCCGCATCCACACCGTGCAGATGTGCACCGGGTCGTAGTTGCAGACCTCGTAGACCATCACGTAGGTGCCGTCGGGCAGCTGCCGGACCCCGGACATCCCGGGACGCACGGTGAACTTGTCGTTCTTCAGCGTTTCCCGCAGATCGGTCCAGTTCCGGCCGTCGGCCGAACGCACCTGGACCATCTTCTGGTCGTGCTTCGGATCGCCGTCGTCGGAGTAGAACGCGACCAGATCGCCTTGCGCGGACACCGTGAACTCGGGCTCCCACACGCCCGGCCCGGCCGGCGCCTGCACGATCGTCGACAGGAAGCTCCAGGTGCGCCCGTGGTCGTCGCTGCGCCACACCCGGATGCTGCTGCGCCGCTCCTCCGGGTCCGCGCCGACGCCGGCGGTGCCGGCCCACAGCAGGGTCCCGGCGGGCATGTCACCCACCTGCCTCGGCAGTTCGTACAGCGTCGAGCAGCACATGCCCTTCGCGTCCGCGCCCTCCGGGTCGCGGATCTCGCCGATCTGCCGGAACGTCTCGCCGTCGTCGCGGCTCTCGTAGATGACCGCGAATCCGGCGCGGTCCACATAGGTCGTCATGCTGGCCAGCACGCGCCCGTCGGCCAGGCCGGAATGCTGCAACCGGACCATTCGCGGATAGCTGCTGCCGCCGGTGCGCAACAGCTCACCCCTGTCCACATCGGACGGTGTCACGTCCCGCCCGCCGGCCGGGACACCGAACGCGATCTGCTGGAAACCCACCACCAGCAGAAATCCGGACAACAACACCGATAACCAGACGCGGACTTTCCGGACGACCATGCGCGAGCCCTTCGAAATCGCGGCGGATAAAACGCCTCTAGCGGGCGGGACACTATCGCACGGAATCGGGAGATCAACCCTTTCAACAATTCCGTTCAGCGTAATTCGGAAAGCGCAAACGGAGCAGCGAGAATCCGTTGGAACCGGCCGAGAAATCGTTGGTTAAAACGCGGAAAACGGCAACGTCCCCGCACCTGCCGACAGATGCGGGGACGCCGGAATCACTCGGCATCCGGCGGCGGCCCGCCGCGGATCGAGTACAGCGTGTTCTCCAGCTCGTCCGGCTTGACCAGCACCTCGCGCGCCTTCGAACCCTCCGACGGACCGACGACGCCGCGCGACTCCAGCAGATCCATCAGCCGGCCCGCCTTGGCGAACCCGACCCGCAGCTTGCGCTGCAACATCGAGGTGGAGCCGAACTGGCTGGTCACCACCAGCTCGGTGGCCTGCAGCAGGACGTCGAGGTCGTCGCCGATGTCGGAGTCGACTTCCTTCTTCTCGCCCGCCTTGGCCGCCGTGACGCCGTCGGTGTACTCCGGGTCGGCCTGGTCCTTGGTGAACGAGACGATGCGGTGGATCTCGTCGTCACCGACGAACGAGCCCTGCACCCGAACCGGCCGGGACGCCCCCATCGGCAGGTACAGCGCATCGCCCATGCCGATCAGCTTCTCGGCACCCGGCTGGTCCAGGATGACCCGCGAGTCGGTCAGCGACGACGTCGCGAACGCCAGCCGCGACGGCACGTTCGTCTTGATCAGGCCCGTCACCACGTCCACCGACGGGCGCTGGGTCGCCAGCACCAGGTGGATGCCGGCGGCCCGCGCCTTCTGGGTGATCCGCACGATGGCGTCCTCGACGTCGCGCGGCGCGGTCATCATCAGGTCGGCGAGCTCGTCGACGATGGCCAGGATGTACGGGTACGGCCGGTATTCGCGCTCGCTGCCCAGCGGCGCGGTGATCTCGCCCGAGGAGACCTTCCGGTTGAAGTCGTCGATGTGGCGCACCCGGTTGGCCTGCATGTCCTGGTAGCGCTGCTCCATCTCTTCCACCAGCCAGGCCAGCGCGGCGGCGGCTTTCTTGGGCTGGGTGATGATGGGCGCGATCAGGTGCGGGATGCCCTCGTACGGCGTCAGCTCCACCATCTTCGGGTCGATCAGGATCATCCTGACCTCCTGCGGGGTGGCCCGCGCGAGCAGCGACACCAGCATCGAGTTGACGAAGCTGGACTTACCGGACCCGGTCGAGCCGGCCACCAGCAGGTGCGGCATCTTCGCCAGGTTCGCGGTGACCATGTGGCCTTCGATGTCCTTGCCCAGCCCCATCACGAGCGGATGGCTGTCCTTGCCCGCCTCGGCGGAGCGCAGGACGTCGCCCAGCCGCACCATCTCCCGGTCGCTGTTGGGCACCTCGATGCCCACCGCGGACTTGCCCGGGATCGGCGCGAGCAGCCGGACGTTGTCGGTGGCCGCGGCGTAGGCGATGTTCTTGGTCAGCGCGGTGATCTTCTCGACCTTCACGCCGGGGCCGAGCTCGACCTCGTAGCGGGTCACGGTCGGCCCCCGGGTGAAGCCGGTGACCTGGGCGTCGATGTTGAACTGCTCCAGCACCGCGGTGATCGCCTCGATCATGGCGTCGTTGGCGCGGCTGCGGCTCTTCGGCGGGTCGCCGTCGGTGAGCACGTCCAGCGGCGGCAACTGGTAGTCGCCTTCGACGCTGCGGCTGATCTGCGGCTTGCTGCTCTTCTTCGGCTTCTCCTCGGCGGCTTCGGCGACCGGCTTGGCGGGCACCGCGGCGGCCTTCGACTTGGCGGGCTTGGGCGGCTCTTCGGGCACGTCCTCCAGCGACAGCTGACGGTCCTCTTCGGACATCGCCGCCTGGCGACGGCGGGACGGCCGGCGCAGCTTCACCGAGGCCGGATCGGCCGCCAGCTCCTTGGCGGCGGCAGCCGCCGGGCGGCCCGCCTCGGCCTCCTGCCCGAGACCGCGCAACCGGGCCGCTACCTCGCGCACCGGCGTACCGGTGAGCACGAGCAGCCCGAACAACCCGATCAGCACCAGCACCGGCGCCGCGACCCAGCCGGTGAGCCCGTGCGCGAGCGGGCCGCCGGCGACGAAGCCGAGGGCTCCGCCGGCGTTCGCCCAGTTCTCGGAATCAAGCGGGGCGCCGGACACGATGTGCAGGACGCCGAGCGTGGTGAAGATCAGCAGCAGCGAGCCGATCACCACGCGCGGACGGGCCTCGGCGCTGGTCTCGGTGCGCATCAGCAGCACAGCGGTGATCAGCAGCACGATCGGCAGCACCACGGCCGCCACGCCGATGACCGAGCGCAGCGCCCAGTCGAACCAGTGCCCGACCGGGCCACCTGCCTGCCACCAGACGCCGGCGGCGGCGATCACCGCGGTCGCGAGGAAGATCAGCGCCAGCCCGTCGCGCCGGTGCGCTGGGTCGAGCTCCTTGGTCTTGCCCACCGCCCGGACCACGCTCCCGACGCCGCGCGCGATGCTCCCGCCACCCTTGGAACTCGTCCTGGTGGAGCGCTTCGGCGCTGTTCTGCGGGGTGCGTGCGTCGATCCGGGGCGGGGCTTGGCGCTCCCGGTGCTCTTCCGCGTGGTGCTCGACCTGCCCGATCCGCCACTCCGGGCAGCGGAGCCGTTACTCTTGGTCGCGCTTTTGCCACGCGACGAGCCCCGTCCCCCGCTCGATGTCCGGCTCGCCATGCCCCACACGGTATCTCCACCCGCCTCTCGCGTCACACCAGCCACGGGAGATCGCAGGTCGGCCGTTTTTCGGGCAATCCGCTCCAACCGGCGCAGCGCGCGTGAGATCCTTGACCATCATGGTCGCCCTGCCTTCCAGTCCGAACGAGCCGACACGCCGATCCGACCGCGAGAAGCTGTTCCGCGACGCGCCGCTGCTGTGGCGCGCGCTGATGCGGGTCGACCGCGCGATCATCGGGCTGACCGGGCGCCTGGAGGTCACCGGTGACGTGCCGGATTCGGTGCGCGGCAAGCCGCTGCTGCTGGCCGCCAACCACATCGGCAACCTCGACGCGCTGGCGCTGATCGCGGCCTGCCGCACCCGCCGCCTCGCGCCGCGCTTCCTCGCCACCGGCGGGCTCTTCGACACACCCGTGCTGGGCACGGTGCTCCGCGCCTGCCGGCACGTCCGCGCCGACCGCGGCAAGAGCACCGCGGGCGAGGCACTGGGCCGGGTCGTCACGGCGCTGACCAGCGATCACCGCCCGGTGCTGATGTACCCGGAGGGCCGCATCACCCTCGAACCGGACATGTGGCCGGAGCGCGGGAAGACGGGCGTGGCCCGGATGGCGCTGGCCTCCGGCGCCACGGTGGTGCCGGTCAGCCAGTGGGGCGCCCACGAGGCGATGTGCTACGGCATGGTCCGCGTCGAGAAAGCCGGCGACCTGCGGATCCTGTTCTCGTCGTGGCTGCGGGCCGTACGCCGCCAGCCGAAGCTGAAAGTCCACTTCGGAGCGCCGGTGGACCTGAGCGACCTGTCCCCGGACCGGGTCGGCGACGCCACCAGGGCCCGCGACCGCATCATGCGGGCCATCGCAACCGGCATGGTGCCGCTGCGTGAGGGAGAACTCGGAGCGCCCCGCCACTTCGACCCGACGCGCCCGGCTACCGACAAACCCAGCCCCTGGCGCCCGTGATCACGTCCGGTAAGCCGAAGGTGTTCCGGTAGAGCATTTCTCGCCAATGTCGCGGCCCCACCGGGGCTGATCCCGTTAACTGTCCACACTGGTCGCCATTCGGGCGCACCAAACTGGACAGACGGGGCAAACATGAGAAAAGTCGTCACCGCTGCCATGGCAGCCGGTCTGCTGATCGGTTTGTCTCCCGCCGTCGGTGCGGCAACCGCCGCGCCCGGACCGGTCTTCCAGCCCGCACCGGTCCAGTGGGGCAAGTGCGAGAACGCGAACCTGCAGAAGGCCGGGGCGGAGTGCGGGATGGTCAGCGTCCCGATGGACTACGCCGATCCGGCGGGCGAGCAGGTCTCGCTCGCGGTCTCGCGGATCAAGCACACCGTGCCCGACGACCAGTACCAGGGCGTCATGCTGGTCAACCCGGGCGGACCGGGCGGATCCGGGCTGACCCTGTCGATGCTCGGCGCGTACGTGCCGAAGGGCGCCGGTGCCGCCTACGACTGGATCGGGTTCGACCCGCGCGGAGTGGGGTCCAGCCGGCCCGCGCTCTCCTGCGACCCGAACTACTTCTCCTACGACCGCCCGCACTACGTGCCGACCGCCGCGGAGCTGGAGAAGGCCTGGCTCGACCGGTCCGAGGGCTACGCGCGGGCGTGCGGGAACAACGGCAAGCTGATCGAGCACATCAAGACCACGGATGTCGTCGAGGACATGGACAGCATCCGGAAGGCGCTGGGCGTCGAGCAGATCAACTACTACGGCTTCTCGTACGGCACCTACCTCGGCCAGGTCTACGGCACCCTGCACCCCGACCGGATGCGCCGGGTCGTGATGGACGGCGTCGTGAACGTCGAGGACGTCTGGTACGACGCGAACCTGAACCAGGACGTGGCCTTCGACCGCAACATCAAGATCTTCTTCGACTGGATCGCGAAGAACGACGCCACCTACCACCTGGGCACCACCGGCGCCGACGTGGAGAAGCTCTACTACGAGCAGCTCGCCAAGCTCGACCAGCAGCCGGCCGGTGACGTGATCGGCTCCGACGAGTGGACCGACCTGTTCCTGAACGCGGGCTACTCGCAGGCGACCTGGGACAGCCGCGCCAAGGCGTTCTCGGGCTGGGTGCACAACGGCGATTGGGAATCGCTGAAGAAGATCTACGACGGCGCCAACCCACCCGGCGACGACAACGGCTTCTCGGTCTACCTGGCGGTGCAGTGCACCGACGTGAAGTGGCCGCAGAGCTGGCAGCAGTGGAGCAAGGACAACTGGGAGGTGTACGCGAAGGCGCCGTTCGAGACGTGGGCCAACGCCTGGTACAACGCGCCGTGCCGCTCGTGGCCGGCGAAGCCGGGCAAGCCGGTCGAGGTCGACGGCAGCAAGGTGACCGATGCGCTGCTGATCAGCGAAGAGCTCGACGCCGCGACCCCGTTCCCCGGCGCGCTGGAAGCCCGCAAGCGCTTCCCGAACGCCAGCCTGATCAGCCTGCCCGGCGGCACCACGCACTCGGGCTCGCTCGGCGGCAACGCCTGCCTGGACGACCAGATCGCCGACTACCTGGCCACCGGCAAGCTGCCGGCCCGGAAGCCGGGTGACGGCCCGGACACCACGTGCGAGGCGCTGCCGCAACCGACCCCGGAGGGCATGGGCGCGCTGAAGGTCCGACCGCAACAGCCCGCGGTCCTGCAGGAAGCCCTGCAGTCCAACTGGCACTGATCACCCGCTGAAGGGCCGGTCTCCACGCGGAGACCGGCCCTTCGGTCAGTTGGTCATCCTGCTGCGCAGGTGGGCTCCGATGTAGCCGACGTAGATCTTGCCGGTGCGCCGGGTCGAGTCGTGATAATGCATCCGAGGACTGATCATGCCCGCCTTCGCGATCTTGAAGTGGGCGCCCATGAAGACCTTGCCACTCGGGTCGACCTCCTCCGGCCCTTCAGCGCTTCGATTCTGGCCAGCACGTCCACGAAGGAATCCGGCAACTCATCGCTGTGCGAGTGGACGGGCTGCGACCAGGCGTCTTCCCAGTGCTGAGCCTCGATGAGCTTGCTTCGCAGATGTCTGGCCGCGGCGGCTTCCTTGACCAGCTCAGCTCGTGCCTCGGCAAGCTCCAAGGTCTCGTCGTCCAGCTGCTCGCTGACCTCGTCCAGCGATCGCTGCAACTCGGCGTTCCGGTCCTGCAATTCCTCAAGTCGCCGAGACAGGGCATAGCGGTTCGACTGCTCTCCCTGGCCGGCCCGCGCAAGGCCGATGACCTCGCGCAGCCGTTCGGAGGTGAGATCAGGTTCACCGAGTTCCTCACGCAGCAGGCGGGCAAGCGCAACATCCCGCTCATCAGCGACGACGTGGCCCTTGACCACCGTGATCGATGCCACGGCGGAAGGCGCTTCTGGCATGGCAGCGGCGGTAGCGGACTCAGCAGGTTCGCCATCGACCATGAGCAGGTCGAGCTTGTCGAGCCGGGTGGCGATGTGCTGGACGAAATCGAGCTGCCGATTGGTCGTGGTGACCGAGAAGTTGGCCCCATGCCGGGCGAATCACGCCAGAAGGGCTGACCTCCCGAGAGAGGTCAGCCCTTCTGCACAGCTGGCGTGAGGTCTTGAGCTAGTGGTCCCAGATCGGCGCGTTGATGCAGTTGTTGATCTGTGGGGACGCGATCGGCGCCACGATGGCGAAGACGCCAACGTTGTTACCGCATGCCTGGATCGGCAACACGCTGGTGTTGTTGTCGTTCAGCACGTTGATCCCGTCGTTGCCGTAGCTGTCGGCGAACGCGGGGGAACCGATCGCCAGCATTGCGGCCGCGGCGGTGGCAGCGCCGAAGAGTCGAGCGGAGGTACGCACTTCAGACCCCAATCTCCCGTTGGTGATTCCTCCGGTCCAGGAATCCGAATGCGCCCCGAACCGGCGGAACCCACCCTCGCAGTGGATCTCCGGGCAGGCCCGCCGTGTGCTCCCAACGGGTTCCGCAGATCACCCACCGGAGATCACGGCCACCGACAGCGATCAAAATTAGTCGACAAAGCGGACCAATAAGCCACTCGATCAGGTGATCGAGTCAGGATCCGACGGGGAGCACGTTCGGCACGATCATCGGCCGCCGGCGGTAGGTCTCGGCCACCCACCGCCCGACCACCCGGCGCACCGCCTGGGCGATCCGGTGGGTTTCGGTGATGCCCTCCGCCTCGGTGCGGGCCAGCTCCATCTCCACCAGCGGCACCACGTCGTCCAGCGCCTTCGGATCGTCGGAGAAGCCGCGCCCGGAGATCGTCGGGGAGGACACCGCCCGGCCGGTCGACGCCTCGACGGCAACCGTGATCGCGATGAACCCGCCCTCGCCCAGCACGAGCCGGTCGGAGAGCGTGGACTCGCCCACGTCGCCGACGGACAAGCCGTCGACGTAGACGTGCCCCACCTCGAACCGGCCGGCGATCGCGGCGATCCCGTCCACCAAGTCGACCACGACGCCGTCCTCGGCGATCACCACGCGATCCGCCGGCACCCCGGTCAGCCGCGCCAACTCGGCGTTCGCCCGCAGGTGCCGCCACTCGCCGTGCACCGGCATCACGTTGCTCGGCCGCACCGCGTTGTAGAGGTACAGCAGCTCACCGGCCGAGGCGTGCCCCGACACGTGCACCTTCGCGTGGCCCTGGTGCACCACGTTGGCGCCGAGCCGGACCAGGCCGTTGACCACGCCGAACACCGCGGTCTCGTTGCCGGGGATCAGCGAGCTCGCCAGCACCACGGTGTCGCCGGCGCGGATGTGGATCTGCTTGTGCTCGCCGCGCGCCATCCGGGACAACGCCGAAAGCGGCTCGCCCTGCGACCCGGTCGAGACGAACGCCACCATGTGCTCGGGCATCGCCAGCGCCTCGTCGAGGTCGACCAGCAGCCCGTCGGGCACGCGCAGCATGCCCAGATCGTTCGCGATGCCCATGTTGCGCACCATCGAACGGCCGACGAAGCACACCTTGCGGCCATGCGCCTCGGCCACGTCCAGCACCTGCTGCACGCGGTGCACGTGGCTGGCGAAGCACGCCACGATCACGCGCTGGGTGGCCTTGCCGATCACCCGGTCCAGCACCGGCCCGATCTCGCGTTCCGGCGTGACGAACCCGGGCACCTCGGCGTTGGTGGAGTCCACCAGGAACAGGTCCACGCCCTCGTCGCCGAGCCGGGAGAAGCCGGCGAGGTCCGTCAGCCGGTTGTCCAGCGGCAGCTGGTCGAGCTTGATGTCACCGGTGTGCAGCACGACCCCGGCCGGGGTCCGGATGGCGACCGCCAGCGCGTCCGGAATCGAGTGGTTGACCGCGAAGAATTCCAGCTCGAAGGCGCCGTGCTTGCTGCGCTGCCCCTCGGCCACCTCCACCAGCACCGGGTCGAGCCGGTGCTCGCGGCACTTGGCCGCCAGCAGGGCGAGGGTGAACTTCGACCCCACCACCGGCAGGTCCGGCCGCAGCCGCAGCAGGAACGGCACCGCCCCGATGTGGTCCTCGTGCCCGTGCGTGAGCACCAGCGCGTCGATGTCGTCCAGCCGGTTCTCGATCGCGGCGAAGTCCGGCAGGATCAGGTCCACGCCGGGCGCGTCGTCCTCGGGGAACAGCACACCGCAGTCGACGATCAGCAGCCGGTCCGCGTGCTCGAACACGGTCATGTTCCGGCCGACCTCGCCGATGCCGCCGAGCGCGACGACGCGCAGCCCACCGTCGGCCAGCGGGGATGGTGGGGCCGACGATGTCGGCGTCACCGGGTGGTACTCGGTGGCTGTCGCCTTTGCGCTCAACGCTGCTTCACCTCTGTGCGGCGTCCGGATTGACCAGTACCAGGCCAGCATCCCACAGGTCGCTGGTGATCAACCGCACCTGCTCCTCGGTCGCCGCGGGCAGCGGCAGCCGCGGCTGCCCGGTCTCGTAGCCGCACAACCGGAGCGCCGTCTTCGAGAAGATCACCCCGCCGACGAAGTTCATCGACCGGTACACCGGCAGAAGTCCATTGTGGACCTCGCGGGCGCCGGTGACGTCGCCCGCCTCGTAGGCGTCCAGCATCTTGCGCAGCCGGTCCCCCACCACGTGGCCGATCACGCTGACGAAGCCGACCGCGCCGACCGACAGCCAGGGCAGGTTCAGCGGGTCCTCGCCCGAGTAGTAGGCGAGGTCGGTGCTGGCCAGCACCTCGCTACCGGCCAGCAGGTCGTGCTTGGAGTCCTTGACCGCCAGGATCCGCGGGTGCTCGGCCAGCCGCTTCAGGGTGTCGACCTGGATCGGCACGATGGAGCGCGGCGGGATGTCGTAGAGCATCACCGGCAGATCGGTGGCGTCGGCGACCGTCCAGAAGTGCTGGAACAGCCCCTCCTGCGGCGGGCGCGAGTAGTACGGCGTCACGACCAGCAGGCCGTGCGCACCGGCGTGCTCCGCAGCGCGCGCCAGCTCGACCGAGTGCTCGGTGTTGTTGGTGCCGACACCGGCCACCACGGTCGCGCGGTCGCCCACCGCCTCGACCACGGCACGCAGCAGCTGCTGCTTCTCGTGATCGCTGGTCGTGGGGCTCTCGCCGGTGGTGCCGTTGACGACCAAGCCGTCGTTGCCGACGCTGTCGACCAGGTAGGTGGCGAGCTCCTGCGCCAGCTTCAGGTCGAGCTTTCCGTCTTCGTCGAACGGCGTGACCATGGCGGTCAGGACGCGGCCGAACGGGCGGCCCGGACTGGCAGTGGGGCAGACGGTCATGGCCCTGACGCTACCTAATGAGTTCCCTGTTCAGAGCGGCCGGATCTGCCTCCGGCAACATTCGGGAAACCCGGCGTCCGCAGGCCGGGGAACGCCGTGTTTCTTCCGGTCCGGCCGCCGCCGCGCGCGCGAGTTTCCGCCTCTCGCGTCAGAACGACCGGCGCAGATCCTCGACCGCGAGCACATCGGCCTCGTTGCCCTCGGACGTGACCTTCGCTGCACGACGGCTGAAGGCGTGCAGGATCAGCTCGCTGGGCTCGCCGACGAAGCGCACCGTGCGCGGACCGCGCTTGGCCGCGATCTCGGTGCCGTCCGGGCGCCGCAGCACCACACCCACCGGGCTGCGCCCGTAGAACATCTTCGCGACCCGGGTCAGCGACTTCCACAGCGCTTCCTCGCGCTCCGGGTCGGACGGGCGCGGCTGCCAATCCGGCTGGGCCCGCCGGACGTCCTCGTGGTGCACGTAGAACTCGGCGGCGTTGACCGCCTCGTCCACACCGGAGAAGCCGAGCGGGTTCCACTTCGGCGGCCCCTGCCGGATCTGGTCGATCAGCTCCGGCCAGGACAGCGCGCGCAGCTCGTTCTGGATGCGCTCGCTGCGATCGACGAGCGCCTTCACGAACTTGCCCGCCACCGCGTCCGGCCGCCGTTCGCGCACCACGAGGTGCACCGCGAGGTCCTTGGTATTCCACCCGGCGCACAACGTCGGCGCGTCCGGGCCGAGCCGCTCGAACAGGTCGCACAACTGCTGGCGCTCATCGCTGGCCACACCCATGCGCCCACTCTAGCCACCGCCGACCCGCGGGGTGGCGCAGGCGATCACTTCGTCGCGGAAGTCTGCAGCTTGTCGCCGGACGCGCTGTAGAGGGCGCAGTAGATGCTCTGCGAGCCGGCCTTCCGGTCACCCTCGGACTTGCGGTACGCGTCCCAGCTCTGCGCCGAGGGGACAAGCGTGACGTAGCGCAACGTGGTCTGCTTGCCCGGCGTGACGACCTTGTCCGAGGCGAAGTACATCGAGCAGTAGCCCTCGCCGTATGCGACCAGCACGTCCTTCCCGGGGTAGGCCGTGTCGTAGCTGCTGGAGCTGAACGCGGACCCCGACGCGTAGAACTCGAAGTCGTGCGGGTCGGAGCAGGACGTCGTGTTGTTGATGGGCTGGCCCGCGGTGATCTTCCCGGTGCCGCAGTCCTTGGCGTCCGGGTCGAAACCGGCGACGTCGCCGCCCGTGCCGAACACCAGGGTCGAATCCATCGCGGCCGGCACACCACCGCCGACCAGCGCGAACCGCCCGACCAGGAGCCCGGCGACGAACAGCACGACGACGGCGACAGCCGCAGCGATCAGCCACGAGCCCTTGGACCGCTTCGGCTTCGGCGCCCCCTGGGCGACCCGGGTGTGGCTGCCGACCGGCAGCGTCTGCTCCGGGTTGCCGCCGATGGCGGGCGCGCTGTCCAGCAGCGCCCGGATCTGCGGGCCGGTGAACCGCGCCCGCGGATCGGCGATCAAAAGCCCGGTGATCACCGAGCCGATCATGCCGTGCGGACCGGACATGCGGGGCGTCTCGTTGAGCACGGCGTGCAGCGTGGCGGCCGTCGTCTGCCGTTCGAACGGAATCCAGCCCTCGACCGCGAAGAACAACGTCGCGCCCAACGACCACAGGTCGCTGGCCGGCGAGGCGTCCGCGCCCTTGATCCGCTCCGGCGCCATGAACGACGGCGAGCCGACGATCGCGCCGCTGCTGGTCAGCCGCGGGTCGTCCAGGGTCTGGGCGATCCCGAAGTCGGCCAGCTTGACCCGGCCGTCGGCGACCATGATGTTGCTCGGCTTCACGTCGCGGTGCACGATCCCGGCCGCGTGCGCGGTCTCCAGCGCGGAGAGCACCTGGCGGGTCAGGTCCACGGCCTGCTCGGGGCGCAGCGGACCCCACTGCGCGACGTAGTCGCTGAGGGTGACCGCCTGCACCAGCTCCATCACGATGTACGTAACGCCGGACTCGGCCAGCACGTCGTGCACCGTGACCACCGCCGGGTCGTTCAGCCGTCCCGCGGTGCGCGCCTCGCGGAGCACCCGCTCCTCGAAGACCTGCCGCTCGGCCGGGGGCACGCCGTCGGGCAGGTGCAGTTCCTTGATCGCGACCTCGCGGCCAATGACCTGGTCCCAGGCGCGCCAGACGATCCCCATGCCGCCCCGCCCGAGCTCCTGGACGACCTGGTACCGACCGCCTATCACCCGGGCCTGCTGCCCCGGCCCGACCTGCTCAACCACTGCGCCGTCCTCCACCGAAGTCCTCGCGCGCGACCACGCAGCGCAAACGTTCCTCCCCCGCCGATCATCCAATCAGATGAGTCGGACCAGCCATTGGACTGTGCGGCAGAGCGATCGGTTCCCGGGAGAAGCCCTTGCGTGCGGCCGAATGCAGGGACGGCCGGCGCCCGAACCGGGCACCGGCCGTCCCTGCGCGGAAGACCTGGGTGAAACTCGCTCAGCCCTCGGTGACGAACGGACTGGACGCGATCTCCGTGCCGTCCTTCAGCGTGGTGATCTCGAAGTCGCTGAACACGTTCGGCGCGGCCTTCTGCAACTGCCGCAGGCACTCGATGGCGAGGCCGCGGATCTCGACGTCGGCGTGCTCGGAGGCGCGCATCGCCACGAAGTGCCGCCACGCCCGGTAGTTGCCGGTCACCACGATCCGCGTCTCGGTCGCGTTGGGCAGCACCGCGCGGGCCGCCTGCCGCGCCTGCTTGCGGCGCAGCGTGGCCTTCGGCTCGTCGACGTACTTCTCCTCGAGCGCGGCGAGCAGCTCGGTGTAGGCGGCGACGCTCGCCTCGGTGGCCTGCACGAACTTCTCGTGCAGCTCCGGGTCCCCGGCGATGACGTCGGGCTCGACCATCGCGGCGTCGCGCTCCGGCACGTACCGCTGCGACAGCTGCGAGTAGGAGAAGTGCCGGTGCCGGATCAGCTCGTGGGTCAGCGAGCGCGACATCCCCGACAGGTAGAAGGACACGGAGCCGTGCTCCAGCACGGACAGGTGGCCGACCTCGAGGATGTGCCGCAGGTAGCCGGCGTTGGTGGCAGTGGCGGGGTTCGGCTTGCGCCACGACTGGTAGCACGCGCGACCGGCGAACTCCGCGAGCGCCTGCCCACCGTCGGCGTCGGTCGACCAGGGCACGTCCTCCGGCGGGAAGAACTCGGTCTTGCCGATCAGCTGCACTTTCGGCCGCACGAACTCGGTCACGACGGGCGGGCCCCTTTCCTGCTCTGCACGGCGGTCGACGACCGCCGTTTGCGACTCCCCATGCGCGCATCGAGCGTAACCGGCAGTCCCAACGAGATCCCTGACGCCAGATGACACCATCAGGTCATTGCATGACATCAACCATGCCGTCATAGTGGTGTCATGGATCTGAGCCCTTACATCGAGCAGCTTCGCGAGGACCTGAGCTCCGCCGCCTCCGCCGGGGACGACCAGACCCGGCAGACCGCGGCGGCGCTGTCCGGCGCGATCGAGCCGGCCGCACGGCTGGCGATCATGAACGCACTGTCCGACCTGGCGGCGGAGGTGACGACCTTGCTGGACGGCCAGGTCGTCGACATCCGCCTCGACGGCCGCGACGTCCGGGTGGTGGTCAGCGGCGACACCGCACCGCCCACGGTGGAGGACGAGGCCGAGCCACCGCCACCCCCGCCAAGCGGCGACAGCGGTGACATCAGCCGCATCACGCTCCGCCTGATGGAGGAGATCAAGTCACAGGCCGAACAGGCCGCGTCGAGCCAGGGCGTGTCGTTGAACACCTGGGTCGCGCAGGCGGTTCAGGGTGCGCTGCACACCGGGCGGCCGCGCGGCCCGTGGGACCACCCGCGGCACGGTCGCGGCCGGCAGTGGCCACCGCCCGGCGGCGGCCCGCGCGGGCGGTGGCGCGGCGAGCCCGGCTCGCGGGTGCGCGGCTGGGTCGAAGGCTGAGAGGAGGGATCGCGATGACGAACGACGAGACCACGGGCGGCGGCCCGGCAGAGCCCGCCGACCGGCCGGAGGCCGAGGAGCGGTCGAGCGCCGAGGAGCGGTTGGCCGAGCTGGTGCGCAGCCAGGACTTCGACACCGCCGGGCCGATTCGCATCGACATCGGCAACAGCCTGGGGCCGGTCGTGATCGAGTTGGCCGAAACCGCGACCACCCACGTCGAGGTCCGGCACGATGCCGCCGCCAGCGGGCCGGACTGGCGCAGCGGCCTGACCGGGTTGCTGAGCTGGGTCAGCGAGCAGTTCAGCGAGGCCGGCATCCGCACCGGCGGCGAGGCCGACCGCGGCCGCGGGGCGCAGGAGCCGATCTCCGAGGCCGTGCGGCGGACGCGGATCGACCTCACCGGCAACCGGCTCGCCGTCCGGACCCCGGCCAACGCACCGCTGCGCAACGTCCCGCTGGCGGTCAAGGTGCGGGCCCCGCTGGACTCGGAGGTCGGGGTGCACTCCAGCTCCGGCGAGATCAGCGTGACCGGCGCGGCCGGGCGGATCAACGTTCAGGCCGGTTCCGGCACGGTGTCGATCGAGCGGGCGTCGGATCGGGCCACGATCCGGTCCGGCTCCGGTCAGCTCCGGCTGGGCACGATGGCCGGCGGCGTGCATGCGCGCAGCGGCAGCGGCGACGTCGAGATCAGCGTGATCGAGACGGCGTCGTCGGTGGCCACCGGCAGCGGGAACGTGTGGCTCGGCACCGTGTCCGGTGACGTGCTGGTGCGTTCCGGCAGCGGTGACCTGACGGTCGCAGACGCGACCGCCGGGCAGGTCGAGCTGATCACCGGTTCCGGCGAGTTGCAGGTGTCCGTCCACCGCGGAACCTCCGCGGAGGTGGACCTCACCTCGTCCACCGGCACGGCGAGCAGCGACCTGGTGGTCTCCGAGGTACCTCCCGAGAAGGAACCGAAGCTGCAGATCTTCGGCCGCACAGGAACGGGTGATGCCGTGTTGACAACAGCCACGTGAAACGTGGAAGGCCGGATGCGAGCGCCGAACAGCGTCGTTGGATCGGCCGGGCGACGACCGATCCAACGACGCTGCCGAGCTTTGCCGCCGCGGCTGATCAGCCGCCGGTGCCGTACTTCTGCGGAGGCAGCATCGCCTGCGCATCGACGCCGCGGAACCACAGGCCGATCATGAACGCGGTGGTAGCCTCCAGCAGCGACGCTCGTTCCAGCGGGCCTCCGTCTGCCGGCTCGCAGCCGATGTCGGTCACCAACGTCCGGACGGTGGCGATCGCCTCAGCGTCGTCCCCGCACAGCGGAACGACCAGCGGCCGGCCTTCGAAAACCGGTGGGGTCAAACGCCAGACGGATTCGTGGCAGGTGTTGAAGGCCTTGACGACGCGTGCCCCGACCGCCTGGTGGGAGATTCGTTCGGCCATCGACGTTCCGGTGGGGAGGTCGATGGTGAAGCGATCGGGGACGACGGCGTTCGTGCAGTCGATCAGCATCTTGTCCCGCAAGGTGCCGGTCTCGGCTCCAGCGGCGGTGAGCGCGTCGGCGACCGCCGAGTACGGAACGGCGACGAGGACGACATCGCCGAACTCGGCTGCTTCCGCGAAGGTTCCGCTCCGTGCCGACGGCCCGAGCCGCTCCGCGAGCGCTCTGGCCTTGGCCGGGTCGCGACCGCTCACCATCACGTGGTGACCGGCTCGCGTCCACTGTGTACCGAGTGCGTCGGCCATGTTCCCGCTGCCCAGAATTCCGATCCGCATAGGGCTCTTCTCGCTTTCGTTCGAGTTCTCCGGTGGTATGCCGGTCCGAAGCTAAGCGGCCCGATAGCTACCAATCGGTGTCTCACGGCAGGGCAGGATGGGGTTACGCGCAGGCGAGGAGGGGCCTATGACCGAGATGTCCGAGGTCTTGCCCGCGGACAGCGAGTTCCTCGCCGACTGCCGGGCGCGGCTGGCGTTCGACCTGCTGTCCAACACGTGGAACCCGGTGGTCGTCTGGGCGCTCCGGAAGGGACCGCTGCGTCCGATCGATCTGCGGCGGCAGATCGGCGGCATCCGCACCAAGGTGCTTTCCGAGACGCTACGCAGGCTCCAGTACAACGGCCTGGTCGACCGCTGCACCTACCGGGAGGCTCCGCCTCGGGTCGAGTACCGGCTGACCGAGCTGGGCGAGAGCCTGCTGGGCCCGATCGGGATGCTCGGCGAATGGGGCTTCCGCCACGGCGACGAAGTCATGGCGGCGCAAGAAGAACAGGACCGCGCGGACGGCACCTGCGCGAGCTGAACGCGCGCCGTCCGCAAGGCCACCGCTCTCGGCGGGCCTCCGTGATCAGCGGCTGGCTGAGCGGAGCGGCTTGGCCAGGTCTCCCTTGGCGCCGACGACGACGTCGTCGAGGCCGAGCCAGGACGCCATGTCGCGCAGCGCGGCGGACAGCTCCGGCACGACCTCGCCCGAATCGTGGCCGGTTTCGAGGAATGCGCCCGGTACCCGCAGCACACCGGCAGCGCGGTCGGCCTTCAGGTCGACGCGGGCCACCAGTTCACCGTTGAGGAGGAAGGGGAAAACGTAGTAGCCGTACTGCCGCTTGGGCTCGGGCACGTAGATCTCGATGCGGTAGCGGAACTCGAAAAGCCGTTCGGCGCGGGAACGTTCCCAGACCAGCGGGTCGAACGGGCAGAGCAGCGCCCGGCCGGTGACCTTCCTCGGGATGCGGGCCGCGGTGTAGCGGTATGCGGGCTGCCGCCAGCCCTGCACCGCGACCGGCTCCAGCACGCCGTCCTCCACCAGCTCGGCCACGGCCTGCTTGGACTGCGCGGGCGAAAGCCGGTAGTAGTCCCTCAGATCCGGTTCGGTGGCGACGCCGAGCGCATGCGCGGACCGCTCCACCAGCGCGCGAATCGCCTCGTCGTCTTCCGGCTCGTGTGCGAGCACGTGCGCCGGAAGAACGCGTTCGGGCAGGTCGTAGAGCCGCTCGAAGCCGCGTCGGGTGCCGGTGGTCAGCTCGCCCATCGCGAACAGCAGTTCGCAGGCCCGTTTCGTGTCGGTGCGGTTCCACCAGGGCCCCCTCCCCTGGCGTTCGCCGCCGCCGAGCTCGCGTTCCAGGCCACCCGCGCCGATCGGCCCGAGTTCCTTCACCGCGGTCAGCACGTCGTTGATCAGCTGGGGCGAACGTTCCAGCAGCTCGCGACTGCGCCGTCGCCAAGCCCCGCCGTACTCCCGCATCCGCCACCGCAGCAGCGGCCAGTCCTCGACCGGGATCAGCGATGCTTCGTGCGCCCAGTACTCGACGAGCAGGCGTGGTTGCCGTGCCCGGTGCGACCAGGCCGCCGCGTCGAGGAGCTCGGCCGCGTAGCCGCCGAGCCGGCTGAACAGCGGCATGTAGTGGGCCCGGACGGCCACGTTGACCGAGTCGAGCTGCAGGAGCTTGGTGCGGGCCAGGGCGCGCTGCAGGTGTCGGCGCGTCACCTCACCGCGGGGCGGCGGGTCGGCGAATCCCTGGGCGGCCAAGGCGAGTCGGCGTGCGGTGTCGCGGCTCATGGTCTGCACCCGCCAGATCGTGCCAGCATCCCCCGACAAACCGATCATCAGCGGCCGGTTTTGCCGCTCCGCGGACCAGGATTCACCCGGAACCGGAAGTCCCGGTACCGGTTGCAGGGCGGCCGGTCGGTAGCCGGTCGGGCACGTTAGGTTGTCGCCATGGCCGATGCCGATGTGCGGGAAGCTGTGCCGTCCGATGCCGCTGAGATCGCGCGCATCCAGCTGACGACGTGGCGCACCGCCTTCACCGAGCTGCTGCCCGCGGCGGTGCTGGACGGGTTGGACAGCGCGGCGACCGAGCAGGAGTGGCGGCATGCCCTGTCCGACGGTCCAGCCGCAGTGCTGGTCGCGATGGAGGGCTCGTGGATCGTGGGCTTCTGCGCGGCAGGCCCGGCCCCGGAGGCCGAGGTGGCGGCGGCCAACGGCACCCTGCCTGCCGATGCGGCCACGGTCGCACTGGTCAGCGCACTGCTGGTGGAACCGCGCTGGGGACGGCGCGGCCACGGTGGGCGGCTGCTCGGCGCGATGGTGGAGCGGCTCGCCGCGGGCGGGGCCACGCGGGGCATCACGTGGGTGCCGGAGGCGAACACGGCGTCGATGGCCTTCTTCCGCAGTGCGGGCTGGGCCCCGGACGGTACGGTACGCACGTTGGACGCCGGCGGCCGTCCGCTGCGGGAGTTGCGATTGTCGGGTCCGATGGAATTGCAGTTCGAAGAACGGTGAACACCGGTGCCGTGCTCGCTCGGGCGCGCGCGCGGGGTCGCCGGCCACACCGCCTGCTGGGGTCCGAGCTCGCTGGGAGCGATCGTGCTGACCGTGATCGGTTTGCTGTCCACCGCCTTCGGGGTGTCGGTGGCCTCCGCTCTGCTCCCGTTGATCAGCATCGAGCTGTTCGCGATCGGACTGGTGCTCAAGAGCCCGGAGATCCCGTGGTGGCTGCTGGCGCTGGTCATCGCCACCGGTCAGATCGGCGGGAAGCTGCTGCACTACTACGCGGCACGCGGCTCGATCCGGCTGCCCCGGATGTTCCGGCGCAAGACCGAGCCGGAGCGCAAGGACAGCCGCTGGCGCCAGTGGCTGGAGAAGTTCCGGACGAACTGCCACGAGCGGCCGGTGTGGACCGGCGCGGTGCTGCTGATCAGCGCGGCCGCGAGTCTGCCGCCGTTCGCCGCGATCGCGGTGATCGCGGGCTGGGCGAAGGTGCCGCTGACCACGTTCCTGGTCACGGGTTTCGTCGGGCGCTTCATCCGCTTCGGCGCGCTGGCGATCGCGCCAGGTGTGGTCGTCGGCTGGCTGTGACCGAAAGGCCGCGCGGCTCCTGACCTGCACGTGCAGGGCCGTGAGCCCGTCGGGACGCTGAAGCGACGCGAAGGACTCACGGCCCGGTGACCGGCGCGGTGGCTCAGAGCAGGCCGAGGCGCTTGGGGACGCCGCTGATCGAGTCGATCAAGCCGAAGACCGGCACCCCAGCGGCGCGAAGGTCCACTTGTTGTTCAGGTCGCCGGTGTCGGGCTCGTCGACGACCGCCACGCCGTCTCCCTGCGGTGCCTCGCCGAGTGCGGCCGGGCCGGCGCCGAACAAGGCGACTCCGGCGAGCAACGAGGTGGCGACGGCACGTCCTGCGGTCCGCTTCATGTTCTTCCTCCTCAATTCGTCTTCGGTCGTTGCTCAGCCGCCGAGCGCGTCGAAGACGGGCTGCAGCAGCTGGGTGGGCAGCTGGACGGTGGGGCCGAGCACCGCGCCCAGGTCGACGCCGGGCAGCACCCAGATCGGCTCGGCCGTGGCGACGCCGCCGGTCAGCAGGCAGGCGGCCAGCGCGGTCGCGGTCGCCGCGGCGAACCTGCGGATGGATGTGGCCATGGTTCCTCCATTTCTTGGTGTTCCACGCGGTTTCCGCGCGGCAGATCAGCAGACCGAGTCGGACGGCTTGGGGTTGGTGAGCCCGAACAGCGGGCGCAGCGCAACGCCCGCGAAGGTGCCGATGAGGGCCATCGCGCCCCACAACCAGCCGTGCAGGCTGAACGAGGCCACGCCCGAGAAGTAGGCGCCGATGTTGCAGCCACCGGCGAGCCGGGCGCCGATTCCCATGACCACGCCGCCGAGCACGGCGCCGACCGCCAGCTTCCACGGGATCTTGCGGTGCAGGGTGAAGGCACCGGCGAGGGCGGCGGCGATGAGCGCGCCGATCATGATTCCGAAGTCCATCACCGAAATCCGGTCGGTGAGCACGGACGCCGAGAGCTTCGCCGCGTTCTCCGGCACGCGCCAGAACGGCGCACCGGAGATGTCGATGCCGACCCAACCGAGGATCTTGGCGCCCCACAAACCGAACGCCGAGGTAATTCCCCAGGCGTGCCCGGACACGAACAGCGTCAGCGCGTTCAGCCCGGCGAGCAGCAGCGCCCCGATCCACAACGGCCAGGAGCCGCGCAGCGCCCGCAGCACGCCGCGTTCGGTCGGCGGCTGTTCGATCGGCGGTGGTGTCCGGCGGCGTTCGATCAGCACCGATGCGCCGGCGATGGCGCCGATGACCAGCAGCGAGATGATCAGAGCCCCGGTGTATCCCAGCGGCGTGTCGGCGAGCGAAACACTGGGTCCGGTGTTCTGCAGCAGTTTGATCCAGTCGGCGGCAAAGGCGCTGGCGACCGAGCCGGCGATGAAACCGCCGAGGGTGAACAGGATCGCGGTCTGCCCGCTGCCGACGGCGAACAGCGTCCCGGAGGCGCACGATCCGCCGACCTGCATGCCCACGCCGAACAGGAACGCGCCCAGCACCACGCCGAGCCCGGCCGGCGCCACGGTGCCCTCCGGCGTTCCGGACAGGCTCGCGCCGCTGCCCAGCAGCACGGAGAACAGCAGGCACGCCACGCCCAGCATCAGCATGTGCGCCCGGATCGCGCGGCCTTGGCCGACGGTCACCAGCTGCCGCCACGCCGAGGTGAAGCCGAAGCGGGAATGGAACAGCACGAGCCCGAGCGCGAGGCCGATCGCGTAGAGCACCGTGAGCTTCCAGCCTGCGGCGTTGTTGACGGCGAGGCCGACCACGACGGCTACTGCGACACCGATCGCGACCACGCCACGCTGCGCCGGTGGCGCCTGCACAGGTGCGACGACGGGACGCGATACGTCCACAACAGACATGAGCACTCCTGGTTCTGGGTCAGGACGGGAGGGGGCCGGAAATGGCGACGATGGTGCCCTGCGGGATCCATTGGCCCGCGGCGGAACTGCCGTGCGGGTGGTTGGCCATCCGCATCACGTCCACCTGGGCGGAGGCGTAGATCGCGACGTCGCCGGTGAGGTTCTCCTGACGCGCCGCCAGCCAGTTGCGGAATCCGGCGAGCGACGGGGGTTCGCCGCCGAACACGCCGGCCAACGTCATGCCGTAGGTCAGCGAGCGCTCGTCGCGGGGGTCGAAGCGCAGTGGGATCGACGAGCCGGCCACGGCGTTCACGACCGGTCCGTGCAGCAACCACGGAGCGAGGTGGACGCCGTAGATGTAGCCCGGCCCGCTGTTGCTGGATTCGAGGGCTTCTTCGGCGCGGGACCAGCCGGAGACGACGAGCAGCGCGCCGCCGGGATCGTCCCGGATCGCCAGTCCGCGTTGCTGTGCTTGGGAAAGCGCCGCGTCGGCGGCGGCTCGGGAGCGGGGCGATTCGTCGCTGATCACGGCGACCGACGGAACGCCGGCTGCGGCGAGGTAGCCGATCTGCTTGCGCAGCGCATCTTCGTCCTCTGTGGACAACACTGCGGATGGGCAGCTTTCCAGCACCGACGGGGCCCCGGCGGCGATGCTGCCCAACGCGGCGCTGGCGCATTCGGGTCCGTCCGCGGCGACGGCGTCCGGCAGGGCCGGGAGTTCGCCGGTGTCGACGTCCACCGTGCCCTGCTCCGCGCCGCGACGCACCACGAAATCGCTGCGGCCGCTGGCCAGTTCGACCTCGGCCCAGGTTCCGGTGCTGCCCGGTCGCGGGACGGCCCGCGAGATCCGGCCGCCGGATTCGACCACGACGTCCAGTCCCGCGCTCGCCGGGAAGTGCACCAGGTTTCGCCCCGGCCGGTGCGGGCTGACCAGCACTGGTGTCCCGGCAGCCGACGCGAGCCGTGGAATACCGGGCACTGCCAGGTCGTGCGGCTGCGGAATGCCCGGCAGGGCGGTCCAGACGACGACCGCGACCAGCACTCCCACCGCGCCCAGCCGGTAAACCCGCCGGACGTCGCGGAGCACCGCGGTCAGCACCAGAACACCCAGCGACGCCACGGCCAGCCCGACGAGCACCCGGCCGTACGCGCTGTCCACGAGCCGGCGGTCGAGCAGGCCCGACACCAGCAGCTGGGCGAGCCCGGCCCCGGCGAGCGCCAACGCCGCGGTCAGCGCCACCGGGCCGGGTCGCAGCCCGCTGTCGTCGCGCCAGGATCCGACGGCGAAGCCGAACCAGACCACGGCGACGGCGGCGAACACGGTGTCGAGGAAGAACGCGAGCGACGAATGCCCGAGCCCGGCCTCGGCGATCAGCAGCAGGGCCAGCGCGAACCCGAGGTAGGTCGCGGCGGCCCGCCACCGCAACGCGAGCGGCACCGCCAGCGCGAGGATCGCGTGCGCCACCGCGAAACCGATGTTGATGTCGAGCACCGCCGCGGACCACCCGCTGGCCAGCGCGGCGATGCCGCCGGCCGTCCAGGCCAGCCACGGTGGCACCGCCACCACGGCGCGCAGCAGGCCGACTCCCGCGACCACCGCGGTGCTGGTCAGCAGGAGAATCCGCAGCACCAAGGCCAGCAGATCCACACTGGACACCCCGGTGTGGGAGTGCATGTTCTCCATCAGCCACTCGCGTTCTCTCGCTCGGGTTCCGGTGATTTCGCGCGAAATCGCCATCTGTCACGCGTGGGGAGCGGCGATTTCGCGCGAAATCGCCGCTCGTTCCTCCTGGCGAGGAGCCGTTCCGCAGCGGGAACGGCTCCTCCACCGGGCGCGCGCTCTACTTCACGTCGCCGTCGGCGACCACGAACAGCTCCGAGTGCGGTTTGGCGTTGCCGAACTCGCCGTGCGGCCAGGACCGCCGGTTGAAGTTCACGCCGACCTCACCGGTGACCTCGTCGCGGAACTCGTCGTCGACCGACACCGAGCCGTCCTTGCCCAGGCTCACGATGCTGACCTTGTGATCGCCGTCCAGGCCGGATCGGGCCACGAAGTAGTTCGACACCGCGAGCCGCTGCGGCTGCTGGGTTTCCTGGTAGAAGCCGTCCGGGCCGAGCACGAAGTTGTCGTACGCGCCCCAGTGCGGGCCGGCGCCGGGCTTGCCGGGGTTGATCGGGGTGGCGCCGGCGAGCGTCGGGCAGTCGGCTTCGGCGCCGCCGTACTCGGCCTCCTGCTTGGTGTCGATCGAGCACTTGTAGTCGTCGCCGGCTCCGACGAGCTTGGAGATGTCCAGCACGTAGACGCCGCCCGTGGTGCCCGGGTCGTCGGGCCCGAAGGTGCCGGGCTGGCGCCCGACGATCGCCCGGTACAGGAACCGGTCGTCCAGGCTGGTCTGGATCCAGCCGCCGTTGGAGCTGCCGCCGTTGCGGTCGTTGGCCGCGTCGAAGCCGGGGTTGGCCGTGCCGTCGTCGAAGACCTGCCGCCAATGCGGTTCGGCCGCGGTGATGTCCGGCGTGTAGAAGACCGCGCCGCCCTGCATGGTCTGGGCGAAGGCGCCCTTGTGGCCGGGGAGGTTGGTGACGGTCGTCTCCATCACCGCGCGGCTTTCCTGGTGCAGCGGGTCGTTCGGGTCGGCGCGGGGCCCATCCGGCAGGTAGGACACCGCTTTCAGCTTCGGGTGGTTGCGGTCGGAGATGTCCCAGGTGCGCACGGTGGGCCGCCGCAGGTACGGCGACGGCGCCTTCACCGGGTCGAGGATGATGTTGCGCGGCTCGACGTAGTCGGCGGTCACCAGCGTGTTCAGGTCCTCGCGGGCCTGGATGCCGTGCGGGTTGGCGCAGGTCGGCTCGCCGAGTCTCGGCAGGTTGGCGCAGAGCTTCTCGTTGTCGCCGCCGGGCGTGGCCGCCGGGGACTGCGAGAGCACCTTGGCGTTCTCGTCGAAGCGCACGACTTCACCGGGGCTGCCGGCGAAACCATTGCCGATGTGCACCGAACCGTCGTCGTAGCGGTAGGGGCCGGGCGCGACCGGTCCGCCCATGTAGGTCGCGTACGCCGTGCCGTCCTTGAGCACCCAGTAGGCGTCGGGCACGGAGCCGCCGAGCGTTTGCGTGGGCAGGCTGATGCCCTTCAGCTTCACGTTGGGCAGGGCGGTCACGTCGAAGGCGTAGGTGGCGGCGCCGAAGAGCGCGCCCGCGTAGATGGTGTCGCCCTTGTGCCACACGTATTGCATGTGGTGCGGCTCGTTCTCCACCAGCGGCCCGACGGTGATGGTGTTGACGACCTCGCCGTATCCGGGCGATCCGGGGGTCGCGTCGATGACGGCGAGGAAGTCGGGACCGGGCAGGGCGTTCGTGGCCTTGCCGACGCCGCCGCCCAGCGATCCGGGCAGGTTCCGCACGTCCGGGACCACCGTGTCGGCGATGTTCTCGTCGCCGGCCCAGACCAGCAGCCATTCCTTGCGCTTGCCGTCGGACTGCGACTTCTCCAGCGCGCTCTTCACCAGGTGGTTGGTGACCGTGTAGTCCTTGCCGTCGGCGCCTTTGACCGATTGCGTCGACACTTCGACATCTGCGTAGGCGTCTTGGACGGGTAGCGTGACCGCGCCGACCGCCAGCAGCACGGCGGCCAGCCCAGTGGGCCATCTGCGAAAACGTATCTTCATTTGTGCTCCGAGAATCCGTGGAATCACCCGACTGAAGGCATGCCGGAATGCCACCGGCGACGCGTTCGGAAAAAATGCGCGCTAGCGGAGAAAGCGGCGATGCCGAAGGGAACACATCGGACCGGGGGAAAACCGCGTTGTCACGCCGGGCCCGGTTCCGCGAAAGGAGAGCTCTAGCCGGCGCAACAGAGCGCGCTGGCCTGCTGCACCAAATCGACATGCAGGCGAGCCACCAGTGTGGCGAACCTAGACATGGCTGAAATGATCAGGATTACCGGTGACGCTGTCAATGGCCCAACCACTTGGTGAGATCGCCGCACATCGTTACCCGGAAAAGCGCAGCACGAGCCCGCGTTCACCCGAAGAGCGGTAGAGGAGTTAACAACGTAACCCTATCTTGCGGCCGCCGCGAAACATTTATTTCACAATTCCCGAAAAACCGCCGGAGTCCGCGCGCCTGCCCCCATTGTGCCTCAGGATCGCCCGCAATGCCGCCGCCGTTGCGGCGCACCAGGAGCTAATCCACTTCGGACCGGCGCGAACACCGGCGTACGTCGAGATGCGTACGGCTCGAGAGCTTCCAGGCCCGAACGTCTTCCACAGCCCGCGGTCGCGGTCCGATGCCGTGGAGTTCTTCCGGATCACCGGGCCAGCCGACTTCTTCCCGCCGATGGGGGCCGTGACCGTGCTGGCGGCGGCGAGCCTCGTCCTGCTGTGGCGCCACCGGTGCCGCGCCGGTGACTCGCGGGCAGCCTGGTTTCGCTGCTGGGCGGTGAGTTCTTGTTCTCCGCGCTCTACTTCTGGCCGCGCAACGAGATCATGTTCACCGAAGGCAGCGCCCGTGCATTCCGCCGAACTCCTGCGGCAGGTCGCGGTCGAGTTCGAGACCGGGCACTGGTCCCGGCTGGCGACGAGCGCCGTGACCGCGACGGCGGCATTCATCGGTTTCCTCCCCTAGCACCGGGAAGAGGTGCGCTGATGCTCGATGGGTTCCGGGAATCCCTCGGCATGCCGCTGTCGGCAATGTTCGGGTTGGCGCTGCTGGGCGTGCCACGGGTGATCGCCCACGATCTCCGCCTCGCGAGCCCGCTGGTCAACGCGTTGCTCGTGTTCGTGCCCATCGCGGTCTGGCCGGCGATCGTACTGTGGCTTCGGGCGCCCAACGCGTTCCGCACACTGCTGATCACCGGCGTCATCTACGGCGTTCTGCTAGACGTCGTGCACCAGCTGCTCTGGACGCCAGCTTTCGGCGGCGCTGCGCCCGGCCTCGACGGGAATCTCGCCGGTGTGCCGGCGCCTTCGGCCGAGGGATTGTTGTTGCGGGCGTTCGCATTCCTGAGCGGTCTCGTCACCGGCGTGCTGGTCGGGGCTGGTACCGGCATGGTCGGCTGGATGATCGCGAAGGCTGTGCCCGGCTTCCGGAAGCACTGATGTTCCGCGTGGAAGGGAGATCCGCGACGTGGACGCTTCGAGCGACCGGCGGCAGCTGGCGGTCGACACCGGCCTGGCGATGCTGGTGCTGGTGGTGGTCGGGACGGCGATCACCGCGAGCGTCGGCGGATCGGAACCGCCGGGCCTCGGCGCGTACGGATTCAGCGCGCTGTTCGCCGTGCTGATGCTGGTGCGCCGCCGGTGGCCGGTCGGGACGCTGCTGGTGACGACGGTCGCGTTGCTCTCGTACTACGTGCTCTCGTACCCGCCGATCGGGCTGGCCGTGCCGGTGGCCGCTGCGCTGTACTCGGCGGCCGAGCAGGGCAGGCTGCGGGTTGCGAGCGGGGTCGCGGTGGCGCTGCTGCTGATCCTCCACGGTGGCCCGGCTGCGAACCGGCGACGATCCGGCCTTCGTGGTCGGCTTCGAGTTCACCAGTTACGCCGGGCTCATTGCGGCTGGGTCACGCGGCGCGGACGAGTGGCGGAAACGGCGTCACCGCCCGGATTCTTCGCGCTCCAGCTCGATCGCGCGGCGCATCGCCTTGCGGCCGCGGTTGCGGTCGCCGGCCAGGTCGTACGCCTGCGCCAGCGCGAACCAGCGCCGCCAATCCTGCGGCGCGGCTTCGAGTTCGGCCTGCTTCTCGTCGAAGTAAGCGTCCGCCGCCTCCCGCTCGACGCGCCCGGAGGGCCGCCGGGGCAGGTGCGAGACGTCCGGCAGCGCGTCCTCGTCGTAGAGCCGCTGCGCGAGCCGTTCCGTGCTCGCGCCGAACCGAAGCTGATCGACGACCAGCAGCGCGCCGAGCACCGGCAGCACGAAGACCGCCACCCCGAGGGCGATGAACACCGGCTGCCCGCTGGTGATCATGGTGACCGCGCGGCCGCCCATGAGCACCAGGTACACCAGCAGCACGATCGCCACCACGAACGAGGACGTCCGCGGGGTGATCAGCTTGCGGGCCACTCAGATCCCCAGCAGCGCGTCGAGGCCGACGGTCAGGCCCGGCCGGGACCCGACCTCGCGGATCGACAGCAGCACCCCGGGCATGAAGGAGCGGCGGTCGTAGGAGTCGTGCCGGATGGTCAGCGTCTCGCCCTCGGTGCCGAACAGCACCTCCTGGTGCGCGACCAGCCCGGTCATCCGCACCGAGTGCACCCGGACGCCGTCGACGTCCGCGCCGCGGGCGCCGTCGAGCTCCTTGGTCGTCGCGTCCGGTACCTCGCCCAGGCCCGCCTCGGCGCGCGCCTGCGCGATCACCTGCGCGGTGCGCGCGGCGGTGCCCGACGGCGCGTCGGCCTTCTTGGGGTGGTGCAGCTCGACGATCTCCACGGATTCGAAGAACTTCGCGGCGAGTTCGGCGAACCGCATCGACAGCACCGCACCGATCGCGAAGTTCGGCGCCACCAGCACGCCGACCTCCGGCCGGTCGGCCAGCCAGGAACGAACGGTCGCCAGCTCCGGAGTGCCGAGCCCGCTGGTGCCGACCACCACGTGGATGCCGTGCTCGACGCAGAACCGGATGTTGTCGAGGACCGCGTCGGGATGGGTGAGGTCGACCGCGACCTGGGCGCCGCCGTCGAGCAACCCGGTGAGGCCGTCCTCGCGGTTGATCGCGGCGACCAGTTCGGTGTCGGGGGCCTCGCCGACGGCGCGAACCGCCTCGGATCCCATCCGCCCGCGGGCACCCAGCACGCCGACCTTGATCGGGCTGTTCACGTGACGACTACCTTTCCACCTCGACGCCGCACTGCCGCGAGTCTATGCACCGGCGTTCTCCGAGGTGACGGGCACCCCACGCCCGCTCGACGGTGCCCGAGCCCGCGATTTCCGCTGGGATCGGAGGTTCGATCCCAGCGGAAACCGTGGACGGATCACACGCCGTCGGGCAGGTCCTCGGGCGAGTCGTACGGCCCGACGACGGCGGTGGTCAGCGGGCGGCGCAGCAGCTCGGCCGCGAGCTCCGCCACGTCGTCGACGGTGACCGCGTCGATGCGCTCCAAGGTCTCCTCGACCGTGAAGTGCCTGCCGTAGTTCAGCTCGATCTTGCCGATCCGGCTCATCCGGGACGCGCTGTCCTCCAGGCCGAGCACCAGGCCGCCGCGCAGTTGCCCGCGCCCGCGCTCCACCTCGTCCGCGGTCAGCCCGTCGGCCGCGACGCCGGCGAGCACGCCGCGGATCACCGTCGCGACCTCGCCGAGCCGGTCCGGGGTGCAGCCCGCGTACACCGAGAACGTTCCGGCGTCGGAGTACGCCGTGGTGGCCGAGTACACCGAGTAAGCCAGGCCCCGCCGCTCCCGCACCTCCTGGAACAGCCGCGAGCTCATGCCGCCGCCCAGCGCCGCGTTGAGCACGCCGAGCGCGAAGCGGCGGTCGTCGTAGCGGTCGAAGCCGCGGCAGCCCATCAGCAGGTGGGCCTGCTCGGTGTCGTCGGTGTGCAGCGCCAGCTGCTTCTGCTTCGGCAACCGCGCCCGGCCCGCGCGCGGCGGCGCGGGCAGCGCGTCGCCGTCCAGCCGCTCCCCGAGCGCCTTGCGCAGCAGCCGCAGCACCCGGCTGTGGTCGACGTTGCCGGCAGCGGCGATGACCATCTTCGGCATCTCGTAGCTGCGCCGGTAGAAGCCGTTGACCCGGGCCCGGGTCATCTCGGTGATGGAGTCCTCCGTGCCCAGCACCGAGCGGCCGAGCGGGTGGTCGCCGAGCACCGCCGAGGTGAACAGCTCGTGCAGCAGGTCCTCGGGATCGTCGTCGCGCATCGCGATCTCCTCCAGGACCACGCTGCGCTCGACGTCCACATCGGACTTGGCGTTCAGCGCGTCGAAGACCACGTCGCAGAGCATGTCGATCGCCAGCGGCAGATCGCGGTCGAGCACGTGCGCGTAGTAGCAGGTGTGCTCCTTGGCCGTGAAGGCGTTGAGCTCACCGCCGACGGCATCGATCTCCTGCGCGATGTCCACCGCCGTGCGCTTGGTGGTGCCCTTGAAGAGGAGGTGTTCCAGGTAGTGCGCGGCACCGGCCTGCGGGCGGCCCTCGTCGCGCGAACCCACCGCGACCCAGATGCCGACGGAGACCGAGCGCACGCCGGGCACGGGCTCGGTGACCACCCGCAAGCCGCCCGGCAACACCGTCCGGCGCACGGCCGCGTCGCCGGTGCCGCCGAGGATTCGAGTGGTCCCGGGCCGCTGCAGGTACCCGGCGTGTGTCTGCTTCTTCATGTCCCTTTAGAAACTACTTCGACATCGGTTTGCTTAGCGGTGCGGGTCGAGTCCTACACCGCGAGCGGCTGCCGCCGCTTGTGAAACACCGACCACCTTGGTCTCGTCGCGACATCATGAGTTGACGACTCACAACCGTACGGCCCGCCCCGGACATCCGGGACGGGCCGCATTGGACAGCGCGTCACGCGCGCCGATCGGTCACTGCGCCGGGGTCTCGGCCTCCGGCTTGGCCTCGCCCTCGGCCTTCTCCGCCTCGTCGCTGACCAGCACCAGGCTGATCTTGCCGCGGCTGTCGATGTCGGCGATCTCCACGCGCAGCTTGTCGCCGACGTTCACCACGTCCTCGACCTTGCCGATGCGCTTGCCGTTGCCCAGCTTGGAGATGTGCACCAGGCCGTCCTTGCCCGGCAGCAGCGAGACGAACGCGCCGAAGGCCGCGGTCTTGACCACGGTGCCCAGGAAGCGCTCGCCGACCTTCGGCAGCTGCGGGTTCGCGATGGCGTTGATCTTGTCGATCGCGGCCTCCGCGGACGGGCCATCGGCGGCACCGACGTAGATCGTGCCGTCGTCCTCGATGGTGATCTCCGCGCCGGTCTCCTCGGTGATCGAGTTGATCATCTTGCCCTTCGGGCCGATGACCTCGCCGATCTTGTCCACCGGGATGCTGATGGAGGTCACCCGCGGGGCGTGCGGGCTCATCTCGTCGGGCTTGCCGATCGCCTCGGCCATCACCTCGAGGATGGTGAACCGGGCGTCGCGGGCCTGGCCGAGCGCCTGGGCCAGCACCTCGGACGGGATGCCGTCCAGCTTGGTGTCCAGCTGCAGCGCGGTCACGAAGTCCTTCGTGCCGGCGACCTTGAAGTCCATGTCGCCGAAGGCGTCCTCGGCACCGAGGATGTCGGTCAGCGCCACGTAGTGAACTTTGGGCCCGTCGACAGCGTCTTCGAGCACGTCGGACACCAGGCCCATCGCGATGCCGGCCACCGGCGCCTTCAGCGGCACACCCGCGTTCAGCAGGGACAGCGTCGAGGCGCACACCGAGCCCATCGAGGTGGACCCGTTGGAGCCCAGCGCCTCGGAGACCTGGCGGATCGCGTACGGGAACTCCTCGCGCGACGGCAGCACCGGCATCAGCGCGCGCTCGGCCAGCGCACCGTGGCCGATCTCGCGCCGCTTCGGGCTGCCGACCCGGCCGGTCTCGCCGGTCGAGTAGGGCGGGAAGTTGTAGTGGTGCATGTACCGCTTCGTCGTCTCCGGGGACAACGAGTCGATGGTCTGCTCCAGGCGCAGCATGTTCAGCGTGGACACACCCAGGATCTGGGTCTCGCCGCGCTCGAACAGCGCCGAGCCGTGGGCCCGCGGGATCACGCCGACCTCTGCGGACAGGCTGCGGATGTCGGTCAGCCCGCGGCCGTCGATGCGGACCTGGTCGCGGATGATCCGCTGCCGCACCAGCTTCTTGGTCAGCGACCGGAAGGCGGCGCCGACCTCCTTCTCGCGGCCCTCGAACTGCTGGCCCTCGCCGGTGCCGACCTTCTCCAGCACCGCGGCCTTGATCTCGTCGAGGCGGCTCTCGCGCTCCTGCTTGCCGGCGATCTTCAGCGCCTCGGCGAGCTCACCGGAGACGGCCTGCTCGACGGCGGTGAAGGCGTCCTCGGCGTAGGCCGGGAACACCGGGAAGTCCTGGACTTCCTTGGCAGCGGGCTGCGCGAGCTGCTGCTGCGCCTGGCACAGGGTCCGGATGAAGGGCTTCGCGGCCTCCAGACCGGCGGCGACGACCTCCTCGGTCGGCGCCTGCGCGCCACCGGCGACCAGCGCGACGGTCTTGTCCGTGGCCTCGGCCTCGACCATCATGATCGCCACGTCGTCGCCGACGATGCGGCCCGCGACGACCATGTCGAACACGGCGCGCTCGAGCTGCTCGTGGGTCGGGAAGGCCACCCACTGGCCGTCGATCAGCGCCATCCGGGTGGCACCGATCGGGCCGGAGAACGGCAGGCCGGACAGCTGCGTGGACGCCGACGCGGCGTTGATCGCCAGCACGTCGTAGAGGTCGCCGGGCGACAGGCTCATGACGGTGACGACGACCTGGACCTCGTTGCGCAGGCCGTCCACGAAGGACGGGCGCAGCGGCCGGTCGATCAGCCGGCAGGTCAGGATCGCGTCGGTGGACGGGCGACCCTCGCGCCGGAAGAACGAGCCGGGGATGCGGCCCGCGGCGTACATCCGCTCTTCGACGTCGACGGTCAGCGGGAAGAAGTCGAAGTGCTCCTTCGGCTGCTTGGACGCCGTGGTGGCGGACAGCAGCATGGTTTCGTCGTCGAGGTACGCGACGACGCTGCCGGCGGCCTGCTTGGCCAGCCGGCCCGTCTCGAATCGGACGGTCCGGGTCCCGAACGCGCCGTTGTCCAGCACGGCGGTGGCCTCGTAGACGCCCTCGTCGATCTGGGGTTCAGTCAAGGTTGACTCCTCGGTTTCACGAGGCCCACGGCAGGAGCATCCGGATCGCGGTCCGACGAGGCCGGCCATCGATCGAAGCCCCCGGGAACGTCTGTTGCGACGACTTGCCCGGCAGCCACTACCGAGGACCGGCGGACGCCTGTCCGGTGCGTGCCACCGTGAGCGCTCTTCAGTTGCGACGGCGCGCGGGGCGCCGTCCGTTCTTCATGCACCGGGGGGAGCGACCCATCGGCCGCTCCCCCCCGGTGTTCGTCAACGACGCAGACCGAGTCGCTGGATCAGCGAACGGTAGCGTTCGATGTCCACCTTGGTCAGGTAGTTGAGCAGACGGCGGCGACGACCGACCATCAGCAGCAGACCACGACGCGAGTGGTGGTCGTGCTTGTGCTGCTTGAGGTGCTCCGTCAGCCCGACGATCCGCTTGGTCAGCAGGGCCACCTGGGCCTCCGGCGAACCGGTGTCGCCGTCCTTCAGGCCGTACTCGGCCAGGATCTGCTTCTTGTCTTCAGTGGACAACGCCACGAATTGACTCCTTCGATGTCCCGTGTCAGCGACGCCCGACCGATCGATCGGGTGGCGGGTCGACGCTTGGCCGACCGGAGGCGGCCACCACGGACTGCAGCCGCTCCACACGTCAGGATAACAGGGAGACCTGCTGCGACCGGGTCAACCCGGTGTCTCGCGCGTCACCGCCACTCGGTGCACCGTCCGGTACTCCCGACCGCCTTCCTGCAGGTCACTGCGCACCACCGTGAGGTCGCGCGGCCGCCACCAAGGGCCGGTGTAACCGGCGAGCAGCCCCGGCAGCAGCTCGCGGTCGGCACGCCCGGCAGGCCACCTGGCGATGGTGAGGTGCGCGGTGTAACCGCGCGGATCGCCACCGGCTGCGCGAACCAGCGCGTGCAGCGCGGCGTCGTCGGAGCCGGTCTCCGGCTCGACGCCGACCCACAGCACGCCGCGGAACGTCCCGGCACCGGCCAGCCGGAGGCGCGGTGACGCCGGGTCGGTCTCCAGCAGTTCGGCGACGCGCTGGTCGAGCCGGTCGGTCACGCGCTGCTCGTCGGCGTCGTCGCCGTGGAAGCGGAGCGTCAGGTGCCAGCGCGACGAGGGCGTGAAGCGGAACTTGCGCAGGCCCGCGGTCGCCTCGGCCACCCGGTCCGGGTGGAGCCGGTCTACCGTCGCCGCCAGGTGCCGCACCGCCTCGTCCGACGGCCACAGCGCGGTGAACAAACGCATACCCCAGTGTCCGTGCACTCCCCGGACGCCCGCGCGGCGGCCCCGCGAGAGCTCAGTCGGGGTCGCCGTTGGCGGCCCGGCGGAGCAGCTGCGCGAGCGCCGGGTAGCGGCCCTCCAGCAGCGATGCCGCCGCCGCCAGCTCGCCGGGCTTGGCCACCTCGCGCAGCGCCGGCCAGGCGGCCTCCTCGCCGTTGGCGGAGCCCATGACCGGCAGGTTGTCGCGGCCCACCGACGGGCGCGACTGGCGGACGTCTTCCAGCGCCTGCTTGATCGCGTTCTCGTCGCCCGCGGCGACACCGGGGATGAGCACCTTGCGCTCCAGCATCACGAGCCTGGCCAGCACCGACGGGTTGCCGATCTTGGCCCGGCGGCCGCTCATCACCTGGCTGAGCATCGGCGCGCTGATCCCGAGCACTTCCGCGAGCTGGGCCTGCGAGATGCGGAACGCAACGACCAGGCGGCGCACCCGGTCCCCCAGCGGCTCTCCGTACCACTGCCGCTGCAGTGCGAGGTTCCGCTGGACGTTGCTGTTCTCCGCCACCTTCGTTCCCCCCGTGTCGGCGCCGGCCCGGCCGCGGACGGCTGTTGATCCGGCCCTGAATACTGCCAGGTCACCGACCGGACGTGGCCGGGAATCCGAAAACCGTTCCGACCGCGGTGCGCCGCGCGGCGGACGCGGCTGCCCCGTCCGGGGGTTCGGCATACCGCCTCACCCGCCCACGGCCAGGATCCGCCGGGTTTCGGCGACGTCCTGGTGCATCTGCTCGATCAGCGCTTCGACCGTGTCGTAGCGCTCCATCGACCGCAGCCGCTGCACGAAGTCCAGGTCGACGTGCTCGCCGTAGAAGTCGGCGTCGATGTCCAGCACGTACGCCTCGACGGTGCGCTCAGTGCCGGAGAACGTCGGGTTGCTGCCGACCGACACCGCCGCGGGCAGCGTCTCGCCCGGCTGCACCGAGCCGCGCCGGCGGTGCGTGAACCACGCGGCGTACACGCCGTCCGCGGGGATCGCAGCGTTCGGCGGGGTGGACAGGTTGGCGGTCGGGAAGCCGAGTTCCTTGCCGCCGCGCCCGGCGCCGCGCACCACGATGCCTTCCAGCCGGTGGCTGCGGCCCAGCGCGGAGGCGGCCGCGACGACGTCGCCGGCGTCGATGCAGGAGCGGATGTAGGTCGAGGAGAAGGTCACCGAGGGGCCCGCCGCTTCGTCGGCGCGCTGCACCGGCCCGGAGACCAGCGCATCCGACTCGACCTCGAAGCCGAACCGCTCGCCGAGCTTGGCCAGCAGTTCGATGTTGCCGGCCGCCTTGTGGCCGAAGGTGAAGTTCTCGCCGACCACGATCTCCGCCGCGTGCAACCGCTCCACCAGCATCGCGTGCACGAACTCCTCGGCGGGCACGCGGGAGATCTCGCGGGTGAACGGCAGCACGCAGAAGACGTCGACCCCGAGCTGCTCGGCCAGTTCGGCGCGGCGCCGCAGGGTCGTCAGCTGTGCCGGATGACTGCCCGGGCGCACCACCTCGGACGGGTGCGGGTCGAAGGTCATCAGCACGCACGGCACGTCGCGGCGGCGGGCCTGCCGCACCGCGTGCGCGATCAGCTGCTGATGACCCCTGTGCACCCCGTCGAAGACGCCGATGGTGACCACGCACCGGCCCCAGCCACCGGGAATCTGCTCCAAACCACGCCAACGCTGCACGACCAGGAAGCCTACTGCGCCGCCACCCGATGGCCGGAACGCCACCGCCCGTGCCGCGGGTCACGCGGCACGGGCGGGCGGATCGGTCAGTTCGTGTAGTCGCCGAACGGCTGGACCTGGAGCTCGTCGTTCTCGCAGATCCGCATGGAGTTGTCGCGGCCCCGGTTGACCGGCACCTCGATGTCCTGGGCGCCGGCCTGCGGCAGCCGCACCGCGAGCGCCCCCGGCATGTCGCACCCACCGTCGTCACCGGAGGTCGTCCAGGTGATGTTGAAGCTGGCGAAGCCGCCCTGCCCGTCCAGCCGCATCGGCTGCGCGCCGTCGGCCGTCACCTGCCGGATCTCGACCGGCATGGTCGCGCCGCCCTCGGAGCCGCGCATCGCCTTGATCTCCGGATACCCGTCGAGCACGCACGGGGTCATGTTGTCGCTGTTCTTCGTCACGCTGAACAGGCCGCTGCTCGGGCGCCCGTCGTAGTTCTCGGCGGTGACGAACTTCGCATCGAGGTCGGACGCCTCGCACGGTCGGTCACCGGTGCCGTTCCCGCCCGAGTTCGAGCCGGGACCGGACGCCTTCCCGGTGGTCTCCTGCTGCTGACCGGCACTGGCCTCGACCGGCCGGCTACCGGCCTGCGAGCCACCGCCGGTCGTCTGCTGCGGCGCACCACCCGGCGCGCCGCCTGCCGCACAGCCGCTCAGCGCCAACCCCGCCGTCACCGCGACGGTCGCCCCGACTAATCGCTTGCGCATGCTGTTCCCAACGTTCGTCGTCACTGGATCGGACTAGCCGTGGGACGAGCGACTCCTCCACAGGTTCCAGGGATGTGACACCGGTCACCGAAGACGCATGCGAAGCGGAGGGGGTTCGACCGGAATGCGTCAGTTCGCCGGGATGATCACCAGCACCGGCTTCGCGGTCCGGCCGCGGTCGCGGACGAGGGCCACCGCCCGGCCGTCCGGATCGAACATCCCGTAGGTCCCCTCGACCCCGGCCGCAGGCACGACCTGGCCGTGGGAGAGGGCGCGGGCGGTGTTGGCATCCACGTTGCGGCGCGGAAAAGCGGTCTCGACCGCCTGGTCCAGGCCCATCGACAGCCCGGGCTCGGCCTCCAGCTGGTCCAGCGTGCGCACCGTGGCCAGCCCGAACGGGCCGACCCGGGTCCGGCGCAGTTCCGAGAGGTGCCCGCCGACGCCGAGGCCGGCCCCCAGGTCGCGCGCCAGCGCGCGCACGTAAGTCCCCGACGAGCATTCGACGAGCACGTCGAGGTCGGTCGTGCGCTCCGTGCGGCGCAGCGCCAGCACGTCGAAGCGCGACACCGTGACCGGCCGGGCGGCCAGCTCGACGGTCTCGCCGTTGCGCACCATCTCGTAGGCGCGCCGACCGTTGATCTTCACGGCGCTGACGGCGCTGGGCACCTGCTGGATGTCGCCGGTCAGCTCCGCGATCCCGGCCCGGATCGCCTGCTCGTCCACCCCGGAGGCGTCCACTTCGGACACGACATCGCCCTCGGCGTCGTCGGTGGTGGTGGCCGCGCCGAGCCGGATCGTCGCCAGGTACGCCTTGGTGTCCAGCGCGAGGTGGCCGAGCAGCTTGGTGGCCCGCTCCAGGCCCAGCACCAGCACCCCGGTGGCCATCGGGTCCAGCGTCCCGGCGTGCCCGACGCGGCGGGTGCCCATGATGCGGCGAACCCGCGACACGACGTCGTGCGAGGTCATCCCCGCCGGTTTGTCGATCACCAGCAGGCCGGGGGGAACGGTGGGACGCGTTTTGCGGGAGCGCTCGGACACGAGGAACCATCTTCCCCGACCCGGCGCGGCGCGCGTCGCTAGGGTGGCGGTGGAACTGCGAGGAGGTCAGCGGTGGCATTCCGACCGATCCGGCGCTTCGGCGACCCGGTGCTGCGCATGGCGGCCGAGCCGGTCACGGTCTTCGACCAGCGGCTGCGCTCGATCGTCGCGGACCTGCTGGACACCGTCGACGCGCCCGGGCACGCCGGGGTCGCCGCGCCGCAGATCGGCGTCGGGGTGCGGGTGTTCAGCTATCGCGTCGACGGCGAGATCGGGTACGTCGTCAACCCGGAGGTCGTCGAGCTCTCCGACGAGGTGGAGGACGACGTGGAGGCGTGCCTGTCGCTGCCCGGGCTCGGGTTCGAAACCCGCCGCGCCCAGCACGCGGTGGTGCGCGGCGTGAACGCGGACAACGAGCCGGTCACGGTGTCGGGCAGCGGCCTGATGGCGCGCTGCCTCCAGCACGAGACCGATCACCTCGACGGCATGGTCTACATCCAGCGCCTCGACCCGGAGCGCCGCCGCGAGGCCTACCGCCAGGTCCGGGAGCAGTCCTGGTTCTGGCAGTGACCCCTCGGCGGCGGATCATCCCGCGGTGGCTTCGGCCCGGGTGGCGCCGACGACGGCCCAGCGGCCGGAGCGGGCCCTCAGCAGCAGCGTGATCAGCCGCAGGAGCATGAACAGGGTCAGCCCGGTCCAGATCCCCACCAGGCCCCAGTCGAACGCCAGCGACAACCAGATCAGCGGCAGGTAGCCGATGGCCGCGCTCAGCAACGTCGCGGTTCGCAGGTAGGCGGCGTCGCCGGCGCCGAGCAACACCCCGTCCAGCGCGAACACCACGCCCGCAACGGGCTGCATGAGCACGAAGAACCACCACGCGTGCGGGATCGCCTCCAGCACCGCGCCGTCCGTGGTGAACAACGTCGGCAGCGGGCCGGCGAGCGCCGCGAACACCACCCCGAGCACGATGCCGAAACCCAGGCTGTACCAGGTGACCTGCCGGGCGATTCCCTTGGCGCGCGGAGCGGAACCGGCCCCGAGCGCCGCGCCGACCAAGGACTGCGCGGCGATGGCCAGCGAGTCGAGCACGAGCGCCAGGAACGCCCACAGCTGCCACACCACCTGGTGCGCCGCGGCGGCTTCCGCGCCGGTACGCGCCGCCACGGACGTCGCCGACAGGAAGCACGCCTGGAACGCCAGCGTTCGCAGCACCAGGTCGCGGCCGAGCCCGAGCTGGGCGCGCATCTTCGCGAACTCCGGCTTCAGCGGCACCCGCTCAACGAACAGCGCGCGCACGAACAGCGCGGCGGCGATCGTCTGGCCGATCAGGTTCGCGACCGCCGAACCCTCCAGCCCCCAGCCGAAGGGGTAGACGAACAGCGGGCACAGCACGGCGGAAACACCGTTGCCCACCAGCACGTACCGAAGCGGCCGCGCGGTGTCCTGCACGCCGCGCATCCAGCCGTTGCCGGCCATGGTGATCAGCACCATCGGCGCGCCGCACAGCGCGACGCGCATCCAGGTCGCGGCCGCATCGGCGATCGGCCCGGGGCCCGCCATCAGCTCCGCGATCGGGACGGCCAGCAGCTGCGTGAGCACCATGAGGACGACGCCGACGAGGACGCCCAGCCAGGTCGCCTGCACGCCCTCCGCGACGGCGTCCTTGCGGCGGCCGGCGCCGTGCAGCCGCGCGGTGCGCGCGGTGGTTCCGTAGCTCAGGAACGTCAGCTGGCTCGACACCAGGGTGAACAGCGTGCCGCCCAGCGCGAGCCCGGCGAGCGGCACCGCTCCGAGGTGACCGACCACGGCCGTGTCCACGAGCACGTACAGCGGTTCGGCGGCCAGCACGCCGAGAGCGGGCACCGCGAGCGCCAGCACGCGGCGCGGCGACACGCGCTCCCCCAGATCCGACACCCTGTCTCCTTGTAAGCTGTGATCGGCGGGTTCGCCCCTGACAGCCAAGGGTACTGGTAAGGACCACTGATGGACAACGCTGATTACGCCGCCGTTGCGCTGCGGATCGCCAACGCCGATCTGAGCAGCCTCGACGAGGTGCGCGCCGCGCTCCACGACGAGCCCTGGTGGGCCGACCGGCTCCACGCGAACGACCTGCCGCTCCTGCGTGCGGTGGGCGCCGGGCTGCGCCGGGCGCTGGACGCGATGGTGGCCGACGACGGCGAGACGGTGCTCGCCGAGATCAACGCGCTGCTGTCGGCGCACCCGCCCCGGCCCAGGCTTTCCGGGCACGGCGGCCACGACGGCATCCTCAACTGGCACGTCCACGTCGCCGGCCCGGACGCACCGGCGGTCGACGAAGTCGCGGCGGCGGCCGCGTGGGGCCTGGCGCAGGGCGTCGTCCAGCACGGCACGACCCGCTGGGGGCGCTGCGGAGCCGAGGGCTGCTACACCTACTTCTTGGACACATCGACGAACCAGGCCAAGCGCTTCTGCAGCCCCCGCTGCGCGAACCGCATGCACGTCGCGGCCTTCCGAGCCCGCCGCCGAACCTGAGCCCGAGTTCTCCGGCAGTTTCAATTGAGCCTAATCAGTTCTGGGAGTGAGCCATCCGGCAAACTCCTGGTTGGTAGCCGACCGGCAGGTGAGCACTCTGTGAGCCTGGGCGTGTGAGTCCTGGAAAAAGATCGTGCCCCTTGCTGGTAGGCCGGGAGAGTTGATCGCTGCTGGGATGTCGTGCCAGCCCATGGTGGTGTGAGCACTGCTTGATTAGGTCGCTGATGGTTCTCCCGCCGGCTGCGTGAAGGTGATCGGTGTGAACGGGAGGACCGTTGCAGCTGTTCGTAGGGGATGACTGGGCTGAGGATCATCACGACGTCGAGCTGATGGACAGCTCGG
>NZ_FNOK01000134.1 GCF_900106995.1 Saccharopolyspora shandongensis
GCCCAGAACGCCTCCCGATCGGCCGAGGCTTCTTCGTACAGCGCCGACGTGGCGTTGGCCTGCGCCGCGAACTCCTCTGATTGAGGATGGCCCCGTTCTTCGGTGAGCAGATTGTCCAAAGTGCTCTGTGATTGTTTGCCCACTTCCGACCTCTCGACGCGATCACGTGACAGCGTGATCGCTTTTCGTTGCGGCTTTCCCGGATCCGTCAACCGGTTGGACGAATCTACGGCGGTCAACGTTGCGGCGACGTTGCGCTGTAGTTCGGTCGGGCGCCGAGCGTGGCGGCCACCCGCTCGCCGACAGCGTCGACCGGACCGGACGCGTCGACCCGCACCAGCCTGTTTTTCTCCTGGTAGTGCACGAGCATCGGTGCGGTCTGCTGCTCGTAGAGCTGCAGACGGCGTCGGATCGCGTCCTCGCGGTCGTCGTCGCGCCGGTGCAGCGGACCGGCGCAGGCGTTGCAGATGCCCTCCACCCTCGTGGCGTTGAACTCCACGTGCCAGCTCCGCCCACACGTGCCGCACATGCGCCTTCCGTTGAGGCGACGAACGATTTCCTCTGCGGACACGTGCAGTTCCAGCACCATGTCGACGGTGCGTCCGGAGTTTCGCAGTGTGTTGTCGAGAAACTCGGCCTGCTCCCGGTTCCGGGGGAACCCGTCGAGCAGGAAGCCGTCGGCGTCGTCCTCACCGAGACGTCTGCGCACCATTTCGTTGGTCAGCTCGTTCGGAACCAGGGCGCCGCTGTCCATGTAGGACTTCGCCCGCAGTCCGAGATCCGTGCCCTCGCCGACGTTGCGCCGGAAGATGTTGCCGGTGGAGATGTGTGGAACACCCAGTCGGGCCGAAATCGTTTCCGCCTGCGTTCCCTTGCCGGCGCCCGGCGGCCCGACAAGGACAACGCGGCTCGGCTCGTGTTCAGGTCGCTTCGAGGCGTTTCCATTCGTCTTGGGTGAGCAGGCGGGACCGGGTGAGGAAGCGGACGCCGTCGGGGGCTTCGAGGGAGAAGCCGC
>NZ_FNOK01000077.1 GCF_900106995.1 Saccharopolyspora shandongensis
CATCAAGGACCTGGACGGCATCCTCAACGACTACCCGTACGCCGACCCGCGCTGGACCCTGGAATACCTGGCCGGCTCGTTGCCCAGCCACCCGACTCGCGGCGTGCGGGCCGGATACGTCGTGACGATGTACGCCAGCTGCTGGTACGCGGTCTCCGGCCGGATCCGGACCTCGTCCGTGCTCGACTCGATGATCGAGGGCCTGGAAGGGGTGCTGCCCCAACTCGGGGACGGCACCTGCGCCCACGCGCCGGACGAACACCCCGAAACGGGCTTCGACGCCGCAGGCACAGCCGCGGACGGTATCCGGCTGCGCAGTCCGGGAGGCAGGGCCTGCCACGCGGCATGGCACGACGAGGACCGGCTCCCGGTGCGGAACTGGCTGTGCCCCGCCTTCCTCCGCGGCCTCGCCGAGACCGCGTTGGGCGAGTTGCGGCAGGGGCGGGAGACGCTGTTCGGCAGCCGGGACACCGCGCGCCTCGACGCGGAATTCCTGCGCCCCGACGGAAGAATCGACATCGGCTCGTTGACCGCGTTGATCGAGGACAACCAGTTCGACGAGCATCGCGACGTGCAAGAGGCAGGCCTGTGGGCAGCCCGCCGGTACGCGGCACTGGCAGCGGACGCCGATCCGGTCGAGCGAACCGTTCCACTGCTGATCGCCACCTGGTGCGTCGAGATCGTGGAAATGCCCTACGGCGTAGCGAAAGACATCCGGGACATCCTATCCACAGTGGACGCCGACCCGACGGAAGATCAGTGCGCCCACGGCGATGCGCACCCCACGGAGAACCGGGACCTGCAGCAACACCTCAACCACCTCTACGCGCCGGCAGAATTCGCGGAGCCCGCCGACGTCAGCGCACCTGACGCCTGGCTGTGCCCCCGCCACCTGGCGATAGCGGCACGGCACGCGATCGAGGAGATCAACGAGAAGTTCGAAGACGAGGACGAATACGCGGCCGAGGACGAAGACGATCCCGAGACGACGTCCGCCGACTGAGTCGCATGCTCAGCGGGAGTTGCGGGAAGGACGCCAGCGAGCGGGCGAAGGTCGACGACGGCGGCACCATCACCAACCCGACGGTGGTCAGCGAGATCACCAAGGGGCAACTGCGGCGGGGGCGTCGCCCCCTAGATCCCGCGTTCGATCGGCCCTTACGTGCCGGGCCACGGTGCCGGCGGCTGGCGCAGCAGCCGGCCGCCGCACCGGTCCGCGGGACGGCTCGGCCACACCGGACATGGCAGCGAAATTCGGCACGAGGCAGAATGTCGCGGTGAGCGAGCCTTCTTTCACTCTCGTGCAGCTGCGGTACTTCGAGGCGGCGGCCAGGCACCTGAGCATGACCGCGGCCTCGCGCGAGCTGACGGTGTCGCAGTCGGCCGTCTCCACCGCCATCGCCCAGCTCGAACGCGAGCTGGGCGTGCAACTCCTGCTGCGCCACCACGCCCGCGGGCTGAGCCTGACCACCGCGGGCCAGGCGTTCCACCAGCGCGTCCTGGACTTCCTCGCGCACGGCGCCGAACTCGTCGAAGCGGCGCGCCAGGCGGGCACCGACCTCGTGGGCCCGTTGACGGTCGGCTGCTTCTCCACCCTTGCGCCGTTCCGGCTGCCGGGCCTGCTGGCCGAGTTCGAGCGACGGCACCCGCAGGTGCACGTCTCCGTCCTGGAGGGTGAGCACTCCGCGCTCAAGGCCGCGCTGCGCGCCGGGGAATGCGAGGTGTCGCTGCTCTACGGCTACGACCTCGACGACGACATCGACCGCGTGGTCGTGGACACCGCACCCCCGTACGTGCTCGTCGGCTCGGACCACCCGCTGGCCAAGAGCAAGAAGGGCACGGTGTCGCTGGCCCAGCTGGCCGGCGAACCGATGGTGTTGCTCGATCTGCCCAACAGCCGCGAGTACCTGCAGTCGGTGCTGCGCGACGCCGGCGTCGAGCCCGTGATCCGCCACCGCACCACCGGGTACGAGACGGTGCGCGCGCTCGTCGCGCACGGCCACGGGTTCGCGCTGCTCAACCAGCGCCCGCCGGCGGAGATGACCTACGCCGGGGCGAATGCTGTGCCGCTGAAACTGATCGACAAGGTCGAACCGCTCGAGATCGTGGTGGCCTGGATGCGGGGAGCGCGCCTCACGCGGCGGTCGCAGGAGTTCGTGAAGCTGTGCCGGAGCCTCTACGCGCACCCGCCCCACTGACGCTCAACGGCTGGGAAGGCGTCCGAAGACCCTTCCCAGCCGTTGAGCGTCAATCGGACAGGACCAGTTCAGTGCCGCAGGTAGCTGCGCTGGGTGGCGATGTGGTCGGCCACGAACTTCGCGTCGTGCCACACGCCCCAGATGAAGCTCGAGCCGCGCCGTGCCAGCCAGGGCAGTCCCAGGAAGTAGACGCCGGGCTCGGTGGACACGCCGCGCCGGTGCTGCGGCCTGCCATTCTCGTCGAGCGCGTCGACCTGCAGCCAGCTGTAGTCGACGGCGAAGCCGGTCGCCCACACGATCGAATTGATCTCGGCGGCAGCGAGGTCGAGTTCGAGGACGGGGTCGGTCACACCGGCCGGGTCGGGTCCTAGCGTGCGCGCACCCGGTTCCTCGGGGAGATCCAAGCCGTTGCGCGCGACGTAGGCGTCGGCTTCGTCGAGCAGCGACAGGTAGTTCGCGTCGCCGTTGGCGATGTTGGTCCCGAGATCCGGCGCGAAGCGGATGGTGCCGTTGTCGAACGAGGCGGTCAAGCCGACGAGGTTGATGCCGAGAGCGGCGAGGGCGCGGAAGTCCACGGTGTGACCGCCGCGTGCTCCGCTGACCGCAATGGTGACGTGTTCCGCTCCCCGCGGCGGAGTCTCGGCGTCCCACTTGCCGAGGACTCCGAGCCACCAGCAGAAGTCGCGACCGCGATACCGGCGGGGAGGCCGGTCGTGGGCACCGACGGAGAGGTAGACGCGCCGCCCCGACCGGTGCAGCTCTTCGGCGATCTGCACTCCCGACGAGCCAGCCCCGACGACGAGCACGGCACCCGCGGGCAACTGCTCCGGGTTGCGGTAGGAACTGGAGTGGATCTGCAGGGGCCCGGCATCGCCCGGAACGATCGGCGGTACCACCGGCCGCTGGAACGGCCCGGTCGCGGCGACGACGAAACGCGCGTCGATGGTTCCGTCCGAAGTCTCCACGCGGAAGCCTGGCCGTCCGGCGTTCCTCCGGACGGACGTCACCTCGACACCGGTGCGGATCGGCGCGGCGATCTTCTCCGCGTACGCCTCGAAGTAGTCCGCGATCTGCTCCTTCGAAGCGAAGGCATCCGGGGCGAGGTCGCCGAACTCCAGCCCCGGAAAACGGTCGTGCCAGGCGGGCCCGTTCGCGACCAGCGAGTCCCAGCGCTCCGAACGCCAGCGCTCGGCGATCCGGTGCCGTTCCAGGACGAGATGCGGCACGCCGCAGTCGCTCAGATGCTCACTCATCGCCAGACCGGCTTGACCCCCGCCTACGACGAGGACCTCGACCTCTTGGCTCGACATGCCAGACCTCCACTTCGGAACAGCGGGCAAACCCGTGTACGCCTCACCGAATACTCGTTGGCGACATTGCCCCTGTCCAACAGATGTTGTTGGCCTACTAGTTCTGATTTATCTATCCAAGGGGCATCTGAATTTTCGATCCATTACAGCTAAAACATCTGTTGGACAGAAGATGAGCTCGGCGTCACTCTGGTCCGGTAACAGCTTCGCCCGCGGTCAGGAAAGAGGACGACGACCGATGACCGTCCACAAGCGGATCCGCCCGTTCAACACGAGCGACACCTATCCGGAGCAGAACCTCGACAACGACCTGTGCCAGGCGGTCGTCGCCAACGGCACCGTCTACGTACGCGGGCAGATCGGGCAGAACCTCGACACCAGCGAATCCGTCGGGATCGGGGACGCCGAGGCGCAGGCCGAGCAGGCGATGGCCAACATCAAGATGCTCCTGGAGGAAGCCGGGAGCCGGATGGAACACCTGGTCAAGCTGACCATCTATCTGATCGACCCGCGTTATCGCGAAGCCGTGTACCGCACCGTCGGGCGCTGGACCCGCGGCGTGCACCCGATCTCCACGGGGCTGGTGGTGTCCGCGCTGGCCCGCCCGGAATGGCTGTGCGAAATCGACGCGATCGCGGTGATCCCGGAGGAGGAACGGTGACCTTTTCGCTCGTAGCCCGCGACGGCGAACGCTTCGGCATCGCGGCCAGCTCGTCCAGCCCCGCCGTCGTGGCCCGCGTCGCGCACCTGCGCCCGGGCATCGGGGCAGCCGCCTCGCAGAACGTCACCGATCCGCGGCTGGGCACCAAGTTGCTGGACCGCCTCGCCGAGCACGGCGACGCGGCGAAGGCACTGTCCGAAGTAGCCGGTGCGGCGGAGAACATCGCATACCGGCAGCTGACCGTGCTCGGCCGGACCGGTCCCGGCTTCGCCTACACCGGCGAGAACACGCTCGGCACGCACGCGACGGCCACCGCCGACGGCGCGGTCGCGGCGGGGAACATGCTGTCCGGCGAGCACATTCCCGAGGTGATGCTCGACGCGTTCTCCTCCGCGACCGGTGAACTGGAGCAGCGCCTGGTCGCCGCGTTGAAGGCCGCCGTCGCGGCGGGTGGCGAAGAGGGGCCGGTGCATTCGGCAGGCTTGATCGTGGTGGCCGACGTGGACTGGCGGGTCACGGACCTGCGCGTGGACTGGGACGACGACCCGATCGACCGGCTGGCCGAGGTGCTCGACGTCTGGCTCCCCCAGCGCGACGACTACGTTCGGCGTGGACTCAACCCGGCCGAGGCCCCGTCCTACGGCGTTCCCGGGGATCTGTGATGACTCTGAAAGACGCCGCACGCGAGCGGATCGACCGGCACGCCGACGAGCTGATCAAGCTGTCCGAGCGGTTGCACGCCGATCCCGAGACGGCGTGGGAAGAGCACCGGGCCGCCGCATCGGTGCCCGAGTTGCTCGACCGCGCCGGATTCGAGGTGACGCCGAAATACCTCGGGCTGGAGACGGCTTTCCTGGCGCGGTTCGGCAGCGGCCCCACCCGGATCGCGGTGTGCGCCGAGTACGATGCCCTCCCCGGGCTGGGGCACGCCTGCGGGCACAACCTCATCGCGGCGAGCTCCATCGGTGCCGCACTGGGGCTGGCCGCCGTGGCAGATGAGGCCGGAGTGACCGTCGAGGTGTACGGCACGCCCGCCGAAGAAGGCGGCGGCGGCAAGATCGAGATGCTCGACCGCGGCGCGTTCACCGGAGTGGACCTCGCGATGATGGTGCATCCGGCGCCGGTGGACGTCGCCGAGGCACGGCCGTTCGCGGTGAGCCACTCGAAGATCTCGTACAAAGGCAAGTCCGCGCACGCCGCCGCTTACCCGGAGGCGGGGATCAATGCGGCCGACGGGTTCACCGTCGCGCAGGTGGCGATCGGCTTGCTGCGCCAGCAACTCCCGTCGTCGGCCCGCGTGCACGGTGTGGTCACGCACGCGGGCGACGCGCCGAACGCGATCCCGGAGAACGCCAGCGGCCGCTGGTACGTCCGGGCCGAGACGCTGGCGGAACTGGCCGAGCTCGAACCCCGCGTGATGCGGGCGTTCGAGGCGGGCGCGCTGGCGACCGGCTGCGAGCTGACGGTGGAGCCGGAGAGCAAGCCCTACGCGGAATTCCGCGCGGACGAGGCGGCGCTGGCCGCCTACTGGACCAACGCCGTGGAGCTCGGCCGCGAGTTCGCCCCGCCCGGCACCGCGGCGCGGATGAACCGCGCCTCGACCGACATGGGCAACGTGTCCCAGGTCGTGCCCGCGATCCACCCGTACATCGGGATCGGCTCGCTGCCCGCGACCAACCACCAGCGCGAGTTCGCCGCGTTCTGCGTGGGCGGCACGGCCCAGCGCGCGCTGCTCGACGGTGCGGTGGCGCTCGCCTGGACCGGCGTGGACCGCGCAGCCACCTCAACGCTCACGCCCTGAGTCCCGATTCCTGGAGGACAACGATGTCCCAGCCACCCCGGATCGAACACGACATGATCGGCGAGATCAGCGTGCCCGCCGACGCCTACTACGGCGCCCACACCGCACGCGCCCTCGTCAACTTCCCGATCACGCGGGAAACCCTGGCCGACCGGCCGCACCTGATCGTCGCGCTCGCCGCGGTGAAACAGGCGGCGGCCGCGGCCAACGCCGAGGTCGGCGCGCTCGACCGGACCAGGGCCGAGGCCATCGCTGCCGCCTGCGCCGAAATCCGCGCCGGCGCGCTGCGCGAGCAGTTCGTCGTCGACCTCATCCAGGGCGGCGCCGGCACGTCGACGAATATGAACGCCAACGAGGTGATCGCCAACCGAGCTCTCGAACTGCTCGGTCACCGCCGTGGCGAGTACTCCTTCCTGCACCCGCTCGACCACGTCAACCTCGGCCAGAGCACCAATGACGTCTACCCCACGGCGGTCAAGCTCGCCCTCGACCGGCACCTCGCCGAGCTGCTCGCCGTGCTCGGGGGTCTGCGGGAAGCCTTTTCCGCCAAGGCTTCCGAGTTCGCCGACGTGCTCAAGATGGGACGCACGCAACTGCAGGAAGCCGTGCCGATGACGCTGGGCCAGGAGTTCGGCGCCTTCGCCGCCACGCTGGCCGAGGACGAGCAGCGCCTCGCCGAAGCACGTCTGCTGTTGCACGAGCTGAACCTCGGCGGCACGGCGATCGGTACCGGCCTCAACGCGCGCCCTGGCTACCGCGAGCTCACCGTCGGGCAGCTGCGCTCGCTCACCGGAATCCACACGCTGGTGTCCTCGCCGGACCTCATCGAGGCCACCCAGGACGTGGGTGTGTTCGTGCAGCTTTCCGGTGTGCTCAAACGGGTCGCGGTCAAGCTGTCGAAGATCTGCAACGACCTGCGGCTGCTGTCGTCTGGCCCGCAGGCCGGGTTCGGCGAGATCATCCTGCCGGCCCGGCAGGCGGGTTCGTCGATCATGCCGGGCAAGGTCAACCCGGTGATCCCCGAGGCGGTCAACCAGATCGCGTTCGAGATCATCGGCAACGACGTCACCGTCACCCTTGCCGCCGAAGGCGGGCAGCTCCAGCTCAACGCCTTCGAACCGATCATCGCCCGCGCGCTGACGGGCGGGCTCGACCATCTCACCGCCGGTATCCGGGTGCTCACCGAGCTTTGCGTGCATGGGATCACGGCCAACCGCGAGCACCTCGCGGCGACGGTGACCGCCTCCAACGGGCTGGTGACCGCGCTCGGCCCGGCGCTGGGGTACGAGACCGCGTGCACCATCGCACTGGAAGCGCACCACAGCGGCCGTCCCGCGCTGGACCTGGTGCGCGAGCGGCGGCTGCTCACGGAGGAACAGCTGCGCGCGCTGACGACTCCCGAGGCACTGACCGGCAGACGGATCGCCTGACTGTCCACAAAAGACAACCAGTCGTCTTGTGAATTCCCTGTTCCAGCACTGTTATCCCCCCATGTCGTCCCAGCCCAGCAGCTCTGCATCCGCTTTTTCGATGCTTTGCTTCTTTTGTTTCTCCTTGTTCGATGCCGCTGCCCGCTTCTAGCGTCGTCGGCGAGAACCAGTCCCGAGGAGGCACCTTGACCGCACACGACTCCCCTCCCGTCGAGGAAACGACCCACACCGATCCCGCAACGCTGCGGCGCAGCGTCGCGGCCGGCGCGGTCGGCGTCTTCGTGCACTGGTTCGACTGGGCGGCCTACGCCTACCTCGCCAGTACCATCGCCTCGGTGTTCTTCCCCGCGGAGAACGCCACCGCGGGCCTGCTCGCCGTGTTCGGCGTCTTCGCGGTTTCGTTCGGCATCCGGCCGATCGGAGCGTTGGTGTTCGGGCCACTCGGCGACCGGATCGGCCGCAAGCGCACCCTGTCGATCGTCATCTTCGTGATGTCGGGCGCCACCCTCGTGATCGGCCTGCTCCCAGACTACTCGACGATCGGCATCGCGGCGCCGCTGCTACTGGTGTTCCTGCGCTTGTTGCAGGGTTTCGCGGCTGGTGGCGAGTTCGGCAGCGCGGCGAGCTTCCTCGCCGAGTACGCGCCGCGCCGTCGCCGCGGGTTCGGCGTCAGCTGGCTGGAAGTCGGTTCACTGCTGGGCTTCCTGGCCGGGTCGTTCGTATTCCTGCTGTTGTCGGTCGGGCTGTCGGAGGCGCAGCTTTCCTCGTGGGGCTGGCGGATTCCGTTCCTCATCGCCGCCCCGCTGGGCATCATCGGTTACGTCATCCGCACCAAGATCGAGGACACCCCGGAGTACCGCGCGCTCGAGGCCACCGACAACGTGCCGCGCAGCCCCATCAAGGAATTGTTCCGCCACAACAAGAAGCAGCTGTTCCAGGCGGCCGGCCTGATGACGATGATGCACGTGCCGTTCTACGCGGTGCTCACCTACCTCGTCACCTACGAAACCGACTACCTCGGCCACTCCTCCAGCGCCGCCGCGGCGCTGTCCACCGTGATCTCGTTGGTGAGCCTGGTTCTGGTGCCCGTCTTCGGCCGCCTGTCCGACCGCGTCGGCCGGAAACCGGTCTTCGTCAGCGCAGGAATCGCCCTGCTCGTCCTGGCGACGCCGGCGTTCCTGCTGATGCGCACGGGCCTCGTCGGGACCTGGATCGCCGCGCTCGTCCTCGGCGTCATCCTCGCGGCCGTCCTGGGCACCTACGCCGTGTGGTCGGCGGAAATCTTCCCGACCCGCACCCGGCAGGGTGGCCTGTCCATCTCGTACAACCTCATCGCGGCGCTGTTCGCGGGCACCGTGCCCTACCTGATGACCGTGCTCATCTCCGCGACCGGCAACACGCTCGTTCCCGGCCCGTACCTCATGATCGCGGCCGTCGTCGGCCTGGTGGCGGCCTTCTCCCTCCACGAGACCGTCGGCACTCCCCTGCTGACCGCGGATGACGTCAGCTCCGAATCGGCCGACGGTTCCCGTGGCTGACTAGGAAGACGCGACACGGTCAGACGCTTTTTCTTCGGCTCGAGCCCTCGGATGCGAATGACTCATGGACGGTGGTGATAGGAGGTCGTTGGCTCAGGGCCGCCACGGCGATGGCGGCCCTGAGCCATCAGCGCGGCGCGAAGGTTCCACGCGTCAGCAAGTGCTCCGGACAGTGCTGGACCGACGATGGCGCCGATGCCGAGGAAGAACACGGTTGCGCTGAACCCCACCGAGGGCTGATCGGGAAAGACTCGGTAGCTCCAGACGGCGAGCAGGCCGGAAGTAGCCATGAAGCCGAGCCCGTACACGATCGCCGAGACCCCGATGGCAGGCCACGACCAGGGCGCGATGGCGATGAACCGGATGCTCAGCGCATCCTCGAAGTCGCCCCCGGGCCGTCCTTTCGTCCGGGCTCGAACACCGGGCACGACATCCGGAGCCCTGGTCATCGTTGCCGACCGCCAACCTGCATGTCCCCATTGAGGCGAGCAACGTGCCGGGCGAACGTCTTGCGACGGAGCACCCGGCGCATTCGGCGATCTCGCCGATCGATCCATCGCCGACCTGAATGTCGACCGGAACATCCGGCGCCGCTCGTAGCCGAGCCACCAAATCGCCGTTGATCCGCAGAACGATCAAGACCGCTACGGCTCCGCAGAATGCGCCTCCCATCCGCAGACCGAATTGTGCACCCCGATGCCGGGCGAACAGTTCAGCGCGCCACGAATCCGATTAATTTTCGTGGCCTCATCCGGAATCTCGTTGCGCTTCCTGTCCGGGTGAACGAGTGCCCGAACGCTCCACCCGAGGGGGTGGGATCGCCAGATGCCCACTTCACGAGAGGACGAACCCGGCCGATGACCGGGAGGCGACGTTCGGTGATCTACGGACCGGAGGAAAGATCGAATGCGAAAGTCCCATCGTATCGCGGTGGCACTGGCGGCATGGGCGATGCTGGCGGTCGGTACCGGAAGTACCACCGCACAGGCATTGCCGATGCAGGAGGCGACTCCCGCCGCGGCCGCCCGGTCGGACGGCGCGCCGCCAGCGCCGCCACTGACGCCGGAGCGAACGGCCCCACCTTCCGAGCATCCGGCGCCTCCGCGTACAACGGGACCGCCGCCGACGATCTGCCCGGCGAACGGGATCCCGGGCTCGCGAACCGAGCTTCCCGACCGCCCGCTGCAGCGCTACTACTTGGACGATCCCCGGCTCGGTCCGGAGTTCCTGCCCAAGTCCGGCGCCGTCGGCGAACTGCTTCGCGACTACAACCGGCTGGACTCGTTCTCGGCGACGGCGTTCATCGCCTGTTTCTGGGACCCGGCCGCCAACATGAACGTGGGCGGGTGGCGCTTCCCGCCCAACGACGGTTTCGCCGACGGTCGCACGACGTTCGACATGCTTCCCGGGCAGGTCCTCGACCGGTTCGGTAGCAACAACGGGCGATTCTTCTCGCCGTTCGGCGTTCCGTACGCACAGCGGGCACTTCCCCCCAGCAACCTCGACACCCTCGAGCCGCGGTACCCGTTCGACTACCACGTCTTCAAGGTGTTGAAGCCATTCACCGTCGAGGCAGGAATCGCGTCACCATGGTTCGGACAGCCGGGCGGCGGCATGCAGTACCGCTCACCGAGCATGAACGCGGGCCAGCTCATCGATGGCGGCTTCCTGCAGCCCCTGAACTGACTTGAAAGACCCGGAGACGGGCTGTGCAGAATTAGTCGACCGAGCAACTCGCATCGCCCCTCCCCGCTGATTTCCACGGGGAGGGGCAATTTTCTGGGCTGTGACGGAGTAGATCCGGCGCCGATCAACGCTCTTCGCCCGCGCGTCGCAACCGACGCCCACCTCCGCTATCCCCGATGCCAAGCAGTGGAGCCCCGCCTATCCTCGCTCGTGGCGGCGGGCCCGGTCGTACTGCTCGCGGGCCTCCCGCTGGATATCTTCCCGGCGTGCCATCAAGTCCTCGATGATCTGCGCCGAATCCGGCGGTGGCGCGGGCGCTCGCCGCGTGAGTTGAGCGTAGAGGTACCGGCACGCTTCGTCCTCAGAAGCAAACCGCGCAGCCGTTTCCTCGACACCTCGTTCACAGAGGGTGACCAGGTAGACGCCGGGCTCCTCACGCAGGACGTAGTAGGCGTCCGCACGCGGTCCCCTGGACGCGGGACCACCCGGGATCAAGTACTCGCCGTCAGGCACACCAGCGGCACGCAGCGCTACGACGAGTTCAATCCGATTCATCCCGCCCTCCAGACGCAGCGGAACACGAGTACCGCGCATCGAGGATATGCGGCCGGCTGTCTCGACGCCGGGAACCGAACGGGTGCAGTCCTCGGCTTGAATTGGCGGCCAGTACGCGTCGAACGTTCCAGCCGATACCGACCCGCGATCATGCGACCCGGGCCGCCCGGTGAGCGCTCCTGAACGTCCACCCGATCTCGTACAACCCAAGGGGCCGACCACGTTTCCGCGCACTTCTCGGGAACGGCTGTGGATGGGGGAAGGCGGCCATCGGAGACGGTTGCCATCCTCGCAGCTGCCGCGCCTCGGTGGCACGGCAGCTGCGAGGATGGCGAGGGAGCCCACGATGGAGATGCAACCTCGGAGCCGAGGGTGTCCGCCGCAGGCGATGGACTCACCGGTGGCGCGGCGTTCCCGGCGGGAACGACGGCTTCTTGCCAGAGGGCATGTCGGGGTGTCCGCCGGAGGACTTGCCGGGTTGCTCGGACGAATCGTCAGAACCGCCGGAACCGCCAGAACTCATGGTCTGGTTGATCCAGTCAGCGTGCGCCACGACGTTGCTGTAGATGCCCGGCTTCTCCGCGCAATTCTCGGCCATGCCGCGGCTGGTCGCTCCGACCAGTACAAGATCGCTGCCGTCCTGCACCACGGCCGGGCCGCCGGAGTCGCCATAGCAGGCGTTCACCGTGCCCGCCTTGTTGTCGATGCACAGCTCCCGCGCCGAATCGAAGCCGTCCTGCGAGCTGCTGCAGCTCGTCGGGGCGAGCGTCTTGGTGTCCAGCTCCTTCAACTTCACCGGCGGCTCGCCGCACTTGGGCGTCCCGCACGTCTGGCCCCAACCGAGCAGCTGCAGCGCGGTGCCGTCCTCAGGTGACGTGGTGGCGATCTTGATCGGCTGCTCCTGCACCGGGCGCGACAGGTGGACCAGGGCCAGGTCGTAGCCGGTGGAGACGTCGCTGCCGGCCTGCTTCTGCTTCGACTTGGGGTGGGCCACGAACTTGTCCGGCTTGACCACGTCACCACCGCTGGTGCGGTCGGTTGTCCCGATCCGGTACTGGATGTCCTCGGGCTTCTTCCCGTCCACGCAATGCGCGGCGGTGACCAGCCACTGCTTGTCGATCAGCGAGGCGCCGCAGTGGTGTTGACCGTCGGTGGACTGCATGGACGCCATGAAGCTGTAGGTCTTGGTCGCTTGACTACCTCCGATGACGAGGGGCGCAGCCGTGGCGCTCGTCGCTGCAAGCGCCAGGCTGGCCATGATCGTCACGGCGACCGCAAGGACGCCTCGGACCAGAGAACCTCGGGGCATGTTCTCTCTCTTCCTTCTATCCCCAGCTGGCGCTCCGGGGGATGAACAACGCCAGGAGCTGGGGGTTTGTGCAATTTCCCGGCGATACTGCCTGTAACGAGGACTAATGGCGTTCCCCCGAATGGGGGATTCACTGCGGGTGGTCTCGCGGCTATCGAGAGTACAAAGTGACACCCGTTGAACGTGGCGCCGCATGCGCCGCGAAGGGCCCACGAGACCAATCGACACGGATGGGGCTCGAGCGGACCGGTGGGCCGCATTCCGGTCCCGCTACGACATCGAGGCCTTCTACCGCCAGCCCGGCATCGGGCGTCGAAGGACAGATCGGATGGTTCCGCCGCGACCACCTCGTCCCGATCCCCGAGACCGGACCGGTTCGACCCGCGCACGTACGAGCGCGGCGCTGGGACGAACCCCGCGGGTCCCGACACCGGCGCGGTGCGCGTGCTGCGCGGCGGCAGTTACCTCTGCCACATCTCGTGCTGCAACCGCTACCGCAACTCGGCCCGGTCGTAGAACGCTCCCGACTCGTCGATGGGCAACGCGGGCGTCCGCACGGTCGCCCGCACGAAGGCGCAGGCATGAGCGAGCGTCGCTTCCCCACAGCGGCGGAACCGAGATGTCCGGCGACGAGCTGGCGACGGCCACGCCGAGGTCCGTCCACTGAGGATCCCTCGTGCCATTCTCCGCGTGCACACGCATTTTCGGCGGTCGCGGCTTCTGGTGCCGCTGACCGAGCCGGCCGCCTAGGACGTTTCTTTGGGACTCTGCGTCTTCGACGGCTCCTCCGTCCCAGACAGCAGCTCGTCCACCGGCTTCTCGAATGCCGAGTAGATCGCCCCCGCGACGATGCCGGACACGAAGTAGCTGAGGTCGGCACCCCCCAGCACATCGGCGATCGGACCGCTGAAGACCTCGGTTCCGATGAAGGGAACGGACACGACCACGCCGATGGCGAGGGCACCGATGCCGGCAAAGTTCACCCGCCCAAAAGCGCCGTTGCGGTCGTAGAACGCACTGATGTGCGGATACCGCTCGCCGTTTCGGTACACCTTGAAGTAGTTGACCAGCAGGACGGCGAGCCACGGCGTGATGTAGTAGCTCATGAGGTGGAGGAACAGCTTGAGGGAGTCCTCGAACTTCTCGCCGCCGATCGCGAGCGCGATCAACCCCCCGATGACTCCGGCGGCCACCACGGTCACGGCCTGCCTGACCTTGAAATCACAGGTCAGCGTCGCCATGGCGCCGCTGTAGAGGTTGACCGAGTTGTGCGGGATCGCCGACAGGCCGAGCGTGAGGAGCACTACGAAGACCAGCCAGTCCGGCAGCACGATGCCGAAGGCGTCGATGACGTCGCCGGAAGGGTTGACGGTGATCAGGGCCGAGCCAAGGATCATCATCCACGTGGTCGCCGCGAACAGGCCCGAGGCCGCCCAGGCGAAGATGCTCCGCGAACTCATGGACTCGGGAAGGTAGCGCGAGTAGTCGGACGCGTAGGGCGCCCAGCTGACCGTGTACCCGAACACCACCGTGAACTGCAGGAGCCAAGCCGTCGCGTACTCGCCACCGGACAACGTGGACGTCGCGCCCGGGCCGACGCCACGCGAGATCATCACGATCGAAACTGCAGCGAGAACTACGATGCTGATTCGAGTGATCCACTTTCCGAACGAGTGGAGCATCCGGTATCCGAAAATGCCGATCAGGATGCTCAGCCCCGCTACCACCACCATGGGCGTGTACGGAAGACCGAAAAGCTTCGCGAGGGACTCTGCGCCGAGGACCGTGCCAACGGCGTAGTACCCGACGTACACGAGCAAGGACAGGACAGCCGGCAAATAGTTGCCGATGTAGCCGAATGCCGCGCGCCCCATGGGTAACTGCGGCATCCCCAGCTTCGGGCCCATCAAGGCGCAGAGACCGGTTCCGATGGACCCGAGGAGGTTCGCCGCGATGATCGCCGTGATGCTGCCGGTCAGGCCGAGGCCGGCCTGACCGCCGGTCGCCCCGACGAAGATTCCGGCCAAGTAGATGACGGGCGCGAATCGAGCGGTGAACTGACTGCTCGCCTTGCCGTAGCGGCGACTGGTGTCCACTTGCTCGATCCCGTGCCGCTCCACAGCCAGTGCGACCTGACCGTCTCCGCTTTTCTGCGACATTCTTCCGCACCTTTCCATTTCCGGCGCCCGAGAAAACGCATGCGGCGCCTGGAGGGGGCAATTGTCATCCGTTGACATGAATCGCGTTCATCGGTGATGAACACCGCGCAGACGGCCTGGAAGCCGGTGTTCCGGCCCTGAGCCCGGAAGTCGGATGGTGCGCATGATGTCGGCGTAGGCGACGGGGTCGGTGGCACCCTCGGTGACAACGATGAGCACCTCGGCGTCGGCGTGCAGTCCGGTTTTCCCGATCGCCGCACCGGATCCCGAGCGAAGCTCGTAGAGGCCACCCAACCCTGCCGCCCCGGCCTCCCCCGCGACGATCCCGGCGGCAGCGAGCCGCCGCATGGCCTCGTGCGCTCGGTGGTCGCCGACTCCGACGACGACGTCGATCCCCCTGCTCAGCCACGGCCAGGCCAGGCCTGACGGCGTGCCGCAGTTCAAACCCGCCATGACCGAGTTGTGCGGACCAGGCACGCTCACGAGTCGCCCGGACCGCAGCGACTCGAGCACGCAATTCGCAGCGAGTGGCTCGACGCCTACGAGCAGCACCCCGGTGTCGGCTTCCGCCCGCCGGTAGTGGCGCACAGAGGCAGCGGCGAGTGTTCCCACACCGACCGGCACGATCACCGCGTCAGGACCGTTCGCGCTGTGCTCCCGGAAGAAATCGTCGATCTCCCAGAAGATCGTCGAGTACCCCTCGATCAACGCCCGAGCGATCTGCTCGCCACCGGACGAAGAGGTGCCGGATACCACGAGGCACCTGTCCGACTCGTCTTCGGCCGACCGCCGCACCGCATCGTCATAGTCACCGTCGACCACTGTGACCACGGCGCCTTCCCGCTCGATCGCCTCGATGCGCGCAGCGGCCGTGTTCGCCGGAACGTAGACGCGGGCGCAGAATCCGAACAGCCGCGCCATTCGCGCCACTGCCTGTCCGTGGTTGCCACCCGTCGCGACCGCGAGGGACAGAGGTTTCAACGCATCCACCGACGCGACCAGTTCGTTGACGTCGGTCCACGATGGTTCAGCGCGCAACCGCTCGCACAACGCGCGGTAGATCGCGTACGAAGCACCAAGCACCTTGTAGGACATCAGCCCGAACCTCGAGCTCTCGTCCTTCACCCAGAGCCGGCCCAGGCCCAATTCGGCGGCGACGTCGGGAAGTTCCACCACGCGGGTGCGCTCGTACCCAGGTAGGCGCCGGTGGAAGTCCAGCGGCGCCCGATCGGGCCCGGCATCCTGCAGCACTTCGTCGACGCGTTCGTTGACGAACAGGTCACGGGAAGCGGGCACCGGGATGCGCATCTCGTGCCTCATTACGACCTCCTGCTCCGGCAGAGCCGGCGTTGACCTTGCACGTCGACCTCGGTCGCGTCAGTTCCGCAGGTGTAGTTGGGAAAGCCGTCCCCACCCGGTGGCGGGGCCGGAATCGCCTTGTCCGACAGCTAGGTCGAGAGGTGTGAGATGGTGGCGGAAGGCCAATCCTCCGCGGAAGCCGCGGGCTTGTCCGCCGACTCCTGAAGGAGAAGGTAGGCGACCGCCAGCGAGGAACCACCAGCAAGAATCGATGAGAGGCTCGCGGCCAGGTTGTCACTATTCGCCGTGGACTCCGCAAACTACCGCGACAGGCTCATCCACTCGACGTCGGCGTGCTCTTTCAGCAGTTCGATTCCTCGTGGGCGCCTTCGGTGTTCAACAAGACGACGGTGGTGTCGGGCGACACTCCGAGATCGGCCCGACTGCCCGGTTCGGCCAGGGCAGCGCGCGCTGCGGCCAGGGTGGCCGCCCCGCACGGTCCGGAAGAGACCCCGAGGGCGTCCAGCTCACGCGCCGCATCAGCCGCTTGTTCGTCGGACACCGCGATGGCGGCGTCCAGCCCATCCCGCAGGTACGGCCAAGCGAGGGAGGACGGGGTGCCGCAGTTGAGGCCGGCCATGATCGTCGACCCGGTCGGCACCGCGCACGATCGCCCGGCGGACAGACTGGTCTGGATGCACGCGGCCGTGTCCGGCTCCACCCCCAGCAGAACGGCCCGCTGTTCGTGGTCGCGGCTGCGGTAGTGCGTCACCACAGCGTGGGCCAGCGATCCCACTCCCATCGGGACCACCACCAGCGCCGGCTCGGTCGCCGGCAGTTGTGCGTCCAGCTCGGCGAACATCGTCGAATACCCGTCCACGATCCACTGTGGAATTCGTTCGTAGCCGGACCACGAGGTGTCCTGCAAGAGCACCGCCGCGGGCCTGGACCCAGCTTCCTCGGCCGCACGCCGCACGGTCGCATCGTAGTCGTCGCCGACCACCGTCACCTCTGCCTGCTCGGCGCGAATCGCTGCGATCGCCCCGAGGCCGACGACGTCCGGGACGAACACATGCGCAGGAATCCCGAGCAGCCGCGCGAAGCGCGCCACAGCGCGTCCGTGGTTGCCGTCGGTCGCGGTCACCACCTCCAACGGGGGCAGCGAGGCGAGCACCGCGCGCAGGCCGTTCCAATCCGCAGGCCCCACGGTTTCGCCGGCGTGTTCGCAGATGACGCGGTAGATCGCGTAGGAGACACCGAGTGCCTTGAAGGCGGGCAGTCCGAATCGGATCGACTCGTCCTTCACCACTACCCGCCCCACTTCCCATCCGGCGGCGAACGCCGGCAGGTCCAGCAAGGGCGTCGATGCGTAGTCGGCCAGTCCCATGTGGAAGGCGGCCACCTCGGCAGGTGCGGGAGGGCACGCCCAGTCCCGGGCGCCCGGGTTGACGAACCAGGAACCGGATTTCACAACGATGTTCGACGTCACGCGTCCACGATCGCAGCACCACGACGTGGCGGTAAAGTTGACGATGTCGAGCGTTACCGTTCGACATCGCCCAAAGATCAGATGAGGCGCCATGTTCGATCTTCGCCGGCTGCGGCTGCTGCTCGAGCTCAAGCACCGCGGCACCATCTCCGCCGTTGCCGCCGCGCTGAACTACAGCCCGTCTACGATCTCCCAGCAGCTCTCGCTCCTGGAAACCGAAGTCGGCGTCGAACTGCTCGAACCGATCGGACGGCGCGTGCGACTCACACCGCAGGCCGAGATCCTGGCCGCGCACACCGAAACCGTGCTGCGGCAGCTGGAAGCGGCCGAGGCGGAGATCGCCCGGTCGTTGGCAGAACTGACCGGTACCGTGCGGATCGCCGCATTCCAGAGCGTCCTGCTCACCCTGCTCCCACCGGCTCTCGCGGACCTCAACGCCGACCACCCCGGGCTGCGCGTGGAACTGTTCCAGGCAGAACCCGAGGTCGCATTGCCGAAGATGCTCGTGCACGACTTCGACCTGGTCGTCGCCGAGGAATACCCCGGTCACCCCCTTCCGCGCCCCGCGGAGGTCGAGTACCGGGAACTCCGCCTGGAGCACATGCGCTTCGCCCTGCCTCCCACCGACCACGAGGTCGATCCCGGTCAGGTCTGGGAACTCGTCGCCCAGCGCCCGTGGATCGCCGAACCACCAGGCTCGGCGTCCCACCAGTGGATCCAGGAGCTCTGCCGCGGTGCCGGCTTCGAACCCGACATCCGCTACACCACCGACGACCTCCTCGTCCACCGCCGCTTCGTCGAGCACGGCCACGCCGTCGCGGTGCTGCCCGACCTCATCTTGTCCGACGATCCGTCCGACGCGGTGCTGCTGGACATCCCCGGCGGTCCCCATGCTCGCCGCATCGTCGCCGCCTACCGCAAGGACAACGCCGAACACCCGGCCATCATGGCCTGCCAAGCCGCGCTGGCCGTCCGCCGCGACAACGCCGAGGATCCGCACCAGCCGAGGTGAGGCGCTCGTCCCGGGCAGCTCGGCGACTCCGGCCGAACGCCGAATTCCGGATGGGAGCCTGCTCTCTCCCCGGAGAGCTCGGCGAATCGTTTCGCGCTCAGCCGCGCGTGAAACGGACGCCCTGGCCGGGTCGCAGTTGCCCCACCAGCGGCATTGCACGGTCGCGGACGACCGCGATCACCGGGTAGCCGCCCGTCACCGGGTGGTCGGGCCCGAAAAGCGTCAGCCGACCGTCCGGTGGCGCCTGCAGTGCGCCCTCGACGACACCCTCACTGGTCAGTTCGTCGTGGATCCGGCGCGGCAGCGCGGGCCCGGCCAGGCGGACACCGATCCGGTCGGAGTCAGCGGTCACCTCGAAGCGGCTTCGCAGCAGGGCCTCGACCGCCTCCGGTTCGAACCAGTCCGCCCTCGGTCCGAGCGAGACGGGGAGGAACTCGTCCTCGTCCAAGACAGGCGGCGGGACAACGACATCGGAGGCCGGGACGGGACCTCGCGGTCTTCCGATCGGCAGCACGTCACCCGCGCGCAGCGGTGGCGGCCCGAGCCTGGACAGCAGGTCCGTCGAGCGGGAGCCGAGGACCGGTTCGGCTCGGATCCCGCCGCGGACGGCCACGTAACTGCGCAGACCGCGTTCGGGCACACCGAGGCGCACAGTCCCTCCCGCAGGGATCGCGATCACCTCGTGCGTCCAGCGCGAGCGGTTACCCACCTTCACCGGCAGCGCCGCGCCGGTGATCGCCACCCGCGTCGGGGCGTCGCACGTGAATACCAGGCCGCCGTTGGTCACCTCGATCACGGCGGCGCACTCATCGTTGCCGACCAGGCGGTTCGCCAGTGCCATGGCGGGCCGGTCGAACGCTCCCGACCCGCCGACACCGAGATGCGCCCAACCACGTCGGCCCGCGTCTTGCACGAGCGCGAGCAGCCCGGAGTCGACGACCGTCAGCTCCGCAGTCGACTCCGGGTGAGTGGTAGTCATGAGGCGACCTCGCAGAAGACGACTTCGTCCCCGGGCAGCAGCAGCGCGGGCGGATCCGCCTCGGTGTCCCACAGCGACACTTCGGTGTGCCCGAGGAGTTGCCAGCCGCCTGGCGAGCGGCGGGGGTACACCGCGGAGAACTGCCCCGCGATGGCGACCGAGCCGGCGGGCACGGCGACCCGGGACTCCTTCCGGCGCGGCACCCGCAAAGCCGGATCACCGCCGACCAGGTAGGCGTAGCCGGGCGCGAAGCCGCAGAAACCGACCTGCCACGGGGTTGCGGTGTGCCGGCGAACCACCTGCCGTTCGTCGAGGCCGCAGTGCTCCGCGACCCAGCTGAGGTCCTCGCCGTCGTAGCGCACCGGGATCTCGACCCTGCGGTTCTCCGCCCGCGCCACCGCGCCGACCTCGAGATCGCGCAGCAGTCCTTCGACGGCCGGCGGATCGGTGAGCGCAGGATCCACGACCAGCAGCAAGGTGTCCAGTGCCGGCACCAGGTCGACGACCCCATCGAGATCCGCGGCGCGGACCGCCGCGGCGAACGCGTGGACGCGGCGGTTGTCGCCCAGCTCGACGAGCAATCCGGTGTCGCCGCACCTGCGGGTGATGAGCTCCTCGGCCAACTGAATCAACCGATTCGGGTGACCTGCACGCCCGCCGCCTCCAAGGCCTTGCGGGTCGCTCGGGCGATGTCGACGGCGCTCGTCGTGTCGCAGTGCACCAGGATCGCCTCGGCCTCGATCGAGATGCGAGTGCCGTCGATCGCGGTGATCGCGCCCTCGGTGACCATCTCGACCGCGCGCGCCGACGCCTGCTCGGGGTCCGAGAGCATGGCGTCCGGCTCCGTCCGCGGGACCAGCAGGCCTTCCGGGGTGTAGGCCCGGTCCACGAAAGCCTCGGCCACGACGTTGAGTCCGGCTTCGCGGCCCAACCGCCAGGTCTCGGTGCCCACCTGCGCGAGCAGCGGCAGATCCGCGTTGTACTCCTTGGTGGCGTCGACGATCGCCTGGGCGTGCTCGGTGATGGTCGCCGCCGCGTTGTAAAGCGCACCATGAGCGCGGATGTAGTCGATCCGCCCCCCTGCCAGGCGGGCGAACACCTCGAGGGCACCCATCTGGTAGAGCAGGTCGTCGGTCAGCTCCTGCCTGGTGTAGGCGATGAAGCGGCGGCCGAACCCGTGCAGATCGCGGTAGCTGACCTGCGCGCCGATCGCGATGTTCTTCTCCACCGAGAGCTCGCAGGTCCGGCGCATGATGCCCGGATCGCCCGCGTGGAAGCCGCACGCGATGTTCGCCGCGGTGACCACGTCGAGCAACGCCTCGTCATCTGCGAGCGTCCACCGGCCGTACCCTTCGCCGATGTCGGTCGTGAGTGCCACCTGAGGCATTGCGTACCTCCTGCTCGAACTTCGCTGATGCCGAATCGGTAGGTCTTACCGGTGCTGGGCGCGAACCGGCCGGGTGAAAGCAATTCTCGGCACCGGATCCGGCAGAACTTCCACCGAATAGGACGAACATCCAGTCGTTCCACCCGGGCAGTCCGAACCGCGCCAGAGCCCACAACAAACCGGCGTTGACACCTGACACGATGTTACGAATGAACCGTCACCGCATTGGCACATGGTGACGAAGTGCCACTGCCCGCACTGTCTCGCTCTGACGTGGAAACCAGTCGATCACGGCCGTACCATGCCTTTCCCCAGGCCACGCGGACCGACTCGGCAGGCGCACCTGCCTTGGGATACACCGCAGGCGGGGACAGCGCTACCGCCTGCTCCGATCCTGGGAGGTCGTGCCAAACAACGTCGCTTGTGTTGGCAGATATAGCCATTCGATCCTCGGCGCCCGGCCCATAGGCTCCGATGTGACGATCGGCGGCACTCATCGACCAGATGACCGGCGCCCGTCGCACGAAGGAGGCGAACAGATTGACAGGCACACACGCGATGCAGGACGTGATCGCGATCGTGGGCGGAACCGGTCCCCAAGGCTCCGGACTCGCCTTCCGCTTCGCCCGCGCCGGTTACCGCGTCGCGCTCGGCTCGCGGTCTCTTGAGCGCGCCGAGGCGAAAGCAGCCGGACTGCGCGAACGAGGAGCTGCCCACATCACCGCGGCGACCAACGCCGAGGCCTGCGCCCGTGCTTCCCTGGTGGTGATGGCGATCCCGTACGACGGTCACGACCAACTCGTGCAGGAACTCTCCCCACACCTCAGCGGCAAAATCGTTGTCACCTGCGTGAATCCGCTGACCTTCGACGAACGCGGGCCGATCGGCCTGCTACCCGGCGACAGCTCGGCAGCAGAGACGGCCGCGGCGCTGCTCCCGGAGTCCGCGGTGGTCGGCGCGTTCCACCACCTTTCGGCGGTCGCCCTCAACGACCCGGACGCAGATCTCAGCGACCAAACCGTGATGGTCGCCGCCGACGACGAAGCCGCCGCGGACCACGTCGCCGAACTGGCAGGTGCGGTCACCGGCGCCCGGGGTGTCTGCATCGGGCCTCTGCGGCTCAACCGCCACCTCGAACCACTCACAGCCGCGCTGATCAGCGTCAACCGGCGCTACAAGACGCACTCCGGCATCGCCCTGGCCGGCGTGCCCGACGGTCCCCCGGTGCGCCGATGACCGCGGCGAGCCCACATGCGATGCGGCGTGCGTCGGCGCGATTGGAGCGCGGTGCGCAGTTGGACGTGTCCGAAGCGACGGTAGGCGATGTTCGTCGTGGCTGGTCAGTGGGCGGCGTCGGACACTTGGTGCATCTCCAGCACCTGGAGGGCCACGGACAGCTTCAGGCAGAGTCGGGCGTCGGACATGAACGGGCCGACCAGGCGCTCCAGCTTGACGATGCGGTAGCGCATCGTGTTGTAGTGGAAGTGCAGGAAGCGGGACGCCTCGGCCACGTTGAGGTGGCAGTCCAGCAGGACTGCGAGGGTCTTCACCAGCTCGGTGCGCTCCCGGGGTTCGAGTTCGAGCAGTCGTCCCAGGGAATCCCGGGCGAACTCGCGCAGCTCGTCGGGATCGTCGATGAGGCTGAGGAGGCGGAACAGCCCGAGGTCACCGAACATGGTGATCTTCCCCGGCCCCTGGGACCGCCGTCCCATGTGGAGCGCCTTGCGGGCCTCCTCGTACGCGATGGGAATCCGCTGCGGATCGTCCACCGGACAGCTCACCCCGATGGAAAACTCCTGCCGCGTGGTCGATTTCAGCCCGTGCCACACCGCCTTCGGTAACGCCGCCGGGTCGTCTCCAGCGTCCACGACCGCCACCAGGTTGCTCGCGAACGCCGCCGCCGCTGAATGCCGGTCGTGGTTGCGGATCTCGGCGCACCACAGGTCTATGTACCGCTGCTGTCCGAGGTCGGGGGTGCCCGCGTGCTCCGCGCCGCTCGCCAGCGCATGTTCCGCCCGGCTGACCATGACGACCAGCGGGCGCTGCAGGTCCCAACCGAAGGTGGCCCCGCGTGCCAGCGCATCCACGATGTCGGCGGGCGTACCGGTCACCAGGTCGTGCAAGATGTTGGCTTCGAACTGGCGCTCCACGGCGGTCACCGCGAGCTGGCGGGTCACGTCGAGGGCCGCGACGACCGCGGCCTGGTCGACGGCGATCGTGACATCCATCCCCATCGGGTCCCAGCGCCCGAACGCCGTGAGGTGGCCGTGCGAGAGATCGCCCGCCCGGATCGGGGCGATGATGCCGGTGAGGTCGTGGTCCAGCTCGTGCACGCCGGGGCCGAGGTGGGAGATGCGCAGCCGGTCGTTCCGGTGGAGGAGGCCGAGGTCGGCGAGCCGCTGCTCCTCGCGCGGCGAATGCACCGCGGCCAGGACCCGGCCGGAACTGTCCGTCGCCACCACGGCAGCATCGCCGAGCAGTTCCGAGAGCTTCGCGGCGATGTCGGGCAGCCTTCCGCCCGTGAGCACGATCTGGAGGAACGCGTCGTGGATCTCCTTGGACCTCGCGATCGTGGCGGCCTGCCGGTTGACGATGTCGGAGAACACCCGGCTGAGGATGTCGTCGAAGGCAACATCGTTGGGGATCTCCACGATCGGCAGCGCGACGCGGTCGGCGGCGTCGAGCACGACCTGCGGCAACCGCCGACCGCTGGAGCTGTACTTGATGCCGAACGCCGCGATGTCCCGCGCCGCGAACTCGGTCACCAGGTGCGCTAGCTCGGTTTCGGCCTTCGGCAGCGGGTACTCGGTGCTGAGCAGGAACTCGTTCTCCTTGATCCACGGGAGGATGTCCGGCACGGTCATCACGTTCAGCCGCTGGATCCGCCGGTGCAGCCCGTCCGCCCCGGCGGGTACCACCGCGGCTTCGAAGATCTTCATGTCCAGCAGGTCGCGTACGACGAGTTCACCGGTGATATGACCGAAGTCCGCCTGTTGGGAATCGCTCACGGCACACGCTCCTTGCCAACTTCTGCCAATGACCACTGGCGGTTGGAGGGGAATGCTGCCATGCGCCGCGTGCAATCACCATGCCTGCGGCGAGCCTCGACCGGATCCGCGGACCACGACGCCGCCTGCTCCGGCAGGTGCCATCAACGGGCCGGCAGACGCTGTCTCTGGACTGATTCCGGGGTGCTGTCGCCAGTGGTGTGGACCGTGCTCCGCAAGCGGCGCCAAGCACGTTCGGTCGACTCCGCACGCATCCGGAACTCCATGGCACTCAATGACAAACGCCCGAGTTTCAGGTGTCAACTGATGACATAGGAACCGGCGAAACCCGTCAATAAAGTGGGCCGCAGCAACGCTCTCGTACAGGAGAGGACGACATGCCAGCGAAATTCGGGCTAGCCGTGGAGAACTTCACCTCCGCGCAGAGAACACCTCAGATCGAGGACCTGCTGGCCACGGCCCGCCGGGCCGAGCAACTCGGATTCAACTCCCTCTGGGCGTGGGACCACCTCTTCCTCGGCAGCCGGCAGCCCTTCCCTCAGCTCGAGGCCCTCACGACGCTGGCGGTGCTGGCATCGCACACCACGACCATCGAGCTCGGGACCGGGATCCTGGTCCTGCCGATCCGCGACCCGGCGCTGATGGCCAAGACCGCGGCCACCATCCAGTCGATCTCCCAGGGCCGGCTCCGGCTCGGGCTCGCGGCAGGTTGGTACGAGCGCGAATTCGACGCCACCGGCACACCGTTCAAGGGCCGCGGCCGGATCTTCGAGCGCAACCTCGAGATCTGCAAGGAACTGTGGACCAAGGACGAGGTCACCGGCACCTGGGACGACCTGTCCTTCCGCCGGGTCAAGATGTTGCCGCTCCCGCAGCCCCGCCCCCAGGTCCTCATCGGCGGGTACGTCGACCGCGTGCTCAAGCGGGTCGCCACGCTCGGCGACGGCTGGCTGACCTACTTCTACACCGCTGCGGCGTTCACCGAATCCTGGCGCAAGATCGAGCGATTCGCCGAGGAGGCGGGACGCGACCCCGGCGAGCTCCACTCGCTCAACCAGCTCCCGATCTGCATCGGATCCTCCAAAGAAGAGGCGCAGGCGCGCGTCGGTCCGTGGCTGGCGTCCTACTTCGACACGCCGGAGTGGAGCAGCGCGACCCCCGACAGCGCGATCTGCGGGACGCCCGAGGACTGCGCGGAGCAGCTCGCCGCCCACCTCGACGCAGGCGTGCAGGAGATCTGCCTGGTCCCGTACGAATACGACCCCGAGCAGGTCGAGCGGTTCGCCGGCGAGGTCCGGCCGCTGCTGGGCAGCCTGGTGGGGGCACCATGAGCGCGCGGCTCATCACCCCGGGCACCGAGGCGGCCCGCGCAGACCTCAGCGGGCACAGCCGGGCCGCCGAGGACAAGCGCACGACGGCCGCCGATGCGGTCCGGCGGTTGGTGACCGACGGTGCGGTGATCGGCGTCGGCGGGACCAACCACGCGCGCACTCCGATGGCACTGCTCATCGAAGTGCTGCGCCAAGGCCGCACCGGGCTGACGATGACCCGCCCGCTGTCGTGCTTCGAAGCCGAGGTCATGCTGGCGACCGGCGCGGCCGACCGGGTGATGACCAGCTGGGTCGGCATCGGCCACGGCTGGGGCCTGGCCCCGGTGCTGCGCCGCCTGGTCGAACGTGGCGAGGCGGCCTTCGAGGAGTGGAGCCACCTGGGCATCGGCCTGCGCTACAAGGCCGGCGCGATGGGGGTGCCGTTCCTGCCCACGGTCAGCATGCTCGGGTCCGACATCCACCGGCGACTGGAGCTGGCCACGATCGCCTGTCCTTACACCGGTCAGGTGCTCAACGCCGTGCCGAGCCTCAACCCCGACGTCGCGCTCGTTCACGTTCAGCGCGCCGACGCCTCGGGGAACGCGCAGATCGACGGGTACCAGCTGATGGATGCGGACCTGGTGCTCGCCTCCCGCCGCGTGATCCTGACGGCCGAGGAGATCGTGCCCACCGACCAGCTCCGCCTCGACCCGGCCCGGACCCTGGTGCCGGCCTTCGCGGTCGATGCGGTGGTGCACCAGCCGATGGGCGCCTACCCGCACGAGTGCTACGGCCATTACGAAGCCGACCTCGACGAGTTCGCCGCCTACATGCAGGCAGTCCGGGCCGACGGGCTCGACGGGGCTCGCGCCTATGCCGCCGGCTTGGCCTCCCACGCCGATCACGACGCGTACACCGGCTCGGTGGATCCCGGCCGCCTCGCGGCGCTCCGCCGTACCGGCGAGGAGTTGATGCCGCGGTGATCGACTCGCTGATCGGCAGCGCCGAACAAGCGCTCGTGCTTGCGCAGCACCCGCAGGCCCGGCCCGACGAGATCATGACCATCGCCGCGAGCCGGCTGCTCGAGGACGGCAAGGTGCTGTTCGCCGGCATCGGCCAGCCGCTCCTGGCCGCCGCGATCGCCAAGCGACGGCAGGCGCCGCAGCTGACCGTGCTGCTCGAGGGCGGGATGATCGGCGTCGAGCTGAAGCCCGGTGAGGTGCCCGCCTCGACCAACGAGGTCCGCGCCGCGGTCGGCGCCCAGATGCTGACCGGCGCCACGGACATCTTCCTCATGGCCCAGCGCGGCTTCTTCGACTACGGCTTCATCGGTGCCGCGCAAGTGGACCGGTACGGCAACGTCAACACCAGCATCGTCGGCGATCCCGCGAAGCCGACCGTCAGGCTGCCCGGCCCGGGCGGTGCCAACGACATCGCGTCGATGTGCAACCAGGTCGTGATCGTCACCCAGCACGAACCACGACGGTTCGTCGAACAGGTCGACTTCGTGACGAGCCCCGGCCACCTCACCGGCGGCACCAGCCGCCACGACAGCGGGCTGCTGCACGGCGGCCCGGGCTGGGTGGTCACCGACCTGGCGCTGCTCGACTTCGCCCCGCATTCCCACCGGATGCGGGTTCGAGCGCTCCAAGCCGGAGCGACCCTCGACCAAGTGCACGCGGCCACCGGTTTCGAGTTGCTCGTCCACGAGGAGCTCGGCTACCTGCAGCCGGTTGCGGACGTCGAACTCGAGGTGCTCCGCCACCTCGTCGGTCGGGCGGAGGAATCCCCATGAGCATCCAGGAAATCGTGCCGACCGCCGCCGGCCGCACGCCGGCGACCTGCTTCGAGTACCAGCGCGCCGAATCATGGACCGACGCCGTCGAGCTGCTCCGGATCTGGGACGGGGAGGCCAAGATCCTCGCCGGCGGCCAGAGCCTGGTGCCGATGCTCAACCTGCGGCTGGCGTTCCCGGGCGCGCTGATCGACGTCAACTCGGTGCCGGCAGGCGACCCGCGGGTCGAGGACGGCAGCCTGGTCATCGACGCCAACACCCGGCACCGCGTGCTCACCTCCTCCGAGATCGTCCGGGCGCACGCCCCGATGCTCGCGCACGCGGTCCGCTTCGTCGGCAATGCGCGGGTCCGAAACCGCGGCACGTTCGGCGGATCTCTCGCGCACGCGGATCCCACCGCGGAGATCGGATGCGTCGCGCTGGCGCTCGGCGCCGAGTTCGACGTGCTCGGACCGGAAGGGCCCCGGACGGTGGCCGCCGAGGACTTCTTCATCACCTACCTGACCACGGCGCTGGGGCCCGGGGAAGTGGTCACCGCCGCACGGCTACCGGTCGGCGGTGACGCTCGATGGGGATTCCACGAGGTGGTGCGGCGTTACTCGGACTTCGCGACCGTGAGCGTCAGCGTGGTCGCACGGCCCGGTGGCGCTGGAGGGCAACCGGACCTGCGAGTCGTGCTCGGGGGCGTCGCCGACCGGCCGGTCCTGGTCGACCGCGAACTGCTCGAGCCGGCGCTCGCCGACCCCGGTTCCCCGGACCGCGCCCGCGAGAGCGCCGAGGCGATCGCGGCGTCGCTCGAGCCCGACACCGATCTGCACGCGACCGCCGACTACCGACGGCGGCTGGTGGCGGTACACACTCGGCGCCTGCTCCAGCAGGCGCTCTGCGAGGAGGGCACGGCATGATCCGGACTCAGCTCACGCTGCGCGTCAACGACCGCGAACACGAGATCTGGGTTCGCAACGACCGCACCCTGCTCGACGTGCTCCACGACGACCTGGGCATGCCCGACGTGCGCTACGGCTGCGCCGAAGGCGTGTGCGGCACGTGCACGGTGCTGCTGGACGGCGATCCCGTCAGCGCCTGCAGCATGTACGCCGTCCAGGCTGAAGGCCACGAGGTGATGACCCTCCGCGGCTGGTCGGATCCCCGGGACGAGCCGCACCCGCTCCAGAAGCGCTTCCTGGAGCGCGGCGCCGCGCAGTGCGGGTTCTGCACCGCCGGGGTGCTGCTCACCGCGGCCACCCTGGCCCAGCGCAACCCGGCGGCCTCCCGCGAGGAGATCCGGCACGAGCTGGTCGGCAACCTGTGCCGGTGCACCGGCTACCAGGCGATCGTCGACGCGGTCGAGGACTACCTGCACACACCGGCGGAGCGGACCGCCGAGATGGGAGGTGCCCAGTGACGACGGTCGACCCCGGGACCACCCCGGAGACCATCGGGCCGGCCGAGCTCGACCCGGACGCCGACTCGGGTCCGCTGGCGCGCGAGCGGGATTTCCGCGTCGTCGGCCAGTCCCCCGCGCACCACGATTTCGTCAACAAGGTCCGCGGCACCCTGCTGTACGCCGCCGACTGGAGCCTGCCGGGCATGGTGCACGGCAAGGTGGTCCGGTCCGACGCCGGCCCCGCCAAGATCGTCAGCATCGACACCTCGGCCGCGGAGCGGCTCGAGGGCGTGGTGGCCGTGCTCACGGCGGCGGACGTCCCGCACAACGCGATCGTCGAACACGCCAGCGGCGGGCTCGGCGAACTCACCGTCGAGCAGCCGGTGCTCGCCGTCGACCGGGTCCGGTACGTCGGGGAGCCGGTCGCGGTCGTGGCCGCAACGGACCCCGAGATCGCGGCCGAAGCGGCGGATCTCGTGGAGGTCGTGTACGAACCGCTGCCGGGTGTGTACAGCCCGGAAGACGCCTTGGCCGAGGACGCCCCGCTCGTGCACGAGGAGGGCAACGTTCTGGTCAACTGGCGCCTCGAGCGCGGGGATCTCGATGCCGCGTTCGCCGAGGCCGATGTCGTCGTCGAGGACACCTACCGCAGCCAGCACGTCGAGCACGCCTACCTCGAAACCGAGGCCGGCGTCGGCTGGATCGAAAACGACGTGGTGACGCTGCGCATCTCCACGCAGGTGATCGAGCACGCCGTCGAGATCGCCTCGATCCTCGGCCTGCCGCAGAACCAGGTGCGCGTCATCGCCTCGTACATGGGCGGCGGCTTCGGCGGCAAGGAGGACATGACCGTCGAGCCGTACATCGCCCTGCTGGTGTGGCGGACCCGCCGCCCCGTGCGGATGGTCTGGTCGCGCCAGGAATCGATCCTGGCCAGCACCAAGCGGCACCCGTTCACGATGCACTACCGGACGGCAGCGACGAAGGAGGGCAAGCTCCTGGCCGTCGACGCGGACATCGTCGGCGACGCCGGTGCCTACCCGTGCCTGAGCGCCCGGGTGCTGTTCGCCGGAGCGGCGCTGTCGACCGGTCCCTACAAGGTGCCAGTCGTGCGCGCGCGGTCCCGCGCGGTCTTCACCAACAACGTGCCGACCAGCGCCTTCCGCGGTTTCGGTGCGATGCAGGTGGTCTTCGCCTACGAATCGCAGCTGGACGCGCTGGCCGCGAAGCTCGGCTTGAGCCGCGAGGAGGTGCGCGACCGCAACCACATCGAGAAGGGCGATCTCACCGCCGCCGGCGAGCCGGTGACGACCGCGGTCGCCGTCCGCGATACCCGTCGAGCCGCGCTCGAGATGCTCGGTGAGCCGAGCCGGCCCAGCGGCCCGCACACGGTGATCGGGCGCGGCTTCGGCAGCAGCATGCAGCCCTACGGGCGGACCATCTGGTTCCGCGACCACGCCTCGGCTTGGGTGACGCTGCAGGCCGACGGGACGCTGCTGATCCGCAGCGGCGTGACCGACCTCGGGGCCGGGCAGGCCGCGAGCTTGTGCCAGATCGCCTCGGAGATCCTCGGCGTGCCGCTGGCCGACATCAGCGTCTACATCGGCGACACCGCGCTCAACCCGCCCGCCGGCGGCACCTTCGCCACCCGTCAGCTCTACATGTCGGGCAACGCGATCCTGCGGGCGGCGAGGAAGCTGCGCGACCAGCTGTCCCCGGTCGCGGCCAAGGCTCTCGGCGTCGGTGAAGACCAGCTGGTCTGGATCGACGGGATGGTGCGCACCGAGGACGGTGACACCGGCCTGAGCCTGCCTGAGCTGGTGCGCGCCGCGACCGACGCCGGTGTGGACACCTCGGTGCTCAACACCTGGCGCGCCCGGTCCGGCGGTTTCGACCCCAAGGAGGGGCAGGGGCACACCTTCCCGGACTACACCTTCGGCACTCACGCCGCCGAGGTCGAGGTGGACCTCGAAACCGGCGACGTCCGGCTCCTGAAGTACGCCGCGTGCCACGACGTCGGCCGGGCGATCAACCCGGTCCGGGTCCAGGGCCAGATCATCGGTGGCGCGGCGCAGGGCATCGGCTACGCGCTGATGGAAGACTGCGCGACCGACGCCGGACGCCCGCTGTCCTCGCTGTTCGCCGACTACCTCATCCCGTCCTCGATGGACCTGCCCGACATCGGGGTGGCCGTGGTCGAGAGCGGCGAAGGCCGGGGCCCGCTCAACGCTCGCGGCGTCGGCGAGCCCCCGATCGGACCGCCGGCCGCCACCATCGCCAGCGCCGTCGAGGACGCCATCGGCATCCGGCCCACCGAACTGCCCATCACCGCCGAGCGGGTCATGGCCCTGCTCGACCAGCGCGCCCGGACGGACGCGGGGAGAGGAGATCGCGCGTGAAGCTGCAGCACCAGACCGAGGTCGGCGCCAGCGCCGAAGACGTGTGGACGTTCCTCCAGGACACCCGCGCGGTGGCCCAGTGCTTGCCCGGCGCCGAACTCGTCAACGAGCTCGGTGACGACCGGTACGAAGGCGTGCTGCGAGTCGCCATCGGGCCGCTGAAGATGAACTACGCCGGTGACGTCCTCGTCGTGGAGCGCGATGCCGAAGCCCACCGGATGGCGCTCAACGCCACCGGTCGCGACAAGCGTGGCTCCGGCGCCGTCCAAGCCAACGTGCGACTCCAGGTGACGTCCGCCGACGCGGGAAGCCGGATCGAGGTCGTCTCGGACGTCGACCTGAGCGGCCGGATCGCGTCGCTGGGGCGCGGAGTCCGCGACGTCTCCAATCGGATGTTCGTGCAATTCGCCGACCAGCTCAGCAATCGCATTGAGCATCCCGAACCGGACACCGGCGCGACGGCACCTGCGCCCACTCCGCTCCCGTCGGGTCGGTCCGCCGGCACGATGCCGGCGACGACCACGGCGCCGGCGAGACAGGCCCCGGCCGGCGATGCGCAGAAGGCGGGCGAGATCAAGGTCCTGTCGCTCGTGTGGACGGTCACCAGAGAACGGTTCGCCGACTTCCTGGAGAAACTGAGCATCCGCGTGCGTCCCCGCTGAGGTGGCGGCCGGGGCCCGACAGCCTCGTAGCGGTAGAGCGACGTATTCGGCGGCGACGAATGCTCACGACGGCACGAACCTCAGGCCAAGGCCGGTCGTCGACTGTTCTTACGAATGGTCGGGAAATCACGAAACCCGATCCCGGACTCCGCAGGCGTGTGAGGCTGCGGCGCCCTATGCCGGGGCATCCACTGCGGTCAACGATCAGGCGATCACGTGGGCGCCGATCGACCGAGCACGAGCTACTGCATCAACCGCGCAGCGCTGTCAGCGCTCGGTATTCGTAGAACCCGCTGAAGGCATTCCACGCGGCAGTCCGGGCGCGTCGAATCTGGGCCGCGTCGTTCCCCTCGTTTACCGCGACTGCGGGTGATCGAGTTGCCGCGCGGCATCCACGTCCTGGTGATGACCCACGATCGCGCCGAGGACCTCGCGCTGCGGAGCGGCGATCCGGAACGACCACCCGGCCCCGATCGGCTGAATTACCTCCTTGATGACGAACACGCCCGCACCCTTCGCCGGGCCGCCCGGACCTGCGGCTGCGCTGCGGCATCTACTACAGGGCCCAACGTCCCCGCCGCGCTCCATTACCACCACGGTGGTGGGTAACGCAAATGTGCGTGGTGACCCCCGTACGGTCTAGGTTCCCCCTCGCGAGGATTTCCAGTGACGTTCCATCCTCGCTGTACGCCCTGGGCTCCTCCTCCGTCCAGGGCGTCGAACAGGGCCCGACATGGTGGGTCCTGTGGTTGTTCCACTTGCGTACCGTCAAGGGGCGTAAGGGTGATGGAGCAACGCAACGAAGCGCTCCGCGCCAAAGGGGGTATCGGCGCGGGGCGCTTCGTCGCGGGTGACCAGGAACAGAACACGTTGCTCGGTGCGGCCGCCGTGCGAGCGGCGACGGCCGTGTTCGCCGCCCGGTTCATCGTGAAGCAGTGGCTCTACCTCACCGACGCCACCGGCTGGCTGGCGTTCGCGAAGATCGCAATGGGTACCCTGCTGACGGCACTGGCCCTGCTGGTGGTCGTCTGGGCCTTCCGCTACTCCACCAAAACGCCTCATCAAACAGGCCGGACCAGCACGATGATGCCCCCAAATACCACCGATTCTGCCCAACCGACTGCTATTGACATCAAGTGTCATCGCGGGTGCTACCCGGTTCGACAAAGAGCATGTTAGGTAGTTTTCGTGCGAATCTTGTTCAGTGCAACCCCTGCGTACGGCCATGTTCTGCCGTTGGGACCGTTGATGCGGGCCGCGGTCGAGGCAGGGCATGCCGTTGCGCTGGCGACCAGCGCCGGCGTGCAGGATGCGGTCGGCCCGGAGCTCGCGTCCGAAGTGGAATTCCTGGCGGCAGGTGCCATGCCGATGGAGTTCTCCGAGGACGCCGCCCGCCGCACCGGCGCAGACCCGTTCCATCCGGGACCCGAACTCATCGGGGAGATCTTCGGCGGCTCCCGCGTCGACCTCGGCGGCGCCGACACGATCAGCCTCGGCCGCGAGTGGGCGCCCGACCTGATCGTGACCGAAACGTTCGACGCGATCGGTCCGATGGTCGCAGCCGATCTCGGCATCCCCTGGCATCAGGTGGGTATCGGCCCCGCGACGCCCGCTGTGATCACCGAGATCGAACGCGCCGCGGCTTCCCGCTACCGGAACGCCGGGCTGAACCCCGTTGAGCCGCGGAGCTACATCGACCCGTGCCCACCGCAAATGCAGGATCCCGAATGGTCCAGCCGCGTTCCCGTGCTGCCGCTGCGCACGCAAGCCCACCGACGCCCCCACGACATGGCATTCGAACTGCCGGCCTTCGCGGACCCGGCCAAACCCACCGTGCTGGTCACCCTGGGCACGATCTTCTCCGACCCGGACGTGCTCGACACGACCGTCGGGGCGATGGCAGGCCACGAGGTCAACGTGATCGCCACGGTGGGCTCGTCGTTGAGGAATCCGGCCGCGGGCGATGACGGTTCCCGGCCGAGTCGGCGACCCGACGGCGTCGAGGTGCACTACGTGCCGTTCGTGCCACTCGGCCAGCTTCTCGACCGAGCGGATCTCGTCGTCGGCGCCGGCGGTTCCGGCACTGTCCTCGGCGCCCTGGCACACGGTTTTCCCATGGTGCTGTGGCCCCAGGGCGCCGATCAACCGATCAATGCCGCCCGCGCCGCCGCTGCCGGAGCCGCGATCACCGTTGACAGCGGGGACGAGATCTTCCTCGCCCTCCGGCGGGTGTTGGGAGAAGACACCTTCCGCGATCGGGCGCAGGCCGTCGCCGCGGAGAACGACGCTCGCCCCAGCCCGGCCGACGTCGTCAAGGAAATCACCCAATAGCCAGGCTGGGGCCGCTGGGCGCCGACCAGCGGCCCCACCACGGACGAAGGGCTCAAGGACGAGATCGCGCGTTCCGCAACAACCGCATCAGCCGTGACTCGATCAACCACTGTGGACAGTCAGATCAGGTCGTGCCCAGCCGATCTCCACGAGCCAGATGCCGAACCGCTCGGACGAATCGCTGCGACCGGAGGTGCGGTGCGAGCCGATGCCCGCACCGCACCTCTCGCCGGGTGGTAGGAGTTCGCGGTCGATGAGAGATCGCAGCGCGGCGCGGAAGGACTCCTCCGTGTCGACCACTTTCTTGAACCCGGCCTGGCGCAGTGCGACGGACCTGGGCCGTGTGGCCGGCGAACTCCCACCGGCGCGACCTCGCACAGCTCGTCGCCGCACTCGACCGAGGTCGAGCACGACCGCAGCCGCGAGCGACTACCGACCGGCGTCGAGTGCCGTGGTGCCACCGGCGTTCTCCAAGTAGTGAACGAACCCTTTGGCGCGAAGGCCTTCCTCCGCTTCGAAGACGTCGTCGTGCAGGCGCCCGACGGGACCTGCGCAGCAATGCCGATCCCGGCTACATCGCAGGCCATTCCCACCGAAGCGGGCTGGTGGCATGCGCATTCTGGACGGTCGAGGGACATCGGCAGTCATATGACCTACTCACCGGCCGCCCGAGATCTCCATGCTTACCAGCGTGGACTTGCGCGCTAGGGAATTTCCGCCCCATCGAACCGACGGAATGAGTTGAGGGTCCCGGTCACCGCGCCCAAGCAAGGCGCGCCCTCCCCAGTGTCCCCTCCTCACTCCCACGGAAGTCGTTCGCATGCGGATTGCCCTGACCACAACCTCCGTACCGGATGTTGACAAGCTGGCCTTCTGGAACCAGGCCATCACTCGCACGCTCGGCCCACAAGCGGTCACGCCCCGGAACGACGATGTCTTCGCAGGGCGGCTCACCGCCGACTTCCTGGGGTACCTGAAGGTCGCCACCATCGAGGCCGACGCGCAGCGGATGATCCGGATGCCCCAGCACGCGGCCCGGCTCGACCGCGAGTTCGTGTCCATCGGCCTGCAGGAACAAGGCCGTTCGGAGCTGATCCAGGGCAGTCGGACAGCCCGCCTCAGCCCGGGCGATCTGGTCGTCTACGAGACATCGCACCCGTACACGCTCGACCAGTACGACCGCTTTCGCATGCACCTCTTCCACGTGCCGCGACAGGCCGTCGCACTTCCGAACTCGGACATCTGCGCGGTCGCGGCCACCACCCTGCCCACGGATTCGGGCGTGGCGACCATGCTGGCGCCGCTCCTGTCGATGCTGGCCGGGAAGGCGACCAGTTGCCCGCCTCGAGTGGGCGAGCAACTGGCAGGAACCGTCACCGATCTCCTGGCGATGCTCATCAGCGAACGGATCGAGGAGAACGAAAGCACCGGGGAGCGCAACGTCGGGCAGGTGATGGCCCGACGAGTACGCGAGTACGTCAACCAGCATCTGGCCGATCCCGACCTGTCACCTGAAGCGATCGCGGCTCACCACCGCATCTCGGTTCGCTACCTGCACAAGATCTTCGAAGGCGAGGGCACCACGATCAGCCGCTGGATTCAGCGACGCCGGTTGGAGGAGTGCAGCCGCGAGCTCGCGCAGCGCCGCCGCGTGATACCAACGGTGTCCGCCGTCGCCCAACGGTGGGGCTTCGTGAACCCGGCCCACTTCAGCCGGGTCTTCCGGGCGGCCTACGGCATGTCGCCCCGCGAGTGGCGCAATGCTGCCGCACCGCAGGAAGCCGAGCCGACGAGCGGTTGATCCACCTCCGCGCAGCGGCTTCATCCCGTCGTTGAAACGGAGTTCGCTCCGCGGCCGCCGGCGGCTTCGAGGCGACGTGCGAGGCACGGCACGGACATCGGCCCCTAACGCGACTCCGGTTCGCCTGCGAGCGCGTCCCGCAGAGCGCGGCGAGAGGCTACGCCCAGCTTGGGGAAGATCTTGTACAGGTGGGCCCCCACGGTGCGCGGGGACAGGTGCAGTTGCCGGCCGATCTCCTTGTTGGTCATCCCTTGCGCTGCCAGTTCCGCGATGCGCAGCTCATGTGCGGTGAGTGCGGACCTGCCGTCGGCGAGATCCACGCCCTGCGCGACTCCGTTGGCGCGCAGCTCCTCCGCCGCCCTCTTCGCCCAGGGCTCGGTCTTGAGACAGCGGAAGGTCGTCAGCGCGCGGCTCAAATGGATGCGCGCTCGGCTGCGGTCGTGGCGTCGGCGCAGCCACTGGCCGTAGGCGAGCTGGATCCGCGCCTGCTCGAAGGGCCACTGCTCGGCCTGGGGCAACTCCAGAGCATGCTGGAACAACCGGTCGGCGGACTCGTCCTCCGTGGCCAGCGCGGCCGAGCCCGCGAGGATGAGCGCGTGGTGCGAGGAGATGGCGTCCATGCGGGCCTGCCGGCCGGCCATCACGTGTGCCCGGGCCTCTGCAATGCGCCCGGTGCGCACACATGCCTCGACCAGGTCCAAGAAAACGCGGTGGAAGTAGGGGAAGAAGGGCGGCAGCACACCCGGTGGGGTAAGCGCGCTCAGATAGGTGTAGGCCTCCTCGTAGGCGCCGCGGGTGACCGCGGCCCGGGCGTTGGTCTCGGCGACCATGCCCAGTACGAGGTTCAGCCGCCGCGGTCGCGCCCAGTCGGCGCTCTCGGTGTTGAGCACTGCGAGCCGCTCGTCGTTTC
>NZ_FNOK01000033.1 GCF_900106995.1 Saccharopolyspora shandongensis
AGCTGCTCATTGGACAGCCTGGGCATCCGCCCGGCACGACCGGCGCCCTCCAGCGCCTCGTGGCCACCTGTCAACCACGCCCGGTGCCACTTCGATGCGGTCTGCTGTGATACCCCCAACGCCGAGGCCACATCGACCTGCCGCTCGCCCCGCTCGAACATCTCCGCCGCCCGCCTCCGCCGCTCACGCAGCGCCTCGAAATCCCGCCTAGCGGCGCCAGATTTGTTCTCACGGGACTGCTTACCCGTCGATCGTGAAGACCTCGCCACGCCACAATCATCCCACCGGGCAACACAAACCAAGCACAACGACACACCCTATAACCAAAAGATCATTAAGTGATCTTGCGTCCAAGAGTACGAGCCGGGCTCGACGACAGCGAGTTGGATGGGCACACCGACCACGAGGACTACGAACGCCGTGATGCCGAGCACGATGAGGCATTCGCCGAGGCAGTCCGTGCCGAAGCCACGGCCCAACGCGACCGACCACTGTAGCACACACGCTGACCTGACGTTGCGGTCAGCGGCAGCTGGTCCCCTTGTGCTCTTCCCGGTGAGAACAGTTGTCACGTAGAGATCAGCGAAAGCTACGGCTTGGGCAGGAATCGCAGCGCGAGCACCGCTGCCACGCAGATGGCGGCTGAGCATGTCATTGCGGCATCACTCACCGCTTCGGCGAATGCCCCTAACGCCTGCTGGAGTACTCGGTTGCCGGCGGCTGGAAGGTGGCTCTACTGGCCCGAAGTCCAGCTCGGCTGGCGGGCCAGATCGCGAGCGCCACCAGCTGCATGCGCGTGGGATCCGGCGGGGTTCTTGTGTGCTCGTGGGCAGGGGTCGGTGAGGACGGTCCACCAGGTTTTGGTGATGTCGATGCACACCGGACCTGCCTGCAGGTGATGTTCGAGGTCCTGGACGACCGGGGTGGCCAGCCAGTCCGGCAGGGCCACGGCGTCGACTGCTTCGCCGGTGCGCAGGGTCAAGCGGCGGTGTACTGCATCGAAAGTCACCGACCAGCCCAACTTCAGCCGGTACCAGTCCGCGGCGGCGACCAGATCAAGCCGCCGGGCGTCGGCGGCTTCCCTCGGTGGCATACCGAGGATCCTTCTGTGCTGGGGTGGCATGGTGGTCTTCCCGTTCCTTGTTTGACGATGGCCACTTCGCGGAGTTCGTGGGTACGGATTGGTGGTCCACGCCGAACTCGAAAAACACCCCGAAAAGCGGTGTTCCGGTCCGGCGATGGCGGGATCGGGCTCCTGGTGCCGCCAGCGGAGCGTGTGTCGAGATGGCTTCGCGTACGGCGGCCCGCAGCCGCCCAGCTTCCATCGGCGTCAATGTGATCGGCCCGGGCCGGCTCGCCGTCAGCGTCACCCCGGTCGGCGCCAACCCCACGTACAGCCGAGCCCTTCTTTCCCGTACGTCGTGGCAGGAGATCGTCCATGTGTAGCGGTCGTGCGGACGCCCAAGGCGGAAGAGGACTGCCAGCACTGAAAGTCCGCGGCTTCGGCACCACATCGACCTCACTCCTCTGCTGGGAACCTGGTGGGCCACTTGCGTCGGAAGTTCACCGCGCTCGGCCCTGAATTTTGACAGGACCTGTCATCAGGGGCCGAGAGCAGGCGACAACCCAGGGCGCACACCGGCGGGTGGGCGTCGCAGGTCGGTCCGCGAGGCGAGCTCGGCGGGATCTGGTCGGCCTGTGATCGTGAGGTAGCCGACGCACTGCTCGCACCGGGGTAGTGGGCTTTTGGGTGGCTTCATCGCGCACGGTGGCTGGATCCAGCCCGGCACCTCGCCACGGGAATCCACTCGCCGGGCTGTACTTCGGTCATCCGCGCGTATCCGTCGTCGACGCCGGGGATGTGCACGGTGGTTCCAGCAATGTTCGGCCACCAGTTGAACAGCACGTCCGCCGCCAGCTGTTCCAGGAACTCCTGGGAGAGGTGAACGGAAATCACTGCGTGCTCCTTGGGAAAGGGTCCGGCCGGCGACACGTCATCGTGGTCATGGCTGTTCGGGGGTACAGCCCGGCGACGTGTCGCCAGCCGGCGGCTCGGCTCCCGGGCCGGGGGAGTGCTGGGAGCTGAGCCAGATCATGGGGTTAGCGCAGGGCGTGACGCGGTGCGTCGGTCTCGTCGAACAGGGCTCGCCGTACCGAGAGGTAGGGCTTGCACGGGGTTTTCGGTCGCCGCCACGGTTTCTGCCATCGCCACAAGCTTCGAGAACATGCTGGGCACTCACCGATCTCGTTCGGCTCGTGTTCGGCCATCAGGGTCCGCACGGCGTCGATGAGGTGCGGCACCTCCGAACGAGCAACCGCGGTCACCGCCCGGTCATCACCATCGCTCACCACTCGCGCCACGTCGTCCAGACGTTGCCGCACCGATGTGTAGAGCTCCCTCAGAAACACGTGCCACCCACCACGATCGTTCGAGGCGTGGGGTCGTAGTTCGCGTGTGACTCCCAGATCGCCTCCCGGGCCGCAGCGAGCAAGTCGCGAAGCTGCTCGGCGTTCACCTCGAACCACTCACCAGGCGGCGACTGCACACCCACGCGGCCATGGGTGAGAGGGAGAACCCGTAGGCCCCGGTTGCGGCCCATTACGTCGGTGCACCCGACCTCGTGCCCTTGGTTGTTGAAGATATTATCCTCTGTGGACATTCGTCGCCTCCATTCCAGCGAAAGCCAGAGCCCGTTAACTCGTCTTGAAGAGGCCCCGGTTGACTGCACTTCGTCCGACGCGGTGCGATTGCCGAGGCCACAGTGGAGCGGTCCAGTTGGCGGTGCCGCACGGTGAACGCCATCGCCTCTGGGGGAGGGGCGCTAGCGAGGTGTCCGCTGGTGACCGGTAGCGGTGGACAGGCGTCTTCCCGTCAAGTCGACCGCGGAGTCCGGGCTCGAAGGCCTCCAGATAAACTGGATGTACATCTTGTACTCCCTTGTTCGTGCTGTGCCGATGTAAACGACAATAAAACTGTAAGTACAGTCTGTAAATACAACTTTCTGGTGACGTCGTACCACTGCTCAGTGTCGATACGGAAAGGACCGGGATGTCAACATCATCCGCGGCGATCACGATGCAGCAGCGCCAGCTTGGCAACGAGCTTCGAAAGCTCCGCGATGCCGCCGGCCTGACGCAGGAGGAGGCAGCTCAGCACCTCGGGAAGGCGCACAACAAGATCAGCCGTGTGGAGAACGGCAAGGTCAGCATCGCCAAGGTGGAGCTGGAAGCGCTCCTTTCGCTCTACCAGGCTTCGGAGAAGGACAAGGTTTGGTGTCGCGAGTTGGCCAAAGGCGCTCGGCGCCACCGCGGTCGACCACGCGACGAGGCGGCGCTCTATCTGGGACCGAAGTGGTTCCGCGCGTTCCGAGACTTTGAGCAGAGCGCGACCCAGGTGATGATGGTGGCCTCCGAGGTAACCCCAGGGATCTTGCAGACTGAGGACTACATCCGTGCGATGTTCGCTGGCCGGGGCAACGACCCCAACGGAAAGGCCGTCGAAGACACCGTTCGTATCCGCCAGGAACGCCGGGCGATCCTTACCCGCGAGAGCGCCCCGCACTTTTCATTTGTGCTCAGCGAATCCACGCTGCGCCGCCAGATCGGCGATCCCACGGTCATGCGCGAGCAGCTGGCCTACCTGGCGGAGGTTGCGCTCCTGCCCAACGTCACCCTCCAAGTCATCCCGTTTAGCACCCGGTCCTACGTCGACGTCGGCTACGACTTCGTCATCTTCCGCTTCGACCAGGACACCAGCACCGACATCGTCTACATCGAGATCTACGGCGACGCGATCTACATCGACAAGCCGCCCGAGGCCGTACGCCGCTACACCGACTTGCTCAGTCAGCTCTACGGCATCGCCTTGGGGCCGGTCGAATCGCGTAACTTCGTGCTCGAAGTGGCCGACCAGCTCGCTGGAAGCAACGTAGGGAAGGACTGAGCCGCATGGCCAGCACAGATACCGATTGGACCCAGGTCGAGTTCACCAAGTCGTCCTACAGCGGTACTGACCAGGGCAACTGCGTCGAGCTCGCTGCCTTAGCCGGGATCGTTGGCCTCCGTGATTCGAAGCTGGGCACAGCCAGCCCTGTTCTCGAGTTCACCGAGCGCCAGTTCCACGGTTTCCTGGCAGGTGTGAAGGCCGAGGCGTTCGACGGGCGCCGGTAGGACGCCCCACCTCGCAGGCGTGCCCTACGCAGGCGCAACTCATCGCGCCTGCGTCGGGCGGCTGCCTGTCGGCTGGACCGGGGCGATCCGCTCGGAATGGGTGCTTGATCAGAAGGCTGTCCAGCTTCCTTCGTCTCGGCGATTTTTGATCCTGACTTCGCGTTCATGGGACGGGGTGCCACCCTGGCCAGGGTCGGCTTCCGTGTTCGCCGCGTAGGCAGGCGAGGCGGTGGGCCAACTGGGGTTGGATCGCGGGGTTTGTGCTGGCGATCTGTGCTGCCATAGTGGTCATCCGCAGCTCGCGGATGTCTCGTAGGACCTCGAAGCCGTCCCACTTTGTGACGTCGTAGCCGTAGATCTTGCAGTAGGCAAGCCATGCTTCAGAGTCGATCATTTGCGTTGTGACGTACCCGACCGCGGTCGACACGAGGTCCCACTCAGGAGGCCCGAACGAGCAGCGTTCGAAGTCATGGAGAACGGGGCCGGCCGCTGTCAACGCGACGTTTCCCCGCCATGCGTCCCCGTGGACGACACGTCGGGTCATACCTTCCGGCAGGTCAGCGTAAGCGCTTTCAAGCTCAGACAGCCGTTGGCTCATCCACGCACGATCACCCGAGGACAACGCGCGCGCGTTGTCGATCCGATCCGCCAGACGAACGAACGGAGCCAGTTCGGGAAGGCTGAACCCGGGAGTCGGAAGGCTGTGAAAGTCGCGTAGCACAGTAGCGACGTCGGAGGTCGTTCCTTGGCTGTGTGGTGGCAACTCATGCCAGAACGTGACCGCGCGACCGAAGGCGGCGACAGGCTGTTCGACGTCGCGAAGAGGGCGGACGGCAGCCACGCCGTTATCCTCCAGCCAGGTGGCGACTTTGATTTCCTTTGCCGCCGCCGCGTCTTGGCCTGATCGTGCGATGCGTGCGACTACGCCGTTGGGAAGACGGAAGAGAGCGTTCTCGCCGAGCCGGATCACCTCGGCGCCGGCGGCCCGCAGGCCGACCCGGGTGCTTGCTGCGTTGAGCACTGCTGCAAGAGACAAGTCGTTCATGTCGTCGCCACTGCGGAACCGATCCGGCTGCAAAGCTCGGCGACCTCGTCGAGGCGCACATGGGGCTTGCCCGCCCGGCGAAGTTCCCTGAGATCGTCAGCTGCTCGCCGTGACTTGATCGGCCCCGCCTCCTGAAGCGCTTGGGTGCCTAGTTGAGCGGCCTCGGTTGGGTCGCCGGCGACCATCGTCAGAGATGCGAGCTTTGTCTGACTGATCACACGTGATCGAGCGTGGGCGTCGGCGTGTGCAGCCACAGACGCCGCGAGACGGCTTCGAGCCTCCGTGATGAACTGTCCACGCACCCCGAGTTCCCACAACGCATGTCCTGTGTCGCCAGCATGCTGGGCAGCGTCGTAGTACATCATCCATGGTGGGTTCTCTGCTGGATTCGCGTTGCTGAATGAGTCATCGGCGAGCCCGACCGCGGTCAGGGTGTCCTGGGTCCGACCGAGCTTTCCGAGAGCACGGGCTCGGGCGGTGTGCAGCATGGCGCGTTCAGTGGGTACGAGCCGGTCGGCTCGAACGAGCGCCAGTTCGGTGTAGGTCAATCCTGCGTCAGGGTCTCCACACCAAATCGCCTGCCGTGCCATCGAGGACAGGACTTTGGCACGCAGGTGCCAGTCTCCGGCCTCCTCGGCGCACGCCAGAGCAAAGCGGAACATACGGTGGGCGTCGTCATGGGCGTAGGCGTCAAACGCCATAAAACCTGTGACGTGAGCTAGATATCCAACCGCCGAGAACAAGTCATTCCGAACTGCTGGAGCGCACCGTCCGTTGAGAAGCTCCGCGGAATAACGCAATTGCGAGGCTACTGCTTCCCGGACCAAGCCACCCCCGTAGCGAGCATCCCAGCCGCCGAAGGCTTGGGCGGCGGCACGAACGTCTGCCACCTCGGACGCGCCAACGACGGATGGAACTGGAGTCGGCTCGCTAGGGGCGAGCATGTCGAGGATCGAAGGGCCGACTAAGGCGGCAGTGCTGACGCCGACGGCCGCACGCAAGAATTCCTGACGGTCCACGTCAGCCACCGTAGAACGGCTGCGTCGAGGACGTCGAAACCCCAACTCCCGATCGGTACGGACTCCGAGTACTGCGCGTAGTCCTGCGCGCCGGTCGGCGTCTTGTGGCCATCGGATCTTTCCCTGTTCAAGTTTGCCGATGTAGTTCGCGTTCAGCGCGGTCACGCGAGGTGGGTTTGTGTGCTCGTAGACCCACGTGTTGACCAGGTCGGCAAGCTCTTCGCGCGAAAGCGCTTCGCCCGTTGCATTCGGTGACGCGGAGCGCTCACGGGCGCGGCGAAGTAGATCGTTGGGCTCAGACACGGTTGTTCTCCTTGAAGGGCGGAGCGTGCCCATGTTTGCACAATGAGTAACCGGCGTCACGTTTGAAGCTCCCAGCTATCCTCCCGCAAACATCCCCTTGACAACCCAGTTATGCACCGTTCCGGTGCCTCCACATCACCGGCAGAGTCGGCTTCATGTCGGGACGTCGGACAGCAGAGACGGAGGCTGCACAGGTGCTATGGGCGCGCAGTGAGCCGGCGAAAGCGATTGCGGCAGGGGAGGCATCAGTTCGATGACCAATCCGGCGAACACCTTCCTCGAGCTCGGCATGCTGCCTGCGTGGCTCGAACAGCACATCCAGGCGATCGAGGACACATGTCGAGCTGGATACAGGTTTCTCTACCTTCCGAACTTGGAGAACCTGACGATGTTGCAGGCATTCCACTCCGCGCATGGGGCCACTGACTGGTACTGCGCGGGCTCGGCGACGGAAGCGATCGGGTCTCGGTTCGTTCTCGACTTCGGTCGGCCGCGCCAGTTGTGGCAGGCGTGCGGTTCGGTCACTGACGTGATCGGCGAGCTGCTGCAACTGCCGCCGCACGGTTCCCCGGGCGCCCCGAGCCTCGCGCTTTCGGGACCCAGCGACCTGTGGGTGCCCCCGCTTGCGCGGTCGACGTTCGGCGGCATCGGCCTTTCCTGACGCCGCTGCGCGGTGATTGCGTTCCTGTAGCTGGGTTTTCTAAGAGGGCTCGGCCGTTGGCGCCGACGGCTCGTGACTGTCGGATCGAGCAGCCTCCCCGCGCTTCTCAAGGGACTCCTTTGCGGACGGTGAGGTCCTAGAACCGGCTGGGAAGCCGGTGCCCCCGTCCGGTACCACCCGGCCGTTTTCAAGAGGAGGAAAGCATGTTGGAAGAGTTGAGAGAAGTTTCCTGTCGCGATCGCGCCGGCCGGGATGGGGACGTCGTGGTCGGTCGCATGTCCTCGGCCGTGTGGCTGCGCGTGGCCGGCGAGGAGCGATTGCTGGACATCGGGCAGGCCGAGGAGTTGTACGTTGCCATCGGCATTCAGGTCGCAGCCCTGCAGACCGCGCGCCGTGAGGCGGTGCGGGCATGAGCGATCTGACGTTCGCCTTTCTGCTCGTGGTGGTTCTCGCCGTCACGCTGGGAACGGGTTTGTGGTGGCTGCTCCTCGGCGGAGTGGATTCGGAGCGGCCGGAGGGAAAAAAGTGAGCCACCCGCGTCTGCCGATCCGGTCATCCTCCACGGAACCGGCCGAGATCGACGACTTGACGTGGGTGGCGAGCCCAAGCGAGTCCGTGATCCACGCCCGCGGCCCCGGCGACGGTCTGCTGTGCGAGCACGAGGTTGTAGAGGAGCCGGAGACCTGTACCGGGTACCTCCCGGCGTCCCGCTGGCCTGGCTACCAGCCGCACCTCGCGTGCCTGGCCGCTGCTCCGCCATGGGTCACCGATCTCGTGGAACCACGCGCTGCACGTCCGTACGGAGAAGAGGAAACGGTCACGGGACGGCGCGCCATCGAGAGGGTGGCGACCCTGCAGATGCCGGGCCTCGCGAAGCGCATCAAGTCGTTCGAGCGCGCGATGGCTGTGCCGCCGACCAGACCCGCCAACGAAAACGGCCCTGGCAGTTCCTACCTGCCAGGGACGCGAGCGGAGTCTAGCTGGACGCTAACTGGCGAGTCGACCATGCCGGACGTGCTCGGGGAGGTCGCGTGAACCTGCGCGACCACGGCATCGAGCCCAGCCTCTCCAAGGCAAGCGATCAACGTGCAGCACCGCGCCGGGTGGTGCGCTACGCCTGCCCCAAGAACCACGAGTTCGAGATGCAGTTCTCCGGCGACGCTGAGGTACCTCCGGCCTGGGAATGCCGTATGCACGGCACCGAGTCGTTGTGCCTCGACGGCGGCGAACCGGAGCAGAGGATTGCTAAGCCGCCTCGTACCCACTGGGACATGCTGCTGGAGCGACGCACGCTCCCGCAGTTGGAGAACCTGCTCGCCGAGCGGCTGACACTGTTGTGGAAGCGGCGGGTGAATGCGCGTTGAAGCGTGCCGAGTCGACACTTGAAAAAATCGTCCCCTTTTCGATTCTCTGCTTCGTCCTGCTCATGCTCGCCTTCCACCACGGATACCAGCAAGGCGAGCTCGACGGCTACGACTACGGCCGACGATCGTGCAGGTTTGAAAGTTCCCCATGATCTCGACCCGCTACCGGTATCACCACACCGGAGTGCGGGCCGTGGCCGGGTGCTGCTCCAACGACGTGGCGACACCCGGAATCTCCAAGAATAGTCGCAGTCGGCACAAGCGACCACACGCACCTTCGAGAACTCGTCGCCGCAACCGACATGCCCGTCAGCGATCCGGCAATCACTCGCTACCGCGAGCTGATCAGCGAAACGCCGTGAACGCCCGCTGCAATCAGCGGCCGAGGGCAGCGATCAGCGCCTCTGCTTCACCGGTGGCCGCCTCATGCAACGGCGCCGGAACCGAGGAGTCGTTGATGATCTTCGCCAGGCAGAACAACGCCATAAGCCGGCCCGTGGACGTTTCCAGATCGGCCCGCCGCTCGCTCCACACACGGTTGGCCAGCACGGGAATGGTCAGCGAGCTTGCCCACAGGTTCGCGGCGTCCAACCCCCTCGGGGCCAGGCCGTGGTCTTCCCAGTCCAAGATCCAGCACTCGCCAGGACCGGTGAGGTTGGCCCAGTTCAGATCGGCATGTGCAGGAACCCACGGATCGCCGATGGACGTGTCGACCCGGCCCGGAAACGCCCGCTCGATCTCGCGAGCCACGAGCCCTTCGGTCATCACCTCAGTATCCGGGGTGGCAGTCCGGGTCGTGTGCTGGCGAGCGAGCGCATCCAAGGAGGTATTCAGCGTGGCCCACCAGGCATCGGAAAGCGCGATGCCTTCGCGAAGAGGACCGCGCTGGACTGGGGGCTCCGCGATGAGTTGCACCTCGTCGGCACGCCAGAGGGTCATCTCGTCGAAATCCTGCCAGCACAGCGAGCGGTACCACGCGGGGTTGGCGATGCCGTCCAGGAGCGCGGCGGCCTCCATGCCATTGGCCGTTTGCCCTTGTTCGGCGATCTTGGCGATAGAGCGACGCTCGATACGCACCCACGTTCCCCGGTCGGTCCGAGCTCCTGCTGAGCGCCGCTTCCGCACCACCGCATCAGGCGCACGGTCAAGACACACACCGAACCCGCGCTCCACACGACCAAGAACGTCCTCAATGGACTCCTTGCGCAGATCGCGAGTCGCCGGAGAAACGGCTGCAGCGATGGTCGTATCGGCCAACGAGATCATGCTCCTTCGCTCGACATGCCCGCATGCGAAGGTACCAGCAAAAATCACGGCCCGTCATGGTCGGTGACTATCTGCGCGCAGATCGCACTTCGTGATCTTGATCTGATCGGGCGATGTACGGCGAACTTGGCATCGGGTGCTCCGCAGGCCCTCCTCCTCCAGAGGGGCCGCGTCATCACAGAACCGCACGGCGCTCGGTCGACGACGCTTACAACGCCCTTCCCGACGAATGGCAAGATCAATGGCCGTCGGAATCGCACTGGCGCCAAGAGCCCTACAACCAGGGCAAGGAAAGCGCCGACGGCTACTACTTCGTGTTTTGGTCGCTGACTGCTCGTCGCTATGGCCCCCGCAGGTTCCCGACGTCTTTCGACAGGTCAACCGGGTGGGTTTATGTCGACGAAACGACGCTGCAGCCGACGTGGACACCCGAACAACAAACGCGCCCCACGTGCGGTCAAGTGGGCGTTCCACGGCAGCGTCGGTGACACCGCCGCGGGTCTTGAACTGGTCAAGAAGATCGCCGAAGAACTCCGGATCCCGGATGCCGGATGCCGAGTCGCCGGAGCCTGTGAGGTTCCAGAAGTCGGCTACCAACGATGACCAGCGGTTTTACGCTATGCGCTCATACTCGTTGATCAAGCCACCCAGGGCCGGTCGGCGCTTGATCTGCTCATGGCGGAGGTCCGCAAGGGGGTGGATTGGCCGTGGCGGGCGAAGTTCGCGGGCACGGTGTGGCCGGCGACCGTTGTAGTGCCGGACGTACTCCGCAAGCACCGCACGCGCGTGCCGTTCACCGAAAATCAACAGACGGTCGGTGAGTTCGGCTCTGACAGTGCGTACGAACCGTTCGGCGAAACAGTTCACCAGCGGGCACCGCGGGGGAGTCATGACTACGCCGATGTCCACATCGGCAAGGACCGCATCGAACGATGCGGTGAACTGGCCTGCCCGATCTCGGATGAGAAACCGGAATTCGGTGGCGCGATCGCCGAGGTCCATCAGCAGGTTGCGTGCCTGCTGAGTGGTCCACGCCCGTCTGGATTCGTCGTCGCGCCGAGCAGGTGCACGTATCGGCTGCCGGCTTCCAGTACGAAGAATGCGTAGATCCGTTTGAGGGTGACCGCGCAGTCGACGTGGAAGAAGTCGCATGCCAGCATGGTCGACGCCTGGGTGCGCAGGAACTGCTGCCAGGTCGTATCCGTGCACCGGCGTGGCGCCGGTGGGATGCGTACTCGTTTGAGGACGCGGCGGATCGTCGAGGCACCCACTCGATAGCCGAGCCTGAGCAGTTCGCCCTGGATCCTCTTGTATCCCCAGGTGTGATTTTCCCTGGCCATTCGCTCGATCAACACGGCGATAGCGTGATCGACGGGCGGGCGCCCGGTGTGGTTCGGGTACGTCCACTTCCTGGCTACCAAGCGGCGATGCCAGCGCAGGAACGTGCCCGGGGTGATCAATCGGTGGGCCCGCAGCACCTTCGGTAGCAACCGGATCAGCGCGGCGAAGACCGCCCGGTCGGCCCAGTTCATCCGGGGTTTCGGGTTGGTTCTGCGCAGTACGGCCACCTCGTGACGCAGCACCAGGATTTCGACGTCTTTGGACGCCGATGAGCGGCCGAGCAGCGACAACCGGCCCCCGATCCGCACGAAGATCAGGTAAAGCAGGCGTAGTGACATGACCTGCGATCATGGCCTGTCTGTCGGTGGCGCCGAAAGGTGCAGGTCGCAGGACGTGGACCGACTTGTGGAACCCCACAGGCTGCGGGGCTGCGCTCAGGTTTCTGCTGTGAGAGTGGTGACCCCTTCCGCTTTCAGATGGTTTTGCACTGGTTCATAGACGGAATCGGGGAGCGCGAGTGCTAGTAGACGGCGTGCTCGGGTGACGGCGACATACAGTACGCGCAGGCTTTCGGCGACCTCCGGTGGATGTTCGCCGCTCCTCCAGGCATCGACCATGCCGGTGGTGCGGTCATCCTCGGGGACGATTACGAGCACGGCGTCAGCTTGTTCGCCTTTGACTTGGTGTATTACGGAGGCCCTGATCTCCCCGGCACCGCCGCCAGCGGACACCGCGGCCACCTTCCGCGGGGCCTTGCTTTTCGCCGTACCGGCTCTCAGGCTGCCGCTTTGACTCGCGCGCGTCTGGCCTGGGTTTGGAGGGTGTTGTTTGAGGACCGAGTTCGCTGCCTTGCACCACTCGGTGAAGGTGCCCTGATCGACGCCGGGCAGCCTGGAGCCAGCTCGGGCGGCCTGGCGGCGGAACGCGATTCGGTCGAGGCCGTACCTGTCACACAGCACATCGATCGTGGCGCCGTCGGTATCGCTGTACCAGAATGTGATCAGGGCTCTTTCGAGGATGTCGTAGGCGACGTCACGGGTCCGCTGTGGGGGTGAATCGGACAGCACGGCAGCCGCCCATGCGACGCGCGCCGCTGCCGGGCTTGCTGGGGGCTGACTGGAGCTGGCGCTTCCTTTGGGTAGGCGCCGACCGGCATGAGCGAGAACAAGTTGTTGTTCGGCGGGGATATCCAGGTCCCGGGCCTGGGCGATGAAGGTGGTGACGGCGGCGTCGACCTCGGAGGGTGCGTTGGCTCGGATGAGTAGGACGCCCATGGCGTCGTCGTGGTGGTCGCCGATGGGGTCGTCGGCGGGCCGTGCGAACCGCCTTGGCCGCAAGGTTGCGGCGGTCTGACAGATAGCAGGGGTGCTGCGCCAGTTGCCGGTCAGTTCGATCGGTTCGGTGAGTGTGGCGCCGAAGGCTCGAACGCTGTCCGGCTCAGCTCCGCGAAACTCGTAGATAGCCTGATCCGGATCCCCGATGAACACCAGCGGGATGTAGCCGTCGCGGAGGTCTTCGAGGATGGCTAGGTCGAGGTTAGAGCAGTCCTGTGCTTCATCGATGATGATTTCTTCGAACCGGGTGCGCAGCAGGGAAACTACATCCGCGTGCCGAGTCCGCAGGTAGTGCCGTGCCAGGACGCGGATCTCGTGCCCGGTGACGTAGCCGCGGTGCCGCGCGTAGTCGGTCCGTATGCGAACAGCCTCGACCTCAGCCTGTTGGACCAGCCCTTCCTCCTTGAGCTGGCGTAGAACTGGGTAAACCCGGTTGGACTGTTGCACCTGCGCAGTGCACTGGCCGGTGTCGAGGTCGTGGCGGAACTGGAAGTCACTGAGCCGGATCTTGTGATCGTGGCTTTTTCCCCTGACGGTGACGACGGCGTTGATGCGGTCCCACGAGTCGATGCGGTGTCGTCGTCGGTCGGGCTCGATGAACGGTCGGACTAGGTATCTCCACAGGAAGGTGTCTATGGTGCCGACGAAGTGAGGGAACCGCAGCAAGTCACCTCGGGTGCTTTTCGTGCAACGTTGTTGAATTTCGGCGCAGGCGACGTTTGTGAACGACACCAGTGCGCGTCCTCGGCGTGCGCCGGTGGTGGGACGGGTGAGGTGGCGTTCTACGATGACGCGGGTTTTGCCGGCGCCGGGGCACGCCTGCACGTACATCGGCGCCGCAGTGTCCACGACGCGCTGTTGTTGTTTGATCGCGAGGGTACGGCGTTGCTCGATGCTCGTCATGGGGTGTCATCCACTTCGGCAATCCACCGGATCGCGTCCTGAATGTACTGCGGTACAACGAAGTCGCCTGTCGCGGCGCTCAGTTCAGCCACGGCCTGCGCAAAATCACCCTTCTTGAGGTCGTGCTTTTTGAAGCTCGTCATGAACCGCTCGACCCGAGTAGCCGGATCCTCGGCCTCGACAATGCCCGCCCACTCTGCGGGACCCGCTTGGGGACGCTGCTTTGTGTAGGCCTTGCCGATCACCTCGTGGTTGTTCGGGCCCGCCTGCATCAGTTCCGGTTCCAACGTAGGGCACCCGAGGAACACTTTGAATCGGTCGGCAGCCCCCAACGTAGTGGCGAGCTGCTGGAGCCGTTGTTTCCGGTCTCCAGAAACTGCGGGGTCCTCGTCGGTGATCACCGCGACCCGTTCGGCAACGCGTCCACCGTGGTGCGCGGTTAGCAAGACCCGGACGTAGGGCTCGAAGTCCACACCGTCGATCGGCACCAGGGTACTGCCGACGAATCGTGCCCAGGCAGCGCGGGCGCGGGCCTGATCTGGTGCTTCCTGCTGGTCGTCGTGCAGGTCGAACAGCGGCGCTGGATCGGGTCGGGGCAGGACGCGACGCGCGAACGCGGGAATGAGGAGCGCTTCGGCGATGCCTTCAACCAACACGACGCGGGGGCCGAACAGCATTGCGCTGCGGGTCGCGTCCAGGTAGCGCTTGAGCTTGTCATCCGCACGGCGAAGGTCAATCTCGGCCAGCGGGACTGCTTTCGTTTCGTAGGCGCTGCCGCGATCCGTGGCTGCCTGGTCCGGCTCTGGGTGGGCAGTCAGGGTGCGCTCGTCTGGTGGCTGCGCGGGTGGTAGCGGGTTCCGTTTGAGGATAACAAGGTCAGCGATGTTGGTGGACGCGGCGATGAGCGGCGAGTGGGTGGTGACCACAACCTGGATCCGTCCGGCGTAGTCGCCGGGTGTGGGTTGCCACGCTGCGCCTTCGGCCGCGTCCCGCAAGTACTCCACCAGCAATGTCTGCAGCTGGGGATGCAGGTGCGCCTCGGGCTCTTCTACCAGGAAGATTGTCAGGTCGTGGTCGCGTGCCGCGCGGAGCTCGGCGAGCACCGTCGCGATGAACAACAGGTTGGCGTAGCCGAGTCCGGACTCAGCGATGTCGCGGGGATCGAGGCCGCGGTCATTCATCCGTAAACGCAGCGACCGTGCGATGGACAGCAGGTCCGGGTCGGCCACGGCGACATCGGCGTCCTGCGGACTGGCGCCGGCGGTCACGTCAGCCAGCGGGGCGCGGACGGCGTTGTTGACCTGATCGAGGATTTTGTGCTGACGGATCTCGTCGAATTTCCTCTTCACGTCCTCGACAAAGTCGTCTTCGGCTAGCCCCTCCTCGGCGAGCAGGTACCGCAGGATGATGCGCAGGCGCTGGCCGGACCCCGAGCTAAGTTCCCGCTGCGCATCACGCAGCGGCGGGAGGTAGACGTGTCGTAGGCGTTCCCGAGCTTCAGGTTCGGGGTCGCGGTCAGTGCTGGTATCTTGCCCGGCGACCCAGGTGATCCGCCCACGCGTGTGTACACCGGTAGGCGCCGTGAACGTGAGCTGGTAGCGCACCGTCGACATATCCGCGAGCACGCCCTGACTGTAGGTGCCGAGTTGCTCGGGGTCGGTGATCTCGTATTCTGCTGCCAGAGTAGCGGCCGTGACATCGGGCGCGCGGGAGATATCATTGGCGTCCCAGTAGCGATCGCGCCTGCCGTCGAGAGGATCGGTGAGCAGCCGGATAGCGTCTAGCAGGTTGGACTTGCCGCCGTTGTTCTCCCCAATGACCACGGTAAGATGCTCACGTAGCGGAACTGTCACGGAAATTAGTGATCGGAAGCCCGCAGCGTCGACTGACTTGAGCCGCACGATATCCCCTCTGCTCGCGGACCAGGGCACCCCACCTGCGCGCGCTCGCACGGAGGACGTGCAGTGATCGTCTACGTTGTGCGTCGCGATCACGATGCCGTGCGTTACCGGGTGTGGTCAAGCTCGTGATTTCCGCGCTTGTATCGGCCATCGGTTTGTTCACGATCGTGATCGGCCGGGACCTCGGGGCGGGGATGTCGCGTTCCCTCAGCTAGACCACGTTGGCTCCATGCGTCGCGGATCCTCTGGAGTCGGCGTCGCGGTGGTGGGCAACTCCGAGTGGGTGCTGCACCGCGGATGCGCCGTCTGCGCGTGCAGTGGCCTGCGATAGTGGGATCCTGCGGTTCGTAGGTGATTCCGTGCCCTTGGGCGTCGTTGCGAAGGCGTTCCCGGTGTCGGCGGAGATCTTTCCACCACGACAGCTTGTTGCCTGACTCGTGGGGAAACACCGTGTGGAGCACGGTACAGAGCACGCCGCCCAACGTGCAGAGCGTGATCGCCCACCAAGGTGCGTTCGCCCATGCTGCTGCAGCGCTGCTGATGCTTGTGCCGCCCAGGATGACCGGGATTGCCGGCATCCGTGTTGGTGTGGCTGGTGAGCGGTCGTTTGGGGGTTCGTTGACGTGGCTCATCCCGCGAGCTCCGCAGGGTCTGGAATGAGGTTGTTTGGCTGGGGAGGTCGATCTCGCCGCGTCGCGCCATGGTGCGAACGCGGCGGCTCATGTGCCTCTACGGTGCCAAAACTCAGAACATGGGTCTGACCTGGGGTTTTTGATTGGTTTCAAGCGGCTCGGCAGATTCGTTGATCAAGCCGACGAGGACCTTGCGGCGGAGGATGGGAGCGTCATCCGTAATCACCGCTGTGGGATCGTGCTCCGGCGGGTGTTGGTCGAGGCTCTGATGTGGACGGTGGGTGTTGAAGTGGTCCGCGTACTCACACAGCACCCTCATAGCGTTGCCCTTGCCGAAAACCGCATCCGTGCAGGATAACGCCGACGTCACGGCGAATTGCTCGTCCGGGGAGTGAAAGTGGCCGCCTCCACGGTCTGGGAGATCTTGCAGACGGCCGGGATTGACCCCGCACCCGAACGCAACTCCAGCACATGGGCCGACTTCCTGCGCTCCCAGGCCGATGCCTTGCTGGCGTGGGACTTCTTCGAGACGATCACCCTGTCTGGGGCGCGAATGTACGTGCTGGCGGTGATCGAGCACGCCAGTCGCCGGATCCGGATCCTGGGTGCCACCGCGCACCCGACAGCATCGTGGGTCACCCAAGCCGCAAAGAATCTCGTCATGGACCTCGAAGACACCGGGTGTCGGGCGCGGTACCTCATCCGGGATCGGGACGGGAAGTTCCCCGCCCTGTTCGATACCGTCCTGTCGGATACCGGGATCGAGGTCGTACTCAGCGGCGTCCAGATGCCGAGAATGAACTCAATCATGGAAAGGTGGGTACAGACCTGCCGACGCGAATTGCTGGACCGCACCTTGATCTGGAACCAGCGCCACCTGCTCCACGCCTTGCGCGAGTTCGAACAGTTCTACAATTCCCACCGGCCTCACCAGGGCATCGCGAACGCCCGCCCGCTACGCCCCTTGCCCATACCGGTCACGGATCCAGAGCAGCTCGAGCCCCTCAACATACGTCGACACGATCGACTGGGTGGCCTCCCACCGCGCAGCATGACCTGCACGGCAACTGTTCTCCTGTGCCATGCGTAGCACCAGAGCCCTGATGGAGCGGACGGTGCGTGGCCGGCCAGAGCGCTTCGATTTGGAAGAAGTCGCATGGCGGTGTGCGACCAAGTCGCGGTGCCAGCGCAGCACCGTGTCCGGACGCACGAGCAACCGCAACCTGGGCAGTAGATTCCGTGGTAGCCGGTGCAGTAGCGCCGCGAGGAACGCTCGATCGCTTGGATCGAAACGCGCCCTTTTCTTGCCGAGTTGGCGCTCCAGCACCGTGATCTGACGGCGCAGGGCGAGGATCTCGATGGCCTTGTCCCGGTCACTCATGGGCAGCAGGCGCAGCATGGCGAACGCGTTGGTCACACCGAGTTAGGCCAGTCGCAGCAGCACAGTCGATCAGCATGCCTTGGCGCTCGGCAGAGCGAGAGCATCCGCTTGGTTGACCCTCCCGTGCGCCGTGCCGACTGCGTCTCACCAAGGCGGATGAGATTATCGGCAAGGGCAGGCCTCCTTGGCAGACGCGCCCGACGGGCCACCTCGTACTGGCGGGCCACTGATCTAGTGGGCTAGACCAGGAGCAGTGCGGTTTGTTGGCATGCTCCTGGGCGTGTGCCAGCCAGAACACGGCCACCTGGGGGCGAAGCTACGTCGAAGTTCTTATAGTGTGACTTCGAGGAGTGATCAAACTACAAGCCTTCGACAATCATCTTTTCAACTTGTAGTGTCACTTCTTTTTCAAGGCGTTCCGAATCTTGATTCAGTTCGTGGGCTTCCTTTCGGGTTTCGCTCCAGAACTGACCTACTTCGCGCTGTGTATCGATTGGTGGTACCGGAATCCGAAGTTCACGCACATCGGAACTGCTGATCGTCGCGAGGTTAGTGGTCTTCTTTGCTCGTCTCCGAAAATGTCCCCGGCTAGGCTTTGTCTGCATGTAGGCAAGAAGGTACTCGGGCAATAGTAGGTTCGTGTTTGCGCGGACCTTTAGGACGTGGTTCTGGTGTACACAATCCTTAATTTCTCCTTGCCAAAGTGCGGGCCTTCCTACAAGCTCGGCACTGTTACCTTCACACAACAAGACGTCTCCCGGCTCAAGGCGAAGCGCGTCCATCTGGTCATCCGCAACCTCTATGCATTTTACTTCGCGAAGATCGAGGTATCCGTCTTGCACGTTAGCAACGCGCAAATATGGACGCGGATGTGCATCTGGTCGATTTCGGGGGCTTTTCTGAATACCGTAGTTAACCTTGGCGATTTCTGGATCGCCAAGCGGCCTGACTTCGTATCGGCTCGTAAGTTCGTCACTAATTCCGCGGGCCGCCGCGGTTGCGTTGAACACGGACCATCGTTCAAGTGCGTGTGATGGCGCGGCGAAGGTTCCTTCGATTGGACTCACATCGGGCGACGATAGACCAAGAATTTCAGTGATAGCGGCGATTCCAGATTGGAGCCGTGCCTCGGCCTCCTCTCGAAGCTCCTGAGCCTTAGTAAACGCCGCTTGGTATCGATCGACGATGTACTTTTGTTCGGATTTCGAGGGAAGGGGTATAAGAAATCTTTCGAAGTTTTCCGCTGAGACCCGCTTTCGTCCGGAGTGACCAACTACAAGGGCCTGTATCTGACTGCGAAATGTGTCCGTTCTGCAGAGAATTTGAACATATTCGGGGAGGATCTTTCCGGTAGCCTTTACGTCATAGATCGGATATTCATTGGTAAATGCGAGGGGTCCATAGTAGTCGGGCATTACTCCGATCGCGCCGTTACGCACATCGATGCGAGAGAAAACTACGTCGTTGGGCCTTGCGACGTATGTAGCCCCTTGAATAACTTTTGATTCTGGGCGTTGAGTTATCTTGCCGTTGAAATGAACAGATCCGTATCGAAGGCCGCCCGAATTCGGTTCGATACGGCGAACTGCAACTTCACCAAAGGGAGCAAGCTGTTCAGGTGTCCGTCGCCACGTTCGAGTGAGAACGTTCTTGACATCCCAACGTTGCAGTGACGCAAACGGCACGACTTTAACTGTGCTACTCATGCGCTTTCCTGGCTGTCTGCCATACTGAGCTTCTCCTGGCTGTGCCGCATAAATCCTTCCCTGTCCTGGAGGAACTTTCGAGCGTCCGCTAGCACACGAGGAAGACCATTGGAGACATGCTCTCCTGTCTCTCCGGTTGCTGTGATACCTGCTGACTCCACTTCTGCCATGAAGACAGGGTAGGAAAATAGTACGCGGGCCCGTTGACGCGTCATTTCCTCCGCTAGTCGGTCAAGCTCCGCACGTCGAGAGATCAATTCCTTATTCAATTGCTTGGCCCGGGATCGATCGTCCTCGGTTAGAGCACTGCGAAGTTTCGATCGGGCGACGCGCAGATCTTTTTGATTGGGAGGAGTGGCGTTTGTGAGGGTGTCAATCTCGTCAACAAGGTTGGCAAGCTCGGGGCGGTCGTAGATCCGAACACGGTAGTCAAGTTCGTCGAGTTCCCGGTATTTCTCGGCGAGCTCCGATGCTGTCTCTTTCCTTGCTTGATCAATCGATTCCGCCCATTTGGTCTCTTCCTCCTCTGTGAAGCGGTCAAGAAACACCAGTGACGTTTTAACGGTCGCTTTAGATGAAGCGAAGACATCCTGGGGAATTGAGATTACGGCGGTCAGTTTTGCTCGCCCTTCAACATATTCTCTTAGCCATGACATCGATGGGTTATTGAGAATGCCATCGGGCAATACAATTCCCATGCGGCCGCCTTTTTTCAACAGTCGCAAGCATCGCTCCAGGAAAAGAGTTTCCGTTTGGCGACTGGGGCGAACCTTTGCGACACCTATTTCGCCTGCAATTGGATCGCGTCCAATATCAAACAATTCAAGGATGGGGCGACGGTCGCGCATGGCCTCGGCCAAATTATCGTAAGACTCAAGCCATTTGTCGCCATAGCGAAGCGTGTTCGCCTTCACGATTGCTTGGTCAGTATCGACACGAGTTTGATCTGTAGCGCCAACCCTTTGATCTTTGCCGACGTTGGCTCCAAAAGGTGGATTGGTGACGACGATATCAAATCGGCCTTCGTGTACACCGTGTACGTCAAGTAGGCCATCGTGATAGTAGATGCCACCGTGTCCATCGCCGTGCATGATCATATTCATTTTGCTGGTTCGGGCAGCCCGAGCCTCTGCGTCGACACCGAAGATCTGCTCGGCGGCAATCTTGGCCATGCGAGACTGACGATCGGTGATGTCGAGCTGCTTGTTGTATTCATGTTGAATACGTTCTGCTTCGAGGGCGAGTTTCTCTTCTGGCCATTCTTCTCGGTTTGCGGTATCTGCGACTTTGGCGAGCTTTTCGGTTTTTTGGGCATGAACATCTTGCTCTACTTGATTACGCAGGTGTTCGAAGGCTTTGATAAGAAAGCCTCCCGTGCCGGAAGCTGGATCGCAGATGAGATCCCCTTCTTTAGGGTTAAGAAATTCGATCATGAAGTCTACGATTGGACGCGGAGTAAAGAACTGCCCAAGCTCTCCTCGGAAAGTTTGTCCAAGGAATTTCTCGAATGCGATGCCTTTGACGTCATCGCCGGTGTCCGATAGATTGAACTTTTCGAGTTTGTTTACGATCCGCTTGAGGGTCTCTAGTGAGACTCGAATTCTGTCTTCTTTTCCGAAAAGCTTCTCGGCTTGGTAATACTTTTTTGTAGAGTCAAAAAGTTGATCGAGAAAATGTCGAGGGTCGAGTGCTACGACTTGAGTCTCGGCTTGGCGGTTGATGGCTTCTTCGGTAAGGACCTGCGATCGTCCTCTCCGCTCGTGCGCCATCTTGATGAAGAGGATTTTGGAGATCTCGTCGAAGGCTGCACCTGGGTCCATCTTGTGGTTGTCTCGAAGGATGCAGTGGCACTCGTATAGCAACCGCTGAAACTCGTCGCGAGTGAATGCCTTTGTTGCCCGCTGAATCTGTTTCAAGCGCCTTGAATCGCTGAGGTCGTCCGCGTGAGGGATGGTCTCGATTTCGATTCGGCGACCAGGAGCGCCCGGCTCAAGGAAAGAGAACGATGTCTCCTTCATGTTATGCATGACCAGAAAATTAGCACCCATGGCCCTAGCATACGATTCGCCCTGAGCGTAATCATCTGGGTCAATCCGAACGTGTTCGGCCTTTACCTCGACAACTACGGAATAATTTGTGTTCTTTTCGAGGTCCTCGGCGGAAGTGGCTACTACGATATCAGCCTTCGAAGATTTGCGGCCGGATTGCGTCTGTTTCTCTTGTGCCATTTGTTCGAGACTGTATCCCCAGTCTCGATGTAGCTGAAAGATGAAGTCCTGGCGTACTTTTTCCTCAGGCTTCGCCAGAAGCCACTTTCGGCGCAAAGGAGCCCACAGCCACCCGCCTGACGTATGAACGGGGTTGTCCGGCGGCCCGAAAGGTGTGTCGGGAGTCCACTTGGGTTTCGTTGCTCCAGAGCTCCCACTTTTCGTACCCGCCATGACGTCCTCTCTGTGTCATCTTTGCTGTGCTGACTTCCTGACGCCCGCGCCTCGTGTGGCGAGCCGCCGAAGCAGAGGCTCAGCCTAAGCCCCCTGTCCGACATTCAGAGCGTGGTGCCCCTCCTACGGCCGTCCGAGCCATCTGGAGGCTCATGTGGCCACAGGGTATGAAGTCGCATCAGCGGGTGTGGAGGTAGCGATCGGTGGCGCGGAGGCCGGGCGTTGCGGTGCTGACGGAACTCTGACTCTGCTGCACGAGTGGAAGGGAGACCTGGCAGGTGAGGTTCCCCCTGCGGGTCGGACACCTTGAGTCCAGGCAGTAGTGGCCTGGGGAAGGATGGCCGGGTGGCACGTCGGTCGAAGTACCCGAGCAGTTCCTCAAGGACGCGGTTGAGCTGGTGCCTTCCTCTGATCGCCCGTTGCGGGAGGCTGCCCGCCAGTTGGGACTCAAACACGAGCAGGGTGCGGGCCGCCGATAGCGCGCAGACCAGCGGGGTGGATGAGCTCGCAGCCGGTGAGCGGGAGGAGCTGCGTAAGCGGGTGGTGGAGTTGGGTCGTTGACCTGCAGCTACCGGTTCCTCTCCGAACACTCGGCGTCACGCGGCTGTGCCGGGTCCTGGATGTACGTCGCCAGGGCTTTTATGGGTGGATCAACACTGCCCTGGCGCGGGCGCAGCGGGCCGCGGCAGAGGAGGAGCCTGCCACTGAGATCGCCGAGATCCACCGCGGTGCCTATGCTCGCCACGGGTCGCGGCTGTACCTCGTACCGGCACGGCCGCGCCTTCGCCATGTGGTTCGGTGACGAGCGAATCAAGAGTCCACTCAACAGACGCGAGCGGATCAGCGCAGAACCGGAGTCCCGAAACGGCCGACGCCGCGCAGTCCGGATGGAGCAGCACTTCATCACCGCCGAAGCGCACCGGCTCGGAACCCGCTCGCCGTCCGTGCCCCGTTCAGCGGGATGACGGACCAGTGCACGTCTGCTAGATCTTGATCACACAATGCCGCACGTAATGAGGGGGTACCGTGGCGGATGCGCCGATCCAAGGACACTCGTATACCATACATCAACTGTTCTCTGGCGACCGGACTTTCAAGGTAGACAACTATCAGCGCGAGTACAGCTGGGACCGGCGCGATGTTGCCACGCTCGTCCGAGATCTCCATCGGAGCTTTAGGAAGTCTTGGAAACCCACTCATGGTCGGCGAGAAACGGCCGAGTACCATCCGTATTTCCTCGGGCCGTTTGTTTACGTTGAATCCGGAGAAACCACCGTCCTCGTGGACGGTCAGCAGCGGATTACGACGCTGCATCTGCTCCTCATCCATCTGTACCGGTTGATGAAGGACCGCGAGGAGGGGGAGGAAGCCGGCAAGCTTCACAACCTCATCTCCACGTCCAGCTATGGTGAGACGACATTCACTGTGCATGCGCCGGAGCGGGACGAGCTGCTGCGCGCACTGGTCAAATGCTTCCCGTACGAGCTGCCCGCGGATCCAAGTCCGTCCGTGCGTAACTTGTACGAGCGATCGCGGGACCTGGAGGAAGATTTCCCTGAGGAACTCGCCGGTGAAGCCTTACTACACTTCACCGATTGGTTGCTCACGCGTGTCTGCATGGTCGGCATTAAGGCGCACAGCAACCAGCACGGCTGGGAAATATTCGTCACCATGAACGACCGCGGGGTCCGGCTCGCTCCGATCGACCTGCTGAAGGGGCACCTCATCGAGAAGGCCCGCCAGGACACGACTGATCTGAACAACCAGTGGCGCGAGATGCTCACCCAGCTCTCCGCGCTCGGCACTCGAACCCCCGGTGAGTTCCTCGAGACTCTTCTGCTGGCGAAGTACGCCACGGTCGACGACGAGAACGACCGGGCCGCTGTCACTGGCGCTAGTCATGAATGGGTCCGGGCCAACGCCGACCGTATCGGTCTTCACACTTCCGAGGATTACCGACAGTTCCTCGGGACCACTATCGTCAACCTCGCCCTCCGGTACCGGACTCTGCTTGCAGCGGCACGCAGCCAGGACCCGGAGTTCGCGGCGATCAGGTACAACGCCGAGAATGGCTTGGACAAGCAGTACCTGCTCATCATGGCTGCTGTGGAGCCCAGCGACACGGAAACGGAGTTCCGGTATAAGGCATCGCTGATCGCCTCATTCCTAGATCTCATCTACCTGCGGAAGCTCGTCAACGGAACGGTCAGTCGGCCAAACGAGCTCGATGACGACATCTACGAACTCGTCCGAGACATCCGGGGCATCGGCTCGGCTGCGAAGCTCAGCACGCTCCTGTCGGCACGCATCGTCGAGCTTTCCGACGAGTTCAGGGGCATGTCGAGCTTCGGGCTCCAGCCGGACAACCGGCGTCAGATACGCTACCTGCTGGCGAGACTGACCGCCTTCGTCGAAGCCGAGTGCGAAACCGATCGTGACGAGCTCAGCGAGTTCGTCAGGTACGTCGCTGGTGAAACACCGTTCGAGATCGAGCACGTCTGGGCCAACAAGTTCGAACGCCATCAGGCCGAAGTGAAGACGGAGAAGACGTTTCACTCGGTCCGCAACAGGCTGGGCGGGCTGCTGCTCCTGCCGAAGTCCGACAATGCAAGCTTCAACGACAAGACCTACCCCGACAAGCTGCCGTTCTATTTCCGGCAGAACACGCTGGCCAGGTCGATGAACAAGGACAGTTACCGGAATTACCCGGGATACCGCAAGTTTCTGAAAACATACAAGCTCGACAAGCTAATGACGCACTACGACGAGTTCACCAAGGAGTCGATCGAGCAACGGCAGCAGCTCTACACCCGGCTGTGCGACATCATCTGGGATCCAGAGCGGCTCGGCTTCTCGATCCCGAAGAATGTCAGCCCCCAGCGCCGGCAGGCGCGGCGTACGCGCGCCAACTACGACGTGTCGCTGAGCGATCTCCTTATAGCTGAGTTCCTTAGACCGGGTGAGCAGATCGTGGGTAAGCACAAAGGAACGAATCACGAAGCGTGCGTACTAAGCGATGGCAAGATCCAGATGAGCACCGGCGAGCTCTTTCCCAATCCCTCCCGCGCAGCGATGTACGCCGTCAACCGGCAATCATGTAATGGGTGGACCTTCTGGAGACTCGCCAGGGACCCTTCCCAGACCCTCGCCAACATGCGCGCGCAGGCGCTCGCCTCCGGCGAGCTGGACGGCAGTCAACAGCTCGCGATGTAGTAAGGGGTAGCAGCACGGACGGTGTGGCGGGCACCTCGACGAACATGAACGCGAACGAGGTGATCGCCAACGGCGATCTGGAGATCCTGGGCCGGCCGCGCGGCGACTACGCGACGGTGCATCCGCTCGACCACGTCAACTTCGGCCAGAGCACCAACGACGTCTACCCGACGGCGGTCAAGTTGGCTCTCGACGTGCACATCGACGAGCTGCTGGCGGCGCTGGCCCGCCTTCGGGGGACTCAGCTCCAGGACGCCGTTCCGATGACGCTCGGCCAGGAGTTCGGCGCGTTCGCGGTGACCCTCGGGGAGGACGAAACCCGTCTGTCCGAGGTCTGGCTGCTGCTGCACGAGCTCAACCTCGGTGGGTTGGCCATCGGCACAGGGCTCAACGTCCGCCCGGGCTACCGGGAGGCAGCGCTGGCGCACCTGCGGGACATCACCGGGATCACCACGTTCGCCTCCGCCACCAACCTCGTCGAGGCCACTCAGGACGTCGGGGTGTTCGTGCAGCTGTACGGCGTCCTCAAGCGGACGGCCGTCAAGGTCTCGAAGATCTGCAACGACCTGCGGCTACTGTCCTCCGGGCCGCAGGCCAGGTGTGGCGAGATCATGCTGCCCACGCGGCAGGCAGGTTCGTCGATCAGGCCCGGGAAGGTGGACCCGGTGATCTCGGAGATGGTCAACCAGATCGCCTTCGACATCATCGGCAACGACGTGACGGTGACCCTGGCGGTGGAGGGGCGGCCCGCTGCAGCTCAACGCCTTCGAACCGATCATCGCGCGGGCGCTCAGCGTCGGGATGGGCCATCTCGCCGCCGGGTTGAGGTGCTGGCCGAGCGGTGCGTGGCGGGGATCGACGCTCGCAGGGAGCATCTCGGGGCGGTCGTCGCGGGTTCGACCCTTTGTGCGCGCTGAGTCCGGAGCTCGGTTACGAGACGACGTGCGCGATCGCAGTGGAAGCGCACCGGGGTGCTCGGGTGCCGCCGGGAATGTGGTGCAGGCCAGGGTCATCCAGGGTGGCGTGCATGTCCATAGTCCTGGGCGTGCGGTGGTTGGTTTTGTCGTATCGGGCTGGCAGCTTCCCGCCGCGGGCGGCGGTGTTCCAGGCCTGGGATGCCACCGGCGTGTTCGCACGGGTGTTGGACTCCGGCGAAGCGGCGACATTCAGCTCGGATTCGGTAGTGGTCTCCGGGGTGGGCAAGACCCAGGTGGCGTTGGACTATGCCGAGCGTGTGGGGGCCACGGTGGGGCGGAGTTGGTCGTGTGGGTGACCCAACGCCTGCGCCATCGCCGCGATCATCGTTGACAGGCACACGACGTCGCTGGTCCTGGCGGCAGTGACTTCTTCCCGCATTCAAGCAAACTCGTTAAGTCCTTGGGACATGTTTTCTTACTTGGCTAACGAATTTCGTCGTGACACCCAGCGGCGGATGATCCACCGGTGTCTAGGCATGATCTCGGAAGTCATACGATGTGCTGTTGCGACTGGCCCACCTCAGCATGGCGAATGCGTTCGCCATGCTGCGTCTGCTACCTATGAGTGACCGGGACAAGGACATCGAGATCCTCGCTCTGCGCCATCAGATCACGCTGCTGGAGCCGGTTGTTGGTTCGACGCCATCGAGGCCGTGTAGGTGCTCTGCGGCGTGGCCCGCTCCCATGCCGAGAACAACGTGCCCGGTTGTGCAATATGGCCAAGGGGTTGGCCAGCCGTCTCGGCGGCAAGATCACGAACGAGGGTGCATTTATGGTGCAGAATCGCCACCGATTGGGGGCGAGTGTGGCCGATTGAAGGCGTGAGCGATCGCAAATATCCCAGCTAGATCGACCGGTGGCGACTGACGGGCAGACCGGCCTGTTAACCGAAGGGTTACTGGTTCGAGTCCAGTCGGAGGAGCAACAAACCCCAGGTCTTCGGCCTGGGGTTTTTCTTTTCCGGTACGTATCTCGAGATCAACAGCTCAAAGACGCTGCATTTTCAACCGAGCTGCCGATACAACTTCCCATAGGGCGGAACGATTCTGGCTGCGACCAGCTCGACCGGTACTGGCGGCCCATGGACGTTTCCTGGGGGAAGAGGCATGCACGTCCGGCGCGCATCGACTACGTCACCGACGCCGACGGGCACGCTCTGGCCGACGGGCGTTGTCATCCCTTGCGTCCGGCCGCGCGGGCGAGTTCGTCGGATTTTCCAGGGCTGTGGGGTTCTGTAAGCCTTGCCCGGCCTCTGCCAACTGGCGATCACGATTGATCTGGGGCAGATATCGGTCGTATTGCTCGTCGACGGGTTGTTTGCCGCGGACGAGGGCTCCCTCCTCCATGCGGTAGGTGCGGTCGCGGGGATCGCGAAAGCTCAGCCAGTTGAAACTGGTGGTGGCTCGGCGGGCGTCGGCGTTGTCATTCCTTGCGTTTGGCGTCGAGGCCTGCGATGACGGTCTGGGCGGTGATTTCGAACTGTGAGTCCCAGTCGCCGAGGAAGGCTGCCAGGTGCGTGGCCAGTGTCGGGTAGAGCTCCTGATCGTGGGCGATGCGCTGGCGCAGGGCTTCCCGGCTGTTGGCCTCTGCTTGTCCGGCCCAGGCTGCTTGGGATGAGGCGGTAGCGATGACGAGGTTCGATATCGCGGCAGCGGCCGCCGAGAGGGTGATTCCTTCGAATCCGGCCCTGTCGAGCGCGGCGTACACGGTCTCGGAGCGTGCCAGCGCGAGTGGTCCCGCCAGGGGCCGGGTGCTGGCGAGCGACGCTGCCCACGGGTGACGCAAGAGCATTGCACGAAGCTGCCGCATGTAGGTCAGCACGACTTCCTTCCAGTCCGTTGCGCTGTGTCCGCCGGGAAGCGTGATCTCGGCGAAGACCTCATCGAGTGCGAGGTCGAGAACGTCGCCTTTGGTCGCGACATGCCAGTACAGGCTCGTGGCGTGCACGTCGAGATCGCCGGCGATCTTGCGCAGGCTCAGCCCGTCGATTCCTTCCCGGTCGAGCCGGTCGACAGCAGCCGCGACGATGCGCGCACGGTTCAGCGCGGGAGCTTTGCGGCGTTGCTGCGGTTCGCGGAACCACACCGCACCGGGCACGTCCTCGTTGCGTTTGACGACCATGCCCTCACCTTATCGGCACTGAATTTCTCCTACGCTGTAGGTTTGTAACCATGAATGTAGGTGAGAGTGTGGTCAGTGGCATCCGGCGTGATCCCCGGCGGTGGGTGATCTTGAGCGCGGTCTGCGTGGCGCTCACGGTGATCGTCGTCGACAACACGATCCTCAACGTCGCAATCCCGACCATCGAGGAGCAGCTCAGGGCGAGCCCTGCCGAGTTGCAGGCGGTCCTCAACTCCTATGTCGTGGTCTTCGCCGGGCTCCTGGTCGCCGCCGGGCTGATCGCGGACCGTTACGGCCGCCGATTGGCCGTCATCGTCGGGCTGGGAACCCTGGCCGCGACCTCGGTGACGGCGGCGTTCGCGGCTACGGCGTTGTGGCTGATCGTGGCCCGCACGCTCATGGGTGTCGGCGCGGCGTTGGTGATGCCGGGCACGCTGGCGATCCTGGTGCACGTGTTCGAGCCTGGCGAGCGGGTCAAGGCGTTCGCGGTCTGGTCGGCGGTCGGCTCGGCCGCGATGGCTGTCGGACCGCTCGTCGGTGGCGTGCTGGTCGAGCAGTGGGGATGGCCGGGGATCTTCGTGATCAATGCCGTCCTGGCGGCAGCGGCGAGCGTGCTGATCGCCTGGCTGGTCCCCGAGTCCCGCGACCGGCAGCATCGCCGCATCGATCTGGTGGGCGCGGCCGCGGTCACGTTGGCCATGGGCTCGTTCGTCGCCGCGATCATCCTCGCTCCTGATCACGGGCCGCTATCGCCGGCCGTGCTCGCATGCCTCGCCCTGGCTGTCGCCGGCGCGGTCGTGTTCTGGGTGCGCCAGCGGCGTGCGCAGTCTCCGATGATCGAGATGAGCCTGTACCGGGATCGCCGGTTCGCCGGGGCCAGCGTCGCGGTCGCTGTCTTGGCCATCGGCACCGGCAGCGTGCTGTTCATCCTGACCCAGCACCTCCAGCACGTCCTGGAGTACACCCCTCTGCAAGCAGGTCTCGCGATCATCCCCTTGGCCATCGGCGTGGTCGGGGCCTCGCCGATCGGTGAACGGCTCCCCGGCCGCATCGGCTACCGCCGCTCGATCATGACCGGCTTCGCCGTCACCGCAGTCGGCTTCGCCGTCCTCGGCATGCTCACCCCGGCCAGCGGCTACGCGGTCATCTCCACGGGACTGTTCCTAGCGGGAGCCGGATCGGGACTCGCCTCGCCGGCGGTCCACACCACTGTCCTCGGAGCCGTGCCACCAGACCGCGCGGGCATGGGCTCAGCCCTCAACGACACGCACCAGCAACTCGGCATCGCCTTGGGCGTGGCCCTCATCGGCAGCATCGTCGCCGCCGGTTACCGGCACTTCGCGCCCCCGACGCTGAATGTCCACGCCGGATCGTCCCTGGGCAGCACTCTGGGCGAACTGACCGATCAGCAACAGAACCTCATCAGCGCCGCGCACCTCGCGTTCACCCAGGCGCAGAGCATCGCCATGTTCATCTGCGCCGCCTTCGCCATCGCCGGTGCCGTCATCGCCTGGCGCGTCCTGGCACCAGACCACCAGAAGCCGTGAGAGGCCACCGCAATGACGATTGGCATTCCAATCACGTCGCTGTGCTGCCGGCACATCTATCGATGGCGTAGTCCGCGTCCGGGTACAAGGCCGTGCCGGTGACCTTCCCGGCTGGTTCGCGACCGCACGGGACTCTGTCACCGATTGCCACGACATCACCGTCCTGATCTGCGGCCACCGATTGCGGCACGGGCGACCAGCTGAAAGTGTCCTGAGTGGACGGAATGGACGCCCGATACGACTCTGGTCTTCGCCCGGTCAGTGCTCGGTGCGGTGCGGAAGGTCAGACGTCGATTTCGTTTACCGCGGCGAGCATGCGGCGCAGCACTCGCAGGGTCGTTGCGATCTCGGCGTCGGTGAGGTCGCCGTCGACGTGACCCAGTACCTCGTGTTCGCTCCCCTGGACCGTGCGGATGGCGGTTTGGCCGGGCTCGGTGAGCTCCACCAGTGACGATCGACGGTGGGCGGGGTTTCTCTTCAGCACGACGAATCCTTGCTCCAGCGCGTCGTTGACCATGCGCTGCACGAATTGCCTGCTGAGTCCTAGGGTTCGGGCGATCTGCGGGACGGTTTCCGCCGTCCCGGTGCGTACCAGCAGTTCGAGGACGGTGCGGACGCCGACGGAAAGCCCGGTGTGCGGGCTTTCGTTTTCGACCACGCGGGTTGCTCTGCGGTAGAGCGGGCCGAGCACGGCATAGATCTCGGCCAGTCGCGGGCCGAGCTGCTCCGGCGGCAGCGGGGAGTCGATTTTGACAACCATGGTGTCATTATGGCATTTCGGCAACAGTGAGCCCAATTGAAGCGGTCCGCGTTCCGGTCCCGGGCGGAGAGCTGCGCGGCCGGGAGGGTGGTGTCCGGCTGTGGCGATCTTGAGTCCCCTCTTCGGGTTGGCAACCTGAATGTCATTGTGACACCATGGTTGACATAAGTGGTCGAGTCGGTCGAGGTTCGCCAATGGCGAGCTGAAGGTTCGTGGTGATCAGTTCCGGGTCGCCGCTGGTGGTGCCGCACGCCGGGGCTTCCGGGCGCACTGAGGTGATTTCGGCTGTTGACCGGGTCCTTCCTGTTTCGAGGAGTGGTTGATAGATGGGTGGCTACCGTGAGCGGGTCGATGCCCTGGAGGCGGTTTGGGCTTGCTGGGCCGAGATCGGCGCGGGACTGTCCGAGCAGCAGTGGTCGAGGGCGACGCGCTGCCCTGGCTGGGACGTGGCTGCGCTCTACGCGCACGTGGGCATGTTCCCCGCCGCAGTCGCCGATCCGCCCGCTGGCGCAGTGAAGACAACCGCGGCACCGGTCACCGCAGTGGAGATCCTGCGTGGGTTCAACGCCCCCGGCGGGGTTGCGCACGAGATGGCCGACCAGGTCGCCCATGCCGCCGTGGCCACGGCGAGCAGCCTTGATCGCGCCGGTCTGATCGGCCACTACGCCGACGACGCGCCGCGTGCGGTCGCCGCGCTGCGAGACCGCGGGGCGACGTCCCTCGTTCCCTGGCCGGGAGCCAACGCGGTGACGACCTGGGATGAGGCAGTGCGCATCGTGCTGATGGAGTCGGTGGTACATCTGCTCGATGTGCTCGACGGGCTGGAGCGGGCGCCGGAGGTTCCCGCGGCGGCGCTGCGCGAAACGGTCCATCTGCTCGCGGAGATCGCCGAGCCCGTTTCGTTCATCGAGGCGGCCACCGGACGGATCCCCAAGTCGCCGCTGCCCGTTCTCCGCTGACCCGCGGCACGGGGACAGCCCGATCAGCCACACCTGCCTGGGAGCTGGGGGTTCCCAGGCGGGTGTGAGCGCTCCGCGCGAAGGCTACGCGCCCTCAACTTGCGGTCGGATTTGCCTGAGAAGGGCCGCGCCTTCGATCAAGCCCGGCTTTGCGAAGGAGTCTCCTGCGTCGAGAACTGTGTCAAGATCGGCAAGATCAAGGGTGAATCACGGTACCTTGGTCGCGGATTCTTTGATTCATCCCGGAAGCGAAGTTCGTGGGGTAGAGCGGAAAGGGCTCGGAGTGGGCGCGTTGATTACGGAGGACAGCGGAACGTTCCAAGACACCGAATGCTGAGAGTTTCGTCCTTCCGCCGATCTTCGGCGAGGTCACCAAGCCGATGGTCCTCGTCGTGCTCTCGGCGATCATGGTGGGTGCCTATTTCGTGCTCGCCACCCGGAATCTCAAGCTGGTGCCGGGCAGGGCGCAGTTCGTAGCCGAGTCCGTCTACGGCCTCACCCGCAACAAGATCGCGCGGGAGCAGATCGGCGCTGAGGACTTCCGCCCGTTCGTGCCGCTGATCTTCACGCTGTTCACCTTCGTCCTGGTGAACAACATCTTCGGCATCATCCCGATCGTCCAGTTCCCCACGATGTCGCACATCGGCTTCCCGATCGCGCTCTTCCTCGTGGTGTACGCGGTGATGCATGGCGTGGGTATCAAACGACATGGCTTCGTCGGCTACTTCAAGCACGTCATGTTCCCGCCCGGGGTGCCCAAGTCGATCTACGTCCTGCTGTCGCCGATCGAGTTCGCCCAGAAGTTCGTCCTGCAGCCGGTCTTCCTGGCGATCCGGGTATTCGCTGCGATGTTCGCCGGGCACCTGATCCTGCTGGTGTTCATCCTCGGTGGGCAGTACCTCCTCCTGGAGGCCGGCGCGTGGCTCAAGCCCGTCTCGCTGGTGGCTTTCGCCTTCGCTATCGCCCTGACCTTCGTGGAGGCCCTGATCCAGGTGCTGCAGGCGTACATCTTCGCTGTGCTGACTGCGAACTTCATCGCCGCCGCCCTCTCCGAAGGGCACTGACCAGGACGCTCCGTGCTTCCGCCGCACTCGGTTGATGGCCGGCCTCGACTCATCGAAGCCGGGGGCGAAGTTCTTCCGTGGGGTGTCGGGGCCGGCGTGGGGCAGCCCGCTCTCGTCAGTGGCCGTCCGTTCGGTCCTCGTCTTCGGCCGTGTGCTGTTGCGCGGGTCAGGGGCGGGTTGCGTAGACTATTCTGTTGTCTATTCCTTTTGGGGCTTCTTCGGGGGTTTGGGCTCTTGCTTTGAAGCCTCTGGTCGTCAGGGTTTCTAGGACACTGTCTAGTGTGGACCTTGTTTCGTGGACCTCTATTGCTAGTTGCTTGATTCGGGGCCAGTCCTCTTCCGCTATTCCCCTCAGGGCCGCTTCTTCGCTTCCCTCGATGTCCATCTTGATCAGGTCGATCTCGACGTTCGGGGGTAGGAGGTCCGACAGCGGCGTGGTGGGGACCTGGACCGCCTCGTTTCGGTAGAGCTGTTCCGCGATCGCCGGATTCGCGTACTTCGCTACCGTTTGCTTGTCCTTGAGCTTTTCCGCCAGGTGGGCCGTCGAGTTTCCCGGCATCGACGGGAAGAAGTAGAACTCCGTCGTTCCCGGCGCGTCCGACAGGCCCGTGGGGTGGACCGTGACGCCGGAGACGTTGTGGTGGCGGAGGTTCGCTCTCAGGGCTTCGACGTTGTGCGGGATCGGTTCCACCGCCAGCACCGACGCTTCCGGGTAGTGGTGCTTGATGAACAGCGTGAACAGGCCGATGTTCGCTCCCGCGTCGACCACCAGGCCCTTCGGGTCGATCGGGGTCAGGCCGCTCAGGTAGGTGTTCCGGCCGAAGATCTCCGCGTAGATCAGCTTCGCCTCGGTCAGCACGGGGTTCCCGGTCGCCGGGGTGTAGCACTCGAATCCCTCGGCCACCTCGACGAGGTCCAGGTCAGACATCCACTCCACCCTTCGCCACCGAGCCGGGGTCGCCGGCCAGGAACTCCGTCAACGCGTCTGCGCCTCGCGCCGCCGCATCGGTGCTGCGCAGTTCTTCCCGCCAGATTGCCAAGTTGTCCCGCACGGCCCGATCCGCCGCGAGTTCTTCGACCGCCGCGCGCAGCTCCGCCGCCGTCACCGCTTCCGGGTCCACCGCTCGTCCCAAGCCCAGTTCGGCCGCGCGCCTGCCGTTGAATGCCTGTTCGGGCGTCTGCGGGAGCGACACCAACGGGACGCCGTGCAGCAGGGATTCCATTGTGGACCCCATGCCGGTGTGCGAGACGAACGCCGATGCGTGCCGCAGCACCGCCAGCTGCGGGACTTGCTGGTGCACCTCGAAGTTCGCCGGGATCTCCGCCGGCGGGTCGGCGCGGCCGGTCGCCATGACCACGTGCCAGGGCGTGTCGGCGAACGCTTCGACGCACACCCGCAGCAGGTCCGGCCGGTCGTTGAACACCGTTCCCAGGGAGATGAGCAGGATCGGCGCGTCCGCGGCCGGCGGTGACCAGTCGTCCGGGCGGGCTCGTCCGGGCAGGCCCGGGCCGAGGAAGCGGAACTCCGGGCCGAACGTCTCGCCCGCGATCTGGAACTTCCGCGGCAGGAAGACCAGGTTCAGCCCGGCGCGGGCCGCGGTCGGCAGCAGCGCCTGCAGTGGCAGGCCCCGCCGGTGCGCGAATCCGGCGAGCTTCTGGCCGCTCGCGAACAGCCTCGGATCGGTGTGGTCGAGGTCGGCCGGCCACATCTGCTGCTGTAGCGAGAAGTGCTCGTTGCCGACCATGTTCGGCGCCAGGCCCACGCCCGGCACCCCGAGTTCGGCGGCGAGGGCGCGGCCGGGCAACCCCATGACGTCGAAGCACACGCAGTCCGGGCGGTCGGCCCGGAACGGGCTCGCCAGCTCGTCGTACGTCGTGATCAGCTCTTCGATGCCCGCGTCCATCATCTTGATCATGTTCGCCGCGGTGTAGCCGCGACCCGCCAGCCCGGCCAGCTCGACGTGCCACGGCATCACCACCGGCGTCGCGCCCGCCCGCCGGACCGCCGCGGCCTGATCGCCGCCGGTCGCGTAGCTGATCCGGTGGCCGCGGGCCACCAGTTCCTCCACCAGTGGCAGCGTCGGGTTCACATGGCCGTGCGCGGCGAGCGAGACGAACGCGAAGTGCTTGCCCATGATCCTCCCCATCGCCCGCGCTCGTAGCGCGCGGCGAACTCCCCGCAGTGGCCGGAAAGTCGGCGGACCGCGCCGGATCCGAGGCGGTCGACGCCGCGGAGCCTACCCGAACTTCCGCGCGGCTGTGGAGAATCTTGGACAGCATCGGAAGATTCTTGGTTGAATGCGGACCGAGCCGCGATTCAGGGGAGTGCGATGAACGAGAACCAGTCCGCGCCACCGGATTCCGGAACCTGGCACGGCGTGCAGATCTACTACGCGGCGGAGAAGGACGATCTCATCCTGGATTGCCTGCGGCCGCTGTTCGCCCGGATGCCGGCGGCCGCCGAGCGGATGTTCTTCGTCCGCCACTGGCTTCGCGGCCCGCACCTGCGGCTGTGCTTCCGCGCGCCCGAGCCGGTGTTCCGGGAGGTGATCCGGCCCGAGGTGGAGAGCGCGGCGAACCGGTACCTCGCCGAGCACCCCTCCACCGCGCGGATCGACGAACGGGAGCTGCTGGCCACCCATCGCGAAGTCGCCCGCCAGGAGCGGGAATCGGGCCCGCTGGCGCCGTTCCACCCGGACAACTCGATCCAGCACGCGCCGCACGACCGGCGCATCCACGTGCTCGGTGGCGAGGCGGCCGCCGCGCTGCTCGAAGCCTTCTACCACGAGACCAACGAGCTGGTCTTCGAGATGCTCGACCAGGTGCGCGCCGGGCGCAGCCGGGTCGGCCTCGCCGCCGACCTCATGATCGCCACCGCGCACGCGATGTGGCCGGGCATCGACCGCGGCTTCATCTCCTACCGGTCGCACGCCGAGGGCTTCATCGTGCGTGCTCCCGACCCCGCCGCGCGGCGCGAGTTCTGCGTCCAGCAGTACCGCTCGCAGGCCGCTGTGCTGCGGGAACGGTTGGTCGGCGTGCTCGACTGCGTGGCGGGCGGCGGCACCGACGTGCCGTTCGTCGCCGAGTGGGTCCGGCTGCTGGGCCGGTTCCGCTCGACCGCCGAGCCGTTGATCGGCTCCGGCGAGCTGTCGTTCGCGGGCGCGGTCGCGCCGGACGCGGCGCAGAGCTGGGACCCGGGCATGCTGGAGCACAGCACTTTCCACCGGTTGTTGCAGGGCGATGGCGGCCGGATGGCCGATCTGCAGCGAGATCCGGGGTTCCTCGGGTTTCGTTTCGCGCTCAACTACCTCTACCTGCACCTCAACCGGATCGGCTTGCTGCCGGTGGAGCGGTTCCTGCTCTGCCACCTCATCGCCGACGCCGTCGAGGAGCACTACGGCATCTCGGCCAACGACTTCGTCGCCTCCTGATCAGTCCAATGTGGACCACTCGCTCGTGGGCGGGTGGCTAGGCTGGCGCCGTGGAGAACGCTAGCGTGGTGTCGGTTCAGGTTTCGCGTCCCGACCTGGTCGGGGTGCTGTGCAGTCCGAAGTCGCCGGGGCCGCACCCGGCCGTGCTCGTGGTCGGCGGCTCGTCCGGAGCGGTGCCCGAGCTCGTTGCCCGCCTGCTCGCCGAGCAGGGCTTCGCCGCGCTCGCCGTGGCGTGCTTCGGCGCGGCGGGGCTGCCGCGGGATCTCATCGAGATCCCGCTCGAGTACTTCTCCGGTGCGCTGCGCTGGCTCGCCGGACGTCCCGAGGTAGACGCCGACCGGCTCGCCGTGCTCGGCCGCTCGCGCGGCGGCGAGCTCGCGTTGTTGCTGGCAGCGGCCCATCCGGAGCTGGTGCGGGCGGTGGTCGCCCACGTACCCAGCAGCGTGGCGTGGCAGGCCGTGCCGTCGGATCCCCGGGCCATGATGGCCGGCCCCCGGTCGTCGTGGAGTCGCGGCGGCGAGCCGGTCCCGTTCGTGCCCATGCTGCCGCCCAGCGCCGCCGAAATGGCCGAGTTCCAGGGCTTCCTGAGCGGTCGTCCGGTGTCGTTCCGGTCGGCGTTCGAGCGCGCCATGGGGCAGGACGAGGCCGTCGCGGCCGCCAGCATCGAGGTGGAGCGGATCAACGGGCCGGTGCTGGTGCTCAGCGGTGGCCGGGACGGGCTCTGGCCGTCCGAGCTGTTCGGTGAGCGGATCATCGCGCGGCTCGACGCGCGCGGGCACAGGTTCCCGCACCGGCACGTGTGCTACCCGGAGGCAGGTCACCTGCTGGGTGCTCCGGGTACGGCGGCGCGGCCGCGGGGCGCCGGCTTCGACCGGCTGGTGATGGGCGGTGACCCGGTGGCGGATGAGACGGCCAGTCGCGACAGCTGGCCGCACGTGCTCGAGTTCCTGTCCATCTCCTAGGTACGCCTGAGTCTCGAAAACCGTTGCCTGTTCTCATAAATCTCTCAGGAAGTCTCGGCGGCTGCCGCGGCGCGGGAGTCTAGCCGAGTGCTGGATCGCCGTCCCTGCTCTTTTCGGCGTAACCTCCCGTTAACATCTGCCGGGCGAAGGTTCTAGCGATTCTCTAGTTATTCGTTCCCTACCTGGGATTGTTGGTCCACGGCGGAATCGCAGTACCGTTGCGCTGGACTTTTTCGTGGCATGCCAACAGATCTCGTGCTAGAACTGGGCACGTCGGCGCCGGGATCCCGGGAATTACGTTGACAAATCATCTATTCCGTTGACCAGAATGTGGGGTATGGCATGGAAGATCTGAAGTTGGAGCTGGAAAGCCTGCAGGTGGAAAGCCTCGCCTTCGGCGCTGACGCGGACCGCGACCTCCAGTCCCTGGGCATGGGCCACGGGATGACCGAGGTCGGCGCTTCCGCCGGTTGCTGCTGCTGCACCTGCAGCTGCTGCTGCTGCCCGTGTGGCTGATTGGCGCCACCTGCGGAGAGCCGGGAGCTAGCGCCCTGCGCTGATCCCGACTGGCGAGTTCGCTCGTCTTCCGCATAGGCGGGCGCGGGGTTTCGTCGAGCGAAAAGCCCGGCGGGCCCCGTGCTCGTCGTGCGTCCGCCGTGATCCCGTTTGCTGCTGCCCTGGATGGACCAAGAGATGATTTCAGGATGGATTTGCGTGGCGGTGCGGGTGGCGGAACCTCAGACGCCGCCTGGACTCCGGGATCCCCGACTTGTGTATGCCCAATACGCGGCGCTGGGGCTGTCCTCGCCAGACGACGTCTGAGAACCCGCGGCGGTGCGAGCTGAGTCCCACACCGCATGCGGCTGACGCCGCATTCTGAAAGGACCCCTTAGTGAAGCCGAAGCTCAAGAACGACACGCTGTACCTCCCCTCCGCGGAGGGGATCTACTTCGTGAGCAACCACGGAACGTTGACGCTGGACGGCAAGCACATCTACCAGTGGGTGGACAAGCTCGCCCCGTTCCTCACCGGTGCGCACACGCTCGACGAGATCACCGCGAGCCTGTCCGAGGACCGCAAGCGCATGGTGGTCGGGTTGATCGGCGGGCTGGTCCAGAAGGGCTTCATCAAGGACGTCGGCGACGACCGTCCACATGGGCTCGACGACGGCGTGCTCGCCGCGTACGAGTCCGAGATCGCGTTCATCGACTACTACCGGGACTCGGCCGCGCACCGCTTCCAGCAGTTCCGGGAGAGCAAGGTGCTGCTGGTCGGCGCCGGTCAGACCGCACTCGCGCTCGCGCAGGCCTGCCTGCACGCCGGGCTGCTCGAAGTGCACGTCGCGATCACCGACGAGGCCGCCACCGACCGGTCGCGCCTCGACACCTACCTGTCGCACGCCCGCGAGCGCGACTCGGCGCAGTCGATCGTCGAGCACCGCGCCGCCGTCGACGGTCCGGTCGAGGAGTGCAAGGCGGCGCTGGGCTCGTTCGACGCCGTCATCCACGTTTCCGACAAGCCGATGCTCGACCGCGCGCGGCGGCTGAACCGGGCCTGCGCCGATCTCGGCACTCTGTTCGTCCAGGCCGTTGTGGACGGTGACGAGGCGTGGATCGGGCCGCTGGTGGCGCCGGGCGACGACGTGTGCTGGGAATGCGCGCGGCTGCGGGTGCTGGGCAGGCGCGAAGGCGCCGAGTTCGCCGACCGGCCCGACGCGACGCCCAGCGAGTTCCTGGCCGGTCCGACCGCCGCGATCGTGGCCAACCAGCTGTCGTTCGAGGTGTTCAAGCACCGCACCGAGGCCGGGCCGGTGGAGACGGCGGGCGCGCTGGTGCGGCTGGACCTGGAGACCCTGCAGAGCTCGAACCACCCGGTCACCCGGCATCCGCTGTGCACCGCGCACGGCGACCCGGAGCCGCGCGGTGAAGCGGAGTTCCTGGCCGCAGTAAGCGAACTCGCGGCCGGTCCGGAGATCACCGGCGAGGAGTTCTCGGCCGCCGCGGCCGCCTGCTTCGAGCCGTCGACCGGCCTGCTGGCCAGCCTGGACGAGGGGGACTTCGGGCAGCTGCCGTTGAAGGTGTCGCGCGCCGAGTACGCGAACGTGCTGCTGCTGCCGGACTTTGAGCGGGAGAGCGCGGCGGCCGTCGAGGTGGCCACCGACTTCACCGAAGCCCGCGAGCGCGCTACGCGCCGGGCCTGCGAGCTCTACGCGGCCAGCGCGGTCGACCGGCGCCGGTTGAGCGGTTCGGACGAGCCGCGCACCTGGGGCCTGGACCTGATCACCGGGGCGGCGCGTTCGCTACCCGCCGCCGACGTCTTCCCCGCCCTGCGCGGGGTGCTGCCGCACGCGACGGACCTGCCCGGTCTCGCCTCCGGCTCCACCTGGGCCGAGGCCGTCGGCCGCGGCCTGCTGGCGCTGGCCGACCGGATCACCGTCGCGGAGGTCGCCGAGTCGGTGCGCCCGGCCGTCGACCCCGCTGCCGCTCCGCGCACCGAGCGCGCGGAGCGCTACTGGAAGATGCTCGACATCGTCGGCGTCGAGGTCGCGATCCACGACATCACCGGCTCGCTCGGCGTGCCGACCTTCGCGGCCTGCGTCGGAGCGGAAACCGTCGGCTGCGCTTCGGGATTCGACATCGGTCAGGCGATCGAAGAGGCGCTGGAGCAGGCGCTGCGGCACCACCAGGCGCAGGCCGGCGAGTGGCCCGGCTACGCGACCGCCCGGACCGCGCACCTGCCCGAGCTGCCGCCGGAGCTGCGCGGCCCGCAGACGGCAATCGCCGCCGCAGAGCAGCCGGGCGGCTGGCCCGAGGTCCAGGAGCTCCTGCTGAGCCGCCTGGGCGGCGCCGGGCACCGGCCCGTCGCCGTGCCGCTGGACCACGACCCGGTGCTGAACCGGGTGCTGCCCTACATCGTCAACGTCGTGCTCGGAGAAGAGAACTAGTGGCCGAAGACGTGCACAAGGCAACCGGCGCGACCATCCGGGTCGGCATCGCGGGCGAGGGCGCGCTCCACGCGGCGACGTGGCGCGAGGTGTCCCGGCGGTACGCGGTGGTGGACGCCGAGACCGAATCCGAAGTGGACATCGTGCTGCTCGTCGAGGACGGCTGGGACCGGCAGCGGCACCGGCGGTGGAGCGATCGGTCGCGTGCCGACGGGATTCCACTGCTGCCGGCCTACGTCACGCCCGGTGCGGCACTCATCGGCCCGTTTCTGTCCACTCTGGACGAAGGTTGTCTGGAGTGCGTGGAGCAGCGCCGCCTGCGCGCCCGCAACGACGGCACCGACTACGCCAAGGTCCTGGAAGCCCATCCCGAGCGGATGGCGTCGATCGGCGGGCAGTGGCTGACCGCGTTCGCCGTGGACCTGCTCAGCACGTTGATCGCGCGGGAGGTCGACCGGTTCGCCGCCGACCCGGCGACGCCGAGCACCCGCGGCGGGCTCATCCGCCTCTCCCTGGACGACCTGCGCACCAGCACGCACGGCTGGCTGCCTGATCCGCTGTGCGACCGGTGCGGCCGGCTGCCGCTGGACACCCGGGAGGGCGCGGAGATCGAGCTGCAGCACCGGCCGAAGGCCTCCGTCGACGGCTACAGGGTCCGTTCCCTGGCGGGCGAGCACGACCGGCTGCGCGACGTCTACGTCGACTCCGAAGCCGGGTTGCTGCGCGCCGTCTACAAGGAAGGACGCAGCGTCTTCCCGAGTTCGAGCGCGCCGATGGGGCTGCGGGCCACCACCCGCACCGAGGTCGGCTACGGGCACCAGCTCGACTTCTCCGCCAGCCAGCTGACCGCCATCGCCGAGGGCATCGAGCGCTACGGCGGCATCGAGCCGGGCGGCAAGCGGACAGCGGTCCGTGCGAGCTATAACGAGCTGGGACCGGATGCGCTGGACCCCACCACGCTGGGCCTGCACACCGACGAGCTCTACAGCCGGCCGGGCTTCCCGTACCCGCGCTACCACCACGACCTGACCTTCAACTGGGTGTGGGGCCACTCCTTCGCCCGGCAGCGGCCGATCCTGGTGCCGGAGAACTACGCCTACTACGGCACCGTCTACCGCAACACCCGGGACCACCCGTTCGTCTACGAGATCTCCAACGGCTGCGCCCTGGGCGGCTGCCTGGAGGAGGCGATCCTGCACGGCATCCTGGAGGTCGCCGAGCGGGACGCGTTCCTGATGACCTGGTACGCCCAGCTCTCGGTGCCGAGGATCGATCCGCGATCCGCGCCGAACCCCGAGGTGCCGCTGATCATCGAGCACATCGAGAGCTTCTCCGGCTACTCGATCGAGGTCTTCAACATCACCATGGAGCAGGGCGTGCCGTGCTTCTGGGTGCTGGCGGTGGACCGCCGGGGCATGCCCGACATGCCCAAGGTGCTGTGCGCCTCCGGCTCGAACCTGAACCCGGAGAAGGCGCTGATCAGCGCGTTGATGGAGCTGGGGCCGCTGGTGAGCAGGCCGCCGGAGTTCCACCGGCAGAACCGGCCGCGGGTGGAGGAGATGCTCGCCGATCCCGACGCGGTGGTGTCGATGGAGGACCACGCCGCGCTCAACGGCGCGCCGGAGGTCTTCGACCGGTTCGACTTCCTGCTGAACGGGTCGCCGGTCCGGCAGACCTTCGCCGAGGCGTTCAAGGACTACTACCAGAAGCCGAAGAACGCGGACCTGCGCGACGACCTGTCGGAGACGCTGCAGCAGTACCTGCGCACCGGGCTGGACGTCGTCGTGGTCGACCAGACCACGCCGGAGCACCGGGCGGGCGACTTCGCCTGCGTCAAGGTGATCATCCCCGGCTGCCTGCCGATGACCTTCGGGCACCTGCGGCGCCGCGACCGGGGTTTCGAGCGTCTGCACCGGATTCCGCACGAGCTCGGCTACCGGGACCGGCCGCTGACCGATGCCGACATCAACCCGCACCCGCACCCCTTCCCGTGACGCGGGCGCTGGAGGTTCAATGGGCAACTGGGACCTGGACATCGGCGAGCACTACCTGCGCCGCACGGTGCACGAGGCCGAGGAACTCTTCGCGCAGGTGCTCGGCGAGGAGCCGATCGGCGCCGATCCGCTGCCGTTCAAGATCTACCGGGACGTGCCGCGGCATCGGCTGCCCGGCGCGCTGCCGCTGGAGATCGGCGATGCGCGCAGCGCCTTCGCCGACTTCGCCGCGCCCGAGCCGGCTCGGCGCGAGCCGGAGCAGCTGCTGTCGGCATTGCTGTACTACGGCTACGGATTCTCCCGCTGGGACGAGGGGCCGGGAGCGGTCTGGCCGTACCACCGGATGGTGCCGTCGGCCCGGTGCTACTTCCCGACCGAGCTCTACCTGTGGATGCCCCGCACCGGCGAGGTCCCGGCGGGGATCTACCACTACGACACCCTGCACCACTCCCTGGCGCTGATCCGGGAAGGCGACTTCCGCGTGGAGCTGGGCCGGTTGCTGGGCGCGGACGTCGACGACGTGCACAGCGTGCTGCTGCTGTCGTCGCTGTTCTGGAAGAACGCCTTCAAGTACCGGGGTTACTCCTACCGCCTGTGCGCCCAGGAAGCGGGCATGGTGGCCGGGAACCTGCTGATGGTCGCCGGCGCGCTGGGGCTGCGCGGCGAGGTGGGCTTCCAGTTCGCCGACCGCCGCGCCGGACGGCTGCTCGGCCTGGTGGATTCCGAGGAGCACCTGTTCGCGGCGCTGCCGCTGCGCCGGGACGGATCGGTCGCCGAACCGGCGCCGGACGTTGCGGTCCCGCCGGTTTCGCACCGCTACGTCCGGCCCGAGGGGGACGTGCACCCGCACGATGCGCTGTTCACCTCGATCGCCGAGAACTCCCTGCTGGACGACGTGGATGAGGGCGCCCGCCAGCTCCCGGTGTCTCGCCGCTGCGACAGCGGCGAGACACCGACGCTGCCGATGCCGCCCGCGCGGCGCGAACCGATCGGCCTCGGCGCGACGTTGCGGGCACGCAACTCCGGCAACGTGCTGTTCAACCCGATCGCCAAGACGCTGCCGCTGGCCGATCTCTGGGAGATCGTGCGGTACGCGACCGATCCGTACCGCAGCGATCTGCGCGACGGGGTCGCCGAGCCGGGGGTGAGCCTGCACGTCGTGGCGCTGGACGTGGCCGGCCTGGCGAAAGGCGTCTACCGGTTCTGCCGGGAGCACGCCGGCCTGCACCTGGTCGCCGAAGGCGACTTCTCCCGGCCGCTGCAGGGCACCCTGCCGGTGCCGAACCTGAACCTGTGCGCGTCCAACGCGGTCCTGTACCTGGCCGCGGACCACGCCGAGGCCAGCCGCACCTTCGGCAACCGCGCCTACCGGCTGATCAACCTCGAAGCCGGGATCGTCGCGCAGCGGCTCTGCGTGCTCAGCGCCGCGCACGGCCTGGCCGCTCGTGTCCACAATGGATATGACGCGGCCGGTGTCGAGTCGATCCTGCGGCTGGACGAGGCGAAGCTGACCCCGTTCTTCCAGATCGCGATCGCGCACAACCGGCCGGGGGTCCAGCACGGGCTCCCGGTCGTCTTCTGAGGTGGGACGGGAGCCGATGACATACCGCGTCGAACCGGCCTTCGCGGTGCGCGTGGCCGGAATGCCGCTGGCCTTCCTCCGGCGGCTGCGCACCGAGCGCACCGCCGAACTCGTCGAGCAGATCCTCGATGCGGATCAATGGCTTTCAGAGCACGGCGACGCGCTCTCCGATGCGCTGCACGACGTCGTCGGTCGCACCACCGACACCGGCCTGCGGAGGCGGCTCATCAACCTGCGCCGCGACGTGTTCCAAGGCAGGCAGCCCCGATCCGGCGTCGACGACGAACTGCTGACCCAGCTGCCCGCGGAGCTGGCCGAGGCGCTCACCGACTGGCAGCGCCGCGTCCACGAGCGCGGTGCGCTGATCGTCGCCGCCGAGGCGGAACTGCCCGCGGAAGTGGCGCGGCAGCGGCACGCCGTGCACGAGCTGGCCGCCGACCCGGCCTTCCAGCGCGGCCTGGTGCTGGCCAGCCGGGATCTCTACCTCAGCCTCCGCAAGGCGTCGCCGGACCAGCCGGATCGCAAGCTGGAGCGCAAGCTCGCCAAGTACCTCTCGCGCACCGCGGCCAAGACCAGCCCGTACAGCACGTTCACCGGCTTCGCGGAGGGCCGGTGGACCGACGATGGCCCGCAGCTGCACTACGCGGGCGGCTCGCGCCGCAGCGTCGTCGAACTGAACGCCTTCACCCAGCAGCAGATCCCGCGTGCGCTGGCGGGCTGGCCGGAGATCCGGCCGCACCTACCGCTGGCGGTCAACACCAGCGTGGTCGAGGACGGCAAAGTGCTGCGGTTCCTCGGGCACAAGGACGGCGAAGCCGTGCTGGAACTGGCGAACACCCCGACGCTGCAACGCTTCCTGCGGGAGATCCGACACGGCGCCGACCGGACCTACCGCGGCGTGGTGGGTGCGCTGGCCGGGATGGACCGGGAGGATCGCAGCGCGCAGATCGCGGGATTCCTCGACCAGCTCATCGACATCGGCCTGGTCGAGATCGGTTTTGGCATACCGGACAACGAGACCGACCACCTCGGCAGGCTCGCCGCGGAGCTGGCGGGCTTCCCCGGCGACCGCGTCGCCGACGTCCGGGCCACACTGCTGGCGCTGCGCGACGATCTGGAGACCTACGGGCGGCTCGACGCTCCCGAGAGCCGGTTCGAGCAGACCGCCGTGGTCACCGACCGGCTCCGGCAGGTCTACGCCCGGCTCGGCTGGGACGACTCGGGCGCGGAGTTCCCGAAGCAGGTGTTCTACGAGGACGTGCTGATCACCGGCGGCGCGGTGACCGGCCGGCTGGAATCCTGGCGCGGGCTGTTCGACCAGCTCGAACTCGTGCGGCGGATGGCCGGGCTGTACGACCGGTTCCTGCCCGGCCGCATCGCCGCCGAGGCGTTCTTCGCCGACCGCTACGGCGCCGGCGCCCAGATCCCGTTCCTGGACTTCTACCGAGACTTCGGCCGGGCGGCGGGCAATCCGGCGGACACCGGCAGCCGGGTCAGCGGGGCGGACCTGGCGACCTGCTACGAGCGGGCGTTCCCGGTCCCGCAGATCGGCCTGGAGCGGCTGGATCGGCTGGCCGCCCTGCAGCAGCGGTTGGTCGCCGCGGTGGCCGAAGCGCCGGTCGACGATGCCGGGGTGCGGCACCTGTCGTCGCGAGCCATCGGCGAATTCCTCGACCAGTTACCGGATTTCGTGTCGCCGATCGAATCGGTCGCCTGCTACCTGCAGCCGATCGCCGGTGACCGGCCGCGCGCCGTGCTGAACGAGCTGATGACGGGATCCGGCCGCAGCCGGGCCCGCCTGCTTCGGCTCGGGCGGCGCACCGGCGGCGAGGCCTTCGCACCGCCCGAGGCCGCCACCGCGCCCCGGCGGTACGCCGAGATCACTGGGACCGTCGGCTCGAACCTCAACCTCAAGCACCCGCTGACCCACTTCGAGATCAGCTACCCGGCGAGCACCAGCGACCGGCCACCGGACCGGCGGCTGGCGCTCAGCGACCTCCTGGTCGTGCACGACCCCGGTGCCGGGGTGTTGCGGCTGGTCTCGAAGGGCCACGGCGTGGAGATCATGCCCGTGCACCTGGGCGTGATGGTCGAGTTCCTGCTGCCACCCGCGTACCGGTTCCTCATCCAGATGTTCGGCCAGGCCGTGCCGCGCTTCGAGTTCATCAAGCAGCTGTCCACCGCCGCCCCCGCGGACGAGGTGGACGGCGTCCGCCGGTATCCGCGCCTGGCGCTGGGTGACCTGGTGCTCAACCGCGCGGCGTGGGTGGTGCCCAGCGGGCTGCTGCCCAGGCGCGCCGCCGGCGGCTCGGCGCTGGAGCACCTGATCGAGGTGAACCGCTGGCGGCGCCGCCACGGGATCCCGCAGCAGTGCTTCGTCCGCGCCGTCGCCGGGCACGGCAACGCCTCGCAGCGGTCCCGTGTGGACGGTCTGTTCGACAAGACGCGCAAGCCCGTTTACCTGGACTTCGGCAGCGAACTGTTCGGCCACGTCTTCGAGGAGGTCGCCGCGAGCACCGACCAGCTGCTGGTCTTCGAGGAGATGCTGCCGGGACCGCAGGACCTGGTACCCGGCGAGGAGGACGGCGCTCGCGCCACGGAGCTGGTGGTCGAGCTGACGCAGGCAGGACGCGATGACTGAAGCGCAGTGGATCAGCGTGCACATCCACTACCACGATCCGCTGGAGGCGGTCGTCACCGGCGCGGTCCGGCCGCTGGTGGCGGAGCTGGGCGGCGGACTCGACGGGCACTTCTTCGTGCGGCACTGGCAGGCGGGCCCGCACCTGCGGCTCCGGGTGAAACCTCGTTCGCCCGGCGACGCCGACAAGGTCCTCGAACTCCTCGACCGGCGGGTGGGGGAGTTCCTCCGCGACCGCCCGTCCCGCGCGACCGTCACCGAGCAGGACTACCGCGAGGTGGCCGATCCGCTGGTGGGGATCGAGCGGGGCCAGCACGAGGCCGAACCGCTGCAACCGAACAACACCGTGCGGCACGTGCCCTACGAACCGGAATACGCGCGCTACGGCGGCACTCCCGAGGCCATGGGCGTCGTCGAACGGCACTTCGCCGAGTCCAGCGAGCTGGTGGCCGACCTGCTGGCGCAGGGCCCGACCGGCGATCAGCGCACCGGGCAGGCGCTGGCGATGATGCTGGTCTGCGCGATGACCGCGGCAGGCGGCTCCGACGGCCTGGCCGACTACCTCGGCACCGGTCACCGCGACTGGGGGCGACGGCTGGTGTTCGGCGATCCGGACGCCGCCGAGACCCACTTCGAGGCGAAGTACCAGCGGCAGCGGGATCGGCTGCTCGGCGTCGTCGAAGGGCTGGTCCGGGCGGTCGACTCCGGCGCCACCGAGCGCGCTGGAGCCGCGGTGGCGCGGTGGGCCGGCGCGACCACGACCCTGCGTGACGAGTTGCGGCTGCTCCGGGAGGGCGGCCGGTTCGAGGTGCAGGACGTGCTGATGCCGCCGCAGCGGCACCGCGAGGCCGAACTCGCCAGCGTGCTGCTGTTCTGCTCGCACATGAACAACAACCGGCTGGGCATCTCGCTCCCGGAGGAGTCCTACCTGATGTACCTGCTGTGGCGGGCGGTTTCCGAGATCACCGGGAGTGCGAGTTGAACACCGAGCAGTCGGCCGCGAGCGCCCGCAAGTACCTGGCACTGGCCGAGGGCATGCCGATTCCCGAGGAGATCGACTGGGGCGATTCGCCGACCCAGTTCAAGGTCTACCGGGACAAGCCGCGGATTCCGCTGGGCTACCGGACGACGCCGACCGCCGAGGCATCGCCCACCGATCGGCTCGGGCAACTCCTGCTGGACTGCTACGGGGTGACCCGCTACCGGTGGACGACGGCCGACGCGCTGCGCCGGTTGATCGGCACCCGGGGAGCGGAGCCCGGCGGCGGCGCGAAGCTCGCCAGGAACGCGTTGCGGCCGGTGCCGTCCGGCGGTTCGCGGTTCCCCGCCGAGCTGTACGTGGTGGCCGGCCCCGGCAGCGGCGCTCCGCCCGGCGTTTACCACTACGACGCCGCGCACCACTCGCTGGTGACGTTGCGGGACGGCGACTGGACGCCCGAACTGGCCGCCGGGCTGGGCGGCGAGCGTTCGGAGCTGACGCTGCTGACGACCGCGTTCTTCTGGAAGAACGCGTTCAAGTACGGCGACGTGACGTACCGGCTGTGCGGCCTGGACATCGGTGTCCTCATCGGACAGATCCTCGCCGTGGCCGCGCGCGAGCAGACCGAGGCGAGGGTGCGGTACCAGTTCGCCGACGACACCCTGGACGGCCTGCTGCGGCTCGACCCGATGCGGGAAAGCGTCTACGCCGCAATAGCTCTCGGCCCCGTCGAACGCACCTCGGGCGGATCGCGCCCCGTCACGGGCGCGGAGCGCCCGCGGACCGGCTCGGGTTCGGTGGCGGAGCGGGACTGGTCGATCGCGACATTGCCGCTGCAAGCCGAGGTGCACCAGGCGTCCAGGCGCGCCGCGTCGCCGCCGGAGGCAGGCGCCAAACCGGAGATCAGTGCCTCGGGCGTGCCCGGCGGGGGAACGGTGGCACTGCCCGGCCGCCGGGTCGACCCGCTCGGCGGGTTGCGGGCCCGGCGTTCCTCGATGGGCTACTTCACCCCGTCCGACCTGGGCCAGGACGCGCTGGCGGCGCTGCTCGCGGCGGCGGCAGAGGGCTACCGGAACGATCTCGACGGGCCGTCACCCGCGGTCCGGCACACCGCACTCCTCTGCGCGGTGAACCGGGTTTCCGGCCTGGAGCCCGGCGTCTACCGCTACCGGCCGGAGCGCGCTGACCTGGAGCTCGTGCGCGCCGCGCCCGGAATCGGCGGCGAACTCCAGGAGGCGCTGCTGATCAAGCTCTTCAACCTCACCCACACGAACCTGTGCATCTACCCGGTGGGCGAGTACGAGAGCGGCTTCCGCGCGCACGGCGACCGCTGGTACCGGATGCAGAACATGGAAGCCGGAATCCTGACGCAGCGGCTCTACCTGGCCGCGGCGGCGCTCGGGCTGCGCTGCCACGCCAGCCTCGGCTACCACGTGCCGCAGACCAACCGCCTGCTCGGAATCGACGGAACGGGCCTCACCAGCCTGCTCCAGGTGATGATCGGCTCCGGCCGCGCACCAGGAGACTTCTACGAGGCGGGCTGGCATTAAGACTGTTTACCGGGCCCGTTTTGCGTGGCGGTGCGAGTAGCGGCCCCCCGCGGGAGTTGCTGTCGCCTTCTCGCTGTGGGATCCCCGACTCATGAATGCCAATTCACCACGTCGGGGCTGTCCTCGCTGGGAGAACCCCGGAGGGGTGGGCACCGTGAACCCGCGGCGGTGCAAGTTGCGAGGGTGGGCTAAGCGCCTTCGCCGCTTCAAAAACCCGCCCTACCGCATTCCAGCACGTCCAAGATGACTCCTCGACCCGGGAGCGGTGGGTGCGCCGCCGCTCCCGGGGACCGAAGTCACCTCCTGGCGCCCGACCTGGCGGGCTCCCGTGCCGGCTGCCGCTTCCGCTGCATCATGCCGTTCATGGCGCGGAAGAAGACCCGCGACAGCGACACCGCGACCTTGTTGCTCTGCAAGCCCTGCTTCTGGTACTGCAGCGCCTTCCGCACGGCGGCGAAGCCGTATTCGAGCATCCCCGCCTCGAAGGCGCGGATCGCCTCGGTGGTCGCCACCTTGCCGTCGCGCGCCGAAACCAGTTGGCGGCACAGCAGATCCGCGTCGCGCAACGCGGTGTTGCCGCCCATGCCGCCGACCGGCGACATGCTGTGCACCGCGTCGCCGAGCAGCGTGACGTTGGTGGTCTCCCACGGCTTGACCGGCACCGATGTCTTGTACGGCACCAGAAGCGCGCTCTCCGGATCGGATTCGGCGATCAGCCTGCGCAGTTGCGGGTGCCAGTCGCCGACGAGCCGTTCGATCAGGCCCTTCAGCTCGGGCCCGTCCAGGGCCTCGATGTTGGCCGGGCACGCGCCGCGGCGGATCACGAAGGCGCTGCCGACGTAGGCGTCGTCGCCGCGCGTCTCGGGCAGGTCGTCCATCGCGGCCGTGCGGTCGAAGACCGAGATGGACAGGAAGAACGGCGCCGGCGCCATGATCATGCTCCGCCCGGTGGACAGCGGCGGCTGCAGCCAGGCGCGAACCTCCTCGGTGAGCGGGAGTTTCAGCCCGATGCCGTAGGCGTCGGTGTCCACCCGCTCCACGTGCGGCAGGTACTGCTTGCGCACCGGGGAGTTGACCCCGTCCGCGCCGACCAGGACGTCGCCGGTGGCGGTCGTGCCGTCGGCGAAGTGCGCGGTGATCTCGCCGTCCGGGCCGCGCTCGTAGCGTTCGAACTTCTTGTCGTAGTGCAGGACTTCGTCGAGCTCGGCGAGCAGCACCTCGCGCAGGGTCACCCGGTCGATCGCGTGGGAGCGCTCGGTCGGCCCGGAACCCGCGGCGCCGCGGGCGTCCTGCTCCATCACCATCAGTTCCTGCAGATCCTCGGTGAGGAACCGGAAACTGCCCAGGTCCACCGTGCTGCGCACGAAGGTCTCCCAGGTCTCCGCCGGCAGGCAGGCGTGCAGCGCCTTCGCCCCGTGCGGGTCGATGTGGATCCGGTAGCCCTCCAGGCGATCGGTGCGGGTGCGATCCCGTTCGTAGACCGCGACGTCCACCCCGGCCTTGCGCAATCCCTGTGCCAGGCAGAGGCCGCCGATGCCGCCGCCGATGACGAGAACCCTTAACGATGTTTCCGGCATTTCCTGCTGGCCTCCTGGTAGTTCCCGGATTCCCCGGATCGCGTCGAGCGGGCGCGGGTGCCGATCGCGGCCACCCGTTCGGTTGCCCACCGAATGCCCGGCCGGTAGGCTTCGATTGCGCGTGACCGGCTCGGTCCGCGCAATCGGCCGACAGTCATCGCGGTGCAATGTTTTCGACCGGGTGCCACGGGTTTTCGGCGGTTCGGTGCGCTTCGCCCCCCGGCTCGACCACGTTCCCCCCCGCTGACTGTTTCACATTACCTTCGGGCGGTCCAGGATGCAGATGCAAGAGATAACGACCAAAGCCGGATACGACCGATGGGCGAGCACGTACGAACGAACGCCGAATCCGGTGGTGTCGCTGGACTCCCGGCACAGCATCGGGCTGCTGGCGCCGAAGCCGGGGGAGCGGATCCTGGACGCGGGCTGCGGAACCGGGCGCAACCTCGGCGCGATGCTCGCCGCGGGCGCGGAGCCGCAGGGCGTCGACTTCTCGGCCGGGATGCTCGACGTGGCCCGGCACAGCCATCCGGGCGTCCCGCTCTTCGAGGGCGACCTGCAGGAGGCGCTGCCGTTCGCCGACGCCGAGTTCGACGCGGTGCTGTGCGCCCTGTTGGGCGAGCACCTGGAGGAGCCGGCGCGGGCGGTCGCCGAATTCCACCGGGTGCTGCGGCCGGGCGGGCGGCTGGTGTTCTCCGTCTTCCACCCCGAGATGGCGGCGACCGGGATGTCGGCGCAGTTCGAGGACGCCGGGGAGGTGTTCAAGATGGTCGCCCATCCGTACACAGTGGACGATTATGCGGGCTGGATCGCGGGCGCCGGTTTCACCGAGGTCCAGCGGCACGAGCTTTCCGGTGACGAGCAGATGGTCGACGAGGTCCCGTGGGCGTCGTGGCTGGTGGGCCGCCCGCTCGTGCTGGTGCTGACCGCCGCGAAAGCAGCCTGAGCGAGCGCCGGCGGGATTTTCCGGCGACGCCCGGGCGATCTGCCGGGTAAGGTGATCGGGTAGCGCGGGTTTTCCTGGGGACGAGCGGGAGGGCGTTGGCATGGGAGTTGTGATCTGCTGGGGGATTTCACCGGGCGCGCCCGGCGGCGGCGATGTGCCCCGCCCCGTCCCGGATGTTCACGGCAGACCCTGACGCGAACGGCATCGGCGAATCGGCGCGGCCGCGAGCGGGCGGCCGCGATGCCCGGCGAACCGGCGTCCAGGTGACGCACTTCGTCGCGGCTTCACCCGGTCTTCCCCGGCACCACGGCTGATCCTGCCCGGACGGAGGACAGGGGACCTCGGGACGTGCTGCGCGTTGCGGGCGTGATCGCTGCTGCGATCACCCGTCCCGGCTGACAACTTCGTCCAATTCGTAGGCGGATGGTTGCTGGGCATGCCGTTACTGGAAATCAACGTGCTGGGGCCGGTTTCGGTCCGGCTGCGGAACTGTTCGATCGTGCCGACCGCCGGGAAGCCGCGGCAGGTGCTCGCCCTGCTGGCCCTGCGGTGCGGGCGCGCGGTTTCCGCATCGACCCTGATGTCGGAGATCTGGGGCGATGCGGTGCCCCGCAGCGGACCGACCACGCTGCAGACGTACGTGTTGCAGCTGCGGCGGCGGATCGAGGGCTCGCTGCCGGTCGGCAGCAAGCAGACGGCCAAGGAGTTGCTCGCCCGCAGCTACAACGGCTACCAGCTCGTGGCGGCATCGCGTTCGTTCGACCTCGCCGAGTTCGACCGGCTGGCCGCGAGCGGCAGCGCCGCCCTGGAGAAGTGCGATGCGGAGAGCGCTGCGAGGTACCTGGGCCAGGCGTTGGACCTGTGGCGCGGCCCGGTCCTGGTGGACGTGCCGATGGGCCGGGTCTTGGCGGCGGCCGCCGCGACGATCGAAGATGCCCGCACCCGCGTGCTGGAACAGCGCATCGTCGCGGACCTCCACCTGGGCAGGCACGCGGCGCTGATCCCGGAGCTGCGCACGCTGGTGGCGGCGCACCCGGCCGACGAGAACACCAGCGCACTGCTGATGATCGCGCTCCAGCGGTCGGGCGCGGTGCCCCGGGCGCTGCAGGTGTTCGAGGACCTGAGCCGGGCGCTGGGTGGCGAACCGTCGGCCTGCCTGCAGCGGCTCCGGCAGGAATTGATCGAGGATCCAGCGAGAATCGAGGTGTCGACGTACTTCCCGGTCGAACGCGGACTCCCGCGGACGGTCTGAAGTGATCTGAGTGCTCGTGAGTGGTTGCTCCGGTTCTTACCGGAACAACCACTCACGAGCACTGGGGGCGCCCTTCAGCCGACGGCGCGGACTTCGGCGATCCGGTTTTCCAGGGCCGCGCCGAGTTCTGCCGGGCCGAGCTGGGCGAGGATGAGTTCTGGGCCGACGCCGGGGCGGTGTTGTTGGGTCAGGCCGTATCGGCCGTCCGGTTCGAAGGCGTCGAACGCACCCTGGCGAGCTTCTCGGGCTGGTGCTCGGCCATCAGCACCACGAGTTCGACGTCGTCGTCGAGGACGAGGTCCGGTTCCGAGTCGCCGATGGACAGCAGGCCCGCGCGCCAGTCCTCGACCGGCTCGCCGCGCCGCCCCACGGTCTCGATCCCGCGCTCTCGGAGGTGCGCCACCACGTCGTCCCGGGTGGTGCGCGGGTTGCTGCCGCCCACCACGACCTCGGCCCCGGCGTCCTGCAGGACGGTCGCCAGGAATCCCGTCTTCGGGTCGATGTGCAGGGCGACCGCCACCCGCAGGCCCTGGAAGGAGCCGTCGCCGACCAGCCCCCGGACGTAGGAGTCCAGCAGCGGGGAGTTCCGCTGGATCCACGCCATCTCGTCGGCGACGCCGCCGGAATCGGGAACGGTCACGGTGTCGTGGTGGTCCACGTCGGCCTCCCGGTGTCTTGGTTCGGCTGTCGGTGGCCGAGCAGCGCGGTCACGGCGTCGCGCAGGTTTTCGGCGATCGGCACGTCCAGCGCCTCGAAGTGCTCCCGGGAGTGGAGCGCGTCTCGGCCCGCGTGGTACAGCACGCAGTGCGCGCCGCATTCCCGCGCGGCCAGCGCGTCGTCCACGCTGTCGCCGACGAGGAGCACACTCTCCGGGCGCGCACCGATCTCGGCGAGGTGCCGCCGGAGGTGCGGGGCCTTCTTCGCGGCCTCGTCGGTGCGCAGCCCGTCGATGCGGCGGAAGAACGCGGTGATATCCGCGGTCTCCACCAGCGGCAGCAGTTTTTCGTGCGGGTACATCGAAAGCAGCGACTGGGCGAAGCCCGCGTCGGCGCACTGCCGCAGGACGTCGCGGGCCTGCGGGTGCAGGCCGAGGTTCTGGCGGTAGCGGACGTAGGTCTCCTGGAACGCCTCGGCCAGCCACTGCTGCTCTTCGTCGCTGAGATCGCGCTCGGCGAGCCGGTCGTAGAACAGCGGGATGGGCTGGGTGTGGTGCTCCTGGTACCGGGCTCGCGTGACGGTCGGCAGCCCAGCCCGGGCGAAGATGTCGATCGTCGCGTCGATCAGCGCGGCGGTGTCGGCGAAAAGCGTGCCGTTCCAGTCCCACACGATGTGGTCGATCTCGGCGAAGCGCGTCAAGTCGTTCTCCTTTCCACACGCGGCATCGGCGGAATCAGCGGACGTGTTCTGGCGCGGAGCGTTCACGGGGAGAGCTACTACCAGAAGGTGCCGGTCCCGGACCGGTGCCGTCCGGATTCCTACGCCATTCGAGTGGGAGGTGGGACACATCGCCCAGCCCGCGCAGCCGCCCGCGGTCCTGGCCGAAGGTGAGCTCGGTGACCGAACCGACCGGTGCCGCGGCCAGATCGCGGTAGCGGGAAAGCGGAATGCCCAGCAGGAACCACGCGGCGAGCCGGACCGGGGCCTTGTGCGTCACCGCGGCCACCGCGCGGTGCCGTTCGAGCGCGTCGCGGACGGCCGCGACCACTCGCGCCGCCACCTCCAGGCCGGATTCGCCGCCCGGCGGGCAGTGCGGCGCCGGATTGCGCTTCCAGGATTCGCAGCACTCGTATCCGTCCAAATCGGACGGTTTTTGCTATCCCAAGAACCGAAGGACAATTCGCACATCCGATCGTCCACTTCGTACTTATCCGTGTCGCGAGTCAGCAGATCGGCGGTCGTCCTGGCCCGGGTGGCGGGGCTGCTCGGGACGAGGTCGATGCCGTCGAGCGCGGGATGGTCGGCCAGGTGCCGCGCCCTGGTCTCGCCGGTGGCGGTCAGCGTCGCGCGCGCCGCTGAACCTGCCTTCGACGGTGCATCGCGTCTGGGCGTGCCGGGATGAGCAGGAGGCGGCCGGGAGCGGGCGAAGTGCGTTGGGGGATCATTTTGTGTGCGAACGCCGTCGTGCCGCCGATGTAGCCGCCGCGCGGCCTGCCGCGATGTAGGGCCGAGGTGGGCTCGCGGCGGACTCCGTGCTCGCGGCGGCGGACCTCGTCGTCCCGACCAACGAGGAGTGCGGAGTCGCGACGCTGCTGGACGCGGTGGTCGAACAGCGGCGGGCCGCCCGCGCCGGCGAGCGCGAGCGGTCCCACCGCCTCAGCGGGCGGTCGACTGCTCGGATTCCGTTGGGGTGCTTGATGATTCGGGGCCGATCAGTCGCAGGCCGACGACGTAGATCGCGAACCCGATCAGCGCGAACAGCGCCATGGCGCCGAAGGAGAGGTTGATCGGTAGCGAGCTCACCGCCGCGCCCGCCGTCGCCGCGCCCGCCGCGTTGCCGACCAGGAAGATCGTCACCAGCCAGGCGAACGCTTCCGTGACGGTGCCCGGCGGGCAGATCCGGCCCACCAGCACGTACGAACAGGTGAGGGCCGGGGCGAGGAAGAGCCCACCGATGAACGCGAGGACGGTCATCGCGATGGCGCCGGGCGTGAGCATCAGCGGCAGGTACAGCGCGGCCAGCGTGCCGAGCAGCACCAGCAGCCGCTTGCTGTCCCGGCTCTTCCACACCCTGGCGCCGTAGACGATGCCGCCGATCATCGCGCCGACCGCGTTCGCGCTCAGCAGCACGCCGTTCATGGTGGGCAGGGACACGTGCTCGGAGTAGGCGACGGCGAGGATGCTGAACGCCCCCATGGCCGCGCCGACGCCGCAGTTGCACACCAGCACGACGGTCAGCAGCGGTGAGCGGAGCGGGCCGAGCCAGTGCCGTTCGGCGTGCACCGGCCGCCAGCGCCAGGCCGGCGGGGCGAGGCAGAACACCACCACGCCGATCAGGCCGAACAACCCGGTCGCCAGCACGACGTACTCGGAGGGTGCGACGGCGATGCCGCCGGCCACCAGCAGCGGGCCGCTGATGAAGATGACCTGCTGGGTGGAGGAATCCAGCGCGTAGCCGGCTTCGAGCTGTTCCTTGGGCAGGATGTCCGCCCACAGGCTGCGCAGGCACGCCTCCAACGGCGGGGTGAGGGCGCCCGCCAGCACCACCGAGGCGCCGAGCAACAAATAGTCGTCGACGGGGAGGAACGCGGCCGCGAAGAACCCGATCGCCGAGCCGGCGGCGGAAATGAGCATGACAATCGGTTGGCCGAACCGGTCGACGAGTCTGCCGAGCAGTGGGGAACCGGCCGCGGTGCTCAAGGCGTAAATCGCGGTGAAAAGACCGGCGACCGCGTAACCGGCCTGCTGCTGCCGGAGATGGATGGCGATCGCGATCGGAGCCATTCCGTTCGGCAATCTGCCGACAATGCTTGATCCGAGCAGGTGAGCGACATACTTCTGCCGAAGCATGGCCACGTACTGCACTGTTTCTACCTCCTGCGAGATCGGCGGCGGGAAACGACTGGCGGTCCGGGTGGTGGCCTTGTCGTGTTCTCGTCCGTTCCGGCCTAGGTGATGGATCAGCCGGGAAGGGCGTACCGGTGGCGATTTCGCCGACGTTGGCGACCCGGTGGATATCCTAGTCGCGCGCGAGGGAGCGGGCGAGGTTTCCGACGGCCTCTCGTGAAATGCGCTCATCGCTGTCCGGGGCGTTCCGCTGGCCGATTTAGCCTCGATGGCCTGCGAATGCGGCTGCCGCAGTGGTCTTTGTCGGGAATATTCCAAAGTCCCTGTATATGCGATTTGACCCTTCGCTCCACTCGTTCTGGCGATTGACGCACATCGGTGTGCGCTCTTTCGGCTTCGGTGTGGGGCGTCCGAGAATTCCGCTCGCTCCGACGGCGGTTCGCGTAATGCGTTGCAGCGAATGGGTGAACGTGGAGTTCGCTCCCGCTAACCGCCCAGCGTGGCGCAGGTGGAAGAACCAGCAGATGTCGGTTTTGTTCGGCAACGCGTTCTTGCCGGTCGGGCAAATGGCGCGCTCGACTTCATTGCGGGGCTGCTGCAGGGTCGGCTCCAGTGTTGGAGAAATGTGAATTCACCCGCTCAATGTCCCGGGAGTCTTCTCCGACGCCGGCGCCCCGTGAAAAATGACGTGGCGGCCTTTCGGGGATGAGTGCACCCCGATCTTTCCGGAGTGCGCTCCAGGCTGACGTGACTGAGGAGAGCAGGGCTTTTCGGTGGGTATGGTGCACGATCTGGCGCTGGCCGATCAAGGACAACGCAAGATAGATTTCGCGTCGCGGCGCATGCCGGTTCTGCGCACGCTGACCGAGCAGTTCGCGGAGGCGAAGCCGTTCACCGGTCACCGCATCGCGGCTTGCCTGCACGTCACCACGGAGACGGCGAACATGGTGCGCGCGCTGGTCGCGGGCGGCGCCGAGGTCGCGCTGTGCGGATCCAACCGGACGACGTCGCCGCCTCGATCCAGCGGGACATCGGCGCCGAGGTCTTCGCGGTGTACGGCGCCGATCGCGACACGTTCTACGGGCACGTCCAGGCGGTGCTCAAGACCCGTCCGACCATCGTCGTCGACGACGGCGCGGGCCTCACCACCACGATCCACAACGACCACGCCGAGCTCCTCACCGACGTGATCGGCGGCACCGAGGTGACGTCCACCGGCGTCCTCCGGATCAAGAACATGGCCGACGACGGCGCGCTGCGCTACCCGGTGTTCCCGACGAACGACGCGGCCACCAAGCACCTGTTCGACAACCGCTACGGCACCGGCCAGAACACGATCGACGGCATCCTGCGGGCGACCAACATGCTGCTCGCCGGCTCGACCTTCGTCGTCGTCGGCTACGGCTGGTGCGGTCGCGGCGTCGCGATGCGCGCCAGGGGCATGGGCGCCAACGTCATCGTGGTCGAGGTCGACCCGGTGCGGGCATTGGAGGCCGTGCTCGACGGCCTGACCGTGATGCCGATGTCGCGCGCCGCCGAGCACGGCGACATCTTCGTGACGGTCACCGGAAACCGGGACGTCGTCACGATCGAGCACATGCGCAAGATGAAGGACGGCGCGGTCGTCGCGAACTCCGGCCACTTCGACATCGAGATCGGCGTCGAGGACCTGCGCAAGGAGGCCGAGCAGGTCACCGAGCTCCGCCCGAACTGCGTCGAATACCGGCTCCCGGTGGGCAACCGGATACTGCTGCTGGCCGAGGGCCGGCTGGTCGGCCAGTCGGCGGCGGAGGCGCACCCGGCCGAGGTGATGGACATGACCTTCGCGACCCAGGCGCTGGCGCTCGAACACCTGGTGGCCAACGCGGCGTCGCTGCCCGCGGGCGTGCACGGCATCCCGAAGGACATCGAGAACCGCGTGGCGAAGGCGAAGCTGGACGCCTACGGCGTCGAGATCGAGGAGCTGTCCGACCAGCAGAAGCGGTACCTGACCGACTGGCGAGTCGGCACCTGATCGTCGCGTTCGGCAGCGGTCCCGCCCTGGTCGTCCCGACGGCCGGGGCGGGACCGTCCCGGCAACGCGCAGCGTGCTCCGGCGATCACGCGCGGGACCACATGGGGGTGTGGGCATGCGCGGCGACTCCAAGCCGCCGGCGAATCGCTTCGAGTACGACGCTTCCTCTCGTACAGCCACGGGGCCGACGGCAAGCTGGCCGCCGACGTGCGGGGCGCGATGCTGCGGATCGAAAGACCGTGGTGGAGGGTCCGCGGCAAGCTCCGCATCTTCCGCGGCACGACCTGCGGCGCTCGCGCCGCAGGTCGTGCCGGCCAACCCGAAGTCCGCGGAATCCGCGTGGGTCCAGCACGAGGTCCAGTTCTGGAAGGAGCAGGGCAGGGCGAAGTCGCTGCTGATCGTGCTCACCGACGGCGAGATCCGGCTGACCGCGAGCAGCGAGACCACGATCACGACGGCGATGCTGTGGAACGTGGGAGACCTGCCGGATGTCGTGGCCCGCGCCACCGAGCTGGCCTGCGCCGCAGCCGGTCCCGGCTTCACCGAGCAGGAGTGGAACGTGCGCGCGCCCGGTTTGCCCTACCGGCGCCTCTGCCCGTGACCGGCCTCTGTGGACGCACGCGGTCGGTGGCACCGGAGTTCACCCGACAAGGTAAGCTTTGAGCAGGAGCGCAACCGCGACGGCAGGTATTCGGCCGGTGACGGGTGCGAGCAGCGCATGAGCCGGGGAGAGTCCCGCGCCCGGATCTTCCGGTAGTGGGGCGGTTCCGCGTTCGTGTCACCTGTCCGAGCGAATTGGACGGCGGGTCGGATAACGATCCGGGATCGCCGCACGATCTCGTCCATGCCCGGCTCGCGGCGGTCGGTTGGAGCACGGATGATTTGTCCGAGCCCGTGAGCCGCGGGCCGGAAAGACCGACTGTGCTGGTTGATCCGCTCGATTGCTGACCGAAATGAACTCGTGATGCGTTGCGCGCAACGGAATCCCGTTGCGCTTCGTCTCTTGAGCAGTGGTCGTTCGTCCAAGGGGACTGACAGAGGACGGGGGAAGTCAGGATGTCCGCACCAGGTATCGGCAAGGAATCGCACATCTCGCTGCCGGATTTCGGCTCGGTGGCCAAGCTGCCGAAGCCGATCAAGGCGCTCGTCTACTTGATCATGCTGTCGGTGTTGACAGTGGCCGGGATCGGCGCGCTGATGGCCACGATCGCGGTCATCGGCCAGTTGACCGGAGCGTTCGACGTGTTCAGCTTCTTCGGCTGAGCAGCAGACCGACCGGGGCCGGCGCATCGCACGGGTGCGCCGGCCCCGTTTTCATTCGTCCGAAACCCCCGGTAGTCCACTCGGCGTAACGCCGTGCGCAGCGCATTCGACCGGTTCGACCAATCGATCCGTAGGCCGGTCGGCGGGTCCACCCGCCAGCTCGAACCCCCCGCGACCTCGCTACGATCGCCGGTATTGCGAAAGCAATCCTGGGGCAGTAGCTCAGCAGGTCAGAGCAGCGGACTCATAATCCGTCAGGTCGTGGGTTCAAGTCCCACCTGCCCCACAAAACACCTGGTGGAACAGGTGCGGGGAAAGGGCAGAGAGATCATCTCCACACTTTCCCCACACCTTATTCACCGAACCACTCAACCCGGCTCAGGGCGTCGGCCGCCTTGCGGCTCTTGACCCGGCGGCCCATGTAGACGTCCTGGGTTGTCGAGACCTTAGAGTGCCCCAGCTGGTCGGCGACCTCTCGCGCGGTCAGCCCAGCCTCATCGAGCACGGTCGCCACCGAGCGCCGGAACGTCCTGAACGTCACCCAGGGATATCCGGCGTCGCTCCGGAAGTCCCGCCAGCGGGCCAGGGTGTTGTGCTTGTCCCGATGGCCGCCCTTGCTGTTCGGAAAGAGCGGCCCCGAGATCTCATCCGGCTCGATGCCGAACCGCTCCGCCAGTCTGGCCCGACGCTCACGGAGCATGGCAACCAACCAGGTCGGGAGCGCAACAGCCCGGCCCGAGACCTCGGTCTTGCCGTCGTTGATCATCTGGCCTCTCCCCGTGGCTCTGATCAGGTTGCCAGCCCAATCCACGGTTCCAGCCTCAAGGTCCAGATGGTGCCAGTGCACTGCAAGGGCCTCACCGGTGCGGAAGCCGGTGCCTGCATACCAACGTACGAGGTCAGGAAGGTCGTACTTGATCGCCGACTCGCTCTCGTCAAGCTTCGTCAGAAGGTCTCGCATCTCGTCCGACTCGAGTGCGCGCGACGCCTTGCGACGACCTTCGAGCTGCCCCATGTCACGCACCGGGTTGCGCTGCATCGCCTTGTAGCGGACCGCCAGACCGCAGATTCCCGAGATGATGTTCCGGACAGTCCGCGCTGAGTCCACGCTCTTGTTCTTTCGCACCGACTGACACGTCTGGTCGATGCGGAACACTGTGATCTCCCGAAGGCGAAGCTCACCCAGGGCTGGGAGAACGTATGTGTTGAGCCGTCCTCGGTAGGTGTCCAACGAGGTCGGAGACCGTACGCCCTCCTCCACTGCCTCCTCAAACTCCTTGATCCACAGCTCGGCCGCTTCGCGGAACTTCGAATCAGGAGACAGTCCGGCGTGCTGCGCCGGGGTCAAGCGGTCCCGCAGCTCTTTCTTGAGCTTCTTCTCCGCCAGACTCTGCGTACGGCCTGATCGCTCCACCGGGCGTGTCACGCCGTCGTAGTCGCGATACTTCGTCATCGCACGCCAGCCCGTGGCGGTCTCGTAGAAACGGATTTTCCCGTACGTACCGACGTCCAACGGCGGCCGCGGCATTAGATCACCCCTCATCCAGGGACTCGAACCACCGCTCGACGTCGTCGGGCTTGTATCGGACGTACTTGCCGACCCGGCGGCCGGGCGGTCCGTAGCCGCGGGTGCGCCACTGGTAGAGCGTGCCGGCGGGGACGCCCAGGTAGGCCGAGACCTCGCCGATGCCCCACAGGTTGCGGATCATGGTCAGTCCTTCCTTTCTTTGGCGTGGCGGTGTTTGCGTTGTTCTCGCCGGCGTTCGGCGATGGCGGCGGCGAGTTCGCGTTCGGCGGGGGTGTGGTGGCCGACGCTGGTCATGGCCCAGTCGTTGATCACTGTGATCGTTTCGTCGTCGGTGATGCCGAGTTGGGCGAAGGTGTGTTCGTGCTGGTACTGGCGGCGGTCGTCGCGGATCTGCCGGAACGGCACCGAGTACTGCCGGGATTTGGTGAGGAAGTGGCCGCGGAAGCCGAGCATGTGTGCCCAGCGGCGGAGCCGGAGCGCATCCAGGGGGTCGGGCTTGTCGGTGCGCCCGGGGTGGAGGCGGTGGAGGCGGGTGGTGCGGGTGATCTCGCCGCCGTTGTCGCAGGTGTCGCAGTAGCGGGCCCGCTGGCGTTGCTGGCAGGCGCAGCCCTCGGCCTGGTGGGGGCCGTCGGGGTGGCAGTCCGGGCACGTCACCAGGGCCCCGAGGTCCCATGCGGTCTGGATGATCCGCCGGTGGTGCGCGCTGACCTGCAGGCGGTCGATGTCGGCCTGGCAGCGGATCCGGCGGTCCGCGGCCTGGGCGGTGCTGGTGCCTTTGGTGGCGTACTTGGCGATGTAGGAGGCGATCCGGTCATCGCTGATCACACCGCGGTCATCCTCCACTGCGGAGGCGTCGAGGGGGCGGATCGGGCGGATGTCGAGCTGGTCCCCGAATGCCAGCTCCCAGACGCGGCCGTCAACCTTCGGGGAGGTGATCACGGTGTTGGCGCGCGCGAGCCGGACCGCGTCGGTGAGCACGCCGACCGTGCCCCATCGCGGGGTCGGGTCGTTCGGTCCATCGGGGCCGTCGAGGCGGATGACGGCGTGGAAGTGGATCACGCCGCGGCGCTGGTATTCGGCGACCTTCGCGAACGACAACCGCGCGACCTCGCTGAAGGCGCTTTGGCGGAGGCCGGCGGCTTCGGCGAGGTGGCGCTTGAGGTAGGTGGTGAAGCGGTGCCAGAGCGCGCCGGCGTGGGCCTGCCACAGCACGTGCCCGCGGTAGTCGTAGGTGCCGGGGTCGATCGGCTGCCCGAGGCGGGGGTCGTCGGGGTGGTGGTACTCGCCGCACCGGCACGGGATGACCTTCCCGTTCGGGGTGGGGCGGTTGTGGACCGGACCGAAGGATGGGGCGGTGAGGGTCACGAACAGCCGCGGCTTGTCCGCGACCGTCACGGGGATGCCTTTGGTGCCGCCGGCGAGCCCGGCGTGGAGCAGGTGGTAGGCGTCGGCGGCGTAGCGGTCGGAGCAGGCGACGCAGACGCTTTCGCGGCGGTTGCCGCAGGGGACCATGACCTGTCCGGTGCGGTCGGCGAGCACCTTACCGGTGGCGGTGTCCTGGACAGCCCAGGAGCCGGAGAGCCGGATCGGGTGGGTGCAGCCGCCAAGCCGCTCGATGCTGGTGCGCCACTGCTGGAAGCCGGCGGCGCGGGCGCGGCGCTGCACGCCATCAGTGGTCAGGCGCCGGTAGTCGGTCGGGTTGATCAGGGCTCTCGGGGGCAATGGTGTCCACCTCCACACAAGAAAGCGGCGGGACACCAGTCCGGATCGATCGGCCCGGTGGTGTCCCGCCGAGCTGGATCGGTATGCGGTATTCGGTTGTGGAGCAAGAACTTTCAGGCGGCCGCGGTGGCCGGGGTGGTGGCCTCGGCCAGGAGGGCGGCGCCGATGTACTCGGTGAAGACCGGCGGGATGGCTTCGCGGAGGGTGTCGCGGGTCATCCAGTCGATGCCCATCGCGTCCCGGGCGGCCTGCACGCCGGAGAAGTTGCCGACAACGTGCATGAACTCCCCCGGCCGGGGCGGGCGGCCCATCTTCGTCAGTCGCGCCACGTGCTCGGGGTGCGCGGGTGCGGAGAGGGGGAAGTTTGTTTCGAACAACCGGTGCCGGTACACCTTGAGCTGCGGGAACATGGCGCCGCAGAGCATGACGGGGTTGTGCAGGGGCGCGCCTTCGACGTTCTCGATGACCCACGGCCGACCGGTCGCAATGAGCAGGTCGCGGGTGGGCGCGATGAGGTCGGGGTGATCGTTGCCGCGGATGCGCTGCGCGTTGGTGAACGCCTGGCACGGCGGGCTGGCGTGGATCGCGTCGAACTCGTGACCGTGCGCGGCGAGGAATTCCAGGGCGTCGGCCTGGTGGAACTCGAACGGGTAGCGGGGCTGCGGGGCGATGTCGACGCCGACGACGTCGAACCCGGCGCGGTGGTAGCCCATTCCGGCGCCGCCAGCACACGAGTACAGGTCCAGCAGACGCGGACGGCGACGAGGGAGGGGGCGGGCGAGGCTGGTCACGGTGGCACCTCCTGGGTGTGGGCCCGGCGGGGTGTTCCCGTGAGCCCGTGCCCCGCGGTACGCCCCGCCGAGCCGGTACGGATCAGTGATTCGGTTGTGTGGTAACGGTTTTCACGTCACGGCGTGGCCGTTGGTGGTGCTGCCGGCGACTTGTGCGGCGATGTCGTCCGGGAGCCGGACAACGGCTTGCACGTCGGCTGCGGTGAATTCCCGGCCCTCACGGAGTGCCTGGGTGCGGGCGTTGTCGATCGCCTGGATCATTTGCGGCGGCAGCTTCGGGCCCCGCTGGACTGTCTTCACTACCGCGGGCGGCTCCGGGGCCACGGGCTGTTCCGCTGTGGCCAGCGGTTCGGGCTTCGGTGCCGGGGTCGGTTCCGAGTCTGGTTTCGGGGTGGCCTCCGGTGTGGCCGGTGGTGCGGGTTCGGGGTCGGGTTGGTGGCGGTCGGCTTCGGCGTAGCCGTTGAGGATGGCTTGCCGGGCGCGGGCCTGGATGACCGGGATGACCTCGGCCAGCCCGTAGACGATCACCGGGATGATCGCGTGTACCAGCGCCGATCCGGGGTTGAACTCCGTCCAGTTGGTGACCAGCGGGACGAGTTGCGGGATCACGTTCATGAACAACGTGGCCGCCAGCAAGACCTGCTTGAGCCGGGTCCACCAGGCGTGTTCGAGGTCGATGCCGTGGGAGAGGATCAGGGCTTCGAAGTTCAGCAGCACGATCAGCAGCCCCGCGAACATCGGTTCTACGGTCCAGGCTGCCCACCAGATCGGATCGGCTGGGGTCGCATTGCCGGCGAGGAAGCGCTGGACGCCGGCAGTGGTGAACACCAGCCCGAGGGCGAGGAAGAACCACAGCCCGATCAGGGTGCGGCGGCGGTGGCGCTCGATCTCCACCGCCGTGAGGTCGGGGTTTCGGACCAGGCCGCGGAGGCGGGTCGCTTCCGCGATCTGGGCGCGGAGTTTGCCGACCCGCCGCGTCTCGCCCTCTGGCGCACCCTTCGGGCGTCGGCGCAAGCGCATGATCGGCTCCTATTCGCTGCTGGGGGTGAACAGGGCGTACAGGCCCCGCACGATCACGATCACCGCGATGCCGCCGGCGATGGCGTAACCGGGCCCGGCCAGCAGCCACACCAGCGCCAGAACACCGATGGTCAGCAGTAGCAGGATGAGGACGGTCTTGATCGCGGCACCGGTCAGTTCAACGTGGACAACGGGCTTCATCGGTTCGTTCCTTCCTAGTCGGTTTTCGGGTTGTATTGCTCGGTTTTCAGGCGGCTTCGGTTTCGTCGTCTTCGTCGTGGCCGCGGTGGAGGTGGACCACGTTGGACTCATCGACCGGGCCGGGGGTGCAGGTGCGGACGAGTTCGGTGATGTCGGCATCGGAGACGTAGCCGGCGCGCACGCGCACGGGGCGGCGGGAGTACTTGTCCACGCGGAACCCGATGCCGGCGTGCTCGTCGTCGGCGGGGATCTCATCGGCCAAGGCACCGCGTTGCCGCATGCCATCGCCGAGGACCATGTCGGGGTGGTTCTCGGCGGTGGTGCGCAGGCACACGCGGCGGGTGAACAGGTCCCGGACCGGGACGATGTCCTTGGTCGGTTCCTGCACGTAGGCGCAGACCCCGAACAACGGGCCACGGCCCTGGGTCATGACCTCGGCCATGAGCTTGATCGCGGCGCGGGTGATGCCCGACTCGCCGAGCGCGGTCATCATGGCCAGCTCGTCGATCATCAGCAGCCGCAGCGGCGTTTCCCGGCTCGGCGTGGCCTTCCGCAGCCCTTCCGAGGCGAGGTAGCGCTGGGTGGCCTTCATGTCGTCGCGGAAAGCTTCGATGACCTCCAGACCGGGCTTGGGTTCGTCGGCGTAGCGGTGGAAGAACTCGCGGTGAACCCCGGCCTCCATGCCGCCCTTGAGGTCCAGGAAATCCACCTGCACCAGACCGTCCCGGATCGCCGGCCCCATCGCCCGCAGCGGGTTCCAGAACAGCCCCGCCTTACCCGAGCCGGTCGCGCCGCACCCGAGTAGGTGGTTGCCGCCGATGAAGGGCTCGGTCCAGTCGTTGCCGTGCTCGTCCTCGCCCATGTACAGCGCCTCAAAGTCCACGTCGGCGGTGTCGGCGGGGATCTCGGCCGGGTCGACGATGTGCTCGAAGGGGTTCCCGCGGACCACGGTCAGCGCGATCACGCCGGGCTTGACCTTCGTGACCCCCAGCGCGTCGGCCCGCAGCGCCATCGCCAGCTCGTCCTGAGCGTCCTGGAACCGCTTCAGCGACTGGCCGCGGAGGATCTTGACATACAGGGTGTCGATCGACGGGGACGCCGAGCGGACCCGGATCAGCCGCGGCACCTCCACATGCCCGGTCCTGCGGTTCTCCCTGCCGAACTCGCAATCGATCATCACCCCACGCCAGCGTCTGCCGATGTAGCGCAGCCAGCGTTGCCGGAACGCCCGCAGCCACGGGGCGGCGTGGCGGTCGAAGGTGGCCGGGTGCCCGCGGTACCAGGACAGGCCCGCCGCACCCACGCCGGCCAGAACGCCCGCGGTGGTCACCGGGCCCAGTTCGGCCAGGCTCGCGCCCAGCAGCGGCGGCGTGGCGCTGATGCCGGGGTGGCGTGCCATCCAGCCGGCCGCGCGCCACTCGATTCCCTTGCGGCGAGACTCCTTGCCCATCACTGATCAACTCCAAACACCTTGCGGGACAAACAAAAAAAGGGGGGCTCGGCTACCGTCATTGGCAGCCGAGCCCCGGGGTTCGTGCGGTCGCGCCCTAGTCGTTCTTGATGTAGGGGGCGACGTCTTCCAGGTCGACCTTGTAGTTGGCCACCTGGCGTGCCAGCTCGTCGTGTTCCTTGCGGAAACCCGCCGTGCGGACCTGAAGGCCGGACATGGCGTCCCGGAGCTTGCTCATCGCCTTGTCGATGTCGCCGATCACGGCATCCACCCGAAACTTCCGCATGCTCAGACCCTCCATCCGTTGGCGACCAGCTGCTTTTCCCACTTCACCGTGGAGGCGTGCAGCGTGTTCAGCTGCTCCACCGCCTTGTAGTGAGCGCCCTCCACGTCGTCCTTGTCCGGCACCTGCCACCCGACCTCTTCGCGCGGCGGCTCGGTGATCTTCTCGTGGAGCTTCTTCGCCTCCTCCAAGATGATCCGGACCGCTTCCAGGGCGTTGTGCAGCTCCTGGTACTTGTCCTTCGCGCGGTTGTTCAGCGCCTGGATCTGCATTACTCACTTCCCTTCATTCGTTTTCACCGATTTCCTCAACCTGCAAAACCCGGTCGAGCTGGTAGTGCGCCCGCTGAAGCCCGTCCATCAGCGGCATCAGCTCGTTCCGGTCCGGGAAATCCAGCTCGGTCGCCGATGTGACGATCACGTTCTCGATGTCCATCAGGCGCCGCATCGATTCCCGGATGGAGTCGCGAGCTTCCTCATACGTCATCGCAGCCGCTTCTCCACTTCTTCGAGATGCCGTGTCGTCCAGCTCGCCACCTTGTCGATTTCGTCGAAAAGGTCATCGAGCGATTCTTCGATCCGCCACGACCACGGCAAACCCCGGGCCTGTTCGAGGCAGCCGAGATAGAACTTCAGTCCGTGGTCCAGATCGGACAACACCCGGCGGAGCTTCTCGTCCCGGGAATCGAAATTCTTCACCGGGGCAAGCCGGCAGTTGCGGCACGCAGGGTCGTCGGATCTTGGATTACAAAGCTCGGAGCACCCCTTCACCCTTTCTCTCCTTTCCCTTGCCTGGACCCCTCGTGTGGGGCGGTGCTCGTTCGGTGCTCACCTCACCTGCCAGCTGTGCGGGCAGTCCTGGCACTGCGCGGTCCCATCCGGTTCGACCCGGTAAAACCAGTGCTGACACCCCTGGCCGCTCATGCCGCCGACTTTCCCCGGCCGCGGGAACCCCACGCCTCCGGCTTGGACAGCGACTGCCACCGGTAGGCGGTCTGCTTGGACTTCCGCGGCACCAGCACCGACCGCGCCGGACCCGAGTAGCGGTCGTAACGCACGGTGTGCGTGCCGCCGACCTCCAGCCACTTCGCGTCGATCAACTGGTGCACGGCGGCGTCCACATCGGACGACGCCTTTTCCACCAGGTCGTCGGTGACCCGCCGGTACACGTCCTCACGGACGCCGACCACCACGAAACCGACCGAGGAAGCCTCCCGGAGAATCCGCTCCACCAACTCCATGTCGTTGACCGGCGGACGCGGAGCCTCCCGCGGCTTCAACGGCGCGATCGGATTACCGAACAAATCCGTTTCCTCGACCACAGCCGATCACCGCCCCGAACCCAGGCAGCCGGAACCGTGGAACCCGAAACCGTTCATCCTGACTCACTCCCATTCGCTTCGAATCGACTCCAACTCGTCCGCCGCGGTCTCCAATGCGGAGATGGCGAACTGAACCCGCCAATTCCGCGAACCCGCGCGACTCGCGGTCCTGCGACGAAATTCCTCCAGGTCCTCGCGAACCGACCTGACACCCTGAGCCATTGACCAGAGCTCATCCGACGCCTTGGGTCCACTCGGCTCAGTCATCGCCGAGCACATCGCCGCCGGTGTTCTCGCGGCAAAACTCGTCATGCGAGTGCCGGTAGAAACGGTGGCTCGCCGGGATATCGCACGCCGGGCAGTAGCACAGCACAACACATCACCTCTTCTTTGTTGGGAAACCATGAAGACCCCCGGCATGAGCAGGAATATTCCTTGCCGTCCCGATTCCGGGGGTCAACATGACTTCCCCGGCGCACAATTTCGCGCCGAAAAAGGCATGGCTCGGCCCACTATGTAATTGCCAAAGGGCAAACAGCCGGAAGGCTCAGAAATGCAAATCAGAGAAAGTCGAACGAATTGGCGGCGATCAGGCCGCCGGCGTCAGGCCGTTCGCGCGGAAGCTGATCCCCGAGGAGAACCGGCCGTTGCGCTCGTTCTGCCAGTGGCTCATCGTCGCGTCGACCAGCTGCACGTAGGTGCCCTCCTCGAAACCCTCGCCGGGGTCCGCGGTCAGGGTCACCTTGATCTCCTCGCCCTTCTCGGCGAACTCGCCCGGACCCGGGCGGCGCTTCGCGAACAGCGACACCACGAACTGGTTCACGCCCTGGCGGTCCGTGACCGGCTCGGCCACACCGTTCTCGTTCTCCCGCATCTTCATCGCCGGAGCCTCGGTGATCATCAGCTTGTAGCCGTTCATGTTCGCCGGGATGTTCTTCAGCGTCATCTCTGCCTCCGCTTGAGGTTCGAAGTTTCGAGTTGGCCAGCTTGGCTAGCCATGTACAGATTAAACCAGCTTGGCTAGCCATGTCAACAGGTTGGCCAACATGGCTAGTCAGATTGCTTCGTGCTGCGATAACCTGGGCAAATGACTGAACTGGACCCCGACGACCCGCGTCCGCCGTATCAACAGGTAGCGAACGCGCTCCGGGCGACGATCCTCACGAAGAAGCTCATGCCGGGCGACAAACTGGCCTCGCAGGCGGAGCTAGCGAAGCGCTACGGCGTCGCGCGTATGACCATTCAGCAAGCGCTGCGCATCCTTCGCGATGAAGGGCTTGTCGTCTCCCGTCAGGGCAGTGGCGTCTTCGTTCGGGAGCGCACGGAGCGCCCGGTTGGTCTCCGGCCTCACCTTGAACGGGCCTTCGAGCAGGCGGACGTCACGATCGACTTTGCTGGGTTCTCCGGCGAGACCCTGCACGGCGCGCTCACCGAGCCGCTCGACAAGATCCGCAGCGGTCGCGTGCGCCCCGAGTCGATCCGGGTTCGTCTGCTCGTGCCTGACACCGAAGTGCCCTGGACCCTGCCGGCCCGCGTCGGAGACATGAAGGACAGCCCAGCGTTTCGGAAGCGGGCCAGCGGGATCATGCAGCGTCACACCTTGGCGATCGTCGATACCGTCAACGAAATGGGCCGCCTCGGGCTCGTGGCCGACGCCAAGGCGGAACTCCGGGTGTATCCCGCGGTTCCGCTGTTCAAGCTCTACTTGATCAACAAGTCCGAAGCGTTCTTCGGCTACTACCCGGTGCGGGAACACGTCGTGCAGCTCGATGGCGAGGACACGCCGATCTGGGACCTCATGGGCAAAGACGCAACCCTGTTCCATCACGCCGCCGAGCCGAACGACGAATCGTTGAGCGCGCTGTTTATCGAGCAGTCCCAGATGTGGTTCGACAGCATCTGGTCAACCGTCGCCCGGGAAGTGCGCCGATGACCGGGCCGCCGGAGATCATCTCCAGCAGTGACGCAGTCCTGCTCGACTTCGACGGACCCGTCTGCGCCGTCTTCGGCGGCCTGGCGGATCACCAGGTGGCCGCCGAGCTGCGGGAACTATTCGAAGGTCGGCTACCAGACGCGGTTGATCGGAGTCGTGACCCGTTCGACGTCCTGAAGTACGCCGCTTCAGCTGGCGGTTTCGCCGCCACCGTTGAACATCGGCTCCGGGAGTTGGAAACGCGCGCAGTCGAGGTCGCCCCACCGACTCCAGGCGCGTTCGCTGTTCTGGAATCCCTTTCGCGCCGGCAGATCCCGGTCGTCATCGTGTCGAACAACTCCGAGGCCGCAGTCCGGGCCTACCTCGGAGCGCACGGCCTGACCAGCATGGTCGTCGGCGTTTCCGCTCGCACGAATGCGGATGTCGGCGAACTCAAACCGCAGCCATATCTTCTACTGCAGGCGGCGAGTTTTCTCGGCGTCGTGCCCGAGTGCTGCGTCATGATCGGCGACTCGATCAGCGACGTCGAAGCCGCACAACATGCTGGGGCCAAGTGCATCGCGTACGCGAACAAGCCCGGCAAGCGCGAGCAGTTCATGAAGTACCAGCCAGCGGGCATCATTGGCCAGATGACCGAGCTGATTTAGCCGCTGCCCGTTGCCTGAACGGCGTTGTCTGGCCACGCCAGGCGGCGCCGTTTTCGTCTCTCCGCCTCGCGATCAGCGGCCGGCGTGTGAGTCTTCGTGATCGTTGAGCGCCCGACGCTGACCAGTCGGGAACCGTCTTCCGCACGCGTAGCACGACCATGCCAACCGCGCGTGCCAGTCAGCCACGGTTTCACCGGGGCGACGTTCCATGTGCGTCTTCCAGGCCCGACGCTTCCATACGTCGAGCGCGGCCGCCTCCGTCGACTTCGCCATGCCGAGAGGATAAACCTATATGGACCTCTCTGTACCTATCTGAACGTAGAGGTTCATCCGTGCAGGTCACCGGGTATCCATCGTGATGCCATGTGGGAGGACAGGCGTGACCGGATCGACCACGACGGCCCCGCGACGCTGTGGGCGCAGGTGGCGGCAGACGTCGAAGCCGATATCGCCGCCGGCGACTTGACCGGAGGCTCACGCCTGCCGACCGAGCTCGAACTTGCCGAGATCTACGGCGTTGCTCGCGGCACCGTGCGGCGCGCCGTCGCAGACCTCGCCGACCGCGGCGTGATCGTCGTCGTGCACGGCCGCGGTACCTTTGTCGCGACCGGCGAACAACGCACCTAGCCGCGTTTCCTGGGAGATCCCCGCGGTGCACGTCGTGTGGGAATACCAGGACCGCGAGCGAGGCTACTGGTGGGACCCGATCGCCTCGATCAAGCTCGGCCCCACCCGCGAGGAGCGGCGTGAGGAGTTCCTCGCCGAGGAGCTGTGGCCCCCGACTGGCGATCACTCGAACTAGCGTTCTATCGTGAGTCTTGCCGGTGCAACGGGGAAGGCTGCGCCGATCACGCGGGCCGGTTGCCACACCCGAGGCGACGCGGCCCGCACATCTACCCGGTGGCCTCTAGAACACAACCCTCTACGCCGTTCTCGTCGGCGACACTGAACCCTAGCCACCCTTCGCGTCGATACCTTGGTGTTCAGAGTTTCTTTTCTTCATCAAGGGCGGCCCCTGCGGGGCCGCCTGCCTGCGGTTTCCGAGCCCGGCGCAGCGGGGCCCCGCCGGGGGCCCGCCTCCGGCACCCCGGCACCCCGCGCGCCGGCCAGATCGGAAGGCAGGCGGCCCCGCGCCACCAGAGGGGCACGCTTCACCGCAAAGAGATGTCCTCGCCGGACGGGCAGGCCAACAGGGTGAGGGTTCAAGATCGAACGCTGCGGTTCGGTCGTGGCTGCTCTGCCCTCACCCCATCGACCTCCCACAGGGCTATCAGGCCGCGTCAAGGGGGGCAAGCTCGCGCCGACGCTTCCCGTTGGCATCGGCGGTTGCCCCCTTGACACGACCTGATCGGTCTTCGACAGGTCGACGGGGTGAGGGCAGAAGCCCTCCCTTGTAGGTGGAGAGAGGATCGCCCGAGGTCCGAGCGGCCCGCACGAAATTCCGGGTAGACGCACGTGCGAAACAGCTGGAAGAACCCTTGCACATCGATAGAGTGTCTCTGACGTGATCACCCACGGAAGGAAGCCGTAGATGCAGGAAGCAGAGACCGACCTTGTCAAGGTAAATATCGAAGAGCTGGACGCAGAAGACGCCTCGGGGAGCGTAGATGAATATTCGATCGTGTCTTCCCCGAACGACTTCAATACCCGTACAATGACAAGTTTCATCGAGGAAGGTGCGGTTCGGATTCCGCGCTTCCAAAGAAACTATGTTTGGGATCGTCGGCGGGCGTCCAAGCTGATCGAGTCTCTTATCCTCGGCTTGCCTATCCCGCAAGTGTTTCTATACGAACAAGACAGCAACGAATTCCTCATTATTGATGGCCAGCAACGCCTGCTGACAGTTTTCTTCTTCATGAAAGAGCGCTTCCCGAGAAAAGACAAGCGAAGCATTCTTCGTGAGCTCTTCTCGGAAAGAGGCGGATTTTCTGATGACCTACTCGCCGATGACGACTTTTTCGAGCCTTTCAAGCTCTTCTTGGCGAAGCCGGGGCAGCAGAACGAAAAGACGAGCAAATTCCATGGTCTCACCTACGCGACTTTGGGTGACCACAAACGGCAGTTCGACTTGCGGACTATTCGAAACGTCATCGTGAAGCAAGTCAGCCCGGAAGACGGGCATTCGTCGATGTTTGAGATGTTCAACCGACTGAACACAGGTGGTGTCAATCTCAACCCTCAGGAAATTCGAGCGAGCCTTTACCATTCTCGATTTTTCGAAGAGCTTTACACCCTTAACGAAGAACCGCAGTGGCGTACGCTGCTGGGAGCGCAAACTCCCGACTCGAGAATGAAAGATATCGAGATGGTCCTTCGCAGCCTCGCTCTTCGGGAGGGAGTGGAAGGCTATGCTGGGTCGATGAATTCTTTCGTGAATAGGTTTTGCGAACGGGCTAAAAACTTCGGGCAAGAAACTATTGAGCGGATTCGCTCGGAGTGGCGATGGTTTGCGCGCTTGAATGAGTCTTGCGATGAAGCAACATATCGCACGGGGGCAACAAAGAGCGCAAGATTCAGTCCGCTCCTATTCGAAGCTGTCTACGTGGCAGTTATGCAATTGAAGGAGGAGGGGAGGGTTGTATCTGAGATCCGGCCGGAGTGGGTTGAACATATTACCCGTAGTGGCGAATTTACAGGAAGTATGCATGAGGGCTCAACCAAGACCTCCAATATGCTGAAGAGGCTCAGTGAGGCCCGGAGGATCCTCTCCAGCTTGGTCGATGGGTGAAGCCATGGAAACTCTAAAGCGCATGTATGAGGAACATATTCGTGTTTTAGATTACCTGAGCACTCAACGGCAGATTTCTCACCATACTATTTTGCAAGCGACACTGCCCAAAGTCTTGCTGTTAGCAGCCGCGAGTGAATTCGAGGAACGAGTATGCGATAGCTTAAGGGCTTACGTAAGGGGGCACACGAGCGACCCTAAGATCCTGGAACTTGTTAATAACAAGGCGATTGAAAGGCAGTACCACACTCTATTCGACTGGAAGGCGCGAAACGCGAACACGTTCTGGAAATTGTTCGGCGCCGAGTTCGGCGAGGAGATGAAAAAGTACTGCCGGGAAAACAGGGAGCTCTCCGGTGCGATTGATGCATTCCTGGAGATAGGTCGATCTCGCAACGAAGTGGTTCACAATAATTACGCGACATATTCTTTCGAAAAAACTATCGATGACGTCTATAGGCTATATGGCGAAGCTAATAAATTCGTAGACAGCCTTCCGGGTCTGCTGAAAAATAGCACTATCTCCCTCGATGGCGACGGCGCTTCGTGAGGCATAGCCGGAGTGCGGCCTACTGTGTAAGCCCCATGCCTGCGGTCGGCTGTCGGTGCGATTGAGACCCACGGCCGACCGACGAGCTTGATCACCTCCACACTTTACCCACAGGAAACGACGTCAATCGGTGTCAAACGATCGCAGCCAGCGACGTGTGCATTTGCAAAAACTGCTGGCTGTAAACGGTGATGGCAAACAACCATGAATTGGTCTCATGACCCGTCAGGTCGTGGGTTCAAGTCCCACCTGCCCCACAAAACACCTGGTGGAACACGTGTGGGGGACAGGCGGGGAGATCATCTCCGCACCTTTTCGAACCGCTGCGCGCCTGCTGATCCGCGCTCTTGCGCTCCCAGGCCATCGAGCCGGTCGGCCATGCCGCGTCGGGCAGCGCCGTGCGAGATCGCCGACCAGCAGCGAGCATCCTGATGGCGAGATCCCTGACCGAGCCGAAGGCGCGAAAGGCGGCTATGAACGCACCGACGCCGGCCATCCCGGAACGCATCCGAGCGCACGTCCAGCGGCTCTGGGACTACCACGACCTCCGCCACGAGCTCCGGCCCTGCGACGTGGGCGTCGGTCTCGGCGGCCACGACCTCGGCGTGGCGGACCACGTCGTCGACCTCTACCGAGGCGGGTTCTTCCCGCTGATCGTGTTCACCGGCGCGAACGCGCCGACCACGGTGGAGCGCTTCCCGAGGGGAGAGGCCGTGCACTACCGCGAACGCGCGCTGGATCGCGGAGTGCCGGACTCGGCGATCGCGGTGGAACCGCGATCGACCAACACGGCCGAGAACATCGAGTACACGCGAGAACTCTTGGCGGCCAAGGGAATCCGGTGCGCATCCATGCTGCTGGTGTCGCGCCCGTACCAGCAGCGACGAGCGTTCGCGACGGCCAAGAAGATCTGGCCGGAGGTGGAGCTCGTGTGCAGTTCGCAGCGCCTGCCCCTGGACGAGTACGTGCAGTCGATCGGCGACGTGAACCGAGTGATCAACATGCTCGTGGGAGACACGCAGCGAGTGGAGGTGTACGCCCGGAGGGGCTTCGCGATCGCCCAAGAAGTCCCGTCCGAGGTGAAAGAGGCGTACGCCCACCTCGTCGAAGCGGGCTACACCACCAGACTCGTAACCGACTAGTCCCCCTGCGGATAACGGGCGTTGGTGTCTTGTTGGTGGACTAGCCTTCGCTGGAAGATCAACAGAGGGGAATTCCGGCTCCATGGGCGGTTATCACTTCCACGGTTACATCGAGGAGGCCGAGGCGAACGATGCTTTGCCCGATGACGAGCGGGTCAAGACGCTCGTTCCGGACCGGATCCTGAACACGCCTGTCGAGGCCGCTGACTGGCTGGCCGAGCTCATCGGGCACGTACTCGACGACGGCACCGACCTGTCCGGTGACCACGCCCAGTGGGTCTCCAATGCCCGTGACGGGGGGATCACCACCGCGGTGGTCGACGATGCCGCGCTGACCGTGATTCCGGTGCCCAGCGGGTTGCCCTGCGTTCATGAGCGCGTCACCGGCGGCCGGAGCCAGCGCACCGGGCGGGTGCGCATCGACCGGGCGGCCGCCGCCGATGACGACTACGTCGTCGTGGCCACCGACGAGGACAAGATCGCGATGATCGACAAGATCTTGGCGGTGCCCGACGAGGGCCAGGTCTACCTGCTCGTCGAGCCGCCGGAGGCGTGGCGCATCGCCCCGTCCGAGGAAGTGCTCGACCAGCACATCTTCGTCACCTTCGGCTACCGCGACGGATGGGGCGCGGTCATGGCCGAGTTCCCCGAAACCGATCACACCGCAGCGCTGTGCTTCACCACCCGCGGCGCCGGCGGCGACGACCTGCCCGCCATCACCGTCAACCAGGAGCACAACGCCACGTTCCTGCCCGGCGACGTGATCCCCATCGACGACGTGCGCCGGTGCCTGATCACCGTCGCGCTCTCCGGCGAGATGGACCCCTGCGTCCCCTGGACCTGGACGCGCCAGGACGAACGCCCGACCGTCTGACTCGGAGGGAAGTCCGCATTGCCGTGACGGTCTCCCGAACGTTGTGGCACGGTGTTGATCTGGTCGCGGATCGGGGGTGTCGGTGTCGTCTTCCGGGAGTTCTGCGTCTCGCACCGAGAAGTGGATCTTCATCAGCTACCGGCGCGAGGACACCAAGTACCCGGCCGGGGGGTTGAACGATCTCCTCGGCCAGCGGTTCGGCCCGGACCGGGTCTTCTACGACCTCACCACCGGGCCGGGCGTCAGGTACGTGGAGGCGATCGACGATGCGCTGCGGACGACCAAGGTGCTGCTGGCGCTGATCGGCGAGCGGTGGATCGACATCGCCAACGAGCACGGGCATCGGCGGCTGGACGACCCGCGCGACCTGGTCGCGCACGAGATCGCGACGGCGCTGGACCGCGGTCTCCTGGTCATCCCGGTGCTGGTCGACGGCGCCCGGCTGCCCGGCCGCGACGAATTGCCGGAAAGGCTGCGGCCGCTGGTTTCGCGGAACGCGACGCGGTTGGCGCACGAGAGCTTCTCCGCCGATGCCGACAAGCTGATCGGTGCGATCGTCGCGCACGCGCCGGAAGCCGATTGGTGGCCAGTGCCCGATCCGGTCGAGCCGGCTTCCTCGCCCGGCGAAGGCGCGAGCGCAAGGCGACGAGGCATGAGCGCCGGTCTCTACCTGGGCTTGATGATCATCGCGTTGGTGCTGACCTCCCTGATCGCGGTCTTGTCCTGGCCCACCGGCGAGGAGTCCGGCCCTCCGAAAGCCGCCTCGCCGAAAGCCGCCTCGCCGGTCGTCGACCACGTGTGGCAGGCCGGGTGCGGTCGGCGCTACCTCGACCAACCGGTGGCGCAGGCCGATCCCGCCGCCCTGGCCACCGCGCCGAAGGACGACGACGCCGTGCTGGCCGACGACGTGTGGCTGGACATCTCGGTGCGGAACACCGCTCCCACCGAGTTGCTGCTCGACGACATCCAGATCGAGGAGGTCGGCCGGGACAGCGCGCCGCAGACCGGGTTCCTGGTCCGGCCCGCTTCGGGAGGATGCGCGCAGGGCACCGCCCGGTTCGAGCTGAACGCCGATCTGGACAGCGACCCGCCGACGCTGTCGCCGCCGGAAACCGCAGGGGATTCCGCGGACCGGATCGCCTTGCCGTTCCCCATCGGCCGCACGAACCCGGAGACCTTCCGGCTGCGGTTCAGCAGCCGTGGCTGCGAATGCCGGTTCCGGGTGGTTCTGCGCTGGCGGCAGGGCGGCGTGGAGACCGAGCCGGTCGCACTTCCGGCGGACGGCAAGCGGTTCCACGTGGTGCCGCGCGGCGACCTGCCCGCTTACCGGCTGGAGCAGACCGGCGGGACGGCCCTGCTCCAGCCCGAGTGAGCGGCTCGCCGTCTGCCGCTGGTGAGGTGAACGGCCCGTTCGCCTCATCTATCGAGGGGACGGGCCGTTCACCCACCCCGGCCGGCTGAGCCGATCAGTAGCCGACGGTGAAGTGCTTTTCCTCGCGCGGGTTCTCCAGTTCGTCGAGGACCGCCACCGCGAGGTCTTCCGCCGAGATCCGGGACGTGCCTTCCGCGTCGGTGAGGAGCGTGGTTCCGCCGCGCCGGTAGGTCCCGGTGCGGTGGCCCGGTTCGAGGACCGCGGGCGGTGACAGGTACACCCAGTCGGCCGGGTGTTCGCGGCAGGCGTCCAGTTGCGCGACGCTGGCCGCGGCGATGATGCGCCATTCCGGGGCCACGTAGTCGGGGTTGTCGACCACGAGCTGCTCGGGGCGTCCCGGGGTCTGCAGCGGTCCGGCGCCGCCGATGACGACGATGCGGGTTCGGGTTTCCACGGCCGCGTCGAGCAACGCCGTGATCGTCGCGGTAACCGTGCCTTCCTGCCCCGGGCGGGGGCGGGTCGCCGCCACGATCGCGTCGGCTTCGGTGAACAGCTTGCTCATCTGGTCCCGCTCGGTGGCGTCGCCTCGAACGGCGTTCACGCCTCCGGGCAGCGATGCGGGTACTTCTCCGCGGAACACGGCGGTGACGTCGTGTCCTCGGTCGGTGGCTTCCGAGGTGACTCGGGAGCCGGCCATTCCGGCGGCTCCGATGACGGCGATCTTCATCGTGCGGTCCTTTCCGTGGCGAGGTTCGGCGTGAGTCGCGGGGAGAACTGGCCCGCGACGATCGCGGCGAGCGAGAGCGCGAAGCCGAGCAGCTGGATCGGGCCCAGCGTCTGGCCGAGCAGGACGGCGCCGAGGAGCGCGGCGACGATCGGGGAGAACAGGCCGAGGACGGCGACCGAGGTGACCGGCAACGTCTTGATGCCGCGGAACCACAGGACGTAGGCGGCCAGCCCGCCGACCAGGCCCAGCCAGAGGTAGCCGAGGGCGCCCGGCAGGTCGATCGCCGGCGGTGGTCCCTCGAAGAGGACCGTGACGGGCATGAGGAACAGGCCGCCGGCGGTGAGCTGCCACCCCGCGAACGCGGTGGGTCCGACACCGTCGGGACGCCCCCACCGCTTGGTGAGCGTCACGCCCAACGCCATCGATGCCGCGGCGGCGAGGCCTGCCAGGATCCCGGGGCCGTCGAACGCCGCGTCCGGGCCGATCACCACCAGGCCGACGCCCACGACGCCGACGACACCCCAGGTGAACCGCCAGGCGGAGGGGCGCTCACCGAGGACCGCGACCGCCAGGACCGCCACGATGAGCGGTTGCGACGCGCCGAGCGTGGCGGCGACGCCGCCCGGCAGTCGTTCGGCCGCCACGAACAACATCGCGAAGAGCATCCCGATGTTCAGCACGCCGAGCACCGCGGCCTTTGCCCACCACGTCCCGCGCGGCAGCGTCCGCGTGAGCGCCAACGCGATCAGGCCCGCGGGCAGCGCGCGCAGGATCCCCGCGAAGAAGGGATGTCCTGGCGGGAGGAGTTCGGTGGTGACCACGTAGGTCGTGCCCCACACCATGGGCGCGAGCGCCGTCAGCGCGGTGCGGGATGCGATCCCGCTTGCCGCGCCGCTGTCGGCGGTCGCGGAGATCGTCTGGTTCGTCACCCGGCAAGTCTCGATCGACCAGCATCGATGAGTCCAACACATGTTTGTCACCGGATCTATCTCGATGCACGATAGATCCATGGAACTCCAGCAGATGCGCTACGTCGTCGCGGTCGCCGAGACGAACAGCTTCACCCGCGCCGCCGAGCGGTGCCTGGTCGTCCAGTCCGCGCTCAGCCACCAGGTGGCGCGCCTGGAACGGGAACTCGGCGGCAAGCTCTTCGAGCGCACCAGCCGCCGGGTGCGGCTGACGCCGGCCGGCGAGGCGTTCCTGCCCGCCGCCCGCCAATGCCTCGACGCCGCCGAGCGCGCCGCGGCCGAGGTCGCCGCGGCCCTCGGCGAGGTGCGCGGGCGGCTGACCGTCGGCGTGATTCCCACCGTCGCCGCGGTGGACATCCCGGCCGCGCTGCACGAATTCCGCGGCCGGTACCCGAACGTGCGCATCGGCCTGCGCGTCGGCGCCAGCGAGGAGCTCGTCGAGCAGGTCAGGGATGGCGTCATCGACGTCGCTTGCCTGGGGCTGCCGGCCACGATCCAGCCGCGCGGGGTCCGCACTCGGGTGACCGCCCGGGATCGGCTCGTCGCCGTCGTCGCGCCAGGGCACCCGCTCGCCGCGGAACCGGAGGTCGACCTCCGCAGGCTTTCCGCCGAGGTGTTCGTGGACTTCCCCCTCGGGTCGGCCGGTCGCGCCCAATCCGATCAGGCCTTCGCCGCGGCGGGCCTCGACCGCGACATCGCCTTCGAAGTGCCCGCCCCGGACCTGATGGTGCGGATCGTCCGGCAGGGCCTCGGCATCGCCATGCTCGCCTCCACCTACGTGCCGCAGCTGACGGGCGTGCACACCATCGAGGTGTCCGACGCGCCGGCCCGCATCGAGTACCTGGTGTGGAACGACGTCGGCCCGACGCCGGCGGCGAAGGCCTTCCTGGAGATCGCCGGCGTCCCCGCGCACGACCTCGCCGAGCGGACCTGATCCGCCGTCAGCGCGCTGAACTGCTCGGTCACCGCGAGGTTCCCGAGTCACTGAAAAGTGCGTTCTTCCATGTCGGCGGCCGCTTTCCTACGGTTCTCGAGGAATCGAGGAGACGAGCCCCCTGGCTCGCACGAGGAGGAAGCAGGCAGCATGGCCATCACCCTGGTGAACCCCAGCGGATTGCCGGAAATCGACGCCTACCGGCAGGTGTCGATCGCGACCGGTTCGAAGCTGGTCTTCATCGCCGGGCAGGTCGCGTGGGACGCCGACGGGGTCACGATCGGCGAAGGCGATCTCACCGCTCAGGTCGAGCAGTGCTACCTCAACGTCGGTACCGCGCTGGCCGAGGTCGGCGCGTCCTTCGACGACGTGGCGAAGCTGACCGTCTACGTCGCCGACTGGACGCCCGACAAGCTGCCCCTGTTCATGGAAGGCGTCGCGCGGGCGGCGGCGAAGCTGGGCGTCACCCCGGTGCCGCCGGCGACTCTGCTGGGCGTGGCGGCGCTGCACGTGCCCGAGCACCTGGTCGAGGTCGAGGCCACCGCGATCATCGACTGACCTGAGGCGGGCGGGAAATCGCTCGGCCGTTGGAGTGCTCGCCCCGGTGCGTGTCGCGTCCTTGCGGCGGCGCCGTTTTCGCGCGAAAACGGCGTTCCCACGCCTGTCGGGTGAGGCTTTCGCGCGAAAACGCAACATCGCGTGCTCGCCAAGTGGCCTCGGCACTCTTGGTCCCGGTGGGCAGGGCCGGGTCAGCCGCCCGTGACGCGCGGTTCGCGCCACATGGGTTGCAGCCGGGGGCCGTCGTCGGGAAGCGCGATCGGCTGGCCCAGCGGCTCGAAGCCGTGCCGCGCGTAGAGGGCCTGGTTGCGCGGCGTGCTCGCCTCCAGGTACGTCGGCTGGGCATCGGCGTCGGCTCGGTGCAGCCGGTGCCGCAGGATCGCGCTTCCGACGCCACTTCCGCGGCTCGCGGCGAGCACACCCATGGAGGACAGGAAAACGTGCGGCTCGTCCGGATGCCGTTGCGCGACCAGCGTCAGCACGGTGGCCATGCGGCGCAGCACGGGATCGGCACCGGCCGATTCGGCCAGCACCGCCGCCTCCCGGCGGACCCGCTCCGCCGACCGCAGGGTCAGCCAGACCGACAGGCCCTCGATCGTTCCGTCCGCGCGCTGCGCGACCAGGACTTCGTCCGCGCCCAGCGCTTCGCGGACGGAGTCCCGGTACAGCGCGCCGGGGAGCTCCCGGCCGGATGTGACCCAGCTGCTGACCGCTTCGTCGGCGCAGGCCGCGGCGTAGGCCGGGACGATGCGGTCCAGTTCGGCGGGCGTGGCCCGGCGGACGATCAGATCCATCGCGGTCCTTCCAGTACGGCGTAAACGTCGTGCCTGCTTTTCCGCCATCCTTCGGGCAGTATCGGGTGGTGGCGAGCCTTTTCGTCACGGGAAGTCGTGTGATGAAAAGGAAGATCCCATGCGGTGTGCGCAATGCGGTGACGAGCTCGCGGCCGCCGAGCGGGGCAGGCCGCGCCGCTACTGCAGCCGGTCCTGCCAGGCGCGCGCGTACCGGGCCAGGAAGGACGGCGGCGGGCTGAACCGCCGTTCCGCGCCCAGGACCGAACGCGCGCGTGGGGAGCTGGACCGCGCGGCGATCGTGCGGAGCGCGATCCGGATCGCCGGCGCCGAAGGGCTTGCCGCGGTCTCCATGCGCGCCGTCGCGGCGAGCAATGGCGTTGCCGCGATGGCGTTGTACCGGCACGTGTCCGGAAAGGACGAGCTGGTCCGCGCGATGGTGGATGCCGTCGTAGCGGAATCCCGGTCACCGGATCGCGATTCCGGTGATTGGCGTGCGGTGCTGGAGCACCAGGCGCGCCAGGAATGGGCGCTGTACCAACGACATCCGTGGGTGCTGGCGGTGCTCGCCTCGACGCGCCCACCGCTGGGGAGCTCCGTGCTCGCGATGGTCGACCGGTCGATGACCGCGCTCGCCGGGCACTTCGACGCCGACACGAGCCTCTCGGTGTACCTGCTGGTCAGCGGGTACGTGCAGGGCATGGCTCTGCTGCTGACCGCCGAGGAGGAAGCGCGCCGGGACTCCGGGGTCGGCTACGAGCGGTGGTGGTCGGCGCGGCGGGACCACCTGGCCGGCACCGCAGGCGTCCGCTACCCGTGGCTGGCCGAGGTGTCCTCGGAGGCGCGCCTCGACGACTGGTTCGAGTTCGGCTTGCAACGCGTGCTGGACGGCATCGGTGCTCGCCGGTGATCAGTGAGGTTTTTCCAACCTCAGTTTGCGTGGCGGTGCGGGTAGCGGAACCTCAGAGGCTTCCTGGTCTGTGGGTGCCCGTCCTGATGTATGTCCGATACACGGCGGAGGGGCCGTCCTCGCCGAGGGAACCCTGAAGGGGTGGGCACCGTGAACCCGCGGCGGTGCAGGTGTCGTAGGTGGGTTATGCGCCTGCGGCGCATGCGGCACCCCATCGACGTGCAGCTTTGCGGACCACGGCTGCGGGCTGACCAGGATGAAAAACGCTCAGCGGGACGAGAACCGATATCGGGCGAGGGTTTTCGGTCCCCACAGCGCCACGACCAGGGCCGCCGCGACCAGCATGACGGGCGCCGCGAACGCCGGGTCGTAGGACCAGCCGTCCTCCGACGCCGAGTACGTCACGTTCATGGTCATGTGGAACAGGACCGCGGCGAACACGCTGTGCCCCGTGTTGTTGTGCAGCCACACGATGATCACCCTGGCCGCGACGGTGAAGGCGCACTGCCAGAACGCCCACGCGGGCTCGTGGAGCTGCAGGTACGGCACCAGGTGCCAGGCCGCCCACACGGTTCCGACGATGGCGCCGCCGCCGAGCGCTCCCCACCGCTGCTGCATCGGGCTGGTGGCGTAGCCGGTCCAGCCCACCTCTTCGGCGACGCCCGCGATGAAGTAGATGACGCAGTAGATCAGCACCGCCGTCCACGAGATGCGCGGTTCGGGCAGCGGTTGCCCGGCGAGCCGCATCAGCCAGTACGACGCCAGCGTGACCGCGGGCATGATCAGCAGGATCGGCGCATACCAGATCCGCCGCCTGATGCTCGAAACGTCAACGGCGGCGCGGAGAAGCCTGCGCACCTCGCCGGCACCGTCGTTGATGCCGACGAGGATGGCAGCGGCCACCAGCGGGACGACGAACTGCAGGGCGCTCAACGGCAGGTTCGCCGGCAGCCGCACGCCGGAGAACTCGCCGAGGAGTACGAACGGGGCGGCCAGGACGAAGACCAGCGCGAAGAACGTCCACGGCGACCTCGACCAAGCCCCACGCGTCGCCACGAAACCCCCGATCCTCCACTTCGGACCAGGGAATCCTCCCGCCGCGCCGACGGCCGCGCATCGGGGAGAACCCCGACCGGCCCCTGACGTCAGCGCAGCGCTTCGGCGAGCGCGCGGTAGGTCGGCAGCGGGTCGCCGCCGAGGGCCTGGATGCTCACGTGGTTCGCGCCCGCTTCCAGGTGAGCGTTGATGCCTTCGGCGATCTCCGCCGCGCTGCCGTGCAGGGCCAGGGCGTCGATCAGCCGGTCGCTGCCGGGCACCGCGACGTCCTCGGCGGTGAAGTCGTACCGGCGCAGGTTCTTGGTGTAGTTGCTCAGGTTCAGGTACATCTCCGCCGCCGCGCGGCCGGTGGCGCGGGCACGCTCCGGGTCGGTGTCGAGCACGACCTTCTGCTCCGGGGCGAGCAGCGGCGCGTCGCCGAGGATCTCCCTGGCGTGCCTGGTGTGCGCGGGAACGGTCAGGTACGGGTGGGCTCCCGCGGCCCGGTCGCCGGCCAGCTGGAGCACCTTCGGGCCGAGCGCGGCGAGCACGCGGCCGGACGCGGGAACCCCGGCGGCGTCCAGCCGGTCGAGGTAGTCGACCAGCGCCTGGTACGGCTTGGTGTAGGTGTCGGTCATCTCGCGGTGCCCGGCGCCGATGCCGAGGACGAACCGGTCCGGGTGCTTCGCGGCGATCCGGTGGTAGGACTCGGCCACGGTGCGGGCATCGGAGTTCCAGATGTTCACGATCCCGGTGGCGACGGTGATCCCGTCGGTGGCGTCCAGCAGCCGCTCCGCCAGCGTCAGGTCCGCCGGCGGCGAGCCGCCGATCCAGATCGTGCCGTAGCCGAGCCTCTCCACCTCGATCGCCAGTTCGGGGTCGAGCCCGGTGGACAGCCGCCAGATGCCGAGTTTGCCGAGTTCTGCGGTCATGGCCATGGCCAACACGACGAGCGCACGCGGCATTCCCGGCATCGCCCGACCGTGTCAGCCGTCCTTGCGCCAGACGTAGGCGGCGGAGATCGGGTGGTTGCGGAAGCGCGCCCACTTCGGCTTCAGCGCGAGCCACTCGTCGTCGATCACGCCCTCGCGCAGCTCCGCCAGCCGCCAGCCCGCCGCGAGCGCCGCCGCAGCGTGGTCGCTGATGAGGTGCACGTTGGTGGTGATGGCCACCGATTCGCCCGCGTCGTTGGTGTAGTGCGTCGGCATGCCCGAAGTCATGATGAAGTGCGGGTGGAACGTCACCAGCACGAACGCCGCCTTCGGCGCGGCCAGCCGCCACGCCTCCCGGTACAGCGGGTTCAGGTCGTCCAGGTGCTCGTCGATCAGCGACGAGATCACCAGGTCGTAGGCCGCATCGGGGAGACCGGTGGCCGCGACGTCGGCCTCCACGAGCCGGTCGTGGGCGCCGCGGCGCTGCGCGACGGCGAGCATCTCCGGCGTCAGGTCCACCCCGTCGATCGACGGGATTCCCCTGTCCCGCAACCACTGCCCGGTCCGGCCGGTGCCGCAGCCGAGGTCGGCGGCCCGGGCGACGGCCGCCCAGGACGGCTCCTGGAGCCGGTCGAGCAGCGCGATGTCCATCGCGTCCTCGACGGTCTGCTCGTAGTGCGCGACCCACTCGCCGTACCCGGTGCGGACGTCCACGGTGCGATATCCCCGCGCGTCGAAATCGCTGAACTCCATTGGGCCGATTATTCAGCCCGGTGCTCCTGCCGCGAAACGATTTTTCGACCGCCCGGCCCAGTGTTGCTCCGTGCGGGATCACAGGTCCGCCCCGGATTCGCGGAACGGCTTGACTGCTCACGTTCCGCGACGACATGGTTGCGGACTGCCTGTTTGTGCGGACGGGGAGGTCGGCATGGGGGAGGACGGCAGGGAGCGGCGACCGTTCCGCGTTCCGGTGGTCAGGCGGCGCTGGCCGCAGCTGGGCATCGCCGCGGCCTGCGCGGCGGTGCTGGTGGTCGCCGCCTACTTCGTCGTCACGACGACGAACGGCTGCGCTTCCGGGCTGCACCGGGCGGGGCCGCTGGACGAGTGCGTCGGGGTCACCGACGGGCCGGGCGAGTTCGGGCTCAGCGACGGGCAGGGCGGCTTCGACAGCAGCCTGCGGGTCGTGCAGGACAAGATCGCGGCGGAGAACGCCCGGGTGCGGCGGATCAGCCGCGAGCAGAACAAGCCCTACGTCAGCATCGCCTACTTCAGCCCGTTCACCGTCGCCAAGCCCGACACCACCACGATCGAGGCGGTCCGGCGCGGCCTGGAGGGCACCTACGTCTCACAGCTGCGCGCGAACGCCGACGGCCGGGAGGAATGGGGCGGCAACCTGCCGCTGATCCAGGTGCTGCTGGCCAACCCCGGCAGCCGGAGCGCGCAGTGGGAGCCGGTGGTCGAGCAGCTGCGGCAGCTCGCGGAGCCCGAGGAGAACGGCCGCCTGGTGGCGGTGACCGGGCTCGGGCAGAGCCTCGCGGGCACCCGGGACGCGATAAACCGCCTGTCCCAGCACGGGATTCCGATGGTCGGTGCGATCATCACCGCCGACAAGTTCGCGACCGATCCGGCGGCGGCCGAGGCGAAGGGGCTGCTGCGGGTGGCGCCGCCGAACTCGGCGCAGGCCGGCGCGCTGGTCAAGCGCCTGGAGGAAACTCAGCTCGCGCTGGTCGTCTGGGACCGGAACGAGGACGAGGTCTTCGCCCGGGACCTGGCGAACGCGTACGAGGCGGCGTACCAGCAGCGCGGCGGGAAGCTGGTGCGCGGCGAACCGTTCGACTCCGCGCAGCTCGCCACCGCCAACACCTTCCCGGCGATGGTGCCGAACATCTGCCTGAAGCGGCCGGACGTGATCCTGTTCGCGGGCCGGCTGCGCGAGCTGAAGCCGTTCCTCAACGCGCTGTCCTCCCGCTCCTGCACGGAGCTGAAGATGCGCGTGCTGATCACCGACAGCGTCGTCGACGTCGGCGGCGACCCGGAAATCCAGCGCAGCCTGGAATCCGGGATCACGCTGGAGTACTCGCAACTGGCGGCGCCGGAGGCGTGGCGCGCCGCGCCGCAGTACTTCTCGCGGCGATCGACCGAGTACTTCACCCCCGGTTCCACCGCGACCGCCGTCTTCCAGCAGGAATTCCCCGGCGAGTCGATCGACGACGGCCTGGCCATCGTCACCTTCGACGCGCTGGGCGTGGCCATCACCGCGGCCCGCCGCGCCGTGCACAACAACAAGTTCGGCGAGAAGCTGCCCAGCGCGGACGGGGTCGCCGCGGAGTTCGACCGGATGAGCGACACGGGGGCCGTGGACGGCGCCAGCGGCTGGCTCTCCTTCGACACCGAGACCGGGCGCCCGGACAGCAAGGCCCTGCTGGTGTTCCGGGTGACCAAGGAGATCGGCCGGCCCGTCTCGTCGGTGCCGGTCGTGATCTCGGAGACGGGGATCCCGTACCTGCCGTAGCGACCGGTCGACGATGGGGAGTGGTCGATGCAGCCGTTCGAAGCGCCCGCGCGCGAACGCATCTTCATCAGCTACCGCCACGGCGACAACGCCTACGCGGCGCGTTGGCTGAACGTCGTGCTGCGCGAGCGGTTCGGCGCCGAGCGGGTTTTCTTCGACACGGGAATGGACCCGGGCGTCAACTACGTCCAGGAGATCGAGCGCGAGCTGGAGTCCTGCGCGGTGCTGCTCGCGGTGATCGGTCCGCAATGGATGGCCATCGCCGACGAGCTCGGGCACCCGCGCCTGGAGAACCCGAACGACGTCGTGGTGCGGGAGATCTCGACGGCGCTGCACAACGGCGTGCGGGTGATCCCGGTGCTGATCGACGACGCGGCGATGCCGAAGTCGGCAGATCTGCCGACCGGCCTGCGGGCGCTGACGCAGCACAACGGCGTGGTGCTCAACCCCGGCACCTCCGACTCCGAACTCGGCAGACTCCTCGTCGCCCTCGACAAGCTCCTGGCGAGCCCGAGCGCGCCGCCGGATCCCGAGCCCGAACCGGAACCGGAGCCCCGGAGCCGGTACGACCTGCTCCACGACCTCGTGCAGGAGTGCATCACGCCGCCGGACGGCCGGCGCCGCGAGCTGCCGGTGATCCGGCTGCTCGGCAGCGGCACCGAGATGCTGGCGTACCTGGCCGAGGACTGCGGGACGTCCGTGCCGCACACCCGGCTCGACTTCGACGCGGAGGGCCTGACGTCGTTGCGCCGGGCGGTGGTCGAGCTGGCCGTGCGGTTCGGCGGCCGGGGCTCGCCGCAGTTCCGCCATCTGATGTTGTGCATCGTGGCAGCTAGTTCGGGCTTCGGCGCCGGGACGGCGTTGTCCAAGCTACGCAACGCGGTGCTCGGCGCGGAGCAGCCGGACTTCTCCCGGGTGACGTTCGACGCCGTGGTCGGCGCGTTGCAGGCGTCGGGAGCCCTGCTGAACTGGTCCGGCGTCCTCGCGGACGCGCTGCTCAGCGCGGCGAGCGGGCGCAGTGGCGCAGGCGGCTGCGGACGTTGACCGGGTTCCGGGATTCCGCCGGTGTGGCACCGGATCCGTGGGCGGAGCCGAATGCGGTGGGTTCGCGCGAGTTCGACGAGGTGCTCATGGCGGCCTTCCTCGCCGACCTGCGCCAGGCCTACGTGGGCCGGCGGGCGGGGCACGCGATGAACTGCGTCGCGCTGCTGGACAACGCGGATGCGCCGCTCGGCGAGCGGTTCCTGGACCTGCTGCTCGACCTCCGGCGAGGGCTCCCGCCCGATCCGCTCGTGGTCGTCGCGGCGGGTCGGCAGTGGCAGCCGCCGCTGGACGCCCCGGAGGCCGTCGACCTGCCGACCCTGGCGGAGTGGCAGGAGAACCGGGGCTCCGAGTGGCTGCCGGTCGATCTGTGAAGCGTCAGCGCAGGGGCAGGCCGACGTAGTTCTCCGCCAGCGTGGTGGCCGCCGCGGTGGAGGTGCGCAGGTAGTCGAACTGGGCGCGTTGCAGGCGGCGTTCGAAGGCCGCGTCCGGTCCGCCGAAGTGGTGCGTCAGCGAGGTCATCCACCACGAGAAGTTCTGCACCCGCCAGACCCGTTGCAGGCAGGCCGCGGAATAGCCGTCCAGGCCGGTGGTGCTGCCGGTCCGGTGGTAGGTGGCCACCGCGTCGGCGAGCCTGTCCACATCGGACACCGCGAGGTTGAGGCCCTTCGCGCCGGTCGGCGGGACGATGTGGGCGGAATCGCCGGCCAGGAAGAGGCGGCCGTGGCGCAGCGGTTCGGCCACGAAGCTGCGCATCGCGGTGACGGTCTTGTCGATGATCGGGCCCTCGTGCAGCGTCCAGCCCGGCGTGCCCAGCCGGGTCTGCAGCTCCGCCCAGATGCGCTCGTCCGGCCACTCGTCGAGCGACTCGTCCGGGGCGCATTGCAGGTAGAAGCGGCTCACCTCGGCCGACCGCATGCTGTGCAGCGCGAATCCGTTGGCGTGGTTGGCGTAGATCAGCTCGCCGCAGGACGGCGCGACGGAGGCCAGGACGCCCAGCCAGCCGAACGGGTAAACGCGCTCGTAGACGGTCCGCGTCCCGGCCGGGATGGTGTCCCGGCAGATGCCGTGGAAGCCGTCGCAACCTGCGACGAAGTCGGCGTGCAGTTCGCGCTCGACGCCCTCGTGGGTGAAGCGGACGAACGGCCGGTCGGTCGTCACGTCGTGCACGCCGACGTCGGCGACCTCGAACAGCACCTGCCCGCCGTCGCGCCGGCGGCGCTCGGCGAGGTCGCGCACCACCTCCTGCTGGCCGTACACGGTGATCCCGCGGCCGGTGAGCTCCCGGAACGGGATGCGCAGGCGTTCCTCGTCGAACTGCAGGTGCACGCCGTCGTGCACGTCGCCCTCGCGCTGCATCCGGTCGCCGACCCCGGCCTCGCGCAGCAGGTCAGCGGTGCCCTGTTCGAGCACGCCGGCGCGCACGCGGTGCTGGACGTATTCCTGGCTGCGCCGCTCCAGCACGACGGAGTCGATGCCGTGCAGGTGCAGCAGGTGGGACAGCAGCAGCCCGGCGGGGCCGCCGCCGACGATCGCGACCTGGGTGCGCATAGCGGCTCCTCCCGTCGGGGCTGGCACCACTCCACTGCCGGTTCCCGGAGTCCGCAAGCCGTGCGGGCCGCGCCGCGCAAAACAAGCCTGGAAGCGTTGCGCTCGCGGCTCGGGTGCCAGGATGGCGTGGTGGCGAAGGCACAGCGCGTCGGACGGCCCCGGGATCCAGCGGTGGAGACGCGAGCCCTGGAAGCGGCGCGGGCGGTGTACGCCGAGCGCGGCTGGAGCGGCTTTTCGCTCGACGAGGTCGCCCGGCGCTCCGGGATCGGGAAGGGCTCGCTCTACCTGCGCTGGCCGAACAAGGCCGCTCTGCTGGTCGCCGCGGTGCGGGAGCGCACCCGGTTCATCGCCGAGATCGACACCGGCGAGCTGCGCGCCGACCTGGTCGAGTTCGCCCGCGGCTGGATGGAGTACCTGGGCGCCGACGAGGGCGCGCTGACCTCCCGGCTGGGCGTGGACGCGCAGTTCTCGCCGGAGCTCGCCGAGTCGCTGGCCGACGACCCGTACCCCGAGCACATCCGGGCGACCCGCGCGATCGTGCGGCGGGGCATCGAGCGCGGCGAACTACCGCCCGGCGCGTCGGTGGCGCTGATCGCCGACCTGATCGCCGGCGCGGTGTCCAACCACGTCAGCGCCACGCCGCTGCACCTGCGCGGGCAGGTCTGGGCGGAGTCCGCGGGCTACCTGGCCGAGCTGGTCGACACCGTCCTGGCCGGGGTGCACGCCCGGTCCTGAGCCCCCGAAGGGCTATTGCGGACGATAGCCGTCGGAAATATGTTCGGGTGCGTCGGACTCAGCGCGAAACCAGCGGACTGGGCACTCGTCGTCGCTGGCATCGCTGGGGAAGCTGCTGATGTCGCGGCTGCTGCACGAGACCGGCCGGGTGCAGACGGCGATCGTCGGCGCGGAGTCGATGCTGGAGGGCGCCGACCACCCCGACGGCGACGACGCGAACTTCGCCGCGATGAACGCCTACTTCACCTCGATCGGCGGCGGCACGAACCAGATCCAGCGCAACATCATCGGCGAACGGATCCTCCGCCTGCCCGAGGAACCGGACGGGTTCAAGGACGTACCCTTCCGGGAGATTCCCAAATCAGGCTGATCGCGGTCGCGATCATGCGCGAGAGGACTTCCCAACTGACTCGAATTCCACTTCCCCGGCCCCGGTCGCGCAGCACTCGGATCGGGGGCTGAGATGGATCTCGGAATCGTGCTGGCGTTCATCGGCGCCGCGGCGGTGATCTCGCTGGTGCCCGGCCCGGACATGATGTTCATCCTGGCCAACGGCATTTCCTCGGGGCCGCGCGGCGGCGTCGTCGCGGCCCTGGGCATGTCCAGCGGCATCGTCGTGCACACGGTCGTGGCCGCGCTCGGGCTGACGGCGATCTTCCAGGCGGTACCCGTGGCGCTGGAGGTCGTGCGGATCGCCGGTGTCGTCTTCCTGCTGTACCTGGCGGTCCAGTCGTGGCGGGCGTCGGCGATGCCGGAAGTGCAGGCGGCACCGGCGAGGTCGCTGCGGCGCATCTACGCGCTGGCGGTGCTGACGAACGTGTCGAATCCCAAGGTGATCCTGTTCTACCTGGCGTTCGTCCCGCAGTTCGTCAGCACGCAGGCCGCCTGGCCGATCCCGGTGCAACTCCTGGCCCTGGGCGGCTTGCTGGTCGTCGTGGGCATCAGCGTGGACGCCTCGGTGGGCCTCACCTCGGGCTGGCTGTCGAACGTCCTGCTCCGCCGCCGCGCGATCCAACGCTGGCTGGACCGAACGGCGGCAGTGGTCTTCGGAGCCCTGGCCCTGCGCCTGACGACCGAAGACCTGAGGTCCTGACGCGCTGGGCTGGTGAATGAGTGAAGGGCGCCTTCGCCGGTTGTTCGGCGGAGGCGCCCTTCACTGTTTCCGTCAGCAGCAGCGGGAGCCGGGAGTTGCGTCCTGGCGGTCGACGTGGCGTCGCCAGAACTCCCGTTCCGGCAGCGGTTGTTCTTCCGGGTGGTTCCGGCGGTGGTGCTCCAGGTAGCGCTCGTAGGCGTTCTCGCCGACCACGCCGCGCACGATCTGCCAGGCCGTGCGAGCGGATTCGCGCAGCCTGGCCACGATCGTGCCGGTCATGTGCCCGCCCCGGCCTTCTCGGCCCCCGGCGTCCCCGCCATCTCCAGCTCCTTCTGGATCCGGCGTTCCTCGGCCGTCGGGATCAGCCCGGACGGGGCGAACAGCTCCGACTCCACGTGCGGGGCTTCGGTGCTCGGCAGCGGCGCGCTCGCGCGCAGCGCCTTGATCCACACCCGGATCGCGTCCAGCAGCACGATCACGATCAGCAGGGCGAACAGGATGCTCAGCACTCCGTCCACAGTGGAGTTGACCACGACCTTCTGCATCTGCTCGACCGTGTGCGCCGAGCCCTTGCTGGTCTGGCCCGCGTCCAGTGCCGCCTGGTACGCCGCGCGCTGCGCGAAGAAGCCGATCTTGGGATCGGCGGAGAAGATCTTCTGCCAGCTGGCGACCAGCGTGACCGCCGCGTCCCACGCCAGCGGGATCGCCGTCACCCACGCGTACTTCGCCCGGCCCGACTTGATCAGGATCGTGGTGGCCACCGCCAGCGCCACCGCCGCCAGCAGCTGGTTCGCGATGCCGAACAGCGGGAACAGCTGGTTGATGCCGCCCAGCGGGTCGTTCACCCCGGCCCACAGGAAGTAGCCCCAGGAGCCGACGATCACGGCGCTGGCGATCCAGTTGCCCGGCTTCCAGCCGACGTCGCCGAAGCGCTTCCAGACGTTGCCCACGGTGTCCTGCAGCATGAACCGGCCCACCCGGGTTCCGGCGTCCACAGTGGTCAGGATGAACAGCGCCTCGAACATCACCGCGAAGTGGTACCAGAACGCCTTCATCGCGTCGCCGCCGATGACCTGCGAGAACACCTCGGAAAGGCCGACGGCCAAGGTCGGTGCGCCGCCGCTGCGGCCGACCAGCGTGCTCTCGTCCACCGCCGCCGCGGCCGCCGCCAGCTCCTCCGGGGAGATCTGGAAGCCGATCCCGGCGACCGCCTGCGAAGCCGACTGCAGCGTGTCACCGAGCGCCGCGGACGGCATGTTCATCGCGAAGTACAGACCCGGCTCGATGACGCAGGCCGCGGCCAGCGCCATGATCGCCACGAACGACTCGGTGAGCATCCCGCCGTAGCCGATGATCCGGACCTGCGACTCCTTCTCCAGCAGCTTCGGCGTGGTGCCCGAGGCCACCAGCGCGTGGAAGCCGGACAGCGCACCGCAGGCGATCGTGATGAACACGAACGGGAACAGCGAGCCGGAGAACACCGGGCCCTGCCCGTTGAGCGCGAAGTCGGTGATCGCTTCGGTCTTCATCATCGGCATCGCGATCAGGATCGACACCGCGAGCAGCACGATGACGCCGACCTTCATGAAGGTGCTCAGGTAGTCGCGCGGCGCCAGCAGCATCCACACCGGCAACACCGAGGCGATGAACCCGTACGCGATCAGCGCGAAGGTCAGCTGGTTGCCGGTGAGCGTGAACATCCCGGCCAGCGCCGAATCGGCGACCCAGCTGCCGGCCACGATGCTCAGCAGCAGCAGCGCCACGCCGATCACCGAGACCTCGAGGATCTTGCCCGGGCGCAGGTAGCGCAGGTAGAAGCCCATGAACAGGGCGATCGGGATCGTCATGCCGATCGAGAAGGTGCCCCACGGGGAACCCTTCAGCGCGCCGACCACGACCAGCGCCAGCACGGCCAGCAGGATGATCATGATGGCCAGCACCGCGATCAGCGCCGCGACGCCGCCGACCGGACCGATCTCCTCGCGGGCCATCTGCCCGAGGCTGCGTCCGTTGCGGCGGGTGGAGAAGAACAGCACCACGATGTCCTGCACCGCGCCCGCGAAGATGACGCCGACGATGATCCAGATGGTGCCCGGCAGATAACCCATCTGCGCGGCCAGCACTGGGCCGACCAGCGGGCCGGCCCCGGCGATCGCCGCGAAGTGGTGGCCGAAGAGCACGCGCCGGTCGGTCGGCTGGAAGTCGGTGCCGTCGTTCAGCCGTTCCGCGGGCGTCGCGCGGGTGTCATCGACCTTCAGCACCCGGTAGGCGATGAACCGGGCGTAGAAGCGGTAACCGATGGCGTACGAGGCGAGCGCCGCGAACACCAACCAGGCCGCGGAGATCTCCTCGCCGCGGACGAGCGCGATGACGCCCCACGAAATCGCGCCGACGACAGCCACCAACGTCCAGGTGGCTATTTCCTTGGGACTCATCCTGCGTTTCCGAGCCGCCCCACCGCTCGGCGCCATTTTCGTAGCCACCGTCCCCGGACTCCATTCCCGCGTTTGCGCTGTGCAACACGACTGGGCACAGCAGACACGAGGATCTGCGCGCATGTCCCGAATGTCCAGCCCGATGCATGGAAGTAACCAGGATGTAAGCCACGCCTGGTAATCGCGAGACGGGGAGCCGTGAACATTCCTGGACGGCCCGGCGGAATCGCCGATCAGCCGTGGCGTTCGGCGATTTCGGCCAATGCGTCGAGCCGGCGCAGCGATTCGTCGCGCTGGCGGGTCGGCAGCAGGAACAACGCGCGGTCCACGTCGGCCGCCGCGTAGGACTCCAGGACCGCCGGATCGCGCGGTGCCGCGAAGACCGAGACCGGCACCCGCCAACCCGCCCGGTCGCGCACCTTCGGCACCAGGTCGCCGAGGTTCTCGGTGCCGCCGCGCGGCAACCAGCCGCCGCCGTACTCGGCGACCCGCGCCATGGCCCGCTCGCCCTCCCCGCCGACGTAGATCGGCGGATGCGGCTGCTGCACCGGCTTCGGCCACGCGTAGATCGGGTCGAAGTCGACGTGCTCGCCGTGGAACTCGGCCGCCTCCTTCGTCCAGATCTCCCGCATCGCCCGGATCCGCTCGTCCATCAGCGCGCCGCGGGTCGCCGGATCGGTGCCGTGGTTGCGCATCTCCTCCAGGTTCCAGCCCGCCCCGATGCCGAAGATGAAGCGTCCGCCGGACACCAGGTCGAGGCTGGCGACCTCCTTGGCGGTGGTGATCGGATCGCGCTCGATGATCAGCGAGATCCCGGTGGCCACCAGCAGGCGCTCGGTGACCGCCGCGATCGCGGTGAGCGAGACGAACGGATCCAGCGTGCGGTAGTACACGCGGGGCAGGTCGCCGCCGCCCGGATAGGGCGACTCCCGGCTCGCCGGGATGTGCGTGTGCTCGGGTGCGAACAGCGAGTCGAACCCGCGCTCCTCGACGGCCCTGCCCAGCTCCGCCGGGCCGATACCCTCATCGGTGATGAACGTGGTGATCCCGAACTTCATCAGCGCCTCCTAGAGCTGGGTCCGGCAGGGTCGCCCGGCCGACCGGCTTCGGCGCGGCACCACAGGCCTACCGCGCCGGTCGGCGACCGGCAAGAGCTGTCCAACGCCTGAACGGTGCTTACCCCGGTCGCGCCGGGCAGTAGTGCAGTGGGCTGACCGGGCATGATCCATCTGGCGGCAGGGCTGGCGGAAGCCGCCACGAGATCATCATCGGCGGACCCGCCGGTAAACTTCGCCGCCGTTGGGTGCAGCCGATTGATAACGAGTGGAACCCGGCCGCAACCATGGAGGGGGGCTTGGGCGTCGTGCAGATATGTGACGGTGTCGATCGCATTGCCCGTGACCGCCTGGCCGGGCGACGGGCTGGCGGCAATGGATGAACTGACGAGCAAGCTGACCGACCTCTACCAGGAGCATTATCGGCAACTGCTACGCATCGCGATGCTGCTGGTGGACGACCGCGCCACCGCGGAGGACATCGTGCAGGACGCCTACGTGCGGGTCTTCGACTCCCGCTCCAGGCTGCGCGATCCGGACAAGGCGCTGGCGTTCCTCCGGCAGGCGGTGCTCAACCGGGCCCGCTCGATGCTGCGGCGACGGCTGATCGCCAAGAAGTACCAGCCGAAGCTCGCCGTCGAGGACAGCCAGCCCGACGACACGGGCCGCGGGGTCGATCGCGCGGTGCTGGCTGCGGCGCTGGCCAAGCTGCCGCGCCGGCAGCGGGAGGCCGTGGTGCTGCGCTACTACGCCGATCTCAGCGAGGCTCGCACCGCGGAGGTCATGGGCTGCAGCCAGGGCGCGGTGAAGTCGTACTGCTCGCGTGGCGTCTCACGACTGTCGGATCTGCTGGGGGAGCGGGTGTGAAGGACGGGAACAGCACACGGGAAGTGGACCTGCTGCGGATGCAGCTGCACCAGCTGGTCGAAGACGTCGAGCCCAGACCCGACGCGCTGCCGCGGCTGCTGGCCGGCGTGCGCCGCCGGAGATCGCCGCGCCGCCCGCTGATCGTGCTGGTCGGCGCGGCGGCGGTCGCGGCGACCGCGTTCGTCGTGGCCATGTTCGCGCTTCCGGGCCAGCACGCCCCGGAACCGGTCAGCGTGCGGCCGGACAGCTACCTCGCGTCGCCGGAGCCCGGCGTGATCGCCGCCTTCGACGTGCTGTCGGGCCGGGAGGACCGGGAGGTCGCCCACGTCAACGGCGCCGAGCCCGGCGTCCTCGCCGCCGACAACGACCGGATCTACACCATGGCGTCCACAGTGGATGGACGTCGGGTCGTCGAGGTGAACCCGCAGGGCGGGCAGCGGGTGCTGCCCGGAGAGGCCGGCGACGGCCGGCTGCTGGCTGCTGGCGGCGGGCGCGTCGCCTACCTGGACGGGAACGCCGTGGTGGTTGTGCGCGGCGAGAACCGGCAGGCCATCGCGATCCCGCCCGGACTGCGGGTGCACGACCTGGCGCTGGCCGATGACGGTCGGCTCGCCGTCCTGGCCGGGGAACAGGACAGCAGCCGGGCCGCGGTGCTGCTGTTCGCGCCGGACGCGAACTCGCTGGCCGGGCACGTCGAGGCGGTGACGGACGCGCCGTGCGGGCCGGTGGCGATCGCCTGGTCCGGGCCCGACGTCGCGGCGCTGGAACCGGTGGACTGCGACGGCGGGCAGGCCCGGGTGGCCACCTTCGCGGCGGACACCGGGCGGAAGATCGGCGCCGGGGTGCCGTTCCGGACGCCGCGGCTGACCGCGGGCGAGGCGCGGCTGTCCGCGGATCCGCTGGGCCGCTTCCTGGTGTCCACCGGGAAGCAGGGGCAGTGGCTGGTGGACGGTTCGGTGATCCGCCCGATCCCGCCCGCCTGCTCCGGCGCCGGGGAGTGCGCGCCGGACCCCGGCACGTTCTGAATCCGATCACGCTCCGCAGTGCGGACACGCCCCTGATCTGATCAATGCCAGGCTTGATCATCGCAACGGTCGGACGATCGGCAGCGGCTTTCCGACGCCGAGGACAGGGGTGCACGTGCAGGCGCAACCACGGGAACTGCTGCGGCTGTACCGGGCCGCGCTGGACCGGCCGAGGTGGCAGCAGGTGCTCGCGTTCGCGGTGTCGCTGTGGACGCTGGCCTGGATCATCGGCCAGTTCGTCACGCCGGAGGAGGGCCCGACCGCGCTGGACGTGCTGGGCAGGCTCGCGGCGCGGCTCGGCCTCACCGGCGGCGAGTGGGCCGAGCGCATCACCGAAACCTGGCAGCGCAGCGGCGGCGGGTTCGCGCTGCTGGGCGGCCTGCTGTGGGCGGCGACGACCGAACGCGGCCAGCTGCCGGCGCTGCTCGGCTGGATCGCGGTGATGCTCGGCGCGGAACGGCTCGGCTACCAGCCGGCGGTCCTGCTGGCGGTGGGGACCATGGTGGGCTTCGTGCTCGTGCTGTGGCTGGCGGCGCTGACCAGCGACCGGTTCGTCGACCGGCGGACCACGCTGCTGCCGCGCGACGTGCTGCGCGCGGGCGTCACCGCAGCGGCGCTGTCGGCCGTCGTCCCGCTGTACGCGCCGGCGCTGTTCCTGGCCCGCCTGGGAAACCCGTACCTGACCAAGACCCCGAAGATCCTCTCCGCGGACCGGGCCCCGGCCCGCGGCGGCTGGTCCAGGATCCCGGAACAGGCCAAACCGGCCGAAGTCCGCGAACCGGAGCAGTCGTGACCGCGCCGCGTCCACCGCAAATTGGACCTTCGATTTCCATTGAACCGGACATACATCAAGTTGGGCACCCGCACCGCCACGCAGCACGAGGATGAAAAGACCTCAATGGAAATTGCGGAGCAACCGGTGGGTCAGGGTTGGGGCGTGAGGCGGAGGCCGCGTTCGGCCAAGGCTCGAAGGCCCGTGTCGTCCGGCGTGGAAGTCCGGCCCCGCCACACGGTTTGCACGATCCGCACCTGGTTGCCGTTCTGCTGCACGGCCTGCGCGGAGTTGTCGAACCCGTCGGGTCCGCCGGGCCAGCCCGAACCGTCGGCGATCAGGTCCGTGACGCCGCCGGTGCCCGCTGTGTCGGCGACTTCCCGCAGCTGGCGCGCAGACTGCTCGTCGGCGAGTTCGACGATGGCCACCGAGACCGCGGCAGGCCGCCCCGACACCTGGGTGTCGAACACCGCGCGGGTCAGGCCCCGGCACGGCCGCTGCTCGAACCAGCGCTGCACGTCGCCGAACGAGTGCCGGTCGCAGGAGGTGTCGCGAGCGGCCACCCGCTGGGTGAACTCGACTCCGTCGGCCCGCTGTACCGGCGGCGTCCGCGGCGGCGGGCTGGCGGCGGGCCGGCCGAGCGTCAACCACGTCCCGAGGACGCCGAAGACCAGCACCAGCGCCGCGGCCGCCGCGATCAGCTTGCCGCGCGGCGTGAATCGCCGCGCCGTCCCGCCGGCCGCGGGCCGGTCGGTGTACTTCGGGATCAGCATGGTGTCCGCAGTGGCCAGATCGGTGGCCCCGGACTCCGGGAAGCCCTCGTCGATCAGCTCGGCCGGGCCGATCTCGCAGCTCTCGTCGAGCACCCGCAACAACCGCTGGGCGGGTTCGACCGGGCAAGGCAGTTCGTAGGTGGCCAGCTCGCGGGCGGCGGCGAGTATCGAGGTCGTGTTCGGCGACACCACCCGCACCCCGCGGTGCAGGTCGGTGGTGGGCTGCGTGACCTGCCCGGCATACGGGCCGACCACCACGATCGCGGCCACCGGCAGCGGTTCCAGCCCGCGCGATTGCAGGCTGCGGGCCAGCGCGGCGGCCGATTCGAGCCCTTCGAGCCCGGGGTTGACCGCGCCTTCGGTGCGCACCAGCGGCCAGCCGTCGATCGTCCACGGGGTCTGCAACGGTGCGTCGACCTTCAGCGCGGGTTCGGGGAGGTCGACCCCGAGCACCACGACCACCCCGCGCGGCAGCACGATCACCGCGTCCAGCGGCCGGGGGCTGCCGGGCGGGCGGCAGCCGAACACGGCGACCCCGCCGAGCACCGAGCATCCGGCGCCCCACGCGGAAATGGCCGCCCGGATGTCGGCGCCGACCTGGGCCGGTTCCGCACCGAGCCGCACCAGTCGCATGACGACCTCCAAGATCCGGTGGGGACCGCACATTCGAACTGAGACGTTAGTCGGGGCGTCCGAGTATTGTCCTAGGGTTTCGACTTTCGTCCGATCGAGTGGTGTCCGCCACTCGTCCGCCGCCATCGCGTTGGTGCATTCGAGCTAGCACCGGAACCCGGGACAACGCCCCGGATCTGCGATTTCCGCTATTCGGGGCAGTCGCCGCCGGGCCGGTCCGGCTTCGCCGTGCGCCCGCGCGCCCGCGGCGGATGCGGTCGTTCTGGTGGCGAACCGCTCCGCCCGCAATGCAGAATGGCGCCGCAGCTGGTGATCGCCAAGTACGCGAGGTCGTAGGGGAAGACGTCCCTCGTCGAACAGCGGAGGTCAGCAGTGAGCACCCGTGGCAGCGACCGTGGCCACACCATTGGTGTGGTCTACGTTCACTCGTCGCCGTCTGCGGTCTGCCCGCACGTCGAGTGGGCGATCTCTGGCGCACTCGGCATTCGGACAGAACTCCGCTGGACGGCACAACCGGCAGCACCAGGGCAACTCCGCGCGGAGTGCAACTGGTCGGGCGAGCCGGGCACCGGCGCACGCTTGGTCACAGCGCTGCGTGCGTGGCCGATGCTGCGCTTCGAAGTCACCGAAGACCCCAGTCCCGGGGTGGACGGGCAGCGGTTCTGCCATGCGCCCGGCCTGGGCCTGTGGCGCGCCTGCACCAGCGCCAACGGCGACATCATGGTCAGCGAGGACCAGCTGCGGACGCTCGCGGCCAACGCCAAGGGCCCGGAGGCCTTCGGTCACCGCGTGGACCAGCTGCTCGGCGCTGCCTGGGACGACGCTCTCGAACCGTTCCGCCGAGCCGGCGACGGTGCCCCGGTGACCTGGCTGCACCGGGTGGGCTGACTCTCTCGGGTCTTTCTCCGGGAACCTCTGATCGCCTCGATGGTGGTGTGAAAGGCTTGGGGCGTGCGTTCCTGGCTGAAATGGGGTATTCCGCTGGCGATCGTCGTGCTGTTGGGCGCGGCCGGCGGTGGAGTGCTGCTGTCGCAGTACGTCTATCGCGATACGGCTTTAGCCCAGCGCGCCGACGTCACGCCGGAGCCGGGCGGCGGGGGCAGGTCGCCGTGGGGCATCGTCTACACCGCCGGCGCCGCGGCACATCCCGACCTGGCGGCCGTGCAGGCCCTGTTGGACAACCACTTCCGCTCCATCAACGAGAAGAACTACGACCTGTGGAAGTCCACAGTGGTCCGTTCGAAGTGGCTGGAGCTGCCGAAGGACAAGTGGACGACCAGCTACGACACCGCCCGCGACTTCGAACTGACGGTGCACCGGATCGATCCGGGGCCGGACGGTGCGCTGCTGGTGATGCTGACCTTCCGGAGCAACCAGGCGATAGAGGACGCGCCGGCGCAGGCCAAGTCGACGTGCGTGACCTGGAACGTGGTCTACCCGCTGGTGCTGGACGAAACGGGCCAGGGACTGCGGCTCGACACCAGCAAGCTGCCGAACAGCGCGCTGTTCAAGCCCTGCGAATGATGACCTCGTCCCGCGATCACACCCCGGATTCGACGCGGCGGTGTTCCTGCGGGCTGACGTCGAACTGCCGCTTGAAAGCGTTGCTGAGCGCGAAAGCGCTGCCGTAGCCGACCTGGTGGGCGACCGAGGCGATCGTCGCGTCGGACTCCCGCAGCAGGTCGGCCGCCATCGCGAGCCGCCAGCCGGTCAGGTACTTCATCGGCGGCTCGCCGACCAGCTCGGTGAACCGGCGGGCCAACCCCGCCCGCGACACGCCGGACCGCGTGGCCAGCGATTCCACCGTCCACGGGAACGCCGGGTCGTGGTGCAGCAGTTGCAGGGCGCGGCCGACGACCGGGTCGCGGTGCGCCTGGTACCAGGCCGGGGCTCGTGCGTCGGGGCTCGCGAACCACGCCCGCAGGCTCGCGATGAGCAGCAGGTCGAGCAGTCGGTCCAGCACCGCTTCCTGGCCCGGCGAATCCTTGCCGATCTCCGCGGCCAGCAGCTCCACGAGCGGAGAATCCAGCGAGTCCCGCCGGGTCACGACCAGCGCGGGCAGCGCGGCGAGCAGGCGGCTGCTGATCTCTCCGGTGACCTGGTAGGTGCCGATCAGCATGTTCATCGACGCGTCCAGGTCCGTGCCCCAGGTGCGCACGCCGACGTCGGTGAGTTCTCGCAGCGGCTCGCCGGACGGTGCGCTGCAGCCCTGCCCGGGGTGCACGACCACCTGCCACGGGGTGCCCGGGTCGTCGGCGACGGTGTAGGCGTCCGGGCCCCTGGCGATCACGATGTCGCCGGGTTCGAGCCGCACCGGATCGCCGGCATCCGGCACTGCCCAGGCCGATCCGCGAACCAGGGCCATCAGGGTCAGCGGTGCCCGGTCCTGGATTCGCAGCGACCACGGCGGATCCAGGACCGCCCGGAGCAGGAAAGCCCCGCGAGCTCTCGGGCCGTCCAGCAGGTTCACGAGCGCGTCCACGAGATGATCTTAGACGCTCGATTATGGAATCGAGCCAATGAACTATGGGAAGTCTCGGATTTTGCGACTTGGCTAGAGCCATGACGAACAACACGCAGAAAACAGCACTCGTCCTCGGCGGCACCGGCCGGACCGGCCGCCGCGTAGCCGCGGGGCTCGCGGCCAAGGGCATCCCGGTGCGCATCGGGTCGCGTTCGGCGACGCCGCGGTTCGACTGGGAGGACCGCGGTACCTGGGAACCGGTGCTGCGCGACGTCGGATCGGCCTACGTGAGCTACCAGCCGGACCTGGCGATTCCAGAGGCCGCCGAGGCGGTCGGCTCGTTCGCCGAGCTGGCGGTACGCAACGGCGTTCGGCGCTTGGTGCTGCTGTCCGGCCGCGGGGAAATCGGCTCGCAGCGCGCCGAGCAAGCGGTGCAGGCATCCGGTGCGGAGTGGACGGTGGTGCGCGCGAGCTGGTTCCACCAGAACTTCAGCGAGGACTTCCTGGTGGAGTCTGTGCGGGCCGGCGAGGTAGTCCTGCCGGTCGACGAGGTGGCCGAACCGTTCGTCGACGCCGAGGACATCGCGGAGGTCGCGGTCGCGGCGCTGACCGAGGACGGCCACGCCGGTGAGGTGTACGAGGTGACCGGCCCGCGGCTGCTCACCTTCGCCGAAGCGGTCGGCGAGATCGCCGCGGCGACCGGCCGGGACGTCGAGTACCTGCCGGTGACGGTCGAGCAGTTCTCCGCGGGGATGGCCGAGCAGGGCGTCCCCGCCGAGGTCGTGGCGATGCTGGGCCACCTGTTCACCGAGGTGCTCGACGGTCGCAACGCCCACCTCGCCGACGGCGTCCGGCGGGCGCTGGGGCGCGAGCCCCGCGACTTCCGGGACTACGCGAAGCGGACCGCTCCCACCGGGGTGTGGTCGTAAGCCCACAGCGGACGAAAGCGGGCCACCTCGCAGAGGTGGCCCGCTTTCGTCGAATTCAGCAGGTCACAGTGGGATGTTGCCGTGCGCGCCGCGGCCGGCCGGGGCTGCGGCGAGCGCCTCGGCGATGCGGCGGCGGGTGGTCTTGGGGTCGATGACCTCGTCGACCACGCCGATCGACATCGCCCGGCCGACGCCGCCGGCCACGCGCTCGTGCTCCTCGATGAGCTTGTCCTGCAGGGCCTCGCGCTCCTCCTCGGGCGCGGCGGCGAGCGCCTTGCGGTGCAGGACGCCGACCGCGGCCTTGGCGCCCATCACCGCGACCTCGGCCTCCGGCCAGGCGAACACGGTGGTCGCGCCCAGCGCGCGGGAGTTCATCGCGATGTACGCGCCGCCGTAGGACTTGCGGGTCACCAGCGTCACCCGCGGCACCACGGCCTCGCCGAAGGCGTGCAGCAGCTTCGCGCCGCGGCGCACCACGCCGCCCCACTCCTGGCCGACGCCGGGCAGGTAGCCCGGCACGTCGACGAGCACCAGCAACGGCACGCCGAAGGAGTCGCACATCCGCACGAACCGGGCGGCCTTCTCCGCCGACAGCGAGTCCAGGCAGCCGCCCTTGCGCAGCGGGTTGTTAGCGATCACGCCGATGCTGCGGCCGCCGAGGCGGCCCAGGCCGACCACGACGTTCGGGGCCCACTTGGCCTGCAGTTCCTCGAAGTCCGCAGAAATATTGCCGGCCCCGTCGTCCTTTTTGTCCAGGATGCCGCGGATCACCGGCTTGACGTCGTAGGCACGCTGCGGGCGGTCCGGCAGCAACGCGCGCAGGTCCTCGTCGTCCTGCACGGAGTGCAGGTCGAACAGGCCCGGCTTGGCGAACAGCCCGGTCAGCCGGCGCGCTCGCACGAACGCGTCGGCCTCGTCCGCGGCGGTCACGTGCACCACGCCGGACTTGGCGCCGTGCGCGGAGATCCCGCCGAGCCCCTCCTGGTCGATCTGCTCGCCGGTGACGCTGCGGACCACGTCCGGGCCGGTGACGAACACGCGCCCGGCGGGGGACATGATGACCACGTCGGTCAGCGCCGGGCCGTAGGCGGCGCCGCCGGCCGCCGGGCCGACGACGACGGAGATCTGCGGGACGCGGCCGGACGCGCGGATCATCGCCGCGAACATCTGGCCCATGCCGTCCAGGGATTCCACGCCTTCCGGGATGCGGGCGCCGCCGGAGTGCCACACGCCGACCACCGGGCAGCGCTCGCGCACCGCCATGTCGATGGCGTCCACGATGTGCCCGCAGCCCTCGGAGCCGAGCGCACCGCCCATCTTGGTGGCGTCGCTGCAGTAGACGATCACCTTCGTGCCGTCGATGCGGCCGCGCACCGCGTACATCCCGCTGTTGTCGCGGGGGTGCAGTGGTTCGATCGACTCCGGGTCGAGCAGCTGCTCCAGCCGCACGTCGGGATCGCGCGGATCCCGTTGCGCCTGCTCGGTTTCCGGCCGGGTGGCCACTGCGGTCATCGGATCCTCCGGAAG
>NZ_FNOK01000036.1 GCF_900106995.1 Saccharopolyspora shandongensis
CCAACTCGGCCACCCGCTTACGCAGCGCCCGCAGCTCTTCCTGCTCGCTCGTGGAGACGCTGCCCGGCGACGCGGTCTCAGCGCGTTCGGCGGTGCGGACCCAGTTCCGCAGCGTCTCGTGGTTCACCCCAAGCTCGCGGGCGACCTGCCGTAACGGGCGATCCGAGGACCGGGCCAACTCGACCGCATCCTTGCGGAACTGCTCGGGAAACTTCGACGAACCTGACACAGAGACATCCTTGCTCAGGCAACTACTGCCTGGGATCAGGGTGTCCGGTTCACAGGGGCAACCTCAGTGGCTGCCCAACGAACCTGCAGACGGTGCAGGAGTTCTACCAAAGACGTCCGGGACTAGTGTCCGAAAGACGCCCCTTGGGCTCGGTAGGTGACGTCATCTCCGATCGCGCGCGTTGGAACCGGCGGCGTGGCCAAGCCGTTTCGACGTCGGCATTTAAGCCGGCGCTTCAGCGGACCAGTTCCAGTCGCAGCACTATAGACTCTGGCGGTACCGCCGGTTCCCACTCGGCAGCTACGGATCGTAGTGTCCGCGATGTGCGGTGGGTTCCCAGGAATTCCCGGCATCAGCGCGTGGATCCAAGACCGCAACGCACGTCCGGTTGCGTCTCGGTCAGATCTTCTCTGCTGAGGTTTGCTTGCCTGGCAGGACGAAGGACGCCAGCAGGGCCACCGCCGAGATCGCCGTTGCCACCACCAGGGCCATTGTGAAGCCTGCCGGGTCCGTTGCGCCTTCCGGGGTTCCCTGGGCTGCGAGGCCCGAGAGGACTCCGATGCCTACGGAGGCTCCGAGGTTGAACATTGTTGCGTTTAGGCCTGGGAGGATTCCTGGGGACTCCTTGGGGGCATAGATCACTCCCATTCCGTTCAGGGCCGTTGCTGCGCACGCCGCGTAGGACACACCCATCAGCGCTACCAGGGCGAACAGGAGCCAGGGGGACTTCACTGCGAATACCGTTGCCGCGATCAGCGCCAGGTTTCCCACCAGGCCGATTCTCAGCATTTTTCGGTAGCCGATCTTCGGTGCCAGGGTTCCCGCTAGGGGCGCCAGGACCCAGCCCGCCAGGGCGTAGGGCATCAGGAACATCAGCGCCGTTGTCGTGCCGTCGTAGCCGAAGCCCGCCGTCGCGTTCTGGGCCAGCGTCGGGTACACGAACGTCAGGACCGCGAAGATCGACGCCATCGTGCAGAACGTCGTCACCAGCAGGCCCCAGACGCCTCGGCTGCGCAAGGCCGCCAGGGGCAGGAGCGGGTCTGCTTGGCCTCGTTCCACCAGCCAGAACACCACCAGGAGCACCACGCCCGCCGCCAGGCATGCCAGTGGCCACGGGGCGAACCAGCCCAGCGTCGGGCCGAGCGAGAGCCAGGCGTTCAGGCCCAGCAGTGCCAGGCAGATCACCGCCGCGCCCTTCCAGTCCATTCGGGTGCCCGTGCGCTCCGAGTCCGGGACCCAGGCTCCGATCATTACCACCGCGATCACCTCCAGGGCGAAGGTGAAGCCGAAGATGCCCCGGAAGCCGATCGTGTCCGTGATGACTCCGCCCAGCAGCGTGTCCACGCCCGCGACGCCGCTGTTCACCGCCGTCAGGATGCCCAGGTAGCGGCCGAACTGCTTGGTCGGCAGGATGTCGCGCAGCGTCAGGATGCCGAGGGAAATCGTTGCGCCGCAGGCACCTTGCAGCGCCCGGCCGACCATCAGCACCTCGACGTTCGGCGCGATCGTCGCGATCAGGCTGCCCGCCGCCATCACCGCGATCGAACCGAACAGCGCGCGGCGGCGGCCGATGATGTCGCTGTAGCGGGGCAGCACCACGCCCGCTAGGCCCGCCACGAACAGGAACACCGTCGCCGTCAGGCCGATCGTGCCGACGTCCGTGTTCAACGACGTCGTCATGTTGTCGATGGCCGGCGACAGCATGGTCGCGTTCATCTGGAAGCTGGCCACCGCCACCAGCAGGGCCGTGAGCACCAGTGGCGGGCGGGCCGCGACGCGCGGCGGGGCAGTTGCAGTCATCTCAGCGCTCTCGCTCGTGAAGCCCGGGCGGTCAGGCGATTTCGCGGGCCGGGGTGGTCTTCGTGGCCAGCAGGCCCTTGATGTAGCCGAAGAACGCTTCGGCGTCGATCTCCTCGACGACCGTCGCGTTCGCCTCCAGGCCGTGGACTCCCCAGGACATCGCCGCGTAGCCGCGGGTCAGCTCACCTGCCGTCTCCACGTCGACGTGGTAGCGGGCGCTGCTGCGGATCAGCTCGGGGTGCAGGAGGACCGCCGCCGTCAGCGAGTCGGGGTGGGTGGTGCCGTCGATGCCGACGCTGCGGTCGAAATCCAGCGTCGCCGCGCAGACCCGGGTGAAGAAGTCCGACAGCGGGGTGCCCAGCGCTGCGATCTCGTCCAGCGCCGGCTGCGTGAACACCGCCTGGTCCAGGGTGAGCGGCGCCCACGGGACCACGACGATCTCGAAGCCCGCCGCGAACACCGTCTTGGCCGCCTCCGGGTCGACGTAGAAGTTGAATTCGGCCGATGCGGTGATGTTGCCGCGGGCGTTGTTGGAACCGCCCATCACGTAGAGGGTTTTGACGTTCTGGACGAAGTCCGGGTCCTTCACGACGGCCGTCGCGATGTTGGTCAGCGGGCCGATCGCGACGATCGACAGCTCGCCGGGATTCTCCGTGGCCAGCCGGAGCAGCGCGTCCACCGCGTGCTCGGATTCCGGGTCGCAGTCCGTCATGTCCATCGCCAGGCCGCCCGCGCCGTCACCGTGCACGTTCTCCGCGCTCTCCCACGCCCGGACCATCGGGCGGCGGCAGCCGAGGTGGATCGGGACCTCGCCGAGCCGTCCGGCGACGTTGCAGGTCAGGTAGGCGTTGCGGACCTGGTGGCCGAAGTCGACGTTGCCGGCGACCATCGTCACGGCGCGCAGGTCGGCTCGGGGGTCGAGGAGGCCCGCGAGCAGGGCGATGCAGTCGTCCTGGGCCGTGTCGGTGTCGATCACCAGTGGGATGCGCTCAGGCATGACGTCTCCAGTGCGGCCATTGTTCACGTCTTTGTTCACTTGGCAAAGCCGGATGTACTGTAAATCTGCCCTGTGGACCCGTCAATCGGGGCCTACCGGACTCACATATGTACACTTTTGTACACAACAGGGAGGTGTCATGCGGATCGCGGTTGTCGGCAGCTACGGCACGGGAATGACCATGCGCACCAGCCGGATGCCCGGGCGCGGGGAGACGCTCAGCGGGGCCGCCTTCTCGCTCGGCCCCGGCGGCAAGGGGTCGAACCAGGCCATCGGCGCCGCGCGGCTGGGCGCGGAAGTCGCGCTGCTGACCGCGGTCGGCGACGATGTGCTCGGCGCGCAGGGCCGCGAGCTGTGGCGACACGAGGGCGTGGACGCGAGCGCCGTCGTCACCGTCGACGCCGCGACCATGACCGGCGTGATCCTCGTCGAGGACGACGGGGAGAACCGGATCATCGTCGCGCCCGGCGCCCTCGACCTGCTCCGCCCTGTGCACGTCGACGGCTTCGCCGACACCATCGCCGCCGCCGACCTGCTGATGGTCTGCAACGAGATCCCCGCCGACGTGGTCGTTGCCGCGGTGCGGACCGCCGCCGACCGCGGCACCCGGGTGCTGTTCAACCCGGCCCCGGCCCGCGACCTGCCCCAGGACGCCGCGGACCTGGTCGACCTCCTCACCCCGAACCTCACCGAGGCCCAGGTGCTGACCGGCCTGGACACCACCGACCCGGACGCCCTGCTGGACGCGCTGCGCGAGCGGTTCTCCTCGACCATCGCGCTGACCTGCGGCACCGACGGCGCCTACGTGGACGACGGAACCGATCGCACGCACATCTCGCCGGTCCGGGCGGCTCGCGTCGTGGACACCACCGGCGCGGGCGACGCGTTCAACGCCGCCTTCGCCGTCGCGTGGTGCCGCGGCTGGGACCTGCGCCGCGCCGCCCGCTACGCCGCCGCGGCCGGGGCTTTCGCCGTCGCCCACCACGAGGTGATCCCCGGCCTGCCCCATTCCGAAGATCTAGGGCCTGCTTTATAAGCGGCGTGAGCCGCTTGCGGTGTGGGACTCAGCTCGCACCGCCGCGGGTTCACGATGCCCACCCCTGCCGGGGTTCTCCCAGCGAGGACAGCCCCAGCGCCGCGTATTGGACATACATAAGTCGGGGATCCCGGAGTCGAGAAGGCCGCTGAGGTTCCGCCACCCGCACCGCTACGCAAACCACCGTTGGAACACTCGCTAGACGAAAGGTGATCGACGTGCCCAGTTACTCGGCCGACCGACCGGCTTCCCTCGCACCGTTCATCCAGCACACCGCCATCGACATCGGCATCACTCGCGAGGACATGATCCGGCACTGCGAGGAGGCCGTTCGCTTCGGCTTCAACGCCGCGATGGTCCCGGCGTCGTGGGTTCCGCTGGTCGCCGAGCGGCTGCGCGGCACCGGCGTGCAGGTCGCCAGCGCCCTGGACTTCCCCACCGTCGGCTCGATGACCTCCGCAGGCAAGGCCGCCGAGGCTCGTGCCATCGCCGAGGCCGGCGCCGACCAGCTGGACATGGGCGTGCAGGTCGGCTGGCTGCGCAGCGGCATGGAGCAGGAGTTCCGAGACGACATCGCCGGCGTGGTGGAAGCCGCCGGGATCCCCGTGAAGGTCATGCTGGAGCTGCCGAAGTTCACTGCTGCCGAGCGGGAGCGCGCGGTCGAGCTGGCGATGGACGCCGGGGCTGCCTACCTGAAGAACGCCAGCAGCGGGGCGGTCGAGATCGCCAACCCGGACAGCATCGCCTACCTGGTCGAACGCGCCCGGCCGGGCATCGCGGTCAAGGCCTCGGGCGGGATCAAGTCCGTCGAGCAGGCGGTTTCGCTGCTCGACGCGGGCGCGTCGCTGCTGGGCACCAGCGCCGGCATCGCGATCGTCACGGGCGGCGAGGCCGCTTCGTCATACTGAGTCGTGATCGTCGAAGGCGCGCAACACCGGGGGTTCAGGTGACGGAGGCCGACACGTCGCGCATCTCGCGCGACGCACCCGAGCCGCTGCACGTGCAGATCGCGGCGGTGTTCCGCGATGACATCCTCGGTGGGCAGTGGCCGGCGCACTACAAGCTGCCGCCGGAGCCCGCGCTCGCGGAGCAGCTGGGGGTCAGCCGCGGCACGTTGCGGAAGGCGCTGGCCGTCCTCATCGAGGAGGGGCTGCTCAGGCAGACCCGCGGCCGCGGCACGTTCGTCACCGCGGGCGTGCTGGAGCCGCGGATCGCGCAGCGGCTGCACTCGCTGTCCGAGGACTTCCGCGCGCAGGGATTCGCGCTGGACGTCCAGGTGATCGGCGCCCGGCTGGAGGGCCTGCAGATGACCGTGCAGGCCCTCCTCGGCGCGCCGCCCGGCACGCCCGGGCTCAAGCTGGTCCGGATCTTCCGGGGCGCGCAGGGGCCGCTCGCGTACCTGGTCAACTGGGTGCGTGCGGACCTCTGCCCCGGCATCGAGAAGGTCGACTTCGAGCGGCATTCGCTGTTCGACGTGCTGGAGGAGTCCTACGGATTGCCGGTCGCCGAGGGCCGGCGGACCTTCAGCGCCGAACCCGCCCGCGAGGACGTCGCGGAGGCCTTGGAGGTCCCGGCGGGCACGCCGTTGCTGTACCTGGAGCAGGTGACCTACACCCGCGACGGCCAGGCCGTGGAGTACTCGGACGTGTGGATCAACAGCACCGCGGTGAAGGTCACCTCGCTGCTGACCCGCTGAGCCCCGGCCAGGCGAAGGGTTCGAGCCACTCGTCGAGCGGCGCGTCGACCAGCCGGTTCGCCAGCGTGGACATCGTGTAGGCACCGATGCCGAGGACCACTTCGAGCGCGTTGCGGGTCGTGTAGCCGTGCGCCAGGAATGCTTGCAGCGCTGCGGGTTCCACCGCCCCGGACCGCTCCACCACCTGGACCGCGAACTCCCGGATAGCCGCCAGGCGCGGATCGTCCAGCGGTCCGCCGTCGCGCAGCGCGGCGATGGTCCCGGGGCTGGCGCCCATGGTGGTCAGCTTGGCGGTGTGCATCGCGACGCAGAGGTGGCACTCGTTGCGGGTGGCGATCGTGAGGATCACCGTCTCGCGGGCCAGCGGGTCCAGCGTGGTCGCCTCGAACATGGCGCTGAGCTTGAGGAATCCGTCGAGCAGGTGCGGCGATTCGGCCAGCCGCCCGATCGCGGCCGGCAGGTGGCCGAGGCGCTCGGCCGTCGCCGCCATGGCCCGCCGCGAGGCCGCGGGCGCGGATTCCACCGAGTGGTCGGTGAACATGTCAGGTTCCCCCGTTCCAGGCGGCGTCACCCGCCACCTAGGATCGACAACATGGTTGTCGAAAAGGTAAACCAGGTTGTCGAATATGGCAACGACTGAATCGCGCGGATTCGAGCTGCCGCTGCTGCTGTTCGCGGGATTCCGCTCGCTGATCGACCAGCTGCACGCGGAGCTGGCCGCACAGGGGCATCCCGAGGTGCGCCCGGCGCACGGATTCGCCCTGCAGGCGATCGGGCGCGACGGCGCGACGGCCAGCGAGCTGGGCCGCAGGCTCGGCATCTCCAAGCAGGCCGCGGGCAAGACCGTGGATCGCCTGGCGAGCCTCGGCTACGTCGAGCGGGCCGATGACGCGGCGGACGCGCGCCGGAAGCTGATCCGGCTCACCGACCGGGGCGTCGACGTGCTCGCCCGCTCGGCGGCGATCTTCGAGTCGCTCTGGTCGCAGTGGGCGAAAACCCTTGGCACGCAGCGGCTTCGGGAGCTTGAGTCGGACCTGCGCACCATGGCGCCGGCGGAGACGTTCCGCCTCGACGTTCCGGGGTGGTTCGGCACGTCGGTGTGAGTGAACGGCCCGTTCGCGCCGCCTATCGAAGCGAACGGGCCGTTCACTCACACCCAAAGAAGGTTTTCATGTGGACAGGACCTGTCCTAAACGGCTCCTAGGGTTGTGGTCACGACGACCTCGAAGGAGACGAGACATGGCGATCTACGTGCTGGTTCCCGGCGCCTGCCACGGCGGATGGTGGTACGAGCAGCTGGCCGCGGAGCTGCGCGACGAGGGGCACCGGGCGTACCCCATGACGCTGACCGGTCTCGGCCCGCAGGCCGCGCCGACCGGCGCGGTCAACCTGGACACGCACATCGACGACGTGGTGCGCCTGCTGGAGGAGGAGAACCTGCGCGACGTCGTCCTGTGTGGACACAGCTACGGCGGGATGGTGATCACCGGGGCCGCCGACCGGGTGCCGGAGCGGATCGCGTCGCTGGTCTACGTCGACGCCTTCGTGCCGCAGGACGGCGATTCGGTGATGTCGCTGACCGACGACCACTGGCACCAGTGGTACATCGGCGGCTCGGCGGGCGACGGCTTCTCGGTCGCGCCGCTGCCGGTGCTGAGCCCGCGCGCGACGCCGCACCCGCTGGCCACGCTGGTGCAGGGCATCCGACTCACCGGTGCGCTGGACCGGATTCCGCGCCGCGAGTACGTGTTCTGCTCCGAGTTCGAGCACACCCCGTTCGCCTCGACCTACGAGCGCCTGCGGAACGATCCGGCGTGGCACGTCCGGTCGCTGCCGATCGGGCACAACATCATCGGCGACGCCCCGGACGACTTCCGCAAGATCCTCCTCGACGTGGCCTAGGCACGGAATATTCGCTGGTCAGGACCCGTGTGTGTTTTGTGCTGCTGCAGCAACACAAAACACACACGGGCCCGTCGCTCACCGGAGCCGGCCGAGGATCATTCGCCGGCGATCTTGAAGCCCGCCTTCCGGGCCGCCTTGGCGATCTTCTTGTCCGGATGCTGGTCGCCGATCAGGGCCAGGACCTCGCGGACGTCCGGGTGCTCCAGGCGCCACATCTCCTCGAAGACCGCCGGCTCCTGCCCGGCCGGCACGGTCTCCGCGAGCACGTCGGGCAGCTCCTCCGGGTCGACCGAGTCGAGCGCGGCCGCGAGCATGTCGGTGAGCAACCGCGCCGCGTCGGCCACCGTCGATTCGAGCTCCTCGGACGGATTCAGCTGGTGCAGCGTCACCTTCGCGTAAGGCCGGAGCATCGGCTCGTCCAGGGCCTCCTGCCACCGCTGCGTCGCGGTCGCGGCGTGCGGCCCCGCGATGGAGACCGCGATCATCCGGTCTTCCGCCTCGCCTTCCGCCGCGGCGGTCAGCAGGTCGTCGGTGGCGGCGACGGCTCCGCGCGCCTCGAACCAGGCGTCGGTTTCCGCGTCCAGCTCCTCGTCGGTCGCGCCCTTGGCGAAGTCCACCAGGTCGAAGGCGGCCATCTCCTCGACCGGCGGCAGCAGCGGAACCTCGACGCCGCCGTCGGTCAACGCGCCGCCGAAGGTGTACTGGCCGAGCGGGGTGAGGCGGGCGATGTCCCCTTCCATCGTCACCGCGCCCAGGTCGGCGAGGACCGCCAGCAGCCGCTCCGCCGGGTCGCCGCAGTTCGCGATCCAGTTGTCCCACGCGCTGTCGGAAGTGGTCTCGTCCACGGCGATATCGCGGATCATGTCCCGCAGCTCGGCGACGGGCGCGCCTTCGCTGCGGGCCAGGAACAGCGACACCATCGCGTAGTAGGCGACGTCCTCCAGGTCGAGGTCGGCGCACTCGTCCTGGAAGATCTCCTCCAGCAACAGCCCCAGCGCGTCCGCCCAGACGTCCAGCACCGCTTGGTCGTCGCCGTCCGGCCAGTCGTCGACACTGGGGCCGACCTCGACGATTTCCGTTGAGGGGCCGATGAATTCCAGCTCGGCCGCCCACTCCCACAGCCGCTCCAGCTCCGGGATGTCCGCCATGCCCTCCACGGCGTCCGGAACCGCGAAGCCGAGCGCCTCGGCGGCGGCGATGGCGTCGGCGGTGCTCAGCGCGCCGGCCTGGATCGGGCAGGCGACCGTGCGGACCGCCAGCCGCCGGGCCCGGTCCAGCAGCGGGCTCTGCCGCGCCGCGGCGGCGAGCTCTTCGTCCGACGGCAACCGCAGCGGCGGCAGCCGGTCCGGCAGCCCGAGCTCCTCGCGGAGGTCGTAGGGCTGCTCGTCGGGCGGGGCCGTCGCGACCTCGGCGAACCGCGGCTCGATCTCGTCGACCTTCCGCCGCAGGTCGTCGACCTGTCCCGGCTCGATCCGGCCGGTGTCGCCGGCGAAGGTCAGCAGTTCGCGGAGCGTCGCGAGCACCTCGGTCAGGTCCTCGTCCTCCTCCACGGCGACCTTCGCGGGGAACTGCTCCAGCAGCAGCTCCTCGAGATCGTCCGGGCGCAGTTCGCCGAGTTCGGGCAGGCCAACGTGCTCGTACAGCAGCCGGAGCAGGATCTCGGCGTCATTGCTGTTCCCCTGCACCGGTTGTGCCTGCTTTTCGGCCCACTCCGCCAGTTCTGGCAGCAGGCTGTCGACCGGATCGCGCTCCATGCTGAAAGCGTAACGACCCGGGCACCAGCGCGAAGGCAGTGGTCGGCTCGAACCGCTCCCCGACGGTAAAGCCGCGCCGGATGCATCCGCCTACCGCGGGCGGTAGGCGCGCAGGAACACCTCGACGCCGGCGGTGACGATGGCGTCGACCGCTCCCTCGTCGATCGGCTGCGCGCCCCAGAAAGTCAGGCTCTGCACCTCCCCGGCGGCCAGGAGCACGAAGTGCACCGCCGCCCGCCGCGGGTCGTCGATCTGCAGCAGCCCCTTGTCGCTCAGCTCCGCCAGCCGCCGGGCCAGATCGGCCTGCACCCGGTGCGGCCCGGTCTCCTGCCACGCCGCCAGCACCTCCGCCGGGATGTGCCCGACGTCGGCGTTGATCTGCCGCACCAGGGCGAAGTGGGCGCCGAACTCGGCCATCGCGGCGATGAGGGCATGTCCGAGGCCGATCAGGTCCGATCGCAGGTCGACGATCTTGCCGAGGTGCCGGTCGAGGTCGGCCAGTTGCGCGTCCCGGACCACCGCCGCGCTCTCCAGGATGACCGCGCGGAACAGCTCGCCCTTGTCCGCGAAGTGGTTGTAGATGGTGCGGGTCGACACCTCGGCCGCCTTGGCGATCGTGTCGATGCTGGCGCGCGTGTAGCCGTCCCGGCCGAACACCTCGCGGGCCCCGTCGATGATCGCCCGACGCTTCTCCGGGCCACGCCGCGAGACGTTTTCCCTGCTCATCAATACCCTTCCGCCAAAGTACAACGTTCATTGCATTAAGTGCATTACATGTTGTACTTTACCATCGCGCCGCTTCCGGAGCGCCAAACCACGAGGAGTGGAACATGTCCGCACTGCGCTTGGCCGTGATCATCGGGACCAACCGCGAGGGCCGCTTCGGCCCGACCGTCGGCGACTGGTTCACCCGGCAGGCCCGGGAGTTCGGCGGCCTCGACGTCGACGTCATCGACCTGGCCGAGATCGACCTGCCCGCCACCCTCGACTTCGGCGCCCGGCCGGTCGTCGAGCTGGCCGGGCGGCTGGCCGCCGCCGACGCCTACGTCGTCGTGACCCCCGAGTACAACCACAGCTTCCCGGCCGTGCTGAAGCACGCGATCGACCTCTACCGCGAGGAGTGGCAGGCGAAGCCGGTCGGTTTCGTCTCCTACGGCGGGATGGGCGGCGGCCTGCGCGCCGTCGAGCAGCTGCGGCTGGTCTTCGCCGAACTGCACGCGACGACCGTCCGCGAAACGGTCAGCTTCCACAACGCCTGGGAGCGCTTCGACGAGACCGGCGCCCCGGTCGACGAGGGCTGCAACGAGGCCGCCAAGGGCATGCTCGGCCAGCTCACCTGGTGGGCGCGCGCCCTGCGCGCCGCCCGCGCCGCCGAGCCGTACGCCGCGTGATCCACCGGAGTTCTCCCGTGCAGAACAAGCTCACCCTGGTGGTCGTGCTGCTCGGCTACCTGGTCCTGCCGATGTCGATGTCCGGCACGACCGTGGCGCTGCCCCAGATCGGCGCCTCGCTCGACGCCTCCGGCGGCGCCCTGCAGTGGGTGGTGACCGGCTACTTCCTCACCGCCTCGTCGTTCATGCTCGTCGCCGGCTCGACCGGCGACCTGTTCGGCAGGCGCCGGATCTACCGGGCCGGCGCCGCGGTCTACGCGCTCGGCAGCCTGGCCGCCGCGCTCACGCCGGGCATCCTGGTGCTCGACGTGGCCCGCACGCTCACCGGCGTCGGGGCGGCGGGCGTGATGGCGGGTGGCGGCGCGATCCTCGCGTCCACGTTCACCGGGACCGAGCGGACCAGGGCGTTCGCCGCGATGGGCACGACCGCGGGCCTGGGCATGGCGATCGGCCCGACGCTGGCGGGCTGGCTGGTCGGCGAGCTCGGCTGGCGCGCGACGTTCGGCACCTTCGCGGCCGCCGGAATGCTCCTGCTGGCAGGCACTTTCGCGATGGCCGAGTCGCGGGCCGACCGGCGCCCGCGGGTGGACTGGGGCGGCGCGGTGACCTTCATCGCCGGGCTCGCCTCGGTGATGCTCGCGATCACCCAGAGCTCGCGGGCCGGCTGGACGAGCCCGCTGGTGCTGGGCCTGCTCGCCGCGGGCGGCGCGCTGCTGGCGCTGTTCGCGGCCGTCCAACGGCGCAGCGCGCATCCGGTGCTGGACCTGACCCTGCTGCGCAACCGGCGGTTCGTCGGCTGGCTCACCTCGGGCGTCGTGATGGTGCTGGGCTTCGGCGGGATGATGTCCTACCTGCCCACGTTCCTGCAGGGCGCGAACGGGATGTCGGCGCGGGACGCCGGGCTGATCATGCTGATGTCGACGGCGCCGACGCTGTTCATGCCGCTGCTCGGCGGGCGGCTGGTCAACCGGGGCGTCTCGCCGCACGCGCTGATCACCGCCGGGCTGCTGCTGATCGCGGCGGGCAACGCCTGGCTGACCGTGCTGCACCCCGGGATCGGCGCGGGCGGGCTGCTCGGCCCGCTGCTGACGGTCGGCGTCGGGATCGGCCTGGCCACCGGCCTCATCGACGCGCAGGCGATGAACCAGGTCGCCCAGTCCCGGACCGGCATGGCGGCGGGCCTGCTGAACACGATCCGCGGCGGCTCCCAGACGCTTGTGCTCGCGCTGTTCGGTTCGGTGCTGATCAGCCTGCTGACCGGCCGCGTCGGCGACCAGGCCGGGAAAGTGGCGACCGGGGAGCTGGCCGCGGCGCAGCACGACTTCCTGGCCGCCCAGCTCAGCGATGCCTGGCAGGTCCTGCTCTGGGCGATCGCGGCGGTCACCGCGCTCGGCGCCCTGGCGGTCGCGGCCCTGCTCGCCCCGGCCCGCGAACCAGCCCGGCACGCGGTCCCGCAAGCCAGCTGACCGTTCCTCGCGGCATGCGGGTGACCGGAGCGGACGTTAGATTGCGGCGCGAAACCGGCATTCGAGGAGCAGCCACGATGACCAGCCCGGATTCCCCGCGGATCACGACGTTCCTGATGTTCGAGGGCAAGGCGGAGGAGGCGATGAACTTCTACACCTCGCTGTTCGAGGACAGCGAGATCCTCGACATCACCCGCTACGGCGCCGACGGCCCCGGCGACGAGGGCACCGTGCAGCTCGCCACGTTCACGATCCTCGGCCAGCAGTTCATGTGCATCGACAGCCACGTGTCGCACGCCTTCACCTTCACGCCGTCGATGTCGCTGTTCGTCAACTGCCGCACGGAAGCCGAGCTCGACGGCGCCTACGCGGCGCTCATCGAGGGCGGCGCAGCGCTGATGCCGCTGGGCTCCTACGGCTTCAGCCCCAAGTTCGGCTGGGTGAACGACCGCTTCGGCGTCTCCTGGCAGCTGAACCTCCCCGGCTGACGGCCCGGGATCACCGCTGGAGCGCGCAATGGAAAACTATTGCGGGAGAAGCCGTTCTAGCGGATGGGATGCTTATGACGATCGTCGGCAGCGAGCGCGTCAGCCGGACCGAAGAGGCGTTGGCCGTGCTGCGGGCGGACGTGCGCGAGTTGACCGCGAGCGTTGATGCCGCCGTGCTGCGCCCGGCCGACGAGTCCGTGCTCAGCCACGCCGATCGGGCCCGGATCGCGCTGCGCGTCGCGCTGGTCAACGAACACCAGGAGTACGCGGACGAGCTGGCCGCACAGCTCGATTCGCTGGCCGGGGACGGCGCCGCCGAGGCGGTCCTCGACGTCGAGCGCTGGTCCGAGCTTCCGGAGGCGCTGCAAGCGCTGCTCGCGCACTGCGAGCAGGTCGCGCTGGACCCGGCCGATGCGGGATTCGACGAGATCACCGCGCTGCGGGCGCACGGGTTCAGCTCCGCGCAGGTGGTGGCTGCGGCGCAGATCGTCGCGTACGTCAGCTACCGGGTCCGGTTGCTGCTCGGGTTGTCGCTCGTCGAGGAGGCCGGCGACGGGCCGGTTCCCGACGGCCCGGTGAACACCATCGAGGCCGGGGCCACCGCCGACGGCTGCGAACTCCCCGCACCCGCCGAGGCGTTCCGGGCACTGCGCTGGGTTCCGTGGGTCGAGCCGGCGGACGCGCCGGAGGAGTCCGCCGGGGCGCAGTGGACGCAGTTCTACCTGACGCTGCGGCACGATCCGCAGGTGTTGGCGGAGCGCACCGCGCTGCACAACGCGATCATGAGCGGTGCCGGCGCCCTCGACCCGGCCGACCGCGAGCTGGCCGCGCTCGCCACGTCGCTGATCACGGGCTGCGAGTACTGCGCCGGGGTGCACGGCCGTCGCCAGGTGCAGTTGTCGGGCGACGAGGTCACTGCCGTGGCGCTGGCGGAGGCGGGCCCGGCGGCGGTGGCGGATCCGCGCCGGCGCGCCATCGTCGACACCGCGGGTGCCCTCGCCCCCACTCCGGCGGCGCTGTCCGCCGCCGACATCCGCCGCCTGCACGCCGTCGGCCTCAGCGCCGACGACGTCCGCGACCTCGTGGCGGTCTCAGCGATGTTCACCTGGGACAACCGGCTGCTGATGACCCTCGGCAACGCCGCCCGACCCCGATAACAGCCTCGTTTCCGCTGTTCAGGTCCCGTGCGCGTTTTGTGCTGCTATCGCAACACAAAACGCGCACGGGTGTTTACCAGGCGAAACGGAGCCTCAGCCGGTTTCGACCGGCGGATCGTAGGCGCGCAGGGGCGGCGGCGGATCCTCGTGGCGCCGGACCTCGACCCGGGTCAGTTGGCCCGTGCAGCCCTGGGCCAGGCTCGAAGTTCCGATGTCCCGCGTCACCGCGTTCGGGTTGCCGTGGATGCAGGTCGCGACCTCGGGCGCGCTCGGGTCGAACCAGGCGCCGGTCGAGAGCTGGACCACGCCGGGTCGCACCTCGTCGCTGATCAGCACCGCCGCGAGGGCGCTGCCCGTGGCGCTCACAACCCGCGCGATATCCCCTGTGGACAGTCCTCGCGCCGCCGCGTCGGCGGGGTGGACGCGCATCGGTTCCCGGTCGTGGACCTTGGAATCCGCGCTGGTCGCGCCGTGGTCGAGCTGGCTGTGCAGGCGGGTCGCCGGGTTGTTCGCGACCAGGAACAGCGGGAACTCGCCCGATCCCGGCGGGACCTGCAGCTCCTCCGGGACCAGCCAGGCCGGGTGGCCGGGGCAGTCGGCGTAGCCGAAGGAGTCGATGCGCTGCGAGAACAGCTCGATCCGCCCGCTCGGCGTCGGCAGCGGGTTGCCGACCGGGTCGGCGCGGAACCGGTCGTAGAGGACCTGGTCGTCCGGCTCCCCCGGCAGGTCGAGCCGGCCGATCTCCCAGAACTGCGCGAAGTCCAGGCCCGGATCGAAGTTCTGCCGCCACTGCTCGTACATGTGCTCCAGCCAGGCGCGCTCGTCGCGGCCCTCGGTGAACTCCGGCGCCAGCCCGAGCTTGTCGGCCAGGGCGGCGAAGATCTCGAAGTCCGACCGGGCCTCCCCGAGCGGCGGAACCACCTGGCGCATGGCGACCAGCGCGCGATCCTCCCTGGCACAGCCCAGGTCGTTGCGCTCCAGCGTGGTCGTGGCCGGGAACACGATGTCGGCGTGCCGCGCCGTCGCCGTCCAGAACGGGTCGTGCACGATGACCGCCTCGGGGCGGTTGAACGCCTCCGCGAGCCGCGTCAGGTCCTGGTGGTGGTGGAACGGGTTCCCGCCGGCCCAGTACACCAGCCTGATGTCCGGGTAAGTGCGCCGCTCGCCGTCGTACTCGTACTCCTGCCCCGGATTCAGCAGCATGTCCGCGATGCGCGCGACCGGGATGAACTGGCGCACCGGGTTCACGCCCTGCGGCAACTTCGGCAACCGGTACGGCAGCGGGCGCACGCCGATGCCGGCCATCGAGCCGTAACCGTGGCCGAATCCCCCACCGGGCAGGCCGATCTGGCCGAGCACGCACGCCAGCGCGATGCCCGCCCACAGCGGCTGCTCGCCGTGGCGGGCGCGCTGCAGCGACCAGCTCAGCGTCACCATCGTCCGCCGCGTCGCCATGGACTCGGCGAGCCGGACGATCGCCGCCGCGTCGATGCCGCAGATCTCCTCCGCCCACTGTGGACTCTTCGCGGTGCCGTCCGCCGCGCCGGATAAGTACTTCCAGAACTCCTCGAAGCCCTCGCAGTGCGTGCGCAGGAATTCCTCGGCGTGCCAACCACGTTCGATCAGCACGTGGCACAGCGCCAGCATCAGCGCGGCGTCGGTGCCCGGCACCGGCGCCAGCCACTCGGCGTCGAGCTCCGCGGCGAGGTCGTCGCGCAGCGGGCCGACCAGCGTGAACCGCGCGCCGCGCGCCCACGCCCGGCGCAGGTGCCCGGCGACCGAATGCCGGCTGATGCCGCCCGAGTTGACCTGCGAGTTCTTCGCCGCGATGCCGCCGAAGCAGACGAAGTGCTCGGTGTGCTCGGCCAGCACCGGCCACGCCGTCGGGCGGCCGATCGGGTCTTCGCTGCCCACGACGTGCCGCAGCAGCGGCGTGGCGGCGCCCAGGCTGTAGGAGTTCACCGAGCGGGTGTAGCCGCCGATGACGTTCAGGAACCGGTGGATCTGGCTCTGCGCGTGGTGGAACCGGCCCGCGCTGCCCCAGCCGTAGGAGCCGCCGTAGATCGCCTCGTTGCCGTGGGTGCGGCGGACCCGGTCCAACTCGCCCGCCGCGAGCTCGACCGCCTCGGCCCAGCTGACCTGCACGTACTCGTCCCGGCCGCGCACGCCCCGGCCTTCCAGCCAGCCCTTCCGCACGTGCGGCGCGAGCACGCGCACCCGTTCGTCGAGCGCTGCGGGCACGTTGCGCAGCAGTGGAGCCGGGTCTGGGTCGCCGGGGTCGGCGATCACGTCCAGGCCGTCCGGCGTGCCGGCCGCGGTGAACAGTCCCCAGTGCGAGCTCTGCTGCCGATACGTGGTCATCTCGGCATCGTCGCAAACACCTGCCCTCCGCTGAAGCCCTGTAGGCGGGATCAGCGGAGGAGGCGGGCGGCGCCGACATCGCGGACGTGGAGAGCCATTCGGCCAGGGACCCGCCGGAGAGGTGGTAGGAGGCGTCGTCGGCGGGGTCGTAGTCCGGGCCGATCAGCCGCGTCCGCGTCGGGGCGGCGAGCAAGGCGCGCACGTCCGCCGGGGCATCGGCGTGCAGGTCGAGCACGTAGGCGGCGAGCACGGCTTCGGCGAAGTCCGCGGGCGGTGCGGGCCCCTCGTGGCCGCTGTGGAAGGTCAACCCGACGGGGACGTATCCGTCGCCGAAGCGTTCGCGCAGGTAGCTGCCGGCGTTGCGGTGGGTCATCGCGCCCGGCGACACCGTGCGCGCCGCACCGTTGACGAGGTGCGCGAAGCCGCCCCTGTAGACGAACTGTGCAAGAGGCACTTTGCGCCCATCTGGACTGTGCATTAAGCCCACTGACGACGAGCTGACCTGGTCTTACGGTTACCGGCTAACACCGACGCCCATCCGAAGGAGCTCGCCATGGCCTCATCCGTCGGGGTCGACGACTACGCGCTCACCCGGGTGCCCGCCGGCGCCCGCTACTCCTGGTGGTCCGTCGCGGTGCAGCGGTTCGGCCAGGTGTCCGCGCTCAGCCAGTTCCTGCTCGGCGCCACCCTCGGCTTCGGGATGACCTTCTGGAACGCCTTCCTCGCGCTGACGCTCGGCGCGGTGATCCTGGAGATCGTCGCGATCTTCGTCGGCATCATCGGCGCCCGCGAGGGCCTGTCCACCTCGATGCTGGCCCGCTGGACCGGCTTCGGCCGCGCCGGGTCCGCGCTGATCGGCCTGGCCATCGCGATCAGCCTGATCGGCTGGTTCGGCATCCAGTCGGCGGTGTCCGCCAAGGGCCTGGTGGCGCTGGTCGGCGGGCTGCCGGAATGGGGTTGGGCGCTGGTGTTCGGGCTGATCGTCACCGCCGTCGTGCTGCGCGGGTTCGGCTCGATGGCCTGGGTCGCCTACGTGACCGTGCCGGCCTTCCTGGTCCTGGTCGGCTGGTCGATCGGCGTGGAGCTCTGGCAGCACGACATCGGCGCGCTGATGGCCTCCGCCCCACCTGGCCCGCAGCTGTCGCTGCTGGAGGGCACAACGCTGGTGGCAGGCGGTTTCATCACCGGCGCGGTGATCACCCCGGACATGACCCGCTTCAACCGCTCCGTCGGCGACGTGGTCAAGCAGACGCTGGTCGGCATCACCCTCGGCGAGTACGTGATCGGGCTGGCCGGGGTCCTGCTCGCGCACGCCGTGCGGTCCGCCGACATCACCACCATCGTCACCTCCTCGGTCGGCTGGGTCGGCATCCTGGTGGTCGTCGCCGGCACCGTGAAGATCAACGACTGGAACCTGTACTCGTCCGGGCTGGGCCTGGTGAACTTCGTCGGCACGGTCTTCGGCAAGAGGCTCGACCGCGGCGTCGCGACCGCGATGTTCGGCCTGATCGGCAGCGTGCTGGCGGCCGTCGGCATCCTCGACCAGTTCACCGGCTTCCTGACCGTGCTCGGCGTGGTGTTCCCGCCGATCGGCGGGATCATGGTCGCCGAGTACTTCATCGTGCGGCGCTGGCGGGGCGAGCTGGAGGCGTCGCGGGCGCTGGGCGAGATCCCGGCCTCCGCGCCGAACTGGGTGCCCGCCACGCTGGTCGTCTGGCTGGTCGCCTCGCTGGTCGGCGGGTTCGTCGAGATCGGCCTGCCGAGCATCAACTCGCTCGTGCTCGCGTTCGTGCTCTACGTCGTCGCCGGGAAGCTCGGCCTCGTCCGCGGCGTCGGCAGCACCCGTACCACCGCCGAGGTCGTGAGCGCTGACGCCGGTTAGAACCGGACTCAGCACTCACGACACCAACCCAGACAAGGAGTTCCGACTTGCGCATCGGCATTGACGTCGGCGGCACCAACACCGACGCCGTCCTGCTGGACGGCACCTTGGTGCTCGCCGCGGTGAAGATGAGCACCACCACCGATGTCACCTCCGGGATCGTCGCGGCCATCGACGGCCTCCAGCGGCAGCACGCCTTCGATCCGGCCGGCGTGCGGGCGGTGATGATCGGCACCACGCACTTCATCAACGCCCTCGTCGAGGCCCGCCGCCTCGCCCCGACCGCCGCGGTGCGGCTCAGCCTCCCCGCGGGCGCGTCGCTGCCGCCGATGGTGGACTGGCCGCAGCGGCTGGTGGACGCCGTTTCCGGGCGCAGCTACCTGTGCCACGGCGGGCACGAGTTCGACGGCAGGCACATCGCCGAGCTCGACGAGGCCGAGCTGCGCAAGGCCATCGACGACATGGGCCGCAACGGCATCCGCAGCGTCGCGATCACCTCGGTGTTCTCGCCCGTCAACCACGAATTCGAGCAGCGCGCAGCGGAGCTCATCGCCGCGGAGCTGCCGGACGTGGCGATCTCGCTGTCCCACGAGATCGGCCGGATCGGCCTGCTGGAGCGGGAGAACGCCACCGTCATCAACGCCGCGCTGCGCGAGCTCGCGGCCAACATCGTGGACGGCCTGGCCGCGTCGGTGACCGGCGCCGGCATCACCGCCCCGCTCTACCTGAGCCAGAACGACGGCACCCTGATGGACGTCGACTTCGCCCGCCGCTACCCGGTGGCGACGTTCGCCTCCGGCCCGACGAACTCGATGCGCGGCGCCGCCGTGCTCTCCGGCCTGGACACCTGCGCGGTGGTCGACGTCGGCGGCACGACCAGCGACGTCGGCGTGCTCAACCAGGGCTTCCCCCGCGAGGCGACCACGGCGGTCAGCGTCGCCGGGATCCGCACCAACTTCCGGATGCCGGACGTGCTGTCGATCGGCATCGGCGGCGGCAGCCTGGTGCTCGGCGAGCCGTCGGCGGTGACCGTCGGGCCCGAGTCGGTGGGCTACCGGCTGACCTCGAAGGCGCTGGTGTTCGGCGGCGACACGCTGACCGCGACGGACATCGCGGTGGCGGCCGGGCGCGCCGAGATCGGCGACCCGGAGCTGGTCAAGCACCTGGACCGCGACCTGGTGCGGGCCGCGCTGGAGCGCATCGCCGCGGACAACGCCGACGCGGTCGAGCGGATGCGGACCTCGGCGGAGCCGCTGCCGGTGGTCGCCGTCGGCGGCGGTTCGGTGCTGCTGCCGGACGAGCTCGGCGACGCCGGCGAGGTGCACCGGCCGGAGAACTACGCGGTGGCCAACGCCATCGGGGCCGCGATCGCGCAGATCGGCGGCGAGGTGGACCGGGTGTACGCGATCGAGCCGGGCCGCCGCGAGTCGGTGGTCGACGAGGCAAAGCAGGAAGCGATCGACCGGGCGGTGGCGGCGGGCGCGAGTCCGTCCACAGTGGACATCGTGGACTTCGACGAGGTGCCGATCCCGTACCTGCCGGGCAACGCGACCCGGATCCGGGCGAAGGCCGTCGGCGACCTGCAACTGGGGGTGTGAGCATGCGCGAGATCACGCTGTCCGACCTGGACGACATCGCCCGCGGCGCTGCCATCCTGGGCACCGGTGGCGGCGGCGACCCGCACATCGGCCGGCTGCTGGCCGCCGCCTCGGTGCGCGAGCACGGCTCGGTTTCCCTGACGCCGCTGGAAGAAGTACCCACGGACGCCGCGGTGCTGCCGGTGGCGATGATGGGCGCGCCGACCGTGATGGTCGAGAAGCTGCCGTCGATCGAGCAGATCGGCCTGGCGGCCCGCACCCTCGCCGACTACCTCGGCCGCGAGCTCACGCACATCGCGTGCGCCGAGGCGGGCGGGGTCAACTCGCTGATCCCGGTCGCCGCCGCCGCGCAGCTGGGCCTGCCGCTGATCGACGGCGACGGCATGGGGCGCGCGTTCCCCGAGATCCAGATGGTGCTGCCGACGCTGTACGGCATCGAGGCCACCCCGATGGCCATCGCCGACGAGAAGGGCAACCGCGGCGTGCTGGACACGGTGGACAACCACTGGGCCGAGCGGCTGGCGCGCAGCGCCACCATCGACATGGGCTGCTCGGCGATGATCAGCACGTACGCGATGACCGGCCAGCAGGCCCGCGACTCGCTGGTGCCGGGCACCCTGACGCTCTGCGCCGAGCTGGGCCGCCTGGTGCGCACCGCGCAGGCCGAGCACGCCGATCCGGCGGACGCGGTCGTCGCGCGGCTGGGCGGGCGGCGGCTGTTCACCGGCAAGGTCGTCGACGTTTCGCGGCGCACCGTCTCGGGCTTCGCGCGCGGCGACGCGCGGCTGACCGGCATGGACGCCGACAGCGGCAGCGAACTGGTGCTGCGGTTCCAGAACGAGCACCTGGTCGCCGAGCGCGACGGCGCCGTCCTGGCCTCGGTGCCGGATCTGATCTGCACGCTGGACCGGGAGTCCGGCGAGGCCGTCACCACCGAAGCGCTGCGCTTCGGCCAGCGGATCGCGGTCATCGCCGCGCCAGCCGATCCGCGCTGGCACACCCCGGCCGGCCTGGAGCTGGCCGGGCCGCGCTACTTCGGCTACGACATCGACCCGGTGGGGGTCGCGCGGTGAGCTGGCAGCTGACCGAGGAGCACCTCGAAGATCTGGCCCGCGGCGCGGCACTGCTGGGCACCGGTGGCGGCGGCGACCCGTACGTGGGCCGCCTGCTAGTGCAGCAGGCGATCCGCGAGTCGGGGCCGATCACGGTGCTCGATCCGTCCGAAGTGGACGATGATGCGCTGGTGATCCCGACGGCGCAGATGGGCGCGCCCACGGTGGTGCACGAGAAGATCCCCAGCGGCGCCGAGCCGGTGTCGGCGCTGCGCGCGCTGGAGTCCTACCTCGGCGCCGAGGCGAGCGCGACCATGCCGATCGAGTGCGGCGGGATCAACTCGATGATCCCGCTGGTGGTGGCCGCGCGCACCGGCCTGCCGGTGGTGGACGCCGACGGCATGGGCCGGGCGTTCCCGGAACTGCAGATGGAGACCTTCGGGGTCTACGGCGTGCCGGGTTCGCCGATGGCGGTGGCCGGGGAGCGCGGCGAGACGGCGGTGATCGACGCCGGCGACGACAACGAGCGGATGGAGTGGCTGGCGCGCGGCATCACCATCCGGCTGGGCGGCGTCGCGCACATCGCCGAGTACTCGATGAGCGGCGCGGACGTGAAGCGCACCGCGATCCCGCGCACGCTCACCCTGGCGCACACCGTCGGCAAGGCCATCCGCGAGGCGCGGGAGGGCAACGGCGATCCGATCGCGCACCTCGGCGAGGTCCTGGCGGACACGCTGTACGGGAACCTGCGGGTGCTGTTCCGGGGCAAGGTCTCGGACGTGGAGCGGCGCACCGAGGCCGGGTTCGCCCGCGGGCGCGCGGCGGCGACGTCCTTCGACGGCGAGCACAAGCTGGAGCTGGAGTTCCAGAACGAGAACCTGGTGGCGCTGGTCGACGGCGAGGTGCGGTGCGTGGTGCCGGACCTGGTGTGCGTGCTGGAATCCGAGCAGGCGGAGCCGATCACCACCGAAACCCTGCGCTACGGCCAGCGGGTCGCGGTCATCGGCATCTCCACCCCGGACCTGATGCGAACCCCGGAAGCCCTGGCGGTCTTCGGCCCGGCGGCCTTCGGCCTCCCCTACGACTTCCGCCCCGTGGAAGACCTCGTCGATCCCTGATCCCCAGTTTCAATTGAAACTGGGGATGGACCGGTGCCCGGGTGACGGCGGGGCCGTCCGCGCTGGATCTTCGCTGGTGGGGCAGGCTGTGGGGCATGCGCATCGGTCTGCCGGACGTGCCCGCGCTGGAGCGGGGCGTTTCGCTGCTCGGCTCCGGTGGCGGCGGCGACACCGTCACCGGCGCCGCGCTGCTGCGCAACCGGCTCGCCGCCGGTCACCGGGTGGCGCTCACCCCGGTCGGCGAGCTCGGCGCCGATGCGCAGGTGGTGCCGATCGGCGTGGTCGGCGCGACCGCCGTGTTCGCCGAGAAGCTGCCCAGCGGGGCGGAGTTCGGCGCGGCCATCGCCGCGATCGAGCGGTGGACCGCCCGGCGCGCGGACGCGTTGGTCTCGATCGAGGTCGGCGGGCTCAACGGGGTCCTGCCGCTGGTCGTCGGCGGGCGGCTGGGTCTGCCGGTGGCGGATGCCGATCTGTCGGGGCGCGGCGTGCCCCGGCTGAACCAGCTCTCCGTGGCCGCCGCGGGCAAGGGGCTGACGCCCGCGGCGCTGGCCGAGCCCGGCGGGCAGGTGCTGGTGCTCGCCGAGGCGACCGCCGCCGAGCTGGAGCGCACCGCGCGCGCCTTCCTCGCCGGATCCGGCGGCTGGGCGGTTCTCGCTCTAGCCCCGATCTCCGCAGGCGAGCTGCCGTCGTGCGCGATCACCGGCAGCATGAGCTCCGCGGTTTCCCTTGGCAGGCAAGCACTTTCGGTGGGCGAACGATCCGGTGCCGAGGAGCTGGCGGCGGCCACCGGCGGGCGGGTGATCGGGCTGGGCCGGGTGGTCGAGGTGTCGCGGCGGCCGGGCCCCGGCGAGCACGGCCGGACCGGGTTCGCCCGCGGCAGCGCGACGATCCTGGATCACCGGAGCCGGTCGTTGCTGCGGCTGGAGATGGAGAACGAGTACCTGTTCGCGATGCGCGACGGCGAGCCCGTGGCGTCCACACCGGACGTTCTCGCGGTGCTCGATCGCCGCACCGGCGTGCCGATCGCCTGCGACGTCGTCCGCCAAGGCGTCGAGGTCACCGTCCTGCAGCTGCCCGCCGCGGAGTTCTGGACCGATCCGCGGCGCCTGCCGGTGCTGGAGCCGCGCGCCTTCGGCATCGACTGCGATCCGATCCTGATGGAGGCGCGGCGATGAGCATCAGCGTGCGCCGGCTGCTCGCACTGCCGGAGTGGCGCGAGTCGGTGGGCGTGCTGGCGGGCGACGTCGAGCGCGTCGTGCGGCTGGCGCGGCCGATGGCGCCCGACCGTCCAGTCGAGCCGGGCGAGCTCGTCGTGCTGGTCCAGCCGATACCGGCCACCGACTGGCGCATCGACGCCCTGCTCCGCCGGGTCGCCGACGGCGGCGGCGCGGGCGTGCTGCTGCCTGCCGGAGAGTTGCTGGAAACCACCCGGCTGCTCGCCGACCGGCTCGGTATCCCGCTGCTGGCGGCGGCCGCATCGCCGCTCGACCTGCTGATCTCCGCCCGGCTCCTGCTGGCGGCTCCCGCGCTCGACCGCGCGGACCTGGTGCTGGCGACCCACGAGGCGCTCGGCTCGCGCATCCGCACCCCCGAGGAGATCGTCGCGACGTTGACGGGGCTGCTGGACGCGCCGGTCGCGTTGCTCGATGACAGCGGCGCGCTGCTCGCCGGAAAACTCCCCCACATCAACGAAGTCCGCGTGCACGAGCCGGTTCCGCAGCGCATCAAGCTCGACTACAGCGTGCTGCTCGCGCACCCGGTGCTGCTCCCCGACACGGCTCGGCCGACGCTCTGGCTGGCCACCGAGCTCCCTGACGCCAACGCGGCGCGCGCCGACATCGTGCCGCCGGCTCTGTCGGTCGCCGCCGCGGCGGTCCAGCGCTGGCTGCTCGCCAACCGGCTCGAACTCGAACGCGACGCCCGGTCCCGGGCCGCGCTGCTGAGCGACCTGCTGCGGCTGGACGACGAGCCGACCGCCGACCTGCGCCGTCGCGCGGCGGACGCGGGCTGGGGACTCGGCGGCTGGCACGTCGGCATCCGGATCGGCACCCAATCCACAGTGGACACGGTTGCGCGCGGCCGGGAAGTGGAGCGGGTGCTGCACGCCGAAGGCGTCGACGCGGTGGTGATCGAGCACGGCGACGGCTGGACCGGCTGGGTCACCTTCGACCAGGAGCCGACGGCCGACCGGGTGCGAGCGCTGGCCGCCCAGCTGCGCGCCGCCACCCACGAGCTGCAGCGCACGCTGGACGCGCACATGGGCGTCGGTCGCCCGCACCCGCGGGCGGACGGGCTGGCGACGACGATCGCCGAGGCCACCGACGCCGCGCGGATGGCCAGGACCCGCCCGGAGTCCGGCCGGTTCCTGCACGTCGACCAGCTCGGCATGGCCCAGCTGCTGCTGGAGTGGACCCGCACGGACACCTTCGAACCGGCGGCCCGCGCCCTCATCGCCCCGCTGCGCGGCCAACCCGGCGACCTGATCCGGACCCTGGCGACCTACCTGGACGCGGAGTCGTCGATCGCGGAGACGGCGGCGGTGCTCGGCGTGCACCGCAACACGGTCGCGGCCCGCATCGAACGGATCGAACGCCTCCTCGCGGTCGACCTGAGCCACCGCGACGAGCGCCTGGCCCTGCACCTGGCCTGCCGCGCGGTCACCCTCGCCGAGGGCTAGGCCCCGTCACTCGTGAGCACCTTCGGGCTGATGTGAAGGCCGTGCCCGAGCCTGCGCCGGCCGCGCCCGGCTCATCACCTCCGGTCGTCCGCGTGTCGGCGCACGCGGGTCGGGGTAGTCGGAGCTTGCGGAACTGGAGGAGGCTCAACATGGTTCAAGTCGCAACCGAGCCGGTGATCGTCAAGACCCCCAAGGGCGACCTCGAAGGGGATCTCGTCGTGCCACCGCCTGCTCGGGCGGTGGTTCTTTTCGCGCACGGTTCGGGGAGCTCCCGGCACAGCCCCCGCAACCGCGCGGTTGCAGAGTCGTTGCAGTACTCCGGATTCGGCACCCTGCTGCTGGACCTGCTCACCCCGGAGGAGGCGAAGTTCGACCAGCGGACCCATGAACTGCGCTTCGACATCGAGCTGCTCGCCGAACGGCTGGTGCCCGCGATCGACCAGCTCGACGAGTGGTCGGCCACCAGGCGCATGCCGATAGGGCTGTTCGGCGCCAGCACCGGCGCTGCCGCCGCGCTGAAGGCCGCAGCCCGGCGTCCGGACCGCATCGCCGCCGTGGTGTCGCGCGGCGGCCGCCCGGATCTCGGCGGCGAGGGGCTGGCATCGGTGCAGGCGCCGACGCTGCTGATCGTCGGCGGCGACGACCGCGAGGTGCTCAACCTGAACCGGCAGGCGGCCGAGCTGCTCACGTCGCTGCCGCTGACTGACGTCAAGATCGAGATCGTGCCGCACGCCGGTCACCTCTTCGAAGAGCCCGGCGCGCTGGACCAGGTCGCGGAGCTGGCCGCGAGCTGGTTCCGCAACTACCTCGGCGCCGGGGTCGAGCGCTGGACCGGCCCGGACGGAGGTCACTGGAAGCCGCCGGAACCCCGCCGACGGCCACCGATCGCGTAGTCCTGCACAACCGAATAAGCGGGGATACCGGTCGCCACGGACGCACCGTCACGGACGCTGCGCGCCGTGGCGACCGCTGCGTGCAGCGCGGCCCGGTACAGCAGCGAGCCCGTGCTGATGCGCTGGACGCCGAGCTCCGCGAGGTGCTCGATGCGTTGTCCCGGTTGGAAGAGGATGTTGATCGGCACGTCGATCGCGTCCCGCAGCGCGCGGATGTCGTCGTCCGCGGCCATGCCCGGCACGAAGACGCCGTCCGCACCGGCGGCGGCGTAGCGCTTCGCGCGGTCGATCGTGTCGGCCAGCGACGGTTCGTCGCGCAGCCAGTAGGTGTCGGTGCGGGCGTTGAGGAACAGCTCCGGAACCCGCTCCTTCACCGCGCCGATCAGCTCTTGATGACGCGCCGGGTCACCGAGTTCGTCTTCGAGGTTGATCCCGGCGACGCCCGCCGCGGCCAGTTCCGCGGCCAGCTCCGCGACCTCTCCGGGGCCACCGCCGAAGCCCGATTCGACATCGACGGTGACCGGCCGCGGCAGGTCCGCCAGGCGACGGGCGAGTTCGATCGTCTGCGTGCGCGTACGCCCCTCGCCGTCCGGCAGTCCGTGGGCGGCCGCAACGCCGAGGCTCGTCGTGCCGATCGCCTCGAAACCGGCCTCGACCAGCGCCGCAGCGGAGGCGAAGTCCCAGGCGTTCGGCAGCAGCAACGGCGCGTCGGCGTGGTGCAGCGCGTGGAATTCTCGGAACATGCCCGCACCATAGGACCGGGATGGTTCGGCGGCCGCCGAACCATCGGTGTTGCAGGATGACCGCATGACGATGGCACGCGACGTCGCACAACTGGCCGGACTGCTGGCCGACACGACCCGTGCCGCGTTCTGCCTGGCGATGCTCGACGGCCGGGCGTGGACGGCGACGGAGCTCGCCGTCCACGCCGGGGTCGCCGCCTCGACGGCCAGCGAGCACCTGAACCGGCTGGTCGCGGGCGGTCTGCTGGTCGAACGCCGACAGGGACGGCACCGGTACGTCCAGCTCGCGAACTCGCAGGCGGCGGACCTGCTGGAGGCGTTCATCGGCCACCTGGGGCCGAGCCGGGAACAGCCGCGCGGCCTGCGTGCGGTCGGCGCCTCGGCGGCCCTGGCCCGGGGCCGGACCTGCTACGACCACCTGGCCGGCCGGATCGGGGTCGCGATCGCCGACGGCATGACCGAGGCGGGCCTGCTCGACCAGACCGGCGGATTCGCGATGACCGAGGCGGGCGTGAGCTGGCTGACCGGCGCCCTCGGCATCCCCGCCGCGGACCTCACCGGCACCCGGCGCCCGCTCGCCCGCGCCTGCCTGGACTGGACGGAGCGCCGCTCCCACCTGGCCGGCACGGCCGGAGCCCACCTCCTGCGCAGCTTCTTGGAAAAGGGCTGGATCAAGCGAATAGGAACCGGCCGAGCGGTCCGCCTCACCGAACCGGGCACCGAAGCCCTCCGCGATCTCCTCGCGATCGACGCAACGGCCCGGGGTTTGACGTGAACGCGGACATCTCTGCAGGTCAGTACCCGTGAGCACCTTGTGTCGCCATAGCAGCAAAAAGCACTCACGGCCTGCGACCTGCGGATACCGCACCGAAGCCGGGTACTGACGCAATTTCCATTTACTGAAACTGCACCCATGCGGCAGGCGCAGCCGCGCAGAACGAGACCGGGGATCAGCGGGGCATGCGACGCCAGATCGCCTGCGGCACCAGGCGCATCACCGCGAACACCCAGCGCAGGATCGGCGGCACCCACACCACTCGCCGCCCGCGCCGCAAGGCGTTGACCGTCGCGTCCGCGACCTGGTCTGGCGTGCTGGACCACGGCGCGGGGCTCATGCCCTGGGTCATCCGGCCGATGACGAACCCCGGCCGCACGATCAGCAACCGCACGCCGCTGCCGACCAGCGCGTCGGACAGCCCGTTGGCGAACCCGTCGAGCCCGGCCTTCGCCGACCCGTAGACGTAGTTCGCGCGCCGCACCCGCACGCCCGCGACCGACGAGAACACGACGATCTCGCCACTGCCCTGCTCGCGCAGCAGATTCGCCAGGTGCGTCAGCACGCTGATGTGCGCGACGTAGTCGACGTGCACGATGTCGATCGCGTGCGCCGCGTCCCGCTCGGCCCGCTCCTGGTCGCCGAGCAAGCCGAAGGCGGTCACCGCGACGGCGATCGGCCCGTGCCGGTCGACGATGCCGCGGAGCAGCTCCGCGTGGCTGTCGACGTCCGAGGCGTCGAACTCCACCCGCGCCACGTCGGTGGCTCCGGCCTCGCGGAGCGCGGCCTCCTCGGCGTCCAAGTCCGCCGACCGCCGCGCCGCCAGCACCACGGTGCCGTGCCCGCGCTTGACGAGGCGCTCCGCCACCGCCACACCGATTTCGCTGCGGCCCCCGAGGACCAATACCGCTCCGCTCATCGCCGCAAGTCTGCCATCGGCGCCCCCGCCCGCCTCGCACCGCCGCGTGCTGCCGCGAAAACCCGTCGGTCCGACGACATAAGGTCGCCTCCGGCGAGAGGAAGACGATGACGGTGCTGAGCCTGCGCGAGCTGAACCGCGCGACGCTGGAACGGCAACTGCTGCTGCGCCGCTCCGAGCGATCCGCGGTGGAGGTGATCGACCACCTCGTCGGGATGCAGGCGCAGGCGCCGTTCCCGCCGTACTTCGGCCTGTGGACCCGAATCACCGGGTTCCGGCCCGACGATCTCGCGCAGCGGCTGCTGGATCGCAGCGTGGTCCGCATCGTGCTGATGCGCGGCACCGTCCACCTGGTTTCCGCCGCCGACTGCGTGCTGCTGCGCCCGCTGGTGCAGCCGATCATGGATCGCAGCCTGCGCACGAACAACCAGCACCGGGACGAGATCGCGGACCTGGACCACGTCGAGCTCGCCGCCGCTGCCCGGGAACTGCTCGACGAGCAGCCCAGGACGGCCGCCCAGCTCGGCCCGCTGCTCGCCGAGCGGTGGCCGGACCGGCAGCCGGCCTCGCTGGCGCACGCGGCCCGCTGCCTGTTGCCGCTGGTGCAGGTCCCGCCGCGCGCGATCTGGGGCCGCAGCGGACAACCGGCCTACGCGACGGCCGAAACCTGGCTCGGCCGACCGCTGGCCACCGAACCCGCGATGGAAGACGTCCTGCGCCGCTATCTCGCGGCCTTCGGCCCGGCCACGGTCGCGGACATGCAGACCTGGTCCGGCCTCACGGGCTTGAAGGCCGTCGCGTCGAAGCTGGATCTGCGCAGCTTCCGCGACGAGAACGGCCGCGAGCTGCTCGACCTCCCCGACGCGCCCCGCCCGGATCCCGACGTGCCCAGCCCGCCGCGCTTCCTGCCGCCGTTCGACAACCTGCTGCTCTCGCACAAGGACCGCACCCGCGTCATGCGGGAGGACGACCGAAAGCGCCTGTTCGCCGTCAAGAACGCCGTGCTGCCGGGCACGATCCTGGTCGACGGCTTCCTGCACGGCACCTGGCGGATCGACCGGCAGAAGAACTCCGCGACGCTCCTGGTCGAGCCGTACCGGAAGCTGCCGGAAGGGGACGCCGACGCCATCGAGGCGGAAGGCCGCCGGCTGCTGGAGTTCGCTGAGCCGGATGCCGACCACGACGTCCAGATCGCCGAAGTCGATCAGTAACAGGTGTTTACCTGGCGCATTCGGCGGAATACGCTGCGCTTGATCGTTTCGACCCCGGACCGAGCGGACCCTTCCCCATGGCAACTGCTGACAGGCCGCAGATCGACACCACCAAGCCCAGCATCGCGCGGGTCTACGACGCCTTCGTCGGTGGCAAGGACAACTTCGAGGTGGACCGCCAAGTCCTGCAGCAGATCTTGAAGCTCGCCCCCGAGGCGGTGCAGGTCGGCAGGCAGTGCCGGGCATGGCTGATCCGCGTGGTCCGGTTCCTCTCCGGCCACGCCGGCATCGACCAGTTCCTCGACCTCGGTTCCGGGCTGCCCACCGCGGAGAACACCCACCAGGCGGCGCAGCGGCTCAACGCCGAGGCCCGGGTGGTCTACATCGACAACGACGCGTCGGTCGCGGCGCACGGCCGCGCGCTGCTGGAGGAGAACGACTACACCCACTTCACGGTCGGCGACCTGCGCAATCCCGCGGAGATCCTGTCCGACCCGGTGGTGACCAAGTACCTGGACTTCAGCCGCCCGGTGGCGCTGATCCAGTGCAACACCCTGCACCACGTCACCAACGACGAGGATCCGCAGGGCATCATGTCGGCCTACGTCGACGCGCTGGCGCCTGGCTCCTACCTCGCGATCTCGCACCTGCACAACCCGGCCGACGGCAGCTCGCGGGCCAAGCTCGCGACGGAGTCCCAGCTGCGGTTCAACTCGATGATGGGCAGCTGCTACTACCGCAAGTGGGAAGAGATCCAGGACCTGTTCTGCGGGCTCGAAATGGTCGAGCCCGGCCTGGCGTACCTCTTCGACTGGTGGCCCGACGGCCCGCGCCTCACCGAGCCGACCGACGCCGAGCACAACCTCCTCGGCGGCGTCGCCCGCAAGATCTGAAAGGAAGTAGGGGGGTGTTCCGGCAGCGGCCGGAACACCCCCCTATCTCGTGCCTGGATCAGCCGAGCTGCCGAGAGGTCCAGTGCCGCATGGCGTGCTCGACCAGCGCGATCAGGGTCCGCTTGGTCGACTCCCGGTCCCGGGCGTCGCACGGCCCCATCGGCACGTCCGGGCCGATCGCCATGGCCTCGCGGACCTGTTCGAGCGAGTGCAGCATCCGCCCGTCGAACATGTTCACGCCGACCAGGTAGGGCAGCCCGCGGTCCTCGAAGAAGTCGATCGCCGAGAACGAGTCGGCCAGCCGCCGGGTGTCCACCAGCACGACCGCGCCGATCGCGCCGCGCACCAGGTCGTCCCACATGAACCAGAACCGCTGCTGCCCTGGCGTGCCGAACAGGTACAGGATCAGGTCGGAAGCCAGCGAGATCCGGCCGAAGTCCATCGCCACCGTGGTGGTGGTCTTGTTCGGCGTGGCGCCGAGGTCGTCGACGCCGCGACTGGCCTCCGTCATCACCGCCTCGGTGGTCAACGGCACGATCTCCGACACCGACCCGACGAACGTCGTCTTGCCGACCCCGAAGCCACCCGCGACGACGATCTTCGCCGACGTCGACGTGGTGCTGCCCTGGTTGACGGCCTGCGGCGGCGCGGAGCCGAGTTGGGGCGCGCTAAAGCCGACGGAGTCCACTCAAAACCCTTTCCATCAACACCATGTGTGGTGCGCTACCGCTTTCGCTCACCGTCTGGTGCACGGTGATCAACCCCAGTTCGGCCATGTCGGCCAGGAGCACGCGGGCGACCCCGATCGGCACGGACAACAACGCCCCCACCTCCGCCACCGACCTGGGGTGCTGGCACAGCTCGGCGATCGACTGGTGCTCCAGCCGAACCGCCGCGCCCGGCTGGTACATCTCCCCCGTGGAGACCAGGGTTTCCAGCTCCAGCTTGTGGTTCGACCTGGTGCGCCCGCCGGTCCAGGTGTAGGAGCGGATGCTGGACGCGGCCGGCGCCTCCGGCTCGACGAGTTCGTCCGGGTACGGCTGCCGGTCTTCGTAGTCGCCGTACCCGTCGTCGTACTGGTCCTCGTAGTGCTCGGCGGGCTGTTCCTGCGGCTCGTCCCGCTTGCGCTTCTTGCGCCCGCTGCCGAAGGTGAACCCGTTGACGACGTGGGCGAAGCTGTCGTCCCCCGAGCCGTCCCGTCTTCGGCCCCGCCGTGGGTATTCAGAGCGTCTACTCATCGCATCCTCACACCAGTTGGCCGCTGAACGCGTTCGGTGCCCCCTGCAGCTGCGACCGGATCTCCGGGGTGAGCATCTGGCCGACGCGCTCCACGAGCATGGTCATCTCGTAGGCGACCAGTCCCATGTCGCACTGCGGGGCGGCGAGCACGGTCAGGCACGAACCGTCGCTGATGCCCATCTGCAGCAGGGTGCCGCGATGCATCTCGACGATGGTCTGAACGACCCGTCCGGCCTCGAAGCACTTCGCCGAGCCCTGGGTGAGGCTCAGCAGCCCAGAGGCGACCGCGGCCAGCTGATCGGCCCGGTCCCTGGGCAACTTCGCCGAGGCGGTCAGCACCAGGCCGTCGGCGGACACCACGATCGCGTGCGCCACACCGGCCACGCGCTCGGTGAAGTCAGTGATCAGCCAGCCGAACCTGCGGGAAATCATCTCCTGAGCAGTCATGCAACCTCCTGTTCGTTGCCGCGGTGATCACGCCTTCGCGCTGCGGAATCCATGTCAGCCCTCGTCCGTTGCTCGATGCCGACCACGACTGATACCGCTCTGGAAGTCGGCCAGCCGACCGCGGAGTTGATCCGCGTCGCGCTGGAAGGGCTCGGCCTCGACCGGGCGCTCGGAGTTCGTCACGCTGCCCGGCACCAGGTGCGCCTTCGGGGTCCGGCGCGGCAAGCCTGCCTGGGTGAACGACGCCGGCTGCGGGTTCGCCGCGGCCTCCGCCGCCTCGCGCGCCTTGTCGGCGGCGAAGTTCCAGGCGTCCTCCCCGGAGGTGTCCGGGATCCACGACGATTCGGCGGCCGCCGCGCCGTCCGAACCGGCCGGCTCCGTCCACGGATCCTGCCGTGCGGGCTCCGACGACCAGGAACCCGCCCCGGAGGTCTCCGCGGGCGTTTCCGCGGGGACCTCGGCCGGGTGCCCGAACTGGATCCCGTTCTGGGCCAGCCGCCGGCTGATGTCCTCCGCGCTGCGGGCGGGCTTGTCGGCCGGCGCTTCCGGCTGCTGCCCGCGCGGCACGCGGCGCGGCAGCCCGGACGAGGTGAACGACGGCTCTTCCGGCTGCCGGTCGTCCGGCGGGAAGTCCGAGCTCGACGGGAAGCCCGCCGGTTCGCCCTCCGCGCCGGGCCAGCCGAACTCGTCGGCGTCGGCCCGCTCCTTCGCGTGCGGGTTCTGGCCGGCCGGCTGGAACCACTGGGTCGAGGCCTCGGTGAACAGCGGCGCCGCCGCGGGCCGCTCCGCGGGCGGCTCGGCCTCCGGCCAGTCGACGCCCAGGTCCGGGGACACCGCGCGCGGCTGCTGCGGGATGTCGATCGGCGCGTCGAAGAGGTACTCCGTCGGCGATTCGTCCCGGGTGGGGCCGGGTTCGAAGAGGCTCGCCGGCGCCGGTTCCTGCCACGGCGAGCTGTCCTCCGCCGGTTCGGGCTGCGCACCGCGGCGCGGCAGCACCCCGGAGGTCGGCAGGTCGGTGTGCGAGTGTCCGTTGCGCTGCCCCGGCGGCGTCGTCGCGGGCTGCAGGGCCGGCCCGGATTCGACCGAGACGACGTGCTCGGCCGGGATCATCACGGTCGCCCGAACGCCCTCGACGTCCGGCCCGCCGTGCAGCTCGACGCCGACGGCGTGGCGAACCGCCAGCCGCCCGGCGACGTACAGCCCCATCCGCCGCGAGGTGCCGAGGTCGTCCTCGTCCGCGTGGGCCAGCTGGTCGTTGGCCCGGGCGATCTCCTCGTGCCCCATGCCGATGCCCTGGTCCAGCACGTCGAGCACCACAGTGCCGTCGCCGGACTGGTAGCTGGAGACCGTGACGGTCGTGTCCGGGGCGGAGAAGTTGGCCGCGTTGTCCAGCAGCTCGGCGACCAGCCGCACCAGGTCGCTGGCGGTGTGCCCGCGCAGCTTGACCGCCGGCGGCGGCTGCACCATGACCCGCGGGTACTGCTCGATCTCGGACACGGCGGCGCGCAGCACGTCCGCCAGGTCGGTGGGCTGGGTGAAGCGGCGCGCCAGGTCGCTGCCCGAGAGGACCATCAGGTTCTCGTTGTTGCGCCGCATCCGGGTGGCCAGGTGGTCCAGCTGGAACAACCGCGCGAGCTGGTCCGGGTCTTCCTCGTCCTGCTCCAGCTGCTCGAACAGCCGCAGCTGCCGTTCCAGCAGGCTCTGGCTGCGCCGCGAGATGCTGATGAACACCTCGCCGTAGCCGCGCCGCAGGTCCGCCTGCTCCACCGCGAGCCGCAGCGCCTGCTGGTTCACCTCGTCGAAGGCGCGGGCCAGCTGCCCAACCTCCTCGGTGGTGTCCACCGGGAACGGTTCGATCACGGCGTCGGCGATCCGGCCCTGCCGGATGCTGGCCACCGCCGCGGGCAGCTCGTACTCCGCGGCGTCCAGCGCGCTGCTGCGCAGGTCGCGCAGCGAGCCGAGCAGCTGCCGGGCGATCACGATGATGACCGCGGCGGCGGCGATCAGCGCGGACAGCAGCAACACCGAGTCCCAGCCGGCGGCGTTGCTGGCCTCGTCCTCCAGCTGCGAAGCGGTGGCGCGCACGTCGGCCGCGAGGTCGTCGTGGCCCTGGCCGATCAGCGTGACCGAGGCGTCGGTGGCGGCGTTCCATGCCTCGCGCTGCACCGAGAACCCGCCGGAGAAGATGTTGTCGGTGCTCTCGCGCACTATCGCGTCGAGCATCCGGTTGCGATCCACGATCGCCGGGGCGGTGAGCGTCTGGTCCAGCCGCTGCTGCCAGTGCGCGGCGACGGTGGAGCGCGCGTCGCCGATCTTGCTGAGCAGGCGGGCCCGCGAACCGCTCAGGTTCTCCAGCGCGACCGGTTCGAGGTCGGCTTCGGTCAGCCCGGTCAGCACCCATGCCTGCTGCAGCCGCACTTCTTCGGTCAGGCCCAGCATGTTCTGCAGCGCGGTCGCCGTGCTGGACAGGCTCCGGTCGGCGACGCTGCTGCTCAGCGCGCGGTCGAGGGCCAGCACCGAGTTGATCACGCGGGTGTACTCGCCGATCGCCTTGGCCGGGCCGATCCGGTGCTCGCGGATCTGCTGCCGGAGCTGCCCGAGACCGTCCAGCAGGGGCCGGAGTTCGCCGTAGCGGTCGGCGACGACGCCGGCGTCGACCTCGGACGAGGTGAGGATCTGGCCGAGGTCGGCGACCGCCCGGTCCACCGCGGCGGCCGGCTCCTCGGCCGCGGCGAGGTCACCGTCGCCGACCAGGAACTCGACGGAGCGGGTGCGCTCGTGCTGGACGCCGACGAGCAGCGGCTCGATCTGGTCGACGGCGTTCAGCACGTCCGCGACGCGGCCGTACTCGGCGGCGCGGTCGACCTGCCACCGGATCTGCCCGATACCGAGCGTGATCGCGAAGATGACCGGCACCAGCACGACCGCGCCCAGCTTGGTCGGCAGCGACCAGTTGCGCCACTGCATCACGTTGTCGCGGGCCCGCTCGAATCCGCCCGTGGTCACGAGCGCCCTCCAGGCTGCGATCTCGGGTCCTCGTGCAGGTCAACCAAGGCCTGGACCCTCTCGGGCGAACAATGCGTTAGAGAACGGCGCATGCGTGCGGTCCCGCAATCGTCGTCTGGGGTGTCGGGGGCGAAATCCAGCCGCGGTCGAGCACCACCCGACGCCCGGAAACGGCTTACGGTTCGGGACCGTATCAATGCGTGATCGGATTCACTCAGCGTAACCGCGAGCGTCCCCGGTTGGCGCATTTCGAACACTGGTACCGAACCGTGACCTTCCAGATCGCGCGACTATCTTTCAGTGCCCAAGCACTATAAGGCCCAGGACCGTGGATAGCACCGGGGGCTTTTTCCCATTCCGCTACGACAATCAGGCGATGTCACGCCGAGTGTTCGAACCCGACTCCGCACCCGGTGGCATTTTCACTCGTTCAGCCTAGAGCTCGATAATCCACTTTGGTCACAAGCGGCGCAAAAGACCTGGTCAACAAGATCATGAGGATTGCAGCCAGACCTCTGACCTGGCAATACCGGACAGTAACCAAGCGTCGACGACCGGCATCGCCGAGCCCCGCGAGCCGCTCCGCAACCACCGAAACCCGTGGTGATCACCACACTGTCGATCTCGCGCGACACTGTGGTTAGAATTCCCCGCCACCGCCAGGCCCTTCAGCCGAGCGGCCAACCGCGAAGTTCCAGGAAGGATGCATGAGCAACGCAACGCAATCCGCGCTGCGCGGCGGTCCCCGTGACCAGCCCGGAAATCCGCGGGTGGCCTTCGGTGGAATCGACAAGAGCTCCGTTCGCGCGACTGACGAACGTCCTGATTTCGTCGCTATCCAGCAGAGTCCGGAATTCCGCGCCCTGCGCCGCCGACTGAAATGGTTCGTTTTCCCGGCTACGGCGTTTTTCCTGATCTGGTACATCGGGTACGTGGCGATCGCCGCCTACGCCCGGGAATTCATGGCCCGGCCGCTCATCGGCGAGATCAACGTCGGCCTGGTCATGGGCGTCGGCCAGTTCGTCACCACCCTGGGCCTGACCACGCTCTACGTCCGGTTCGCCCGCCGCCGCATCGACCCCGAGGTCGACCGGATCCGACAGGACGCTGGGGAGTCCGACCAGTGAATGAACCGCAGCTGATCCCGGCCGACAACGCGATCATCAACACCAGCGTCTTCGCGGTGTTCGTGCTGATCACGCTGTTCGTCGTGTACCGGGTGAGCAACCGGGGCACCTCCAGCGACTACTTCGTCGCGGGCAGCTCGTTCAGCGGCGTGCAGAACGGCATCGCGCTCTCCGGCGACTACCTGTCCGCCGCGTCGTTCCTGGGCATCGCCGGGGCGATCGCGGTCTACGGCTACGACGGCTTCCTGTACTCGATCGGCTTCCTGGTCGCCTGGCTGATCAACCTGCTGCTGCTCGCCGAGCGCACCCGCAACACCGGCCGCTTCACCATGGGCGACGTGCTCAGCTTCCGGATGCGCCAGCGCCCGGTGCGGGCCGCGGCGGCGTCCTCGACGCTGGCCATCACGATCATCTACATGATCGCCCAGATCGCCGGCGCGGGCGGCCTGGTCGCCCTGCTGCTCAACGTGAACGGCAAGTTCGGCCAGGCCCTGGTGATCGCCGCGGTCGGCGCGATCATGATGATCTACGTGCTGGTCGGCGGCATGAAGGGCACCACCTGGGTGCAGATCATCAAGGCCGCCATGCTGCTGCTGTCGGTCGTGATGATCACGATCTTCCTGCTCGGCAAGTTCGGCTACAGCTTCACGAACCTGCTGCAGAGCGCCGCCGAGAACAACCCGCACGGCCGCGACATCTTCGCCCCGGGCGTCCAGTACGGAAAGTCCGAGCTCACCAAGCTGGACTTCGTGTCGCTGTCGATGGCCCTGGTGCTCGGCACCGGCGGCCTCCCGCACGTGCTGATGCGGTTCTACACCGTGCCCAACGCCCGCGAGGCCCGCCGCTCGGTGGTCTGGTCGACCTGGGTGGTGGCGACGTTCTACATCTGCACCCTGGTCATCGGCTACGGCGCGGCCGCGCTGGTGGGCACGGACGCGATCCTCGACGCGCCGGGCGCGGAGAACTCCGCCGCCCCGCTGCTCGCCTACCGGATCGGCGGCACGGTGCTGCTGGGCATCATCGCCGCGGTCGCCTTCGCCACGATCCTGGCGGTGGTGGCGGGGTTGACGCTGACCGCATCGGCGTCGTTCGCGCACGACATCTACGCCAACGTGATCCGCCGCGGCGACATCGACTCGGACTCCGTGGTGCGGGTGGCCCGGTTGACGGCGCTGGTGATCGGCGTGGCCTCGATCCTCGGCGGCGTCCTCGTCATCGGGCAGAACATCGCGTTCCTGGTCGGCCTGGCGTTCGCGTTCGCCGCCTCGGCGAACCTGTCCACGCTGCTGTACTCGCTGTTCTGGAGGCGGTTCAACACCACCGGCACGCTGTGGGGCATCTACAGCGGACTCGGCTCCTGCCTGCTGCTGGTGATCTTCTCGCCGGTGCTGTCCGGCTCGCCGGACTCGATCATCCCGAGCCTGGACTTCGCCTTCTTCCCGCTGAAGAACCCGGGCATCGTGTCCATCCCGGTCTCGTTCATCTGCGGCATCATCGGCACCTTCGTGGGCAAGGAAGCGGTCGACGAAGAACGCCAGGCGGAGATGGAGGTCCGCGCCCTGACCGGCATCGGCTCCCGAGTCGGCTGAACCCCGGCTGGATTCCAGGCTCGTCCTGCGTGGCGGTGCGGGTAGCGGAAGCGCAGCCGCCGTCTGGACTCCGGGATCCCCGACGCACGTATGACCCGGGCTGTCCTCGCCAGACGCCCCTGAGTTGCGAGGGTGGGCCAAGCCTCGCGGTCCCATCTGGATCGTGCTTTGAAGCAGCCACGAACAAGTGTTGGAAGTGCTCGAGAACGGCCCCGGGACCTCGGTGTCCCGGGGTCGTTCTCGTCTGCACGCACCGCAGCGGTGGCCCGACCGGTGCTAACCCACAGGTGGGCTTCACCGCGCCCCCGATCGCCATGGGTCACCGGCAGTCCGGTCGCCGTGCCCAATTGCGCTCTACCCAATCGGATACTGCCGGGCGGCCGCAATTCTCCATAAAATGGAACTGCCCGCCAACGGGGCGCTTCGGCAATAGCAGGGGGCAATGGGAAGCGGTCCGGTGGGCGAATCGGGGGGTATTCCATGCGAACGGTTCGCAATGCACTGCTCGCTGCGGTCACCGCCGCCGTCCTGCCCATGTCCGGGCTGGGCACCCAGGTCGTCATCATCGCGGCCGAAGTCAAGAACGGCCTGGTCGAGCTGGTCCAGAAGGCTTCCCACGGCCGGTCGGGCGACTTCCGCGAGCCCGGGGTGCTGATCCGCTCGGCGCCCGATACCGGCAGCGCCGCACGCGGCGTGGGAAATCCCGGCGACGACGTCAGCATTCGCCAGGCGACGAGCGGGGAATCCGTCCGCTGCCCGGACGGATCGGCGAATTCGGAATGGTTCGACATCACGAATCGCCGCACCCGCGTCAGCGGATTCGTCAGCGGCTGCTTCCTGTGATCGAGCCGCATTCGGCCGCCGGGAATGGGCGGGTCAGAAATCCTGGTCCGATCCGCGCAGCCCGGCCGGCCGCAACCGCCGCAGGCGCACGTGCCGCGCGAGCCTGATCATCGGCCGCACCGCGAGCTCGCAGCTGCCCAACAGGAACAGCCAGGTGCCCGCGGTCGCCGTGGATTCGTGGAAGAACAGCAGGCTGCCGACGGCGAACCAGATGGCGATCAGGAAGTCGTTGACGATGCTGATGACCTCGTACCGCCGCCGGATCAGCAGCTCCTCGCGCCCGATCCGCAGCACCAACGGGCCCGACTCGGCCGGATCTCGCATGATCCGATTGTCCGCGAACCGGGCGAACTCCGCAGGTCAGCAGGGCTACACGACGGCAACAGCGGCCGCTCGCCCGGCCTGCCGGCCGGAGAACAGGCAGCCGCCGAGGAACGTGCCCTCCAGCGCCCGGTACCCGTGCACACCGCCGCCGCCGAAGCCCGCGACCTCCCCGGCCGCGTAGAGCCCGGGCAGCGGCTCGCCCGAATCCTGCAGGACCCGGCCGGACAGGTCGGTCTCCAGCCCGCCCAGCGTCTTGCGGGTCAGGATGGACAGCCGCACGGCGATCAGCGGCCCGGCGGCCGGGTCCAGCAGCCGGTGCGGCTCGGCGACCCGGATCATCCGGTCGACCACGTAGCGGCGGGCCGCGCGGATGGCGATGACCTGCTCGTCCTTGCCCAGCCCCGATTCGACCTGGCGGTCCCGGGCGACGATCTCGCGTTCCAGCGCGGCCGCGTCGATCAGCGGCTCGCCGACCAGGTCGTTCATCCCGCGCACCAGCTCCGGCACGGTGCGCCGGACGACGAAGTCGGGACCGCGGCGAACGAACTCGGCGACCGGCCCCGGCGTGGCGCCGCCGCCGCGCTGGAGCAGCTTGCGGATGCTGCGGTCGGTCAGGTCCGGGTTCTGCTCGGAGCCGGACAGCGCGAACTCGCGGCTGATGATGCGCCGGTTGAGCACGAACCAGGTGTAATCGTGGCCGGTCCGCACGATGTGCTCCATCGTGCCGAGGGTGTCGAAGCCCGGGAACAGCGGCGAGGGCAGCCGGCGGCCCTCCGCGTCCACCCACAGCGGCGACGGGCCGGACAGGATCCGGATGCCGTGCTTGCTCCAGATCGGCGCGTAGTTGCGGATTCCCTCGGTGTAGTGCCACATCCGGTCCGGGTTGATGATGTGCCCACCGCTGCGGGACACCACCTCCAGCATCCGCCCGTCCACGTGGTCGGGCACCCCGGCGATCATCTCCTTCGGCGGCTCGCCGTAGCGCTTGGGCCAGTTCCTGCGCACCAGGTCCAGATTGCCGCCGATGCCGCCGGACGCGACGACCACGGCCTGCGCGTGCAGCTCGAAATCGCCTGCCACGTCGCGAGAACTCGGCTGCCCGCGCTCCGCCGCGCTCGGCACGAGCACTTCGCCGCGCACGCCGGTCACCGCTCCGCCGCTGGTGATCAGCTCGCTGACGCGGTGCCGGAACCGGAACGACACCAGGCCGCACTCGGCCGCCTCCCGCACGCGGCGGATGAACGGGGCGAGCACCCCGGGACCGGTGCCCCAGGTGACGTGGAACCGCGGCACGGAGTTGCCATGCCCGGTGGCCAGGTGGCCGCCGCGCTCGGCCCATTGCACCAGTGGGAAGAACCGCACGCCCTGCTCGACCAGCCAGGCGCGCTTCTCCCCGGCGGCGAAGTCCACGTAGGCCTCCGCCCACTGCCGGGGCCAGTGGTCCTCGGGCCGGTCGAACCCGGCGGAGCCGAGCCAGTCCTGGAGGGCCAGCTCGTGGGAGTCGCGGACGCCCAGCCTGCGCTGTTCCGGGGAGTCCACCAGGAACAGGCCGCCGAACGACCAGTGCGCCTGGCCGCCCAGGGAGGCTTCAGGTTCCTGGTCGACCAGGATGACCCGGCGGCCCGCGTCGGCCAGCTCGGCGGTGGCGACCAGACCGGCCAGGCCGGCGCCCACCACGATGACATCAGCGTCCAACGTCACTGCCGACCTCCGCACTACCGAGTGGTAACCGAGTGCCTGTATACCTCAGTCGGGGGCGCTCCGACAGCCCGTCCGGCCGATCGTCGCGGCGCCGCGACATTGCGCGCAGGCGCGGAATTCCACTCGGTCGGGGTGTATCCAGCAAATTTGCTGGCATTCCGATCCGCGCTTCGGGAATCTTGTTTTCAGCGCGCCGATTTCGGCCGCGATCCACTCATTGTCCGTTCATGAAAGGGTTTTCGCATGTCCAAGTGCGCTTCTCCCGCCGCGTCGCGCCGAATCGCGATCCGCCCGTCCGCCCGGCGAGGAGCCTGGCGGAGCGGCCTCCGGAGAATAGTCGTCCCGGTGCTGTCCGTCCTCGCCGCGATCGCGGTCGGTGCGGGCGGAGCGTACGCCGCGCCACCTGGAAATCTTTGCCCCGCAGGGTCTTTCTGCAGTTGGCCGGAGGAGAACTTCGCCGGCCAGGCACATGAGGTCGGCCTCCAGGCGACCTCGTTGGAGCAGTGCGTCCGGCTGCAGCAGGGCATGGAGGCGCGGTCCTTCGCGAACAGCACCGGCCACCCGGTGACGGTCTACCAGGACCCCGACTGCGACACCGAAGCGGAATTCAGCACGTATCCAACGGGTTCCCAGAATCCACGGGCGACTTACGTCGCGCGAGCAATCAAGATCTGGTCGCACTGACCGGCGAGAACCTGCCCCGACACGCAATTCGCGGCGCAGGCGGAATCTCAGACGCCGTCGACGACATCCCGTTCGCGCATTCACCGATGCGCGGCGCCGATGCCGTCCTCCCGAGGCGACGCCTGAGAACCCGCCGCAGGAACCACGCGTCGCACCGATTCCCGGCAGGAACTCAGCGGACCAGGTCCCGCATCAGCTCCAGCAGGCGTTCGGCGGAGTTGGCCCAGGTGAACTTCGCCGCCTGACCGCGAGCCGCGGCGATCAGATCCGCACGCGTCCGGGGATCCTCCACGGCACGCACCGCGGCGGCGAAGTCCTTCGACGACCCCGGATCGAAGAACCTCGCGTGTCCCCCGGTCACCTCGTGGAAGATCTCCAGGTCGCTGCAGACCACCGGCGTCCCCGCGTTCATCGCCTCGATGATCGGCAGCCCGAAACCCTCGTCCCGCGAAGCGGTCACCAAGGCGCTCGCCCTACCGAGCAGCGCCTGGTAGTCGCTTTCGCTGATGCCCTGCCAGAAAACGACATCGGAGTCCGGAGGCAGCTGCGCGCGCAATTCCGCCTCGCGCGCGGCTGCGATCCGGCTGACCAGGTGCAACCGGTGTCCCGGAAGGAGAGCCATGCCCGCGATCAACGTTTCCACGTTCTTGTACGGCATGAACGAGCCCATGTACACGAGCTCCCGCGGCCCGCCCGGCTCCGCGCCGGAATCGACGCCGGGATCCCCGTTTTCGGCGTCCTCCGACGGCGGCGACGGTGCATTGTGGACAACCGTCACCGAGCGCCGGGTGAGCCGGTGTTCCTCGATGAGCTTGCGGGTCGTCCCGCTGACCGTGACCACCGCGTCCGCCCGGTTGAGCATGACCCGCTGCGGCCAGAACGCCTTGTGGTAGAGCCGCCACGCGATGCGCACCGGCAGCGGCAGGAAGCCCGGCGGCTTCGGGTGCCGGTAGTAGATCAGGTCGTGCAGCGTGAGGACGAGCCGGTAGTCGCGCCGGAACCCGCCGATCACCTGCATCGGGCTGAACACGACGTCCGCACCGAGCCGGTTGAGCGTGCGGGAGAGCCACAACTCCCGCGGCGAGAAAGGGCTGTTGACCTTCACGTGCGGAACCCCGGACGGCAGCAGCCGCAGCTGCCGCTCGTCATGGATCAACATCGTCACCGGATGGAGGTGGTGCAATGCCTCGATCAAGCTCGCGCCGAAACGGCTGATCCCGTCGTGCTGATCGGTTCGCGTCCAACGCGCGTCGACGAAGACCTTCATCGTCGCCGCCCCGGCCTCGCCCGAACGCTGGCCGGAGGTACCGCTCCTGTGCTGTCCGAGGCCGTTCATGGCGTTCCGAGGAAACGTCGGATCGCTTCGGCCGCCGGTGCCGGCGTCTCGTAGTGCACCAGGTGGCCGACGTTCGGAATCACCACGAGTTCGGCGTCCGCGAGCCGAGCCGCCAGCGCGCGCTGGCCGGCCAGGGGCGCGATCTCGTCGGACTCCCCCGCGATCAGCAGGGTCGGCATCCTGAGCTCGTCGACGTGGTCCGCGACGGTGTGAGTCACCGAAGCCTCGAAGGTCTCGCTGAGCAGCGCCGGGCTGTGGAAGCGGCTGAAGTACCGCAGGTGGTTCTCGTCGATGAACCCGCGCAGCTGCTTGTCCTTCGTCCGCGTCATCGCCCGGCTCGCGGCGAGCACGACCCACCTGTTGCTCAGCAACGAGTGCCCGGCCCGGAGCGGCAGCCGCTTGCCCAGCGAGTAGTAGGCGGAGGTCAGCCCGGACAGCACCACGCGGGGCCCGCGCAGCGCGGGCGTCGAGATCGGGTTGATCAGCACCAGGCGCCGGACGAGTTCCGGCGAGGCGGCGGCGACGCGCGACGCCACGATCGAGCCGAAGGAGTGCCCGAGCAGCACCACCGGCCGGGTCCGGCCGCCGAGCCGCTCGATGAGTTCGGTGATGACGTGCGCGTAACCGGCGACGTCGTGCCGTCGCCCGGTCATCGGCCCGGAGTCCCCGAACCCGGGCAGGTCCGGGATCACGACGCGCTGGTCAGGCAGGCCCGCCGCGACGAGTTCCAGGCCGTGGTGGGTACCGCGCAGGCCGTGCACCATCACCACCGCCTCGGCTGCGTCGACCGGTTCGGTAGGCGCGACCGGCGAGGTGGAACCGCTCTCTGCGAGGTGGTCGCGGTAGACCCAGTAGTGCAGCTCGGCGCCGCTGATGTGCTCCACCCGCTCCGCGGGCTGGAGTTCCGGGACGATCATGGTGGGTCAGCTCGCCAGCTCGGTGCGGATCTCGTCGAGCTCGACGGTGCCCTCCGGGTCCGTCACGTGGTGGTAGATCGCCTCGAACCGGCCCAAGATCTCGTCGATGTCGTGGCGGGACACCAGCCGCTCGCTGGCCGCGCCCATCCGGTCGATCGTCGCGCGATCGCTGATCACGTCGTCGATCGCCCGGGCCAGGGCGTGCACGTCCCGCGGCGGGTAGAGCCAGCCGTTCTCGCCCGGCTGCACGAGGTGCGGCAGGGCCATGGCGTTGGCCAGCACCACCGGGGTGCCCGCCGACATGGCTTCCATGGTGGCCAGGCTCTGCAGCTCGGCGATGCTGGGCATGCAGAACAGGTCCGCGCGGGCGTAGGCGTCCAGGAGTTCGTCATCGCTGAGGAACCCGTGGAAGTGCACCCGGTCGGCGATGCCGAGTTCCACCGCGAGCTGCTCGAAGGCGTCACGCCGGCTGCCGTTGCCGACGATCTCCAACCGCGTCGGCACCTCGGTGCGCAGCAGCACCATGGCCCGCAGCAGGTCGTCGATGTGCTTCTCCTCGTCGAGGCGCCCGACGAACAGCACGGTGCGGGTGGCCGGATCCGGGTGCTGCTTGCGGTAGCTCCGGGCCCGCCGCCGGTACCGCGCGACGTCGATGCCGCAGGAGACCGGCAGCGCCAGGTCGGTGAACCCGTTCTCCTGCAGCAGCTGGACGGCGCGCGGGGTCGGCGCGGTGACGAGCTGCGCCTTCCCGTAGTGCTTGACCAGGTTGTGCCACAGCAGGCGGCCGGCCGCCTGCTGGAGGAACTCCGGGACCTTGAAGTAGCCGAAGATGTTCTCCGGCATGAAGTGGTTGGTGGCGATCAGCCCGATGTCCCGGCGGCGCGCCGAGTTGATCAGGCCGCGGCAGATGAAGAAGTGCGATTGCACGTGCACGACGTCGGGCTGGATCTCGGCGATCAGCCGGTCCGCCTGGCGGGCCTGCCAAGGGAGGAGGCCCCGGATCGACGGGTGAAACGGCGAGCCGTAGGAGCCGACGCGGTGCACGGTCACGCCGTCCTCGACCTCGGAGCGCGACTCCCGGTCGGTCGAGTGGCAGACGACGTGCACGTCGTGGCCGCGACCGGACAGCCCGGTCGCCAGGCGGTGGCCGAAGTTCGCCGCCCCGTTCACGTCGGGGGGGTACGTGGTCGCGCCGACCACGATCCGCATCGGGCGCCTGCTAGGCGGTTGCGAAGTCAAGTGGAACTCCCGTCAGGACGATCTGTCGAACTCGGTCCGGCAAGATCACTGCTGCTGTTCGCAGTGTTCGGTGAGGTCGCAGTGTTCGTTGAGGTCGCAATGGTCACGGTGGTCGAGGGGAGCGAAGCGGCGGCGGGTGCGCTCCGCTCCTGGGTGTCGGGGTGGTAGCGGGCCAGCGCGAAGACGCCCGCGCAGGCCACGACGGCGCACAGGACCTCACCGACGGCGGTCCAGCTGCCGACCTGATCGGCCTCGCCGAGCAGGCCGATGCCCAGCCCCACCGCCACCAGCGGATCGATCACGGTCAGGCAGGCCACCACGAGGTCCGGCGGGCCACTGGCGTACCCGTGCTGCAGCAGCCAGCCGCCGACGACCATCGCGACGACGATGCCGAGCAGCGGCAGCGGGTTGATGTCCAGCAGCTCGGTCGTGCCCAGCTGCTGAGCCACCGCCCGCATCAGCACCGACACGTACCCGTACGCCACCGCGCAACCGGCGGCGAAGAGGATGCAACGAGCCTTCGAGCGGGTCAGCATCGCGAGCACGCCCAGCGCCAGGATCGCGCCGGCCACCAGCTGCGTCGCCAGCAACTGCGCGTCACCGGCGATCGGGGTGGCCGTCGCGCTGCCCGCGGCGAGGAAGACGAAGGCACCGACGCCGCCAGTGGCCGCGACCACCGACAGCGCGACGCTGGGCTTGAGGTCCCGGGCGGTGATGCCTTGCTGCCTGAGGTTCAGCAGGACGGTGATCGGCAGCGCCAGCACGCCGACCGGCTGCACCACGCTCAGCGGTGCCAGGCCGAGCGCGCAGGCGTGCAGGACGGTGCCGCTGCCGAGCGCGGCGAGGCCGCCCAGCCAACGGGGGTTGCGGATGAGCTGGGCCTGGCTGCGGAGGCCGAGCCCGCGGCCGTCCATCGCGTCGTGCACAGCAGCGTGCTGCAGCCTCGCCCCCACGGCATATCCGCAGGCCCCCAATGCAGCGAGCAGTACCGCGAGCGCAGTCATCGTGGACCACGTCCCGCGACGGTGGCCGGATGGTGCTGCACGACCGGATCAGTCCTCTTCACCAGGCTGCGGGAACGTTCGGTTACCGAACACCCTAGTGCGCGATCCATGACACGTCCTGCTGTCGAGCCCCGCGGCGTCCGCCACGTCGGCCTGCTACCAGTATCGGGCTCCGAACCCGCTGATTCCCGCCTTCGCTGTCCGTCCACACCGCTCAATCTCGCGTCTCGCGAGTCCGACTCACATCCGGGGCCGGACCCCCAATTTCCCTGAGACGTTCCGGGTTCGCACCCTGGGATGCCCGCCAGGCCCCCGGGCCACGCCGACCCGGAACCAACCCCAGAACCCTTCCGGACCTGCGCAAACACGCTTCGGCGCCGACCCGGCCAACTCTCCGGGTAACCCGCACGCAGATCCCGGCCCGCCCGGTGGGCATTACAGCAAAGCACGGAATTGCGGCGGCTCGTGAAACGTCAGACGAATATGCGCGAACCGATCCGGTGAACGAAAGTCGACCGCCAGGAGAAACAAGCGGAATGAACCCAACCGGTTTCGGAATCGTTGCACTCGCGCACGATGGAGGCGCGCCGGACGCACCTCGCGCGTGCGCTTCTGCACTGTCCGCCGGATCCACGTGCTCGACTGTAGAACAACGTCGCTGAGGACTTTGCCAGCAACACATCATGACTCGCCCGGAGGTCGGCGACAGCGTCGCGACCGCAAACCCGCGGAATATCGATGCGCCGCCAAAAACACGCCGCCAGCAGGGAAATCCGAAACAATGAAGATCAACTAATCGTGGCGTAGCGGTGACGAATACGACATCACGACAACATCACGCCCCGCAAACCGTTCGCGCACCGAAACAAATCGGTCACGACCCGTGATCAAATTCGGCTCATCCTCGGGACCGAAGGCCGATGTGTGCTCGTCCGGGTGAGACGATGCACTCGTGGCTGCCGACTCTGACGTCTCACAGCACGGCCGGACCGCGAAGCCGGAGCACCCCGCCGACGCCGACGAACGCAACGTGTTCGGCGCCAAGGCAGCCGTGGTGGCCGCATTGCTCGGCGGCGCGCTGCTGACCGCGCTCGCCGCGACCGCCTACACCGCGGTCGGCACCATCCCCGGCCTCGCCGACCCGCCGCCGCTCGTGCACTTCGGCCTGCCCGTCGCCCGAGCCGTGCTCGACATCGCGGCGCTCGGCACCGTCGGCCTGAGCCTGCTGCCGAAGCTGCTGGGCTTCGACCGCCCGAAGCACACCGAGCCGGTCATGTCGCTGGCCCGGCGGGTCACCGTGATCACCTCGCTGATCTGGATGCTCAGCGCCCTGGTCTCGCTGGTCCTGCACGCCGCGGAGCTCAGCCCCGGCCGGCCCGTGACCACCCAGCTGCTGATCGACTACGTCGTGAACGTGCCGGCCGGTCCCGGCCTGCTCGCCAGCGCCGGCGCCGGGCTGGTGTGCGCGGCGCTGGGCCTGCTCGCGATCCGGTTCGGCGAGAGCGTCCCGGCGGAACTGCGCACCATCATCGCGCTGCTCGGGCTGCTCCCGATTCCGCTGACCGGCCACGCCACGGACTGGCAATACCACGACTTCAGCATGATCTCGATGGAGCTGCACGTGATCGGCGCGGCGATGTGGACCGGCGGCCTGGCCGCGATCGCGCTGTTCGTCGCCCCGCGCCGCGGGCTGCTCGCCGAGGCCCTGCCGCGGTTCTCGAAGCTCGCCACCATCGCGATCGTCGTGGTCGGCGCCTCCGGGTTGTTCAACGGCCTGATGGTGCTGATCATCACGCCGACCGTCGGCCTGCCCGGCCTGATCAACACCGGCTACGGCCAGATCATCCTGGCCAAGACCGGCTGCCTGGTGCTGCTGGGCATCGTGGCATCGCAGATGCGGTTCCGGCTACTTCCCCGCATCGCGCGCCACCAGCGCGCGGCGTTGATCGGCTGGGCCGCTGCCGAGGTCGGCGTGATGGGTATCGCCTACGGCTTGGGCGTCGTGCTCTCCCGCGCCCCGGTCATCGTCTGACCGCGCGACAGCAACCGGCGCCCGCGCTCGGTTTCGAGCAGGTACGAGACGCCCCACCACAGCGCGGCGAACATGACCACCGTGTACAGCACCGACCAGTAGTCGACCGGCGGTGCGGCGATGTAGGTCTGCTGCGCCCACAGGGCGAGGTACGCCACCGCGGTCACGATCGCCGCCCCGGCGAACGGCCGGATGCGCGGCGCCAGCCGGAACGACAGGTCGATCGCCACCGCCCCAGCCAGCAGGAAGAACGGCACGGTCGAGATCGGGAAATCGGCCGCCGCCAGCAATCCCCAGGCCACGCAGCGGAAAACGAGGTAGCCGGCGGTGATCGTGGTCGCCGTCCAGCGGCGCCCGGCCAGCTGCCGGGCCAGCAGCAGCGTGCCCAGCCCGGTCATGACCGCCCAGGTCGGGTAGACCCAGTCCGGCACCGGGAGCGTGAAGGACTTGACGGCGATCCAGTCCAGCGGCCGCCCGAGGTCGTCGGCGGCGAACTGCAGCAGGATGTCCTCGGCGTAGGGCGTGCCGCGCTCCCACGCCGCCAGCCCGAGCACGCCGTATTCCTGGTGCTGGTTGAGGAACAGGAAGTTGTCCAGCACCGTGAACCAGAGGAAGCAGGTGATCGGGTAGTAGTACCGGTCGCCGCCGCCGTTGCGGGCCCAGCCGCGGAGCAGGCCGACGCTCATCAGCCCGGTGCCGAGGTAGAGCAGGGCGTGCGACGGGCTCCACGCGGTGATGTCCAGCCCGTTGATCCGGTGGTTGATCACGTCCAGCGGCGCGGCGACCAGGAAGATGCCCAGCCCCCACTGCATCCAGCGCAGCGTGGCGCGATCGGCGCCGATGCCGGTGTAGGTGTGGAAGATCACCAGCCCGATCACGATCACGGTGCCGACCGTGTTGATCATGTGCGGTGGCGCGAGATCGTCGCGGAGCCACCGGAAATGCCAGCAGATGTCCCAGGTGGCACCCGCGATCTTGAGCACCATCGCGATCACCCACCAGCGATAGAGCGCGACCACGAGTTCCGGGGGAGCCTCCCGACCCGGCTCGCCACGCGTCCAGTGGCTTCGGACCAGCTCAGCTGTACCCGCCATCGCGTTCACCTCCACCTTGCGCGATGTTCACGCGAAAAACGGTAGTCGGTACTGATCGCGAGTGTGCGGCAACGACGTACGTGGCAGTAACATTTTGGGCAATCGGCCGGAAAAGCGAACGTCGACGGAGCCCCGAGCGGCCGCCACGAGGACGGCCGGGGACTCCGCCGGGAGAACGGCGCCAGCTCAGCGCGGGATTTTCAGCACCTGGCCGACGTAGATCAGGTCCGGGTCGGCGATGCCGTTGACCCGCGCGATCTCCCGCCAGTCGACGCCCAGCTTCTGCCCGATCTCGGAGAGCGTGTCACCGGGCTGCACGACGTAGGTCTCCTGCGGCGGCGGAGGAGGCGGCGGTGGCGGGGCACCGGCTCCGGTGAGCACCTCCAGCGGGACCAGCGAGACGTTCAAGTCGGTGTCGCCGGCGATCCCGGGAACCTTCCCGTCCGAGGCGTGCTGGTGGATCGCGACCCGGTCGGTGAGGTAGCCGGGCTCGCCCGGCGGGCGCCCGTAGTGCGCGACCCACAGGAACACGCCGGGGTCGACCCAGGTCTCCGGCGCGAGCTTGCTCTGGAACCAGGACGTCGAGGCGTAGACCACGATCTCGTGCCGCCCGGTGTGCCCGCGGACCGCGTCGATGAACCCCTTGACCCAGCCTCCGAGGTTCGGCGCGTCGGTCTCCATGTCCAGGCACGGCGGCAGGTTGCCCGCCGCGCTGGAGTTCAGCCGCGCCAGCTGGGCGGCGAAGTCGGCCGCGTCCTGCTGCGGCGAATTCGTGTCCGGGCGGGCGAAGTGGTAGAGCCCGGTGACCATCCCGGCGCCGCGGGCGCCGGCCAGTTGGGCGTCCAGCGTCGGGCTCACATATCCGATTCCCTCGGTCGCCTTGATGTACGTGAAGGCATATCCGGCGCCGCGAACCGCACCCCAGTCGGGTTCCCCCTGATATCGCGCGACGTCAATGCCCGGAATTCGCTCGGCCATGATCAACCCCCTGACTTCGGCCTTCTGGAGTTGCCAAACTATCGAAGTCAGCCAAAGGGGCAGTCCCGCCGTTCAGGTCAAGATCCCCACCCGATCGGTCGATATCTGCGCAAGGCGTAACGGATTCTCGGCGCCGTGAATTACCCGAATCGGGTTGCTTCTAGCCGCGGCAATACCTATTCGGCGCAGCCGACCGTCACTCGATCCGCTAGTCGAGCTAGTCGATCGGGGCAACCGGAGCATCCGACGCACCGCAGGTCACGAAGTCGCCGACGGCGGGAAAATCGACCGTGCGGGCAACCTCGCCAACGGCCGGACGTCTTCAGGAACAGCAGAGCAAATACCGACGACCCCGCCCGCGAGGCCGGGGGACGGGAGGTGGTCACCGTGACCCCGAACCGATTGCGGATTTTCGGCTCGCGGACGCTCCAGGCGTCCGGAGCACTGCTGATCGCCGGGCTGATGGCGGGCTGCGGAGCGCAAAGCGCGCAAACAGCGCAGACCGGCCAGGTTGTCACTGCACCGGAGCAGAAACTCCAGCCGGCGCCGCCTGCCACGAACGCGGATGCACGACCGGATCCCCAGGCTTCCGAGGCCCCCGCGAACGGCCCCGCCACGGGCGGCAGCACGACGCCGGCCTCGTCGCCAGGACGGGTCCAGCCGAAGAAGGTGGAGCGCTGCCACACCTCGATGCTCACGGGCACGGTGGAGGGCGCCGAGGCCGGGGCGGGCCAGCGCTACGCCGACCTGGTGCTGCGCAATTCCAGCAACGAGACCTGCACGCTCTACGGGTACGGCGGCATGCAGCTGGTCGACGCCTCCGGCCAGGCGGTGCCCACCAAGATGGAGCGGACGCCGAACCCCGGCCCGGGCCTGATCACGCTGGCGCCCGGTGAGTCGGCCCGCGCGACGCTGCACTGGACGGCCGTCCCGCACGAGGGCGAGCCGATGGAGGGCCCCTGCCAGCCGACCCCGGCGCGTGCGCAGGTCATCCCGCCGGACGAGACCGACGCGCTCTCCGTCACCTGGAACGTGGGTGCGGTCTGCGGGTTCGGCGAAATCGACAACAGCGCGTACCACCGGTGACGGCAGCGCGGCCTCGCGCGGAATCGGCGCTCCCGGTCGATTTCGCGCGAAATCGCCGTTCGGCGGACAAGGCCGGGGTTGGCCCGAACGGATGAGGTGTGCTGGGGTGGCGGCATGATCGAGTCAACGGATCGAGTGGTCAACGGACGGCACGGCGAGCTGGCGGTGCGCGAGTGGTCGGGGACCAACCCCGGCTGGATCGCGCTGATCGCGCACGGCTACGGCGAGCACTCCGGCCGGTACCAGTGGGTCGCGGAGCAGCTGGTCGGCGCCCGCGCGCTGGTCTACGCCCCGGACCACGTCGGGCACGGCCGCTCCCCCGGCGACCGGGTCTACTTCGAGGACGCCGAGACGATCGTGGCCGATCTGGAGGAGCTCCGCAGGCAGGTCACCGCCGAGCACCCGGACCTGCCGGTCGTCCTCATCGGTCATTCGATGGGCGGGATGCTCGCCGCCCGCTACGCGCAGGAGCACCAGGAGCACCTGGCGGCGGTCGTGCTGTCCGCGCCGGTGCTGGGCACCTGGCACGTGCTGGACCTGCTGGAGCACGACGAGATTCCGGACGTCCCGATCGATCCGGCGACGCTGTCCCGCGACCCCGAGGTCGGCGCGGCGTACATCGCCGATCCGCTGGTCTGGCACGGCCCGTTCAAGCGCGCCACGCTGCAGGCGATCGACGAGTGCCTGCTGGCCATCAACGACGGGCCCGCACTGGACCGGCCGACGCTGTGGGTGCACGGCGAGGACGACGAGCTGGTGCCGGAGGCCGACACCCGCACCGGCATCGACCGCATCCGCGGCAGCGAGTTCCACGAGCACATCTACCCGGGTGGCCGCCACGAGCTGCTCAACGAGGTCAACAAGGCCGAGGTGATGAACGACGTCCTCACCTTCATCGGCCGCGAGCTGAATTCGTAGCCACTTGTCTCCGCACAGCGGCTCCCTGCGGGAATTGCGGCCGTCGCCCGGGTTTGTGGGAGCCCCGACTTGCGCATGACCGAATTCGCGCTTCGCCGGACGGCGTCCGAGAACCCGCGGTACCGCTTCAAAGCAAGTCCGAGGGCGAGCGAGTCATGCCCGAAAATGAAGGATCATTAATAGTGGGCGCCGAATAATCTCGATCATTACCTGTTCGGGTGAGGCGTGTCGCTTGCGCAGTTGCAGCTCAAGCGCTCCACGGGCAGCTTGAGGATTGCCGACGGGGAGGTCGGCAATCGGGGTTGGGGTGGAGCGAGGTGGCCATGAACGTCGAGCGCGCACAGGACCTGATCGGCACTCCGGTGTTCGACCGCAACGGCGACCGCGTCGGCCGGGTCGGCAACGTCTACGTCGACGACGTGACCCATCAGCCGGAGTGGGTCACCGTCCGGATCGGCGTGTTCGGCGTCAAGGAGACCTTCGTACCGCTGGCCGGCGCGACCACCGAGGAGAACCGCCTCGACCTGCGCGTCTCCAAGGACCGGGTGCGCAACGCCCCGCGCGTCGAGGCCGAGCACGGCCACCTCTCCGACCAGGAGGGCCGCGACCTCTTCCACTACTACGGCCTGGATCAGGGCGAACCGCCCGCCGAGGCCGAGCAGCTCTAGGCGGCACGCGACGCCGTGAGCCCGTGGCAGCGGTCGGCCGCCACGGGCTCGGCTACCGGATCAACCGCGATCGGCCGAGCGGGCGTGGTGCTCGGCGATCTCGTCGCTGGTGGTCAGCCACACGCCCTCGTGACCGGTGATGTACTCCAGCGCCTGGTCCAGGTACTTGGCCCGGAACGGCTGACCGATGACGAACGGGTGCAGCGCCAGCGACATCACCCGCCCGCTGTCCGCCGATTCGGCGTAGAGCTGGTCGAACTGGTCCTTGACCGCCTGCAGGAAGTCAGGGCCGCTCACCCCGGTGCCCACGAACATCGTCACGTCGTTGAGCTCGGTCTGGTACGGCACGCTGAGCAGGCCGGGCACGTTCAGCCGGTACGGCTGGTCGTCGTTGCTCCAGTCCAGCACGTAGCGCAGGCCGAGCTCCGCGAGGAGCGCTGGCGTGTGGAACGTTTCGGTCAGTCCCGGCCCCATCCACCCGCGCGGGCGGGTGCCGGTCGCGGCCTCGATGGTGTCCACCACGTCCCGCAGGTAGGCGCGCTCCTCGTCGACCGGCATGCCCGCCTGCAGGATCGAGTTGTTCTTGCCGTGCGCCAACCAGGCCCAGTCGCGCTGCTTGCCCGCGTCGATGATCTGCGGGTTGTGCTCGGTGACGTCGGAGTTCAGCAGCACGCTGGGGCGGATGCCGTGCCGGTCGAAGATGTCCACCAGCCGCCAGATGCCGACCCGCGGGCCGTAGTCCCGCCAGCCGTAGTTCAGCGGGTCGGGCGCCAGGTCCCTGGTCCCGGCGAAGATGCTGGTGGACGGCCGGTCGATCTCGTAGTGCTCGACGTTGAGGCCCACGTAGAACGCCAGCCGGGCGCCGCCCGGCCACCGCACCGGGGCGCGGTCGACGATCGGGCTGTAGTCGAAGAGCTGGTTGTGCACTGCCGCCTCCTGGTCGGGCTGCCCGCGGCGGGTTTTCCCTGCTATCGCGGTGTTTTCCGGGTGTTGCGGCAATGCTCCAACCATCACACCAGTGTGAAGGTCAAACCGGCCCGCTGTGCCGTCGGACACAGTCCTTCTGCCCGCTCGTCGCGACTTCACCTGATCATCCGTTCGACGTTCCAGTTCGGTGCGCGAGAATGCTTCTCGCGATGGCTGAAAACACCGAGCTCGAATTGCTGATCATCGTCGTCGTCGCGGCCGATGACGAGACCGCTGCGCGCGCCGCCTGCCGCGACCTGGTGCGGCGGATCGACGGCCGGATCGTGGCGTCCGGGGACTGCTCCGACGAGGAACCCGGCTGCTGGTCGGTCACGATCAGCCGGGCCAGCGCGGAGACCGGGCAGCACGTGGCCGGGTTGTCCCGCGCGGTGCGCAACTTCCTGCGCGAGCTCGGGCCCGACTACGCCAGGCACCGGGTGTCCTGCGAGCCGCCGACGGCGTGGACGGTGGTGGAGCACCCGGATCTGGTGGGCGATCTGGTCGCCGGCGGCGAGCGGCTGCTGGTCGAGGCGTGGTCCGGCGGGTCGATCCTGTTCGGCAGGCCCGACCCTGGCGACCCGGACGAACCGCCGGCGGAGGCACCAGAAGGCGTCAGCGACCTGGACGAACGCGGCAACCCGCGCCCGCGCCTGCGGCTGCTCGTGGACGTGGTCACCGAGCGGCGGGCGGGCGCGGAGTGGCCGGCACGAGCGGTGGCCAGCCGCCTGTCGCACACGGCCATGATCAGCGAGTACACGGTGGATCCGCCGCTGGTCCGGGTCGCGATGGACCTCGGGCCGGCGCTCGGCGACCTGCCGGAGATCGTGCTCGGCGCGATTTCGACCCTCGGCGGCAACGGCTGGTCGCGGCTGCGCGTCGACGAGCACCGCGCCACCGCCCGGTGGTCGGCCGCACCGACGCCGCCGTCCGGCGTCGCGGCGATCGAGGTGTCCGCCGTCGAGGCCGAAGCGGACGAGGCGACAGCGGGCGGACCATCCACAGTGGGCACCACGGGCCACGACTGAGCGACGACCGCAATTTCAATGAGGTATTTCCATCCTCGTTCTGCGTGGCGGTGCGGGCGGCGGTGCAAGCTGCGCGGGTGGGCTATGCGCCTGCGGGGCATGCGACCGCTTTCGGGATGCGGTCCGTTAGCCATCGCGACTGCGGTCACCAGCCAAGACGAAAAGCGCTCAATGGAAATCGAAGGCCCGATTTCCATTGAACCGCGGGCGCACCGGACGGCGGGGCGGGCAAAAGGCGCATTTCAGGAGGATCGCCTGCCGGTCGGGTGATCAATTTCCCTGGTCGTCACGCACCGCGATCGAGTCGTGATCATCCGCACCCACCTGCCTGCGCCGTCGCCGCCACCGGGCGCTAACTTGTGGGCCGATACAGCGTTGTGCACCACGGAGGTCCAGAGTCCAGATGGCGGGCGTCGAAGAAGTTCGCGCGGGAATTGCCTTGGCAAACCAGAAGATGCAGGAGAGCATCGCCGCCCTGCAACAGGGCAACCTCGCGCTCGAAGAGGCGCAGTCGGCCCTTGTCACCGCCACCCAGGGCAGCTCCCAGGAGGAGATGCAGCACGCGCACGGCTCGCTCGCCGAGGTGATGCAGGTGATCAGCGGGGTGCAGGCGCAGATCAGCGCGACGATCAACGCCACCGAGGGCTACGCGGGCCGCCTCTAGGTCCCGGCAACGGCGGAAAGTCCAACCCGACCTCGTAGACAGGCTCTGTGGCACCGTGTCGACACTCGACGAACTGATGCAGACGTTGCGCCTCGTGGAGGAACACCTGGCGGACGCGGGCGCCCACCTCGGCACCAGCCGGACCGCGCTCGCCGAGGCGGAGCAGGCGCTGGCGAAGCTCGACCCGGAACACCCGGAGACGGTGGTGCCGCCGAGCCTGCACCGCGCCGATGACCAGATCGAGCGATCCCTGGGGATGATCGAACACGTCCTCAACACGGTGCGCGACTTCGCCACCCGGTTGTAGGACGCGGCGGCGTTCTCGGCTTTCGGCGCTCAACCGAGCCACATTCGCCCTCGTGCATGGGCACACCAGGGGCCTGCCCGACTCCTCGTCGAGTGGTATTTTGATCACGGTCTGTAACACGGGTTCCGAGGTGGGACGTGGGTAAACGCAACGAGCGGCGGAGTCGGATCGAAGCGGCCTTCGAGCGCCTGCGAACCAGCATCGCCTCCGCGCTCGGCGCCGCCGAGCAGGAACACGACCGCGTCCTCGCCGAATGCTCGCAGCAGGAGTTCGCGCTGCGCATCGCCCAGGTCGGGGTGGCCGCGGCGGAACGCGAACCGGCGGAGATCGCCGATCCCGAGAACCCGGTCTTCAAGGCCGCGATGCGGGAGGCGCTGCGCGAGCGGGCGGAGATCTACGCCGAGTGGACCGAGCAGGGCCCGGAGGAGCTCGGCGGGCTCGTCGCGGATGCCGCTCCCGGCGCAGCTGGGCTCCCGTGGCCGGCGTGGCTCGGCGAGGTCGGCACCCAGGACGCCGTCGCGCCGCCGCCGGAGCTGTGGCGGATCGGCACCGCGACCGTCCCGGATTCGCCCGACCCGCAACCGTTCCCGGTCGCCATCCCGCTGCTGGACGAGTCGCACCTGCGGATCGTCACCGAGGACAACCCGGAATCCGCCGAAGCGCTGGTGCAGAACCTGCTGTTGCGGCTGCTCAGCCAGTTCCAGCCCGGCCTGGTGCGCATCCACGTCTGGGACGTCGCGCAGGTGACCGGCACGCTGCCGGGGCTCTACCCGCTGACCCGCGCGGGCCTGCTGACGGCGCACGATCCGACCCGGCTCGACGAGATGCTCGAAGCGCTCTCCGACCACATCCGGCGGATCCACACCGATTCGCTGGTGGGTGGGCACACGTCGCTGCGCTCGCTGGCCGCGGAAAGCGGGCACCGCTCGGAGCCCTGGCGGGTCGCGGTGCTGTTCGGCGATGGCAAGGCGCTGCGCGAGGAGCAGCAGCAACAGTTGCAGCGGATCGCGCGCAACGGCCTGGCCTGCGGCATCCAGCTGATCGTCGTGGACCTCTCGCTGACCGTGAACAGCGCGATCGAGTCCATCAAGCTGCTCGGCGGCGACCGGGCGCGCACCAGCATGACCGGGCCGGAAGCCGTTGTGCAGCTGGACGAATCGCCGTCGAGCAACGAGGTGACCAAGGCGTGCTCGGCGATCGCGGAGGCGTTCCTCGCCCGGCGGGCGCGGGTGCGGACCTTCGACGACCTGGTGCCGGAGCAGCTGTGGACGCAGCGCTCGACGGCCGGGCTGCACGCGCCGGTCGGGTTCAACGAGGGCGAGCCGGTGTGGATCACCCTCGGCGACGGCAGCCCGCACACCCTGATCGGCGGCCCCAGCGGGTCGGGCAAGACGAACTTCCTCTACGGCATGCTCGGCGGGCTCGCGGCCCGCTACTCGCCGGACGAGCTGGAGCTCTACCTGCTGGACTTCAAGGAAGGCGTGTCGTTCGCCCAGTTCACCCCGGGCCGCCGCGACCGGAGCTGGCTGCCGAACGCGCAGCTGGTCGGGGTGAACGTCAACACCGACCGCGAGTTCGGGCTGGCGCTGCTGCGGTTCCTGGCCGACGAGATGCGGCGGCGCGCGGAGTCCGCCAAGGAACACGAGGTCACCAAGCTGGAGGAGCTGCGCGACGCGGACCCGAACGGCCGGTGGCCGCGGATCGTCGCCGTGATCGACGAGTTCCAGTACCTCTTCGCCGAGCGCGACCCGGTCACGGCGCAGGCCGCCGCGCTGCTGGAGGACGTCGCGCGGCGCGGCCGCTCGCAGGGCATCCACCTGGTGCTGGCCAGCCAGGACGTGTCCGGGATCGAGGCGTTCTGGGGCAAGCCGGCGATCTTCGAGCAGTTCATCCTGCGGATCGCGCTGCCCAAGGCGCGGCGGGTGCTGGCCGAGCAGAACAACGCCGCGCTGGAGCTGCCGCGCTGGCACGCGGTCGTCAACCACGAGTCGGGCGTCAAGCACGGCAACAAGATCGCGCGCATCCCGGACGCCACCGCGAAGAACACCTTCGACGCGCTGCAGCAAGAGCTGTGGAATCAGCGCGACAAGAACGCCCCGCCGCCGCGGTTGTTCGACGGCTCGAACCTGCCAGAGCTGTCCACGCTGGAGGATTACGCGAAGCTGCGGGCACCGGTGCCGGTGCCGAAGGTCCTGCTCGGGCAGATCATCGACGTCAACGGCACGGCCGCCGCGGTCCGGCTCGTGCGCTCGCCGGGACGCAACATCGCGGTGATCGGATCGGTGCTGGCAGACGCGATCAGCGTGCTCGGCACGGCGACGCTTTCCCTCGCGCGCCAATACGTTCCGGGCAGCATCAAGTTCACCATCGCGGCCCTGCTCGACGACATCGACGACGACGCCCGCGGCGTCGCCGAGGCGCTGCGCACCGACGGCCACGACGTCGAGCTGGTCGGCCTGGACGGCATCGAGGCCGCGCTGGCCGGCACCGCCGAGACGATCGACCAGCGGTCTGGCGCCGACGTGCCGCACGTCCTGGTGCTCTACGCCGCCGACGCGGCGCACACCACGCTGGAGCGCAAGGACCCGACCACCCGCGTCAGCGGGCTGGACCACCTCCGGAAGATCCTCAAGCAGGGCCCGGAACTGCGGGTGCACGTGATCGGCTGGTGGCGCAGCGCGCAGCGCGTGAAGAACACCCTCGGCATGGGCCCGGTCGACGATATCGGCGCCTGGGTCGCCTTCGACGTGCACGGCCAGGAGCTGGCGGCGTTCGCGGCCGGGCAGGTGGTCAACTGGTCGCCGCGGGCGCGGCGCGGCCTGTTCTTCGACCGCGCGGTGCACTCCCGGCCCGAGGTGATCCTGCCCTTCGACCTCGGCGACCAGGCGAAGCCGGTGCCGGCGGTCCTGGCGCCGCAAGCAGCGGACGAGCGGTGCGAGATCCGGGAGGAAGCCGGTGACTGAGCAGATTCCGGCCGCGGAGCGGTACAAGGAGATCACCGCGCGGGCCACCACCGCCGCGCAGCAGCTGCGCAAGCACGAGCGCGAGCGAGCCGGCGAGCTCGGCGAGGCGGTCGCCGCTGGGAAGCAGCGCCGGGAGGCCGCCGACGAACAGCGCGAGAAGGTGCTCGACGACGTGCGCAAGCGGTGGAACGCCGCGATGGAAGCGCTGTGGAACGAGCGGTGGATGCAGGTCAAGGGCATGCCCGACCCGGACCGCAAGGCCGCACCGTCCACACCGGACGATTCCCGTCGCGATGTCCAGCAGGCATACAGGGCGCTCTACGACGCGCTCGAGAAGCCCCGCTTCGCCGCGAGTCTCCGCCCCCGCCGCAAGAAGGATTCCTAGGCGGCGAAGAGCTCGTCGACGTGGCAGCGCAGCACGGCCTCGGCGTCCTCGCCGGTGCGCTGACCGACGAGCACTGCCGTGCCCAGCCCGTGGTTCAGCGCGATCAGGCGAGCCGCTTCCACGGACGCGTCGCGATCTCCCGACAGCTCGCCGTCGGTCTGGGCCTTGCGCAGCGCGTCGGCGAGCTGCGCTTCGAGGTGGTTCAGCCCGGCTACGAAGGGCTGGTCGGCGAGTTCCGGGTCGGTCATCGCCAGCACCGCGTAGGAGGCGCCGACGAGGTGGAACGCCCGGCTCTCCTCGTCGGTCGGTAGCGCCTCGGCGAGGAACGCTTCGACGAAGGCGCGGCCCGACGGCGGGCTCGGCATCCGCTCCAGCCGCGCCGCCCACCGCTCCTGGCTCTGCCGTTCCAGGTGGCGCAGGACGTCGTGCATCAGCTGGGCCTTGGTCTGGAAGTAGTACTGCACCAGCCGCAGCGAGACGCCGGCTTCGGCGGCCACCGAACGCATCGTCACCGCGTGCAGCCCTTCGCGCGCAGCCACCCGCACCAGGCCCTCGGCTATCTGCGCCCGCCGTTGGTCGTGGTCGACGGTCTTCGGCAATGCGGCTCCCTCCGTTGTGATACAAGTGTATCTGATACAGACGTATCATCAACTATGGAGGGCTCCCTTGCGACAGGGACGAACCGGCGGCGCGGTGCTCGCGCTGGCCTGCGCGGCGCAGCTGATGGTCGTGCTCGACGTCTCGGTGATCAACGTCGCGCTCCCGTCGATCCAGGCCGAGCTGGGCTTCACCCCCGAATCCCTGCAGTGGGTGGCGAACGGCTACCTGCTGACCTTCGGCGGATTCCTGCTGCTGGGCGGGCGATTGGCCGACCTGCACGGCCGGCGGCGGATCTTCCTGGCCGGGCTCGCGGCGTTCTCCGCGGCGAGCCTGGTGGGCGGCTTGGCCACCGGCCCCGCCGCGCTGATCGCCGCCCGCGCCGCGCAAGGGCTCGGCGCGGCGGTGCTCGCCCCGGCGACCCTCAGCATGGTGACGACGACGTTCGCCGAAGGTCCACATCGGACGCGAGCGCTGGCGACCTGGACCGCGGTCAGCGTGGCGGGCGGCGCCGCGGGCAATCTCGTCGGCGGCGCCCTCACCGAGTTCCTGTCCTGGCGGGCCACCTTGCTGATCAACGTGCCGATCGGCGCGCTGGCGCTGATCTCCGCGGCCCGCGTGCTTGCCGCCGACCGTCCTCTCGCGGCGCGCGAGACGCGCCTGGACCTGCCCGGTTCGATCCTCGCCACCGCGGGCCTCACCTGCCTGACCTACGGCGTCACGAACGTCCCGCTCGGCTGGACCGCCCCGCAGACCCTGGTGCCGCTCGCCACCGGAGTCGCCGCGCTGGTGCTCTTCACGGTGGTCGAAAGCCGATTCGCGGCCTCCCCGCTGGTGCCGCCGCAGCTGTTCCGGAATCGTTCGATCGCCGCGGGCAACGCGGTGATGTTGCTGGTAGGAGCGTGCTTCCAGGCGCCGATGTGGTACTTCCTCACGCTCTACATGCAGGACGTGCTGCACTACACCGCCCTGCAAACGGGCCTCGGCTTCCTGCCGCACACCCTCGTGACCATCGCGGCCGGACGGCTCCTCACGCCCTGGCTGATGCGCCACGCCAGCGGCCGAACCTTGATCGTCGCCGGCGCGCTGATCGCCGCGGCCGGGTTCGTGTGGCAGAGCCGCATCGACGCGGACAGCGGATACCTGGCCGGGATCCTCGGTCCGGCGATCGTCTTCTCCTTCGGCGGCGGCCTGCTGAACACGCCGCTCACGACCACGGTCACCGCTGGAACCGCCGCCACCGAGGCCGGTGCCGCCGCCGGTTTGATGAACACCACCAAGCAGATCGGCGGCGCCTTCGGGCTCGCCGCGCTGATCTCCATCTCCGGCACCCAGGACCCGCAGGCACCGGTGGACTACGCGACGGCGTTCCTGGCCAGCGCGGGCATTCTCGTCGCGGCCGGTGTCGCGGCGGCGGCGCTACCGGCACGCCGCGACGGCGACCGCTGAGCGGCGTCGAGCCCGACGACACCGGCCCGACCCACAAGGGTGAACTTGGCGTTTTCGCGCGAAAACGGCGCGTCCCCTGAGGGGCGGGCGCCGTTTTCGCGCGAAAACGGCGAAACCCGGGCAGGTCGCGGGCCGGATCAGGCGGCGGCGTCCAGCAGCGATCGGGCAATCGCCTTGGCACGCTTGGCCGGTTCCGCCGTTCGCTCGCGCAGGGCGGTGACGTTCGCCCCGTCGATCAGCAGCATCAGCTGTTCGGCCAGCTGCCGGTGGTCGCGGTAGCCAGCCTCCACCAGCAGGCCATCCAGGAAGTCGGTGACCTCTTCCTTGTGCTCCGCCGCGACGCGGTGCGCCGCGCTGTCCGGGTCCGCCATCTCGACCATGGTGTTGATCGAGGCGCAGCCGCGGAAGTCCGGCGCCTCGAAACGCTCCGCGAAGGCGTCGAAGACCGCCAGCGGCCCGCCGCCGCGGTTGGCGACCTCGGCCTTCAGGCCCTCCAGCACGGCGTCTGCGTAGCCGCGCAGCATGGTCACGACCAGGTCGTCCTTGCTGCCGAAGTGCCGGTAGAACGAGGCGCGGCCGACACCCGAGACGGCGACCAGCCGTTCCACTCCGACCGCCCGGATGCCCTCGGTGTAGAAGAGCTGCTCCGCGGCCTCCACCAGACGTTCTCGAGCGCGCGTTGCCATGCCGCCACGATATCCGAGCTTGCGCCAAAACGGAAACGATCGGTACCGTCCAGTACATGGAAACGATCGGTACCGTTTCGGGGAGCCTCCTTGACCAAGACCGCTGACCCCACCACCGGCCGCGTCCCGCTCCGGGTCGCGGTGCTGGCGCTGGGCACGTTCGCCGTGGGCACGGACGCCTTCGTCGTCGCCGGTGTCCTGCCGGAGATCTCGGCGGACCTGCAGGTGAGCATCGCCGAGGCCGGGCAGCTGGTGACCGTCTTCGCGATCGCCTACGCCGTGCTCTCGCCGGTCATGGCGACGCTAACCGGCAACTGGCCCCGCCGCCGCGTCCTGCTCACCGCGCTCGCCGTCTTCGCGGTCGGCAACATCGCCACCGCGCTCGCCCCGACCTACGGCGCGGTGCTCGCGACCCGCGTCCTCGCCGCCGCCGGCGCCTCGATGTTCACGCCGATCGCCGGGGCGACCGCCGCCGCGCTCGCCCCGGAGGACCAGCGCGCACGCGCGATCTCCCTGGTGACGCTGGGACTCACCACGTCGACCGCGCTCGGCGTGCCGATCGGCACGCTGCTCGGGACGGTCGCGACCTGGCGCGGCACCATGTGGCTGGTCGCCGGGCTCGGCATCGCCGCAGGGATCGGCGTCGCGCTGCTCCTGCCGCCGGTTCCGACGCCGCCCGCCGCGAGCCTGCGCGAACGGCTTTCGCCGCTGGGCAACGGGAAGGTCGTCGCGATCCTGCTGACCACGGTCGCCGTGTTCACCGGGATCTTCGTGGTCAACACGTACGTCAGCGTGGTCGTCGGCGCCGCGACCGGCGGCAGCGGCACGCTGCTGGCGGTGCTGCTGTTCCTGTCCGGTTGCGCCGGAACCGTCGGGAACCTGGTGGCCGGCGGCTGGACCGACCGGATCGGGCCGCGTCGGGTGATCGCCGCCGCGCTGGTGGTCAGCACTCTCAACTTCGCGGTGATGCCCTGGTCCGCCGCCACCTTCGCCGGCGCGGTCGGCGCGATCGTGGTCTTCGGGCTCACCTCGTGGAGCATCACGGTGCCGCAGCAGCACCGGCTGATCGCGGCCGCACCGGCTTCGGCGCCTTTCGTCATCTCGCTCAACGCCTCCGGCGGGTACCTCGGAACCTCGCTGGCCGGCGTCATCGGCGCCGCCGCCCTGCCGCTCTCCCCTGCCGCGCTGCCCTGGGTCGCGGCGGTCTTCGTCGTCGCCGGCCTGGCGATGTCCGAGTACGCGAACCGGATCGGAGCCCGCCGATGACATCCACAGTGGACACCCCGAGCCGGTGGGCCGTGCCGGTGCTCGGGTTCGGCACCTTCGCGGTCGGCACCTGCGAGTTCGTGCTCGCGGGCGTGCTTCCGCAGCTCAGCGACACCCTCGGGGTCTCGATGAGCACGGCGGGCCAGGTGGTGACCGCCTTCGCGCTGACGTGCGCGCTGGTCGCGCCGCTGCTCGTCGCCGCGACCGCGGGCTGGCGGCGGCGCCCGGTCCTGCTGCTCGCGGTGGCGGTCTACCTGATCGGGAACATCGCCACGGCGGTCGCGCCGTCGTTCCCGCTGGTCCTCGCGGCGCAGGTGGTCGCGGCCGCGGGGGCGGGCCTGTTCGTGCCGACGGCGGCTGTCACGGCGTCCGCGCTGGTGCCCGAAGACCGGCGAGGCCGCGCCATCGCCGCTGTGACAACGGGTTTCACCGCCGCGACCGCGTTGGGCGCGCCGCTGGGCACCGCCCTGGGCGCCGTGTCCGGCTGGCGGATGACGATGTGGTTCGTCGCCGGGCTGGCGGTGCTGGGCCTGCTGGGCGTGCTCCGACTGGTGCCGGCCGACGTGGCGGCGCCGACGCCCGAATCGCTGCGGGCCCGGTTCGCGCCGCTGGCCGACCGGCGGGTGCTGGTGGTGCTGGCGACGACGCTCATCGGCTTCACCGCCGTGTACCTGCCGTACACCTACATCGCCGCCGTGTTCGCGCCGGCCACCGCGGGGAGCGGAATCCGCCTGGCGGTGCTGATGTTCCTGCTCGGGGTGATCGGCACGATCGGCAACTTCGCGGCCGGCGGGCTGGCCGACCGGATCGGCGGGCGCAAGGTCGTCGCGCTCGCCCTGGCCTGGCTGGTGGTCAGCCTTCTCGTGCTGCCGCTGACCACCGGGAGCTTCGGCCTGGCGACGACGGAGATCGTGTTCTTCGGCATCGCGGCCTTCGCGATCACGACGCCGCAGCAGCACCGGCTGATCACGCTGTCGCCGGGCTCGGCGTCGGTGCTGGTGTCGCTCAACGCCGCGATCCTCTACCTGGCCATCGCGGCGTCCGGCATCATCGGCGCGATCGGGATCGAGTGGGCGGGCGCCCAGTACCTGGGCTTCATCGCCGCCGCCCTCGCCGCGGTGGCGCTGCTCCTGTCGCTCCGCGACTGAAGGTTCCGGGAGTGCTTTGGGGCGCCACAACGCCCCAAAGCACTCCCGACCGAGCGGCGTTTCGCCTGGTCAGTACGCTCACGGCCCCGTGCCCGCAGCGGCCGAACGCCCGCGAGGGACGATCGGGGCATGCAGGAGCTGTTAACCGCCGACGCCGTCGCCGGAGCCACCGATGATCTGCTTGTTCACTGGGGCGCGCAGGCGTTGACGCCGGAGTACCCGCACGAGGCCGGGTCCGCGTGGCGGCACGGCGGCGCCGTGGCCGTCTACGCGCCGAAGTTGTCCAGATACGACCGCGTGCTGTTCAGCGGCCCGGCCGACGACGCGGCGGAGCTCCTCGCGCGGCTCATGGCGGAGGTGCGCAGCGACCGGCTCCGGCCGCTCGCCGGCGCCGAAATCGCCGGGCCGGTCGCGGAACGCCTCGGGCTGGAGGTGCGCGCGACCTTCGGGTGGATGCACCTCGCCGCCGAGCCGCCGAGCGCCCCGACCGCGGGCGTCGAGTGGCTCACCGGCGCCGACGAAGACGCGATCACCGGCCTGCTGCGCAAGGCCAACCCGACGTCGTACCTGTTCCCCGACGATCCCGGGGCCTGCCGCTGGGCCGGGATCCGCAGCGCCGACGGCGCACTGATCGCCGTCGGCGCCGACTCCTGGCCCGCTCCCCGGCTCCGCCTGATCTCCGGCGTCGCCACCCACCCCGACCACCGCGGCGCCGGTCTGGCCACGACGCTCTGCGCGTTCCTGACCGCGGAGCTCGCCCGCGACGGCGGCGTGGCGCTGATGGTCGACGCGGACAACGAGCCCGCGATCCGGGTGTACCGCGGGCTCGGCTACCGCTACCGCGCGATCACCGCGCTGGCCGGATGAGCTTGCCCGGGTTGAGGATTCCCGTCGGGTCGACGGCCTTCTTCGCCGCCGCGAGGACCGCGCCGCCGACATCGCCGATCTCCGCTTCGAGCCACGGCAGGTGGTCGGCGCCGACCGCGTGGTGGTGGGTGATCGTGCCGCGGCCCGCGATGGCGTCCGAGGCGGCCGTCTTCGCCCGCTGCCACTGGCCGAGCGGGTCGTCGGCGTTGCGAGCCGCCAGCACCGTGAAGTACAGCGAGGCGCCGGTCTCGTAGGCGTGCGAGATGTGGCACATCACGATCGGCGACTTGCCGTTGGCCTGCAGGTTCCGCACCAGCGCCGTCCGCACCGCGGAGCGCAGTTCGCTCAGATCGGTCCAGTGCGTCGCGGTCTCCAGCGTCTCCACGCACACGCCGCGATCCAGCAGCGCGTCGCGCTGCCGCGGCCCCGAGAACCGGTGCGACCGCCAGGCTTCGCCGACCGGGCGGCCCAACCGGACCAGACGGATTCCGCGCAGCGCGCGCAGGGTCGCCGATCGGCGCTGCTTCAGCTCGCCGCGCGACGCCGCGTCCCAGCCGAGCACCAGCAGGCAGGGCTGCCGGATTCCCCTGCCGCGCAAGTAGGTCTTCAGGGCCCCGGCCTTGAGCGCGCCGGAGAGTTCCAGCTGCACATCGGTTTCGTCCACATCGGACAGCCGGGTGACGTCCGCCAGCGCGCGTCCTTGCGCCAGCGCCCGCACCGCGTCGACGCCGGACTGCCAGCCGTCGACCACGAACGCCTCGTAGCGGCTCCGGGCCGGCGCGGGCCGGACGCGCAGCGCCACCTCGGTGATCACGCCGAGCGCACCCTCGCTGCCGACCGCGAGCTGCCGCAGGTCGGGGCCCGCCGCCGACGCCGGGGACACCCCGAGCCGCCACTCGCCGACCGGTGTCGCGAGCCGGACGCCCTCGACCATGTCCTCGAAGCGGCCGTAACCGGCGGAGGCCTGCCCCGCCGACCGGGTCGCGGCGAAGCCGCCGATGGTGGCCCGCTCGTAGGACTGCGGGAAGTGGCCGAGCGTGAAACCGTGTGCGGCCAGCAGGGATTCGGCTTCCGACGCGCGCATCCCGGCCTGCACCACGGCGATCCGCGAGCCTGGATCGAGCGAGACCAGCCGGTCGAGCCGGGCCAGGTCCAGCGCGACGACCGCGGTCTTGCCGCCGCGCAGCGCGTCGACGCCGCCGACCACCGAGGTGCCGCCACCGAACGGGACGACGGCGATGTCGTGCCGGACGCAGATCTCCAGGACGCCCTGCACCAGCTCCGGGTCCGTGGGCAGCAGCACGGCGTCGGGCACCTCGAGCCTGCTCCCGCCGCGGCGGCGCATCAGGTCCGTGTACGACATCCCGCCGGCGCGGCCGAGCCGTTCGGCGGGGTCGGTCAGCACCTGCTGCTCGCCGATCAGGGCCACGAGATCGGCGCGCGCCGCTTCCGGCAGGTCGCTCTCGGCGACGTCCAGCAGCGAGGCGGGAACCGCCGGCGTCGTGGTCTCGGCCAGGCCGGTTCGCTGGCGCAACCAGCGCAACGCGTGTAGCGACAACGGCGCAGCGGAGGCCCCCGATGGGGTCCAGCTGCCGCGGAGGGTGTGTTCGATCAGGCCGTTCACCAGTACAGTGTTACACATGACGTCGCAATGTCACAGCTCTCGAGGTGACAGCACCCCGCCGGCGCCCGGCCGCCCGGCCCGCCAGGCGGCCAACCGGGTCGGCGATGCCGAACTGTTGCACGCCGCCCGGGAGTGCGTGCTGACCAACGGCGTCCGGCGCACCACCCTGACGGAGATCGCGCGGCGCGCCGGGGTCAGCCGGATGACGCTGTACCGGCGGTTCCCCGACGTCGACAGCCTGGTCACCGCGCTGGTGACGGTGGAGTTCGAAGAGATCCTGCAGCTGGCCGGGTCCGGGCAGGAGACCGGCAACGGCCGGCAGCGCCTCGTCGCGGGGACGGTCCGCGGCGTGCGGCTGCTGCAGGCGGCGCCGCTGCTGCAGCGGGTGCTGGAGACCGACGCCGAACTCCTGCTGCCGTATCTGGTCGAACGGCTCGGCAGCACCCAGCTCGCCGCCGAGGGGTTCATCCGCGAATACCTCGTGCGGGGCCACGAGGACGGCTCGATCCGCCGCGCCGATCCGGCCGTGCAGGCACGCGCCCTGCTGCTGCTCGTGCAGTCGTTCGTCATCTCCGCCCGTCCCGCCTCCGGCGGCATCGACCCGGCGGCCCTGACCACCGAGCTGGCCCACCTCCTCGACGGCGCCCTCGGCCCGGAGCCCACCGATGCCTGACCACCCCCGGTACCCCACCGACCCGCCCGGAGGTCCGATGATCACCACCCCGCTGCCCGCCGGTTCGCTGCGCGCCACCTCGCTGAACGCCGCGCGCCGCACCGCCGACCTGTCCGCAGTCGCCGAAGACGAGGTGGACCTGCTGGTGGTCGGCGGCGGCGTGACCGGCGCCGGAACGGCCCTGGACGCGGCCGCGCGCGGGCTCTCGGTCGCCCTGGTGGAGGCCGAGGACCTCGCCTGGGGAACGTCCCGCTGGTCCAGCAAGCTCGTGCACGGCGGGCTGCGCTACCTGGCGCACGGCGACATCGCGCTGGCTCGCGAAAGCGCCGTCGAGCGCAACGTGCTGATGACGCGAACCGCGCCGCACCTCGTGCGGACGCTCCCGCAGCTCATCCCGCTGCACGGCAGCGTGTCGCGCCGCTCCGAGCTGGTGCTCGCCGCCGGGCTGCACGCCGGCGACGCGCTGCGCCGCACGGCTCGCACCCCGTCCGACGTGCTCCCGCCGCCCCGGCGGATTCCCGCCGCGGAGGCGCTCGCGCTCGTCCCGGGCCTGCGCTCCGCCGACCTGCGCGGCGGCCTGCTCGGCTTCGACGGCCAGCTCGTCGACGATGCACGCCTGGTCGTCGCGCTGGCGCGCACCGCGGCCGGGTTCGGCGCCCGCGTCCTGACCCGCGTGCGCGTGCGCAAGCTCGACGGCCGCGGCGCCGACGCGGTGGACCAGCGGACCGGCGAATCGCTGCGCATCCGGGCCCGTTCGGTGGTGAACGCGGCCGGGGTGTGGGCCGGTGAGCTCGCGCCGGACGTCGAACTGCGGCCGTCGCGCGGATCGCACCTGCTGGTCGACGCGGAGGCCGCCGGGATCGCGGGCACCGCGCTGGTCGCGCCGATCCCGGGCCAGTCGGGCCGGTTCCTGCTGCTCCTGCCGCAGTCCGACGGCCGCGCCCTGCTCGGGCTGACCGACGAACCGGTGCCCGGGCCGATCCCGTCCGTTCCCGAGGTTCCGCAGTCCGATGTGGACTTCCTGCTCGCTGGTGTGCGCGACGTGCTGGGGCAGCCGTTGGAGCGCAGGCACGTCCTCGGTTCGTTCGCCGGGCTCCGGCCGCTGCTGGCGCAGCCGGGCGCCAAGGGGTCGGCGGACCTGTCGCGCCGGCACGCGGTGCTGACCTCGCCGGACGGTGTGGTGACCGTGGTCGGCGGGAAGCTCACCACCTACCGGAAGATGGCCGCCGATGCGGTCGACGCGGCGGTGCGCACCGGCGGGCTGCCCGCCGGACCGTCGCGCACCGCGGCCGTGGCGCTGGTCGGCGCCGCGCCGCGGCGGCACCTGACCGATGTCGAAGCGGCGGCTCGGCTGGTCGCGAAGTACGGCACCGAGGCCGCGCGCCTCGCCGCGTTGGCCGAGTTCGACCCGGATCTCGCGGAGCCGATCGTGCCAGGCCTGCGGCTGACGGCCGCCGAAGTGATCTGGGCGATCCGCCACGAAGGCGCGCTCGACGCGGCGGACGTCCTGGACCGGCGCAGCCGGGTCGGGCTGAACCCGGCGGAACGCGAGTCGGCCCTCTCCGCGGTCGAAGCGCTCGTCGAGCGGGCGCTGCACGGCGTTTCGGGCTGAGCAAGCGCGGAAGTTCCGCCCGATCACGGGCCGTGCGTGTTTTGTGCTGCTGTAGCAGCACAAAACACGCACGGCCCCAGAACGCTCGAAGTCCGGGCCGCCCCGGCGATTCAGCCTCGCGCCGCCTCCCGACAAACGCAAATATCCCACATATTCGCCCGTCACCAGGCAGAATCGACATTCGAGCACCAATCGAGGGAGACGGGATGCCTGATCGCGAACTGGAGATCGACCGGATCTCCAAGCGCTACGGGGACGTCATCGCGCTGCGGGAGATGACGTTCTCGGTCCGCGCGGGCGAGATGTTCGGGTTCGTCGGCAGCAACGGCGCCGGCAAGACCACGACGATGCGCATCGCGCTCGGCGTGCTGGCCGCCGACTCCGGCGAGGTGCGCTGGAACGGCGCGCCGCTGGACCTGCAAGCCCGCCGCCGGATCGGCTACATGCCGGAGGAACGCGGTCTCTACCCGAAGATGAAGGTGGCCGAGCAGCTCGCCTACCTCGCCGAACTGCACGGTCTGTCCTCTGCGGACGCTCGTGGCGCCGCCGAGCGGTGGACCGAACGGCTCGGGCTGGCCGCCCGCCGCGGCGATGAGGTGCAGAAGCTCAGCCTGGGCAACCAGCAGCGGGTGCAGCTGGCCGCCGCGCTCGTGCACGACCCGGAGGTGCTGATCCTCGACGAGCCGTTCTCCGGGCTCGACCCGGTCGCGGTGGACGTGATGAGCGAGGTGCTGCGGGAGAAATGCGCCTCCGGAGTGCCGGTGGTGTTCTCCAGCCACCAGCTCGACCTGGTGCAGCGACTGTGCGACCGGGTCGGCATCGTCCGCAGTGGACAGTTGGTGGCCTGCGGCACCGTCTCCGAACTCCGCGACCAGGGGCCCGCGACGCTGGTCGTCGACGCACCCGACGCCCAGGCCGGCTGGGCCGACGACGTGCCCGGCGCCGAGGTCGTCGAGGTCGACGGCAGCCGGACCACGCTGCGGCTCGCCGACGACGCGGACGACCAGGCCGTGCTCAAGGCCGCGCTGGCCACCGGCCCGGTCCGCGAGTTCAGCCGGCAGCGGCCCGCGCTCACCGAACTGTTCCGCAACGTCGTCTCCGAGGAGCCCGCCGCATGAGCCCCGTTTGGCTGGTCGCCCGCCGGGAAATCCGCACCCGGGTGCGGACCCGCGCCTTCATCGTCGGCACCCTCGCCACCATCCTGATCATGGGTGGCTACGCGGCGCTCATGACGTTCATCGGCCACCAGGCCGGCACGACGAAGGTCGGCGTCACCGCGCAGGCGGCGGCCGTCGGCGCGCCGCTGCAGGCCGCAGGCACGGCCTTCGGCCAGTCCTTCGAGATCAGCACCGTCGACGAGGCCGCGGGCGAGCGGCAGGTGCGCGACGGCGACCTGGAGGCGCTGATCACCGGAACGCCGGACGCGCCGCGGCTGGTGGTGAAGCGGAGCCCGGACGGCGGGCTGCGGGCCGCGCTGGACGCGGTCGTGCAGCAGCAGGCGATGAACGCCGAGCTCGCCCGCGTCGGGCTGGATCCGGCCGGGGTCCGCGCCGCGACCGAGAGCGCGCACGTCTTCGTGACCAGCCTGGAGACCGAGGACCCGCACCTCGGCGAGCGGCTCGGCCTGGCCATCGCGGCCGGCGTCGTGCTCTACATGTTCCTGATCATCGGCGGCCAGATGGTCGCGCAGGGCGTCGTGGAGGAGAAGTCCAGCCGGGTCGTCGAGCTGCTGCTGTCCACGATCAAGCCGACCCAGCTGCTCGCCGGGAAGGTGATCGGCATCGGCCTGACGAACCTGCTGCAGCTGGTGATCATCGCCGCCGCGGGCCTGATCGCGTCCGGCGTCGGTGGCGTGCTGACGCTGCCGTCCGCGGCGCTGGCGGACACGCTCGGCTGGGGGCTGGCCTGGTTCCTGCTCGGGTTCTTCACCTACGCGACGGTCCTCGCCGCGGCGTCTTCGCTGGTGTCCCGCCAGGAGGACCTGCAGAACGTGATCAGCCCGGTGATCATGGTCCTGGTCGTGCCGTTCGTCATCGGCGTCTCGATGCTGCCGGGCTCGCCGGACAGCACGCTCGCCGCGGTGCTCTCGCTGGTGCCGGGCTTCTCCCCGACGCTGATGCCGATGCGCATCGCCCTCGGCGTCGCCGCCCCGTGGGAAATCGCCCTGTCGGTCGTCCTGAGCATCGCGGCGGTCGCGGTGCTCCTCCGCCTGGGCGGCCGCATCTACAGCAACGCGGTGCTGCACACCGGAGCCCGGGTGAAGCTCCGCGACGCCCTCCGCGCCGCCTGACCGAACCAAGGGGGCGAAACCGCCGCCGCGACGCTCGACGGTGCGGTGCGGGAGTCGCCGCAAGCGGCGCAGGCGCTTAGCCCACCCCCGTGCACCGCTACGCAAAACGAGCCTGGAAAACCGTCTGGACACGGATCGGCCCCGGGGACCGGCCGAGAGGCCGGTGTCCGGGGCCGCACGTTGGTCGGTCGCGTCGGCGACCGACTGGATTCAGGTTTCGATTCAGCGCTGGTCGATGGACTGGTAGGCGCGCTCCGGCGAACCGGTGTACACCTGCCGCGGACGGCTGATCTTGCGGGCCGGGTCCTCCAGCATCTCCCGCCAGTGCGCGATCCAGCCGGGCAGCCGGCCGAGGGCGAACAGCACGGTGAAGTACTTCGTCGGGAAGCCCATCGCCTTGTAGATCAGGCCGGTGTAGAAGTCGACGTTCGGGTAGAGCTTGCGCTCGACGAAGTAGTCGTCGGCGAGCGCCTTCTCCTCGAGCTTCAGGGCGATGTCCAGCAGCGGGTCGTTGGCCCCGAGCTTGCCGAGCACCTCGTCGGCGGTCTTCTTGATGATCGCCGCGCGCGGGTCGTAGTTCTTGTAGACCCGGTGCCCGAAGCCCATCAGCCGGACGCCGGGCTCCTTGTTCTTGACCCGGTTGACGAACGAGTCGACGTCACCGCCGTTGGCCTGGATGCCCTCCAGCATCTCCAGCACCGCGCTGTTCGCACCGCCGTGCAGCGGGCCGAACAGAGCGTTGATGCCGGCCGAGATGCTGGCGAACAGGTTGGTCTCGGCCGAGCCGACCATCCGGACCGTCGACGTGGAGCAGTTCTGCTCGTGGTCGGCGTGCAGGATGAACAGCAGGTCGAGGGCGCGGGTCAGCACCGGGTCGACCTCGTAGGGCTCGGCGGGGAAGCCGAAGGTCATCCGGAGGAAGTTCTCCACCAGGCCCAGCGAGTTGTCCGGGTACAGGAACGGCTGGCCGACCGACTTCTTGTAGGCGTAGGCCGCGATCGTGGGCAGCTTCGCCAGCAGGCGGACGGTGGACAGCTCCACCTGGTCCTTGTCGAACGGGTTGAGGCTGTCCTGGTAGAAGGTGGACAGCGCGGAGACCGCGGAGGACAGCACCGGCATCGGGTGCGCGTCCCGCGGGAAGCCGTCGAAGAACTGCTTGAGGTCTTCGTGCAGCAGGGTGTGCCGCCGGATCCGCTCGGCGAACTCGTCGTACTGCTGCTGGGTCGGCAGCTCACCGTAGATCAGCAGGTAGCTGACCTCGATGAAGTTCGACTTCGCCGCGAGCTCTTCGATCGGGTAGCCGCGGTAGCGGAGGATGCCGGCGTCACCGTCGATGTAGGTGATGTCGGAGAGGCAGGCCGCCGTATTGACGAAGCCCGGATCCAACGTCACCAAACCGGTCTGAGCCAGCAGCTTCCCGAGATCCACCCCGGGGGCGCCCTCGGTCGGCTGCTTCACCTGCATTTCGTGCTCGCCGGCGTCATAGCGCAGCGCGACGGTACGTTTGGCGGTCACGTCGTCGGGCATTCGGGAACCTCTCGCGCTCGTCGGGGTGCGTGTCGAGGCGACCGCGATTGCCCAGCCAAGCGGCAGGGCTGCTATGTCGCCCGCGCGCCGGTCGGGGTGTCCGAACCGCCGCAGCACCACCCCGTTGGGGTCCTGTCAGTAGTCACGCTAGACCGCAGGGGGGCCCTAGCGCAGCAATCGCGTTTCGGCTTTTTGGCAGGTGGGACCACGATCACATCACATCGGGGCGCTTCCGGCGGAAAATTTTCGACGCTCCGAAGCCGAACGAGCAGTTCATCGTGACCAACTGGCCCATCCGATCGGGCTAACCCGATCTCGGCCGGTCGGCCTCGCGCGGTTTACCTCACAAGGTGTCCTCGCGCACGTCAGAGGCGGTTCGCCGGCCGTCAGGCCAACTCGGCGGCCCACGGCGGCTCGGCACCCGGTCGGGAGACGGTGACCGCAGCGGCGGCCGCGGCGAACCGCAGCGCCTGCGCCCACTGCTCGCGGTCGAGCGCGCGGACGGCGCCCGCCGACAACGCGTCGTTGCGGTGCAGCCACGCGAGCAGGGCGGCTTGCACGGTGTCGCCCGCGCCGATGGTGTCGGCGACCTCGGCCCGCACGCCCGGCACCGACACCTCGCCGTCGCCGGTCACCACCGTCAGCCCGTCGGCTCCCCTGGTCAGCACCACCGCCGCCGGGCCGCCGCGCTGCCACTCGCGGGCCGCGGCGAGCACGTCCCCGCCGCCCGCGAGCCATTCGGCGTCGTCGTCCGAGACCTTCAGCAGCCCCACCGACGGCAGCCAGGAGGCGAACCGCGCGCGGTAGGCGTCGGCGTCGGCGATCAGGTCGGCGCGGATGTTCGGGTCCAGCGCGATGAACCGGCCGCGCGCGGCCTCCCGGAACAGCACCTCCTCGTACACCGAGGCGCCGGGTTCGAGCACCATGCCGAGGGTGCCCAGGCAGAGCGCGGTGGCCTGCTCGGGCAGCGGCCGGTCCTCGACGAAGCGGGCGGCGGTGCCTTCGGTGTGGAAGCTGTAGCGGGCCGAACCGTCCTCGGCCAGCCCGACCACGGCCAGCGTCGTCGGCTCCGGACCGCGCTGCACCAGGTCGACGTCCACGTCGGAGGACCGCAGCCGTTCGAGGAGCTTGTCGCCGAACTGGTCCGTGGACAGCCGGGCGAAGAAGGCGGCCGGAACCCCGAGCCGCCCCAGCGCGATCGCGACGTTGTACGGACCCCCGCCGAGGAGCGGGTGCAGCGGTCCGAGTTCGCCGTCGGCCGTGGACGGGTCCGGAACGAGGTCGACGAGGGCCTCACCGCCGATGACGATCACTTTTCCTCCACTGTGTACTGGGCGATCAGCCCGCCGAGCAGGAACTGCGACAACGCCTCGAAGGCCGCCGCGTCGGACAGGCCGGTGCGCTCGCCGATCTCGCCGCGCTGGATGCCGACGATGGTCAGCCCGACCATCTCGCCGACGAACGCGGCGTGCACTTCCCGGAACACGCCCTGCCGCACGCCCTCGCCGATGAAGCCGCGGAGCCGGTCCGCGGCGGCGTGCGCGTTGGCCTCGTAGGTGGTGCGGGTCGCGATGTTGGCGGCCATGTCGTCGATGAACTCGCGGGACGCCGGGCGCAGCGCCTCGGCCGCGGCATCCAGGTACGCCCGCACCTTCTCCCGCACGTCGTCGGCCGCCGCGACCCGCTGCTCGACCTGCTGCGTGGCGCTCTTGAAGTAGTGGGCGACGACGCGGACGGCGAGCTGCTCCTTGCTGCCCGCCAGCGTGTACAGCGTCGACTTGGAGCAGTGCAGCCGGGCGGCGAGATCGTCCAGGGTGAAGTGCGCGAACCCCTCCGCGAGGAACAGGTCGCGCAGCCGGTCCAGCAGCTGGGCCCGCCGCGCGTTCACCGGCCGGCGACGGCCTTCGGAGGTGGTCATCGGACGAAGCCTGCCACAGCACCCTCGAATGGTTGCGCGGATTCCTACTGGTGAGACTTCCACAGTACTGGAAGACGTCCTACAGTACTGCCATCAGTACTACCGGCAGCTGTCACACTGGCACCAGGAGCGCGATCCGCCATGCCCGTCCCACGTCTGCTTCCCACCGCAGAAGCCACCGACCTGCTCGCGCTGACCCGCGAGATCGCCCGCGATGAGCTCGCCCCGCGCGCGGCGGGCGACGAGGCCGCGGAGAAGTTCCCGCGCGACGCCTTCCGACTGCTCGGCCAGGCGGGTTTCCTCGGCCTGCCCTACCAGGAGGAACACGGCGGCGGGGCCCAGCCGTACGAGGTGTACCTGCAGGTGCTCGAAGAGCTCAGCAGCGCCTGGATGACCGTCGGCGTCGGCCTGTCGGTGCACACCATGAGCTGCTTCCCGCTGGCCCACTTCGGCAGCGCGGAGCAGCGCTCCCGCTGGCTGCCGGAGATGATCGGCGGCGAACTGCTCGGCGCGTACGCGCTGTCCGAACCGCACGCCGGCTCCGACGCGGCGGCGCTGAGCACGCGGGCCGCGCGGCAGGACGACTCGTACGCCGTCAACGGGGCCAAGGCCTGGATCACCCACGGCGGCGTGGCGGACTTCTACACGCTCATGGCCCGGACCTCGGACGACGGGCCGCGCGGCATCAGCTGCCTGCTCGTCGACGGCGGCACGGCGGGGCTTTCCGCCGGCCCGCCCGAGCACAAGATGGGGCTCACCGGCTCGCCGACCACGCCGCTGTACTTCGAGGACGCGCGGGTGCCCGCGGAACGGCTCATCGGGGCCGAGGGCGACGGCCTGAAGATCGCGCTGTCGGCGCTGGACTCCGGCCGCCTCGGCATCGCGGCCTGCGCGGTCGGGCTGGCGCAGGCCGCGCTGGACCTCGCGGTGGACTACGCGAAGCAGCGGCAGCAGTTCGGGCGGCCGATCATCGAGTTCCAGGGCCTGGAGTTCCTGCTCGCCGACATGGCCGCGGCCGTGCACTCGGCCCGGGCGACCTACCTCGACGGCGCGCGACGCCGGGACGCCGGGCTGCCGTTCGGGCAGCAGGCGTCGGTGGCGAAGCTCGTCGCGACGGACGCGGCGATGAAGGTGACCACCGACGCCGTCCAGGTGCTCGGCGGCGCGGGCTACACCCGCGACTTCCCGGCGGAGCGCTACATGCGCGAGGCGAAGGTCCTGCAGATCTTCGAGGGCACCAACCAGATCCAGCGCATGCTCATCGCCCGCCACCTCGCGAAGCACTGACCCCATCCGCAATTCCCGGTGAATCGCGGCAGTCCTCCACAACCTCCGGCATGTCCTGCCCCGACCCACCGGAGGTCCGCGGAGGAACCCGGGAGGACGGTCAGAAGGGCTTGAGGCCCCAGTGGCCGATCCAGTCCTCGCCCGGTTGCAGGACCAGGAGGTCCACCCCGGAGTTCAGGGCGTCCGGCGGGCAGGTCATCGGCTCGATCGCGATCGCCCTGCCCCGCCCCGGGAATTCGCCCGCCGTGTAGACCTGGACCCACTTGAACACCGGGTCGGCCCACAGCTGCACGCCGCGCCCGTTCGGATCGGTGAGGCTGTGGCGCACGAGGCCGTCGCCCGGCGCCGGGGTCGCGCCGCCGAAGGCGGTGTCCAGCAGCACCCCGGCCAGCCGGCGCCCGGTGCGGAAATCCACCTCGTCGCCCTGCAGGCCCCGCGGCGGCCGCACCGGGAGCAACCGGTCGGCGTCCACCGGCAGCACCGTCGCCGCCGCCAGCCGGAGCGTGCAGTCGTCGGTCTCGGCGTTGCCCGCGCGCGGATACGGGTGCACGCCGACCCCGAACGGAACCGCCCGCGCCCCGAGGTTCTCCACGGTGTGCGTGACGGTCAGGCCGTCTTCGTCCAGGGCGTAGCCGATGGACGTCAGCAGCGGTACCGGCCAGCCCGGCTGCGCGGGCACCATCGCGTGCAGGACCACTGTGGACTCGGCGTGCTCGACGAGGGTCCACGCGGTGTGCCGCAACAGGCCGTGGATCGCGTTCTGCCGCGCGGGCTCGGTCAGCGCCAGCTGCTGAGGCTCCCCGTCGAACAGCCAGCGGCCCCCGGCTACCCGGTTCGGCCACGGCACCAGGACGCCGCCCGCGCCACCCGGCGGCAGCCGGTCCGCGTCGAAGGATTCCGCGTACGGCACCCCGTCGACCTCGAAAACCCGAAGCGCCGCACCGACTTCGGTGACCACGGCTCGCGCGGCGCCGGAAGTGATCTCGAACTGCCGCCCGGTGGCGGGAACAGGCTCGTGCACATCGCCACTGTAGAAGCAGAAAGCCCTCCGAGCCGACGGAATCGGCTCGGAGGGCTCTCCGGTGCGACTTACTTGCCCAGGTTCGCGGCGTCGAACTTCTGCTGGCGACCGCCGATGAAGAAGTTGACCGCCCAGAAGATCACGCCGACGCCCAGCAGGATGCCGGCGATGATGTACTCCGTGCCCGGCCGGCCGGACAGCGGGCTGGCGAAGAACGCGCAGGTCAGCGCACCCAGCACCGGCACCCAGGTGGGCGCCTTGAAGTGCTTGTGCTCGACCTTGTCCTTGCGCAGCACCAGCACCGCCACGTTGACCACCGCGAACACCACGAGCAACAGCAGCGAGGTGGTGCTGCCCAGGTCGGAGATCTTCAGCGAGCTCACCAGGGCCACCGCGATGATGCTGGTGAACACGATCGCCACCCACGGCGTGCGCCGCGTGCGGTGCACCAGCCCGAACTGCTTCGGGATGATGCGCTCCTGCGACATGCCGTAGACCAGGCGGCTGGCCATCAGCATGTTGATCAGCGCCGTGTTGGTCACCGCGAACAGCGCGATCAGCGAGAACAGCAGCGGCGGGAACCACGGCGCCGCGGCCTTCACGACCAGCAGCAGCGGCCCGTCGGACTCCGCCAGCGTGTCGGTCGGCACCAGCGTCGAGGTGATCAGCGCGATCAACAGGTAGATCGAAGCGGTGATGACCATGCCCAGCAGCAGCGCGCGCGGGAAGGTCTTGGCCGGGTCGCGGGTCTCCTCGGCCATGTTCACCGAGTCCTCGAAGCCCACCATCGCGAAGAACGCCAGCGCGGTCGCCGAGGTGACCGCCAGCAGCGGCGAGGTGCCGGCGTTGAACTCCAGCAGCCGGCCGGGGTCCGGATCGACGTCGGGGCTGTGCGTCCCGGAGATCAGCGCGACGAGGCCGAAGACGATCACGATCGCCAATCCGGTGAGCTCGATGCAGGTCAGCACCACGTTCATCTTCACCGACTCGCCGACGCCGCGGAAGTTGATCGCGCCCAGCAGGAGCAGGAAGCCGATCGCCACGAGCCAGGCCCACGAGGAGACGCCGTCGCCGACGATCGCCTCCAGGTAGTCACCGCTGAAAGCCTGCGCGGCCGACGCGGCGGAGGTGATGCCCGAGCACATCACCGCGAACGCGATGATGAAGGTCAGGAAGTGCACCCCGAACGCCTTGTGCACGTACAGCGGCGCACCGCCCGCCTTCGGGTACTTCCCGACGAGCTCCAGATAGCTGAACGCGGTCAGGAAGGCGACCACGAAGGCGACCAGGAACGGAACCCACAGAGCCCCGCCCACCTTGCCGGCGACCTTGCCGGTCAGCGAGTAGATCGTGGTGCCGAGGATGTCTCCGACCACGAAGAAGAGCAGCAGTTTCGGGCCCATCACCTTCTTGAGGCCAGGCTCCTGCGCACCGCCGGGCGCGTCGTCGTTCACGGTCGTCTCGTTGGCCATAGCTGAGAAGTGTGCAATGCGGTTGGTCCAGCTGTCTGCCCACCCCTGGTCGAACTGCACTGCTGCGGTCGGCCCAGGCGTGGCACCCTGCCCAGTCCGCGATCACTGCTGATCGGAAACGGGGGCCCGGTAGCGCCAGAAGGCGGGCAGCAGGGCCGCCGCGATGACCGCGCCGACGACGACCAGGACGCCGCCGACCGTGACGGCCGCCGCGGTCCCGACCGCCGCACCCGCCAAGCCGTGCAGCGTGTCAGCCAGCCGCGGGCCGCCCGCGACGACGACGGTGAACACGCCCTGGATGCGGCCGCGCATCTCGTCGGTGGCCGCCGCCTGCATGATCGAACTCCGGTAGACCATGCTCACCAGGTCCGCGCCGCCGCCGAGGGCCAGGAAGAACACCGCCAGCCACAGCGAGTCCGACCAGCCGAACCCGATCACCGAGATGCCCCACGCCACGACGCCCACGGTGACGCCGACGCCGTGCCGGGCGATCCGGTGCAGCCAGCCGGAGAACACGCCGAACGCGAACGCGCCCAGCGGGATCGCCGCGAACAGCCAGCCCAGCGCCGCCCCGCCGCCCGGCGGATCGCCGAAGGTGCGCTCCGCCATCTCCGGGAACAGCGCCCGCGGCATGCCGAACACCATCGCGATGATGTCCAGCAGGAACGACGCCAGCAGCACGGAATGCATTGCGAGGTAGCGGAATCCGTCCAGCACGGCGCGCAGCCCGGCGCGCTTCGGGGCGCCTTCCTGCGGCGGCAGCGGCGGAAGCCGGAACACCGCCCACAACGCGGCGCCCAACGCCACCGCGTCCACCAGGTACAACACCGAAAGCCCGAGCAACGGCAGCAACACGCCGGCCAGCAGCGGCCCGATGATCGAACCGAGCTGGAACACCGTGGCCCCGAGCGCCTGCGCCGACGGCAGCAGGTGCACCGGGATCAGCCTGGCGATCGCAGCGCCGCGAGTGGGCATGTTCACGGCGAAGAACGTCTGCTGCGCGGCGAAGAGGATCAGCACCAGCCACACCGACTGGACGTTCGCCGCGGCCACCACCCACAGCAGCACCGCGCTGACGGCCAGCCCGCCGTTGGTGATCAGCAGCAGCTTGCGGCGGTCGACGGTGTCCGCGATCGCGCCGCCCCACAGGCCGAACACCAGCAGCGGCACCAGGCCGAAGATCCCGGCGAGGCCGACGTAGGCGGAGGAACCGGTGATGTCGTAGAGCTGCTTGGGCACCGCGACCGCGGAGAACTGCGCGCCGACGGCGGTGACGATGTTCGACAGCCACAACCGACGGTACGCCGGGTACTTCAGCGGACGGGTGTCGAGGAAGACCTTGCCCAGCAGGGACCGGAGGGATCGACGGGACGAGGTCGGGGTTCCGCTGCTGGTCTGCACAGATGCAAAACACTAGCGATTAGGACGGCTAACGGCATTCTATTTTCGCCCCGTGTGACCGATGTCTAACACCCGTCGACGGAACCGGACAAAATTCGCCAGCCGCCGATACGCCGCACGAACAACCTTCCTCACCTGCGAAAACGTCGACTTCGGAGCGAAATGCGGAATTTCGCGAGAATTCGACGACCACCCGGGCGAACATCGATTTCTCGCGAAATCGCCCGCCGCCCGGGTGACACCGGACTCAGGGAGCGAGGCGCTCGACGGTCCAGAGGTCGTTGGTGCGGCGGAAGCGCAGGCGGTCGTGCAGGCGGTCCGGGCGGCCCTGCCAGAACTCCACCGACTCCGGGCGGATCCGCCAGCCGCCCCAGTGCGGCGGCACCGGCACCTTCTCGGCCTCGGCGAAGCGCCGCTCGATGCCGGTCAGCGACGCCTGCAGCGCGGCGCGGTTGGCCACCACCCGCGACTGCGGCGAAGCCCAGGCACCCAGCTGGGAACCGCGCGGGCGCTCGCCCCAGTACTCCGCGGTCTCCGCGGTCTCGACCTTCTCCACCGTGCCGCGCACGTTGACCTGGCGCTGCAGGCCCAGCCACGGGAAGGTGGCGGCGGCGACCCGGGTGGCCTTGAGGTCGTGGCTCTTGGCCGAGGTGTAGTTGGTGAAGAACACGACGCCCCGCTCGTCGAATCCCTTGCACAGCACGGTGCGCGAGGACGGGACGCCTTCGGCGTCGGCCGTGGCCAGCACCATCGCGTTCGGCTCGACCAGGTCGGCCCGCACCGCCTCGTCGAACCACAGCTGGAGCTGCTCGTGCCAGGTGGCGGCGAGCGAGGACTCGTCCAACGCCCCCGCCTCGTAGGACACGCGCATGGACGGCAGCGCGACGTTGGCCTCCGACATCCTCATTCCTCCCTGACTCGCCCGGCAGCGGCACGACTCGACTTCTCCGGCTGTTCGCCGGACGGTACGGGTTGGACCGGCCGGCGCGACACGATTGGTGGCGCCAGCCACGCGTACGACGGTAAACGGGATCCGAACGCACGCCGAATCAGCGGTGCTTCACGATCGATTCCGCAACCGATGCAGTGATCGTTCCCACACTCGTTCGGACGCCCGCAGGCGGCGGATTCACCCGCCAGAGCCAGCCATCTCACACCTTCCGGCGAAATGCCCTTTAGCAGCTAAAACGGAACAATCAGACTCGGGCCGGCCCACGGTACCGCCGGTGCAGATCCGCGGTCCACATCGCCAGGACGAACGGGAACGTGGTCGGCACCAGACCGACCGCCTCGATCGCGCCGTGCAACAAAAGCACCGCGGGCACCGCGAGGACGCACGAACGCCAACCGCGCCCGGTGCTCAGCAGCCCGACGACGACCAGGGCCGCGTTGAAGCCGTAAACCCCGGTGCTGACGTCGGGCGGCGTGATCGGCAGCAGCTCGACCGCGAGCACCGACGCGGCGGCGCCGCAGAACGCGCCGACGGCCAGCCGGAACCGCACCAGCGCCAACCCGATCAGCATCACCACGCCCGGCAGCCAGCCGCTGACCAGGAACACCTCCGCTTCGGCGGTGAACAGGCCGAGGTAGTCGCCGTGCAGGCCGAGCACCGGCGACGGCGTCGTCGCGGCTGCGGGTGCCCAGTCGAGCCGGTGTCCCAAGTAGACGGTCAGCCAGTAGGTGAACACGAAGGGGGCGGTGCGGGCAGGGACCGTGAGGAAGGCGTCCGCGATGCGCATCAGCACCGTCGCGACGACCGCCCCCGCGGTTCCGACCAGCAACGCCAGTCCCAGCGGCTGGAAGGAGCCGACCGCTCCCAGCACCACCAGCGTTCCGTTGAAACCGAACAGGCCCTGGCCTATTCGCTCGTGCGGTATCCGCAGCGCCGCCGCGGTCAGCACGCCCACGACGCTGCCGACGACCGCGGCCAGCCCGAGCTGCGGCCCGGCCAGCAGCAGCGCGACCACGAACAGCAGTCCGGCGGGCACGCTGTCCTGCAGGTACACCTGCGATATGCCCGTGGGCACGGCGCGCAGCAGATGCCGCGCGCCGTGCCGCACTTCGGGCTCCGTTGCCTTCGAAGTGGTATTCACCAGCTGTGAACTCCTAGTTCCTTCGCCTCCGGGTGGTGCCCCATCGCCTCGGCGAGCCGGCGTTCCGCGGTCACGGCGTTCTCGCCCAACGCGGTGGCCATCGAGCCGCCCGCGGCCAGCGGCACCAGAGACCACCACTCGCCGCTGACCGGCTCAGCGGGATCGTCACCCCACACGACCGTCTCGGTCGCGAGCACCCGCGCCCCGGCGAGGTAACCCGTGCTCGCCCCGAGCCGGTCGGCGCCGATGTCCAGCCGCTGCCGCAGCAACGGCGTCCCCGACCGCACCAGGTGCGTCGTGGTGGTCAGCCGGCCGGGCCGTTCGCCGTACCGGCCGAGCACCAGCGTCTCCCGGCACCTGGCCCGCGCGCCGTCGCCGAGCTCGATGCGCATCTCGGCCTGGTGATCGGCGCGGGCGCTGATCACCGTGGCTTCGGGCAGGTAGTCGACCACGCCGTCGGCACCTACCTCGATGTGCACGGTGGACCGGCTGGTCCCGCCGTGCTGCCCGGGCAGGGCGACGGTGGCGGCGGTGCCGCGCAGCAGGAGCCGGGCGCCCGGCCCGACGCGGACCCGCAGGTCGACCTGGTCGCCGCCGACCGGCGTGGCCGCCGAACCGACCAGGTGCACCACGGCGGTGCCGTCCGCGCTCGCCGTCACCGCGCGCCGCGGCACCAGCGTCATCGGCGCCTCCGAGCGGAGCTCGCGCACCACGCTGCGCCCGCCGGCGCCGAGCTCCACGGTCAGCAGCGCACTGGCGCGCACGCCGCACCGCCTTCCGCCGGTTCCGGGCGCAGTTTCAATTGAAACTGCCGTCCCATCTCAGGCACTGACGCCGACCTTGAGCTGCTCGCGGACCCAGCCCGAGACGTCGGGGGCGTTCGGCGTGCGGGTCAGGGACTGGGTGATCACCGGGAGCTCGCCGCGCATCCGGTGCGCGTCCGAGACCATGACCTCCATGTCGGCGCCGACCAGCTCGGCCAGGTCGATCTTGTTGATCACCAGCAGGTCCGCGGTGGTGACGCCGGGTCCGCCCTTGCGCGGCACCTTGTCGCCGCCGGCGACGTCCACCACGAAGATCTGCCGGTCGGCCAGCCCGCGGCTGAACACCGCGGTCAGGTTGTCGCCGCCGCTTTCCACGATGACCAGCTCCAGCCCGGGGTGCCGTTCGGAGAGCCGGTCCACCGCGTCCAGGTTGGCGGTGATGTCGTCGCGGATGGCGGTGTGCGGGCAGGCACCCGTCTGCACGGCCTCGATCCGGTCGGTGTCCAGCACCCCGGCCCGGCGCAGGAAGTCCGCGTCCTCGGTGGTGTAGATGTCGTTGGTCACGACCGCGAGGTTGATCTCCTGGCCCAGCGCGCGGCAGAGCGCTGCGGTCAGCGCGGTCTTGCCGCTGCCGACCGGCCCGCCGATGCCGAGCCGGAACGGGCGCCCGTTCTGCGGTTCGGCGGGGAACGGGTCCGGTTCGGTCGCGGTCGGGTCGAAGTTGACCGGATGCGTGTGACCGTGCCCGTGGCCGTGTCCGTGTTCAGGAAGCAAAGAGACGCACCTCTTCCCGGTGATGGCGATCGTGCGCTTCGGCGAGCAGGTCCAGCGCCGGGGCGCCGGGGGCGGGCAGCTCGGCCGGGTCGAGCCCGGCCACCGCGGCCGCCTCGGCGGCGATCCGGTCGAGGTCGCCGGCCAGTTCGGTGACCACGGCGTTGGCGCCGAACGGGTCCAGCCCGAGCAGTCGGACGCCGGCGGAGGACGGTCCGCTGACCGCCAGGTAGCCGGCGGCCAGCGCGGCCTCCAGGGGCCCGGCCCCGGCGATGGCCGCCAGCGCGCCGAGCACGATCGGATGGTGTGGCCGCGGGGTCGCGGCCACCAGTTCGGTCAGCACCGGCGACGGCCAGGCGGCCTTGCCGGCGCGGATCATGCCCCGTCCCTGCGCGCGCGAGGCCTCCCGCTGCGCCGGGGACGGGGTGCGGGCGTCGAGTTCGACGTCCAGCTCCCGCCAGTGTCCACTTCGGACACCGCGGGACGCGGCGTGCGCCGCGGCGGCGGCGAACACCGCTTGCAGGGCGCCCGCGCCGTGCAAGCGCCCGTACAGGAATTCGCGCAGGTCGCCGATTCCCTTGATCAGCCCCCGCGCGGCGGCCTCTTCGACGCCGCCGGAGTGCACGTGCCCCCCGCCGGGGAACCGGGAGTCCGCGAGTGCCAGCACCGCAAGACCGGCTCGCACCGCTCTCCCCCTTCGATCTCGCCGGGACGAGGGGCCGGGCCCCTCGTCCCGCAGGTGGATGAAGGACGCCGCGAGGCGCCCTCCACCCGGCGAAGGTTTCCGCCGGGTGGCTTTCGGCCTGTCAGAACAGGAAATAGCGCTGCGCCATCGGCACCTCGGCGACCGGGTCCGGCTCGACGCGCTCGCCGTCGATGTCCACCGCGAAGGTGTCCGGGTCGACCTGGATGTCCGGGGTGGCGTCGTTGTGCAGCATGTCGGCCTTGCCCGCGGATCGCGTGTTCTCGACCGCGACCAGCCGCGAGCTCAGCTGCAGCTGCTCCGGCAGCTGCGCGTCCAGCGCCACCGGCGCCACGAAGAACACGCTGCTCGCCGCGGCCGCGCGCGGCTGCGCCCCGAAGCTCGGCCGCGCGATGTAGGGCTGCGGCGTGGGGATCGACGCGTTCGCGTCGCCCATCGCCGCCCACGCGGCGAACCCGCCCTTGAGCACGATGTGCGGGCGGACGCCGAAGAACTTCGGGTCCCACAGCACCAGGTCGGCCATCTTGCCGACCTCGACGGAGCCGACGTGTTTGGCGATGCCGTGCGCGATGGCCGGGTTGATCGTGTACTTCGCGACGTAGCGCTGCGCGCGGTTGTTGTCGGCGCGGCCGTCGCCGGGCAGCGAACCGCGGCGGCGCTTCATCACGTGCGCGGTCTGCCAGGTGCGCATGATCACCTCGCCGATGCGGCCCATCGCCTGCGCGTCCGAGCTCATCATCGAGATCGCGCCGAGGTCGTGCAGGATGTCCTCGGCCGCGATGGTGGAGGGCCGGATGCGGCTCTCCGCGAAGGCCAGGTCCTCGGGCACCGACGGGTTCAGGTGGTGGCAGACCATCACCATGTCGAGGTGCTCGTCGATGGTGTTGACGGTGTGCGGCCGGGTCGGGTTGGTCGACGAGGGCAGCACGTTGGGCTGCGAGGCGAGCCGGATGATGTCCGGCGCGTGCCCGCCGCCGGCGCCTTCGACGTGGAACGCGCTGATCGAACGGCCGTTGATGGCTTCCAGGGTCGACTCGTAGAACCCGGCCTCGTTGAGCGTGTCGGCGTGCAGCGCGACCTGGACGCCGGATTCCTCGGCCACCCGCAGCGCGCTGTCCAGCACCGCGGGCGTGGCGCCCCAGTCCTCGTGGATCTTGAAGCCGCCCGCGCCGGCGCGCAGCTGCTCCCACAGCGCCTCGCCGCGCATCGTGCTGCCCTTGCCCAGCAGCAGCACATTGACCGGCATGTAGTCGAGGGCCTGCATGATCCGGCCGAGGTTCCAGGCGCCGGGCGTGACCGTGGTGGCCTTGCTGCCCTCCCCGGGTCCGGTGCCGCCGCCGATCAGGGTGGTGAGCCCGGAGGCCAGCGCGGTGTCGATCTCCTGCGGGCAGATGAAGTGCACGTGGGAGTCGATGCCGCCGGCAGTGAGGATCTTGCCGTTGCCGGCGATGATCTCCGTGGACGGCCCGATGACCAGCGAGTTGTCCACGTCGTTGTTGGCGCTGGGGTTGCCGGCCTTGCCGATGCCCACGATGCGGCCGTCGCGGATGCCCACGTCGGCCTTGATCACGCCCCAGTGGTCGAGGATGACGGCCCCGGTGATCACCACGTCAGGCGTGCCCTCGGCGCGGATCGCGGCGGACTGCCCCATCGACTCGCGGATGACCTTGCCGCCGCCGAACACCACTTCGTCGCCGGAGCCGGTGGGCCCCTGGCTGCGGTCCTCGGTGACCTCGATCAGCAGATCGGTGTCGGCCAACCGGATCCGGTCGCCGGTCGTCGGGCCGAACAGCTCGACGTACTGGGACCGGTCAATGGACGATGTGCTCACCGTGGTGTCCCTCGCCTTTCTCGCCGTAGGTGAACGGGGTGGGTTCGTGGTCGCGGGCGTCGAGCTCGCCGGCGTACTCCAGCCGGAGGCCGCGCACCAGCCGGCCGCCGCCGACGGGCACCAGGTCGACCTCGCGGTCCATGTTCGGCTCGAAGCGCACGGCGGTGCCCGACGGCACGTCCAGGCGGTAGCCCCAGGCCTTGGCCCGGTCGAACTCCAGGCCCGGGTTGACCGCGGCGAAGTGGTAGTGGGAGCCGACCTGCACGGCGCGGTCGGCCCGGTTGACGACGGTGATCCGGATGCGTTCCCGGCCCGGATTCAGCGGAATCGGGCCGTCGCCGGTGATGATCTCCCCGGGACGCATGAGCTCTCCTCGAGATGTCGATACGGGATTGGGGCTGGCCGGATCGCCGCGTCAGGTGATCGGGTCGTGCACCGTGACCAGCTTCGTCCCGTCCGGGAAGGTGGCCTCCACCTGCACGTCGTGGATCATCTCCGGCACTCCGTCGAGCACCTGGTCGGCGCGCAGCACCTGGCGGCCGCTCTGCATCAGCTCGGCGACGGTCCGGCCGTCCCGAGCACCCTCCGCGACGTGATCGGTGATCAGCGCCACCGCTTCGGGGTAGTTCAACTTCAATCCGCGGTCCAGCCGCTCGCGCGCGAGGCGGGCCGCAACGTAGACGAGCAACTTGTCGCGCTCATGAGGAGCAAGGTGCATGAAAGCTATTTAACATACGAGGACCGACAGAGTCCGCCGTATCCAGCGGGTTTACTCCAGACAATTTACCCATTACAACCTTTTTTTCTACTTTTTGCCCCGCTAACTAAAATTTTTACGTCGTCGACATCGCCGTGTGATCTAGCTCATTTCGGAGATTTCCCCCACCGATTCCGATTGCTTCCGCCAAGTGGACGGGTGCACTGTGTTCCCGACGCCCCGCCACGTCCTCGGCCCGCGCACGCGGGCCCGACCACTCAGGAGACGAGGCAGCCATGAGCAAGGCGGACCAGACCGAATTCCGCCCGGGCCTGGAGGGCGTGGTCGCCTTCCAGACCGAGATCGCCGAACCCGACCGCGACGGCGGCGCGCTGCGCTACCGCGGCGTGGACATCGAAGACCTGGTGGGCACGGTTTCCTACGACGATGTGTGGGCCCTGCTGGTCGACGGCAGATTCGGCGACGGCCTGCCGCCCGCGGACGACACACCGCTGCCGGTCCGCACCGGCGACGTGCGGGCGGACGTCCAGGCGGCGCTGGCGATGACCTCGCCGGCCGCCGGTTTCGCGCCGCTGCTGGACATCGACGACGCGCAGGCCCGCGCGCAGCTGGCGCTCTCCAGCGCACTCGGGTTGTCCTTCGTGGCTCAGTCCGCGCGCGGAGATCAGCCGCCGGTTCCGCACGCCCGGATCGCGAAAGCGGCCACCGCCACCGAGCAGTTCCTGACCCGGTGGCGCGGCGAACCGGACCCGAAGCACGTGCAGGCGCTCGACGCGTACTGGGTATCGGCAGCAGAGCACGGGCTGAACGCCTCGACGTTCACCGCCCGCGTGATCGCCTCCACCGGCGCCGACGTCGGCGCCTGCCTCTCCGGCGCGGTCGGCGCGATGTCCGGGCCGCTGCACGGCGGCGCCCCGGCCCGCGTGCTGCCGATGATCGAGGAGGCCGAGCGCACCGGCGACGCGCGCCGGGTGGTGACGTCGATCCTGGACCGCGGCGACCGCCTGATGGGCTTCGGCCACCGCGTCTACCGCGCCGAGGACCCGCGCGCCCGGGTGCTGCGCAACACCTGCGACCAGCTGCGCGCGCCGCGCTTCGAAGTGGCCCGCGAGCTGGAGCAGGCCGCCCTGGCGGTGCTGCGGGAACGCCGGCCGGACCGGCAGATCGAGACCAACGTGGAGTTCTGGGCCGCGGTGGTGCTCGACTTCGCGCAGGTCCCGACGGCGATGATGCCGGCGATGTTCACCTGCGCCCGGCTCGCGGGCTGGTCGGCGCACGTCCTGGAGCAGAAGCGCACCGGCCGCCTGGTTCGCCCGTCGGCGCAGTACACCGGCCCGGACCCGCGCTCGCCGCAGGACGTCGCGGGCTGGGGCTCGATCGATCAGCTGACCGCCTCGGTGTAGCCGCGCCCGCGAAGCGAACGGACCGTTCACCTCGGCCACCGGGGCGAACGGCCCGTTCACCTCGAACCACCTCCCGGCAGCGGTAGCGTGGAGTGGTGACGGTCACATCCGGCGACGCGCAACGGCGGTTGCACGTCGAGTACGCCGAAGCGCTGGAGGCCGACGCGGAGACCAGCGGCGAGCAGTGCAACGACCTCGTCGAGGCGGCGGACTACTGGCACTTCGCTGGCGAGCACGAGCGCGAGGAGCGGGCCCTGCGCGTCGCGGCCGAGGTCGACGACGACAGCAACGTGCTCCACGGCCCGGCCGCCTACGCGAAGTTCCTGCTGACCCACGGGCGGCGCGCGGAGGCCGAGGAGCGCTTCGCGCGGCTGCTCCGGGAGGGCTCGAACTGCGAGTGGGCGTACGTGACCGCGTCGGTGGCGTACCAGCTGGTCGACGAACCGCAGGAGGCGTTGCGCTGGCTCAACATCGGCGTCAACCGGTTCGTCCCGAGCCTGGACGCCGAGATCGAGATGGGCGATGCGGGCTCGGAACTGCTGCGACAGCGCAGCCTCCTGCGCCGCGAGCTGGACCTGCCGTCCGACGGCCTCGACGAACTCCACGACCGGCTGACCGAGCACGGCCGCCAGATCGGAGCGCGGATCGAGAACATCCGGCGGCACGACGAGGACCCGGCGATCCTCTTCTGGCCGGCGGCGGATTTCGCCGAGATCCAACGACAACGGCCGGACTGGTATCCGGACACCGAGCACCTGGAGCACCGCCGGGAGGCCGAGCGGGCGCTGCGGCAGCGCCCGGAGGCCGCGGTGGTCGTCGGCTCGTTCGAGGCGCTGGTGGGCTTCGCGGCGTCGCGCGGCATCGCCCTGGACGAGCAGGCCACCCGCGCGGAGTTCGCCGCGGAGGCCGTCCGCCGCGGCCTGGCCATCGCCTGGCCGCCGGGCCGCAACGACGCCTGCTGGTGCGGCTCCGCGCGCAAGTACAAGAAGTGCTGCGGCGCCCCGGGCTTCGCCTGACCAAGATCCGGATGCTGTTGGCCAACGGCCCACGTCCGCAGTAAGTTGCGGTGCGGCTGTTGGCAGCACCGGGGTCACGACCCCGAAACCCTGCTGCAACACTTGAGCCGAGCCGGCAAAGGCGCCGGTCATCAGGCCACTGGCGCGCGGGAGGCACTGCCCCGCCACCTGCACAGTCACCACAACAACGCCCGGAGGCGCCGGCATGACGCAGGCCGAAATCGACCCGACGACCCTGAAGCTGCCCGAGGAATTCAAGCCCGCCGACGGCCGGTTCGGCTGCGGCCCGTCCAAGGTGCGCGACGAGCAGCTCGCGAACCTGGCCGGCGCGGGCGCCGCGGTGATGGGCACCTCGCACCGGCAGAAGCCGGTGAAGTCCCTGGTCGGACGCATCCGGGAGGGACTGCACGAGCTGTTCTCGCTGCCGGAGGGCTACGAGGTCGTGCTCGGCGTCGGCGGCACCACCGCGTTCTGGGACGCCGCGACGTTCGGCCTCGTCCGCGAGCGGTCGCTGCACCTCACCTACGGCGAGTTCTCCTCGAAGTTCGCCAAGGCCGCCAAGACGGCGCCGTTCCTGGGCGACCCGGTGGTGGTCTCCGCCGAGCCGGGCGACGCGCCGGAGCCGGTGTCGGACCCGTCCGTCGACCTGATCGGCTGGGCGCACAACGAGACCTCCACCGGCGTGATGCTCGCGCCGACCCGCCCGGAGGGCTCGGAGAACGCGCTGATCGCGATCGACGCCACCTCGGGCGCGGGCGGGCTGCCGTTCGACGCGGCCGACGTCGACGTCTACTACTTCGCGCCGCAGAAGTGCTTCGCCGCGGACGGCGGGCTGTGGCTGGCCGCGATGAGCCCGGCGGCGATCGAGCGGATCGGCGAGATCGGCGCGTCCGACCGCTGGGTGCCGGAGTTCCTGTCGCTGCCCACCGCGCTGGACAACTCCCGCAAGGACCAGACCTACAACACCCCGGCGGTCGCCACGCTGTTCCTGCTCGCCGACCAGATCGAGTGGATGAACGGCCAGGGCGGGCTGGACTGGTGCGCGCAGCGGACCCGCGAGTCCTCGCAGCGGCTGTACTCCTGGGCCGAGGCGTCGGAGTACGCCACGCCGTTCGTGGCCGACCCGGCGAAGCGCTCCCAGGTGGTCGGCACGGTCGACTTCGCCGACTCGATCGACGCCGCCGCGGTGGCGAAGGCGCTGCGCGCCAACGGGATCGTGGACACCGAGCCGTACCGGAAGCTGGGCCGCAACCAGCTGCGGGTCGGCATGTTCCCGGCGATCGACCCGGACGACGTCACCGCGCTGACGAAGTCCATCGACTGGGTGGTTTCGGAGCTTTCCTGACACGCTGAGCCGCCGGGATCCGCACAGATCCCGGCGGCTTTTTGCTCAAAATCACACCACTAAGTGAACTTTCGGGCACTAGCGGTGATCTTCCCCGAAAATGAGTGGTTTTACCCGTTCGCTCAGGTGGCGTCTTTCCGGCAAGATCGAAGGCGGAGAGAGCGACCAACAACGAGACGACGTGCCCGGCGTGCCTCCCGCGTCAAGGCGGCGCGCCGGGTTACGGTCACAGCTTGGTGACATGTAGGTCGGCGGGAGGCTGGCGTATGCGAGCGCTGCGAGTGGTCGGGCTCGACGAGGACGGTGAATCCGTCATCTGCGAGGACCCGGAGAACGGCGAGCGCTTCACCGTGCCCGCCGACGAACGACTGCGTGCCGCCGCCCGCGGTGACCTCACCAGGCTCGGCCAGGTCCAGATCGAGATGGAAGCCCAGATGCGGCCCCGGGAGATCCAGGCCCGCATCCGCTCCGGCGCGTCCGTCGCCCAGATCGCGGAGGCCTCCGGCATCCCCGAGCACCGGGTCGAGCGCTACGCCTACCCGGTGCTGCTCGAACGCGCCCAGATCGCCGAGATGTCCCAGCGCGCGCACCCGGTCCGCGAGGACGGCCCGGACGTCCAGACCCTCGGCGAGGTCGTCGCGCACACCTTCGGCATGCGCGGCCACGACTACGCCGAGGCCAACTGGGGCTCGTGGCGCGGCGAGGACGGCAAGTGGGTCGTCCAGCTGACCTGGCAGGCCGGGCGCTCGGAGAACCGCGCGCACTGGGTCTTCCACCCCGGCGCGCACGGCGGCACCGTCGCGGCGCTCGACGACCACGCGGCCGACCTGCTCGACCCGTCCCCGAACCGCCCGCTGCGGACGGTCCGGCCGGTCACCGAGCTGGCCCGCGAAGCGCTGCAGCTCGACCAGCAGGCGCAGCCGGTCCCGGAACGGGTGGAGGAGCCGGTGGTCGCGCAGCGACCGGAGGCGCCGACCCTCGACCTGGACGCCGGCCTGCCGCCGGCGGAGCCGGTGGCAGAGCCGACGGCGGAGGAGAGCGCCGAAGGCGCGTCCGCCGAGGCGGCGGAGGACGACGCGCAGCGCAAGGCGGAGCCGCGGCGCGGGCGCAAGAGTCATCCGATCGTGCCGTCGTGGGAGGACGTCCTGCTCGGCGTCCGCTCCCACCGCTGACGACCGAACAACCCAACGGGGCCGGGACGAGCTTCAAGCTCACCCCGGCCCCGTTGTCATGTCCACCCCAGTTTCAATTGAGGTTTTTCCAACCTCGATTTGCGTGGCGGTGCGGGTAGCGGAACCTCAGCGCCCGCCTGGACTGTGGGTGCCCAACCTGATGTATGTCCGTTGAAATCGCGGGTTGAACAGGGGTGCCGCTCAGCCGAGGAGGCTGAGGAGGAGGGCGATCCAGGCCGCGACGATGCCCACCGCCGTTCCGTAGGCCGCCCAGCGCCAGACCGGGACGTTGCGGCCCAGCCAGATCGACGGCGCGAATCCCGCGGCCACCGCGATGTTGACCACCGCCGCGAGGATTCCGCTCACGTCCGCCAGGCCTAGCGTCACCACCACCAGGGTCACCGTCACGATCGCGCCGATGATCGTGCTGATCACCAGGCCCGGGCCCCACGGCGTGGGCTGCACCGGGGCGATCGTTCCGCCGCGCCACCCGCGCATCGCGTGCGCCGAGCGCGGTCGGCCGATGCGGTCGAGTTCGCCGCTGAGCGGGTCGACGTAGCCGATCTGGCCGCCGGTCTCCGCCGCCAGGCGCATCGCCAGCTGGCGACCGCGCCGCGAGACGAGCTCCGCCGTGGTGTCCGCGGTTTCCTCGGCCTGCACCGCCTCCACCACGTGTGCCCATTCGTGCAGCGCCGCGACCAGCGAGCCGGGCAAGCGCAGCCGGGCCGGGTCCACCTCCCGGCCGACGCCGCGCACCAGCACCGCGCGACCGGATCGCGCGTGCAGCTCCCAGCCGGTTTCCCGGGCGTCCATCACGTCCCGCTCATCGCGTGGAAGGCGATCGCACCGGCCGTGGCGACGTTGAGCGAATCCACCCCGCTCGCCATCGGGATGCGGACCGCGAGATCCGCGGCCACGATGGCCTCGTCGGTGAGCCCGGGGCCTTCGGAGCCGAGCAGCACCGCCACCGGGCCGCTGTCCAGGGCCGCTTCACGAAGGGATTTCGCATCCGCCCTGGGAGTCAGCGCCGCGATGCGGAAGCCGTTGTCGCGCAATAATTTCAGGTCTTCCGGCCAGGCCCCGAGGTGGGCGAACGGGACGCGGAGCACGTGCCCCATCGACACCCGCACGCTGCGCCGGTACAGCGGGTCCGAGCAGCCCGCGCCGAGCAGCACGCCGTCGACGCTGAGCGCGGCGGCGTTGCGGAACAGCGCGCCGAGGTTCTCGTGGTCACCGATGCCTTCCAGCACCACCAGGCGGCGGGAGCGGGCGATGAGCTCGGCGGGCTCGACGACCGGCGCGCGATCGGCGACCGCCAGCACGCCGCGGTTCAGGTGGAAGCCCACGACGCGCGCCATCACGTCGGCGTCGGTGACATAGGCGGGCACGTCCAGGGCCGCAGCAGCCTCGGCCAGCTCCTCGACGCGGCGGCGCACGCCGAACAGCGCCCGCACCGGGTACGGCGAGGCGAGCAGCCGCTCGACCACCACGACGCCCTCGGCGATCACCAGCCCCCTCCCGCCCGGCCGGTCCGGTCGGCGGTCCGCGCGGGACAGATCGCGGAAGTCGTCGACCCGCGGGTCGTCGACGTCGTCGACCTCGACAATGTGCACCACGCCCGCATTCTCGCACCCGCCGCCAATCGAGTCGGCCCGGCCGATCTCGCGCCGCCGCGCGCGACTCGTGGGACCGGAGGTGCCGGCGAGAAACTCCCGGGAATTCCGGCAAACCACACGGAGATCGCCTATAGAGGCTGTTTTGAATGTCGTGGTGTGAGATGTGGTAGCGCGGGGTTTTCTCTTTGAAGCGGCGCAGCCGCTTGGCCAACCTACGCAACTCGCACCGCCGCGGGTGCTCAGGGGTCTTCTCGCGAGGATAGCCCCGACGTAGTGAATGGCATTCATGATGACGGGGATCCCGCAGCGAGAAGGCCGCAGTAACTCCCGCAGGGGGCCGCCACCCGCACCGCCACGCAGAGCAAGTTCGGAAGCACGCTCTATCGGCTTCGGGGCACGCGGGAGGAGTAGGTTCCGCAGCATGACTCGACTCGGCGACACTGAACTCGACGTCTTCCCCATCTGCCTCGGTGGCAACGTGTTCGGCTGGACGGCGGATCGCGACGCCACCTTCACCGTTCTGGACCAGTACGCCGCCGCGGGTGGCAACTTCATCGACTCCGCCGACAGCTATTCCGCTTGGGTGGACGGCAATTCCGGTGGCGAATCCGAGACCTTGATCGGCGAATGGCTGCGCGCCCGCGGAAACCGCGACGACATCGTGGTCGCCACCAAGGTCGGCAGGCTGCCGGGCCGCATCGGCCTGTCCGCGGCGAACATCAAGGCCGCGGCGGAAGATTCGCTGCGCCGCCTGGGTGTCGACCACATCGACCTCTACTACGCCCATGGAGACGATGACCCGTCCATCCCGTTGGCCGAAACCCTGGCCGCCTTCGACGAGCTGGTGCGGGAGGGCAAGGTCCGCTACATCGCGGCGTCGAACTACACCGCGCCCCGACTCGCCGAGGCGCTGGCGGTCTCCCGCCGCGAGGGGCTGGCCGCCTTCTCCGCGCTGCAGCCGCACTACAACCTCGTGGAGCGCGGCGAGTTCGAGGGCGAGCTCGCCGACCTGTGCGCACGGGAGAAGCTGGGCGTGCTGCCGTACTACGCGCTTGCGATCGGGTTCCTGACCGGGAAGTACCGCCCAGGCGGGGACAGCTCGGACAGCCCGCGGGCCGAACGCGCCCGCGCCTACCTGGACGAGCGCGGTGTGAAGGTGCTCACAGCGCTGGACGAGATCGCGACACTGCGTGACGTTCCGGTGTCGTCGGTCGCGCTCGCCTGGCTGCTCGGGCAACCGACCGTGACCGCCCCGATCGCCAGCGCCCGCAACACCGAGCAGCTCGCCGACCTGCTCCCGGCCGCCGGGTTGGAGCTGACCGAAGCCGAGCTGGAGCGGCTCACCGACTCCTCCGATTGATCACTCTCCGCGCCGCGCGTGACACCGTTTTGGCCGCTGGTCCCCCGGGTACCGATGTGTCACGGTGGTTTCCCCAGCGCTGCGCGCTGACGTGCTGCCGATCAAGCGGGGAGACGGCATGGGACGGCACGTGGACAATCAAGCGTTCAAGCCAGTGGACCGGCAACGGTATCGGAACAAGATGCAGCGCGGCCTGGACGCCCTGGCCCGGATGCTCGCCGAGGGCAATTTCTCCTTCCCCCACCAGCAGATGGGGCTGGAGATGGAGCTGTGCCTGGTGGACGAGCAGATGGAGCCGTCCATGTCCAACGCCGTGGTGCTGGAGAAGATCAGCGAGCCGGTGTTCACCACCGAGCTCGGCCAGCAGAACATCGAGCTCAACGTGGAGCCGCAGGTGCTCGCGGGCGACAGCGCCCTGGAGCTGGAGTCCCGTCTGCGCGCAGCGCTGCTGCGTGCAGACGGCGGGGCGCACGACGCGGGTGCGAAGATCGTCATGATCGGCACGCTGCCGACGTTGCGCAGCGCGCACTTCGACCCGAACTGGCTGTCGCGCAACCCGCGGTACTCGCTGCTGAACGAGCAGATCTTCCTGGCGCGCGGCGAAGAAATGCTGCTCGACATGGAGGGCGTGCCGCTGGACGACTCGCAGCCCGAGAAGCTGCGGTCCTACGCCGATTCGATCCTGCCGGAGTCGGCGTGCACGTCGGTCCAGCTGCACCTGCAGGTGTCGCCGGAGGACTTCGCGGCGCATTGGAACGCCGCGCAGTGCCTGGCCGGGGTGCAGGTGGCCATCGGCGCGAATTCTCCGTTCCTGCTGGGCAAGGCGCTGTGGCACGAGACGCGGATTCCGCTGTTCCTGCAGGCCACCGACACGCGTCCGGTGGAGCTGAAGAACCAGGGCGTGCGGCCGCGGGTGTGGTTCGGCGAGCGGTGGATCACCTCGATCTTCGACCTGTTCGAGGAGAACGTCCGCTACTTTCCGGCGCTGCTGCCGGAACCAGAGGAAGAGGATCCGCTGGCGGCGCTGGACTCCGGCCGGGCGCCGACGCTTGCGGAGCTGCGGCTGCACAACGGCACCATCTGGCGCTGGAACCGGCCGGTCTACGACCTGGTGGACGGGGTTCCGCACCTGCGGATTGAGAACCGGGTGCTGCCGGCGGGGCCGTCGGTGGTCGACATCGTCGCCAACGCCGCGTTCTTCTACGGCGTCCAGCGCGCGCTCACCGAGCAGGACCGGCCACTGTGGACTCAGATGTCGTTCGCGGCGGCGGAGGAGAACTTCTACGCCGGGGCGCGGCACGGCTTCGAGGCGCACCTGTACTGGCCGAGCGTCGGCTGGGTGTCGCCGGACGAGCTGGTGATGCGCCGCCTGCTGCCGATGGCGCACGACGGCCTGCAGGCGTGCGGTGTGTCGGACGCGGCCCGCGAACGCTACCTGGGCGTGATCGAGAAGCGGTGCCTGGCGAAGCGCAACGGCGCGACGTGGCAGCGGGAAACGGTTGCGCTGCTGGAAGATCGCGGCGCGGACCGGCGCGGAGCGCTGGCGGGGATGCTGCGCCGCTACATCGACCTGGCGGACAACGGAGACCCGGTCCACACCTGGCCGGTGGGCTGAACTTCCCAATTTTGCCTAAAATCGGGAGCCGATCCGCGCTAACTGGGCTCCCGATTTTGCCTAAAACTGGAAACTCCTCCACCTTCGATAGTGGTGCGTTTTCCCTGAGAGCATCGGCGTTGCACGTCAGAGGGCTCCGTCGACGTCGAGGGTGGGGCGGCCGTTGTGGTGAGCCAGGCGGGCCCTGATTCCGAAGACCTCTGCGAGCAGGTTCTCGTCCAGGACTTCGGTCGGGGTTCCCGTTCTGGTGACCGCGCCCTCGTGGAGGACCACGATGCGGTCGCAGAACTCCGCCGCATGGCGGAGGTCGTGCAGCGTGATCAGGACCGTCAGCCCGTCGCTCGCCAGGTCGCGGAGGAGGCGGAGGATGCTGTACTGATGCCGCAGGTCCAGGTGGTTCGTCGGCTCGTCGAGCACGAGGACCCGCGGCTGCTGCGCCAGCGCACGCGCGATCGCCGCTCGCTGCCGCTCGCCGCCGGACAGCGTGCGCACATCTCGTTCCGCCGCGTCCAGAAGTCCGGTGGCGCGCAAGGATTCGTCGACGATGCGGCGATCCGCCGCCCGCATCCGCTCCAACAGGCCCAGATGCGGCAACCGGCCCTGCGTCACCACTTCGCGCACGGTCAGCGCCGCGCGGTTCTCGGTTTCCTGCACCGTGGCAGCCAAGATCCGGGCCAGCTCGCGCCGCCCGGGCTGGTCCTGTCCCGCCACTTCGATGGTTCCGGCCGTCGGCTCGATCGCCCGGTACAGCGCGCGCAGCAACGTCGTCTTGCCGCTGCCGTTCGGGCCCACCAGCCCGAATACCTCGCCCTCCCGCACCTCGACGTCCACATCGGACAGAAACGCGCGGCCACCCAGCTCCACGCGCGCTCCGCGCACCCGCACGCTCATGCGATCCTCCGCTGCCGCCGGAGCATGATCAGGAACAGCGGCCCGCCCACGATCGCCGTGAGCACCCCGACCGGCAGTTCGGACGGCGCGACGACCAGCCGCGCCACCAGATCAGCCAGCACCAGGAACACCGCGCCCAGCAGGGCCGACACCGGCAGCATCCGCCGCGCCTCGGCTCCGACCAGGAAGGTCGCCGCGTGCGGCACCAGCAGCCCGACGAACACGATGCCGCCCGCCACGGCGACCGCGGTACCGGCCAGCAGCGAAATCCCGACCAGGCAGGCCGTCCGGAACACCCGGGCGTTGAGCCCGAGGGCGGCGGCCGCGTCGTCGCCGCCGTGCAGCACGTTCATCCAGCGGCCCGCCGCCACCGCCGCGATCAGGCCGATCACCAGCACCGCCGCGGGCACCGGCAGCGACTCCCAGCGCGCGGCCCCGAGCCCGCCGGTGATCCAGAACAGCACCTGCTTGGCCTGGTCCCCGGTCGCGAAGACGTGCAGCACCAACGAAGTCGCCGCGTAGGCCACCTGGCCGACCGCGAGCCCGCCGAGCACCAGCGTCGTCACCGATCCGGAGCGCCCGGCCACCGCCAGCACCACGACCAGCGCCAGCAGCCCGCCGAGGAACGCGGCCACCGGCAGCCCCAGCGCCCCGGCGCCAACGCCCAGCACCATCACCAGCGATGCCGCGAAGCCGGCGCCTTCGGACACTCCGAGCAGGTAGGGGTCGGCCATCGGGTTCGCGGTGACCAGCTGCGCGATCGCGCCGGAGAGCGCGAGCGCCGCGCCGACGACGATGCCGGTCACCACCCGCGGCATCCGCGAATCCCACACGATCGCGGCCCGCACCCGCGTCCAGTCCGCGTCGATCCAGGGCGCCACCGGCTCCAGCACGATCCGCCAGACCTGGTCCAGCGGCAACCGGACCGAGCCCAGCGACACGGCCAGCCCGCCGATCACCACCAGCGCGACCAGCAGCACGGCGTGCACCAGCACCAACCGCGCCCTCATGCGCCGTGCAGGTCCCGGGCCAGCCGCTCGACGGCGTCGGGGAACCGGATGCCCTCGGTCAGCTCGACGAGCGGGATCGTGCTGAACCGCTGCTCGCGAACCGCAGGCGTGCCCGCCGCAAGCGGATGCCCGGTCAGGTACGCCTGCTTGCTCTGCACCGGAGCGGCCAGGTAGTCGACGAGCACGATCGCCCGTGGGGCCCGCGCCGCCACCTGCTCCCAGCTGACGTCGGCGAAGACCTTCGGCACATCGCCGAAGACGTTGCGTCCACCGGCCCGGCGCAGCGCATCGTTCCCGACGCCGTTGCCGCCGAGCGTGAAGGCGGCCTGCTCGCCGGAGTCGTAGGCGAAGACGTCGACCGGCTCCGCGCCGGCCAGCCGCTCCTCGACCGCGCGCACCCGCTGCTGGATGCCGGCCGCGACCTGCCGCGCGTTCTCCTGCAGGCCCAGCACCTCGCCGAACATCGCGATGTCCGACAGCAGCGTGTCCATCCCGGCCGGGTTCGCGGCGCAGGACTCGGAGAGCAGCAGCGTGCGGATGCCGTTGTCCTCGAACGTCTTCCGGCTCCGGCCCTCCGTTTCGTCGAAGGCGCTGCTGTAGCCGCCGACGACCAGGTCTGGCTCGGCTTCGAGGATGCGCTCGTAGGACGGGTACTGGTCGGCGAGCAGCGGCACCCGGGCGTACGCGGCGGCCACCGACGCCGGCGGCGCGAGATCGTCCGGGTAGGCCGTGCCGACCAGCCGATCGCCCAGGCCGAGCGCCAGCAGGATCTCGGTGGCGTGCTGGTTGAGGCTGACCACGCGCTTCGGCGGCTCGGGGAACACCTCGGTGTTGCCGCAGTTCTCGATGCGCAGCCCGTCGGCTTGCGGCTCGGCGTTGGCGCAGCCTGCGAGGGACAGCGCGACTAGGACGAGGACGAATAAGCGGCGCATCTTGCCTTCCAGGGCGGATGAGCCTGCGCCGAAGCCGGGGCCGCGCGGGCGGCCGCGAGTCCCTGACCCCGACCGCAGACCACGGCGGTCGTCGGAGTCATCCCTCGCGAGCGGGTGATCGGGCTCGCCGCGCATTCGCGCGGCCTACCGTTGCGGGTCAGCGCCGGACTTCGACCGGCTTCCCCCGCTCGCAGGGGTCTGCCCAGGATGCTGCACCACGCGTCGAAGCGGGTCAACCGGGCAGTTTCCCCCGCGCCGCAATGTTTTCGCTGTTCATCGCCGTCGCAGTGAGGACTCGCCCGCCAGGTGAGATCAACGCCTCCATCCGGCTCAGTTGCCATAAAGTGGCAGTAGCTAGAGTCTGTCGATAGCGAAGGGAGACGCTCAATGGCGCAGCAGTACGTGTTGCCGGAGTTGGATTACGACTACGCGGCGTTGGAGCCGGCGATCGCCGGTGAGATCAACGAGTTGCACCACAGCAAGCACCACGCGGCGTACGTCAAGGGCGCCAACGACACGGTGGAGAAGATCGCCGAGGCGCGGGAGAAGGGTGACTTCTCCTCCATCGTGGGGCTGGAGACCACGCTGGCGTTCAACCTGGCGGGGCACTCGCTGCACCTGGTGTGGTGGAAGATCCTCTCGCCCAATGGCGGGGACAAGCCCACCGGCGAGCTGGCGGCGGCCATCGACGAGGACTTCGGTTCGTTCGACAAGTTCCGCGCCCAGCTGGAGGCCGTGTCGACGACGATCCAGGGCAACGGCTGGGGCGTGCTGGCGTGGGATCCGGTCGGTCAGCGGCTGATCACCCAGCAGCTGCGGGATCACCACTCGAACCTGTCGATCGCGACGACGCCGCTGCTGGTGTTCGACATCTGGGAGCACGCGTACTACCTGCAGTACCGCAATGTGAAGGCGGACTACGTCAAGCACCTGTGGAACGTCGTCGACTGGGACGAGGTTTCCAAGCGCTTCGCCGACGCCCGCGC